>CAVPTN010000001.1:0-453868 GCA_963708755.1 uncultured Acidobacteriaceae bacterium
AAACTCCCCACCAAGCTCGCCTCCATGCTCAACATCAACTCACCCGACGCCCCCGGCTCCTCCGAAGGCGTCGCCGCACCCTCCGCCCACGCTCGAAATGCTGGTCTTAACAAAAATGTGTCTTTCGTCCGGAGGCGCAAAGCGCCGGAGTGGAGAAAACCCCGCATTTGCTTTAGAACGCCGCTCCACCACACGCCTTCCACTCTCCGCCCAGTGCGAAGAGCTCGCCCGCCTCTTCCACACCTCCGACGACTTCCTCTTCCTCGGCCGCGGCATCCACTACCCCATCGCCCTCGAAGGCGCACTCAAGCTCAAGGAGATCTCCTACATCCACGCCGAAGGCTACCCCGCCGGCGAGATGAAGCACGGCCCCAACGCCCTCATCGACGAATCCCTCCCCGTCGTCTGCATCGCCACCAAGGACCCCAACGATCCCTCCAGCGTCCTCAAGTACGAAAAAACCCTCAGCAACATACAAGAGGTCACCGCCCGCTCTGGCCGCGTCATCGCCATCGCCATCGAAGGCGACACCGAGATCAGCCAGCTCGTCGAGCAGACCATCTACATCCCCCAGGCCCCCGAACTACTCCTACCCATCCTCGAAGTAGTCCCCCTCCAACTCCTCGCCTACCACATAGCCGTCCGCCGAGGCTGCGACGTAGACCAACCCAGAAACCTAGCAAAAAGTGTGACCGTGGAATAAGCGATTAAGCCTGAATTACTGAGATCGGTGCTCAAGACTTTCTGGATTTCTTTCCTTTGAGCACATCCTTTTCAAATTCCTCAAGGAACTTCCAATGAACGTCTGTCGGAAGTGGCGCTTCGGAATAGTATTTATTCTCGGAAAAACGTGTTCCCGCGCGATATTGAATGAGAAACGACGCTATGTCATTTTTTCTCGAATTCGTATTGTGGCCAATTTTAATCTCAAGCGGTTCATATTCGAGATCTTCTTTGAAGATTTCCGAAACAGCTTTTGTGGTTTTCTGCGCCAAGGCTTTTAATGGATCGCTGTATTGAGCGAGCAGCGGAAAATCGGTGTAAAAGGTAAGAAAGCTGATGAATGCCCAGCGCTTAATGAGCTCTTCGGAGAAACTCATGCTCATCTTGCCAAAAGCTACTCTGAAAATTTCCAGCAGTACCTGCTGAGAGACTTCCGTAGTGGATTTAGTTTCAAGAAGAATGAGGCCATAATAAATAACCAACCGCTCGATCACGACGGTCTTGTTTCTTCCTAATTTAAATTCAACTCCGTCAGCCAAATTGAATTCTTCAGGCTTCGTGGGTACTTTTTGAAAGTCAAATTCCGTAACCAGTATTTTGACTACGTCGGGAAGGTAGATATTCCCACCAGAGAGAATCTCGTTGATGTCGATAAACGCTAGTGCTCTACCGATTACTATTGCTGAAAGCTTCATAACTGACTTCCTCTCTAATTTTTGGTTGACCAGGACCATTGAAAATATTTTGTTGGCCTTGCCCACGAAGAGCTTGATACTGCTTGAAAATATTCGGGCGCCGTTACATTCGAAAACAGAACATAATTCAAGTCATCCAAACTATTGCGGGCAACTCTCCGAAGTCTTGCAGCGCCGCTGTTTTCTCTCCGCTTTGGTTTCTTGGCCTCCCACCTTTTCTTCCGTTTAGTCGAGACGCAATTGCTTTGGCCTGAGTGGTCGCTAATCCGCCTCGTCTGCCCAAATGTTTCATCCACTCTCGATTACCAACCACGCCCTCTAACAGCGGAGGGACATAGAGGTCTATGTCCAAGAAGGGCCACCTCAAAGAAGTACCGTTGGGAGAGATTTCGATGAATATGTAAGAAGCTCTGGAGGCGCATCACACAATCCCTGTATTTCCTCTCGAGGTATGAGCTTTCTACGGTTGTCGCTCAATTTCAAAACGATAGAGTCTAACCCTTCCGCCGACACATAGGCAGCATCGACGACTCTTGGTTCGTCGGCGATTATCGATGCATTCGCAATGGCCGCATCGATCTCGGCATGGCTCGTGAGAACGCTATGTTTACCGGTATGTTTTCTTAACGGTTCCATGTACTCCCTCCCAGAGTGCGACTAATTCATCGAAATGATCGGCCGCTCCGATGAGGAGCTTTCTCACATCCGCTTTTTTGGCGTTTGCGGGCCGAACGGCATCTTTTCGTTTTGATAGCCTCACGTTTCCATCAGTACCGAGTTCTATAACGACCTCAGTTTCACTAAGAAATGCGTGGACATGACGCGGAGCGTGATCGTTGGAGTGGACCGTAAAGCGGTACGAATCAAACGTCAGCGAACTCACCCTATGACTCTAACCTAAGCCGCTTAGGTTATCAACGATCGACGCGAAATAGTTCCCATTTTGGGATTGGGTTTCGCTATCGGCAAGGCATCCAATTCCACAAAAGTTAGCACTGGGCGGGTGGCCCATACACAAAACCAACCACAACCTTGGGTGCCCCATTCATGGGGTCTCACCGCATGAGTGGGCATTCGTGCGGAAGCACGAACCGCCTTCACTCCGAGCCGACTAACCCAAATTTACAAAAGTTCTCGTGCTAACCTTGCCTGAAAGTAAATCAAAGAGGCAACGAGCATGGCGCAGAGTTTCGGCCTATCCTCAGCTGTTAGTGTCTTCCCTTGCCCGAACTGCAAAGAAACCATCAACACCTCAATGAAGGAATGCTCCTTCTGCCACACTCCCATCGACCGAGCCGCGGCTGACGAATCCGCCGCCGCAACCAGCAAGATCAGTCAGGCCTGCAGCGACGCCAGTTACTTGAAAGTAATGCTGGGCATTCTGATTCCATTTGGAGCGCTAATCTTCTTTCCGTTCCTTGGCCTCGCGGGTCTCATCGGCTTTGTCTTCATCAAGTACGCCGTCCCGGTCATGGCTATTCGCTGGTGGGTCAAATATGGTCGCATCAAAACCACTGATCCCGACTTTCGCAAAGCCCGCGGCATTGTCATACCCGTGAGCATCATCTCACTCATCATCCTCCTCTTCCTGCGCGTCAATTTGTTCAGTCTGCGGCTCTGATCGCAGATCTCAGCCTAAAAATCCTAAGCTGAGGCGCGAGCAACACTGAACGCATCTAACCCACCATCTGCACTCCCAAAGGTGGGTCACCATGGTAGAAGCCATCCTCTCCGACATCGACGGAACCCTCGTCGAAAGCAACTGGCTCCACGCCGCCGCATGGAGAGACGCCTTCGCCGTCATCGACATCCCCCTCGACATCGAAACCCTCCGCAAACAGATCGGCAAAGGCGGCGACCAGCTCATCCCCGTCTTCGTCCCCTGGTGGAAACGCCCCATGGTCGAGGAGCCCCTCAAAACCTACCGCAGCTTCCTCTTCCATCAGGACTACTTCGCGCAGGTCAAACCCTTCCCCCGCGTCCGCGACCTCTTCCTCCGCTTCAAACAATCCGGAATCCGCACCGCCCTCGCCTCCTCCACCGACAAAGCCGACCTCGACACCTACATGAAGATCGCCAACATCTCCGACCTCATCGACGAGACCACCTCAGCCGACGACGCCGACCGCACCAAGCCCCACCCCGACATCTTCTCCGCCTCCCTCCACAAGCTCCACGCCAAACCCACCAGCGTCCTCGCCCTCGGCGACACCCCCTACGACGCCGAGTCCGCCGGCAAAGCAGGCATCCGCACCATCGGCGTCACCACCGGCGGCTGGTCCCGCCAGGAACTCCTCGACGCCGGCTGCATCGAGGTCTACAAAGACGTAGCCGAACTCCTCGAACGCTTCGACCAAAGCGCCCTCACCCACTACGGCCCCCGCAAAGCCGAATAGGACGCCAGTATTCCCAAAACGGGAACCCCGAAAATAAACCTCAAAAACGTGGCGCATAATTCAGCGGCAAAATAGTGACCGTCAAAACACCACATCCACCATGCAACTCACCACGTTTTCACCATCAAAACACCACATAAAAACACCCGTTTTTCGCAAATACCCCTGCAAAACACCACAACTCCCCGCCCAAAAAAAATCCGCACACCTTACAATTACTTTCTCAAAGACGACCCGTATCTAACCCGCAACCCACCATCGAACAACGATCAAGGAGAAGCACATGCCCATCACTTCCGATGAAAGCGCCCAGCCCACATCCGCGCTCCCGCCCGACGATCGAACCCGCGACCTGACCCTCGCCACCGCCGACGATAAAACCCGCCCCCACATAGGCTTAGCAGGCGACACCTACACCGTCCTCCTCTCCGGAAAAGACACAGCAGGCCGCTTCTGCCTCATCGACATGCACATCCCTCCCGGCGGCGGCCCACCGCCACAT
Organism: uncultured Acidobacteriaceae bacterium; assembly: GCA_963708755.1. Lineage (GTDB taxonomy): Bacteria > Acidobacteriota > Terriglobia > Terriglobales > Acidobacteriaceae > Edaphobacter. The sequence continues at coordinate 4,317 of CAVPTN010000001.1, forward strand.
CGCCACGACTTCGAAGAGACCTTCATCCTCCTCGACGGCGAGATAGAAGCCACCTTTCGCGGCGCTCAATCCACCGTAAAATCCGGCCAAACCATCCACATCCCCGCCAACGCACCTCATCGATTTCACAACGCCACCGACAAACCCACCCGCCTCCTCTGCATCTGCTCTCCCGCAGGCCAGGAAGAGTTCTTCGCTCAAATCGGCGTCCTCGTAGACACCCGCACCACCCCACCCCCAAAACCAGACCCCGCAGCCCAGGCCGAGTTTAGAGCCAAAGCAGTAGCGTTAGCCACCAAATATCGAACCGAATTTATAAAACCCGCCTGAGTCGCAAACGCCACAGACCTCGTCGTTGGCGGCGCCATCCCCTATGAGGTCGACAACAACAAAGCCAACATCAAAAACCCTCAGAACAAAAAAGTGGGATCGTGTCTACTCTCTCGCAGCAGCGCTCGGGGATCTGGTCAGCGTGCGTTCTTGTCCGATTCTCGAATCTTGGCTCAACATTTCGATGTACCGTACAGTACAGGTAGAGTCGCTCTATGGCCCAGGTGATATCGGTCAATGTAGGAAAACCTAAAGAAATCGCATGGCGCGATCAATCGGTTCGCACGGCGATCTGGAAGGCCCCTGTCGAAGGTAAGGTCATGGCGCGTCGGGTCAATCTAGACGGAGACGGTCAAGCGGACTTGATAGGTCATGGTGGTGCAAATCGCGCCATGCTTGTATATCAGATCGAGTCTTATCAATACTGGGAACGCTACTTTAAAGAGGGTCCATATGAATATGGGCGTTTTGGAGAGAACCTCACCGTAACTGGTATGGCAGACGAGGAAGTGTGCGTTGGTGACGTCTATCGCATCGGCGGCGCACTCGTACAAGTGACCCAACCGCGCGTCACCTGTTATCGCCTCGGAATCCGGATGAACCATCCCGAGATGCCTTCTCTTGTGGTGTCGCACCATCGGCCGGGGTTCTACCTGAAAGTGATAGAAGAGGGCCTCATCGGCGCTGGTGATGAAATTAGCCTAGTTGAACGTGACGCAAGGCAAATGACCGTGAGTGAGATTGATGCCCTTTTGTACCTGGGCGATCATCCCGCGGAACGCTTGGAGAGTGCGCTTTCGATTGAAGCACTCAGCCCAGGCTGGAAACAGTCCTTCACTGAATTACACGATGCTGCGATGAAGGGAACGCTCAATGGAAATCCTGGCTTGTCCCAACAATCTCAGCCCCAGGCATGGCAAGGCTTCCGCAGATTGAAGGTTGTCTCGACGCATGACGAGTCTGCGGACGTTCGATCGTTCCTACTCGGTGGCATGGACGGTCATCCGCTTCCTCGATTCGAAGCTGGTCAATATGTGGTGCTCAAGTTTGGGAGCGATGGTGCAAAGACGTTTGTGCGCTGTTACTCGCTCTCTGGCGGTGTCGATACCTCAAACTGGCGAATCAGTGTGAAACGTGAGAATCACGGTCAAGCGAGCTCCTGGCTTCATGAACATCTCATGGCTGGCAACGCCATCGACGTCAGCGCTCCTCGCGGGAACTTTCTTATCGAGGAATCCGAAGATCCGGTTGTCTTCCTCAGCGCTGGGATTGGAATTACTCCACTCTTTTCCATGCTTCATTCGCTCACAGCAAACGACAAGGCGCCACAGAGGAAGGTGTACTGGATGAGAGCCGCGAGAGATAGCCATCACGACGTCTTCAAAGATGAAGTGAGAACCACTCTGAGGAGTTTGCCGAATGCCATCTCTCACGTTGCTTACAGTCAGCCTTTGCCTGAGGATCGGCAAAATGTCGACTTCGACCTGGAAGGACATCTCTCAGTTGCAGTAATGGAGAGTTTAGGAGTTCCAAAGCAGAGCGAATTCTATCTTTGTGGTCCGACTGCTTTTCTGAAAGATTTTCATCGTGAGCTACAGCAGTGGGGGACATTTGAATCGCGAATCCATTTTGAGTCTTTCGGTTCGAACGCAATAACCAGTGGCTCGGTGAAGCGAACGGTAGTAGCCAGTTCGCTAACCGCGGATCGTCCGATGATTACATTGTCCAAATCCAGCGTCTCTTTGGTCTGGCCGTCGGACTGTAACAATATCCTCGAGCTTTTAGAGTCGAACAAGATCCCAGTGCAATGGTCTTGTCGCGTTGGAGTCTGTCACGCGTGCGAGAATACTATTCTGGATGGCAGCGTCACATATTCCCCACAGCCGCTTGATCCGCCAGGAGAAGGGCGTGTGCTTCTTTGTTGCTCTCAACCAAGCTCTGATGTAGTGCTCGATATCTAGCGCTTGATCCGGTTTAAAGTTTGCGCGCGGGTGTCGCGCCTTCGAAAGACTAATCATCCTGACCTCGCTTACTCCCTAAAACGAGAAGCCCACAAAATTTCAAAAACTTGATGCATTTTTTCGCCAAAAAAAATGACTGCTAACCTACCACGTTTCCATGCACTCTCACGTTTTCGCCATCAAAAAAACCACCTTAAAAACGCTCTCCTTTTTTCGCAAATTACCCTGTAAAATCATATTATTCCCCGTTAAATCGTCTCTATTCGGGGGGACAAAAATTGTGCAGGCTTGAACCTTTCAGTAAGGCTAGCGCATCTTCTCTTAGATGGACTTTTGTCCGTGACTACCTTTATGCGCTTCCGTCAACTTTTTTGTATCTTCATTCTCGGTGTGGCTTCGAGTGCCGCGAGGGGCCAACAGCTCGCCGCCGCGCCGGAGCCGCAGCGTGGAAGCATCAGTGGCAATGTGACGGATGTGGATGGCTACACTGTCCCCCAAGCGATTGTTACAGACAGCGAACCGGCTCCGAACGAATCTCACTCCGTTACAGCGAATGAATCAGGATTTTTTGAACTCAAAAATGTCGATCCAACAGTTCCTCACAAGCTCGTTGTGCATGCGAACGGTTTCTCGGATTGGACCTCGCCTCCCGTTACGATCAGCCCTGGTCAAAGGTTGGAACTAACTGACATCAAGCTCAAGATAGCCGTGGTGGAAACTTCAGTAGCCGCTGTCACAATGGAGCAACTCGCTACCGAGCAGGCCAAGTCAGCAGAGACGCAACGTGTCTTTGGCATCATTCCCAACTTCTATGTCTCCTACGAGAAGAATCCTGTCCCGCTAACAACGAAGCTGAAGTACGAAATCGCTTTCAAAGCCGGCACTGATGTAGCCAGCATCGCCGGCGATTTATTCATCGCGGGACTCAATCAGGCAGGCGACTATCCTAACTATCAACAAGGTTGGAAAGGTTATGGTCAGCGCTTTGGTGCTGCCTACGCCGATAGCTTCTCGAACATAATGGTCGGCGGTGCCGTTCTGCCTTCGCTCCTGCATCAGGATCCGCGCTACTTTTACCAGGGCACCGGCACGAAAAAGTCCCGCGCCCTTCACGCACTCTCGGCCCCATTCATCTGCAAGGGAGACAATGGCCGTAATCAGATCAATTATTCCAGCATGGGCGGCGATCTGGTCGCGTCATCCCTTGCAAATCTCTACTATCCGGAGAGCAATCGGGGACCAGCGTTAGTCTTCAATACTTTACTTATCAACAGCGGGGGGCGAATGGCCAACGCCTTGATACAGGAGTTCTTCCTTCGCAAGCTCACCAGCCACTCGAATAAGGGAAATTAACGGCGCGGGCGCCCCAGATCTCATCGTGACAAACACGAATGCCCATATTTCGAGTCTGAGATATGGGCATTCGTGCGATGGTACGAACCGCTCTCCTGATTCGAGCTATAGAATTGCCTCCAAAAGGAGCACACATGTCTGTAGCCGCCACCCCGCCGCCCTTCACGCTCGAGATCGAAGACAACGGCCGCACCGCCGTCGTGCGTTGTCACGGCAAACTAGTGGCGGGTGCCACTGAACTCCTCTACGTTCCTGTCTCCCAGCTCCTTCCCACCCATCAGCGCCTCATCCTCGACCTGGCAGACCTCACACACATGGATAGCATGGGTCTGGGTGCACTCGCTCGCATCTACGTCTCCGCCAACACGAAGGGGTGCTCGCTCGAACTGCTACACCTGGGCAAAAAAGTTCGAGACCTACTCATCATGACAAACTTGCTCCCAGCCTTCACCATCGTCGGAGAACACGACATAAGGATGTGACCAGTCGTCAGGCCCTCCAGCCGGTTGAGCGATCTTTCTGACAACCCATCGTGCTAGACTTCCTCCCGGCCCGGTAACAATCAGCCGCGAGCGCCCAAAGTGCTCCATCGTTCACCGCCCAGCCTCTCCCAGACGCAAAAAAGATCACCTGCGCGAGCAAAATCCCTAAAATCAGGGGGAAACTCGTCCCTGATGTTCATTAAAAATTAATTTTCCTTTCATATTCAATTAACAATTGGTTATCATTGGCCCTCTCGTGAAGGCGGTCCGTGCAAGTGCCGATCACGGAGCAGCTTGCGACAAAGGTGGATCTTCCTATGGGCGTGATGAGTGTCATACGCGCAGCGCATGTACCGGAGCCAATACCGCTATCTCTAACAAGCGAAACCAGTTTCATAGGCCTCAATGAGCGTTGGATGATGCTCGGGACCTTAGGCAAGATGGTCGAACAGAACTCAGCCCTCGAAAGGTGCCAATCCCGTCCAATGGCGGTCTGGCAGACCATGCTCGGCGCGCTCTCTCCCACTTCCTATCGAAAGTCCACGGCCGTTATTCCCTGTAGTCGCAGCATCCGCGGAGAGCTTTACCTGTCAGAACCCGCCACCTTCAAGGGCATTATCAACTCTCTCACTCACGGAGTTCCCGCATTCGTCCTCAAGGGGAATCTGCAACACGTCACCGACTTCTTCAGGCTCGATCCCTCGCATCATGTTCGTGTCATTCTCGCGAACTCCGGACTATTCGTCTGTTTTGGCAGTCTTGATGGACGAGATGTAGTCGCATATGCCACCGGTTTCCAGCAGTACAGATGCTCTATCGAACAACACTTTGCCGGCATCAGCATCGGTCGCAAGGCGCTAGGTTCACTTGTGCCGGAGATCATCTCCAAAGACGTTGATCGCATGATCGTCTCTCACCTCCCTGGGGTCCCGGTCCGCTGTAAAAATCTGACAGAGCCCGCGCTTCAAAACGCGATTATGAGGGGCCTCGGTCCGCTGTTGCAGATGTACTCTGAAGGCGCTGCAAGACGCTCAGATGTCGATCAGCCGCTGATCACAAAAGTGCTGAACTTCCTTGAGAAAAACCCTTATGCCGACAAGATTCCAGGAGCTTGCGAATACCTGCGCAATTGGGATCGAACCAATGTCGCGGCAGTGCCTATTCATGGAGACTACTGGGCAGACAATCTCCTGATTCAAGACGATCAGGTAAGTGGAGTCGTCGATTGGGATCGCTCCCGAGAGTTCGGCTGCGCTGGATACGATGCTCTCACAATGGGTTTCATGAGCTACGCGATGTGGGGTAAAGTTTACCTCTCCGATGTTCTTGCCGATATCTGGCTACCAAAGGAACAGTGGCGCTATCCATGGCTCTACGACTACACGGAAACCGTTCGCAGCGCTTTCTCTCTTACGCAGGACGATCTCAAGGGAGTGGCGATGTTGTTGTGGATGAGCACGTTGATGTTCAATAAAGACAACCATGATCAGGGGTTTATCGATGCCATGTACAGACCAGTCTTCCAAGCATGAAGCGCTCAACATCGGTGAAACCTTTGGGAAGGTGCCCGGCTTCGTCTATCGCAGAGCCGTACGCAGTATCTCAGCGAGCTTTGATCCGTATCATCCGGTTCGAATAGGAGAGACGCAGATCAGCGAAGGAGAGCGGTCCTGCGACGACCGATGGGCAATTATTAAGAACGAAATAGACGTCAGCAAATCGGCTACGATGCTGGACATCGGTTGTGCGGAGGGATTTTTTGTCGAGAAGGCCGCGTCCGTCTGTGGATGCGTGGCTCTTGGAGTCGATGGTGACGTGCGTCGGCTCTCTCTCGCTCATGCTTCCGTTCTGCTAAACGGCGTAAAGGGCGCAGGCTTTATCTACGCCGATATCTCTCCCGACCTCATCTCGCGCCTACCTGTCTCTGATCTGGTTTTATTCCAGTCCGTGTTACATCACATCATGTATAACCAGGGCGTCGACTACTCAAGAGAGATCATGGCTGCGCTCCGCACAAGGGTTGGTAAGGTCTTGATATTCGACATGGGCCAGAGCGATGAGACCAACAATACATGGGCCAGTAGTCTTCCGGACATGGGACCGAATCCCCACGCGTGGATTGAAGAGTTCCTGCGATCCGCAGGCTACACCTCCGTGCAAAAGGTGGGAGATACGGACTCCTACCGGAGTGCAACAAAGAGAGCGCTCTTCCGCCTCACAGCCTGATCGATGCGAAGAGTACAAACCGCTTTCCCATCCCAACGACAAAGACGCCCCAAAGGACACGTGTATCTGCCAAGCGCGATTCTCCAGGTCGAGACAGCGCACGGGTACGCAGCAGCAGCGGAGAGCCGCTGCGCAGTATGGAATGGAAAATAATCGCGCAGTCGTACTAACGGTTTACTGCCCTTTAGCTGGCACCGAATGCCCCTGGGGAGCGCCTCCCTCAGCAAGCTTCTTTTCAACTTTAGTAGGCTCGACCACCATCCCGAACTGTTGTCCTTGAACCCATATCGTGTCCAGAAAATCGGTTGTCCCATACTTTTTGAACGACACATCAGTCGCCTTATGCGAAGCGCCCGTTTGACTCGGTGTGTATTCAATAAACGCGGAATGGTTCCCTACGGAACTGTCAATCTGCAGAATATCGGTGGAATACTGAGACGGTGTGATCTTGTACGTCCCGGCAGGCAACTTCGTATTGCCGGCATAAAATGGAAACGTCGTGGTAAAGGTCAAGCCGACCGTAATTTGTGCCGTAGCGGGTATCGCAAACAGTAGGCACAGTAGACTGCTCGTACCGACAAGTTTAAGCATTTTTTTCATTGCTAAGCTCCTCGCACATTGAGATAGGAAGGGCCCGCGCTGCATCTGGCATTCCGCGCCAAGACTCACCTATTGTTCCGCTTCCAATCTCAGCGCCGACACTAGCAATACTTTTAGTATGCGGGTGACAAATTCTATAGACCTTGCCCTATCTCGACCTCCGGATTTACGCATCTGGAGGGGCGCGTCCCAGATTTCTTCCCGTTCGATAGATCGGGCGCACAACAATATCGGCATCCGAGACGTGGTGCATGCTTGCGAAAACACGACCTACTCTGCCTCGCTTCCCGTCTCAGTCCACTCCACCGATTGAGTTGAGGGGAACTCGCGCAGCTCTTCCGCAACAGCATCCAAAACACTGGCGTCATGCGTAGGCGATTCAAGTATTGCCTGGATGATGGAGTGGTCCGTTCCTTCAACCTTCTCCGAGAGCATCTTTCGCAGCACGAGAGAGCGCGAAGCGATGGCTCGCGTCAGCTCATACTCTGCCTCAGTCTGACGATCCATGTCGCAGACAAGCCTTATTCGGTAAAGCGCATGCGTCTCAATCACCGACAGGGAGCGTTGATCGATAAAGCGTGAGAGCGGACGCAGCACCGAATTGATTGCTATCAACAAAGCCGCCACGAAAGCGGCGCTAACCACCTTACCCGCACCCGCATAGGCACCCACGGCAGCAGAGCACCACAGAGTTGCGGCCGTGTTCAGGCCACGCACATTTCCGCCGTCTTTCATGATGGCGCCGGCACCGAGAAAGCCAACGCCGGAGACAACGTACGCAATCACCTGTGTCGTTCCCGGAGAGATTGCGAGGCCCAGATCGACGAAAGCCGCCGCGCCAAAGCACACCAGCGTATTTGTGCGCAATCCTGCGGCACGTTGCCTCCACTGGCGCTCCGCTCCAACGCAGGCGCCAAGGATCAATGCCGAGAGCAGACGCCAAAAGGTCGCCTGGCCAGGGAGCGACATAAAATCCATCCACCAAGGTACCGGGGTGTTTGTCATGGAGTATTCATTTGCCCTTCGTGGCCTCGGACGACTCGAACCACTCTGAGCATATATTGCCGCAAGCCCAGATCGACCACTCTTCGATAAATGGAACGTCATCCTATCTAGCGTTTTGAGAGGTGGCATCCACGCAGCGTCTATTCCCAGAATGGGAAGTTCTGAAAATAAATCCTCAAAACCTGGCGCATTTTTTTTGGACTGAAAAAGTGGTTGTCAAAACACCATATTTACCACGCAATTCACCACGAAATCACCACAAAAAACCACGTTCCAGACACCCTTTTTCTGCAAAATACCCAACAAAAACGTCATACTTCACTCGCAAAAAAAAGCGGCAATTTGGATTCGGCAGTCTCTCCGTGTCAGTTGGCATTCAGCGAAGCGCAAATGACCTCACTCCCCCAAAGGTCGTATCGTCCAAACGTGCTGGGAGCAAGGAAGCTAGAATGATGAGTCTTTACAGGGGTATCCTCTTTGCAATCTTCATCGCTTCGTCAGCGTACGTCCACGCAGAAGACTGCTTGAATGGAATGCCCCAATCGGTTCGCTCCACGGTCGAGCAGGACAACTGGACAATCTTGCAGCCCCAGGACATTGCAGCCAACGATTTGAAACTCTGGAAGGTCAACCACCCCGGCGAATGTCCCGGAGTAGCCTCGGGAGACTTCTATCCCAAAGGCAAACCGGCGTTCCTCGTTGCCCTTATTCAACATGATCAGACACAGGGGAGCGATCCTGCGAAGCAGTTTGAGAAGCTCATTCTCGTTTACATCAAGAAAGGCCAAGCTATCAGCGAAGTCGTCGTCCCTCCCACCCAAGTCGCAGCTCCGCTTGTCGTTTGGAAGCTTCGCCCGGGCCATTACATGGGCATTGACGGCACCAAGGCGTCTATCTCGCGAGACTCCTTCGTTTACGAAAGGCCCGCAGGTTCCGCAACCCAGTTCTACTACGATGGTACCCACCTCAAATTCTTCGTGATTTCAAGGTAACCCTTTTCCGCAGGTCTTCCGGCCCGATGATAGGCTTCTATTTATGGCTGGCCCGACACTACAGGACCGACTGAATATCCTGCTTGACCATCTTGCCGAGGTCGAACGGGAGTACGCCGCCGGAGTACCCTACCCAGATCCGACTGGAGGCACGTGGCCGGACAAGATCGCGGGGATTAAAAAAACGTATCGCCACAGTTCGTGAGATGATCGCCAACGAATAGATAGCTGACGGAGCAGTGCTCTGGGGAGATCGATCCATGCAGATCCTGATCAATAGTGACAAAAATATCTTCATGCACGCGGCGCTCTCCACCTCGATTGAAGCCGAGATTCACCGTCTTCTCGATAGATTCGACAACCATCTCACGCGCATCGAGGTCTTCGTCACCGACGAGAATGCGGACAAGTCAGGACCGAAGGACAAACGCTGCGTTATAGAGGCGCGCCCCAACAATCATCAATCTCTCACGGTTACCGACGAGTCTGCGGACGTACAAACCGCCGTCTCGGGAGCCGCGAAGAAGATGCAGCGGTTGCTTGAGACCACCTTTGGCCGCATCGCTGACAAACGCTGATTGGACGAATCGTCAGGGCCTAACCTATGAGAGATCTGAGTTCTCATCTCGGGGATAGTTCTTGCCTATGGAGTTTACGGCGAACTCTCGGGCCGTTGAAGACGCAGCGCGATATCTTTTGAATCGTGGCAGCAGTGCTTTTAGCTGTCTTCATAAGCACATCCCTTTCCATGACAAAGACGGCCAGTGATGTACGCTATTTTTGTTCTTGACCTCCCAATTTTAAATTGGGATGCGGCAGAGAAAAAATCCGCAGTTCAAGGCACCAGCGCATAATTGTTTGAAGTCAGCTCACATGGAGCCTCGAATGAAAATCGCAACTCGTCTTCTATTTGCACTCTTGTGCGTCGCAGTATCACTGCCTGTCCTCGGTCAAAATCCTACTAAACAGTCGAGTATGCCAACAGATCGACCTGGAATCTTGCAGGAATACGATGAAGCCATTGACGATGTTGCCGAACGGGCGATGCATTCCGTTGTAGAGATCGAGGTCACTGGTTTTGGCAAGCCTGAGAGTAGCGACGACGAAGATCAGCAGACCTTACAAAGGCAGCGTGTCATAGGGTCCGGCGTAATCGTCGATCCGGACGGCTACATCGTCACCAACAATCATGTGGTTGCAGGTGCACTCCGCATTCGAGTGATTGTTGCGCCCACTACCGTAGAGTTAGTGACCGGTCGCACACAACTGGCAAATTCACAGCGCGTATATGAGGCGAAATTGATCGGCACGAATCGATACGCTGACCTCGCTGTCATCAAGATTGAGGCCCATGACCTTCCTGTTATATCTCTACCTGAAGCATTTCACGTGCGTCTGGGGCAAACAGTGATCGCCATCGGATCACCCCAGGGTCTGGACCACACCATCACCAAGGGAATCGTAAGTGCCGTAGGTAGGCAACCCGAGTTGGATCGTCCTATGGTTTACGTACAGACCGACGCGCCGATCAATCCTGGTAACAGTGGGGGGCCATTGATAGACCGCGATGGCAACCTGATCGGCATCAATACATTTATCTATAGCTCCGGCGGGGGGAGCGAGGGGCTGGGGTTTGCCATCCCGGAACCTGTCGTTCGCTTCGTCTACTACGAATTGAAAGCACGTGGCTTTGTTCCCTCCGTTTCCATTGGTGCGCATGCTCAAGCGATAACCCCTGACCTTGCGACGGGCCTGAAGTTGCCTCAAGACCATGGTGTGATTTTCTCTGACATTGATAAGGCTGGCCCAGCCGCCGATGCTGGATTGCGGTCGGGGGACATCGTGCAACTCATGGATGGCGTTCCCATCGACTCGTTCCCGAAATATACTGCATACCTATATATTCACAAGCGCGGGACGCCGTTGCGTATGGAGGTTTTGCGCAGTGGCAAGCCGGTCACACTTTTCATCACTGCAATTAATTCGCTCCCGACGGTCGACAGCTTGTCGGACCTGACAAATCCAAGGAAAGATCTAATTCCATCCCTTGGTGTTTTTGTAGTTGATCTCAATGACCTTATCGCTGCAACATTGCCGGGTCTCCGTTCCAAACGCGGAGTCGTAGTGGCCGGTGTTTTAGAAGGGGAACCTGCTACCCTTACCAATCTTGAGGTGGGAGACGTCGTTCGCTCGATTAACGGTAAGCCCCTCAGCACCTCCGACGAGTTGCGGCAGCAGCTTGCAAACTTCAAGACCGGAGACTCGGTAGCCTTCGAGGTAGAACGCCAATCGGTTTTGCAATATGTGGCCTTTGAAATTGAATGACAAGCCTTCGAAGATCGCCTCTCAGCAGCCGCTTTAGCCCTTAGCAATCAGGGTTAGATAACAGATTGGAGAACTACACTGAAAAACTATTCTCATTGGCGATGGGTCACTGGAATCAGCCTCTTCGTCTTACTCCTTGGTCCGTGCAGTGGCCAGGTAGAAGCAAATGCACAAACTCTACCGTCGGCAGTTAAGACGCTCGACGGACATAGTCCCACGCCACCTTCTACGGATAACGACTCTTCTACAAAAGTTACAACACTCACCCCTGAGCTTGTCGATCCTCTGGGGCGCGCATCTCCTCACGGATGTGTGCTGGGTTTTTTGCGCGCTGCGGAAGCGAAGGACTATGACAAAGCTGCGCAGTATCTTGATGGAAAACGATCGCCAAAGCAATCCGGAGAGTTAGCAAGCGAGTTGAAGTATCTGCTCGATCAGGGGATGTCGACCAGCATCGACGATCTCTCGAGGTCGCCGAACGGGAATATTGAGGATCAACTACGGCTTTCCCGGGAGTACATAGGAACGGTAAAGACGCCACGCGGCGACCTGAAACTAATGCTCGATCTGGTGAAACGTCCTGAGGAGCCGTCGGTTTGGCTCTTCTCGCAAGAGACGCTCAATCTGGTTCCGGGTGCCTACGCCAGCATGCAGCATACGGATTACGAGCATTTTTTTCCGGCATGGGCATCTCGCATTCGCATTAATTCAGTGCCGCTGTGGCGGTGGCTCGTCATTCTCTTGTCTCTCATCATAGGATTTGGTATTGCATCCGTCCTTACCAGAGCAGTGCTTTGGTTGTTACGGAGAGCCTTTCGCAAGAGGTTGTCTGTCGAGATTGAAGCGTCAGTTTTAGCGCTGAAGATGCCTATCTTCTGGTTGATGCTGGCGTTGACAGCCTATGTGGCCAGTGAGCATGCTATTACGGCACTGGGGCGGCACTATTGGGAGACAGCCGGATTCGTTTTGGCGTGGGTAGGTGCCGCTTGGCTGTCAATACGCGTCGCCGACACCATCATCAATTTTGTGCGCCAACGCCTCCAACTGCGAATGCAGGTGGAGCGAGCGACATTGGTCAGCCTCTTGGGGCGTCTCTTCAAGATCTTCGTTGGGCTGGTTCTAATCATTGCGCTACTTACGCATGCCGGCGTCAATGTTTCCGCTCTGGTAGCCGGTCTGGGGATCGGCGGTATAGCACTCGCTCTCGCCGCACAGAAAACTCTTGCAGATTTGTTTGGTGGGTTCTCCATCGTGATGCGTGGCACGATTCGGGTAGGCGACATGTGCCAGATTGACGGCATCACTGGAACGATTGAAGACATAGGAATTAGTGCATTGAATTTGCGAACGCTGGATCGCTCGCTGGTGTCGATTCCAAATGCCAAAGTCGCAGAGGAGAAGCTTGAAAACTTTTCACTCCGCGACCAGTTTTGGGTGCATCAATTACTTACTCTAAGAATCGACACTGCTCCCAGCGTTGTTAAAACGTATCGGACGGCATCTTTCAACTGCTGGAGTCGGATCCGGTTATCGAAAGAAATACGGCAAGATCAAGGCTTATCAATTTGACATCGACAGGCCCACAGATCGAAGTCTTTGCTTACTTCCGCACACCTGGCGCTGACTGGGCGGCATTCCTGGCGTATCAGGAGAGTCTGATCCTCAAGATATTGGCTGTGATTGAGGCGGCTGGGACCAGCCTGGCGTCTCCAATCGGCCTGTTGAGGTCGGAAGCGGACAAAGATATGGGCTCTTCCTCTTTGAGTACTCGATGAGACTTCAGTTCTACGCATCTAGACCTAGAAATCGTGCTGATCCCAAGAAAAGAGGGATGGCGATGATACCATTAGATTCCTCAACGAAACGAATTCCTCCAACTTCCGGAGCATGAGCGAATCCGATGTTCGACGCTAAAGACTCTCTGTCGGTCGGAGAGTTGATTGGAAACAACTACGAAATTCTTGGTGTCGTCGGTGCTGGTGGCATGGGCGTCGTCTACCGCTCCCGCGACGTCAAGCTGCAGCGCATCGTCGCTCTGAAATTCCTTCCCAAATCTTTGAACGATGATCCACGCGAGCGAGAGTACTTTCTTAGTGAGGCCCGTATGGCCTCCTCTCTCGACCATCCCAATATTGGTGTCATTCACGGCATTGAAGAGACCGTCGACGGCCGTGCTTTCATCGTCATGGCCTTCTACGACGGTCTTTCGCTCGCGCAAAAGATGAATGCTGCTCCTGTGAACACGTTAGAAGCGATAGAAATTGCCAGCCAGATCGCCCAAGGGCTGTGCGAAGCCCATGCCCACCAGATTGTCCATCGCGATATCAAGCCTTCTAACGTCATGCTCAGCGGCACAGGCGCGATTAAGATCGTCGACTTCGGTCTTGCCCGAGCCATCAATGCTGAAACGGCGACTGCGACTGGAATTGTGGGTACCGTTAAATATGTCTCCCCTGAGCAGGCGATGGGTCATCGCATCGATCCGCGAACTGATATCTGGTCCCTTGGGGTGGTTCTGGCTGAGATGCTCACAGGCATCAATCCTTTCGAACACAAGACAATCCCTGCAATTCTGGTGGCAATCCTTCACGAGCCGCCGCAATCGCTTGACGGCCTGCCGGTCGAACTTCAACGTATTATCTACCGCGCACTTTCGAAGAATCCGGAGAAGCGGTACGGGCATTGCTCCGAGATGCTTGTTGATCTGCAGCGAGCACACGCGGAGATATCCGCCGCTTCCGTGAGCAATAAGGCCGTCTCGGTAAGAAAAACTTCGGGCCGTTCTTCGGATATGCGGAAGTTTATCGAAGAAGCCTCCACTTCTCAGTGGGCTAAGCCCAAGCGCTCCCGTAGTCAGTGGCTCCCTTGGGTGGCCGGTCTCTCCGCGCTCGTGCTACTCGCCTCCCTCCTTGTTTTCCCCTCAAACCATCAATATTTTTCGCTGTTGCACTTTGGGCCCAGCGAAAAGCACATTGCTGTTCTGCCCTTTAGCGATTTGAGTGGCACGGTTGATAGCGAGGCGTTGGGGCAGGGGTTGATGGACTCGTTGGCAGGCAAGCTTTCAAACCTCGATGTTGGTCATAAGTCTCTCTGGGTCATTCCAACGAGTGAAGTACTTCGCCTGAAAGTGAACGATCCGGCTGACGCCCTAAAACGGCTCAATGCAAATCTCGTTGTCAGTGGCGTCGTCAGGCACGACGGAAAGGCCGTGGACCTCAGCCTCAACCTGATAGACACCAGAGACCTTCGCCTGATTGGATCAGTGAACGTCGAAGATCAGGGCGGGGACTTGGTGATGCTTCAGAATGAAGCTGTCTCGCGGCTCGCTCGCCTGATGACCATCAATGTCACGACGACAATGTTGCACGACACTGAGGGCGCAGTCGAGCCGGCCGCCTACGAAGACTATCTCACGGCCCTTGGTTACATGCAGCGATACGACAAGTCCGGCAACGTGGATAAGGCGATTGACGTTCTCAAAGCATCACTGAAGACTGATCCGCGGTTTGCATTAGGGTATGCACAGCTTGGAGAGGCGTATCGAATTAAATATCAGCTCGATCATGACCCATATTTGCTTGATGAAGCCCAAGCCAACCTCGAACAGGCCGCGCGGATCGACAGCCATATACCAGCGGTCTATGTAAGTCTTGGTCGCATTCATGACGCACAGGGGAAGCGCGATCTTGCGCTTCAGGAGTTTCAACATGCTTTGAATCTCGATCGACGAAACGCCCTGGCGTTACGGGGATTAGCGCGGGTCTATCAGCACTCCGGGAGAAATGCCGATGCTGAGGCTACGTTCAAACAAGCTATCGCATTGCAGCCGAATGATTGGGAAGGGTACAACCTGCTAGGTAATTTTTACTCTGAGCAAAGCAGATATTCTGACTCCATCTCGGAGTACAAAAGAGCCATTGATCTGACTCCTGACAACGCGGACGTCTATCTTAATCTGGGGGGGTCGTATATCGACGAGGGGGGGCCGCAGGATCTTCCGTTGGCTGAAGATGCTCTCAGGAAATCAATCCAATTGAGTCCGAGTTATCCAGCGTACGCTAATCTCGGCAGCCTCTATGCGCAACAGCATCGGCACGCAGAATCTGTCGAGGCAACGGAAAAAGCTCTGCAGCTCAATGAGAAGAACTACATGGTTTGGAACAATTTATTGACCGAGTGCGAGTGGCTTCACGATCAATCCAAAATCGAAACAGCCAAAAAACATATCGTCCCGCTACTTGAGCAGACGGTGCAATTGCAGCCACAGGACGCTGTTGCCCAATCAATACTCGCAGTGATGCAAGCAAAAAGCAGGGAGCGCCAACAGGCAGTGGACCACATTCAGACTGCATTGGCACTGGGACCTGAAAATCCTATGGTCCTGCAAAATGCAGCCGATGTGTATGAGATGGAAGGTGACCGCAAACGAGCATTAGGTTACCTTGAGCAGGCTCTTCAGAACGGACTCGATCTCAATCACGCAAAAAATGATCCGGGCTCCCAATCGCTGTTTCTGGATCCCAATTTTCATCCTGCTAAACCAAAGACTTAATTTGAAAATTTACATCAGCTCTCAAGGAGATAAGACGAATGATCCCATCAAGTCCTATTCGCCTCACAACCGAGGCGGTAAATATTAGCATGCAAGCCACCGACCATTTCTTTTTCGAACTTGAGGTCGATGGAGTATTCGAGAGTTCGCACGCAAAGGAGTTTCATCCGCATCTTCCCCATGATCGCTCGTTTAAGGCCGGCACGACCTGGCCGAACCCAGAAGAACATCCGCGTGGTGTGCGGCCTCTCGCGAGCGGAGAATTCAGCTATACCTGGACGCCTGGTGTTGGGGACAAAGGCGCACCCACAGCAAATACAGGAACAATCCGCGTCGGCAGCGGCACGGATCTATAGTTTTGAGCAAGATCTGTGCCCTGATGAACTTCTTTAATTCACCAGGGCACAGATCTTGACCAACTTCGCCACCAATATGGGCGGGGATACACCCCGTTCAGTCTCAGACACCAATCTCTTGACTTAGTGGTTCGGGTGCGCTCACACGCAGAGTACGTTGATATGCTTGTTCCGAAAGATTTCGACTAACTCTGGATCAATGTTGTCGTCGGTGATGATTGTGTGGATCTGGGCTGGTTCACAAACCTTATTCGTACTGATCATGCCTAGCTTGCTGGAGTCCGCGACGGCGACAACCTGGCGTGAATGGCTAACCATCTCTCCAAGGATCAAGGCTTCATCGGATTCGATAACGGTTAGACCGTGTTCGGGGTGAATTCCGGTCGCGCCCATGAAGACCTTATCGAAATAAAGCTTTTGGATTGCGTGGAACGCGGTCGCACCGACCATGGAAAATGAACCAGGCCAACGAATCGTGCCTCCGGTGAGAGTCACCTTAGTATTAGGCTGACTGGACAACTCCATACCGATGTTTACTGCGCTTGTAACGATGTGAATCCCTTCGCGATGGCGAAGGCTGCGAGCGACCTGGGTGGTGGTGGTTCCGGGGGAGAGCGCTATCGTATCGCCCTCCAGGACCATTTCAGCTGCTGCTATTGCAATGCGGCGCTTTTCGTTGGCGAAACGCTCTTCGCGAAGTGGGAAGGCTGCGTCGAAACGGAATGGTTCATAGGTCAGCTTGCCAGCCAATTCAACCCCACCATGGGTGCGATGAACCAGACCTCTCTGCTCAAGCTTAATAAGATCACGTCTCACGCTGGCGGGCGAGGAACCCACTGTGGCAGAGAGGTCTTCAACACTGCTCGTCCCCTTTTGCAAGAGAAGGTGAAGGATCTGATTTGCACGATCGTGTGTTTTTGCGGCCACTTTAGTTCCTTTCTGACAATCTAAGCAGTCACTCTGAGTGATCTTCAATCACTTAATTGTTCATATTGACATTTATTTTCCATTATTTATGAAAACTATTTGACAATCGTACGCTACCCTTTTTATCCTCGGCCTCACAGTGATGTTTCGGCAGCATTCGAAAGCAGTCAAAATGTGCGCCTGAGACATTCGTCCATTTTCACCTTTCCCCTGCGTTTACTGCAGTTTATTTAGCCAGATGTACGAAGTGAGGATCTACATGAGAACCAGGTTTTTCCATTATTTTGCCGGATGTGCGCTAGCGGTGGCCGTGAGCGTTCCACTGGCCTCGGCGCAGACGGTTACGGGCTCGATTACAGGAGAGGTGACAGATTCGACCGGTGCTGTTATCCCCAATGCCAGAATTACGGCTGAGAACGTCGACACTGGCGTGAGGAACTTGACCACCACCAACGCCGATGGTGTATACAGCATCCGTTTCCTGCCGATCGGACACTATAAGGTAGCAATCGACGCCCAAGGATTTTCTTCCGAGACGGTACCTCCGTTCACGCTCGAGATCAACCAGACCGTCAAGCTAAATGAGCATCTAGCCGTTGGAGCTACCAGCGTGATTGAGGTCGACAGCTCCAGCGCACCGATCCTCAATACGACCGATGGCACCCTGGGTATCACGGTGTCCACCAATGAGATTGCGAACCCTCCCGCTGAATGGTCGAAACTTTTCGTCAATCACGCTTATTCCAGCCCGGTGCGGTCACTACTGATCCCACGGGATTGACGACAGGCGCCAATGCTCTTGAGCGCAATACCACCAGTAATGGAATAGCATCGATCAATGGAAATCGCAACCAGGCGAACAACTACACACTGGATGGCGTCGATCTGAACGAAGGCCAGAATAATCTCATTGGTTACAGCCCTGCTCCGGATGCGATTGGGGAGATTAAGGTCATATCGGCTAACGCGCCTGCGACCTATGGCAACGTAAATGGTGGTGCTGTGGTCTCGGTTCTGAAGAGCGGTACCAATCAGTTTCACGGCAGCGCATACGGCTTTCTGCAGAGCAACAAGCTTGATGCGAACAGTTGGTCCAATAAGCACCAGACCCCAATCATCCCGACAAATCCCTACACGCAGTCAATGTTCGGCGGTACCTTTGGCGGTCCCATCCTCCACGATAAGCTTTTTTTCTTCGCTGATTACGAGGGCGTTCGTTTTCATACCGGTGGCCTCGGAATGGCATCTGTGATTCCAACGGCATTCCGCAACGGCGATTTCTCGTCACTGGGCTTTCAGCTCTACAACACGAATCAACTTGATTCAACGGGTAAGAACTTTCAGCCATTTGCCAATAATCAAGTTCCTGTCCTCAACCCAGTGGCGCAGTACCTCTTCGCACACCCAGAGCTCTACCCACAACCGAATGCGACTCCGGTGGTGGGGGATCCAGCACTTAACAACTTTCAGGGTCCCACGCGAAACTTCAAAGTTAACAATCAGGGTGATATCAAGCTGGAGTGGAATCCGCGAGCAGCCGACAAGATCACAACGTTTTACGCGCAGTCAGACGCCTCGGATGGTAGTGTTGCCGTTCTCCCGATCAGCTTTCCTGCTCAAAACTCGTTCCCCACAAAGCTGGGTGGCGCAACGTGGGTACACACATTTTCCCCTTCCATCGTTAACGAAGCGCGAATCGGTTTCACACGCGTGCGATGGGACGACAATATTCCTTCCGATCCGACTGGAGCCTTTGGCCTGAATGGCGATTCGCTTGTTGGCATTCCCTTTGGAGCGCAGGCGTATGTTGGATTCACGCAACAGAGCATCAACAACAACATCTCCTCCTTCGGTACGAATGCCGCGACACAGATCCTGCGCGACAACACCTTCAGCTATGGCGACAACCTCACGATCCAACGCGGTGCTCATCTGCTGAGCGTCGGTATTCAGGCAATTCGCTACCAGCAGAACTACATCAATTCAGCAGGCAATCAGTTTGGTTTCGGCGCTTTGGGAAATTTCAATTATTCGGGACAATTTACGGCGAATCCGCTGGTGAATAATGCTCCTGGATATGGAGCGGCGGACTTTGTGTTCAACCAGATCTTCGAGACCACCATCAATACTCCGCAGGGTTTCGACGGAAATCGTCAGTGGCGCTCGGCAGGATTCGTACAGGACGACTGGAAGGTGCTCCCTTCTCTTACACTTAATCTTGGGTTGCGATACGAGTTCGACCAACCTTGGTATGAGGTTAACAATAAAACCGCGAACGTGAATCTCAGTACGGGAACGGTGATGTATGCTGGCTCCGTCCCTGCCGGCGCAGTCGCTGGATCCACGACCTGTGGCAATCGCTCCTGTTACCAGCCCTCCTATACACAATTCATGCCACGCTTCGGTTTTGCACTGCAGGTTTCTCCGAAGTTTGTCGTTCGAGGCGGCTACGGCGCAACAAGCTTCTTCGAAGGCAACTCCTTTAATCAACGCCTCACCTACAACCCGCCATTTGTGCAGTTTCAGGACAACCGGGGAGCAACGCCCTCGCAGTCTCAAGACGGTACCCCAGTCGTCGGTCAATTCTCAACCGTTGCTACAGCGTTCAATTCTTCCGCTACGCCGGTTGGCTACGGAGCATGGCCGACAAACATCAAACCTGCCTACATTCAGGAGTTCAACTTAACCACTGAGCTTCAGCTTAGTAGCCTTACCTCCCTTACGGTAGGGTATGTCGGTGAAACAGGGCAGCACTTGATCGACTACCGTAATGGAAACCAGTTGACCGCGGCGGGCACGGTGGCGCCTTTCGCGAACTTAGTGGGACAGTCGGGTGCGCTTCTTGTCACCGAATCAAATGCAATGATGAACTACAACGCTGCACAAGTAACTCTGCGTCAACGTGCGCACCATGGTCTTGAGTACACCGTCAACTACACCTATGGGCGAGCGATGACCAACAGTTCCGGTAATTTTGGCACTCCCAACATCAACGGGTCGAATGGCGCATTTGAGAATGGCTATAACGGCCATGCGGACTATGGCCCTGCAGGGCAGGATGTTCGAAACAACCTGTCAGGGGTTGGTGTATACGCGTTACCATTCGGTCGTGGCCAGCTATACGGCTCTCATGTAAATCGCTTTGTTGATGAAGCGATTGGAGGTTGGTCAATTTCTGGCTCTTTGATTGCATATTCTGGCTTTCCAGTGACTCTTTCCGGACCGGACAACAGCAATACGGGTACCTATGGAGGAGCACGCCCTAATGCGTATCGGAAGTTTAAGATCGTGAATCGAAGCGTCACAAACTGGTGGGGTACGGATCCTTCCATTACCCCTTGCACGGGAACGGACAATGGTGTGTGCGCTTACGGTGTTTCCGCCCCCAACACGTTTGGGACGGCGAGTATAGGCAGCGAACGTGCACCTGGTTTTACACAGTTCGATGCATCCGCTTTCAAGGACTTTCATATCACCGAACGACAGTTGGTGGGCTTTCGCGCAGACGGATTCAACCTCTTCAACATCGCCAACTACGGAAATCCTGACAGCAGCGTTACGTCCTCTACCTTCGGGCAGATCAATACTGTTCGTGGTCAGGAGAGAAGAATTCAACTTGCACTGCACTATAACTTCTAACTTGATACTGAGGGGTCCATCGTTGGCCGACGATGGATCCTTTGAAAACAGCTTGTCCCGTTGTCAATGCCGGTTCTGAGATCTGAATTAGCGCGTTATCTTTTGTATATTTAGGTTCCAGCGAATGGCTGTTTCCTCTTAAGTTCATCGGGACCTTTCAAATGAAGAAGATTGTGTTTGAACTCTGCGCCGAAAGTGTAGACGCCTGCCTTGCGGCTTATGCCGGAGGGGCCCATCGTATTGAGCTATGCACTGCACTTAGCGAAGGTGGATTGACGCCAAGTTATGGTTTGCTTCGGGAAGCAATGAAGAAAAGCGGGTTGCCGATCCATGTATTACTTCGTCCCCGGGGAGGAGATTTTATGTACACCTCGTCAGAGATGGAAGTAATGCAGGAGGATCTGAAGTATTCCCGTTCGGTTGGAGTCAGTGGATTGGTTCTGGGTTTGCTCCGCGCGGACGGCACTGTCGATGTCGAGCAGACGCGTCATTTTGTTGAGATGGCAAGCCCACTCGAAGTGACCTTTAATCGGGCATTTGACTGTACCGTGTCTAAGGAACAGGCGCTTGAGGATGTAATTGCCGCAGGGTGCAAGCGTGTGCTGACCTCCGGCGGTGAACCTGACGTAGTTCGAGGCGCTGAATCTTTGGCACGCCTTGTGAATCAGGCTGCCGGGAGGATTGATATTGCTGTTGGCGGGGGGCTGCGGTTGAATAACGCCGCCGCCGTCGCGCGTACCACTGGTGCACAGCACTTTCATGGTTCACTACGTAGTCGTGTGGCGAGCCCTATGATCTATCGGGGGCCGGGTATGCTGGAAGAAGAAGGCTCATCTGAAGATACAAGGTTTGTTGTCGATAGCCGAGATGTGCGTCAGATGATTGAGAATCTCACCAACGCGTAACCGTAATCGTAAAATCTGGAAGAGCGCACTGACGATGAGATATTTTCTTGGTCTCGATATAGGGGGCACGAAAACAGCCTGTGTGCTGGCAGATGAGCACAAGGTATTGGGCCGAGCGCAGGGGGGCAGTGCGAAGGTACTCCGCGTCGGTAAGTCTGAGGCGAAGCAGCATTTGAGAGACGTGCTAAATGCAGTCTCTGAGCAGAGCGGTATTGCACTCTCGGATGTGACAGCATCATGTATAGGAACCTCTGGCGCTGCCATACCCGATGTGGGGGAGTGGCTCAAACAGCATATGGCGATGTGGGTCGGTGGGAGCCTGAATTTGCTAGGGGACG
Organism: uncultured Acidobacteriaceae bacterium; assembly: GCA_963708755.1. Lineage (GTDB taxonomy): Bacteria > Acidobacteriota > Terriglobia > Terriglobales > Acidobacteriaceae > Edaphobacter. The sequence goes on from CAVPTN010000001.1 coordinate 26,308, forward strand.
AGATTATCACGCTCGATGCAGCGTTCCCGCAGGACGCCGGTGTGGTGGTAATTGCTGGAACCGGTTCAAATGTGATCGGGCGGAGCCACGACGGAAGAACGATTGGTGCGGGAGGATGGGGGCCAGCGCTTGCCGACGAAGGTTCAGGCAACTTACTTGGACAGCAGGCATTGAAGGCTACTTTTGCTGCTATCAACGCTGGAGAAGAACCGCCATTTCTGCAGCGGGTTCTCAACAAGTTAGGCTTACTCACGAAGGACGATTTGGTTGCGGTTGCCAACGCATACGGATTTTCTTTCGCTCAGCTTATGCCAGTGGTTGCTGAGGCAGCGCGTGACGGGGACAGCGTGGCGCAGAAAACTCTTGAAAGTGGAGGGGTGGAGCTTGCTGGACTGGTCCGCCATGTGATCGACAGATTGGCTGCTAGCGAGCCTGGCATCGACGATGGGTTGAAGATCGCCGGCACAGGCTCCATATGGCAGCATGTCCCTGAGGTATCGGATGCCATGCGCCGGACCTTGTTGCAGACCTACCCTTCGCTCAATTTCCTGTCGGGGACGGTAGATCCGTTGGAAGGTGCTCTCTGGCATGCCCGTCATGCCGCTATCTGAGCTAGTTGCGAGTCGGCGCATTAGTGTGCGCCTACGCGATAGGTGACGGTAGCCATTATTTGTGTTCCGGCAAGACGCTCCAGATGGCACTATCTTCTTCGCCTAAAACCCAGGCACAAATGCCTTGCAGATGGTTTTCGGCAGCGAGATTATAACGATCGGCAAAGCCTCGCTTTTCGGTGTAGAAGATCCACTCGCGCATCTGATCTCGATAGAAGAAGAAATACGCGGTGTGGTCCTGGGCGTCCCACATCTCCTGCCCTTGATAGGTATCACGCAACGATTGTGCACCGACGGCGCTAATGTAATCGGCGGTGATGTTAGGTTTTTGCTCTTTTTCATTCAGCCCCGGATCTCCGGCGTACCAGTGGTAGCCGTACAAGGCGATGCCGAGAGAAAGTTTTTCCTTCGGCACGACCTTCAGGGCATAGGCAAGGTTTTCATTCGTCCAAGTCCATCCGCCGACTGGTCCAGGCGTCGTCCAACGCGTGTGCTGGTCGTAGGTCATCAGGCAAAGCAGGTCGACTGATTCGCTAAGCGCTTTGAGGTCAAACACGCCACGCCAATCGGAAAAAATCCACTTACTGAATGCACCGTGGCCAGGATGCCCAGGGGCGTTCGGGACGACAGCGATCTGGAGCTGGAGATGCTCCTGATGCATCGCTTCGGCAATACGTTTGACAGTTGCCGAAAGCGCATCGCGGTCAGTCCATGAGATATCTTCGAAGTCGAGCTGGAAGCCGTCATATCCATTCTGCTTACACTCCGAGATAAGCGATTCGATCATGGCTGTTTGCGCTTTATCGCTTGTTAGCAGCGCGTGTACCCCTGCTTTATCGAAGATGGCAACGATAGGGAAGAGTGAAATATGCCGCTGCTTTACCACGCGCTCGACAGTCGGGTCAGGTTCTCCATAGACCAACCCGTTTGCGTCAACGTTATACCAAGTCGGCACGATGATATCGATCTTGTCCTGATGCTGGATGAAATCGCGAACCGAGTCGGAGTGGTCTGTCATGTAGAAGAGAGTTTTTGGCTGAGCCAGAGCAAAAGGGGCAGTCAGTAACAGGCACAACAGGAGCTTCTTCATGCGGTCTCATTTCGAGGTAGAACATAATTGATCTGTAGTCGCAGACAACGTACGACGTGCTCAAAGGAATTCGGCCAGAAAGCGCAGCAGTCTTCATGTTCTAGAAGACTGCTGCGTTCGGAAGAACTGTCCACGCTTATCAAATACAACAGCGCTAAGCGCTTTCGAGCGTTAGGGATGGTGGGATATCTTCTGTTTTGGAGCCGAACTCGAGGTTCGGTTCACTACTCATCTGAAATACGATGCGTGCACCATTGACGATGTCGCGATGATTGAACCACGAGCGAGTATACGGCTTTCCATTGAAGGTGACGGACTGAATGTACTGATCGGAGGGTGACTTTCTGTGCGCTACGATCTCAAGTTTCTTGCCAACCCCGAGTTGCAACGTTGCGTTATCGAACAACGGAGTACCGAAGATGTAGTTGCCACTTACTGGATCGACGGAATAGAAGCCCATCGAGCTCATGATGAACCATGCCGACATCTGGCCGACGTCCTCATTGCCCTGCAGCCCATCGGGAAGTGCCTTGTACATGGTTTCCATCAACATGCGCACGCGAGCCTGGGTCTTGTGTGGTTGGCCAGCATAGGCATACAGGTAGGCAATGTGATGCGATGGCTCATTACCGTGTGCATATTGGCCAACAAGACCGGCGATGTCTGGCGGAGCATCTGCCGGTAGCGTAGATGGTTGATCGAAAAGTTCGTCGAGCTTGGCGAGAAAAGGTTTTTGTCCGCCCATTATTTCAATCAGACCTGCTGCGTCATGCTGGATGCCGAAGGTGGTCTGCCACGAGTTGGACTCTGTGAAGTCACGCCACTTCTTCGAAGTCCCCATCTCGATTGGACTGAAGGGTGTCGCCCACTCACCATTTGACAGCTTAGGCCGTGCGAGATTGATGGATCGATCGTAATAGTTTCTATAGTTTCGTGATCGTGCCACAAGAATTGTTGCGTCGTCAGAGTGGCCGAGCTTCTTCGCCACATGCGCGATCGACCAATCGTCATAACAATATTCAAAGGTCTTGCTGACCGACTCCTCTTCCAGATCGCATGGAATGTAACCCTTCGACCTGTAATAGCCAAGCCCGCGGTAGTCGTCGACCATGGCCCGTTTCATCATCACTTGGTAGGCGCGTTCGTAGTCGACTCCAGCGACGCCCTTATTGCAGGCTTCGGCGATGACTGCTGCAGAGTGATAGCCAGTCATAGTACCGGTCTCGCAACCTTGGAGCGGCCACACCGGCATGCCAGAGGGGCTCTCCTCGGCCATCCGAATCAGCGTGTTGGCGAAGTCAGGTACACGGTCGGCGCACATCAGCGTGTACATCGGGTGGGCGGCGCGATAGGTGTCCCATAGAGAGAATGCAGTGTAGTTGTGCTGGTTGTGGGCGAGTTGATGGATCTGCTTGTCCATTCCTCGATATCGCCCATCGGCATCATCGAAGAGCGAAGGCCCGATAGACGCGTGATAGAGTGCCGCATAAAAGATCTTGCGATGCGTTTCATTCTCAGTCTGAATACTGATGCGTGAAAGCTGCTGGTTCCATTTGTTGCGGGCGCTGCGACGGACCGCTTCGAAGTCCCATCCAGGAATTTCGACCTTCAGGTTGTTCGCTGCAGACTCAGCACTGACACCGGAGATGCCGGTCTTAACGAGAATCACGGGATTGTGCGCGAGATCGAAGAACAAGACGCACTTCAAAGATTTTCCAGTGAGCGGTTGTGTTCCCGCTGGAACTTCTACGCCCTCTTGATAAAAGACGATACGAGTGGGCTGCTGAGAGAACTGCATCGTAAAGTAAATCTGCCGTCCATCGCCCCAGGCTTTGGTTGTGCGTCCTCCGGCAAGAATGTCAACTGCGGTATGTTCGAGCGAAGCCGTAACGACTGCTGACTGGCCGTTATTGGCATAGCTATGCTCGAGATCGACGATGATGTGCCCGGTTGCAGGTGCGTCCTTACCCGTTGGGAATGTGTAGCGATGCAGCCCAGCGCGCTCCGTGGCAGTCAACTCCGCGTGAATGCCGTAGTCCTTCAGTAGAACGGAGTAGAACCCCGGCTCAGCATGTTCATCATCGTGGCTGAAGCGCGAGCGATAGCCGGCGTCTGGATTGCTGCGAGGGCCGGGTACAATCTTCGACTCCCCTGTGCCAGGCATCACGAGAAAGTCGAGCAGATCACCGCAGCCGGTTCCGCTCAGGTGAGTGTGGCTGAATCCCATGATGGAGGTGTCGGAGATGTGATAGCCGGAGCACCAGTCCCATTGATCGTTGAAAGTGTCGGGGCTCAGTTGAACCGCGCCGAACGGCACAGTCGCTCCCGGAAAAGTGTGCCCGTGGCCACCTGTGCCGATCCTGATATCTACGAATGAAGAAGGATCGGTTGCAGCGGCCGTCTTCTTGGAGCCATCGATGATCTTGCCAAGTGCGCTAGTTTCCGTTGCTCCGACAGCGCAGAGAGCAGAGACGCTGCCGAGGAATGTTCTTCTTGAAATCACTAGTACTCCACCGATCTGGGATTCAATTTGAGCGCGCTCGATGACGCGACATTATGAGAGATTAGCTGGTGCATTTCGAACTTACTCAGTCTGTCTATTATTGACGTAGAGTAAACAGAATGGGAAGATGTATTGGTCAAAATAGTGATCATTTAAAAACAAAAAAATCATCTGTGTGAACGTTTATGATTTAACTTCTATCTTGCTCGCAATCGAAGCTAAGGATTGAAGAGAAGGGAACTGATGGCTCCAACAATTACTCGCCGTCATATGTTGCAAATTTCGGCAGCGGTAGGGGTAGCTGCCACGCTGCATCCGTCGAGCGTGCTGGCAAGTGCAGAAAGTGACACCTTTTCTTCTCGGCGCCCTGCGTTGCAGGACAGAAAATTTCACAGTCCAGGCGTCGAGGCGTACATATCGGACGTGAGTCGCCGAATCGGTGATCCGGAGCTGGCATGGCTCTTCCAAAATTGCTACCCAAACACACTAGACACAACGGTTGAATTGAGCAGCTTTGAAGGCAAGCCCGATACAGCGGTTATCACAGGTGATATTCCTGCGATGTGGCTGCGCGACTCTTCTGCACAGGTGTGGCCCTATCTTTCGTTGGCGGCTAAAGATACTGTGCTCCGCCATATGCTTGAAGGAATCATACGGCGACAGACCCGATGCATCCTGATCGATCCTTATGCCAATGCCTTCATGGCCGATCTCAACGCGCCACCTCTTGAATGGAGTCGCAGCGATGCGACAGAGATGAAGCGCGGTGTGGGCGAGCGCAAGTGGGAGCTCGACTCTCTTTGTTACCCGATGCGTCTAGCGTACGGCTACTGGCGTTCTACCGGAGATACCGCTCCCTTCGATCAAAGTTGGCGCGCGGCGATGAAGCTCGCAGTAAGAACTATGCGAGTCCAGCAACGTAAAGACGGCCCTGGCCCTTATCACTTCCAGAGAACATCCAAGACTCCTACGGAGACCTTACCTGGCGATGGATATGGTGCGCCGGTGCGACCTGTTGGCTTAATCGCCTCAGGGTTTAGACCGTCCGATGACGCGTGTACCTTTCCGTTCCTGGTGCCCGCCAATCTGTTCGCGGTCACGGCGCTCGGTTATCTCTCGCAAATGGCTCACGAGATTTTGCACGATGATTCTCTCGCAAATGAAGCGTCAGCGCTGGCCGCTGAGGTTTCAAAAGCCTTGCAGCAATATGCAGTGGAGGAAGCGGCAGGGGGGCCAATCTGGGCGTATGAAGTTGATGGCTATGGCAGCAAATTGTTGATGGATGATGCAAACGTTCCGAGCTTGCTCGCATTACCGTATCTCAACAGTTCGCCCGACGTCGCCCTATACGCACGTACCAGAAGCTTTGTTTGGAGCGAACGCAATCCGTGGTTCTTCAAAGGAAGTGCCGGCGAAGGTATCGGCGGACCGCACGAAGGCAAAGACATGATCTGGCCTATGGCAATTACTGTCTATGCACTCACCAGCCAGTCAGAGGCCGAAATTGCACGAGCACTCGCCATGTTGAAACATGCAAGTGCGGGGTCAGGTTTCATGCATGAGAGCTTCAATCGCAACGACGCCTCAAAGTTCACAAGAAGCTGGTTTGCCTGGGCCAACTCCTTGTTCGGAGAACTCATCACTACCGTTTCGGAAAAACATCCCACGTTGCTTAGCGCGTCACGTTAGAGCGGAACTACAAATTTCCGTCTACTCAACAGTGGCTGATCTCCCGAGACTTTGACGGGACTTCAGCAAGACAACGCCGGAAGCAATATTTTCTCTGCCTTGCGGAACTTTCGCCTTGTGAGATTACAAGTGGTTATTGATCGAAAGACTGGGCAGAACAACTAACATTTTGCCACGCCAATAGCCCAGAATCCCGCGCTGAATCACTCTTCTGTCTGTTTCTCTGAGCACGTCTTCATGGTCGAGGATGAAGTGATTCGCAGTCGTTTGGGTTTCGAAAGTGACAAAATCGTTTGGATGGCTGGCGACGTCATGTCTTAAACTTTCGAGGATCGATGGTGCATCCAGAATGTCTCGTACCTCAAAGGTTATCGAGGACGGAGCCGCAGTTGTTACGCCTCCAGAAGTAGAAGATCCTATCGCGTGAGCGCTAGTGAAGATAAGGACTCCGTAGAGGCCGCTCTCTCGCAGGGTAAATCTCATATTTTAAGTCTGCGCTGTCAGATGCCAATCGAGTATCCCCAGAATGGGTTATAACAACCCACTCTGGGAACGTGCATATAGTGTTACGTCAATGATATCAATGGCTTGCGTCATCGATTTGAATAAGCACCAGTGCATTCTGACTAAGCGCCAGATGCAAGACCCCATTACGAAGAGCGGCTTGTTCCGGGACAGGCAGTGCGGTTTCGCGGTTAAGCTGTTCAGCCTGCGCCGGAGTTGGATTTTTGGGCTTCCCCATAGCTGCCCACTGTGGCAACACGTTGCCGTGATCGCGGTCTACACGCTGCAGTTTTACCGCTGCATTGGGAGCAACCCCCAAAATATGCAGATCCATCTCGCGGTCCGCCCCGTGTTGATCTGGATCGACCAGGTTCCATGCGGCAATAGCAATACCGCCATTCGCCGTGCGAGTGGCGAGTACGTTCTTGGATGAGTTGGCAAGGCGCTCGTTCCCAAGTTGATGCAGCAAGCCGAAGGCGTAATAGCTTGGCTTATTAATTCCATCGAAGGCGCGCAGACCGAAGTCGCCACGGAACGGGCCCGTGGTCGGGCCGCCCTCTTCGAAGACATCTGAGAAGGTCCAAAACGACATCATGTCTACATGACCATCGCTTTCGCGCACTGTGTTTGCCAGCGCTGGGCCGACGTAGATGGTGTCACGCGACTCCATCATGCCGGGAACATTCCACTCCGTCCAGAAGAGCGGAAGCCGCGGCATCGGAGAGTGATCGATCTCACCGCGGACCTTCGCAACGGCCCGGCCAACGCGGTCGTCCATGGCGATGTCTTCGTTCGTGCCAAACATATTCTTGACTGTATCGTCGGCGTATCCGTGAGTGGAGACGAAGTCGACTGGGACGTTATTCTCTGCGGCGTGCTGCAAAAACTCCGGTACCCATTGCGCGGCGGCTGTGGCTGGCCCCCCGACCCGCAGACGAGGACTTACACCCTTCAGCGCGCGGGCGGTGTGGTCGTAGAGATCGAAGTAGGATTCCTGACGCGGGATGCCATTCCAAAAATCGATATTCGGTTCATTCCACACTTCGAAGTACCACTGCGAAACTTCCTCGATGCCATAACGATCTACAAGATGCTGGGCGAAGTGTTGTATCAACCCGTCCCACCTCTCCATGCTCTTAGGGGGCGATACGTTTTGCTTGTACCAGAAAGGGTGGAGGGCGTCAGGGTTGAAGGCCAGTTTCTTAGGCATGAAGCTGATCTCGACGATGGGCCGAACGCCATTCTTGAGTAGGCCGTCATAGATGGAATCGACGTACGCAAAGTTGTAGACAGGATTGCCGTGCTCGTCTTCGTTGTAGACGCCAACCTCGTCATGCAGGATGGCGTGAAAGCGAACATACCGAAAGTCGGCCACCTTTTTTACTGCTCGCAGATCTTCTCGATAAGCCTCGCGTAGCGTGAGGATTGCTCGTCCAGATCCAAACATTTCCTCCCAAAAGTGAGGAAAAGGAGTTGATGCGGCTTTTGCATCGACAGTGACAACTTCATCTTTGGGTTGCTCTGCATGTAAAAGGAGAGCACAGTTGTTGCACAACAGGGTGAAAAGAAGTGGCAAAAATCGACGTTGGATGCGAATCATCTGCGACCTCGTTCTAAGTTCGGAAAGCCCATCTAGACATACTTGTTGCTGCCTTTCGGCACTATTTGTGCATCTACCAACAACCGCAGAAAACCTACACGCCATCGGGAGAAATTACAGGATAAGAGGCCTCTATGGATGTTTTCCTTCGACTACGATCAGAACAAGTCCATGCTCAGGCACGCTGATTTGTAAGTGACCGCTGGCGAGATGAACTTTTTCTGGGGGAGCCATAGCGCCTGCCGCGCGCAACTGCTTGATCTGATCCTGAGTCAGGCTGCCGGTGGGGCGGCCCATAGAGTCGAATTTTTTTACTGCATTGCCATGATCGTCGTCTACTCGCCACACTTCGACGGGCGCATTCGAGGCCACACCCACTACCGTTACATCAAAGCTTTTCGCCGCGCCTAAAGTCGCAGGTGGTGGTGTATAGCTTGCACCTGTACCGAATGGAGGTGCGTAGTTCCAGAGCGCGACTTCGACTGCGCCATCGTTCGATCGCGTCGCCAAAGCGCTCTCGCTTTCAAGCTTGATTCTGTGGTCGCCAAGTTGATGCAGCATGGCGAAGGCGTTGAATGCCGGTTTCGGAATTCCATCAGCGGCTACAAGTCCGAAGCCACCATAGAAGGGTGTTCTCACAACGCCTTGTTCTTCAAAAACGTCGGAGAACGTCCAATAACTCATAGCCTCGGTGAGGCCATCGCATTGTCGAATGTTGTTGGCCATCCATGGCCCCATATATGTAGTGTCGGTTACGTTGGGTTCATTTGAGTAGCTTGCGTTGTACTCGCTGAAGATGAGTGGCATCTTTGGGTACGGCGAAGCAGCGATCTCTTCATGCACTTTCTTGACCGCACGGTAGACCATTTGATCGCGCGGAATCTGCTCATCGGTGTGGAAGACGTCCTTCGCGGTGTCGTTTGCATAGACGTGCGTTGAAGCGAAATCGACAGGAATGTTCTGGTCTTTGCAGTGTTTCAGGAAGTCCGCGACATATGCGGCCTGGGCTGTAGAAGGTCCACCAACACGAATCCGTTGATTCACTTTTTTCAGTGCCAGTGCGGTGTGATCGTACAACTCAAAGTAAGTTGGAATATTAGGACGGCCGCCCCAGAAGTCCAGGTTTGGCTCGTTCCACACTTCGAAGTCCCAGGTCGCGACTTCTTCGATGCCGTATCTTGCAATCAAATGCTGGGCGAATGCAGTGATCATTGCGTCCCACAGCGCGTAATCCTTCGGGGGGGAGACGACCGGCTTGTAGAAGAACGATTGTGTTTGATTCGGGTCCGCGGCCATCTTTCGCGGCATAAAGCTGAGTTCGACGAAAGGTCGCACACCTTCCGCTAATAGGCCGTCGTAGATCTGGTCGATGTAAGAGAAGTTATAGATGCCAGCGCCCTTTACTTTTTCGGGCGCCTGGCCTGGGTTTTGCGTCATGGCATCTGGATCATAGAGGCCGATTTCGTCGAGGAATATACCGTGAAAACGCACAGCTTGCAGATCGGTGACGTTCTTCACTGTGTGGAGGTCGTCGCGATAGCTTTGCCGGAGGGAGAGGATGGCCCGGCCAGAGCCAAAGATTTGCTCCCAGAAGTGAGGAAACGGAGTGGTTTGGGCGTGGGCGTCTATCCGGATGTGCTCTGTTGCCTGAGCGTGGAGTCCTATCGTGCTGAAAAGGCTGAGGAAAAGCGCAGTGAGGGCAAACTTGCGAAGTCGAATCATGAGAACCTCTCCACGTAATTTAGCGTGTGGTAATTTGTGGTCACAACGTGGTCTTATCGTGGTGGAAACGTGGTGAATTGTAGCCTCTTATTGTGGTGCGAGAGCAGGAATGACGCGGCTATTTGTATTTTGTGCAGTAAAAAAATGCTGTGGGCAGAGTTGCACCATAAATGAGGCAGCCACTTTTCTGGAGAGGGCCATCGTGAGAACTCATGGCTTTAAGTTTTATGCCTTTGTTTCACTCGGGACTGTAGAAGGTGGATCTTGGTAAGGGAAGAGGATGCTCCTGATGGAACATCCTCTTCCGTTATTTGCGACGAGCGACGTTAGAAGCTGAAGCGAGCCTGCAGGTTGACGATGCGGCCACTGAGAGCTGACTGTGCCTGGCCGAAGTTGGTTGCCGTGATGTTATTGGAGACGCTGTTCGGATTGAAGTTGAGGTTGTTTAGGAAGTTGAAGGCATCGGCGCGAATTTCGATCCTTGCGTTTTCGCCGAGTACGGGCATCTTAGGCAGGCCAAAAGCCTTGGTAAGTGTTCCGTCGAGGGATTTGTATCCAGGACCTACGAGTGAGTTTCTGCCGACTCCCGGAAGCTGCGGGATGCCGGAGCCGGCAGTGAATGCGGGCGTCGTGTAGTAGGCGGTTCCTGTGTCCGTGGCGGCCAAGGGGAAGTTCTGATTGACGCCGTTCGCCTACGCCGGGTCCGGATTTGAAGGCATCGTTGCTGTGGTTGTTTCCCGCACCGCCTAGATAGGCAGCGGGGCGAAGGGTGGTGTAGCCGCTGTTGGCATAGTAAAGGTTGCTTCCGGTGCTGAAAGTTGGCGTCCAGGGGAAGCCGGTGTGGAGGTTGAAGATACCGCTGATGGACCAGCCTCCGACGATCTTCTCAAGCCAAGCATGACCGCCGGTGAAGATGACAGGTTGCCAGACGCCGTAGATCTTGAAGGCCTTGCTTACGTTGTAGTCTGACGGGCCCCAGGCAAGCGACGAGTTGAAGGGGTAGGGATCTTCGTAGTAGGGCTGTGAGGTGTTGTCGAGGCTTTTGGACAACTGAAACTGAGCGTCCAGCTGGAAGTGATGCGCCATGTTGTGCTTGAAGCCGAGGAGCAAGGCATTGTAGCTGGCAGCGCCGTAGTTGCCGAAGTAATCCACGTTGTTGGCGAGAGGGTTGAGGGGAATACCGTTCGCTACGCCTGTGACGTAGGCGTTGGACTGGATGATGGTGTGATGCGCTACGCTGGCCGAGTATCCGACGGTGGCGACGAGCTGATGGCCAAGGTCGTACTGGGTATCGAGCGAGAAGTGCTCGGTGTAGGCTGTGGGCAGATGGGAGGGAAAGGCAGTGAGGCCGATGCCGCCATTTACAGGGAGACCGGCACTGTTAAAGCTGCCGATGGTATTCGGGTTTGGAGGAAAGCCGAAGAGCGAGCTCGAGGTTGGCGCGATGGCGTAGATGATCGCCGGATTGATGGAAGTTGGGCCGCCGCTGGTGAAAGAAGCGTTGATGACGCCCGGCGGATTGTTGTATGCGTTGCCTGTGATGGCGATCTCTTCCTCGTTGTAGTTGAGTCCGAAGCCGCCGCGGAGGACGAATTTATTGTGGAATGCGACTGGGCTCCAGGCGAACCCGGCCTGGGGGCCGAAGTTGCCCTTCTGGGGACTCCAGAGGTGGCCTCCGTGTCTGATAGAGAGGCCCGTGAAGGTATCGGCCCCTGAGCCCAGGACGACGGTGCTGAGGTTGTTCTGCTTGGTGTAGAGCGAGTCGAAGTAGGTGTAGCGCAGGCCCAGGTTGAAGGTGAGGTTGGGACCGGCCTTCCAGTCGTCCTGAATGAAGAAGCCCCAGAGGTTCTGGCGGTCGTCCTGCCGGTTCGTGGTGGGCGTACCAGTGATTGGGCTAAAGCTGCCGTTTTCTGTATGTGGGGCGTCGTTGAGGAAGTCCCAGATGTTGTAAAAGTTGTAGCTTGGCCGAGCGGCGTAGGTGGGGTTGTTGAGGTAGGACAGACGGGTGAGCTCGCCGCCGAACTTAATGGTGTGATTTCCCTGAACCTTGGTGGCAACGTCTTTGTAGGTGTAGGTCCACTGGTTGAAGTCGCGGGCCGGGGAAGCCGAAGGTCTGGAAGGTGTTTGCCGTGTTTGTTGCAGTGAGGCTGCCGATGTTGTCGACCGTGTCCTGCGGCAGTCCTAAGGGCGCCTGTGGGTTGGATGCGACCTCGTTGTATCGCCAGCCTGCAGCGTTGGCGCGGGCCTCGTTGAGGAAGGTGGGAGAGAAGATGTGGTTCCAGATGACGGAGAAGGCGTCGTTGATCTGGTCGTGATGGAAGAGGTTATAGGGACGCACAGGGCCGTTGTAGCTGGTGCTGGAGACCGGCACCCAATAGATGGCAAAGGCGACGTGGTCTTTCTTCGTGGCGTCGGCATCGAGACGTCCGTTGTACTGGACGTCGGTGTTGGTGGTGGGATTGACAGTGGTGTAGTTTGCGATATCTGGGGTCTCGGTGAGACCGTTTCCTATACCTGGATTTGTGGGGTTCTGAAAGCTGAGATCCTGCTTGCCGAGACCGCTGGTGAGTGGAGAGCCGAGATTGAGACCCTGCCCCGGAATGTGATGGCAGTTGGTGCCTTCAATGAGACCGATACTTGCGCAGTTCTGATCGATGAGGCCCGACGAGGCTACGCCTGCGCCGGGGAAGTTGAGGAAGGTAGCGGCGATGCTGTTGGGCTGAGCAAGCGCATCGAAGGCGGGGGTATCGTACCAGCTTGTTGCGGTGAGGGTGGAGCTGTTGCGAATCGTTTCGTAGGCGAAGAAGGCGAAGACGCGGTCTTTCCAAACGGGACCACCGACACTGCCGCCGTACTGGTTGAACTGCTGAGTATCGCGAGTGAGGCCTTTTTCCGCAGGAGTGGTATTTGCCGGATTGTAGAAGGCCACGCCGTTGTAGCGCTGGTAGGCATTGAGGCCGGGACGGTTGGCGCGGAAGAAGAGGCTGCCGTGCCAGTCGTTGGTACCGCTCTTTGAAGTGACCTGCAGACCGGCTCCGCTGAAGCGACCATTCTCCGCGTCGTAGCTGTTGGAGACGATCTTGACGTTATCTACGGAGTCTTCATTGGGTGTGATGATGGAGGCTCCGCCCCAGACGGCGCTGACGGTGCTGATGCCGTCGATGCTGATTCCGTTGCTGGAGTTCTGCGCGCCGTTTGCGATGACCTGCGGATTGTTTTCAGTCTGAAAGATACCTGCGCCGCCGGCGGAGCCTCCGGGACCGGTGGTGCCGGGAAGGTTGTTGGTGCCTCCGCCTGAACCCTGTGAACCGTCGCCGAAGACTCCAGGGGCGAGCTGGGCGAGCTGGAAGACATCGCGGCCGGCTGAGGGCAGGTGCTGAATCTGATTGCTGCTGACGACGCCGCTAGTAGATGCGGTTGCGGTTTCGAGCGGGGCAATCGCATCGCCGGAGACAGTAACACTGGTGCTCGCCTCCCCCAGCGCCAACTTCACGTCGATCGCGTTGGACTGCTCCGGAGTGATCTGTACATTCTGAATGACCTGCTGCTTGAAACCTTTCGCTTCTACGGTCAGGGTGAAGTGATCGGGGGGCAGAGCATTGAAGTTGTATACGCCGCTGCCGTTGGAAGTTGCCGTGACTACGTGGTTGGTGTCGGTATCGGTCAGAGTCAGGGTGGCTCCTGGAATAACTTCGCCCTGCGGATCGGTGACTGTGCCCTGGATGGATGCCCGGAACTGAGCCCGTGCGACTGTCGTCGCAAGGCCCAGAATGGCGATGGCGACGACTGCCCGGCTCAGCACGTACTGCCGTAGTCTCGGACGATTGGGGGTATTTTTTGAATCAAAGTGAAACATGATGCCTCCTGAGTGGGAACGTCTGCAACGAGCGCTTCTACGCGCTTTGATGCTGCGTTCGTGCAAAGAGAAGCATCTTAGGCAAACGTTTGACTTTGGAAACTATGCGCTTCTTTTCAAACGACTGTCAAGACAGGCGGTGATGCTTGACGGTGTGATAAACGAGATTGATCGGCTCGAAGAGTGGCAAGGTATTTTTGAAATTTCCGATTAGCGAGATCGCAAGATTGATCGGGGCGAACTTGAGCATGGGCCTACGCAATGATCCACGGCGAGCTTTGATGTTTGGAATTTCTTCTTCGCCGGTGTGTTATTTCGTCGGAGAACGATGCAAGCCGAGCTACGATCATTACGACTATGGACAACAGACTTGCTGAACATCTATCTCTCAATGGCACGATTGAAAACTTAAGGATGAACGACCATCGATGAATCGGAGAAGCTTTGTCATAGCGGCTGGTGCAGCATGGGCAAATGCGAGTGTGCCTTTGGGGCTGGCAGCGTCCCAGAGTGGATCGTCCGATGTGCGCCTGCGAATCGAAGCTTGTACGTTGGATATCGGCCGAGGAGTACAGGTCGCGACCGTTGCCTATAACGGCCAGGTGCCAGGCCCTCTGTTGCGCTTGAAGAAGAACAGGCCGGTGACGATTGATGTGACGAATGCAACGTCGAAGCCGGATCTCGTGCATTGGCACGGTTTGACTAGCGATTCTGTTAATGATGGTGCAGTTGAGGAGGGATCTCCGATCATCGCGCCGGGGGCGACGCTTCGCTATCAACTTACGCCGAATCCGTCTGGGACGCGGTGGTATCACACACATGCGATGGCTATGGGAGATCTGTCGCTGGCTGCCTACACCGGGCAGTTTGGATTTCTTCTGGTCGATGGTGCTCCTGATCCTGGGCGACATGACAGGGAGGTCAATCTGGCGATTCATCATTGGGGGCCGCACTTTGTTCCAATGGTTGAGACCATGCGCGCAGAGTCGCAGAATATGCCGCAGACTTCGGGCTCGGACGTTGGTTATAAGTACGCCACTGTGAATGCACATATGCTGGGCGCTGGAGAACCGATTCGCGTAAAACAGGGAGAGCGCGTACTGTTTCGATTGCTGAACGCGAGTGCAACCGAGAATGTGGTGCTTGCGCTGCCGGGGCATACGTTTCGCGTGATCGCGATGGATGGGAATCCTGTGCCGAATCCAACCGTTGTTGAAGTGATTTCGCTGGCGGTGGCGGAGCGAGTTGATGCCATCGTCGAGATGAACGCGCCGGGCGTGTGGGTGCTTGGATCGACTCTGAAGGAGGGGCGCGACATGGGGTTGGGAGTTGTTGTGGAGTATGCGGGACGCTCGGGTGAACCGGTGTGGCGCGATCCTCAGCCTGTTGAATGGGATTACACGCGCTTCGGTTCGAAGGATTCGGTCGCGCAGCCAGACGAAACTTTTACGCTTACTTTTCGTGATGCTGGTGCGCTTAACGGCGCGAACTTTGATACCTGGACTATCAATGGCGATGCATGGCCGGATGTGAAGCCGCTAAAGGTAAAGCGTGGTAAGCGGTATCGGATGATTTTTCGCAATGCCAGTGGGGACCAGCATCCGATCCACCTGCATCGACATAGTTTCGAGGTGACACGAATAGGCGATCAGTCAGTGAGTGGTCTCATCAAGGACACAGTTAATGTCATGCCGCTTCAAACGCTTGCAGTAGATTTCGTCGCAGATAATCCTGGTGATTCACTTCTGCACTGTCATCAACAGCTCCACATGGACTACGGCTTCATGCAAATCATTAAGTACACGGATTAGTGGATGCCTGTGACGAAAACTTCAGCGAAATTCTCAGGTATGTTCATGTGTACCGTTAGCTTGCGCCGGCTCGTTTTGGCGCTTGTTGGCGGGATCTTCGTTGCGTTGAGCTTTGGCAGCCTTGACGCCATTCTTGCGGAGGATGGAGCGAAGGCTCATGCTGCGAGCAGAACGGATTGGCCGGTTTATGGTGGTCAGAGTGCGGATGATCGTTATTCTGCATTGCATCAGATCGATCGCACCAATGTGCATAAGCTGAAGGTTGCCTGGACGTTCGACACAAAAGAGGCAGGAGGTTTGCAGACCAATCCTCTGGTTGTTGGGCGGATGATGTTCGCGTTTACACCGTCGCAGAAGGTAATTGCGCTCGACGCTTCTACTGGAGAGAGGCTCTGGACCTTCGACTCTGGCACTCCGGGGCTTCAGCCGACGCGCGGGTTGAGCTACTGGACTGACGGAACGCAAAGCATTCTGTTTGCTGGTCTGTTGAGCAATTTGTATGCGATTGATCCGGCAAACGGTAAGTTGGTGTCCAGCTTTGGGGATGGTGGCAAGATCGACCTGCGCAAGGATCTTACTGAAGGCGATGTCTCACAGGCCTTTGCCGCTCTTACCTCCCCGGGAGTGATCTACAAGGACATGATCATCCTCGGCTTTCGTGCGCCGGAGACGCAGCCCGCTCTTCGAGGTGATATTCGAGCCTACGACGTGCACACCGGCAAGCTTCGCTGGATCTTTCATACTGTTCCGCGTCCGGGAGAGCCGGGGTATGAGACGTGGCCGAAGGATGCCTGGAAGGTGACTGGCGCGGCCAACAACTGGGCGGGCATGGCTCTCGATGAAAAGCGTGGCATCGTCTATGTGCCGACGGGTTCGGCAGTCAACGACTTCTATGGTGCAGATCGCGTCGGCGACGATCTCTACGCCAACACGCTTCTGGCACTTGATGCGAACACTGGAAAGCGGCTCTGGCACTTTCAGGGAGTGCATCACGATATCTGGGACCGCGATTTTCCGTCACCGCCCTCTCTGGTCACGGTTCGTTCGCACGGCAAGCAGGTAGACGCAGTGGCGCAGACAACGAAGCAGGGCTATCTGTTTCTCTTCGACCGCACAACGGGCAAGCCGCTCTTTCCAATTGAAGAGCATCCTTTTCCCGCTTCGACTGCGCCGGGCGAAAAGACTTCTCCCACGCAGCCAATGCCGTTGCTGCCTGAACCATACGCTCGCCAGAGACTGACTGAGGATATGCTGACCACGCGTACTCCGGAAGCTCATGCGTGGGCTGTCGAGCAGTTCAAAACCTTCGTCAGTAACGGGCTCTTTATCCCCTTCAGCGTTGATAAACAGACCGTGGTCTTCCCCGGCTTTGACGGCGGCGCTGAATGGGGTGGTTCGGCAGTCGATGTAAAGACCGGCATCATCTACATCAACGCGAACGATCTTGTTTGGACTGGAGGGCTCACCGAGAACAAGCCTGGCGGGAGTCTCGGCTCAAGCGTGTATCAGAGCCAATGTTCCATGTGTCACGGGGGTGACCGAAAGGGCGCTCCGCCCGCATTTCCATCTCTCATCGACGAGCAAAAACGTCTCTCTGACGCGGAGATTACTGCCATTATCCACAATGGCAAGGGCCGCATGCCTTCCTTCCCGAATGTCGAAGGGCCACGACTTACAGCAATTCTTGAATATCTGAAAACTGGCGATGCGGGGGCTGGCGGTGCACCAGGAGCTCTCTCGCCAAAGTCAGGTAATCGCGCGGAGATCGCCGGTGCAAAGATTTATGACCATAACTGCGCCATCTGCCATGGCGATGACTTGCTGGGGGCGCCATCAAACTATCCGGGCCTCATTGGTGTTCGAGGTCGTCTTTCTGACAAGCAGATTTTGGATAACATTCATAACGGCAAAGGTCGCATGCCGTCGTTCCGTAAGCTGACCGACGCCGATTCCGCATCGCTGCTGAGATTTTTAGGCGATAGCAACTCGCCCATGGTCGAAGAGGCAGTTGCATCGGGCAACTCTTCCAAGAAAGAAGTCGAGTCGGCCCTTGCTCCTCCCGGAGGGCTCGCAAAGTATCGCTTCACTGGCTATCGAAAGTTTCTCGATCCCGATGGATACCCTGCTGTCGTGCCGCCCTGGGGCACACTCAACGCGATTGATTTGAATACCGGTCGCTATCTTTGGAAGATACCGCTTGGCGAATATCCGGAGCTGGCGCAAAAGGGAATGAAAGATACCGGGAGCGAGAACTACGGCGGGCCGATTGTCACTGCGGGCGGAATTGTATTCATCGCCGCGACCAACTTCGATCACACGATGCGGGCCTTCGATAGTCGAACCGGTGCGTTGCTGTGGTCGGCCGATCTGCCTTACGCTGGCAACGCTACACCAGCTACTTATATGATCGATGGCCGTCAGTACGTTGTGATCGCAACCAGCAATGCACGTAACCCCAAAGGTCCGCAGGGAGCCGCGTACGTGGCGTTTGCACTCCCAACGGCGGCAAGCAAGTAAGATGAACTTCGTAAGACGAGAAGGGACGGCAACGGCGTGAAGACCCAGATCAGGGCACGGCTCGGCACAATGATGTTCCTGGAGTACTTTATCTGGGGCTCCTGGTACGTAACCCTTGGGACCTGGTTGGCTTCGTCGCTGCACTTTACGGGCCAACAGATTGGACTGGCTGCTGGAACAACTGCAGTTGGAGCGATGATTGCGCCATTCTTTGTCGGACTAATCGCCGATAAACTTTTCGCGACGCAACGTGTGCTCGCAGCGCTCCATCTGCTCGGCGGTGCATTGCTCTTCGCGGCCTCGCAGCAGGCAGCTTTCAGCAGGATCTACCTGATTCTCCTTCTTTACTGTCTGTGTTTTATGCCGACGCTGGCTTTGACGAACTCGCTCGCCTTCCGTCAGATGCGTGATCCTAAGGAGGAGTTCGGTCCTATCCGAGTTCTGGGCACAGCGGGTTGGATTGTAGGCGGCCTGCTCGTCGGCTCTTTACGACTGGAGAGCACCGCACGTCCTCTCCAACTTGCGGCTGGTCTTTCCATCGTCATGGCTATCTACTGCCTTACGCTCCCAGACACTCCACCACTCGCGCGCGAAGGGAGTTTCACGCTAGCGAGTGTATTTCCGCGAGAGGCAGTCGCCTTGTTGCGTGAACGTTCGATGGCAGTCTTCGCTATTGCGTCCTTTCTGATCTGCATACCGTTGCAGTTTTACTATGCCTTTACCAACCTGTTTCTCAATGAAGCTGGAGTACAAAACGCAGCAGGGAAGATGACCGGCGGTCAGATGTCGGAGCTCTTTTGCATGCTGTTGATCCCGTGGTTCTTCCGTAGACTCGGCGTCAAATACATGCTGGTTGCGGGCATGTCTGCGTGGGTCTTGCGGTACGTGCTCTTTGCCTATGGTGGTGTCGGCGATCACATGTGGATGTTCTGGCTTGGTATCTTGTTGCACGGTATCTGCTATGACTTTTTCTTTGTCACTGGACAGATCTACATCGACCGTAAGTCGTCGCTGGCTCTACGTGCTGCGGCGCAGGGTCTCATTACCTTCATTACTTACGGTGCTGGTATGTTTGTGGGCTCGTGGCTCTCTGGCGCGGTTGTAGAACATTACACCGCTGTAGCAGCAGGGGGTGAGGCCGTGCATGCATGGAGGTCTATCTGGCTCTTTGCCGCAGGTGCTTCCGGGATCGTTCTCGTTTTATTTCTGCTTACGTTTTCAGATACAGAGCAAGCTTCAGTGAGTGCGCTCGAGAGCGCTGGGGCACTGCCGGTCGAATCGCCTCGCTAGCAGTGCCCGTGCGGGCAGGTGTTATGTCCACCAGGGCTCGACCGGTGGCTCCTTCAGGATCACACGGGAGAGCATTGATATTGCGGATGAAAGCCCCTCATGCGTGGAGGCCAACGCGTCTTCATGCTCGATACTCATTACGTAGTCGTATCCAGCGAGCCTCAGTGCTGAAGCAATCCGCTTCCACTCCAGTTCGCTGTGTCCCCAACCGACCGATCGGAATAGCCACGACCGTTGGGCCATCTCGCGATAACTCTTTGTGTCGAGTACGCCGTTGCGATTGCGCATTGCCTCATTGATCGCAACATCTTTTGCATGGAAGTGAAAGATTGAGTCACCCAGGTCAGTGATGGCTGTGGGGATATCGATGCCTTGCCACCACATATGGCTTGGATCCAGATTGATTCCGATGGAGGCGTTGGTCGCGGCACGCAGCTTCAGGAGGGTCTCCGGGTTGTAGACGCAGAAGCCGGGATGTGCCTCCAAGGCGATCTTAACCCCAGCATCGGCAGCGAAGGTGCCGGTGCTCTTCCAGTAAGGGACTAGCCGCTCCTCCCATTGCCACGCTAACGCGTCGGCAAACTCAGGAGGCCATGCCGCAGTGATCCAGTTGGGCGTTACGTCTTCGGGGGCGGCTCCTGGGCATCCCGAAAAAGTAATTACGACTGGCACATGGATCTGTTCGGCCAGTTGTACGGTCTTGCGCAGCACCGCATCATCGCGACGAGCGATCTCTTTATTGGGATGCACCGGATTGTTGTGACATGACAGAGCGCTGATCCCGAGACCTGCATCCTGAAGCTTTGAACGAAAAGTGTGGGCTTTCCCCTTATCTGCAAGGAGCGCGTCAAGATCAAGATGGTTGCCTCCAGGCCACCCGCCGGTGCCGATCTCAATCATGCTGATCTCGGGATACCGCTTTAGTTCGGCAAGTGCCGCATCCAAAGTAAGAGTGTTGAATATTGGAGTGAAGAGGCCTAACTGCATTTTGGGAACTCCTTTTTCAGTTTCAGTTGCGTTGTGTAGCTGCGCTGACCCAAGAGGGACTTACGGGATCAAAATATATGGCATACCATTGTGCGGCAATGTTTCGCCGAACAGAAGCGGCGATCGCCTGGAGATGAGATGTTCATCGAAGGCTATGGTTAGACACGTCGGAAGGCGATTATGTCTGGAAATAGTGTTCCTCGTATCGTCGGCATCGGTGAGTTGCTGTGGGACATTCTACCCAATGGGCCCAGACTGGGTGGTGCGCTCGCAAACGTTACCGTCTTCTGTGCCAGGTTGGGCGATCATACTGAACTGATCACCAGCATTGGCGACGATGACTACGGGCGCACCGCGAGCCGTGCTTTGGCGCAGCCGAATCTCGATCTTCACAACGTTCAGGTCAGCACCACGTATCCGACGGGCACCGTTCAGGTTGCTTTGTCGCCTGAAAACCAGCCGAGTTACACCATATCTACTGGCGTTGCGTGGGACTACATTCAGCTGACCCAAGAGGTCCGCGAGAGCGTGCCGTTAGCGGACGCAGTTTGTTTCGGCACACTGAGCCAGCGATCGGAGGTCTCTCGTTCGACCATTCGAAGCTTTGTCGAATCGACCACCTCCGGCTGTGTTCGCGTGTGCGATGTCAATATTCGAATGCCGTATGTCGGGCCGGAGGTTTTGTCCTGGTCGATGAGGCACGCGACGATTATCAAGATTAGCGAAGAGGAGTTGCCGATGGTCTTTGCTCAGTTGGGCAAACCGGTAACCTCGAATATGCCACAGGTTGCGGCGCGGTCCTTGCTCGCGGATTTTCCCCAGTGTCAGTTGGTGGCTGTGACTCTGGGAGCACATGGAAGCCTGATTGTTACCCGCCGAGAGGTCCATATTCATACTGGCTTTCCAATCACACTTGTGGATCCGGTTGGGGCTGGGGACGCCTTCACGGCCGGGTTAGTTCATGCCTATTTGAGCGGTGCTCCACTGCCAAGATTGCCGGAGATCGGCAATCTTTGTGGCAGTTTTGTGGCCTCTCAGCCTGGCGCAACGCCGTTGCTTACTACAGACCTGATCGCGAGGGTCTCGGCACTGATGGATGGAGCGACACCTCGATTTCTTCGGTAAACCTACCTTCAATGACACTATTCGGCCTGTCTAGACTGCGATGATCGATGCTTTTGGAGCGCGAGAGAAGGCTCCCCCTTTTCCTAATTACAAAAAGCTGTAAGCTTATTGATTGAAATTCGCTCACATCCTGCTACCCTTATAGGTAATGGCGAAATATCGCCTTACGAAAGCAGGAAGCATCATGGCAAACGGAACAGTGAAGTGGTTCAACGACGCAAAAGGTTTTGGCTTTATCACCCCGGAAGACGGTGGAGAAGATCTCTTCGCGCATTACTCGGCAATCAACTCCAGCGGCTTTAAGTCCCTCCAGGAAGGACAGCGCGTAACGTTCGACATCACCACTGGCCCCAAGGGCAAGCAGGCTGCAAACATTCAGCCGGCCTAACCACCGATCTCGAGCGGCGTGTAAGGGGACAGTAATGTAGCCTAGCCGCGCCCAACAGAACAGCAAGCGGGGTTGCAAGCAGACGTATAAGCGTCAGCCTGCAGCCCCTGCGCAATTTAAACACCATTTCGCCCTCCTCGCATTTCGATCGTGTACAACTATCGAGTAGTTCTGCACCTCCTTGGTAACTGCTAAGTTACCTCTACTGCGATGTAGCAGGAGGTCACTAATGACTCAGCTTCAGAAACTCTCCCTCCTCTTTGCCCTCACCTCCCCAACCTTCTCATTCGCGGCGAGCGTACCGAAGGCCATCCTCCCCGATAACGTTATTACTTGTCAGGTCAATGCCAACTGCACAAACAAAACCCTCTACGGCCGAACCTACAAGGTGATCAACACGCCTCGCTTTACCGTGATGGTCGCTGTTTCTCAGGAGGGTGCCTACACCCGTGCGGATGTCAGCATTGCCAACAACACAATCATGTCGCAGAGCCTCACGCCGGAAGATTTTCGCGTCGAAGTTGTAACTCCCAAGCCCAAAGTGTTGCTATACGTCTCTCCCACTGAATTGAAGGACCTGTCACCGGCTACCCCGGCTTCGTCTGCTCCTCAGACTGCTTCCGCTGCTCCCGTTGTTTCATCGGTATCGACAGCCACTACGGCGCAGGTGACAGACGTCAGGCAGACCCCGAATATCGATCAGCTTTACGAAGAAGCAAAGCGAAAAGCTGCTCTGAAAGAGGAGGCTAATAAGGCCGCCAGCCAGCGCGATCTCTCGGCAACCTCTCTTCCTCCGAATGAAGTCGCACTAGGACGCGTCTTCTTCGAACGCGACAAGCACGCTCAACTTGTAAATGTTGTGCTGCCTATCGCCGGCCTCGTCTTCGAGTTTCCTTACACGATGAAGTAATCTCCAGGGCCCAGACTGCGTTCTTTAGGATCAGTCTGGTTGCCGGTACATCGTCTATACGCGATCTGGCATCTCAACTCGTCAAGTACGCTCAATTGGACAAGCTATCCGTCGGGCATACCATATGTCATGAGCGGTCTCGCACTCAAATTGCGGGGACACTTTGGGGGATTAGATGGCTCAGTCGGATGAGAAGCGTTTTGAAGCGGATTTGGATCATCACCAGATTCAGATCGAGACCATCGAAGTTCAACTCAATCTTATGGATGCATCTGTCGCATCCGAGTGCGAAGTGAACAATCTCCAGGCGGCACAACAAGTGCATCGCGATAGCATTCACGACCTAAAAAAGAATCATGACGAGCAAGAAGATCATGAGCAGTGATCGGGAGTTTTTGCGCCGATAGTGAAGTCTGATGCGTCACAAACTCTAAGCTTTCACGCGATAAGCGTATATCCTTGCGCAGACGTCTCAGGGCAGCCGTTATGCCCATTGGTATGATGCTGCGATTTCGCCCAAATGGCACAAACGATTCGCGATCCACAACAACTTACATCACAAAATCTACGTCCTAATTCTCAGTATTACTAAGGAGAATTGCACGATGAAGAAAGCCCTCCTCACTATTGCCTGTGGCATTTTGTTCGCCGCAGGTATCGCCCGGGCCCAGGTTGTTGTTCGCATTGGGCCACCGGAACGTCCGCATGAAGTTATTCCTCCACCGCCAGCCGAGCATCGTGATTGGGCCTGGCATGGTGGCTATCACCGCTGGGACGGCAATCGCTATGTCTGGGTTCCCGGCGTCTATGAACAGCCTCCTCATCCCCACGCCCACTGGGTCGATGGTCATTGGGACCGCCACGGTGAGGGCTATGTCTGGACCGAAGGTCGTTGGCGCTGACATCCAGCTCTGACAACCCTTGGCGGGTCGCCACACCGTGACCCGCCAAGCTATCATCGTTCCATGACCGCAGAAGCCCGCGCAAAAAATATCAAGGTTCTCATCTTCGACGTAGACGGCGTCCTCACCGACGGCCAGATCTTTGTCATACCAAACGCTGAAGGCCATGGAGTTGAGGCGAAAGGTTTCGCTGCTCACGATGGCCTTGGTATCTCGCTAGGTCGTCTCGGTGGTCTCCGCATCGGGATCATCACCAAGCGTCAATCCCAGACAGTAGCTATTCGTGCCAACGACCTCAAACTCGAGTTTATCTATCAAGGGCAGTCTCACAAGATGACTGCCATCAACGAGATTCTCGCAAAGACTGGCTACACCATCGACCAGCTTGCTTATGTGGGAGATGACATCATCGATCTGCCTGTCATGCGCCAGTGTGGATTGGCCATTGCGACTGCTAATGCTCGTCAACAGGTTAAAGCCGTGGCTCAATACGTCACGCCGAATCCAGGGGGTTTTGGTGGCGGCCGCGACGCGATCGATTTCATCCTTACGGCCCAGGGGACACTGGAAAAAGTGATCGAGCAGTATCTCGACGAATCGAATGCAGCCGCGGCTGCCTCGGACGTCGGCACCGGCAACATGTAGATAACAAAGGGCGAAGAAAGACCGAACAAAACCGAGCTACAATCAGCGGATGCCGCTGGAGATTCCCCCATCGCTCGCCTGGGCGCACCCTGTTACAGCCGAGTGGTTTATCACAAAATTCGGCAGCCCCACCGAGCCGCAGATCCACGGCTGGCCCAGTGTTGTGGCAGGCGAAGCCACTCTCATCTCCGCCCCTACTGGATCGGGAAAGACGCTCGCAGCATTTTTGGTCTGCATCGACCAGCTTCTACGGGAATCGCTCTCGGGACGACTTGCACCATACACGCAGGTCGTCTACGTCAGCCCTCTTAAGGCTCTCTCGAACGATGTTCAGAAGAATCTCGACGGGCCACTTGCTGAGATACAGCAGCTCGCACTTGCGCGCGGCTATCTCTGTCCTGAGATCCGCACTGGTGTTCGCACTGGCGACACTCTGTCAAAAGAACGTGCCGCGATGCTTCGCAACCCGCCTCATATTCTTGTTACGACCCCTGAATCTCTCTACATTCTGCTTACCGCCGGTAAGAGCAGGGAACACCTTCGGCGCGTGCGTACTGTTATTGTGGACGAGATCCACGCGGTAGCCGACGACAAACGTGGGGCACATCTAGCGCTGTCTCTCGAACGCCTCGATGCCCTCGTCACTGGGGAAAACCGTCTCAGCCCCGGTCAGTTTCTTACCGGCCTGAGTACCCCTCCGCAGCGGATTGGCCTGTCTGCTACGCAGAATCCGATTGAACTTGTTGCCAGCTTTCTGACAGGGATCCACGAAGATCGTAGACCGGCCAACATTATCCAGGTTGGTCGGCGACGGGAACTAGATCTCGCCGTCGAAGTGCCTAGTGACGAGCTCAGTTCCGTAACGACGAATGGGATGTGGTCTGAGATCTTCGACAAGTTGGCCGTTCATGCTCAGAACCATCGCTCCACCTTAGTCTTCGTCAACACACGCCGGCTCGTGGAGAAGATCGCGTTTGAACTCGCTACTCGACTCGGGCCCGAACACGTTGCTGCGCATCACGGTTCTCTCTCACGCACGCTCCGCCTCGACGCCGAACAACGATTGAAGAACGGAGAGATAAAGATACTCGTCGCGACTGCGTCGCTTGAGCTTGGAATAGATATCGGCGATATTGACCTCGTCTGTCAGATCAGCACCACGCGTGCGGTGGGTGTTGCCATGCAGCGCGTTGGTCGCGCTGGTCACTGGCGCGGAGCCATTCCGAAGGGCCGCTTCTTTGCCACCACACGCGACGACTTGCTCGAACAGGCAGCGCTCGTCCGCAAGATGCGCGCGGGAGAGCTCGATCGATTAGAGATTCCTCCGCAGCCAGCTGACGTTTTAATGCAGCAGATCGTTGCGTGTTGCGGAGCGGAACCCTGGCAGGAAGACGCGCTGTACAACGTGGTTCGCCGCGCCTATCCATATCGTGAGCTGACTCGTGAGGCGTTCGATGCTCTCCTTACCATCCTCGCCGAGGGCATCGAGTCTACGCGAGGGCGCTACGGAGCCTACCTCCTTCGTGACGGGGTACAGCATCATCTTCACCCTCGTCGTGGCGCTCGAATGATCGCCATCACGAATGGTGGTGCTATTCCGGACGTTGCCTTGTACAACGTTATCCTCCAACCCGAGGGCGTTCAGATTGCCACGCTTGACGAGCACTTCGCCGTCGACTCAAGCCCTGGCGACGTCGTTCTGCTTGGAAATACGAGCTGGCGTATTCAGCGCGTAGAAGCTGTCGGTCGCGTCCTCGTCGAAGACGCTCACGGCGCTCCGCCCAATCTTCCCTTCTGGTTCGGCGAAGCTCCACAACGCACGGGCGTTCTCTCTGACGGTGTCAGCGAACTCCGTGAACAGATCTCCGGATTCACACCGAACGTCATTCCTGGATACATCTCTCCCGCACAACCTGAAGTTGCCGACGCAACAGCATGGCTGATGGAAGCGTGCGCAGTCTGCGCCAGCGGAGCGCACCAACTTATTACCTATATCGTTACCGGACGCGCGGTCCTCGGTGCCGTCCCGTCCAAGACCACCATCATCGCCGAGCGTTTTTTCGACGACGGCGGCGGTATGCAGCTTATACTTCATGCTCCCTTTGGCGGGCGCATCAACAAAGCCTGGGGGCTGGCGCTCCGCAAACGCTTCTGTCGTGGCTTCAACTTTGAATTGCAGGCCGCTGCCACCGACAACGGTATCAACATATCCCTCGCCGAGCAGCACAGCTTTCCCCTCGCCGATGTCTTCCAGTTCCTCACCGAGCACACCGCAAAGGAGCTCCTCGAACAGGCCTCCATCGCGTCACCTATCTTCAAAAATCGCTGGCGCTGGGCTGCCGGTCGTAGTCTACAGCTCCTGCGTTTTTCAAAAGGGAAGCGCATTGCTCCACAGATTCAACGCACCCGCTCTGAGGACCTTATGGCTAGCGTCTTTCCTCAGGCTGCTGCCTGCTTCGAGACTATCGTCGGCGACATTCAGATTCCGGACCACCCTCTCGTAAACGAGGTCATGCAGGACGTTCTCCAGGAGGCGATGGATCTCGAAGGCCTCATCGAGGTACTGCGTGGAATCAAAGAGGGAAGCATCCGCTGCCTCGCCGTGGATACGCCAACTCCGTCGCAGTTCGCGCACGAACTCCTCAACGCCAACCCCTACGCCTATCTCGACGAAGCCGGCCTTGAAGAGCGCCGCGCGCGAGCAACCTCACTCGGCCGCAGCCTCCCCGAAGAGCCCGGCAAGCTCGACCCGCAGGCCATCATCGCCGTTCGTCGTGAGATATGGCCCGACCTGCGCGACGAACACGAACTTCACGATCTTCTTCACTCGCTCATCGCCCTTCCATTGCACATCCTCGACACAGCCGATGCCCGCCACTGGCCTGGCTTCTACGACCGACTAAGTTTCACTGGCCGCGCTCAAACGGTCGATCTTGGTGGTAATCCATGCTGGGTCGCAACCGAACGTCTCCCTCATATTGCCGCTCTCTGGCTAGAGACTGATCACGGCGCCGTAGGAGTTACAAAAGAGGCGGCTTTGCAGAAGTGCGTTCAAGGATGGTCACAAATCCTCGGGCCCACGACTGCCACCTCGTTCGCCCGTACATTAAGCCTCGACCCCACCGCTGTATTTCAAGCCTTCCTCGCGATGGAGATGCAAGGCCTCCTCATGCGTGGAGCGTTTGAATACCCCTCGACGACAGAAGACCACGACGTCGAGTGGTGTGAGCGCCGCATCCTCCAGCGCATCCACCGACGCACCGTCGCTACTCTACGTAAACAGGTCGAACCCGTCACCCCGTCCGTTTATATGCGGTGGCTCCTCACCTGGCAACATCTCGCTCCACAGACGCAGCTTTCTGGCGAAGAAGGGGTCTTCGAAGCTCTTCGTCAACTGGAAGGCTTCGAAGCTCCCGCAGTCGAGTGGGAGCGGACCCTCCTACCAGCTCGTGTAGCTAATTATGATTCGCGCTGGCTCGATGCACTTTGTCTGTCGGGAGCGGTTGGCTGGGGCCGCATATCGCCTCACCCTGCCTGGTCCGCCGGCGATGGCACTGCTCCTCGACGCGTTATTCCCACGAATGCGGCACCGATTACGTTCTATATTCGCGAAACCGCAGATTGGCTTCCTCATGCGCTCACTCAGCAATGCGTGGAAGAGACCAAGCTTGCTGCAGCCGTCAGCCCCGAAGGCCTGCAACTGCGTACTCTCCTGCAACAACGTGGAGCCTGCTTCGCCAACGACATCCAGCGCATTGCTAACCTCAGCCGTCAGCAGACTCAACACGCTCTCTGGGAGCTTGCCACGGCAGGTCTCGCATCCGCGGACGGCTTCGACCAACTCCGCATCATCATGGACGGCCGCCGCAAGTCTGTCATTAGCGAAGCTTCGGGCAAGCGCGTTACGCGTAGCTCTGCCGGGCGATGGTCGCTCCTCTCCGCCGAACTCCACGCCGCCCCGACTGCTATCGAGCAGGCCCGTCGCACCGATGCTGCACTCGAGTCTTTCGCCCGCCAGCTCCTCAATCGCTACGGCGTCCTCTTCAGGGACCTGCTTGCGCGCGAATCCAACGCCCCAAAGTGGCGTGATCTGATTGGTATTCTTCGCCGTCTCGAAGCCCGAGGCGAGATTCGTGGTGGCCGCTTTGTCTCTGGTTTTGGTGGCGAGCAGTTTGCTTTACCTGAGGCCGTTGAATCTCTCCGTGTTTCGCGCACCCGTGACTGCTCAGCGGTGATACCGGTCGCTGCCGCCGATCCGATGAATCTCGCCGGCATCGTTCTTCCGGGAGACCGAATTCCCGCGGTCCCCGGTAAACAGGTCGTCTATCGCGATGGCAAGCTTTACTCCCCCGACCAACCTGCTGCTTTAGAAGGCCACGCCGATAGCGTTCTGCTCCCGATGCACCCTGTGGCCGCGACATCTACGGGGCTAACTTTGTTCCAGGATTATTTAGCGTGACGTCGAACTCCGACCAACCCGACAGCACTCCCGTGGCTGATGATTCGCCACGGGAGTTGCTCCCGGAAGACTTCTACTACGAAGGTCCGTACCTCGTATTTACCGCCGCCTATCACCTCAAGCGCGGTTACTGCTGCAACTCAGATTGCCGCCACTGTCCCTTTAAGTGACGCTTCAGTTATGAGTTGCTGCTGGCAGCGGAGGTACCCCGCCTTGCGCATCGGCAACGGAGATCCGGCCATTGCGGAGTGCGCGGGCATTTTGCACCAAGGTCAGCACTCGTACATCTTTGCGATAGGGTGCCATCGCCGAATCTTCGCGCATCGGTCCAAGCACCTCGAATCCACCTTCGCTCGCAAGCTGAAGGTAATGCAGCATCTGGGCCTCATCTCCACGATGTGCATACAGCCTGGCTATCTCGAAGCAGAAGTGAGCATGGTCTACCGGCGATAGCATGTGTGCAGAGACACCGGTCGACCCGTGGTGATCCATCATCTCTGGATCGATCCTGAGAGCAGTATCAAACTCGCCCCGGGCCTTGTCGTAGTCCTTCTCTTCAAAGTAGGCCGTTCCGAGATTGGAGTGATAGGTAGCCGATTTTTTATCGAGCTTGATCGCCTTGCGATAGTCGGAGATAGCTCCCCCATAACGGCCCTCAAGATACTCTACGGCACCAAGGTTGTTCCATCCCTGCGGATTCTTCTTCTGCATGCGGACAACCTGTTGGAAGTAGTTTCGTGCCGCAGTGATATTTCTGAGGTCTAACTCCGTAACGCCAAGCTTGTTCATGATCGTTGCCTGGCTGCCTCCCCGTTCCATTGCATAGACGTAGTACTTGATGGCCTCTTCCGGGAAGCGACGCGCACGTAGCACATCGCCTACTAACTCTAGTTGGGCCGCGCTTGTCACTGCAGGATCAGGAAGGTGTGGCTGGATGGTTAGCCATTCGGGGCTTTGATGTCTGACATCGGTAATAACGTCAGAGGGGGACGCGATTTTCTGCGCATTCAACGGAGAGCTAGCGAAGATCAGACCGGTGAGAAGTACGAAACTGGATGCACGACGATAGGTACTCATGGGCGGACCTCACGAGATAGGCCATCATCATGATCCTCTGTTTAAGGCACTGTCAATAGCCACTTAGCTAAGGTTTCTTAAGACCACTTATAGGATCTTGGTCGGAGGGAGCAATAGCCACTACCGTACCCGGCTGCACTATGATCGCCATCCGCGGAAAGCTGAAGCTACCCCCTGCATCATCAATGACATTCACCTGGCATACATACGTCCCGGGCTTCAGTTTTGTCAGCGGCACATCGAACTGAAACGCCACCGCTCCTCGCTCCGGGATGTTGATCAATTTGGCTTCTACCAGCGGTGTCTCATACACCTTCACGCCACCGTTTAAAAATTCGATGCTGGTCAGAACCCTCACTGGCCCTCCATCGCGACGGGTCAAGCCAGGAGAACTCGCCGGGGTGGGTGCGCCTTTCTGTCTTGCGGGGTCATAGACCTCGTAGAGGAAATATAAGTGTTGGTCCTGACGGAACACATGCGGCACGTTCGGAATCCATTCCACACCGTCCCGAACCAACGGGTTCACCGTCTTTTTCGCCGTGTTAGGTACCCTCTGACTCGACAGCACAATGGAACTCAACTTCAGGGAAGTTTTTTTCAGATCGGGCACTTGTAAATCTGTCTCAAAGCTGCCCATCGCGCCCGTTTGGTTCTCCCGCACCACGAACTTCAGATGGTACTTGCCAGGCGCTAGCGTAAATCCTGTTGAATATTGAATGTTCTTTTTCTGCACCTGTTGAGCGGCGTCCAACGCGAGCTTTACGGTATCGCGAACGTTTCCGACAATGATGCCCTGCGAGTTTTTCACTTCGCCGATGACATCAATATTTGCCTTATCGCGGTCGCCATTCTTAACGCTATGGATCTGTGAGCCTGGGACAATCAACGACACCGGAACGAAGAACTTATTGTCATCCATTCGGAAGTACAAAGCCTGTAGATAGACAGCAACATCGGTCGCAGGAAGATCGCTCCGCAGCTGTTCTGCCAGGGCCTGCTCGCGGTCCTCTGACTTCTGATGGAGAAAATCGGCTGGGGCGTAGTATCCCGGTCGATAGCTCATCTTCACATCGTTGCGGTTGAGCTTCACCGTCAGATGCCGATAGCTTCCGTCTCGCGCTGTATTGGTGGAGCGAAAGCCGACGATGTAGTAAGCCTCTGTGTCGTGCTGCACCTGCTGAAACGCTGGCGCAAAATCGTTCGAATCCAGGAAAGCCTTTCCGCCTGTATCGGATGAGAGCGTAGCGAGCGTCTCTTGTGAACCGAAGTTTGCATCGAGCTGGCTCTGCATCGCCCCGCCACTATAAGACGCTGTTCCGCGCAGGCTTCCAGTAGAGGCATTGCCTACCGGAGGGAGTGCCTGCAGTCCCCGCGAATCCACACTGTAAATAGCCATGTTGGCTTTTACGGCCGCATTCGTCGCTGCGCGCATGCTTGCCTGATTCTCAATTCCTTGCCTGCTCAGACCTCCACTGAAGTACAACAGGCTCTTGCGTTGGTCTACCCTCTCCAGACTCTTTGCAATTGTGCGAATCGCATACAACTCCCTGTCTGTGTTCAGCGCGTTGTACTCACTGTCATCTGCGGTGAAACTCGAGGCGTCATCCGCTGTGCCACCGGAGTTTCCACCTTCGTTGCCATTGGCAAAACCAGTGCCCTCGGTGCCGTTATATTTGCCAAGCCCCTTTAGCAATGCGCGCTTTATCCGAGGTGAAGTCCTGATCCATGCTCAGTCCTGTTGCCATACTCACCAGAGCCACAAGGTCCGCCGGCTGCATCTTTTTATTGACATAATCCTGCGACGACTCCACGGCTCGATCGATATCCTCGGGCTGCATACTGCTCAGATCGAAGAACATCACGATCAAACGATGGTCCCGTAAAGAGCTCGGGTTCGTCGCAAAGTCGCCATTTACCAAGTCCGCGATGGAGGCTTTGCCGACTACAGTCGACTTCTCACGCAGGACGGCAGCCTCATCGACATTCTGGTAGTCGAAGCTGGCAATCTTCTGCGGCTTCCCGTTCTCCAGAATCGTAAAGTCGCTTTCCTTGAGTCCCTTTACTATCTCGCCGGTTTTTTTATCCCGCACCACGACGTTCGTTAAAACGATATCGCTCTGCACCTTCATCGTGAAGGTTCCCGAAGCGTCTGGTTGCTGAGCGTATCCCACCGTTGGTGTCGCTACTAGAATCGAAGAGATCAGCGCGGCCACGGCACTCCGCAGTATCTTACCTTCAGGTCTTGGCCACCGAAATAGATCCTTCACGTTCATCGCCGAAATCTTCTCCATAGTGATAGAGCCAAACCGCGCCCTCGAGATCTGACGTTTTGTGCCGCCGCCCTGCTCAAAACCGATACCGCGCCAGTACCGTCAATGCCCGCATCGCTGCGGCAGACGTAACTTGTCCGAACGTCTGCGAGTTGAGCGTCGTATCGATTCCCGAGTATTGCACCGTATTGAAGACGTTGTTTGCCGTGACCCTTGCCTCAAACGACCGTGTCTCGCCTAGCGATACCGTGCGTGACAGTGAAGCGTCCACTGCCACAATCCCTGGGCCTTCGATCGACCCCCGTGACGCTGTCCCATACCCATTCGGCGCTACGAACGCCGCCGCATTGAACCAATCCAGAATGTTCCCCTTCCCCGAAATAGGCTCCGTAAACACCCTGTCCGGTCGCAGCGTATTGTTAGTGCCAGTGGCTGTTTCCGCCACTGTCGAGACATAGTGCGGCGTGTAATACGTCCCTGTCGCAAACGTGAAATCACCCGACAGTGAAAATCCGTCCAGTGCCTTCGACCAAAAACCGCCCTTGGTGAAGAAAGCCCGGTTCGGACCGAACGGCAGCTCCAGCACCCAGTTTCCGGTGACCTGGTGGCGCACATCGAACGAGCTATTGCCCTCCTCAGCATTCAGATCCTGAGGATTTTGGGCTGGCACTACTGTTCCTCCGCCAATCGACGACGCGTTATCGATCGAGTGGCCATAGTGATACGTCGCCTGCAGCGAAACTCCCTTCTGCAGCCGCTTCCGCACATTTACGCTTAGTTGTTGAAACCGCGAATACCCCAGCGAGTCCTCAAAGTTGAACGGCTGTGCGTCAGGATTCAACACCCCATTCACCGTTCGATTTGGCGCTCTCACAATATCCAAATCCCCGCCCTTCGCGCCGTTATATCCAATGTTTGCCACGATTCCCAGCGGGAACGTCCGTTGAATATCCAGGTTCCAAACCTGCACATGCCCCAGTCTGTAATCAAGATTCGCCGCATAGTTGTTCTGCACTGCTGTCGTCGAGCAGCCAAAGCCATTCGCCAACGTGAGCGTTCCCGGAGTGCAGCCCGTCTGCGCTACAACGTTCGTCTGCGTCAGTGCGAACGGAACCTGCGCTGAAAGATCTCTCGCCAACGTCGCATACTGGCCCGTATTGAAGTTGATCCCATAGCCTCCACGAACCACTGTGTCCTTGAACGCCTTCAGCTTCGGACGATACGCAAACCCTAACCGCGGCGAGTACATATTTCGATCCGGATTGACGAGCGACCGCACCGTTCCAGCTCCGCAAGCACCAGCAATTGCCACCGGACACACCGGAATCACAACCGAAAAGTCCGCATTGTGGTCCAGGTTCACGAGCCGATTGTCTTTCTCTACATAAGGCGAAAAATACTCGTAGCGCAATCCGTAGTTCAATGTCAGGTTCGGCAATACTCTCCAGTCATCCTGTGCATACCAATCGAAGACATTTGCGCGAAGATAAGTCTTCTCCGTGGCTGCCTGGATCGCCGACTGCTGCGGCAAGCCGAGCAGAAAGTCCGCGAACCCATAGCCGGTCGGCGCCACTACAGGACACGTCACAGTTGACGATGGTGTGCACACAGTCGCGGGATTTTGTGTTGCGTACCCTGTAAACGTGAACGACCCGACAACATTTGTTCCACCCACCGAGTCAGCATGCACCCTGCGAATGTCCAACCCAAAACGCATGTTGTGCTTCTTATGGCTATAGCTCACAAAGTCGGAAAACGAGATCGTCTGGTTGATCGTGTCGCTGGGCAGAGCTTGCGTCAGCCCAGTGAAGTTTGAGATGCCCACGCTCGGCAGCCCGTAGTAGATCCCGGGATTCGCGCCAATCACAGGCTTCGGAATGTTGATTCCTGTCCCGACGAGCGGATCGCTGATATCTGTGAAGTAGTTCCGCAACGTAGCGTGCGACCTGTTCCAGTTGACCGAAGCGTTATTTGTCAGACGTCCGTATCCGATGGTGTAGCCTGCCGTCACGCCATAGCCAGTGACCTCACTCGTTCCACCAAGCGGCAGAAAGATATTCCGGTTGTCCTGAGCTGTATGCGAGTAGCTTCCATTGAAGTTGATATTCTGCCGCAGCGTCGCAGGACCGCTTTGCTGCTGCCGTCGGCCACCGCCAAATCCGTTGTTCTGTCCGAAGTTTCGAACGTAGCGCAACGCCGCGGTCCCAGCATTGTTTCCCGCTGTTGTAACGGTCTGGTAGTTGTACCCCTGCCTTCCCGTGGCCGTAATATTCGGTGCCGGATAATAGTTCAAAAGCGCAGCAGCCTGCGAGGACACTGGTACCTGGTTGTTCGGAAAGGGTTGTCCTGTTGCAGGGTTGTACAGAGTCACCGGCGTCGTTACGCCGCCTACGGTCTGGGTCAGATGAGAAAAATCTCCCGCTCGTTCGTTATCCGTTCCATTGGTTCCATCGGTTGGCACCGTGCCATAGAGATTCGATGGCGTAGTGTTCCGCTGCCCAGTCACATTGAGGAAGATAAACTGCTTCGGGTTCGCCTTGACGACTCCTGGTATTGAAGGCGAACCGGTAAAACTTACCCCGAACCGGTTCGAACTAAAGGAAGGCTTGACGACTGGAGCGCCTGTCAACGAAAACGGTGTTGCATCGAGTGCTCCATTTCCACCCTGGTAAAAGACTGCTCCATGCGGCTGCGTCGGATTGAACCCACGAAATCCTCCTCCTCCACCCCCGCCGCCACGACCACCTCTACCGCCTCCACCAAACCCACCGCCGCCGGGTCCGCCAAATCCCCCGCCACCCATCATTCCTCCCAGCATTCCGGCTACCTGATTCGCCATGTCGCCTACAGCACCACCCTGCCGCTGTGCCTGGGCAACCGCATCCTGCACACGCTGCCGAATATCGTCTTCGCTGTAGTTCGCCAGCCCGTTGGTTTGTCCCATCGCGCCATTCACGGTTACCGAATCGGTAGCCGCAGCATCGCTGCCACCCAAGCCCGACAACGAAGGCATCTGTACTCCGGAGTTCCCTCCGCCCGCACTCGCATCGGTCGCTGCTAACCCGTCGCCAGTAACACTCAGCGCTTGTAACCCACGTGCGGCACCGGCGCTCGTCGCTGCCGTCTGCCGCTCCTCTTCTTGTTGTACCCGCGATGCCAGTTGCAAGCTGAAGTCCGCAGCCTGCGCCGCCTTCCCACCATTCAGCCCGGCAGCGTTGATCAGGACCTCCTTCGTCTCAGTCGCAAACGCAGCCAGGTCCGTCTTCACCACGTAACGTCCGTTGCGCGGAATCGCCATTGCAAACGCACCGTTCACATCCGTTGTCGTCGCATACTTCTTGCCTGTCAGTGTGTTCGTCGCCGTCACACTGACCCCAGGTAACGGCACGACTCCAGCCTTCACTGAACCGGTGATAGTTCCACCGCTCGCTTCAGTCGCTGCAGTCGGCGCTGGCACTACTGACGGAGCCACTGGCTGAACGTCAGACGTAGCCTGCCCAAAGGCGCTCCCAGTCAACACGAGGCCAATCGCCATCCATTGAATAAATCCCTGCACCTGCACCTCGTCTCATTCATTCCACCGATAACCGACTGCGGAACACTGCAACGTCCAGTGTTACTGAGGGGGAGCGGGCGTTGTCGGAGCTGTCGTAACAGCCGGTGCGCCGGCGCCGCTTGTTTCAGCTGCGCGCCTTCGTCTTTGCTGAACCATCGCAGCATCCATCACGCCCAACTCCGTCGGCACAAAAACTCCGTTCTTCATAGCTCCGCGTCCAGCAACCGAATCCCCGACCTTCACATCAGCGAACGTAATACTCTCTTGGTTTGAGTTGCCGGTGGAAGTGGCTCCATTGCTTCGTTCGGCGGCGGGACTTCCAACCTCTCCCACACCAGCGCCGCTCGCAAGTGAAGCCATCCGGCGACCTCCGCGCTTGAACGATGTCTGCTCATCCACCCCAATCACCTGGCTCACGCCATCCGACCGTAGAACCGTCAACTTCAGCCCATCCAGATCGATCGCCGTCACCTTTCCGGTGATGTAGACCTTTCCCATCCCCTCTCTCGCTTTCTTGATCTGCTCCGCGTCGATCACACCGACGAACACCGCATGAAGCGTCTTCGTCGCAGGGTCCAGAACTCCCATCGCCCCCACACCATCTCCAGCCTTGATATCCGTCAGCTTCAAGGGCTGCCGCTCTTTGGTCACCCGCGTGTTCGCGGAGATCGCTACCTGATAGATGTCACCTGCTTCTGTCTTCACCGAAAGATGGTCAGCTGCAATCGCCGTAACTGTTCCCCGCACCATCTGCCCTCCGGCAAATGACACACCACCTCCACGCTCATCGTCCGGCTCTCGCTGGGCACGCGCCATCAGGGACATTGCGGGCAGCGTCATTGTGGTTACAAACAGCAGCAGCTTTGCCACGCCCTGCCGATTTATTCGCTGTCTCATTTCGCTTTGTTCCTTCATGGTTGCTGGTCCGGACACCTGTGCTGATACAGACGTAACCTTTACACGAAAGACTCTTGCACTTCTGCAAAATTCAGGCAGGGGGAGCTGCTTCAACCAGCTCATCTTCACCTTGCGCCTTATGCTGCACTACACTACCGAGATGCATGAGGCAGTACACGTTCCTCACACTCACGACCCGCATATCGAAGGACACTTCGAGTCCACCGAAACCGTTCGCGACATCGTCATCGGCCTCTCCGACGGTCTCACCGTTCCTTTTGCTCTTGCAGCTGGTCTCTCAGGAGCTGTTGCCTCCTCGCACATCGTTGTCCTTGCGGGCCTTGCCGAAATCGCAGCCGGCTCCATCGCCATGGGGTTGGGCGGCTACCTCGCTGCCCGCGGCGATGCCGAGCACTACGTCTCCGAACGAAAACGCGAAGAGCGCGAGATTATCGAACGTACTCGCGACGAAGAAGAGGAGATCTACGAGATCTTCGAGCAATACTCGGTTGACCGTAGCAGCGCCACTCCGGTCCTGAACGCCCTCAAACAAAACCCCACTGCCTGGGTGGATTTCATGATGCGCTTCGAGCTGGGACTCGAAGAGCCTGCCTCCAATCGTGCCCGTCGCTCGGCACTTACCATCGCGTTGTCCTACATCGCTGGGGGCCTCATCCCACTGCTGCCCTACATGCTCGTCGCAGATAATTTCACTGCTCTCAAGCTGTCAGTCGTGATCACGCTGTTGGCACTCGCCATCTTTGGGGCGCTGAAAGGCAGGCTGGTAGGCACAGGTTGGCTCCGCAGCGCAATGCAAACGGTCCTCATAGGAGGAGCAGCAGCAGCAGTCGCCTATGCCCTAGCAAGCTTGCTCAGTACCCACCCCATGTAGGCTCGCAATCCGGACTGAAAGATCCCGTCGCCGTTCTCCCTAAAACGCCCGAAAAGCCCAAAATCTCCTGTCAAGCCCCGAAGGCCCGCAAGCCACTATAAACAAATGACATACCCGCGGCGCAGCAGTTCCTATGCGCTCGATATAATCAATACACAGGAAAATACGGCACGGGCCGGGTTTTTCTTTAGACGTGTAAATTATTGATTTCAGATGCTTTATAGGTGAAGTGTATGAAATGAATAGTTTACGGCTTTATCTTGCGTATAAGTTGTTGAAAATAAGTATTTTGGTGCTTTCGAGTGGGGTGGGGGTACAGTTTACGGCTGACAGATGTCGTCAGTGGACTAACAACGTAGAAGCAGCCACCACAAGCCCCGCAGCCCCCAAGGAAAGCCCAAGAAGAAAGTAAGCGCGCCTTCGCGTGAAGAGGGTAATGGAGCAGAGCACCACTGCGATCTGCAGCAAAGCTTCGCCAAGATCGTAACGAGCGGCCTTGGCTTCTGCCCGGGTCACTTCTTGTTCGAATTCACGAGCCTTCTTCTGTTCTTCCGCAAGATCTTCCTTCCATTTGTCAATGTGGGCCTCATACTCCTTCTGCTTCGCATCGGTCGCTGTTGCATTGACCGTAGGCTCCAATCGCAAGCAGATCGAGCGTCACCGAAAGGTTATCCATTCGAATCTTCTTGGCCTGGTACTCATTCCACTGATCGCCAGCACGCGACTGCATAAGAACGGCCTCGGTATGACTGCGATGCCCGAGAACAGTGACCATCGCCACAAGAACGGCAAGAATCGAGATGCCAAGCGAGATACTCTTGAGCGATTCGCCCCCCTCGCCCGACTCCTTCATCTGATTCGCGAACTCCTGAACTTCATTAGCTTCCATAGTGCGGTGATTCTAGCTGCGAATGGAGATCGCTTCGCGACTAAAAGTGCTCAACCGGAATGCCACCTCCAGAAAAAAGTGAATAAAGCCGCACATTTTCTTAACCGCGTCTTTACTGGATGAAAACGACTTTTCTACAGGAAAGCGTCGATTATTCACAGCTCGGAGGTTGCACTGAGTCTCAGTCGCTGATAATCTCAGGAAGTCGCAAAGAGGCATACGGCGAGAAACGAAGTGGAAAGCATAAAGCTTGCACGGAAACGAAAAGCAAGATACTCTAGGTGAGAAGTAAAGCAACACTGCTTCGCACCTTGGCTCTGGTAGTAACAAGAGCAAGTAACAAGGGAAGACGGAGCGCAGTCCAAGCGTTTGATCGCGGTTTAGAGCCTAAGGGCCGACCGGCAATCCAAACCCAAGCCACTGCAGTTGATTTGAGATTTACCAGGAGCTAAGTGCTCCGCGCTCGTTTTCGAGCGTTACGATGTTTTGATATTTGTGCTGAGTGAATGGTTGTTGACTCGATCTGCGAGTCTTTCGGCTGAAGATAAGTCTAAAGAAAAGTAAGAAATAAGAGTTGACAAGCGATCTGAAGATTGATAATCTCAGAAAGTTCGCTAAAACGTCGAACGTGCTGAAGTGCTCCTCGAAGGCTGAAGCTGAAAGCGCGTAAAGAGTCAAACGAGAGAAGCAAAGTAAGCGACCAACACAGACGACAACAGCGCATCAAGTTCGAGGACACAAACCTGTGGCTTTGCCCGAGTTGGTCCTTGATCCAAAACTGCCCGCTTAGGCGGATGCAGTCAGGATCTTTGACAACATAGTTGAACGTGCCAGTCGTGAGATGATGCGAAATTTGGTTTAGTCATTCTCACTAGTTATAAACCTCCAGCTCTTTTCGAGCAGCTGGAGGCGCTTGATCCTGCCCGACCCCTGTCGCTGGAAGGCATGCAAACCAAGATTAAACGAGAGTTTGATCCTGGCTCAGAATCAACGCTGGCGGCGTGCCTAACACATGCAAGTCGCACGAGAAAGGGACTTCGGTCCTGAGTAAAGTGGCGCACGGGTGAGTAACACGTGAATAATCTACCTTCGAGTGGGGAATAACTGAGAGAAATCTTAGCTAATACCGCATAACACTTACGAGTCAAAGCAGCAATGCGCTTGGAGAGGAGTTCGCGGCCGATTAGTTAGTTGGCGGGGTAATGGCCCACCAAGACGATGATCTGTATCCGGCCTGAGAGGGCGCACGGACACACTGGAACTGAAACACGGTCCAGACTCCTACGGGAGGCAGCAGTGGGGAATTTTGCGCAATGGGGGAAACCCTGACGCAGCAACGCCGCGTGGAGGATGAAATCTCTTGGTATGTAAACTCCTTTCGATGGGGAAGATAATGACGGTACCCATAGAAGAAGCCCCGGCTAACTTCGTGCCAGCAGCCGCGGTAATACGAGGGGGGCAAGCGTTGTTCGGAATTATTGGGCGTAAAGGGTGCGTAGGCGGTTTGACAAGTCTTGTGTGAAATCTATGGGCTCAACCCATAGTCTGCATGGGAAACTGTCGGGCTTGAGTATGGGAGAGGTGAGTGGAATTTCCGGTGTAGCGGTGAAATGCGTAGATATCGGAAGGAACACCTGTGGCGAAAGCGGCTCACTGGACCATAACTGACGCTGATGCACGAAAGCTAGGGGAGCAAACAGGATTAGATACCCTGGTAGTCCTAGCCCTAAACGATGATTGCTTGATGTGGCAGGTACCCAATCCTGCCGTGTCGAAGCTAACGCGATAAGCAATCCGCCTGGGGAGTACGGTCGCAAGGCTGAAACTCAAAGGAATTGACGGGGGCCCGCACAAGCGGTGGAGCATGTGGTTTAATTCGACGCAACGCGAAGAACCTTACCTGGGCTCGAAATGTACAGGAATCCGGCAGAAACGTCGGCGTCCTAGCAATAGACCTGTATATAGGTGCTGCATGGCTGTCGTCAGCTCGTGTCGTGAGATGTTGGGTTAAGTCCCGCAACGAGCGCAACCCTTATCTTCAGTTGCTACCATTTAGTTGAGCACTCTGACGAAACCGCCTCGGATAACGGGGAGGAAGGTGGGGATGACGTCAAGTCCTCATGGCCTTTATGTCCAGGGCTACACACGTGCTACAATGGCCGGTACAAACCGCTGCAACCCCGCGAGGGTGAGCTAATCGGAAAAAGCCGGCCTCAGTTCGGATTGGAGTCTGCAACTCGACTCCATGAAGCTGGAATCGCTAGTAATCGTGGATCAGCATGCCACGGTGAATACGTTCCCGGGCCTTGTACACACCGCCCGTCACATCACGAAAGTGGGTTGCACTAGAAGTCGGTGCGCTAACCGCAAGGGAGCAGCCGCCCAAGGTGTAATTCATGATTGGGGTGAAGTCGTAACAAGGTAGCCGTAGGAGAACCTGCGGCTGGATCACCTCCTTTCTAAGAGAGAACGTCTCGGCACACTTTAACGTCTCTGCGATTGCAGGCAGCTCTGGTCTTACGACCAAGTCTGAGCTTAGAGTGATGTTGCCGAGAACCATCTTGATAAGCTTCGGCGAGTCTGCGATGAGCCTGAACTAAACCTTCTCTTTTTCGCTATCTGTCAACACCGATGGTCAATAGCGGCGTAGCTGCTATGCACGTTCAACTGTGTCCTCGAAACCTTTCGAGAGAGCTCGACGTCTCGATGCAGCGAAGCTGCGAGCGACAGAGCAGCCTGCGCATCGAGTCTGCGAGGCTAGCTGCGGCAGAGCCGGGCCTGTAGCTCAGTTGGTTAGAGCGCACCCCTGATAAGGGTGAGGTCGATAGTTCGAATCTACCCAGGCCCACCACCTTTATCCCGACGGTCAGCTATACTGATCAGCAATGGGGCTGTAGCTCAGTTGGGAGAGCACCTGCTTTGCAAGCAGGGGGTCAACGGTTCGATCCCGTTCAGCTCCACCATCTTCTCGATTGGCATGTTCGATATGTAGACAAGCGATGTCTGCTTGAGGTTGAGTCTCTGCGTAAGCCGGAGATTGAACCTTGAGCAGGAATGCTCAAGCCGCCTCAGGGCGCGAAGTGATGACGCAGTAATGCGAATCGCTCCACGATTTTTGACAACTGAATAGATTGGGTAAATATAACTACAAGGCTGAGCAGCTTGAGCTTCCAGGTTGTTTCTGTGAAGTGAAGCTGTCAATCAGTATTGAGTGTCTTTAGAATATTCGTTCCAGTAGTTCGATCCAGCAAGTTGAGATCGAGTTATGTGGAACAGGCGTGGACTATATCAAAACGTAGATTGCTCTGATGTTGCAGAGGTAGTTTCTCTGCTGCGTGCGAGTAAATTCTATGGTCAAGCTACTAAGGGCGCACGGTGGATGC
Organism: uncultured Acidobacteriaceae bacterium; assembly: GCA_963708755.1. GTDB lineage: Bacteria > Acidobacteriota > Terriglobia > Terriglobales > Acidobacteriaceae > Edaphobacter. The sequence continues at coordinate 67,881 of CAVPTN010000001.1, forward strand.
CTTGGCAGAAACAGGCGATGAAGGACGTGGCAAGCTGCGATAAGCTTCGGGGAGCCGCACACAGGCGTTGATCCGGAGATTTCCGAATGGGGAAACCCACCATGGCAAAACCCATGGTATGTCCTACTGAATACATAGGTAGGAACAAGCGAACGGAGGGAAGTGAACCATCTCAGTACCTCCAGGAGAAGAAAGAAACCTCGATTCCGATAGTAGTGGCGAGCGAAATCGGAACAGCCCAAACCCGTACTATTTCGGTAGTTCGGGGGTTGTAGGGCCTGCAACAGTAGAGTTACCAATCTGGTCGCTAGCTGAAGTCCTCTGGAAAGGGGATCCAAAGAGCGTGACAGACGCGTAGGCGAAATCGATCCAGACTCGAAGCAGGTACCTGAGTAAGGCGGGGCACGAGAAACCCTGCTTGAATCCACGGGGACCATCCCGTAAGGCTAAATACTCGTTTCTGACCGATAGTGAACCAGTACCGTGAGGGAAAGGCGAAAAGCACCCCATTGAGGGGAGTGAAAAGTACCTGAAACCGTGTGCCTACAAGCAGTGGGAGGACTATGCCCGTAAGGGAATGTCTGACCGCGTGCCTATTGCATAATGAGCCGGCTAGTTATTCTTGTCAGCAAGGTTAAGCGTGAGCGAGCCGCAGCGAAAGCGAGTCTGAATAGGGCGTTAAGTTGGCAGGAATAGACGCGAAGCGGGATGATCTACCCTTGGCCAGGTTGAAGGTGGGGTAACACCCACTGGAGGACCGAACCGGTGTTTGTTGAAAAAAGCTCGGATGAGCTGAGGGTAGGGGTGAAAGGCTAATCAAATTCCGTGATAGCTCGTTCTCTCCGAAATAGCTTTAGGGCTAGCGTCGTGTGATTTGGATCGGTGGTAGAGACATGGATGGACTAGGGGGCTTTCCGGCTTACTGAATCCAACCAAACTTCGAATGCCGATCACAACCAGCACGGCAGTCAGACTGTGGGGGCTAAGCTTCACAGTCGAGAGGAAAACAGTCCAGACCGCCTGCTAAGGTCCCAAAATTACAGTTAAGTGGGAAAGGAAGTCGGAACGCTCAGACAGCCAGGAGGTTGGCTTAGAAGCAGCCATCCTTTAAAGAAAGCGTAATAGCTCACTGGTCAAGCGGTCCGGTGCCGACAATACAACGGGGCTAAAACTGTATACCGAAGCAGCGGATGCACACATTAGTGTGCGTGGTAGGAGAGCATTCTCTCGTGGATGAAGCGTAACTGGGAAGATACGTGGACATTAGAGAAGAGACCCTGCCGGCATAAGTAGCGATAATGAAGGTGAGAACCCTTCACGCCGAAAGTCTAAGGTTTCCTGAGGAAGGTTAATCCGCTCAGGGTTAGGCGGTCCCTAAGCTGAGGCCGAAAGGCGTAAGCGATGGATATCCGGTTAATATTCCGGACCTCCCAATATTTCGTTATTACGATGGGGTGACGCATAAGGATAAGCAGGACCTCCTATGGCTATGGGGTTCGATACGCGTAAGCTGGATTCTCTAGGCAAATCCGGAGAGGTCTTAACAGTGAGGCGTAAAGCAGTAAGCCGTATGGCTGAAAGCTGCTGATTTCATGGTGCCAAGAAAAACCTCTAAGGAGAGAGATTGGGAACCGTACCACAAACCGACACAGGTAGACGAGGAGAATATCCAAAGGCGCTCGAGTGAAAGCTTGTTAAGGAACTCGGCAAATTAGACCCGTAACTTCGGGAGAAGGGTCGCCCCCTGGGTGCAAGCCTAGGGGGGCCGCAGTGAAACGCGAACGGCGACTGTTTAACAAAAACACAGGTCTCTGCAAAGTCAAAAACGACGTATAGGGGCTGACTCCTGCCCGGTGCCGGAAGGTTAAAAGGAGAGGTTAGCCGCAAGGCGAAGCTTTGAACTGAAGCCCCGGTGAACGGCGGCCGTAACTATAACGGTCCTAAGGTAGCGAAATTCCTTGTCGGGTAAGTTCCGACCTGCACGAATGGAGTAACGATCGTTCGACTGTCTTAACGAGTTGCTCGGCGAACTTGTAGTACCGGTGAAGATGCCGGTTACCCGCAGCTAGACGAAAAGACCCCGTGCACCTTTACTATACTTTTACTATGAGTTACGGCAATTGCTGCGCAGGATAGGTGGGAGGCTTTGATACCGGACTTTTGGGTTCGGTGGAGCCAACGGTGAGATACCACCCTGCGATTGTTGTGATTCTAACCTGCTCCCCTTATCGGGGAGAGGGACATAGTAAGACGGGTAGTTTGACTGGGGCGGTCGCCTCCTAAATTGTAACGGAGGCGCGCGAAGCTACACTCAGGTCGTTTGGAAATCGACCGTCGAGTGCAAAGGCATAAGTGTGGTTAACTGCGAGACCTACAAGTCGAGCAGATGCGAAAGCAGGCCTTAGTGATCCGGTGGTTCTGTATGGAAGGGCCATCGCTCAACGGATAAAAGGTACGCCGGGGATAACAGGCTGATCGAAGCCAAGAGTTCATATCGACGCTTCGGTTTGGCACCTCGATGTCGGCTCATCACATCCTGGAGCTGTAGAAGGTTCCAAGGGTTAGGCTGTTCGCCTATTAAAGTGGTACGTGAGCTGGGTTCAGAACGTCGCGAGACAGTTCGGTCTCTATCTGCTGTGGGCGTAGGAGATTTGAAGAGGGCTGTCCTTAGTACGAGAGGACCGGGATGGACGAACCTCTTGTGTTCCAGTTGTCATGCCAAGGGCACGGCTGGGTAGCGAAGTTCGGTTGTGATAACCGCTGAATGCATATAAGCGGGAAGCACGCTCTAAGATGAGATCTCCCAACCCAAAAGGGAAATGAAGGGCCCAGGAAGACCACCTGGTTGATAGGCTGGAGGTTGAAGCGCAGTAATGCGTGTAGCTTACCAGTACTAATCGCCCGTTCGGCTTGTCCATAGAATTTACTCTGCGCAGTGATTTAGTTCCACTGTTCTAGAGATCATTCAATCACAAGCTTTGTAGTTATATCTTTTGAAGAAACTACGCAACAATGTAACAAACGTCTACTCAATCTATTCAGTTGTGAAAGATCGCGATGAGCGAGATTTCTACAAGTTTGCCGGTGAGTTTACCGCGAGGGTCACACCCGTTCCCATCCCGAACACGGAAGTTAAGCCTCGTTGGGCCGATGGTACTGCACGCGTAAGTGTGTGGGAGATTAGGTGATCGCCGGCATATTATCAAAGCCCCATCCTTTCGAGGATGGGGCTTTTTGGTTTAACGTCCTCTTTCTGGCTCACCCCGAGCCTGGATTGTCTCCGATTTCGGTCGTGATCTTTGTTCCCTAGCCCTTCCTAGCTGAGCAAAAGTCAAGAGGAGAGGACGGACCACTTTCTTGTGGATAAAATTGATCTTCGGGTATTTGTGGTGAGTTGTGGTTGATTTTTGGTTTTTGTCGGCTTGTTCTCGATTTGCTGCACTGGATCTTTGGTATTTCAGCGAGTCACTGAGGCGATTTTTTGGATGCAAAAACGTGGTCAAAGTGTGGTGGTTCGGTGCAGAATCGTGGTGGTTAGCTGTCGAAATTTGAGACCGAAGGCCGCGAAAGGGAAGAGATGAGTACGACTGAGAACAATAAGGCTGTGATCGGCAGATTTATTGAAGAGGTGATCAACCAGAACCGAATGGACCGGGCGGACGATCTGGTGGTGGAGGATTTTGTGGAGCTGGATCCGTTTCCTGGCCAACGGCCAGGGCGGGAAGGTTTGAAAGAAGTGCTGGGGATGATGCGGGCGGCGTTTCCGGATATTCATTGGGTGATAGACGAGATGGTGGCGGAAGGGGATAAGGTGGTCACGCGGTTTACATGGACGGGGACACATCGGAGTACGTTTCTTGGGGTGCCGGCTACGGGCAGGAGTGTGACGGTGAAGGGCGTTGTGATCGATCAGTTGGCGGACGGGAAGATGAGCAAGAGTCGGATTCTGATGGATAGTATGGGGATGATGCAGCAGCTTGGGGTGGTCCGTCGGTAGTTGTTCTGAGCAGATCAAGTTTTGAAGGATTACTTCAGCGTCTCCCAGCTGCGGAGGGTGTGTTCGTAGATCTCCATGTTGACGCGCTTGCCTCGGAACTTTACGCCTTCCATGCCGAGGCGAAAGCGTTGTTCGGCTGCGGCTTCGCCTTTCAGTTTGATCTCGCCGCCGGCGCCTACGATGCGTTGCCATGGGAGTCCTTGAAATGGGGCGTTGCGTAACAGCTTTGCGACGGCTCGGTGGTAGAGGGGATAGCCTGCGGCCGCGGCGACTTTGCCGTAGGTGGAGACTTTGCCTTTGGGGACGGAATGAATGATGCGGCGAAATGCGTCGTCGCGCGTCTCATTTTTGCGAAGCGCGTCTTTGAGGATCCGTCGCTTGAGATTCTGCGGGACAACCGGGGGGCGCATTAGCAAACTTTATCAGAGGATTGTGGGCTGACTGTCAGGGGCAAACTCTGTCGAACTGCTTTGGCCTAGTCCTCGGAAAGCGTAGAGACGAGGCGCAATTCTAACGGCTTGCTCACGTATGTCATCACTTTGTGAACGGTTCTCCGATCTTTTCCGCCGTTATCTTCGGAGTGCAGCAGCTCCTTCGCCTCGCGGCGAAGAACGACAACAAAAAAGCAACAGCAAACGTCAAGGCATCAGCTTTAGCAGTTCTCCTTTAGGTCTGGTGCCACGCGGTAGAAAGACAGGGATCCTTCACTGCGTTCAGGATGACGACAAAAAAATACGTCAGGTGACGACGAAAACAGTAATCGTTCAGGGTGACGGCGAAAAACAGGATGACTGCGTTCAGGATGACGACAAAGAAATGCCGAGAACGCGAAATGCTGAATCAGCGAAACCGGGTTAGGTCTGTGGGTTTATTTGATGGTTGTGAGTGGGGTTGGTGTGTATTCGAGTTTTGGGTACCAGTCGGTGCCGCGGCCTTCGGGGTTGAGGTCGAGGAATGTCCATAGTGGGTCGATCTCTGGGGCGCCGCGTGGATCCTGGCCGGGGTCGGCCATCTCGCCGCTGATTTCGCCGCTCCAGAAGTGACGGATGGTGCCGTCGCGACGGGTGAAGACGCTGAGGCCTGGAACATCGGCGTCATCGGCGTTGACGTAGGTGCGGGTGTAGTTGCCGCTCATGTCGGAGTAGAGTTGCAGGTTCTGCCAGCCTCGTTCTTTTTTGTAGTCGAGAAGGCGCTGGATGGGTGAGCGTGCGAAGACGGCGAGGGCGACGCGCTCGCGGAGGTTCCTTGTAGTTCCGTCCCATGCGGAGAGGAATGAGGTGCACACCGGACACGCCCGTTCGCGTTGTGGCCCGAACATCATGCTGTAGATGATGAGGGTCTGCTTGTCGCCGAACAGGTCGGAGAGGTGGACTGTTCCTTTCTCGCCTTCGAGGGTGTAGTTCTCGGGCACGGTGCCGCCTGGGGGTAAGGCACGGCGCAACTCGGCGACTCGTTCGATGTGTCGTCGGAGTTCAATCTCTTCAGCGAGGAGGGTGTTGCGCGCCTTCCTGTATTCGGGGCTTTCATTGGGGAAGTGTGATTTGTTCTTTGCTGCGAGTTCGGTTGCCGGAGTGAGAGTGGTGCTGGCGGCCATTCAATCCTCCTTCGTGCAGAGCCGAGATCAGGTTTAATGAAGTTGGAAGGATACTCAATCTCGACATCATATTGAGAGATGGTTGCAGTTGGCTGTGATTTGTTAGCTGGATGGCGAGACTTTGGGCTGAATGAAGGAGGTTCGAGCTTTGCTCGAATGCCCACATTCTCAAAATCGAGATATGGGGCACCCGGCTGTATCTCGGTCTCAACAGCATATCGAGAATTGGACGCAGCTATCTGGGATTGGTTGGCTTATAAACGTCGTTTGGAAGAGAGTCTGAGTATGTTTTCACTGTGGCCTGGACTCTATAAAGGTGAACCGTCGTTTCAGGCGGAGGAATGGCTCTTCGATGTAACGATATGAAAGCGCGGCTATCCCTACGGTTAGTAATAGCGCTGCAACCGGCACGGATAATGGCGTCTGGATGTGTAGACGAAGAAGAAGATGGGTAGCAATCACTAAGCTGAAAGCGTGGAACACATAAAGACCATAGCTAATTTTGCCTAGATAGATCAGCGGAGAACAGACCGAAGGCACCTTCATTCCGTAGAAGGACACGAAGATACAGATCGTACTCGCGGTAAGGGAGGAGAATGCGACGATTACTCGAAATCCTCCCGGTTTGAGCAAATAAGTGAAAAGTAGAGCTAGACCAAATCCGATCAATGCAAGTGGTAAGCGTGTAGAGTTTGGGATTTTAATAGTTGGTCGTTTATGTAGCCACAGGGCAAGTAGAGTTCCTGCAGCAAAGAATTGAAATTCGACTAATGTGTGGGTGAATATCTTGAATTGTGGGGCGCCTGTGCTGCCAAGCAAATACAAGGTGAGATTAGCTAGCAAAACAAAAATTAACGAAGACAGATAGAGAATTCGGCGTTGCCCCAACATAACGAGAGCAGGCCAGAGTAAATAAAATTGCTCCTCAATCGAAATGCTCCATAAGGGACCTAAAGGCGAAAGGAAGAGAAATCCCCGCGCATAGACGAACCAGTTACCCGCGAGTAAAGCAAAGGCAATAAATTCTTCACTTGTAAAGTGAGTCCAACGACCGAACAGAACTCCTACAGTAATCGTGAAGAAATATAAGGGCCAGATCCTCAAAATGCGTCGCATATAAAACGACTTAAGGTGAACTGATCCAGTTTCCTCTGTCTCTCGAAGTAAGAGTTCCGAGATTAAGAACGCGCTCAGCAAAAAAAACAACTGTAACCCAACTTCGCATGCGTCAGAGAAGTTCTGGAGAAATTGATGGTTCCGAATATAGTACGCAGGCATTGCATGATGAACAAAGACGAGCGCGAAGGCCAGAAAACGGAGAACGTCTAACTCGGGGCGATAAAACCCTTTCGAGGGCGCAACTGTTTTCAAATCTAAAGGTGCTTGGTTCATCTCAATTTTCTGCATTCAGCTCTGTCTCTCAAGCCTTAACGACTCGTAGTGATCCAGTAGTCATACGCTTCTTCGTCATTGCAGAACCAGGCTGACGGGGATCGTGACATTCGGGTCTTGCTTCTTATCGCGCCACACGCTGCACATCTAGCCGTTTCAGTGTAGTGATCAGAGAAAAGCCACTTCAAAAGTTTAGTCATTGAGGTGTCGCTGACCGCCTTTCCCGCTTTTTCAAGTGTCTGTCTTATCTGATAGAAAACTTGGACGCAATCATATCAGTACTGAAAAGTCGGGCTTTTCGGAGAACTACCAAAACGAGGTCCATGCTCGAGTACGGTCTCTGTCGCTGCGGCAAAAAAATCGAAGCGAAAGCAGATTCCTTCGCTTCGCTGCGGAATGACGACAAAAAGACAGAGACAAATACGGGGGTCTCTCCACTACGCTACAGACGATGACGCCGTCTGTAGCTCCGGTCGGAGATGACGTGTGGCTCGTGGATCATTCGTGGAGCGGATTTTGAAGTAAGTACGTCAAAGACAAACGCAGATCCCCTTCGGGGATGACAACAAGAAAAGCGAGTGCAGAATCCTAAGGCGACGGCAAGGATTCAATACTAGTAGGCGAGGGCGCAGCCGTCGGCTCGCATCTCGCTGGCGGCGGAGTAGACGCGGTCGGGGCCGTCCATGCGGTGTTCGATGCATTCGTAGCGGCCGTAGCCTCCGTCGGATTCGCCCATTGGCCAGCCGAGGGCGATCAGTGCTTTGCGGGTGGACTCGGGAACTCCGGCTTCGAGGCGGAGGATGCCTGTGGGGCCGAGGCCTTTGGGATCTTCGCCCATGGATTGCGAGCTGCCTTCGTGGTGCCAGCGGGGGCTGTCGCCTGCGGCCTGGATGTCGAGGCCGTAGTCGACTCGGTTGATGATGATCTGGGCCTGGCCCATGGGCTGCATGTCGCCGCCCATGACGCCGAAGGACATCCATGGCTTGCCGTCTTTGGTGGCGAAGCCGGGGATGATGGTTTGGAAGGGGCGCTTGCCGGGGGCGTAGATGTTGGGGTGGCCGTCCTGGAGGGAGAAGAGTTCGCCGCGATCCTGGAACATGAAGCCGAGGCCGTCGGCGACGAGGCCGGAGCCCATGCCGCGGAAGTTGGACTGGATCATGGAGATCATGATGCCGTCTTTGTCGGAGACGGTGAAGTAGGTGGTGTCGCCGTGGCTGGGGGCCTGGCCGGGATGGACTGGGGTGAGGATGCTGTCGGGCTTGATGAGCTTGGCGCGCTCGGCTGCGTAGGACTTGGAGTTGAGGAACTCGTAGGGGATCTTGGCGAAGTGGGGATCGGCGTAGTAGCGGGCGCGGTCTTCGTAGGCGAGGCGCTTGGCTTCGATCTGGATGTGGAGGGACTGGGCGGACTGAAAGCCCATGTTGCGGAGGTCGAAGTTTTCGGCGATGTTGAGGAGCTGGAGGGTGGCGAGGCCTTGCGTGTTGGCGGCCATGCCGTAGACGTCGACGCCGCGGTAGTTGGTGACGAGGGGGTCGCCCCATTCGGCGTGCTGGTCGCGGAGATCTTCGGCGGAGAGCCAGCCGCCGATGCGTTTGAAGTAGGCGTCGATGGTCTTGGCGATGGGGCCGTCGTAGTAGGCGTCGCGGCCTCCTTGGGCGATCATTTTGTAGGTGCGGGCCAGATCGGGGTTGCGGAAGACGTCGCCTTCGTTTGGAGCTTTGCCGTTGGGAGCCCAGGTGTGGAGGGCGTTGGCGGTCTCTTCGACTCCTGAGCCGGGACGGGTGAAGATGGTGAGGTTGCGCTTGATGTAGAAGCCGATGATCTGTGGGACGGGGACGCCGGATTCGGCGAGGTGGATTGCGGGCTCGAATAGCTCGGCCCACTTGAGCTTGCCGTAGCGCTGGTGGAGGGTCCACCAGGCGTCGAGTGCGCCGGGAACGGAGACGGTGATTGCTCCGAGGGATGGAAGGACTCCGTTTTTTGCACGGGCGCGGGCGGTTTCGAGGCTCAGGGATTTGGGAGAGCGGCCGGAGCCAGCGAGGCCGACGACCTTTGACAGCTTGGGGTCCCAGATCATGGCGTAGCAGTCGCCACCGATACCGGAGCTTGTGGGTTCGAGGAAGCCGAGGCAGGCGTTGGCTGCGATTGCCGCGTCGATTGCAGAGCCGCCGCGCTTGAGGATTTCGATTGCAGTGAGGGTTGCGATGGGATGGGCTGTGCCGGCTGCTCCGGAGCAACCCATGGCGGCGGAGCGGCTGGCGAAGCTTGCGCCGGAGACGCGATCGCCTGCGTGAACGTCTGGCCGCACGAAGCGCTCGGCGCCTGCGGGCTGGAACTTTGGTAGGGAGGCGTCGGGTGCGCCTGATTTCTGCTCGCCGCCCTGAGTGAGGGCGATGGATGGCTGAACGGAGGCGATGGAACCAGTTACAGCGAGGGGAAGAGCGGCGATGAAGGAGCGACGGCGCAATGTGTTCTCCTGAGCATGATGTTTGAAGAGCTGGAAGACAGAGCCATCAAACGCATCCTGCGTTTTTTGGTTCGAGATATTCAATATATCAAGTCCAAGGCGGGCCGGCGGCGCAAGTAGATGGCCCGGACTTGAAGTCGGGGCCATATGCATCCGCTTGAGATAAGGTATGTGCTCGACTCGTTTTGACGATATTTCATCAAGGTTCATCGGGCTCTGCGAGCAGGTCGCCCAAGCGGTCGAGGCGCTTCTGCCATGGGGATCGGCGATCGGCAATCCATTGCTGTGCTAGCGCGAAGCCTGCTGGATCGAGGCTGCAGGTGCGTATCCTTCCGCTTTTTTCGGTACGTACCAAACCGCTCTCTTCCAATACCTGCAGGTGCTGCACGACCGCGGCGAGGGTCATCTTGAGCGGAATGGCTAACTGCGAGACAGAGGTTGGTCCCGCAGTCAGCGTTTCCAGGATCAGTCGGCGCGTTGGGTCGCCGAGAGCGTGAAAGACACGGTGGACGTTCGGCTTTTTAGCTGGCATTCGTTTGATTCTCCCGTGCCATTGCTGACTAGCTTGCCAGTTCCTTTGCCAGGTTTTCGAAGAGATGCCGCCACCCTGCTTCTCGCATCTGAGGACCGTCGGCGCCTTCGAAGAAGGCTCCCTGATGGGTGCAGATCAGGTCGGTTCCTTTGTCCGTCGGCAAGAGCTCGATGGTGACGAGCGAAGCAGAGATGCGCTTGTCTCCGAGAGTCATTCTTGAGGCCATGACGACGCACTTGTCTGGAACGATGTTCTGATAGGTGCCTTCATTGGTAAGCGGGACGCCTTTGAAGGGGGTTTTTTCATTCATGATGTAGATAACCCGATCAGTCCCGCCGACTCGAAAGTCAGATTCAAACGCTTCGACATCGTGAGTGTCACCGTCGGCAAACCAGCGGCGCCTCTTGTCGGTGTCGGAGAAGGCGGAGAAGACGACTTCGGGCGGCTTGGGATAACTACGCTCGATAACGAATGTGTTGTGGATGACGGATTGTTCGGCCATTGGATTCCCTCTTTCGTAAAGAGAATTACTTAAGTACGTGCTTAACTATGGAGTCGAACGTAGCTTTTGTCAAGTGGATACTTAAGTATTTTTATTTCGATTCAGTATGGGTACGCAGGCGTTTGTTTTCTTCTTCGAGTTTTTCGATGCGCTCTCGCATCGGTTCGAGTGCCTTGACTAACTCTTCTTCGGTGTAGCGTGGCGTGATGTGTTGAGGGCAGTTCCAGTCGAATCCTTCGACGTGAATCAGCATGGCTCGTTCGGCTGGAGTTTTTTCTTCCGGCATGCGCAGTTGGTCGATGAGCTTGCGTGCTTCGGCGGTGCCCTCGTGAACCTTTGCGCGACCGAGGAGCTTCAGACGCGTTTGGTGCGGGTAGTCCATGAAGAAGAGAGCTACGCGGTCATCGTGCTGGAGGTTGCCGACGCTGATGTACTGCTTGTTGCCGCGAAGGTCTGCGAAGCCAAGTGTGCGGTCGTCGAGGACATGGAGGAAACCTTTGAGGCCGCCGCGATATTGGACGTAGGGCCAGCCGGTTTCGGTAACCGAGGCCATGTAAAAGCCGTCGCTGGCTTCGATGAAGGTGCGTTCGTAGGATCCGAGGCTATCGCCAGCATCGTTGGAGCGCTCCATGCGTTCGTAGAGATGGCGGCTGCCGTGTTGTTTCTGCTGCTCTTTAACGAGGGGGGTGAAGGCGAGTTCTGCGAAGCGTCGGCCCATGGGTCTTTCTCCTGGAATGCCTGAAGTTATTTAGATGAGCGAGAGGCGACAATCGGCCCAGGAATCGGGTGCTCCCTGTTTGAGTATTGTTTGAGCACCGTTTCTGTGTGTTTTGGATTTAGAGTTAGCTTATCCCCTTTTTTTCTGGAGCGTCCGCCTTGATACGACTCGTTTCTTTCAGGAAGTTCTTCGCTGTATTGATGTTGAGTGGCTCGTTTGCTGTGCCGTTCGTTGGTGTTGCTGTGGGACAGACGCCTGGTGCGTCGCCGCAGGAGCGGAAGACGCTGCGGACGATTGGGTTCATGACGGACTTCGATGTGAAAGATGATGCGGTGGGAATTTGTAAGGCAGTGATGAACGGGGTTGCTCCTGGGGTTGAGGTGATCGACATTACGCACCAGGCGACGCCATATGACATTGCAGAGGGCGCGCGATTTCTCGCTGGGTCGGCACCGTACTTTGAGAAGGACGCGGTGTTTGTGGTGGTGATCGATCCGACGGTGGGGAGTACGCGGAGGGCAATCATTGCGCGATCGAAGAAGGGACAGTTTTTTGTGCTGCCTGATAACGGACTGTTGACGCTGGTGCAGGATCGAGACGGGATCGAGGCGGTGCGAGAGATTACGAATCCAGAGTGGATGATTGGAGCGAAGACCTCATCTACTTTTCATGGCCGGGATATTTTTTCTCCTGCGGGGGCTCACCTTGCGCGTGGGGATGACTGGACTACAGCAGGGCCAACGGTCGATGTGGCGAAGCTGGTGAGGCTGGATATTCATACGGCGATGGTGGATGATGCAGGGTTGCATGGCGAGGTGATTGGGACCGATGGGCCGTTCGGAAATCTTGTGTTGAATGTGCCGGCGGAGACCTTCGCGAAGCTTGGGTACAAGCTGGGAGATATGGTGCCGGTGCAGGTTGGGGGGAAGACGTACGATCTTCCTTTTGTGAAGACGTTCAGCGATGTTGCGGTAGGAAAGCCACTGGCTTATATCGACTCGCGAGGACGGTTGAGTCTCGGGGTTAACCAGAGAAGCTTTGCGGAGACGTATGGGGTTCATGCTCCGGCAGATGTGTTGATCGTTCGGAAGCGTTGAAGGTTGATGAATGAAGGTGGGTTAAAGAGCGATGGCGCTTTCTCTGTTTGAGAAAGCGCCATCGCTGTCAGGCCGCTTATAGCAATTCTTCTTATGGAGAAGCCTGTAAGGAAGATTCCCTTCGGGAATGACAAAACAAGTAAGCGGCTACCAAATTACGGTCTTGCTCTAGTCGGGTTCTTTATCCTGTTGCTTGAGATCTTTTGCTGCTCGTCTAGCTTCTGCTGCGGCTTCTTTCGCCTGCCTGCTGGCTTCTGCTGCGGCCTGTTTTGCGTCGCGGGTGGCTTCAGCGGCTGCTTCTTTTCCCTCACGAGCAGCCTCCTGACCGGCTTTTCTGGCTTCTTCGATCGATTCACGAGCCTCGGGCGGCAGGGTTGTGATCTTCGGCGGGAGGGGTGGCAGCGGAGGAAGGGGCATGATGCTTGCCTTCTTCAGGGAGATATCGCCCTGGCTTGTGGATATGCGCAGGAGCGGACCACCTTTGCCTTCGGTGCCGTTGACGGTCTTCTTCTCCATGCCACCGTCAGGGATCTTGATCTCGGAGAACTCGCTTTCGATGTCGCCGTTGGAGGCCTCGAGCTGGTAGTTGAAGTTGGCCTGTTCGGGCAGACTCAGATTGACCGAGCCGTTGCGGTTCTCGATGGTGACGTTGCCGATTGGCGGCGCACTGGTGAGATCGACGGAGCCGTTGCGATTGGTGACGAAGACGTCTCCGGCGACGCGCTCGAGTGAGACGTTGCGGTTGCCGGCGGTGAGGGTGAGTGGGCCGACGGCTTCGCTGGCGGTGATGTCGGAGTGGCTGATGTCGATCTCACCGTCGAGGCGAGCGAACTGGAGATCGGTGCGACTGGTGTGGAATTTGATGGGGCCGCGGACGCGCTCAAGATGAGTGGTGCCGAAGAAGTCGCCGCTCATGGTGACGGGGCCGCTGAGGTCGGTGAGGGTGGTGTCGTGACCACGGCCCTGGACGGTGACTGGGCCGGTGACGCTGTGGGCGGAGATGTCGGAGTCACTATTGTTGATGCGCGTGATGATCGGGCCAGTGATGGCGCTGAGTTCAATGTTGCCGTGGTTCGCGGTGACCTGAACGGGTGCCTTAAGGGAGGTGATACGGACGTCGCCGTGGTTGGCGGTAACCATGACGGGGGCAGCCGCGGGAACGGTAATGGTGAGGTCGGCGCGTGTGCCATCGATTGCGGGCACAGTGAGGGTGACGTTTCCTCCACTGGTATTCATGCTCGGGCTAAGCTTCTGAGCCTTGTTGTCGGCCTCGGAGTCGGAGCGAGTGTAGACCTGTTTGTGAACGGCGACGTGGATCTGGTTGTCGTCGCTGGTGCCGGAGACGGTGATGTCGCCGCGAGGATTGTCGACTGATAATCCTGCACCGGCAGGAAAGGTCTCGGAGAGGGTTTGATCGCTCTCGTGTTTGTCGCCGAGGAATTCGTCGAGATTGTCCTGGTTGAGATTGAGGCCGTCGATGAGATTGCTGTGGCCGCCATTGCGTACGCTGCTGAAGAGAATGCCGGTGAGGCCGAGGAGGAGCAGAAGGGTGAAGACGCCTCCACCGAGGCGACGGCGATAGCGTGGTTCGGTGGAGTCAGATTGCATGTACTGGTCGAAGGCCCACTCGAGGAGCATGATGATGCCGGCGCCGACGAGCAGGACAGGCCAGAAGCGTCCGTACCAGTCCCATAGGCTGTGAGCTGCGAGGCGCCCAGTCTGCACGAGCAGAAAGAGGATGCCGATGGTGATGAGGAGCAGCGGCCCGAGGATGGAGCTGCGACGCATGCTGCGTGCTTGATAGCGGTAGGCGTCGCGCTGGGCGCGGGCTACGTCACGCTGAGCACGAGCCTGTTCTTTGAGGATGCGGCGCTGATACTTCCAGTCGCCTCCGTACGGTGGGCCTTGTGGTGGCGGATACGGTGGTGGTGGGTAGCTTCCCATGGCCTAGCTCCCTTCCTGGTCGTGATGGTTCGAGGGAACAATCGAGGTACTGGAAGCTGTCGGTTGTGGAGGTGAAGTGTGGGGCGCCGGATACGGGTACGCGACGGCAGCGGCAGAGTTGAATGAGACACGCTGGAAGACGGCCATGAGCCCAGCAACGATGATGTAGAGCGGCCAGCTGTGACTCCAGGAGAGGATGTCGAAGGAATCAAGCAGGAACAGGACCCCAGTGATGATGACCCAGATGGAGCCACGGAGAGCGGCGAAGAGCCGGTATTGATAGGCAGGAGTGCCATCGTCCGTAATGCTGGTGCCGGTGCCGGTCATCCTGTGAACGAAGAGCCAGACGCCGAGCCCGATCAGAAAGAAAGGGATGATGCGGTGAATGGGGAAGTGGTGAAAGAGGCCCGCGTTGCCGACCAGGAAGATGCAGCCGAGTCCGATGAGCCAGAGGGCGCCTGCGGGAAAACGGTTACGGGGCGCGGTCAAGTCGGGATCAATGGGGTAGGGTGGGACTCCGTAAGGAGGAATCGGTGGAACTGGGGGAACCGGAGGGCCGTAGCCTTGCCAAGGCGTGCTCCAGGCAGCGGCGGGTGGTGTGTAGCCTGGAGGTGGCGCGGTATATGGAGCTTCGGTATACGCAGTTGTTGAGGCGTCGGGTGCGGGAGCGGTGCCCTGTGGGACGAAGGGAGCGGCAGTGCCGGTCTGACTGGCTGTGCCGGACCACGATTTGCCAAAGCCGAGACGTTCGCCGAGGTCGTTCAGGCCGAAGGGATTGGGAAGCAGAGTACCGTCACGGCGTGCGCGGGCGGTGTGGTGTGCTTCGATGACCTGGTAGCAGACCCAGCCGGCGATGAAGAGGCCGAAGATACCGTGTTCGTCGGCGAGGCTAACGAGGACGGCGAAGACGATCAGGTGCACGACGCCCTTGGCATACTGGCCGTTGTACATGGCGCCGACGCCGGGGATCAGACCGAGCAGAGCGGCGAGTCCGGGGTTGGGAGCGCCTGTCGGATATGGTGGAGGGATGGTGCCCGCCATCGTGTAATCGACTCCGCCAGCGTTGCCGGTGTAGGCGTAGTTGCCGCCTGCTGGAGTCTCGGTATACGTGCCGACGGGGTTTCCGCCAGCCAGTTTTGCGGCAAGGCAGGGTTCGCAGAAGACAGCAGAGCCAACGGTGCGGGCGCACTCCTGGCAGAGCGGCTTTCCGCAGTTTTGGCAAAAGGCAACACGTTCACGGTCAGGATGGTTTGCGCAGTTCATACCAATCCCCCTTCCTTCTTGACGCTGGGAGTAAGTACAGCAAGAGCTTGGATGGCGAAGGAGGGAGGGGCCTGAGTGCGGACTGACGCAACCAGCCGAATATCACCGCCGGGAGTCTCGCGCCGGCTGGATCCGGGGTTAGGGCGGGGGCTGGTCTGCTTCTGGTCGGGGTGCTGGGTGCCGGGCTTCTGGTCCTTTTGATCTTTTTGGTCGTCCGGCTGAGAGCTCGTCGGTCTTTGGTTCGATTTGGCTGGATCACTCTGATTGGTGGGGGTCGATCCGGCTGATCCGTCGTCATCCGAGGAGCGTTGCAGGTCGCGGACGCGGGATTCGAGTTCGTATACGACGCGAAGGTTGTCGGAGTAGCGGACTACCTTCGCTTTGGCCTCGTAGGCACTGCGCAGAATGCTCGAGGGTTTGAGGTCGCTGGCGTGAAGCTGGCTGAGACGAACGCCGGTGAGGTTCATGGTGAGGGCGATCGAGAAGAAGGCCATGGCGGCAGTCATTGCGAGACGCGGCTGCAACATCGTGTGGCCGAAGGAACGGAGCCCGGTGGTGACGCGAGTGCGGAAGGGGAGGACGTTGGTGGGGACGTAAGGGATAGCTCCAGCGGCCAAAGCAGCGGGAACCAGAGTGGGTCGGCCGAGCAGAGTGTTCGGGGGGCGCGGAGGCACTGGTGCGCGGAGGAAATCGGTTGGTCCGAGGATGATGGCGGGTTTGGTGTCTTTTTCACTGGTCTGGGCGATGATGCGCTCAAGCAGGGAGGCGGGTGGTTCGGGCCGTGGAGACTTTAGCATCTCCATCCAGGCCGCTCCTCGCTGAGCGTCGGCCAGCATGCCGGCGCAGTTGGTGCAGCCTACCAGGTGGAGGTCAAAGGTGGCCTGGTCTGCCGAGGAGAGGGTGCCGTCGAGCACGTCGGTCAGCATCGCCTCGCATTGAGCGCAGTGCTGAGGGTCGCCGGGTCCTCCTGGCTTGGGGCTACCGAATTGGTTGAAGTCTGCCAGCTTTAAACCACCTGCCCTTCTATACGTTGCAAAAGCTTCGCGAGTTCCCCGCGACCGCGGCTTATACGGCTTTTTACCGTACCTTCGGGGATGCGGAGGACCTGAGATATCTCTTTGTAATCCATATCCTCAAGATCGCGAAGTATGACAGCTTCGCGGAGCTCGGGAGAGAGCTGTTTGAGGGCGTTCTGGATACTGACTTTGAGCTCGAGTCCGGCGACGTGCTGCTCTTGAGATTGCCTGGGGTCGGCAAGCCGGTCGGCCATGGTGGGACCGTCTTCTTCGCCGTCGAAGCTGGCGTCGAGCGACTCTGAGGCACGCTCGAGGCGGGTGCGGCGGAAGTGGTCTACCAGGAGATTACGAGCGAGCGTGGTGATCCATGTCTGGAAGCTGCCCTTTTGGGTATCGAAGCTGGCCAAGTTCTTGTAGAGCTTAAGAAAGACCTCCTGGGTGAGGTCTTCTGCATCGGTTCCGGAGCCGGTGAAGCGATAGCAGATGGCGTAGATACGGCGATGCTGGGAGGCGACTAACTGTTGCCAGGACTGGGAGTCGCCGGCCATGCACTGGCGCACCAGTTTGGCGACTGCTTCCTGCGCTGCTTCCTGTTCCGGTGTTCGCTCCAACTTCGCCTCAAGTGATTTTGTCGGTGGGAGAAGTGTACCGCGTGGAACAGGGGATGGCTGGATTTGTTGGAGGAGCTGTTGATCTTCCATGGCCCGAGGTACGGGCTTTGAATTGTGTCGGATGACGTGTCTCGGCGTGTAGTTGAGACCCGTCAGCCGGCCCGTTGTCGGAATCGCCATGTGCAAAACGCCCATGCATTGCTATACGCATGGGCGTTCCGGTTTGTTCAAAGATGGACAGTGGATGTAATTAGGGTGTTGGAGCCGAGATGACGCCGCAGGCGATGCGGTTGCCGGAGTTGCCGGAGGGGTCGGTCTTCATGTCGTCGGCCTTCTCGTGGATGACGATGGAGGTGCCGCCGTTGGCGATGATGCTGTTAGGCGCTGCCGGATCGAGGGAGAGGTAGTTGACGTTGAAGGTAGCCTGGCCGAGGTGGCCTTCGCCGATGACGACGTTCTTCGGGAGGTCGCCTGCATGATGTCCCATGGGATTTTCGAAGCCGTGCTGCTTGTTGTCCGGGTTGAAGTGACCGCCGGCGGTCTTGAAGTCGGGGCCGTCGCAGAGGGCTTTGGCGTGGATGTGAACGCCATGCTCGCCTACGGGGAGATTCTTGAGATCGAGCTTGATTTGGACGCCCTTTTTGCTGGGGCTGAAGGTTGCCGTGCCAGCATCTTCGCCGGTGCCGGTCTTGATGGGAACGACAATGGCGTTCTTCGGGGTTTTTGCGAGGGCTGGAATGGCTAGAAGACAGATTGTGACGGCGGCGAGGATGTTGCGCATAGTCTTTGATCTCCAGATCGGTTACTCCATGAGAATACCGAAGTGTTTGTTTGGGTTGCGCGTAAAGAAGGAACATCTATGTAAAATTTGGATCATGATTTCGAATCGGCTTCCCTCATTTTCTAAGTTCGTCGTTCTATCGTGTGTCTTTGCTGCAATTCCTGTGACGATTCCGTCTGTTTGCATGGCAGCGCCTGCAGGGCACGCGGTGCCGGATGGTGCTTCCGACGACGTCAAGGCTCCTGCGCCCGATACGAAGTCCACGACACCCGACGCAAAGGGAGCGACTGTGTCCGGGCTGCTGGTTGCGCAGCCACCACTTCCGGCGGATGCGCATGTCGAGCAGACGATGCAGCTTGAGGGGAAGACGCTGCACTACACCGTGACGGTGGGAACGCTCCCGGTGCGCGATAGTAAAGGTGTGCTGAGCGGTGAGGTGGTTTACACGGCATATGTCGCGGAGGGAAAAGACAGACCGGTGACGTTCGCTTTCAACGGAGGGCCAGGCGCGGCGTCGGTATATCTGAACCTTGGGGCGATTGGGCCGAAGAGAGTGGCGTTTGGAGCGGAGGGACAGAGCCCCTCGGACCCGGCGACGTTGACGGATAACCCGGGAACGTGGCTGGACTTTACGGATCTGGTGTTCATTGATCCGATTGGGACGGGGTTTTCACGTTCGCTGGTTTCGGAGGAGGAGTCGAAGAAACAGTTCTATGGACCGGATCAGGACATCGAGTATCTTTCGCGGAGTGTGTATGACTGGCTGGTGAAGAACGGACGGCTCCAGTCTCGCAAGTACATCGTGGGCGAGAGTTACGGCGGGTACCGTGGGCCGCGGCTAACGGCGTATTTGCAATCGAAGGTTGGTGTTGCGGTGAATGGACTGGTACTGGTGTCTCCTGCGCTTTCTCCTGATGCAGGATCGCAGGACCTGTCGCCGATTCCTTGGATGATGACGCTGCCTTCGATTGTGGCGGCGAACTATGAGCGGCAGGGCAAGCTGACCAACGAGAACATGGCCGAGGTGATCGACTACACACGCAGCGAGTATGCGGTGGATCTGATGAAGGGCAATAGCGATCCGGCGGCTACTCCGCGGATGGTGAAGAAGGTGACCGAGTTGACTGGACTGGACGCGACGTTTGTGCGGCAGTCGGGTGGACGACTGGAGACGCAGGCGTTTTTGCGGGAGGAGTTTCGTGAGACGGGCAAGCTAGGTAGCCGGTACGACCCGAATGTGACGGCTTACGATCCGTTTCCGTATAACCCTACGCAGGAGACAAATGACCCGATTCTGTTGAGCATTATTGCTCCGACGACTACGGCGATGGTCGATTTTGTGACGAGGACCGTTGGCTGGAAGACGGATGCGCGGTATAACGCTCTGTCGTTTGAAGTGAACAAACTGTGGGATCAGAGCGGCAGCAATGGGGCGTTTTCAGGGTCGGCTTCGGCGACGGATCTGCGCGTTGCGGTGGCGACGGATCCGAAGCTGCGGGTCGTGATTGCGCATGGATGGGCGGATCTTTCCTGCCCGTTTATGGGGTCTGTGCTGACGGTGAGCCAGATTCCGACGATGGGCGATCCGACGCGGGTACAGGTGCATGAGTATCCCGGTGGGCACATGTACTATGCGCGGCCAGCTAGCTCGCTGGCGCTGCGGAAGGATGTGATGGAGATGGTTTCCAAGCACTGATTCTTCCACTGATTTACGTCCTGCCGGACGGGCCGCCTGCGCGGCGGGCGGCCACTTCGTGGCTTGTATACCTTGTTTTCGACTGGTAGAGACTGGTGGGCCTCGCGCTGCTCGGCGCGCGTGCGCCGCCCACTTTCAGATTGAGAGAAGCTCCAACTGCTCGGTGTGGTTCTCGTCGGCGAAGGGTTCGAAGTGAGTGCGGCAGCGAGCTTCGTATATGCCTGCGGCGCCTACGAGGACGAGTTCCTGGCTTTGGCCCAGGCGCTGGGTGTGGATGGCGGGAGCGCCGCAGACCATGCAGACGGCAGAGAGCTTGGTGACCTCGTCGGAGATGGCCATGAGCGCAGGAATTGGGCCGAATGGCTCGGCGTTGAAGGTGGTGTCGAGGCCGGCGATGAGGATGCGCTTACCGAGGTGGACGAGCTCGACCGTGAGGGGGATGATGCTGATATCGAAGAACTGGGCTTCGTCGATGCCGATGACGTCTACCTCTTGTAACTGCGGGTAGAGCGCGGCTTTGAGGTGCTCGACGTTAGTGACGGTGCAGGCTTCGTGGGTCTGGGAGCTGTGGCTGGCGATCGAGGTGCGGTGGTAGCGGAGGTCGATGTCGGGCTTGTAGCAGGAGACGCGCTGGCGGGCGATGCGGGCGCGCTTGAGGCGGCGGATAAGCTCTTCGGATTTGCCGGAGAACATGGGGCCGGTGATGACTTCAATGCGGCCGGGTATTACAGGGAGGGTCATTGGGCGGAGCCTTTGCTTGGGGTATCTGGTTATCCTAAACGCCGACGAAACGGGGTAGCGGTGGATTTCGTGGGCGGATTTTTTTGGGAGCTGGTGGATTGTGGTTTTTGCAGGGGTTTTCAAGAAAAACGGGTGCAAAGAGTGGTGTTTTTGTGGTGACTTTGTGGTGAATTGCGTGGTGGATGTGGTGATTTGGCGGCATGTTTTTCGGCTTCGAAAAATGTGACAGGTTTGTGAAGTATTTTTTAGCGTGACGCAAATGCAATTTTGGCGCTTGACCTCGGGTGGGGGCGAACCGTAGTATCCACGCACCGGTCAGACCTCAATACCACTTCCGTTGTAGTTTTACGCTTCTCGGTTACCCACTCCAAACACAGATCAACCCAGTGAGGCGATTTATGATGCAGCGCTCCCCTCGTAGAACGATGGTTCATTCTCTTTGCCTTGCAGCGATAGGACTTTCGCTGGCGCCTTTGGCACAGGCCCAAACCGCATCCACTGCACCGTTGTCGGTGACAGCGCCGGTGGATGAAAACAGGATGGTTCCTCTCCTGGGCAATGTTCGCGCCCAGGCCAAAGCCGCGAACGATCGCGGCGCGGTCAAAGCCGATCTAAAGCTGGAGCACGTTCTGCTGCAGTTGAAGAGGCCCGCTGCGCGCGAGGCTGCGCTGACTGAGCTTATTGAGCAGCAGTATCAGCCCGGAAGCCCGTTCTTTCATCACTGGCTGACGGCGGAGGAGCTTGGAGATAAGTATGGGCCGAATCCACGGGACATCGCTGCTGTTACAGCATGGCTCGAGAAGAATGGATTTGAGGTCAACAGCGTATCGAAGAGCGGCCTGGTGGTGGATTTTTCAGGTACCGCGAGCCAGGTGAAGTCTGCGTTCCGCGCTGAGATTCATAACCTGAATGTGAGGGGCGAGAATCACATTGCGAACATGGCGAATCCGCAGATTCCTGAGGCGCTGGCTGGTGCAGTGGTCGGAATTGCTTCGTTGAGCGACTTCCGTCCAAAGCCGGCAAACAAGGGCATCAGCGCAGCACGTATCGATTCTGCTTCGAAGGGCGTTGTGGTCGCCAAAGCGAAGCCGGAGTTTACTGTAGATGCCTCTACCCAGCTGGTGGTGCCGGATGACCTGCACACGATCTACAACTTCAATCCTGTTTACAACGACGGTGTAACGGGCAAGGGCGAGACGGTCGTGGTGATCGAAGATACGAACGTCTACTCGACTGCCGACTGGGACACGTTCCGGAGCACGTTTGGCCTGTCGAAGTACAAGAAGGGCAGCTTTACGCAGATTCATCCGGGCGGCTGCAAGAATCCCGGCGTGAACGGCGATGACGGCGAGGCGATTCTGGATGCGGAGTACGCGAGTGCAGCGGCCCCGAATGCAGCGATCGTTCTGGCTTCGTGCGCAGATACGAATACGACCTTCGGCGGTTTGCTGGCGATGCAGGCGCTGATTAACCAGCCACTGCCACCACCAATCATCAGCATCAGCTATGGCGAGTGCGAGGCTGGACTGGGCGCGTCGGGAAATGCGATCTACAACACGACGTATCAGCAGGCAGCCGCAGAGGGCGTTTCGGTGTTCGTGTCCTCCGGCGACGAGGGTGCGGCGAGCTGCGATGCAAACGAGCCAGCAGCTGAGTTCGGCATTGCCGTGAGCGGGTTTGCTTCGACACAGTACAACGTGGCTGTGGGCGGAACAGACTTTGCCGACAGTTATGAAGGGACCAATTCGCAGTACTGGAAGAACAAAAATAACGCGACGTACGGTTCGGCGAAGTCTTACATTCCTGAGATTCCGTGGAATGACTCCTGCGCGAGCACGTTGATTACGAATACGGTTGGCTATAACGTGCCTTATGGCAAGAATGGCTTCTGCAACTCGGCGGAGGGGGAGCAGTACTTCCTGACGACGGCGAGCGGAAGCGGTGGCCCCAGCAACTGCGCGCATGGCAACACCTCTCCTGAGGACGGTACGCCAGCCAATAGCGGAACGTGCAAAGGCTATAAGAAACCGAACTACCAGAACGGCGTATTCGGCAACCCGAAAGATGGTGTTCGGGATATTCCGGATGTGTCGTTGTTCGCGGCGAATGGCGTGTGGGGACACTACTTTGTGTTCTGCTATAGCGATCCGACGCCGGGTTATTACGGAGCGCCATGCGTTGGAGATCCAGCGAACTGGTCGGGTGCGGGCGGTACATCGTTCGCTTCGCCGATCTGGGCGGGTATTCAGGCGCTGGTGAACCAGTCAACGGGGACACCGCAGGGTAATCCGAACTATGTGTACTACGCGCTGGCGAAGCAGGAGTTTGGAGGCAAGGGGAACAACTCCTGCAGCTCTTCGCTGGGTACGGATGTCGATGGTTCGTGCACCTTCTACGACGTAACCCAAGGCGATATGGATGTGAACTGCCTTGGACCGTTCAACTGCTATACACCTTCGGGAACGAACGGAGTTCTTTCGGTTTCCAGCAAGGCGTATGAGAAGGCATACAACACCAATGGTGGTTGGGATTTCGCGACCGGCATTGGAACCGTGAATGTAAAGAACCTGGTAAAGAACTGGGATAAAGCTTTCCAGTAAAGACAACCGCGTTAAAGTCATTGGGCCGCCAAACAGGCGGCCCAATGACTTTCAACCAGATCTCACCAAGGACGAATCGACAGAAGGACCGATTTAAAACGGAAGGCAAAAAATCAAATTACTTCTTAGCGAGAACAGGTGTGGGACTTCGCTTTGCGAAAGACTCGATTTGATCAATCGGTGTTGGTTTCTGCATCTGTTTGATGAAGTCCTTGCCACGCGAACGTTGAGATCCGTTGGCCCCGGATCTGCGCGCCAGCTCAGCGTTCAGTTGGCGTTCGCGGCAGTGCCTGGCGGCGACTTCATGGACGAAGACAACCTCTGAGAAGCAGTCTTCGAGTTGACGCAGAGCATCAGCAGCTGCTGCGTAGTCAGCATCGGTCAACTCCAGCTCTGGTAGAAGAACATGACTCGATGCATCGGGGAGGATTGCGTTGGGCCATTCTATCGAGTTCATCATGATTGACTAGATGCGTGGGATTACTCGCGGGGTTTTCTTCGGAAGTGGTCTTATTCGCAGAGCTTCTTTGCGTGCAATAACTTGCAGGAAGATTTGTCCAGCGCCCGGGAAAGAATTGCTGGGTGAGGGGGAAATTCAGGTCACTCCGGGTTTGTGTAGACGGATTCTTCCGGGGCGTCGGTGGGACTTTCGAAGTCGAGTTTGTAACCGTCGGGGTCTGTGAGAATGGTGACCCACATGCGGTTGCCGACGAAGGGACGTTGGGGGTTCAGGCCACGAGCGATGGCGTCGTTATAGATGGCGATCGCGTCTTTGCACTGGAAGCAGATGGATACGCCTTCGCCACGTTTGGTGGAAGGAATAGTGTCGGGGCGATACTCCTGCAGCATGTGAGCTGCACCTCCGAGTTCGAGCCAGCACCAGCGGAGCTTGCCTTGATCGATCCACTCTCTTGTTTTTTTGAAGCCGAGACCGTCGACGTAGAAGCGAAGCGATGCTTCGAGGTTCGAGACCCAGAAGAAGGGAACGGCCTGCTGGACGTTGGTTTGAAGGTGCTCGGTCCTGGCTTCGAGAGTCGGCATGGGCGTTCCCTTTCTGTGTCGTTGGGTTTGGCTATTTGTCGGCGAGGGGCTGCCAGAGTTCGACGCGGTTGCCCTCGGGATCGGTGATCCAGGCGAATCGTCCGTAGTCGGCGTCTTCGCGTTTGGGATCGATGGTGACGCCTTCGGCTGCGAGTTGGGCGAGGAGGGCGTCGAGATCGTCGACGCGGTAGTTGACCATTGCCTGCTGTGGGCCTAGATCGTTTCCTGGGCCGAAGTACTTGGTGTCTTCGGGGAAGAGCGACCATGTTGTGCTGCCGGTGGTGGCAGGGACTTCGTCGGTCCAGAGGAAGGTGGCGCCGCCATATTCGCTGAGTTGGATGCCGAGGTGTTTGGTGTACCAGGCGCTAAGGGTTTTGGGATCGCGGGAGCGAAGAAAGATGCCGCCGATGCCGGTGACTCGTGCCATGAGTGTCTCCTTGAGTTTTGAAGACGAGTATAGCCGCGAGCGAGTTTCGGCGGTGTTAACTGTGGAAGTGGCCTGTGAGTTGGCCGGCGGCGAGGATGTGGCCTCGCATGGCTTTGGTCACCTTATCTTTATTAGGCGCGGTGTCGGGCGCGGCGGGGAGGTTCAGGGTGGTGTCCATTGCGTAGAGCGTGAAGACATATCGGTGGGGAGAGTCTCCGGGAGGGCAGGGGCCGGAGTAGCCGATTTGCGGGTCGCTGTTTGTACCCTGCTTTGCACCGTTGGGTAGGGATTCGGTGCGGGGGATGGCGCTGGGGAGGGTGTTGGGTTGTGGCGGCAGGTTGTAGAGGATCCAATGGGTGTATGGACGGAGAGGCGAATCCAAATCGATGACGAGGAGTGCGAGGCTCTTTGTGTTTGGAGGGAGGGCGCCCCAGGAGATTGCAGGCGATGTGTTGGCTCCGTGGCAGGTGAACTGTCGGGGGATGTCTTCGCCGTGGTGAAAGGCTGTGCTTTCGAGCGCGATTGTCATTGGGACTCCATCGTTGATGGAGTTTCGCTTGCAGCCTGATGAGGCGATGAGAGTGAGGACGACGCAGCAGAGTGAGAGTACTGCCGGGTTGCTTAATCGAGATCGTGTGGTGGCTGTGATCTGCATAGAACTATTCCATCCGGAGGGGTGGGCGAATCTTGATGCGGGGCGACTCTTTGGTGCGGGCTATTCTTTGATGCGTTCGACGACGACTGCGCTACCGTAGGCGAGGACTTCGGTGACTCCGTTCATAAGCTCGTTTGCATCGTAGCGGAAGGCGATGACGGCGTTGGCTCCGAGTTGGGCGGCGTGGAGGGTCATCATGGCGAATGCGTCCTGACGGCTCTTTTCGCAGAGTTCGGTGAAGAGGGTGATGTCGCCGCCGACGAGGGTTTGGATGCCAGCGCCGATGGTGGCGACGATGTTGCGGGAGCGTACGACGATGCCGCGAACGATGCCAACGTTACGGGCGATGCGGTAGCCGGGGAGTTCGAGAGCAGTGGTGACGAGGGCGGGATCGAGTGATGATGTTGGGGGCGGGTAGGTCGACATAACGGAGAGAGCTCCTGTCTTGCTGGAAGAAGATACGGAGTGGGGTGGGGTTTGGTTCCGGTGGGTTGTTTGCCAGGTGCGCCCAGGCTAATCGATGTGGAAGACTTCGTCGAGGGGCGACATGAGCTGGTCAGGATCCTTGTCGCCGGTTTCGACGAAGAAGTCTCGCATCTCGGCTTGCCAGAGCTGGTTGATGGGTTCGGCGCGCATCTTGGTCTGGGCGAGCTTGAAGTCGTCGGTTTCGAGGTAGCCGATCAGGTCGCCGCGTGGGGTGAGGAAGAGGGAGTAGTTGTGCCATCCGGTACGCTGGAGAGCCTCGATCATGTCGGGCCAGACGGAGGCGTGGCGGAGACGATACTCTTCGAGGCGGTCGGGCTTTACCTGGAGCATGAAGCAGACTCGTTGCTTGCTGGTCACGATGGGGTTCCCTTATGGGTTTTCCTTGATGCGGAGTTTGGCGATGAGATTGGTGACGGCGCCGGTGTCGATGGCGTGGGCGGCGAGTGCGATGCCGTCGGCAGTCGGGGGCGAGGTCGGCGGCGACGAGGACGGCGGCGGCGTTGAGCAGGACGATGTCGCGGCGGGGGCCGTGCTCGCCGGCGAAGATGGCGCGGAGGATGGCGGCGTTGGTGTCGGCGTCGCCACCGCGCAAGGCTTCGAGGGGAGCGCGTTGTGAGGCCGACGTCTTCGGGGGTGATGGTGCGAGGGTGACGATGCCGTTGCGGACTTCGGCGAGCTGGCTGGGGCCGGCGATGGAGAGTTCGTCCATGCCGCTTTGTCCTGGGGTGTCGATGGCGTCGATCGATGTCGCCGTGGACGACGAAGGCGTGGCGGGTGCCGAGCAGGGCCATGGCTTCGGCGACGAGGGGGACGAGATGCGGCGACGTAGACGCCCATGACCTGTGCGGCGCTCCGGCGGGGTTGGTGAGCGGGCCGAGGATGTTGAAGACGGTGCGGAAGCCGAGGGCGCGGCGGACGGGCATGACGGCCTTCATCGCGGGATGCAGGCTGGGGGCGTGGAGGAAGGCGAAGCGGTGGGTCGCGAAGGGCTGCGCCGGCTTCGTCCGGGGTGAGGTCGACGGGGATGCCGAGGGCTTCGAGGACGTCGGCCGAGCCGGACTGCGAGGTGACGGCGCGGTTGCCGTGTTTGGCGACGGTGGCTCCGGCGGCTGCGGCGACGAGGGCGGCGGCGGTGGAGATGTTGAAGGTGCCGCTGGCGTCTCCGCCGGTGCCGCAGGTGTCTACGAGCTGAAGCTGTTCGGCGTCGGTCGAGGGGAAGATGGGTGGCGGCGGCGCGCATGGCGTCGACGAAGCCGGCGATCTCGGCGGGGGTTTCGCCGCGGGCGGCGAGGGCGCCGAGGAGCGCGGCGAGTTCGATGTCGGAGAGCTCGCCGGCGAGGATCTGCTGCATCAGCGCGCGGGCCTCGTCGCGGGTGAGAGTGGCGCGGCCTTCGATGATGTGCTTGAGGTAGGGCTGGAGAGGCATTGGGTTAAGCGTAGCAGGTAAGAGGTGGTGGGGAAGCGTATGGCACGTCCACGCATCGAAGAGACGCGAGTTACCGGTCAGGAGCTGCGGGGTGTAATAGTTGCAGGCGGCGCATTGCGTAACTGTTAGTCGGCGGCTTTAGATGGCCGCGCACTAAAAAAGTGTACTGAGTAGGGAATAAAAACGTCGAGAAATAGTCCTATCCCGCAGAGGAGATCAATATGCGATCAACTGTTGGAAAAATTCTATTGTCATGCGCTTTCTTTGGCTCAATTGCGGCATCTGCTCAATCTGCGGCGCACGTAAAGGTTTCGTTTAGCTTTGTGGCAAATGGTCAATCACTGCCGGCCGGCCGCTATGAAGTGATAAACGATGGGGGCTTCGTGACGCTGGTCAACGAAAATGACCCCCGCAAAAACATCAGACAAGTTCTCGGACCTTCCGATTCGGCAAGTTCATACTTCGATCTGAAATTTGACGTGTGTGACGGCACGCACTACCTGCGAACGATTCAAGCGGGACCACAGATCACTCGGAGTCTTGATTCCGCTCAAGGGCACGGGGCGGTGTGCTCCACTCCAGCAATGTAATCAGGGGTGTCCTTATCAGGGCCTGCTCATGCTTTGCTTTGAATAGCTTCATTAGGCAACGCGCGTTTGCGCTTTGCCTAATGAAGTTGCTGGCCGACGCGCAGCACTTCGGTGTCGACGGGGGCTGATTACGGTTGACACGAATCGGGCAGGGCTTTGGGATCGGTCGCCAGCAGTTCTGTTTTGGTACTGAGAAACAAATGATGTCGCTATTTATTTCACGATGGCTGGTTAACGGACGATAGCGTAGACACCATGCGTTACGAATACGCTTCGTCTTATCGACCGATAACAATCCGTGTTTTCTTTGTAGTCTTTGTCTATCTTGTGGCCGCAAATATTCCGTTCTGGATTGCGAGCCGGTCGATAGGACTTCTGTTGGTTGGTTTCTTCAACGTGGAGTTCTTGCTTGTTGGAATTCTCTCTGGATTTCTTCGTCGCGGTGTGACTGTTGCGCTGCTGTTGTGTGCGATCTTTCTCGATCTCCTCCGGGGGATTGGGGAGACCTATATGCTCAGCACGTCAGAGATGCTTCGCAGCGTTCGATATCTGTTCGGGACAGGACCATCTCATCTATGGCACATGATCGTAATTACGATCTGCATCGCTGTGATCTGTTTTTTGGCGGTTTTTACCTCACGCAATGAAGCTAATAGCCGGGAGCGAGTCTATGTTGTGTGGACGCTCTTGGGGCTGTTTCTCTTTTGCGGAGTGGTTGATGTTCTGACTGGCCAGACAGGACTCTATCGGAGAGATGAGCAGTTGGGTATCCCGCGCCTGACTCGATTTCCGATACACTTTCTCGTCATCTCTGAGTGGCAACATGAGACGTTTAGAGCTTTGCACCGAACTGACATGAGTATCACCGTGCAATCCGCGTCAACGAGGTTGGCCGGATTGGACACCTCAACCGTGTCGCCGGGAGTGAGTGCGATGCTGCCCAACGTCGTGGTGATTTTGGTGGAGTCCTGGGGCAAGCCGCGCGCTGCGGATCTGGATGAAGCTTTAGTTCGGCCGTATGAGGATAAGGGTCTCTTCGAGAGATACACGGTAAGCCAAGGTACAGTTCCATTCCGTGGACCGACTGTGTCTGGAGAGGCGCGTGAACTTTGCGGAAGTTCGATGGGCTTCGGTTTACTTGCTGCATCGGCTTTCCAATTGAAGGGATGTCTGCCTGCCAGGATGAACGGCATGGGATATCACAGCGTGGGAGTTCATGGGTTCAATGAGCGGATGTTTGATCGGGGCGAATGGTACCGCAGGATTGGGTTCAACGAGACTTGGTTTAAAGAAGGTTTGCAGCGAAGTGGGCTGCCACTTTGTCCGGGACCATTTCCAGGAGTATGTGATGCAGCAGCTTCGGAGTGGATCGGGGACCGACTGCAGAGAAACTCCGACTCGCCCCAGTTCATTTATTGGGTGACATTGAATTCACATCTGCCAGTGCCGATTCCGAATATGGTTAAGTCTCCTCCTGCTTGCGAAGACAGGGCCATTACTGCAGAGAATCCGGTGCTCTGCTCGTGGTATCAGCTGGAGTTCAATGTTCATCGATCGGTTGCCGCGCTTGCGATGAGACAGACAACTCGTCCTACTGTGTTTCTGATCGTCGGGGATCATGCGCCGCCATTCGCGTCGACAAAATTGCGGTGTCAATTCTCGGATCGGGTTGTGCCTTACGTTCTGCTTATGCCTAAGAGGAGCGCGGAAACACGTTCGGTTATGTCGGCAACACATTCGCCTGGGGGGATGCGAGCTCCTCACTTCAGAAAGGGAAGTTTGATCGCAGGCTCAGGCGGACAGTGATCTATTGCTTCAAGCGGTGATAGGCAGAGGTTGCAAGCGAACGATAAACGCACGTTTGTGCGAGTTTGCGTTGCGGGGAGTTATCGGCGTCCGCTACACTTCTCGGGCGAGCGTAATTGCACATACACCTATGAAAATTCACGAGTATCAGGCAAAAGAGATTCTGCGGAAGTACAGTGTGCCGGTTCCAGGCGGCGAGATGGCGACAACTCTGGAGCAGGCAGATACCGCTGCGAAGAGCTTGTTTGGCGCGGGAAATAAGGTTGTTGTGGTGAAGGCGCAGATTCATGCCGGTGGTCGTGGCAAGGGTGGTGGCGTGAAGCTGGCGAGGACGCTTGAAGAGGCGAATGCGGCTTCGAAGGCGATTCTGGGGATGCAACTGGTGACGCACCAGACCGGACCGCAGGGGCAGAAGGTGCAGCGGCTGCTGATCGAAGAGGGTTCGGCGATTGAGCGCGAGCTTTATTTGGGACTGGTGCTGGATCGGGCCTCGGCGAAGGTTGTGTTTATGGCCTCGCAGTCGGGTGGGATGGAGATTGAAGAGGTGGCGCATGCTACTCCGGAGTTGATCTACAAGGAGTACATCGATCCGGCGGTGGGTTTTGCGCCGTATCAGGCGAGGAAGCTGGCGTTCAAGCTGGGGTTGAAGACGACGCAGATTAACGATGCCGTGAAGTTTATGACGGGCTTGTATAAGGCGTTTATCGAGACGGATTCGACGCTGATGGAGATCAATCCTTTTATCACGACGAAGGATGACAAGCTGCTGGCGCTGGATTGCAAGATTAATTTTGATGACAACGCGATGTTTCGGCATAAGGATTTGAAGGAGCTTCGTGACCTCGCTGAAGAAGATCCGCTGGAGGTTGAGGCTTCGAAGTTTGCGCTGAACTACATCAAGCTGGATGGCACGATTGCGTGCATGGTGAATGGTGCAGGGTTGGCGATGGCGACGATGGACATCATTCAGTATGCGGGTGGAAGTGCGGCGAACTTTCTCGATGTGGGTGGTGGCGCGAATCAGGAGCAGATTGAGAATGCGTTTGGGATTTTGCTGAGCGATCCGAATGTGAAGGCGATCTTCATCAATATCTTTGGCGGGATTCTGCGGGTGGATGTACTGGCGACTGCGGTGGTTGCGGCCGCGAAGAAGTTGGGCGTGAAGATGCCGATTATTCTTCGGCTCGAAGGCACGAATGTAGAAGAGGGTCGAAAGATTCTGGCGGAGTCCGGGCTGAAGTTTGAGGTGGGAAGCACGATGAAGGAAGCTGCGGATTTGGCCGTGGCGGCTGCGAAAGGTGGCAAGTAATGGCGGTACTAGTTGATAAGAATACGCGGCTGATTGTGCAGGGGATTACGGGGCGTGAGGGGACGTTTCACGCGAAGGGCTGCGCGGAGTATGGCACGAAGGTTGTGGGTGGTGTGACGCCTGGTAAGGGTGGGACGACCCATGAGGGATGGCCGGTCTTCAATACCGTTGAAGAGGCGGTGAAGGAGACGGGGGCAAACGTGTCGGTGATCTTTGTGCCGCCGCCGTTTGCTGCGGATGGGATTTTGGAGGCTGCGGCTGCGGAGGTTCCTCTGGTGATCTGTATTACCGAGGGGATTCCTGTGCTCGACATGGTGAAGACGTGGGAGTTTGTGAAGAACTCCAAGTCGCGGCTGATTGGGCCGAACTGTCCTGGGGTGATTTCTCCGGGCAAGGCGAAGGTTGGAATTATGCCGGGGCGGATTCATAAGGAAGGCTCGGTTGGGATTGTGTCGAAGTCGGGGACGCTGACGTATGAGGCGGTGTATCAACTGACGACGCGTGGGATTGGTCAGTCGACGGCGATTGGGATTGGTGGCGACCCGATTATTGGGACGACTCACATTGATGCGCTGAAGCTGTTGAATGAGGATCCGGAGACTGAGGCAATCATCATGATCGGTGAGATCGGCGGCTCGGCGGAAGAGGCCGCGGCAAAGTACATTAAGGAGCATGTGAAAAAGCCGGTGGTTGGATTTATCGCTGGCCAGACGGCGCCTCCGGGACGCCGGATGGGACATGCTGGAGCGATCATCTCTGGCGGTGAGGGTACGGCTGCAGAGAAGATGAAGGCGATGACGGAGGCGGGTATCACCGTTGTGAAGTCGCCTGCGGAGATTGGTGAGGCGATGGCGAGGGTTTTGGGGAAGGCTTAGCTTTTCTTTCAACTGCGAAATGGAAGGCCGGAGGGTACGCTCTCCGGCCTTTTGCTATTTGAATATTCAACTATTGCAGGAGTCGGTTTGTGACGCTGATCTTCATCTATGGCTTGCCAGCTACGGGAAAGCTGACGGTTGCGCAGGAGCTGGCGGCGCGGACGGGCTACAAGCTGTTTCATAATCATCTGGTTGTCGATCTGCTGTTGTCGGTCTTCGAGTTTGGAAGTCCTTCGTTTGTGGCGTTGCGCGAAGAGATCTGGCTTTCGGTTTTTGAGCAGGCTTGTCTGAGCGAGACGGCCGGGATGATATTTACGTTCGCTCCGGAGAGAACAGTGCGGCTGGGTTTTGTTCAAGAGGTTTCAGCGGTGATTGCGCGACGTGGCGGCAAAGTTGATTTCGTTGAGCTGGTGTGTCCGTTGGCGGAGCTGAAGGAGCGCATGGATAGCCCATCGCGACTGCGATACCAGAAGCTCACCTCGGTCTCGTTGTTCGATCAGCTTTATGGGGATGGAAGCTTTGATGCGTCCTATATGCCTGAGGCTCGAGTCAGGATCGATACGAGTTTAGTGACCCCCGCTGAGGCTGCCACTCAGATTGCTCAGGTCCTGCGGCTCGCCTGAACGATACGGCGGGCGGCGAATGGATGTTGGTTTAGGTCCGACGTGGCCAACGAACACTGGAGTTTCTCCACTACGTCTCGCGATGAGACTGGAAGCCGATTCGGTCGAAATGAACGATTCGTTGGACGGTTAAGAAACGATCGAACTCGAATCGTAGTAATGCGGTTTGTGTTTGTATACTGCCTGCATGCGTTTATCGGTGTTGTCTTGTGTGCTGGCTTTGGCCGGTGGGGTGTCTTTGAGTGCGCAGGCTGGTGTTCAGGCTGTGTCGGTTTCGTTTCCTGCCGCGCAGTCGGCTAAGCCGCTGGATGGGCGCGTGCTTTTTCTGCTTTCGAATGATCCGTCGGAGGAGCCGCGGATGCAGATCGACGATACGCCGCGGAGCCAGATGGTGTTCGGGGTGACGGTGGATGGATTGAAGCCGGGGCAAAGTGTGACTGTCGGGGACACGGCTGCGGGATATCCGATCAAGAGCTTAAAGGATGTGCCGGCGGGTGACTATACCGTGCAGGCTGTGCTGAATGTGTATGAGACCTTCCATCGTGGGGATGGGAAGACGGTGAAACTTGCTCCTGATCGTGGTGAAGGGCAGCATTGGAATCTGGCGCCCGGGAACTTGTACAGCAAACCGCGCAAGATTCATGTTGGGCCGGGTGGTGCGCCGATTGTGATCTCGCTGGATCAGGTGATTCCGCCAATTGTGCCTGAAGCAGATACAAAATATGTTCGGCACATACGGATACAGAGCGCGCTGCTGACGAAGTTTTGGGGCACGCCTACTTATTTGAGCGCGGTGGTGCTGGTGCCGGAGGGTTTTGATGAGCATACAGAGGCGCACTATCCGCTGCTGATCTTTCATGATCACTTTGTGACAGGGTTCGATGATTTTCGAACGACACCTCCGGATCCGGATTTGAAGCCGAACTACTCAGAGCGATTTCATCTTGAGGGGTACAACCGGATTCAGCAGGAGGAGGCGTACAAGGAGTATCAGCAGTGGAGCGGGCCGAAGTTTCCGCGGGTGCTGGTGATGAAGATTCAACATGCGAATCCTTACTATGATGATTCGTATGCGGTGAACTCGGAGAATCTTGGGCCGTACGGGGATGCGATTGAGACGGAGTTGGTTCCGGCGGTAGAGAAGCAGTTTCGCGGGATTGGGCAGAGCTGGGCGCGGTTTATGTATGGCGGATCGACGGGTGGGTGGGAGTCGCTGGCGGTGCAGATCTTCTATCCGGACCACTACAACGGGGCGTTTGTGGCGTGTCCTGATCCGGTGGACTTTCATGCGTATATGACGCGGGATCTATATAAAGACGACAACATGTTTTATATCCAGGGGGCTACGAAGCGGATCGAGCAACCGGCGATGCGCGATTATCTGGGCCATACGTTGATTTCGATGAGAGACAACATTGCGTATGAGGCTGCGCTTGGCGATCATGGGCGGTCGGGGGAGCAGTTCGATATATGGCAGGCGGTGTATTCGCCGGTGGGGAGAGGATGGATATCCGCAGCCGATCTTCGATAAGGAGACGGGCGCGATTGACCATAAGACCGCGGAGTACTGGAAGGAGCACTACGATCTGAATGCGAAGCTGCAGCGGGACTGGGAGACTCTTGGGCCTAAGCTGCAGGGCAAGATTCATCTCTATGTGGGTAGCGATGACACGTACTTTTTGAATGACGCGGTTTACCTGATGGAGGATTTTTTGAAGACCACGGGTACTCCGGGACATGGTGTGCCGTATGACGGCGAGGTGCAGTACGGGCCTCGGGCGGAGCACTGCTGGAATGGCGATCCGACGCTGCCGAATGCGCTGTCGCGGCTGCACTACAACACGATGTATCTGCCGAAGATCATGGATCGGATTGCAAAGACTGCGCCGGCGGGCGCGGATGTGACGAGCTGGCGGTATTAGGTCTGGCGGCGGTAGAAGAGGCCGGCGGTGAAGAAGACGATGGCGACCATGAGGGCCAGGCGTGCGTGAAGGACGTTGTGGAGACGGAGGCTGATGAGGCTGTCGGCCAGCCACGCGGCAAAGCCCAGGAACCATATCCACGCTGTCTTTCGCATCATGCCCATGCTCCAGAGAGAGGTCGCGGCCAAGGTTGAACGGGCGCGGTTCGCTGGCCTTTGTTCTACACTAAGTAGTAGAGACTCACCTAGGAGAAATACGTTGTCACAACGCACATTCAGCATCATCAAGCCGGACGCCGTACGTAAGGGCTACTCCGCAGCTATCCTGGCCGAGATTGAAAAGGCAGGGTTTAAGATTGTTTCCATCAAGCGGCTTTCGATCTCCAAGGCTCAGGCCGAGGGGTTTTACCATGTTCACGCTGCGCGGCCGTTCTTCGGCGAACTGACGGAGTTTATGTCGAGCGGACCCATCTTTCCGATGGTGCTCGAAAAAGACAACGCGATTGCCGATCTGCGTAAGCTGATGGGCGCGACCAACCCGGCACAGGCTGAAGAGGGTACGATTCGCAAGAAGTTCGCTTCGTCGATTGGCGAGAATGCGATTCATGGTTCGGATGCCGAGGATACGGCGGCGTTCGAGATTGGATACTTCTTCGCAGGGCTCGAGCTTCAATAGGTATTTACCAGCGTGCAGAGCATCGGAGGTGGCGGCCCTGGTCGTGAAATTAACGATCTGACTGCCGCCTCTGATCTCTTTTTAGAAGCTTCGTTTCGCGCGGTGTTCTATAACGATTTGCCGATAGAGAGGTGCGATGCCTGTCGATTTGAAGACAAAGCGAGCTAACTTTCGTGAGCTGCATAAGGCAGGGTGCTTTGTGCTGCCGAATCCGTGGGATATTGGCAGCGCACGCCGGCTGGAGCGGCTTGGGTTCAAGGCGCTTGCGACGACCAGCGCGGGATATGCGTGGGCGATGGGTCGTGACGACGGGGAGCTGTCGCGTGATGAGGTGCTGGATCACCTGCGGGTGATCTGTGGCGCGACTGATCTTCCGGTGAATGCTGACTTTGAGGCTGGATTTGCTGACTCGGCTGAGGGTGTTGGCGCGAATGTTGCGCTTGCAGTGAAGACGGGCGTTGCGGGGCTGTCTGTCGAAGATCGTGTGGGGAAGGAGCTCTATGAATTGGGGCTCGCGAGCGAACGCATTCGGGCGGCGCGTGAGGCGATCGACCGGTCCGGCGAGGATGTCATGCTTATCGCTCGCTCGGAGGGTTTTTTGATTGGAAGGATGGAGCTGTCCGCGACGATCGATCGTTTGGTTGCTTATGGCGGAGGCTGGTGCTGATTGCTTGTATGCTCCGGGGATTGTGGAGAGCTCGTCTATTGCGGCTGTCGTGTCTGCTGTGGCGCCAAAGCCGGTGAATGTTTTGCTGTTTCCGGGGATGCGTGTTGCGGATCTGGAGAAGGCAGGAGTGAGACGGGTGAGCGTTGGAAGTGCGCTTGCCGCTGCAGCGTGGGGTGGGTTTGATCGTGCTGCGAAACAACTTGTTGAAGAGGGAACTGTGCCGCCGCGCGGCTGAGGAGATTTAGTTGAAGAGTGAGATGAATTTGAAGTTGCCGAATGGGTCGTTCAAGGCGTATTTGTTTGATTGCGATGGGACTATTGTAGATTCGATGCCGCTGCACTATGTGGCGTGGAAGAGAATCCTGGCTGAGTGGGGCTGTGAGTTTGACGAGCGGACGTTTTATTCGTGGGGTGGAATGCCGGTTACCGAGATCATCGCCGCGCTGAATGTGCGGAATGGTCTGGCGATGCCGGTTGAAGAGGTTCAGAGGCGGAAGGAGGCACTGTACTTCGAGATTCTTCCGGAGCTGAAGGCGGTGCCAGAGGTGCTGGAGCACATCGAGTTGAGCCACGGTCATATTCCGTTTGCTGTGGTGTCGGGGAGTACGCGGGAGTCGGTGACGAAGTCGCTGGAGACACTCGGGATTCTGGATAAGTTCGATACGCTCGTTTGCGCGGGTGAGTATGAGCGGAGCAAGCCTGATCCTCAGCCATTTTTGATTGCCGCTGAGAAACTTGGAGTCGCGCCTGAGGATTGCCTGGTGTTTGAAGATACGGATATGGGGATTCAGGCGGCTACGGCGGCGGGGATGGCTTCGGTGAAGGTGCTGCAGCCATGGGAGCGGGAGAAGGTTCCGGTTGGTTGAGGCTGGCTTCGAACCTGGTAGAAACTTGGTCCCTTTGGCTGAAGAGTGATACGGCTTTTGAATACAGGCGACGATAAAACGGCAACGACGAAATACACATCCTTCACTGCGTTCAGGATGACGACTTAAAACAGTTCAGGATGATGGCGTAAAACAAATGTCGGCAGCGTTACTTTAGAGGTGTTTGCGGAAGTGGACGCAGCTATCGACGACTTCGAAGCCTAAGGCTCGGTGGGCCTTCTGAGAGACGACATGATCGATCCATGTGTCGGAGGCTATCTCGATGCAGCCGTGATGGCGCGCCCAGGCTTCGGCAGCGTGCATGAGGGCTTTCCCGATGCCGTTGCCTCGAAGATGTTCGTAGACGAACCAGCCTTCCACGAAGCCTACGGGTTGGGTGGGATTGCATCCGTCGGCGTGGGAGCGCAGTCCTACCTCGATGAAACCGGAGAAGCTTCCGCCATCTTCGTGAGATACCAAAATTGCGCCCGGCAGAGTTCCGCTCAGGCCCGACTTCAACATGAGGTTAACTTCTTGTTGGTGTTCTTCGAGCGATGTATCGGGCCATAGCAGGGCGCACATCTCCGCGATCCCTTTATGATCGGAGGTGTGCGCCGGGCGAACTTTGTAGGCAGTCATACTCGGCTCCGGTAGGAGTGGTTATTTCGTGAACAGCTTCAGGTCGATGGATTCGCCCATGGTTTTGTAGCCGGCGTCGCCGGGGTGGAGGTGGTCGCCGGAGTCGTCTAGGCGGCGGGAACATTGCCGGGGTTGGCTGGGTCCGGGGTGAGCTTTGTCGAAGTCGATGACGCCGTCGAACTGATTGCTGGTGCGGATCCAGTGATTGACGGCCTGACGCATGGCTTCGCCTGCGGGAGACTGAGTATTTGGCGCCGACGATAGGGGGTAAGGGTGGCGCCGATGACCTTGATGCCGTGGGTGTGGGCGCGGTCGGCGAGCTGGCCGAGGCCGGCGATGAGGTCGTCGCGCGGTGACGACGTCGTAGGGTTTGTTGGGGTCGGTGGCGTGGCCGATGTCGTTGATGCTCTCGAGGATGATGACGTATTTGACGCCGGCCTGAGCGATGACGTCGCGGTCGAAGCGAGCGAGGGCGGTGGGGCCGGTGACGTCGTGCAGGATGCGGTTGCCGCCGATGCCCTCGTTGAGGACGCCGAGGTTGCTGGTCTTCTTGTCGGCCTGGAGGCGGCGGGCGAGGACGTCGGGCCAGCGGGCGTTGGCGTTGCGGGTGCTGAGGGCGCCGTCGGTGATGCTGTCGCCGAAGGTGACGATGGAGGCGCTGTCGGCGTCGGAGAGGACGTCGACGCCTTTGAGGAAGTCCCAGCTGAAGAACTCTTGTGGGGTGTCGAGCGAGGGGGCGCTGACGACGTTGCCCGGGACGAGGTAGTTGGTCTGGTCGGCGAAGCAGTGGAGGGTGAGCTGGTTTATGGGCTGCTCGGGGAGGAAGAGGCTGACGGCGAGGTCGGAGAGAGGCGCGACTTTGAGGTGACGGGATCGCTGACGACCAGGGCGCCGGGGGGAATGATGACGGATGCCTGACCGCCGAAGGTCAGCGGGGCTCGCGGTTCCAGTGATGTCCGCTTGCGCCTGAGC
Organism: uncultured Acidobacteriaceae bacterium; assembly: GCA_963708755.1. Taxonomy (GTDB): domain Bacteria; phylum Acidobacteriota; class Terriglobia; order Terriglobales; family Acidobacteriaceae; genus Edaphobacter. Next base: position 105,811 of record CAVPTN010000001.1, read on the forward strand.
TGAGGGCGATCTGCGCCGCGCCGATGGTGAGCGGATCGAGGCCGAATTCGTTGGTGAGGACGACGCGGACGGAACCTCCGCCAAGCGAGACGTGGACGATCTCGCGGAGGGTGGTGCCGGCTGTGCCCTCTGCTCCAAACTTTGCAGTGGGGTTGCTGGCCGCTACAGGAGAGGTCGCCCAGGTTCCTACCCAGTGGTCAGGGGAGGCGGCGGTGGCAGGCATGGTGGTGAAGCAGTGAAGGAAGAAAAGCGCAAGAGCTGGTAGGAGAGATCTTTCGATATGCCTGGTCATGACTGTCCTTGAGGCGATTTGGGTGACGGCTCCATGTTACCGCTGTTTCGCTGCTGCCGGGAGCATCACGTATAGTGACGAGGGCTGCTGACGCACCGAAAAATCCGCAGCGAAACGGACTGCATGGCTATGCGCCAAGCGGGTGGAAATGACGAGGGAGTATGACGATGAGATGGCTAGGGATTATGCTGCTTAGCATGACAACTGTACTGGCAGCACATGGCTCCGTAACGAAGACTGCATTTGGAACCGCTCCGGATGGCACGGCGGTAGATCTCTACACCTTGAAGAGTGAGGGTATTGAGGCGAGCATTATGACGTATGGCGCGCGCGTGGTGTCGATCAAGACGCCGGACCGCGATGGCAAGGTAGCGAATGTCGTGCTGGGCTATAGCGCCCTGGACGGGTACGTTGCGGACAAGTCGACGTACTTTGGCGCGGTCGTTGGGCGGTATGGAAACCGGATTGCATTCGGAAAGTTTTCGATCGATGGTCATCAGTATCAGGTTCCGACGAATAACAATGCGAATTCGCTGCACGGCGGTACTGTTGGCTTCGATCGCCTGGTCTGGCAGGGTAAAGCCATAACGGATGGAGTCGAGATGACGCTGGTCAGTAAAGATGGCGATCAGGGGTATCCGGGAACGTTGACGGTGCATGTGCGATACACCGTGCATCATGGAGCGTTGCGTATCGACTACGTCGAATCCACGGACAAGCCTACGGTTGTGAATCTGACGAATCACTCCTATTTCAATCTGGCGGGTGATGGGACGTCGACGATTCTCAATGATGAGGTGATGCTGCCGGCAGACCAGTACACACCGGTTGACGCAGGGCTGATTCCTACGGGTGTGCTGGCTCCTGTGGAGGGAACTCCGTTTGATTTTCGCAAGGCGACTGCGATTGGCGCGCGGATTCATGACAACAACGAGCAGCTAAAGATCGCTGGTGGCTACGACCATAACTGGGTTTTGCGAGGCAAGAATGGAGAGGTGAAGACTGCGGCGCGTGTCTACGATGCAAACAGTGGACGCGTTTTGACGGTGACGACGACAGAGCCGGGCGTGCAGTTTTATACGGGCAACTTTCTTGATGGAACGAAGTATGGCGCTGCGCAGGAAGGCCATGCCAAGAACACCGGATTGTGCCTTGAGACGCAGCACTTTCCTGACTCGCCGAATCACCCCGCGTTTCCAACTACGGAGCTGAAACCAGGAGAGACGCGGCACAGCACCACGACGTTTACCTTTTCGACGCACGCGAAGTAAGACATAGACAAGAGGCGCGGCGTGTTCTCTTCCGCCGCGCAGGGAATTCGATCGATGAATAAAGTTGTTCAGACAGCAGAGGAAGCCGTTGCGGACATCGCTTCTGGTTCCACGATTATGCTTGGTGGCTTCGGCCTGTGCGGGATTCCGGAGAACCTGATTGCCGCGTTGGTGAAGCATGGTGTGACTGGGTTGCACACGATCAGCAACAACATGGGTGTGGACGGTTTTGGCATGGGTCTGATGCTGGAAGCGGGGATGATTGCTTCACATATTGGCAGCTATGTGGGAGAGAATCGACGGCTTGAGTCGCTGGTGCTGAAAGGCGAACTCGATTTGACGCTGATCCCGCAGGGAACTCTGGCTGAACGGATTCGTGCTGGTGGTGCGGGAATTCCGGCGTTTTATGTGCCCACGGGGTTGGGTACAGTTGTTGCCGAAGGGAAGGAGACCCGGAAGATCGGCGATAGAACTTATGTGATGGAGCATGCGCTGCATGCGGATGTTGCGCTGATCAAGGCGTGGAAGGGCGATCGTCTTGGGAATCTGGTGTATCGCAAGACTGCGAGGAACTTCAATCCTTCGATGGCGACCGCTGCGACTCTGACGATCGCTGAGGTGGAGGAGTTGGTTGAGCCAGGACAGCTCGATCCGGATCATATTATTACGCCGGGAGTTTATGTGAACCGCATCTTGGTTGGCGCGGCTTATCGCAAACCGATCGAGTCGAAGTTTATTCAGTCCGGAGGTGCGGCGTGACAGGCAAAGAGCGGATTGCGCGGAGGATTGCGCGGGAGTTCAAAGATGGATTTTATGTGAACCTCGGAATTGGTTTGCCGACGATGATTGCTGGTTACGTGCCCGCTGGGATCGATGTGATGTTTCAGTCGGAGAACGGGATGCTTGGCGTTGGTGCGCCGCCGACGGATGATGGTGCCGATCCGGATTTAATTAATGCGGGGAAGCAGCCAGTTACGGAGTTGCCAGGCTGCTCGTTCTTCTCGAGCGAAGAGTCGTTTGCTATGATTCGTGGCGGGCATATGGACATGAGCATCCTTGGCGCGATGCAGGTGGATGAGCACGGCAACCTAGCTAACTGGACGATACCCGGCAAGATGGTGAAGGGTATGGGCGGGGCGATGGATCTGGTAGCGGGTGCGCGTCGTGTGATTGTGGCGATGGAGCACCAGACCAAGGATGGCGGTTCGAGAATACTGAAAGAATGCACGCTTCCGCTGACTGGTCAGAGTGTGGTGCACGATATCGTGACGGAGCTTTGCTGGATTCGTGTGACCCGCGAAGGGCTACTGTTGACCGAGGTAGCGGAAGGACTTGACGCTGCTGCGGTGCAGGCTCGGACAGAGGCGAAACTCACAGTCTCGCCTGATCTCTGCGTGATGACTGCAGGGAGCGTCGTTTAGAGGCGGGTTCGATTCAATGGCTTGGGTTTGTGATGACTTCAGCCTGACATTCGTCGAATATTGTTGTGATATAACGAAACTGTCTCGGGTGCCCACCAGGGCATAACAGGGAAGTCCGGTGAAGAGCCGGCGCGGTTCCGCCACTGTAAGTGAGGAAAGCTGCTTTGAAGTACCACTCGGCCGATGGCTGGGGAAGGTAAAGCGGCGATGCAGGCAAGGCCTGCAGCCTCCAAGCCAGGAGACCTACCCGAGAGCAACCAGCAGACTTCTGCGGAGAACAGGAAGATGCATGATCGCTACTCTTTTCGTACCTTATTCTCCTTTGTCGTTCCATCCCTCGAGGCTTCGCAATGGCCGGAGCAGAGAGGGTGTGGATGGTGAGTGAGATGCGTCGGCAACGGGTTGTGCGTGCGGACGGTCGTCCGGTGAACATAGTGCAACGACGCGCACATCTTTCTTATTGTTTTTCGGGTTGCTGCTGCGGCAGGACGGAGCGCGGCTACGCTCAGGTGCCGGTCGATACCTACAAAGAAGAGTGGACGAGACGCAGGATGCGCAATACTGTCCACCTGACGAAGGCTGGATGCCTTGGCCCGTGTGTGCTGTCGAATGTTGCCAGCCTTGTGTTCGATGGTCGGTCGGTCTGGTTTCATTCGGTCAACAGCCCGTGGCAGGTGAAGCAGATATTTGCTTACATCGATGCGATGTTGGAGGCGGATCGCTTCCTGCAGCCGCCTGAAGAGCTTCTCGAATATGTTTTCAATTTCTACGACTGGGATGCGCGTCCGGCTGCTGTTGTGTCCCTGCCGACGACGATAGTGCCGCAGAAGTTGCAGGGTATCGCGCTGCTCTCGCATGCGGACACCGATCTGGTGACACTGCGGACGGCGCTTGCAGATCTATCTGCAGATATTGATGTGATCCCCTATTCGTTGAGTGGGCTACGCAGCGAGGAGCAGATGATCGCGCTGATGGATGGAGCACTGGCGCGTGCACGAATCATTGTGCTGCGGCTGCATGGTCCATTGCATTCGGTTCCAGGTTTTTCGCTTCTTCGAGCAATGTGCGTCGAGCAAAACAGGTTTCTGGTCATAACGAGCGGTACCGGTGAGCTTAATCCTGAGTTTCTTCGCGCAGGTACAGTCGACCCGGACGTTGTTGCATCTGTGACGACTTACCTGGAACGCGGTGGAGTGACGAACCTTGCGGAGTGTTTGAAGTTTTTGTCCGATCGATTGCTGCTGACTGGACATGGATATGATCAGCCAGTGACTCCCGCCGAGCATGGTATTTACATGCAGGATCTCGAACACGCGACGTACGACGATTGGCTGTTGCGCGCTGATCCGGCCAAGCCAACTGCCGCAGTTCTCTTTTATCGCGCTCATCTTCTTAGTGGGAATATGGCCTTTGTTGATGCCCTTGCCGACGCGTTGGAGTCGCGCGGGATGAATGCGTTGTGTGTCTTCACCTCTAGCATGAAGACAATGGATGAAGGCTTTCCAGCGGCGCTACGATTGATTGAGGGACGTGCCAACGTCGTTCTTACAACGTTGTCGTTTGCACTTGGCGAGATCAACTCGGGCGACGTCACATTGGCTGGCGATAATATTTCGATCCTTGAGCGGCTAGGCGTTCCTGTGATTCAGGCGGTGTCGAGTGGTATGTCACGTGGGAATTGGGAGGTCTCACGCCGAGGCTTGAATGCTCTGGACACGGCGATCAACGTGGCTCTTCCAGAGTTCGACGGTCGCATTATTTCTGTGCCAGTTTCTTTTAAAGAGCGGAGCAATACTCAGGCTGGCGATCTCTATGTTCCTCATCGGGAGCGCGCGGACCGTGTGGCTGGAATTGCGTTTCGGCTTGCGAAGTTACAGACTCTGGCGAATCCTTATAAGAGGATTGCGTTCGTTTTAACGAACTCATCGACAAAGGCTGCAAAGGTTGGGAATGCGGTCGGGCTCGACGCGCCGGCTAGCTTGCTGAATCTTCTTCGGGCAATGAAGGGGCGGCGATATTCCATTGGAGAACTGCCAGAGTCCGCAGATGATTTAATTCACGAACTGCTCTCGCGTGGCACATACGATGACGCGTATCCGCTCGATGCTGCTCGAGCCTATCGTTACTCGCGCGCGGTATATCGAGAACGATTTGAACGTTTTCCGGACGTCCCGCAGAAACGGATGAAAGAGATGTGGGGGCAGCCTGCCGAACACGGGTACACGCTACGATCATCTTCGCCCAAGATCGACAAGAAGCTGATGAACGAAGTGGCGACGAAGATTGCCTCAATGGACTTTGAGCCATGGAGCGCGTCGGATGATTATTTATTTGCTGCGATGCATTTAGGCAATGTGTTGATTGCGATTCAGCCGCCGCGTGGATACGGGTTGAATCCAGACGCGATTTATCACACGCCTGATCTGCCACCGACACATCACTACACTGCGTTTTATCAGTGGCTGGCGACGCCGGTGGAGGCGGGAGGTTGGGGCGCCGATGCGATCGTCCATGTCGGAAAGCATGGGACGCTTGAATGGCTGCCCGGAAAATCTGTGGGACTTTCGGGAGACTGTTTTCCAGATTTATTGCTGGAAGACATGCCATTGATTTATCCGTTCATCATCAATGATCCGGGAGAGGGGAGTCAGTCAAAGCGCAGAGGACACGCAGTCATTGTGGATCATCTGACGCCGCCGATGACGAGTGCGGAGACCTATGGCCCGCTTGCTGCATTGAATCAACTTGTCAACGAGTACTACGCGGTTGAGAAGTTGGATCCATCGAAGCTTCCGTTCATTCAGCAGCAGATCTGGGAGCTGATTCAAGATGCGAATTTGAAGACAGACCTTGATTTGAGAAACATGCTCTCGCGAGATCATGGGGATCATAAACATGAGTGGGAGGATGAACTCACACCTGAAGGAGTGCCGGTTACGCTGGCGGAGATGAATGGAAGTGAGGTCGCCCATCTCATCGAGGATATCGATGGGTATCTGTGTGAGCTTGGTATGGCGCAGATTCGCGATGGGTTGCATGTTCTAGGGAGTATGCCACCGCTGCCGGAGATGCTTCGGTCAATGACGCGGCTGGTGAATGTAGGGTCGCCGAGTTTGCTGGATGGAATCGCTCGTAGTGTTGGCTTTGAGTATTGCGTGCTTCTCGATGCATCGGGCAAGAAGTTTGATGAAGCAATCACGATTGATGGGACTGCGTGCTATTCGCATGCGGATGTGCTTGAAGTGCTGGATCGTATGGCATTGGAGCTTTATACGCAGCTCGAAGAGTTGGGTTTCCGTGTCGATAAGTTAGAGGAGTTGCAACGCGCGATTGTAGGCTCTGCTTCCCACGAAGTTACAGAGGCTCTCACCTTTGCGTGCAAGCAGCTTGTTCCAAATCTGGAGCGGGTAGATGAAGAGGTTGAGCATGTTCTTGACGCACTTGAGGGGCGGTATGTTCCTGCCGGGCCGGCTGGAGCGCCGACGCGTGGCATGGCACACATTCTTCCAACGGGAAGAAATTTTTACGCAGTAGATCCGCGTGCATTGCCCTCCGAGGCTGCGTGGCGCGTAGGTCAGCAACTCGCACGTGAGGCGATTGAACGTTATCGTACGGAGGAGAACCAGTATCCCGAGACGGTGGGACTTAGTGCCTGGGGCACGTCGCAGATGCGGACGCATGGAGATGATGTGAGCGAAGTGTTGGCGCTGCTTGGGGTGCAGCCGGTGTGGAATAAGCAGTCGAGGCGCCCGGAGGGATTGACGTTAATCCCGCTCGAAAAGCTGGGCCGGCCTCGAATTGATGTGACGCTCCGCATCAGCGGGTTCTTCCGTGATGCGTTTCCTCATCTGATCGATATGATCGACGATGCCGTCTCGCTTGTGGTGAATCAGGATGAGCCGTTGGAGATGAACTTTCCACGCAAGCATTATCTGCGCGATGTCGAGAAGAATAAGGATCAGGGGGTTGAGGAGGCTGAGGCGTCGGCACGCTACAGGATTTTTGGTGCCAAGCCCGGTACGTATGGCGCGGGTATTCAGGCACTGATGGACACCCAACACTGGAAGAGCGATGGGGATATTGCTCAAGTGTTTTTGGAGTGGGGTGGGTATGCCTATGGGAGAGAGGCGAATGGTGTGGATGCGCGCAGTGTCTTCGCGGAAAGGCTGAAGAGTGTGCAAGTGGCATTGCACAACCAGGATAATCGTGAGCACGATATCTTCGATTCAGATGATTATTTTCAATTTCACGGCGGCATGGTAGCTACTATCCGTGCTCTTACAGGAGTACAGCCAAAGGCCTACTTCGGAGATAGTTCGCGGCCTGATGCAGTGCGGGTGCGCGATCTGCGGGAAGAGGCTTTGCGCGTCTATCGTTCGCGTGTGATCAACCCGAAGTGGATTGAAAGTATTAAGCGGCATGGCTACAAAGGAGGACTGGAGTTGACCGCGACAGTCGATTACATCTTTGGTTTTGATGCAACGGCGCACATCGCTCCTGATTTTGTTTATGAAGGGCTTGCGCAACACTATGCGCTCGACAACAATATGCAGGATTTTTTGAAGCAGTCCAACCCATGGGCGTTGAATGCGATTGCGGAACGTCTGCTTGAGGCAAGTGAGCGTGGGTTGTGGGAGGAGCCAAAGTCGGAGATCCTCGACGGGTTGCGCAGGGTCTTGCTGGATAGCGAAAGTCTTCTTGAAGCGCGTGGTGAATCGCGGAGGACAACCGTATGACACGTCCTGCGTATCCCTTCGCGGCGATTGTTGGACAAGAACAGTTGAAGATGGCGCTGCTGCTTGCGGCCGTAGACTGGCGTCTCGGCGTATTGCTGCGCGGTGATAAGGGCGCAGGGAAGACTACAACAGCTCGAGGACTTGCTGAGCTTCTGCCAAAGCCTGCGCGTTTCGTTAATCTGCCAATCGGTGTGACGGAAGATCGCCTGCTCGGCGGAATGGATTTAGGGAAGATGTTGGAAGGAGAGCCGAAGCTTCGTCCCGGCCTTTTGGCGGAGGCAAGTGGGGGTATGCTTTACGTCGATGAGGTAAATCTTTTGCCCGATCATTTAGCCGACGCACTTCTCGATGCAGCAGCGACCGGGGTTAGCACTGTTGAGCGAGAGGGGTTTAGTGCAGTGCAGGAGGCTCGATTTGTCTTATTGGGAAGTATGAATCCGGAGGAAGGGATACTGAGACCGCAGTTACTGGACCGGTTTGCTCTGGCTGCTGAGATTTATGCAACACGATCGGTTACAGAAAGACGAGAGATTGTCGAACGACGTATGGCCTATGATGCCGATGCGAGTGGCTTCGTCGAGAGTTGGACCGAAGACCAAGCACATTTGAAGCAACAAATTGTTGCTGCTCGATCGCGATTATCTATCGTTCGATGCTCCTCTGCGATGCTAGACCGGATCAGCACTCTAGTCTGTGAGCAGGGGGTGGTATCGCTTCGTGCTGATCTTGCTATTGCGCGAGCTAGTTGTGCTCAGGCTGCGCTGTTGGGCGTTGAAGAGGTGACGGAAGATCATATCGATGCGGTCTTGCCTCTGGCTCTCGCCCATCGCGCAATACATCCTTCGCAAACGTCGCGACATCCTCAGTCTTCACCTCCGCCGAGTCGGCCGGAGAAGCCTGAATCGCAGACAGGCAAAAGAGTTGACGAAGAAGCTCCTGCGGCTGAGGAACGCCGTTTCTCCTCTATGCCGCTTTCAACTCCGGAGCTACGTTGGAAGGTAGATGACGGGAGAAGCGGAGCTACGGTGGCGCGAAAAGGACAAGCTCAAGGATCTGTGACTCGAGTTCGAAAGAGTGAAGTGCCCGTGGAGTTAGACTTGCGATCGTCAATGCGCGCGGCATTGACGGAGACCGGTCACAGCAAACTCCGCATTCAGGACCTCTACGAGAAGGTTCGTGAACCTCTGGCTGGATCGAGGTTTCTCTTTGTTGTGGATTCAAGTGGCTCGCACGCGGCGCGTGAACGTATGCGAGCTGTAAAAGGAGCTGTGAGTGGTTTAGTTGAGCGTTCATTACGGCGTCGCGATGAGGTAGCGGTGATAGTGTTTCGCGGCGAATCTGCAGAAGTTCTGGTTAAACCAACGAGCGATACTGCGGCGTTACTTGCTGCACTGGAGTACTTGCCGACGGGAGGACGCACACCACTGGCTCATGCTCTTGAACTCGCTCAGCAATTCATTAATGAAGAGACTCTTCTCCTGTTGCTGACCGATGGCCGTGCCAACGTTCCGTCACGAACGGCAGACCCTTGGGCTGATGCACTGGAGGCAGCAGCGAAGATCCGTTGCGCGGCGCTGGTCGTTGATACCGAATTGTCCAATACTCCGTTTGGGAAGGCGAAAGAGCTTGCCGATATGATGCATGCGGAGGTTATAAGCTTGGCAAGCTTCGAGGCTGGTTATGACTTGCCCATCCTGCTCAAGAGCGGTGTGAAGTAGGGTGCGGCAGCATGCCGTTATGCAGCGTGACGTTCTTATAAGAGCGTCACGCGATCAGGGGCAATGTTACGACGCCGTAGAAGTTTGTGCCCATCTGGGCGCGTAGGTCTTCGTCCGTGAGATCTTCGATGGAGGCGATGTTGCCTAACCGGCATTATTGACGACGACGTCCAAGCGGCCAAAAGCTTCAATAGCAGAGTGAACTGCGGAGCACGCGGCTCTCGGATCGGTTACGTCGAGCGCGATCGTACGCACCTGATCTCCATATCTTTCCGGAAGATCAGAAAGCTGTTCTGGCTTCCGTGCGGTGGCGATAAGGCGCTGGCCGCTGACGAGGACGGCCTCCGCAAGGTGACGACCGATACCGCGGGAGCTACCAGTGATGAGCCAAACTTTCGACATAAGAACTCCTTCCGATTTGTTGAGAGAATTGGGTTTGTTACCTATCTTTAATGGATGAGTACTCACTCAAAAAGTTGCGAAACAAGTGCGCTATCTTCTCGAGATGCCCTTCCAAAATGTTTCGAATCCCAGGCTCTGATACTTTTCGGCGGAGGCTGAGTGGGCTGTCATGAATGACATTGTGGTTTGCGCGGATGCGTCCATGGTTGCTGCAAGGAATTCCAAGGGGATGTCCCGTAGAATACGCTGTTCGACTGCCTCCTGACTCATAGCTTCAATTTCGGAGAAAGGAGCTGAGCCTGCTTTCTTCGATTCAAGAGTCAGGCTGCCGGAGAGTTGAAGTTGGGAGAGTACTTTGCGCTGGTCGGGATGGCTGACACCCCATGCTGTGTATCGGTCCCAGATGTGGCGGAGCCTGGTACGGACGTTTTTCTTGCGAGGGAAACCTGACATCATTGCGTCGGCAAGGTCGAGCTTGATCTCTCGATAAAGCTCATTCAACAGATCATCTTTGTTTTTGAAGTAGGTGAAGAGGGTGCCTTCGGCGATGCCGGCGAGATTGGAGATGGCGGAGGTGGGGGCGGCTAGACCGCGTTCCGCAAAGATCTGAGTGGCTGCGGAGAGAATTGCGTTTCGTTTGTCGTCACTTTTGGGTCGAGCCAAACTTGCCTCTTTTTAAATGAGTGCCTGCTCAAAATATAGGGGACGTGGCAGCTGAGTGCAAGCTGTCACGTCCCCGTTGGTTTGGCGTGGGTCTAGTAGACGTCGCGCTGGTAGCGCTTTTGCTTCTTCATGGTGGCAAGGTACTCGGCGGCGTGGTCCAAGGTGCCGTTTGAGCCTCTGGCGATGGCATCGAGTAGGGCCGTCTCTACGTCTTTGGCCATGCGGGTGGCGTCGCCGCAGACGTAGAAGTAGGCTCCTCGTTCAAGCCATTCGTAGAGTTCCTTGGCGCGCTCCTGCATGCGGTCCTGGACGTAGATCTTTCGAGCCTGGTCGCGGGAGAAGGCGGTGTCGAAACGGGTGAGGATGCCGTCTTTGTGCATGGCCTGGAACTGATCTTTGTAAAGAAAGTCCATGGCTTCGCGCTGTTCGCCGAAGAAGAGCCAGTTATCGCCTTTCTGGCCGGTGGCCTGGCGCTCTTCGAGGAAGGCGCGGAAGGGGGCGATACCGGTGCCGGGGCCGATCATGATGACGGGCATGGTGGTGTCTTCGGGGAGGCGGAAGTTATTGTTGGAGTGGAGGAAGATTGGCATCGTCGTGCCTTCGCCGGCGCGGTCTCCGAGGTGGCCGCTGGCTACCCCCTGGCGGTCGCGGCCGTGGGCCTCGTAGCGGACGACGCGGACCGTGGTCTGGACGTTGTCCTTGTGCATGGCCTGGCTGGAGGCGATGGAGTACATGCGTGGGGTGAGTCGCTGGAGGACGTTGAAGAGCTGTTGCGGATCGGTGACGACTTTCGGGAAGTCGGTAGCGAGGTCTACGAACTCGCGGCCCCAGCAGTACTCCTCGGCGCGGGCTTTGTTTTCAGGGCCGACGAGGACTTTGAGGCCCTCGATGGTGGGGGCGAGCTTGGCGTACTGGCCTACGGAGCCGCGAGAGAGCTTGCCGATGCCGAGGCGGGTGCGGAGGGCCTCTTCGAGGCTGATTTCGACTTTATAGTGGTCCAGGACGCGTTCGCGGCCGGTGAAGTGGAGGGCTTCGAGCACCTCGGCTACGGCCATGGCGCGGTTTTCGGGGATGATTCCGACGGCGTCGCCGGGGGTGTAGGTCATGCCCTCTTCGATGGTGAGCTCAACGTGGCGGGTCTCCTTCTCCGAGCCCTCGCCGGTGAGGAGGCGGTTGTAGGTCACGGTGGAGAGAAAGGGGTTGTTGCGGGTGTACTTTGACGCGTGTCCCGCGGCCGGATTGGCTTGCTGGTCTACCTGATCTGCAACTTCGGTCATGCTCTCTATGGTAAAACGCATCGAGCGAAAACGCAGTCGCATTTGAACGAATTGCAGCGGAGGAGCGTTCTTCTGGTGCAATTTCGTGGTCGTTCGGAGGTGCTTCGGTGGTTTTATCGTGGTGATTCGTGTGCTTATCGTGTGCTTATCGCTGGGAATGTCTGCATCCCGACTCCTCTTGCCCCTCCCCCCTGCCCCCTTAAGGGTATCTTGCGCCGATGTGCTTTATTTTCATCTATTTGCGAGTGGAGCCTCCTCGTAAAATATTGAATCCAGGGAGCTTGCGTGCAAAATATAGATTAGAAAGCATTTGCGACTCTCTTCCGTGGCGCAGTTTGTCCCCCTGTTTGCTCTCCCTCTTCCGCTCTGTTGCTTAAATGAAAAAGCTGCAAGGGCGCCCTTGCAGCTTTCGTCTTCTGTTTTAAGTATAGCGGATTGGGTGGGTGGGATACGCCACGCGGATCTCCTTGTCTGGCGCGGGGATTGTTGGTTTGGGGCTTGACAGCGATTTCTGTCCTCAACGGTTTTGTCGGGTGACGGAATCGACGGCAAAGGACGGAAAAGATAGATGCGGGGTATGGAACTTCCGTGGAACGGTCTACGTATCTTCTCTCAGAGGGTCATCCCATGACACAACCTCCTCGTTCCTCAGACGGTCAGTCGATGCGCCGCTTCGCTCTCTTTGTAGCCGCATTCGTCATCATCGTATCCATCGGTGTCGCCCAACCCAGTGATAAGAGCTCGAAGGAGTCCATCTGCGTCTGTATCCCGAGTCGGGCGGGACTGCTTCTGAAGTCAGCGATTGTGAAGACGCAGGTGCGGACCACAGCGCTATTCACGCAGTAGCAAGAGCCGGCACAAGACCTTTCAAAGAGGGTTCCGGGGCGAGATGATCGAAAATCGTCGCCGGATGTGGATACCACCTTGTGGCCGCGGTTGAGATCAGACCGCCGGAGGAGACGGAGAGCCTCGTCTTCTTACGATCAGCCTCAAAGTGAACATAATCCTGAATTGACTTTTCTTGAGGTCCACTTGCAGCTGCGAGATATGGCGCGTGCGGAAGTGGCTTATGCAACCTCGCATTGCTAAACGGGTAAAGAGCCAACACGGATCCGATCGGCGGAAGGCTTTGGCTCTTTTGCTTTTACATACCGCCCTGAGTCGTTTTTACCGCTCACGATAAGCAGGGCGGCCCCGGAGATGAGAATGGTCGTCACGATTGAAGCGGCGACTGCCAAGTTGCTCAACGTTGCGACAGGTAAGCCGAGAGCTTTCATTCCGAGGTAGTGCATCGCCCAGTTTCCTATTCCCATTGCGGATGCGCCACCACCGAGCCACGCAAGCCGAGCCGCACCTCGTGCCGACTTGATTCGTCCTCGCAACGCGAGGGTCGCCGAGGTTGCGACAATCAGCACGAGGCCAGTCAATACGACCAATCGGAGATCGAAACTTGCGAACGGAGAACTCTGAATGTCCATACGATTGGTTATCGGCCACGAGGAGAGTATTCACGATAGCTCAGAAGTTGCATTTTTCGTCGCCCTGCGAATAGGCAAGAACGCGAAAGATTTTATTCCGACGGCACACACGGAATAGGTTCCAATTTCTGCTGTAAAGCGGATTTACGAAGACTTCGAAGTTCGTGGACCGATTGAGTATGAGCAGTGGGAAGCTCCGGTCTACAAATCCGGGTTACACAGCGATAATGGTGCCAATGTCGAGGTGATGTGGTTTCCACGTCAGCAGCATTCAGGGTCACGATGACGTGTGTTCCTCCCTCCGGTTGGCGTGTCCTGATTTGACGCGGGTTCTGTAGCATTCCTATACTTCATCACGCTCAAACGGCGGTTCAAGGAGGAAGTCTATGTTAAAGCGTTCCCTGGTGTTCGTTCTCATGATTGCCGCCGCTGCTGGCGGATATGCAGAAGACCAATGGAGAGGTCATCAACCCAAACTGGTTCCACAGAAGAGCGGCACGACGCAGTTGCTGATTGCGGTCAGTCCGGTGAACTCCCGTGTGGTGTGGGCGGCCGGGGCTGGCGGGACGTATGTGGTGACGACCGATGGCGGTTCGACATGGAGGTCTGGTGTGGTGCCGGGAGCTGAAGCTCTGCAGTTCCGCGATGTACAAGGCGTCAGCGATCGGGTTGCTTATCTGATGTCTATTGGGGACAACACTGGAGATTTTCACATCTTCAAGACGGAAGACGGCGGTGGGCATTGGACGACTCAGTTTACGAATAAGACGACGGGTGCCTTCTATGACTGCTTCGCATTCTGGAGCCCGGATCGCGGCATCGCGCACAGCGATTCAGTCAGCGGAGTATTTCCCGACATTCGCACGAACGATGGCACGACGTGGAAGTCGATCGCCCGCAGTATGCCGCCTGCGCTGGCGGGCGAAGCTTCGTTTTCGTCCAGCGGGACCTGCATTACAACACAAGGGTGGCAGAACGCATGGATTGCCACAGGCGGCTCAAGCATCGCTCGGATCCTGGCGACTCGGGATGGCGGCTACACGTGGAACGCGTATGACACTCCGCTGGTGAGCAACCCCAATGCTGGCGGCTTCTCGGTGGCGTTCCGCGATCCGTGGCATGGCATCGTGGGCGGCGGCGATTTGACGACGGACAGTGCTGCACAGGCGGCGACCTCGGATGATGGCGGGCAACGATGGAAGCTCACGGCCAAGCCTCCGATTCCGGGATCGATCTTCTGTCTCGCTTATGTGCGTGGCCTTGAAGATCGCGATGATTGGCGGCATCGAGACGACTTCAGACATGAGCATGACCGGAGTGTGGTGATCACGACGGAGACTTTGCCGGACTTCAGCGCCGGCGCGGCTGCGTGGAGTCCTGATGAAGGGCAGACCTGGATCAAGCTGCCGAATGTGAGCGGTTACTGGGCGGTCGCTTTTGCGAATCCGGAGGCGGGATGGTTCGTTGGTAACAATGGACAGATTCTGAAGATCAGCTTCTAGCGCTTTGAGTTCAGATAACGAGAGATGGGGTGAACGTTTTCTGAGAGCAGGATACTGTTCCCAGCGTAGTATGTGATCGCGCAGGTTGTTGTTGCAGTGCAAATCGTCCGCAATGAGCGCATTGGCACGCCGGTTGTGTCTCGTGAGTGCGTTTGCTAATTTGTTGCATGCCGCCGACTGCGCCCGAAGATGTGACCAGAACGATAGAGACACTTTACCGGTCTGAATCGGGCAGGATTCTGGCTACGCTGGTGCGCCTGCTGGGCGATCTTGATCTCGCCGAAGAGGCGATGCACGAGGCGTTTGCGGCCGCTCTGGATAGATGGCCTCATGATGGCATACCGGAGAATCCGCGGCCATGGCTGATTTCAACCGCACGCTTCAAGGCCATTGACGGGATACGGCGAAGGGCGCGCTTCGATGGAGTACAGAACGATCTTGTGCTGCACATTGAAGCGCACATTAACGAAACGCCGGATGAGGAGGAGATCGAGGACGATCGTCTCCGTCTCATCTTCACGTGCTGCCATCCGGCTCTGCCACTGGAGGGACAGGTTGCTCTGACACTGCGTGAGGTCTGCGGCCTGACAACAGAGGAGATCGCCCGGGCATTTCTTATTACGCCGGCGACGCTTGCGCAACGCATCGTTCGCGCGAAAGCCGTCATCCGCGATAAGGCGATTCCTTACCGCGTGCCCGCGTCGCAGGAACTGTCTTCAAGGTTGGGACCTGTACTTCAGGTTGTGTATCTGGTCTTCAATGCGGGTTATTCGGCGGTGGCAACAGGAGCGGAGCTGAGCCGCGAAGCGATTCGCCTGGGCAGACTGATTCTCGACGTTCTTCCGGATCCCGAGGTGATGGGCCTGTTGGGGCTTATGCTGCTGCAGGAGTCGCGCCGGGCCGCGCGAAGCTCTGCGGAAGGCGAGCTGATCCTGCTGGACCAGCAGGATCGCTTGTTGTGGAACAAGGATCAGATTGCAGAAGGGATCGCGCTTACCGAGAGGTCTCTGGCATCGCGCCGTTTCGGTGCCTACACGCTGCAGGCGGCTATTGCGGGAGTTCACGCCGAGGCTTCGTCGGCGGCGTCCACGGACTGGCGGCAGGTGACGCTGCTTTACGACCGGCTGATTCGGATTCACCCATCACCGGTGGTGGAACTCAACCGCGCAGTTGCCGTCGCGATGTCCGAAGGTCCGGAGGAGGGTCTTCATCTCATCGATGGGTTGCTGGCGCGCGAGGAGCTTGCCAATTATTACCTTGCGCACTCCGCACGTGCGGATTTGTATCGCAGGCTGGGACGGCTTCCGGAGGCACGTGATTCGTATGAGCGGGCGTTGACTCTGGCTCGTGAGGAGCCGGAGCGCCGTTTCCTCACGGGGCGGTTGCAGGAGCTGAAATAAAAATTGGCTCTGCTGTCGATTTTCTCTTCGCCCGACGACTATAGGGTGAACTCCAGCGCGCAAGGTTGCGCTGGTGGCCATCAAAATAAGGAGAGGTGCAATGAAATACATCTGTCTGGGATACTACGAGCCAACAAAACACGCGGCCATGACCGAGGACGAGCGGAACGCAATGTTCGACGAATGTTTTGAGTACGACGATCATCTTCGCGCCAGCGGGCACTATGTTGGTGGAGAAGCTCTTCAGCCTAGTGAAAACGCGTTGACTGTGTATTGGAAGAACGGCAAGGTCGCGACGACCGACGGCCCATATACAGAAACGAAGGAGCAGCTCGGCGGCATTCTCGTGCTTGAGGCGCGGGACATGAACCATGCCATTCAACTTATATCGCAGCATCCGGCAGTCAAGTATGGGTCGATCTTCGACGATACGTCCAACTGGCGATATGAGCGAAATAATTCAGCACAGCGAGCAACGACGACGAAAGGTCGCCGCCCGATAAGGGTGGTCCTGAGGATTGCGGCGGCTGGAGATGCCGCAGGGAGGCCAGTGGAGGAGCGCTATGTCATTCTTTCGTGATTTGAAGATTGCAGTTCGATCCCTGTGGCGCGTTCGTGCGCTATGGATCACCGTCGCCCTGACGCTGGCTCTTGGTATAGGCGCCAACGCCGCTCTCTTTAGCGTGATCCGTGCGGTGCTGCTGCGTCCGCTCGCGAACCGGGACGAAGACCGCCTGCTCTACTTGCGACAGAGCGCTCCGGGCATGGGCGTCGTGAACACGGCGTTCTCAGTACCGGAGATAGATGACCTTGGCAAAGGGTTGAAGACGATCACGGATCTGGGGACGTTTTCGGCGGTCGACTTCACGATCATTGGGCTCGGCACGCCGCGGGAGATTCCCGCAGGTGTTGTGGACGGCCATTACTTCGAAGTGATGGGGCTGCGGCCGGTACTGGGGCGGCTGCTGACGTCCTCCGACGATGGGCCCAATGCGGCAGGGGCGATCGTGTTGACGTATCGATTCTGGAGCGCGTCGCTGCACTCAGACCCGAGCGTGATTGGAAAGACGGTGAGGCTGGAGAGCATCGCCGGAGCGCGTCCGGCTACGATTGTGGGGGTTTTGGAGCCGTCGGTGCCGTATCCGGTGACAACGGAGATTATCGCTAACGTTGTGACGAGCCCGCACCATTTGTCGGCAACCATGGTGACAGGCCGTGAGCACCGGATGACGGAGGTCTTCGCGCGGCTTGCACCGGGAGCCACTCTCGAGGCTGCACGATCGGAGCTCAGCACGCGGCATGCGGCGATACTAGCTGCGCATCCGGAGGTCTATAAGTCCGCGGATCACTATCGGATCGATGTGACACGGATGCACGACCAGATCAATTCGCGCGCCAATACAGTTCTGTGGGTGCTGTTTGCGGCCTCCGGTCTGCTGTTTGTGATCGCATGCTCGAATGTGGCCAATCTGGTGCTCGCGCGAACAGTTCGCCGCGAAGCGGAGCTGGCTGTGCGCTCGGCGCTTGGAGCCAATGCTGCGGCGTTGCGGCGTTCGCTTCTGGCGGAGAGTCTTGTCCTGTGTGGAAGCGGAGTGTTCGCAGCGTTGATTCTTGCGTGGCCGATGGTCGCGGTGCTGGGGCGGTATGCAGCGCGCTTCTCTGTGCGTGCCGAGGGGATTAAGCTCGACTTCAGCCTGGTATGGTTTGGAGTTGCGCTGGCGCTGGCGGCGGCTGTGTTTCTCGCGCTGATTCCGCGGCTGCCTTCGGGGAGTGCGCCGTTGGCTGGAGCGCTTACCAGCGGCGGAACGAGGATGACAGGTAGCAGTAGCCGGCGACTGCGCATCTTTGCGATCATGCAGATCACGGCTTCGTTCCTGTTGCTCACTGGGGCGACCGTGTTGATGCGAACTTTGTATGTGCTGGAGAAGACGCAACCGCCATTTGACACCGCGCGTGTGCTGGCGGTGAATCTACCCGTGCTGTCGTATGGACGAACACCGGAGCAGGTTCAGGATTTCTACCACGAGGTGCAGCGCAAGGTGAGCGCTCTGCCTGGGGTGGTTCATGTGTCGTCAGGCTTCAGCGTTCCGTGGCGCGACGATCAGGGGCTGGGTATCAGCTTCGCTTTTTCAGCTCAGGGAGCGGCGAGAAAGAACGCGCTCGATGATTGGCGCGCGAAGTTCCGGTCGGTATCGCCAGGTTACTTTGAAACGCTCGGCCTGCCGATCCTCGAGGGGCGAGATTTCAGGGACGCGGACAAGAACGGCTCGGAACGGGTGGTGATCGTGAGCCAGAGCCTGGCACAGACGCTGTTTCCCGGCCAGGATGCGTTGAACCATGATCTGCGTTGGACCGACGGCGTGATGAAGTTTATCGGGATCAGCCTGGAGCCGCGACGTATCGTCGGGGTGGTGCCCGATCTGGACGATGAGAACATCATTCCTTCACCGGCGATGATGGTGTACCAGCCGACGGACCAGGAGGGATGGCAGGGGCGGCTGTTTGTGCGCTCTGAGCAGGATCCATATACGCTAGCTCCGACGATTACGCGCGCGATTCGCGAGATCTCTGCGGAACAACCGGTGGAGCGGGCGAGCACGCTGAAGGACATTCGCGCGGAGGTACTGACGCCGGACCGGCTGAACGCTGTTGTGTTCGGAGGATTCGCAGCGGTGGCACTTCTGATCTCCGTGGTGGGAGTCGCAGGTGTCCTTGCGTTTTCGGTGAGCGGGCGCACGCGCGAGTTCGGGATTCGGATGGCACTCGGTGCGCAGCCGCGGAACATTCTGACCGATGTGCTGTTGCAGGGCCTGACGATTGCGGGGATCGGTGTGGGCGCTGGTGTTCTGTGCGGCATTGCTTTCGCGTGGGGCATCAGCAGGTACGTGGTGGAGGCGCACTCGCCGGGAGTGCTGGCTTTTATTGCGTCGGCCTTAGTCATTCTTGCCGCAGCAGTGATCGCTTCGGCTGTGCCGGCAGCACGCGCGGCACGGGTGAATGCAGTCGAAGCATTGCGCTCGGAGTAGTTCGCCGAAAACAAATGTTCTGTGGTGGGTTGTGACGCGACTGAAATGCTATCGACCCTCCAGCATTTTTGCTTCGCGCTTCAGAGGTGGTGGGATGTTGATTGGTCGCATGTTCTAATCAATCGATAGGGAGGGGCTATCAGATGGAACTGCGGCATCTCCGATATTTCACTGCAGTTGTCGAGTGGAAGGGCTATCGCGAAGCAGCGCGGCATCTTTATATTGCGCAGCCCTCCATCAGCCAGGCTGTCGCAGATCTCGAAGGGGAACTGGGGATCAAATTGTTTTCGCGCGAGGGACGCGCCGCGAAGCTCACACCCGAGGGGCAGGTTTTCTACGAGGAAGCATTGAAGACGCTCGCTCAGGCGGAGCGCTCCATAACCACTGCGCAACGTGCCGCCAAAGGGGAGATCGGCACGCTTGGTATCGGCTTCATGGGATTTACGGCCTGTCCGTTTCTTCCCGACCTAATCGGTAAGTTCAAAACCCGTCATCCTGGCGTTGCGATGCGCCTCATTGAAGATGTGCCGAGAGGCATGGACATTGCGTTCGATCGCGGCGAGATCGACATCGCGTTTACGCGCCCGATATTGGCGGACCGCCGGGCTGACTACGATACGCGCCTGCTCTTCAGCGAGCCGTTAGTCGCGGCGTTACCCAAGGCTCGCAAGATCCGAGCTAAACGAATTCGGATTGCAGATCTTGCTGGGGAGCGGTTCATCGTTTTCCAGCGGTCGAGCTCGCCGGAGGTTTTTGACACAATCGTTCGTGTCTGCAATGACAATGGATTCTCACCCCGCCTGCAGAACGAGCTGAACAATATGAACTCCGTGCTTGCCACTGTCGAAGCCGGAGAAGGAGTCGCTATCATTCCTGCTTCGGCCCGCAACCTGCGCGCGGACAATGTCTCGTTCTTCCGTTTGCAGCCTGACGACGTTCGTCTCGACTTTGTAGCCGCATGGCAAAAAAGTAATCCCTCAGTCGCTCTCAAATTATTTCTTCGACTCCTGGAAGAAGAACTTTCCTCCATTCGGAAGAAGACCCTTTTTCGATAAACAAAGAATAGATAGTTATTGCCTATCATTTGATCGAAAATTGCGACGAATCATGATCGGCGTAGGGCGAATCTCTTATTGTGTGCGATGAGTAAGACGGTCGCAACCAAGGAGAATCACATGGCAAGCAAGGGAACAATCATCGTAACTGGAGCATCTCAAGGTATCGGCGCGGGTGTGGTGCAGGCGTTTCTCGACCGCGGCTACAACGTGGTGGCAAACTCGCGAAACATCAGCAAGTCGGGCAATTTTGTTGAGTCTGAGAGACTTGCGCTGGTCGACGGAAACATTGGAGAGAGCGCGGTCGCAGCAAAGATCGTGGAGACTGCAATTACAAGATTTGGTTCTATCGAAGCGCTGGTGAACAACGCTGGCATCTTCTTTGCCAAACCTTTCACGGAGTTCACGGCGGATGACTTCGAGGCGCTTTCGACTGTGAACCTCAAAGGCTTCCTGTACGTGACGCAGGGCTCTGTAAAGCAGATGCTTACGCAGAAGAGAGGTGGCAGCGTCGTCACCATCACCGCTTCGCAGGTTGTGAACCCGATCGCGGGTTTACCGGCGTCCGTGCCGATGATCACCAAGGGTGGCCTTGAAGCTGCTACGCGGAGCCTGGCGATCGAGTATGCGAAGGAGCACATCCGCTTCAACGCCGTAGCACCCGGTATTGTTGACACCCCAATGCACGTGAATAATCCGAAGGACTTCCTCAAGACGCTTTCGCCGATGAGTACAATCTCAAGCGTCAGCGACGTTGTGGACGCGATTGTTTACCTGACCGAAGCCCGCAACACCACTGGGGAAGTGCTGCATGTGGACGGTGGATCGCATCAGGGCCGGTGGTAATCCTAAGGACCCGAAGCTGCAAATGCGGGGAGCCGGGTTGCGGCTCTCTGCGTTGAGCTGAAGCCCGCGCCCGTTGATGCGCGCTAACCATAAGCGAGCTTCTAATCACTTGGTCGGCGAGTCGGCTATTTGGACAGATGAACGACAGCCCACTTTTCACTGGGCAATTTCACAGGACTGAGGATCGTGCCAGCGGCTGCTCTTTGTGGGAGGGTAGAAGGAAGACGGCAACCAGGGCCGCCGTAAAACCGGCGGCGGCTCCGATGCCTAGCGACCAACGTGGGCCAAAGCGGTTGGCGACCCAGCCGACTATCGGAGCTCCAATCGGAGTTCCCCCAAGTGCAATGGCAAGCCGCAGAGCCATAACCCTGCCGCGCATCGCTGGTTCTGTCGAGAGCTGCATGAGACTGTTGGTTCCATTTGAGAATGTAAGAGCGGCCGCACCGATGACTACGAGAGCGGCTGCAAACCACCAATATCCTGGTGCGAGTCCAGCTAGAGTGCATCCCACCCCGAAGGCAGCAGCTCCCACTAACAAAGATGAAAACGTTGGCTTTTCGCGACGTGCGGCAAGCAATGCTCCCGAGATAGTACCTATTGCCATGATGGAAGAGAGTAGGCCGAAACCGCGTGCATCGGAGTGGAAGACGTTCACGGCCATCGTAGAGATAAAGATTGGAAAGTTCAGACCAAAGGTGCCGATCAGAAACAACATGATCAGGATTGTTCTGAGGTCTCGGTGTGACCACACGTAGCGGAGCCCTTCCTGAAATCCGGAAGTCGTGCGATTCGCTCTGACGCTTGCATGAAGTTCGGAGAGACGAAAGAAATACATCGAGATCAGCACCGCTCCGAACGAAAGACCATTCAGAAGAAACGCCCAACCGATGCCAACCTTTGCGATGAGTAGTCCAGCGACTGCGGGACCAATCATCTGGGCGGCGTTGAACGAAGTTGAGTTCAGAGCCACGGCATTCGGAAGATCCCCGTCGCCGACCATTTCTGCCACGAAGGTCTGTCTTACAGGGGCATCGAGAGCGGCGGCACAGCCAGACATGAATGCGAACATGTAGACCTGCCAGAGCGCGATGATGCCTGCGATCGTCAGG
This sequence comes from uncultured Acidobacteriaceae bacterium, assembly GCA_963708755.1. Classification (GTDB taxonomy): domain Bacteria; phylum Acidobacteriota; class Terriglobia; order Terriglobales; family Acidobacteriaceae; genus Edaphobacter. Next base: position 128,007 of record CAVPTN010000001.1, read on the forward strand.
ACGCCCAGGGCAAGTGCAAGCACACCCATCGTTGCCTGGGTGAGCATCAGAAGCTTGCGTTGATTGAGACGGTCGGCAGCCGATCCCGTCCAGGGCAGCAGAAGGAGCTGTGGAGCAAACTGGAGTCCCATGACGATGCCCAGCGCAGAAGCATCGTGATGGGTCAGGTGCGTCAGCACGAGCCAGTCTTGGGCGATGCGCTGCATCCAGGTGCCGATGTTGGAGACCAAAGCGCCTGCCGTCCACAAACGGAAGTTGAAGCTCTTTAAGGAGCGGAACGTGCCGGATGCTGGATTCGTCATGCGCGCCCGGACGTGTTGCCTCCGTGGAACTGCCCGAAGTGGCGCGCATGATTCATGCTGATAAGCAAGGCTCCCATTGCGAACGGAAGGATATGAGTCCAGGACCGCAGATGAAAGTCTCCGACGTGAGCGACAAGCAGATAACCGATAACCGCATTGGAAAATCCCCAGAGAACGTTGACGGTTGAAGAGGAGAGTCCTTTCCCGGACGGTTTTGCGAAGGGACTTTGGAAGGGGCGTCCCATTGTGCCCGCAACGAAATGAGGGATGGCATTTGCCATGAAGACGCCGCCAAAGAAGTACGAGATAAGAGAAAGCCAGTTCATGCTGTCGCGCTCCTTTTCTTCAGCAGAGAGAGGATCTCCTGCGTAGATCCGGTCTCACCAAGGCGAGGGAAGACGTTCCTGATACTGTTTTCGTGTGCCTCTTTGTGAAGATCGGTCATCGCATCGAGTGCGAGAGTCACATTGAAGCCCTGTTCGTAGGCCTGACGCGCTGTTGCCTCTACGCCGACGGATGTCGCGACTCCTGTCACGACTACCTGGGTTACGCCTTTGGCCTTGAGCTGACGTTCTAGATCCGTTGTTGCGAATGCGCCCCAGCTTCGCTTCGTAACGGTGATGTCGCTTGGTTTTTGCTCCAACTGCGGCAGAAGCTCGGTCCATCCCTCGGCGAATGTTTGCGTGGTGCGTGGACCTTGCTCCGTCCGTCCTGGTGCCCGTCCCGCTACGTTGACCAATACAACCGGCAGGCCTTCCGCTCGAAAGGCGTGTGCCAACTCTCGGGTGCGATCAACGATCTCGGCAATCGGATGAAGAAGAGGATAATCGGCCATGCCCTTTTGCAGGTCGATGACGATCAACGCAGTGATGGGATCAAGAGCAGTAAGCGGCATTAGCAGTTCTCCTAATAAATAGGGCGGATGTTTATAAGAAGCAGGATTGTGTGGATTAATCCTCAACGAGCCGCATCAGCAGTTCGAGAGAAGCTTTTAGCTTCTCCTGCTCATGCACAGAGAGCTTTTTTGAGATTTGTTTGGTGAGCCAGTCCTGGCGCGCGGCGCGGCCCTCCTTAAGCAACTTGAGGCATTTGGGCGTGAGACACATCAGAGTCTGTCGACCGTCGTGAGGGTCGGGAGCACCATCGACCAGGCCCGCTTCCTGCAGCGGTGTAACTACAGAGCTCATGGATTGCGGACGCATCCCTTCGGCTCGCGCGAGGCTGGAGACTGTAGCCGCTCCATCTTTCTCCAACCGAAGCACAACTGATACCTGAGACGGCGTCAGGTCACTTTGTTCCCCGTGCTCGCGCAGACGTTGCTTGAGTTTGCGAGATACCGTACGGATCTGTAGGGCGAGTATGGAAGCGAGTTCGGTCTCAGAACGAGTCACCGAATCATCATGTCATATGTACAGTTAATCTGTAAAGTTTACCTGTATATTTTTGATGTTTCGCAGTGGGTATAGGAACGCGCTCAAACCCTATTCCACGTGTTTTGAAACACCTGGATGGCGTGAAAACTAGTGATTTAAAGAGAAAGAGAAGATTCAAGTCCGGAGTTTTCCCTGAGGACGTTGACTTCGCATTTTATTTACACGTTATTAGCGAGCGATTTGTGGATGAGTCACGATTGGTTGCCCCCCAGGGATTCGAACCCCGATTGATCGGTTCAGAGCCGACTGTTCTACCATTGAACTAGGGGGCAAAGTGCGTCGCGTGATGCGCTCTGCGTCGCGAACGGGTGCTCGCTGACTGCCTTTTAAGAGTGTACGAGGTGAGGGAGATAAGGTCAACGTTTGGCTACTGCGGAGAGTTCCATTGTGGGTAGAATTCAGTTATGACTATGTTGCATGAGGCGATTGCGCGTGACTTTCTGGACGTTTCCTGTCGAAGGCTGGATCAGATGACCGAGTGTCTTGAGGTCTGCCTGCGAAAGTTGAGGGATGAACAGGTTTGGCAGCGGCAAGGGGCGCATGAAAATGCTGTCGGAAATCTTGTTTTACATCTTTGTGGAAATGCCCGGCAATGGATGATCCATGGGGTGGGTGGGGCGGCTGACATCAGGGTGAGAGATGCTGAGTTCAGTGCCGATGGCGGCAAGAGTGGGGCGGAGTTGGCCGATTTATTCCGAACGACGATGGCGGAGGCTAAGAGTGTGATCTCTGCTGTGTCGGCTGAGCGGATGGTCGAGAGAATAACTCCGCAGGGACGCGATGTGAGTGTGCTCGAGGCGATTTACCAAGTGGTAGGACATGTGCAGCAGCATGTAGGGCAGATTATTTTGCTGACCAAGCAGATGACAGAGACGGATCTGGATTTGACGATGCCTCGTCCTCGTTGAGGTTGCGGAGCTGAATCAGATCGGGGTGGGGTGGGTGGAGGCCGGGATGGGTTGTTGCGGCGATGCAGGCGAGGCCCTCGAGGAGTGTGTGGGCCGGGGTGTTTAGGAACTGGTCGGGGATGCAGAAGACTCTGCGCTCGCGTACTGCTCTCAAGTGGTGCCAGCTTCGCTGGGCGACGACTCGTTCCAGTGGGACGCGAGAACCTGCTCCGCACCAGGAGAAGAGGAGGACATCCGGATCGGCGGCGGCGATCTCTTCAGGATTGGTGTGGGCTCCGGGGGTGCCCAGGTAGCTGCCACCTGCGGCTTCGACCAGTTCAGCGACCCAGGATTGAGAGTGGATGAGGGGCTTTCCCCACTCTTCGCAGTAGACGGTCGGTGTGTGGGAGCGTTGTGCACTACGCGCGCGCGTGGCTTCGACGGCGGATTGCATCTGAGTGATGAGAGCTTCGGCTTCTGGCTGTGCATCAACGACGGATGCTATAAGGCGGATGTCTTTGTAGACATCGGCGAGACCATGAGGCGCGAGGGTCAGGACGGGGAGTCCGGATTTGAGGATCGCCGCGAGAGATTCCATGCGATAGGGCACGCTGGCGATTACAAGATCGGGTTTGGTCGCCAGGATCTCGTCGGTGTTCGCGGTCCAGCTGTCGTGGAGGATGTATGGATTTCGTTCTGCCAGTTCGGGAAGGGCCTCGATGCAGTAGCGGGTGCAGGCGCTGAGGTGGTCCAGTCGTTTGAGGGCCGCGAGCGTAATGGTAATGGAGGGTTGCAGGGACGCTATTCGCATTTCATCTTTCGGGGTGGTCTTGTCGTTCGTTGGGCCGATTAGCTTGCAATCGGCGGGATACCCCCTTCCCACCTTGGGGGTATCTTGCGCGCAAGGTTTTTTGTTTTCAGGAATCTGGCGGGCTACCTAAGAGCTCGAGCTGCTTAGGAGGCTCGGCGTGGAAGTGTCCAGTCCGGTCTGATGAAGTGACAGGTGTATCCGTTTGGAATTCGTTCGAGATAGTCCTGGTGCTCCGGCTCCGCCTCCCAGAATGCGCCTGCGGGCACGACTTCTGTAACGACGTTGCCGGGCCATAGGCCTGAGGCATTCACATCTGCGATTGTCTCTTGAGCAATCTTTTTCTGTTCGTCGTTGGTATAAAAGATCGCCGAACGGTAACTTGTTCCACGATCGTTTCCCTGACGGTTCAACGTTGTTGGGTCATGGATCTGGAAGAAGAACTCCAGGATCTTTCGATAGCTGATTTGTTGAGGGTCGAAGATGATCTCGATCGCTTCGGCATGACCTTCGTGATTGCGATAGGTCGCATTGGCGACATTGCCGCCTGTGTATCCAACGCGTGTGGAGATTACACCGGGGTAGCGGCGCAACAGATCCTGCATTCCCCAGAAACAGCCACCGGCTAGTACTGCACGTTCGTTTGGTGAGGACATATCGTTACTTCTGCTCCTTGGTCTCAAACAGTTTGAGGTACTTGCCGTAGCCTTCGCTCTCAAGCTCATCAAGGGGGATGAAGCGCAGCGAGGCGGAGTTGATGCAGTAGCGTAGACCGCCAGCTTCTTTGGGGCCGTCATCGAAGACATGGCCGAGATGGCTGTCGCCGTGGATCGATCGTACTTCAGTGCGGGTCATACCATGGGTGCCGTCGTGGCGCTCGTCCACGTGGTCCGGCTCTACCGGTTTTGTGAAGCTCGGCCAACCACAGCTGCTGTCAAATTTATCGAGCGACGAGAAGAGGGGTTCCCCTGAAACGATATCCACATAGATGCCGGGCTCGTCGTGATCCCAGTAGGCATTCTCGAATGGCCGTTCCGTGCCATTTTGTTGAGTGACCTGGTACTCCTCAGGAGAGAGACGAGCAATTGCTTCCGTGCTTTTGGTGTAGTTGGACATCGATGCACCCCGTGGTCGTTGGTTCGATTTTACAGTTGGATGTTCAACGTCTGCCATTCGACTGCGAAAAGCGAGACTCCGCTCGGCTAAACTAGAATCTGCCTTCTCGGACGACGCATGCCAGCCGAAATTATCCTTCAGCAAACTCCGGACGACGCCGCACTCGTCGACAAACGCGAGCGACTTGCCACGGTTCGCACGACGCTCGCCGAGCGCGAATCCGAGCTTGCGCAGATTCGAGCGCAGCTCAAGACGTTTGAAGGTCGTTATCTCCGGCAGGTCGGCATCCTCTACGCAGAACTCGACGATCTTGAAGCGCGTATCGCCGAAAGGGAGGTGGATCTCTACGACTCCGAGTCCGCCCGGCGCCGGGCGGAGGAGATTCGACAGCGCGCACAGGAGACCCACGATGCCGCGTTTGGCGATGCTCGTGAAGCCGAGGAGTTCGACCCACCGCCGAGCCTCAAGACCTTGTTCCGCGATGTCGCGAAGCGTATCCACCCCGACTTCGCGCGCGACGACGCGGAGCAGAAGCATTTCACTTTGTTGATGGCTCGCGCTAATCAGGCCTATGGTCGCGGCGATACCGAAACGCTGCAGCGTCTGCTTGACGATCACCGCGAGATCAACGCCTCTATTGCCGGCGAAGGCGCTGCTGCCGAGCTTCTCCGCATCACGCGCCAGATTCAGCATGCTGAGCGCGACATCGCCACCCTTGACGCCGAGCGGCACACACTGCTCGCTGGAGAAGTTGCGCAACTGCACCACGATACCGAAGCCGCCGCTCGCGAACACCGCGATCTCCTGACCGAGCTTGCCAGCAACCTTCGTGAGCAGATCGCAGATGCGCAACGCCGCTTTGAGCTTATCGACCGGCAGATCAGCGCGCATGGAAAGTAGAGATGGAAGATAAGGCCAAAGGCGGTCTGCAGCACATTCCTACGGGCGGGACGCTGTCGCTCCATTCCACGCGATCGAGCATCATTGCCCGCGGCCGTCGCGATGCTGCGAACGCGGCCTCTAACCCGCATTATCGGCAGGCTGTCACCGACTACAACGCCGGCAACTTTGCCGAAGCCGCAGTCGGCTTCCGGCTCGCCGCCGAGCAGGGGCATGCGGAGTCGCAGTACCTGCTCAGCACGATGTACGACGCCGGGCAGGGTTTGCCGCAAGACGACACTGAGGCCTGCCTACTGGGAGCGCAAGGCCGCAGAGCAGGGTCACGCCTATGCGCAGGCTAACCTCAGCTTTCGCTTCTATGCAGCCGACAACTTTGCTGAAGCTTTCGCGTGGTGTCAGCGCGCTGCTCACAGTAACCTCGCATGGGCGCAGTACAATTTGGGCCTCATGTATCGCAAAGGTGAAGGTGTGGAACAAAGCGATGCAGAGGCTGCCTACTGGTATCGTCTGGCAGCTACGCAGGATTTTCCGGAGGCCCAGCAGAAGCTAGCTGACCTCTACTACATGGGACAGGGCGTCCCTCTCAGCCACGTGCAGGCCGCCGCCTGGTATCGCAAGGCCGCCGATCAAGGAAATGCCGAATCACAGTTCCAGCTTAGTCACCTTTACGCCATCGGCCAGGGGGTAGAGCACGACTACACCCAGTCGCGCCATTGGATTCGTCAGGCTGCTCTGCAGGGCCACGAACAGGCACTGCGCGAACTCAAGCGTCGCGAGTACCGCGACCCGTAGCCTTACGCGTCTGCACTTAGTGCTTCTCGGCAGTCTTTGAGGACTTAAAGGGCGTTTGGGGGATTAATCTGTGCGCAGAGATTTTCGGGTCTATTTCCGAGAGCTGGGCATCCAATTTTCGAATGCCAGCGATGATTCAGTACGCAAAATAGCGTCGAGGTGCAACTGTGATCGAATCTTCTGATCTTCGAATGACGAGAGTGCCGCTCAGCCACGGAGGCGGTCAGATGCCTGCGCTCGGCTTTGGCACTCTGATTCCCGACCCAGTCGTGACGAGAAGCGCTACCAAAGATGCGCTTGATGCCGGATTTCGACACTTCGACTGTGCGGAACGCTATCGAAACGAGCGCGAGGTTGGCGAAGCACTGCAGGCAGGAATTACCGCCGGGATCAAACGCGAAGACATCTTTGTTACCACAAAGCTGTGGAACTCAAATCATCGGCCCGAGCGCGTCGAGCCGGCTTTCCAAGCCAGTCTGGAAAGACTCAGGATTGATTATCTGGATCTGTATCTCATTCACACCCCATTCGCATTTCAACCGGGCGACGAGCAGGATCCGCGGGATCAAAACGGCGACGTTATTTATGACCGCGGCATCACTCTACTCGATACGTGGAAGGCGCTGGAGAGCCTTGTGGACCATGGCAAATGCCGGGCCATCGGATTATCTGACATCACTCTGGATAAACTCGTGCCGATCTACGAATCGGCGAGAATCAAGCCGTCGGTGGTGCAGGTCGAATCACATCCGTATCTGCCGGAGACGGAGCTTCTGGAGTTCTGCAAGAAGAACGGCATTGTGCTTTTGGCTTTTGCGCCACTGGGTCATGGAATGCGGCCCGGGCTTATCGAAGATCCGGTGATTTCGTCCATTGCCGCGCGAGTTGGAAAGACGCCGGCCCAGGTGCTGCTGGCATGGGCGGTGCAGCGCGGCACGGCGTTACTTACCACGCCCAAGTCTGCGGCGCGCGCGAAAGAGAACTTCGACATCGCCGCCCTTCCGCAAGACGCGTTTGATGAGATCAATCGAATTGAGACAAGACAGAGACTCAATGATGTGGTGAATACCGGTAGCCCGGGTTTCATTCCGCGAGTTGCAACAACATGAAAGCGAAGTAACACCTGGAGCGGTCCATGCGAGAGGAACAGATACTTGAAGCCCTGAACGCGCATTGGCAGGCGTCGGCAGCCGGCGATGCAAACGCGGAACATGATATTTATCACGACGATGCCATCTGTGATTATCCCCAGTCAGGCGAGCGAATCTTCGGGCGAAGTAATTTGCAGGCTTTGAGGAGTCATCATCCCGGCAAGCCGTCGGGTTTCAGCGTCAAACGAATTGTTGGAAAAGATGATCTCTGGGTCACGGAATACACGATCGTCTACCAGGGGCGACCAGCGTTCACCGTGAGCATTATGGAGTTCCGCGACGGCAAGGTCGCGCACGAGACGCAGTACTTCGCAGACCCCTTCGAGGCCCCGGCGTGGCGGAGCCAATGGGTGCAGCGTGTCCCGTGATGCGTGATTGAGGCGAAGTTGGCTAAGGGTGTGGTGTGGTGTCTGCCAGGGCGAGCAACGGCGATACCAGGGTGACAACCGTGTCTACGATCTCGTTTGAGGGCGGGCGGTTGGGGGTTTGGGCCCACTCTTTCGCGGCGCCATACATGGCCCAGCTTGCGGTGGTGGCGATCATCTGGGGGGATACTGGCGCGCTGGAGGGATGTGTTTCGAGGCCGTCGAGGAGCATGCGGCGGACGACGGCGATGATGGCCGACTCCATGTGAGGCTCCATCTGGCCGGCTCGCTCGGAGCAGAGGAGTTGGGAGGAGGCGATGAAGTCGCAGACGCCGAGGGCCATCGCCTTGAGGGCGGAGGTGCAACTGGAGTTGAAGGTGACGCCGCGCTCGGCCAGGAGCTCGTTGAAACGGGATCCGACGGTGCACTCGAGCAGGGAGAATTTGTCGGGGTAGTGGTCGTAGAAGGTGGCGCGGTTGATAGTGGCGGACTCGGCGATGTCCTGCACGGAGATCGCGTCGAACTGCTTCTCTTTCATGAGGTTGACAAGAGCTTGTTGGAGCAGCTTGCGAGTGCGCAGGATACGGGGATCGACTGACTTCTCGGGTATGAACTCCGGGATGTCGGTGGGTACCCCTTTGGATTCAGTAACATGCATCGCCCTGGTGGCCGCATTCGCGATGCCATCGACTGAGATCACGTCGAGCTCTTTTTGTTTCAGTAGGTTGCCGAGCTCCTGCTGGATCAGCTTGCGGGTTCGCGTGACTTGCTGGTCTGTCGATTGTGCGGGTGTGGCTTGCTCGAGTTTGACTGGCTCTGACATTGGCCTGTCTTCATTTTACTCGACTTTGACGACATTGTTTGCTTAAACGACGTTTGTCGTGTTTTATTGAATCGACACTAGTCGCTTAAACGTCAGATGTCGTATAGGAGATTTTGCCATGCCCACTTTGCTCGTTGTGAATTCCAGCCCCTTTTCAGAGACCTCCGTTTCGCGCGGCCTAACCAGTGAATATGTCGAAAACTGGAAGAAGGCGAACCCGAATGGGAGGGTGATTACTCGTGACCTGAACGCCAGCAATTTGAAGACGATCGATGCTGCGTGGGTTGGTGCGGCGTATACGCCGAAGGATGCGCGTACTGCGGAACAGAATGAGACGCTTGCGCTCTCTGACACTCTGCTGGCCGAACTGAGGGCAGCCGATGAGTATGTTCTTGGTGTGCCGATGCATAACTTTGCGGTGCCGTCGGTGCTGAAGCTCTGGATCGACCAGATTGCGCGGGTCGGTGAGAGCTTTTCTTATGCAGACGGAACGCCGAAGGGTTTGTTGATCGGCAAGAAGGCGACATTCCTGGTTGCTTCGGGTGGAGCGTATGGTGCGGAGACCGCGATGGCTTCGTTCAACCACGTTGAACCTTATTTACGTAGCCTGTTTGGCTTCCTTGGGGTGACGGATACGACCTTTCTGACGGCGGGCGGCGCTGCGGCGTTGAATTACGGCGCTGATCGTGCGACGTTCCTGCAGCCACACATTGAGGCGATTCGTTCACAGTTCAAGGCTGCCTAAACGAAGGTTGTTGGCGTTGGTTGAAATGTCCTTCAAAGAATGCGGTCTGGCAGGCGTTGGGCCGCATCTGAAGGGTTATAGTTTCAACGATGTGTTCAGGAGACTGTGATGAACGTTGTGGTGTATGGAGCGACAGGGAAATCGGGCAGCGAGATTGTGAAAGAGCTGCTTGCGCGCGGACATAAGGTAACTGCCGTGGCGCGAAAGGTGGCCTCGTTGAAGGCAGAGCAAGGGTTGACCACGAAGGTGGACGATCTATCGAATGTGGATGCGATTGCGGCGGTCATCAAGGATGCTGACGCGGTGGTGAGTGCGTATGCTCCTCCGATGGATAATACGGATGCGATTCTCGGCGTGACAGAGAGGCAGATTGCGGCGGTGAAGAAGGCGGGTGCGGGGAGACTCCTGGTGGTTGGCGGTGCGGGCCTGTTAGAGGTTGCGCCGGGAGTGACGTTGATCAAGTCGGGTTTTCTCCCGAAGGAGTATCTGCCAATTGCTACGTCGCATGAGAAGGCGCTGGCTTTGCTGCAGAAATCGGATATTAACTGGACGTATCTGAGCCCGGCGGCTTACTTCGTGCCAGGGGAGCGGACGGGAAAGTTTCGTCTGGGGACGAAGGAGCTGGTCTCAGACGCAAAGAAGGAGAGCAAGATCTCGTTTGCTGATTATGCGATTGCATTGGTGGATGAGATCGAGAAGCCTGCGCATGAACGGGCTTCGTTCTCGGTTGGATATTGATTGTTGGAATAGCGGATGTGGGAGGCGGCCTGATTGGGCCGCCTCTTTTCTTTTGAAATCTGTTTTGCTGATTGCTAGACGCGCTCGTGGTCGGCGCGCCAGTTGATGATGGCTTGCTTGATGGCTTTGGGCTCGAGGCGCTGGGTGAGTGCGGTGCGTGCGAGGGCGGGGAGTTCGGCGTCGGATGCGAAGCGGAGGGCGATGAGCTGGCGGGTGGTGAGGTCGTTGATGTGGGCGCGGTCGTCGGGTGGCAGGAGCGTTGCGAGACGGAGGCGCTCTTCGAGGCGGATGACGCGGTTTTGAGCTTTCAGGGCGCTCCCGCGGGCGTCGCCAGCCATCAGGATGAAGACGACGGCCATGACGATCCACCAGAGATGAGTGTGCTGATAGGCGGGCCATCGGTGGATGGTGATGTAGATGGCGAAGATGAGGTTGAGAATGAGTAGAGGAATGATGGTGAAGTGGAAGAGGGGGTTGAAGCGGGCGTGATTTTTCAGCGTTTGTGGAGTTGGCATAAGTGGGTCCTTCTTCATGAATTGCTGGCGGGGCCAGCATAGCATTCGGAAGGCTTGAAACAGGGTAGACATTCGGTCTGTGGGGGACTACGGTTAAGGCTCCCTAGAAAAGAGGCCGCACGATGGCCGATAAACTGATTTCGTTCCGTCCTCACCGCAAAAATCGCGATGGAAGCTACGATTCCATCTGTCTGCATTGTTTTGCCACGATCGCCTCGGCGCGCCGAGAAGAGGATCTGAGAGGGCCTGAGAAGAGTCATGTGTGTCGGCCAGCGACTCTTCGGCAACAAGCTTTCGACCGAAAACAGCCATCGAAGTGAGTTTGCTTGCCGACGGATGACTGTTGCTTCGCCGGTGGGATAGCCTTGAGGGATGGCAAAGTCAACGAAGAAGCGAATTGGCGTGCATGTTGGGACGGCGGGTGGGACGTGGACTGCGGTAGAGCGGGCGGTCGCGGCGGGGGCGAATACGTTTCAGATTTTTTCTTCGAGTCCGCGGCAGTGGAAGGCTGCGGCGGTGAAGCCCGAGGACGCGAAGAAGATGCTGGATCTGCGGGCGAAACATGACGTGGGGCCGGTCGCGGTGCATGCGAGTTATTTGATTAACCTCTGCAGCCAGACGGAGAGCGTGCGGGTGAATGGTGTGGCTGCATTTCGTGGAGAGGTGGAGCGGGCGCTGGCGCTGGGAGCGGAGTATCTGGTGCTGCATCCGGGAAGCTGGAAGGGGCTGACTCGTGAGGAGGGGCTACGGCTGGCAGCGGAGTCAATTGAGAAGGCGATTGATGGGGTGCCGTGGCAGGGGAAGGATTTTAAGATTTTGATTGAGAATACGGCGGGGGCTGAGTTTTCGCTGGGGGGAAAGCTGGAGCAGGTGGCGGAGTTGGTGGAGCGGCTGAAGCCTTGTGCGCCGGTCGGGGTGTGTCTGGATACCTGCCATGTGCATGTGTCGGGATACGATCTGGTTTCGCCGGATGGGTATGTGGAGACGATGCTGCTGGTGAAGGACACGGTGGGGTTCGATGCGGTGAAGGTGTGGCACTGCAATGATGCGAAGGCGGCGATGGGGTCGAAGCTGGATCGGCATGAGCATATCGGCGAAGGGACGATTGGGGCGGAGGTGTTTCGGCGGTTGCTGCATGATGAGCGGTTTGCGCATGCGGCGTTTATTGCGGAGACGCCGGTGGATGCCCCGGGGGACGAGGCGAGGAATGTTGGCGTGTTGAGGACGCTGGCGGCGGGGTGATTTTTATAACGAGCTTAGGGAGTGGATGGGTGTTGGTCGGGCGCTCGTTGGTCCTGGACGGTGAAGCCCTCGGGTAGAGCGAAGAAGTGAGCCTCCGGCTCTGAGGTTGAGATGTCTCGTGCGGTGAAGGTCTGTTTTCCGGACTGAGGCGAGTCCAACTTCGAGAGCAGGTTGATTCCGAGTTGGGGAGAGTACCAGAACTCACGCGTCGTGATCATTGGCTGATCGTTTCCAAAGACGCCTGGATTGAGAGTGGTGACCTCGCGGTAGCCAATGGTGTCGATGCCGGACAGATTGCTGTGTCCGAGGTCTTCATGCTGGTGGTAGCCGGAGTTGTCTGACAGCGCGCCTGATGGGTGAATTGCTGGCTGATAGGTGTCGGTCGTCGATCCGGTGTAGGGGACGAGGAAGCATCTCTTGATGTCGATCTGACAGTTGTAGAGAGTGTGATCGGCTGGGTTCGAGATCTGAATGAAGTCCATTTCAGATTTCATTTTTCCGTTCTTCGGTGCGAGCATCCAGCGTTCCTGATAGATGCGTCCTGCGCTGTCACGCATGATTTGCCGCTTGTTGACGAGGGTGTATGTTCCTCCACCTGACATGGGACGCGACCACTCGGTTTCGAGTGTGAGGCTGAACGGCGCATGAGCTACCGGTGGGATGAAGATGCTCTCGAGGGTTTGTCGTGTTCCACCGTCGTAGGTTTTGACGGTGGGTGAAGCGTTTTGCGAGAGCAGTAGCGATGGCGTGGCCAGTAGAGCGAGACAGAGCGGACGAAGCGCGGACGATGACAGGATTGATCGCATGCGTGACTCCGAAGATCAGGGCGAATTATAAGCTCTGATCTTCGGGAGGCTGGCGGTTTTTAAATTCGGGAATGGCTTAGGTGCCGTAGATGTTGGTGTCGATGAACTGGTTGCGGAACTTGCCCTGGGGGTCGTACTGCTTGATGAGGGTTTGGTAGTCGGGCATCTTTGCGTAGAGCTGGTTGAGGCGCGATGAGGGAAGGGTGAAGACCTTGGCCCAGTGGGGGCGGGCGTCGAAAGGGGCGAGCTTTTCTTCGATGAGGGGAAGGACGGCTTGCACTGCTGCGCTCTCTGGCTTCCAGGTGAAGTGGATGGCCATGGAGGGGCGCTGATAGGCCATGCTCATCCAGAGGTTGTCGGCGGCGATGGTGCGGAGCTCGGTGATGAAGAGGTGTGGGGTGATGCGGTCGCGGAGTTGTTCGACTGCGAGTATGGCCTCGTAGGCGCGGTCGCGGGGGACGAAGTACTCGGCCTGGATCTCGGCTCCGCTGCTGGGGGTGAAGTTCAGCTTGAAGTGGGGTAGGCGCTCGTACCAAGGACCGGGGACGCCGAGCTGGTCGGTGCAGGCTTCGGCGTTGTGGTCGACGATGGGGTGGAGCTTGCGGGTGGCGGCCTTGGCACCGAAGAACTCAGGGGGAAAGTTGACGGAGGTGGCGCCGGGTTCGAGGCGGCGTTTGACCCAGACTTCGGAGATGTTGTGGTTTTGCCAGTCGGTGAAGAGGCTGACGCTGTAGCCGCTGAGGAATATCTCGTCGAGGTGCTTTTCGAGTTGCGAGATAGAGAGGTCTTGGTAGACGGTCTGGGCAACTTGGAAGGTTGGGACGAGATCGAGGGTGGTCTTGGTGACGATGCCGATGTCGCCGAGGGCGACGACTGCTCCTAAGAACTTGTCTCCATCTTTTGCGCGAGAGAGAGTGTGGATAGAGCCGTCGGCGGTGACGAATTCGATGGCGGAGACGGCGGTAGAGAGGTTGCCGTTTTTGCTGCCGGAGCCGTGGGTTGCGGTGGCGCAGGCTCCGATGACGGAGACGTGAGGGAGCGAGGCGAGGTTGTGGACGGCAAAGCCGCGGGCATCGATGACGGGGGCGAGTTTGCCGTAGGTTACGCCTGCTCCGACGGTGACGGTGTGGGCTCTTTCGTCGATGTCGATGGAGTCGAGCTGTTTGAGGGAGATCTGGTTGGTGGTGCTGTCGGCGATGCCGTTGAAGGAGTGGCCACGGCCTAGGGCGCGGAGCTTGGGGCAGGTGGTGACGAGATGCTGGACCTCTGCGACGGTTTTAGGCTCGTAGAGATGCTCGGCGTGGAAGGTATAGTTGCCGGCCCAGTTCGTGCGTGGGGAGGCCGACTGCTGGGCTGCCTGTTCGGCGGAGACGAATCGCGAGAGCATGGTTCCAGTCAGGATAGAGCAGGAGCCTTTGAGGAACTGTCGTTTGTCCATTTCACCTTCTTGTGTCGGTTCAATTCGTGGAGAGGGCAGCGCTCGGGCCGCTTTTCCGCGCGAACCATGTATAGAGGCTTGGGGTGAGCAATGCAAGTTGGCGGCTGCTTTGCGAGTTTTCGGGGGAGGTATGCGGACGGGTACAATCGAAGGAGTATGTCAGAGATAACTGCGAGCGAAATTGGCGGGAAAACCGCGAGTATTGACGGGAATTCTTCTGCTGCGGAAGCGACCCAGCCGCAGCGGTATAGCCCGGCTGAGATTGAGCCGAAGTGGCAGGCCGTGTGGGATGCGGACGCGTCACTGTACGCTGCCGAGGGGCATGATTCGGGGAAGCCAAAGTACTACTGCCTGGAGATGCTGCCGTATCCGAGCGGCAATCTGCATATGGGCCATGTGCGGAATTACTCGATCGGCGATGCGCTGGCGCGGCATATGTGGATGCGGGGTTTCAACGTGCTGCACCCGATGGGGTGGGATGCGTTTGGGTTGCCAGCGGAGAACGCTGCGCTGAAGAATGGAGTTCCACCGCGGGAGTGGACGCTTTCGAATATTGCAGCGATGCGGAAGCAGATGCAGCGGATGGGGTTCAGCTATGACTGGGCGAACGAAGTTACGACCTGTCTGCCGGACTACTACAAGTGGAACCAGTGGTTCTTCCTGAAGATGTTTGAGAAGGGGTTGGCTTACCGGAAGAAGAGCAAGGTGAACTGGTGCCCGGAGTGTTGCACGGTGTTGGCCAACGAGCAGGTGATTGGTGGACGCTGCTGGCGGCACGAAGATACGGTTGTTGAGTTGCGGGACCTTACGCAGTGGTTTTTGAGGATCACGAAGTATGCGGACGAGTTGCTCGCGGGATTGGACAAGCTGGAGGGATGGCCGGAGAAGGTTCGGACCATGCAGCGAAACTGGATCGGGCGCAGCGAAGGGGCTCATGTAGATTTCACCGTCGCGGATAGCGATGCGAAGATCACGGTGTTTACGACGCGTGTGGATACGATCTTTGGGGCGACGTCGGTGCAGCTTGCGCCGGAGCATGCGGTGTCGAAGGCGTTTGCGCTGGAGGATGATGCGCTGCGCGTGCAGATTGAGGAGTTGCTGGAGCAGCAGAAGGTGGCTCGTGAGAGTGACGCGCTGGGTGCGATTGAGAAGCATGGCGTGTTTACCGGGCGGTTTGCGGTGAATCCGTTCAATGGCGAGAAGGTGCCGATCTGGGTGGCAAACTATATCCTGGCGGACTATGGGACAGGCGCGATTATGAGCGTGCCGGCGCATGATGAGCGGGACTTTGAGTTTGCGCAGAAGTATGGGTTGCCGCTGCGTCGGGTAATTGCTTCTCGTGCCGCAGAAGCGCAGGAACAAAAGCAAAATACAGGGATCCTTCGCTCCGCTCAGGATGACGGCGATGTTGTGGTGGGTGAGCTTCCGTATCTGGCTGAAGAGGATGCTGTGCTTGTCGATTCCGGCGAGTGGACCGGGGAGAACTGTCTGGAGGCGCAGGAGAAGATGGCTGCGTTTGCCAAGGCGAATGGATTTGGTTCGCCTACGGTTACATATCGGTTGAAGGACTGGGGTGTGAGCCGTCAGAGGTATTGGGGTACGCCGATTCCTATGGTGTACTGCGACAAGTGTTCGCCGGATGAGCCGATGCCAGTGGCTGAGAGCGAGCTGCCGATTTTGTTGCCGGAGCAGATCGATATTACGCAGACGAACGGGTCGCCGCTGGGCCGGGTGCCGGAGTTTGTGAACGCGAAGTGTCCGAAGTGCGGTGGAGTGGCGCGGCGCGAGACGGACACGATGGATACGTTCGTCGATTCGAGCTGGTACTTCTATCGGTATACGGATTCGAAGAACTCGAAGGCGCCGTTTGATTCGGATAAGGCGAACTATTGGTTCCCGATCGATCAGTATATCGGCGGGGTAGAACATGCCATTCTGCATCTGATCTACTCGCGGTTCTGGACGAAGGTGATGCGGGATCTTGGGCTGGTAGATAACGATGAGCCTGCGGAGCGATTATTTACGCAGGGGATGGTGATCAAAGACGGCGCGAAGATGTCGAAGTCGAAGGGCAATGTGGTTTCGCCCGATGACATGATTTCGCGGTATGGGGCGGATGCGACGCGGATGTATGCGCTGTTTGCGGCTCCGCCCGATCGTGACCTGGAGTGGCAGGAGGAAGGTGTTGCGGGGATCTCGCGGTTTTTGAGTAAGGTGTATCGGTTGACGACGAAGTTCTCTGCTGTCGCACGTACGAAAGGTGCGTCGTCGGCACCGAAAGATCAGGCGCTGTTGCGGAAACTGCACCAGACGATTGCGAAGATCACACATGACTTTGATGGGCGGTGGCACTTTAATACTTCGATCTCTTCGATCATGATTCTGGTGAATGAGATTACGGCGAATGAAGCGGCGATGGATGCTGGCGAGATATCACCTGCGGCTATCGCTGAGGTGTTTCGTGGCTTGATCTTGCTGCTGGCTCCGTTTGCGCCGTTTTTTGTGGCGGAGATGTGGGAGCAGATCGGCGGCGAAGGTGTGGTGTTTCGCACGCAGTGGCCGGTAGTGAATGAGGAGCTTGTGCAGGAAGATGAGATTGAGATTCCCGTGCAGGTGAACGGCAAGCTGGTGACTGTGGTGAAGGTTCCGGCAGGTAGCGATGAGGCTGTGGTGAAGGCTGCGGCGCTGGCCGATGCGAAGGTAGCTGCTCGGGTTGAAGGCAAGACGGTGGTGAAGGTGATCGTGGTGCCGGGTAAGCTTGTGAATCTTGTGGTGAAGTAGTGGATCCGATTCCGCAGGATGGTGTAGTTGTTGCTGCAGGCACGGTGCGGGGGACGCAGTCGTTTGTGCATACGCTTGCGGAGTGCTGGCAGCGGCCTTCGCTGACGGCGCTGGAGGTGCTGTGGCGTTGGGCGTATGGGATTCCCGTGCTGCTGGTGCTTCGGTATGAGGGCTTGAAGATATTGCAGGAGACTCCGCTGGATTATGCGGCGTTGAAGAGCATGACGGTGCTTGATCCGATGGGGTCGGCGCAGACACTGGCGAAGGCGATGGCGCTGTTGCTGCCGCGGGTGTTGGGTGTGGCGTTGTGGCTGGCTCCGCTGCTGGTGATGATTTGGGTGGTGGTGTCGGCTGTCGGGCGGACGGTGGTGTTGAAGAGGGCGGATGGCCGCCTGCATGCGCGGGTGGGAACCCTGATTGTGTTGCAGGCGTTGCGAGTGGTGGCGCTGCTGGGGAGCTTTGCGTTCTGGTTCTGGTGCATGGAACGGGTGGCGGAGTTGACGGTGACCGGGCCGATAGCGGCGGGCGGGGAGCCAAACCTGGTGGGGTATTTTTCGCTGGTGATTGTGGTGACGCTGGGGTTGTTTACGTTGTGGGCCGTGGTGAGTTGGGCGCTGTCGGTGGCTCCACTTTTGGCGATGCTAAAGGGCCTGGGGGTGGGAGGGAGTCTGGTGGCCGCATTTCGGTTGGGGCCGCTCAAGTCGAAGCTGGTCGAGATCAATCTGGTGATGGGCATTGTGAAGATCGCGTTGATTGTGTTGGCGATGGTGTTTTCGGCAACACCACTTCCGTTTGAAAGCGTGACGACGCCGGACTTCTTGTTCTGGTGGTGGACGGGTGTGACGATCCTTTATTTTCTTGGGTCTGACTACTTTCATGTGGCGCGACAGGTCGCGTATCTGCAGCTGTGGCGGGCGTATGAGTACTAAAGTTTTTTCTTACACAGGCATAGATTTGGCATCTTAATGAAACGGGCCCCTCATTTTCATTCGGAGAGAGACCATGTCCGTTGCGCTCTATTCTGCTGGATATCTTCTCGTTATTGCTTGTGTGTGCTACCTGGCTGATCTCAGCCATATTCCTGAGCCTTACATCGCTGCGATCGCTGTGATTATGCTGGGCATCGGCGTCGTGAGTGGCATGGAGACTGCACGGCAGAAGCATTCCAACTCGTTTAATGATTTTTAGAGACTTCTTTTAGAGATCGCTTCCAATCGCGTCGAGGCCTGATTCTGCATCCTAATCGGAAGGATCGTGAATCAGGTCTGGAGAGCTACCATGTCATTCGGAATTTATGCTGCTGGTTATTTGATTTTGATTGCCGGAGTGGCCTATCTGGCGCATTTGATGCACATCCCGACGCATTACATCGTTGCGATTGCGGTGATCATGCTTGGAGTCGGAGTGGTGACCGGGGTGCAAAGCACGCGGCAGAGAGATCCTAACTAGCGTAGAGTCTACCGCCGCCGCATTTACACTGGGTAGGTGGATACCTCAACGATCGTCATTCTGGATTTTGGGTCGCAGTATACGCAGCTGATTGCGCGGCGTATTCGTGAATTTAATGTGTTTTCTGTGGTGCTGCCTTGTACTGCTCCGCTGGAGCAGGTGAAGGCGTTAAATCCGATGGGCGTAATTCTTTCGGGCGGACCGTGTTCGGTGTATGACGCGGATGCTCCGGATGCGGATGCGGGCGTGCTGGCGATGGGTGTGCCGGTGCTTGGTATTTGCTATGGGCTGCAGTTCATCGTGCATCATCTGGGCGGTAAGGTGGTGGGGGCTGCGGCGCGCGAATATGGACATGCTGAGGTAACGCTCATCGCCGAGACGCCGTTGTTTCGCGGGTTGCCCGGGACGATGGACGTCTGGATGTCGCATGGGGATGAGGCGGAGACGCTGCCGAGTGGGTTTTCACTGACGGCGAAGACATCGAACGCGGTTGCGGGAATTGCGGATGAGGCGCGAAGGATTTGGGCGGTACAGTTTCATCCGGAGGTCGCGCATACGCGGCAGGGGATGGAGTTGCTGAAGAATTTTTGTCTGGGCATCTGTGGGGCGAAGCAGGATTGGACGCCGGAGCACTTTATTCAGTCGACAGTGGAGAGGGTGAGGGCGCAGGTTGGGAGTGGGCATGCCATCTGTGGGTTGAGTGGTGGTGTGGACTCTTCGGTTGCGGCGGTGTTGGTGGCTCGGGCGATTGGGGATCGGCTGACGTGCATCTTTGTGAACAATGGAGTGCTGCGCAAAGATGAATTTTTGAAGGTGCAGACGACCATGCGTGAGCAGCTTGGGTTGAATGTCGTCGCGGTGGATTCGTCGGAGAGATTTTAAAGAAGCTCGAGGGAGTGACCGATCCGGAGAAGAAGCGGAAGGTGATAGGGAACGAGTTCATTGCCGTGTTCGATGATGAGGCGAAGAAGATCTTTGAAGCGGAGAAGAGTTCCGGCGAGGAGGTCGCGTGGCTGGTGCAGGGGACGCTATATCCTGATGTGATTGAGTCGTCGAGCGTGCATGGGCCGAGCCATACGATTAAGAGCCACCATAATGTGGGCGGATTGCCCGCGGATATGAAACTGAAGTTGATTGAGCCGCTGAGGGATCTGTTCAAGGATGAGGTTCGGCGGATTGGACGGGATTTGGGGATGCCGGATGACATCATTGAGCGGCAGCCGTTTCCGGGGCCGGGGCTCGCGGTGAGGATTCTGGGAGAGGTGACGGCGGAGCGCGTGGCGATTCTGCAGGAGGCCGACCAGATTGTCGTAGACGAGATCAAGAAGGCTGGACTGTATCGGAAGGTTTGGCAGAGCTTTGCTGTGCTGCTACCTGTGAAGAGTGTCGGCGTGATGGGGGACCAGCGAACCTATGCGAATACTTGTGCCGTGCGAGCAGTGGAGAGTGAAGACGGCATGACGGCGGATTGGGCTCCGCTACCATACGAGGTGCTGAGGACGATTTCGAGTCGCATCGTGAGCGAGGTGCGCGGGATCAACCGGGTGGTGTATGACATTACGTCGAAGCCACCCGGGACAATTGAGTGGGAGTAAGGCTTAGCGAAGCCGAGGTGTGAGGGTATCGGGAACTGCAAAGGCGAAGGCGCTGCACGAATGCAGCGCCTTCGTTGTGTTTGATGCCTCCGTTATTTGGATTCGACTTTGTCGTGCCAGGAGTGGGCTTGCTTGAGGGCGTTGTTGACGTTGGTGATGTTTTCTACGCCGGTGGTGTTGAGCCAGTCTTCGAAGGCTTTGGGGCCCTGCTTGGCGTAGATGGCGATGCCGTCCTTCCAGGTGGCGCGACCGCAGAGTACGCCGTTGAAGGTGGTGCCGGACTCGACTGCCAGCTCGAGGGTTTCGATGAAGACGGGGTTGGAGACGCCGGCCGAGAGGTAGATGAAGGGCTTGTGGGTCATGGTGGCGGCATCGCGGAAGTGCTGGAGGGCTTCGGCGCGGGTGTAGGCCTTCTCGCCTTTGAATGACTTTGTGCCTTCGACGAAGGCCATCTCGACGGGGACTTCGACCTTGAGGACGTCGACGTTGTAGTGGGCCTTGCCGAATTCGGCCATGGAGCCGGAGACGATCTCGGGCTTCTTCTTGGCGTAGGCTACGGACTTTTCATCGCCGCCGTCGGCGTCGTAGCCGACGAACTCGAGGAAGAACGGGATGTCGTGAGCGATGCACTCCGCGCCGATGCGCTCGATCCATGCGTGCTTGAGGTCGTTGACGCTGGTCTTCTCGTAGGGGGTGTAGTAGAGGAGGATCTTGACGCAGTCGGCTCCGGCGGCCTTGAGGCGCTGGACGCTCCAGACATCGAGGAGGTCGGGGAGGCGGCCGGGGGTGGTGGCGTCGTAGCCGGTCTTTTCGTAGGCGAGCAGGAGGCCCTTGCCGTTGCGGTGCTTGGAGGCAGGGAGGCCGAACTCGGGATCGAGGAGGATTGCGGAGGCGTGTTTGGTGAGGACGGAGGTGACGAGGATCTTGAACTCTTCAAGGTCGTGGGCGTCGGCTGCGGCTCCGCGCTCTTTGGCGAGAGACTTTTGGAGAGATCCGCGCTGATCCATGGCGGCGGCGGCGATCACGCCACGATGGTCGGAGACGGCTTTGAGGCCGGCTAGCTTTCCTGGGGTTAACTTGATCATGGGTTCGATGTCTCCTAGAACGGTTCGAGTAATGGAAGGACTACGAAGGGTCATTTTACACAGTAGAGGGTACGTTGGGTGTGACGGGCGGAAGGCGCTGGGGGAACAAGTAAGGGAATGACTTCCACTCGCGTGAATTGTGGTGCTAATGGGAGCTGCCCGTTCGAGCGATTTCTTTGAAGCAGAGTTCGGTGGCTGGTTGTACCCCATGTCTCAGAGTCGAGACATGGGGTTACCCGCGTTTTTGCTGGTGTGTTGCTTTAGGCTGCGGCAGCGGCTTTGCGCGGGTCCTGGTCGATGTCCTTGCGGCGTGAGGCGAAGATGCCGAAGAGGGCGATGTAGACGTAGCAGACTGCGGGGATGATGAAGGCGTGCTGAACACCAATGCGGTCGGCCAGATGGCCTTCTGCGAGGGGAATGAGTGCTCCGCCGACGATGGCGGCGACCATGAGGCTGGAGCCTTTGCTGGTGAGTTCTCCGAGGCCTGCGAGGCCGAGGGTGAAGATGGTGGGGAACATGATGGAGTTGAAGAACCCGACCAGGATGACGCTGCCGATGGCGACATGACCGGCGCTCATCATGGTGAGCACGACCAGACAGCAGGCGACGAAGGCTGCGCTTGCAAGGGCCTTGCCTGCGCTAATGCGGCGCAGGACCGCAGCGCCGATGAAACGACCCACCATGGCTCCGCCCCAATAGAAGGGGACGAGGTTGGCGGCGGTTTTTTGACTGAGGCCACCAATCTTTGGCAGGCCGAAGTAGTTGATGAGGAAGCTGCCGATGGAGACTTCGGCACCGACGTAGACGAAGATGCCGATGGCTCCCATGATGAGGTAGGGATGGGTCCAGATGCTGCCGCTGGCGCCGGTCTGCAACTCGCCGGGGCGGAAGTCGCGGGTGAAGTCGGTGGTGGGGAGCTTGATGAGGGCGATGGCAACGGCCAGGGCGAGAAGGGTGATCGCGATGCCGAGGTAAGGCAGGCGCACGGTGGAGGCCTGCTGTTCGCGATAGGTCTGAAGCGCTGTGGCGGAGAAGGCCTTGATCGCTTCAGGGGTTGCTTCGATGGCTCCGAGGATGAGGGCTCCGCCGAAGAAGGGGGCGATGAAGGTGCCGAAGGAGTTGAAGGCCTGCGCGAGATTGAGGCGGCTGGCGGCGGTTGCTTGAGGGCCAAGGTTGGTGACGTATGGGTTCGCGGAAACCTGAAGGCAGGTGATGCCGGCGGCGAGGACGACCAGAGCTGTGAGGAACAGGCCGTAGGATGCGGTGGTGGCGGCTGGGAGGAAGAGCAGGGCTCCGGCAGCCATGACGATGAGGCCGATGACCATGGTCTGTTTGTAGCCGCGCCACTCGACCAGCTTGCCCGAGGGCAGAGCGAAGATGAAATAGGACGAGAAGAAGGCGAACTGGACGAGGAGGGCCTGGCCGTAGTTCAGGCTGAAGATAGCCTTAAGGTGAGGGATGAGGATGTCGTTGAGACAGGTGAGGAAGCCCCACATGAAAAAGAGCACCGTGGCGATGCTCATGGCGCGGACGTCGGTGGATTGTGGGTCGCGGGTGTAGGGGGTTGACTGCGTGGGGGCTGTGATCAAAGTTTTCCCTGCCTCTGCTGACAAGTTGTGCCAGCGTGAGAGATTCTACAGGCATTAGAGTCTCGTTTTGCGAGTTCAGGCGCAGAAAACGAGTGGCTTGAATTGAAGATTTTAATCAGACTGCGGTATTGAGGATCTCGCGCTGAGCGGCGAGGAGTTCATGGATGCCTTTTTCTGCGTAGTCGAGCATCTGGCCGAGTTGAGTGCGGGAGTAGGAGTCGTGCTCGGCGGTGGCCTGGGTCTCAACGAGGCCGCCGTCAGCCAGCATGACGACATTCATATCGACTGCGGCGCGGGAGTCCTCCTCATAGGCAAGGTCGAGCAGGACGTTGCCATCGACGATGCCGACCGAGGTAGCAGCGACCATCTGTTTCAATGGCGACGTTTTAAGGGTACCGGCTTTGACGAGTTTGCCGAGGGCAAGAGCCAATGCAACACAGGCTCCGGTGATTGCAGCAGTACGGGTTCCGCCATCTGCCTGGAGAACATCGCAGTCGAGGATGATGGTGCGCTCGCCGAGGGCCTTCATGTCGACGACGCTGCGCAGAGACCGGCCGATGAGGCGCTGGATCTCGTGAGTGCGGCCGCCGACCTTGCCGCGTTCGCTCTCGCGGGCGGTGCGGGTGAGGGTGGCGCGGGGAAGCATGCCGTACTCGGCGGTGACCCAGCCACGGCCGGAGTTGCGGAGCCAGCCGGGGACGCCCTGCTCGATGGTGGCGTTGCAGAGGACGCGGGTGTTGCCGGACTCCATGAGGACGGAGCCTTCTGCCATAGCGACATAGTGTGGGGTGATGCGGACGGTGCGGAGGACGTCGGCGGGGCGGTGGTCGGGGCGGAAGAGCTGAGGGGAGGGTGCGGCGGTTACGGACATGAGGGAATTATAGTTGTGAGAATCCTCTTATGATCTGACAGAGGGTGAGATAGGTGGAGGCTAAGCCCTTTGTGGGAGTGTTCCAAAATGGAATTGGTTCCACAATGGGAAAGCAGGATTGGATCTGCGTAATTGTTGAGGAATTCGGTGGAAGGGCTTAAGTTCGGTTCCGTTTCGGGAAATGTTTTGTTCTGGAATGGGAGCCGGGTTATTACTGTTTAGTGTTCATGAGCAATCACTTAGGAAGGAGTTCCAGTTTGGCACTTGAAGTGATTACAGAAGTGCACCTGCTATAGGAAATAAGTAACTAGGCAGGAGAATGGTGGATTTATTGAATGCAGGCAATGCAGAGCAGTACTGCCTTGGGGCCAGGAAGTGATTCAGGACAATTTGCAGCACTACGGCATGTGACTCGCCAGATGAACCTGCATGGTTCGGCGATGCCGAGTGTGCGGAGAACTGTCGATGCGCCAACGGAGGGCGCGGAGGCGAGTTCTGTGTTTGGGGTTGCCGAGGGCGCGGGGTTGGCGCATGACGCGGGCAATTTGCTTGGGGCGTTGAGTCTATATTCTGATCTGCTTGCGATGCCAGGGGTGCTGCATGAAGAGCATCGGGCGTACGCCTCAGAGCTGCGGATGTTGAGCGATCGTAGCTGGGCGATGATCGACCGACTAGTGAATCATGCGCGGGCGGGTCGGCCCACGAAGATTCAAGGTGAGTCTTCGGTGCTGCCGGATGTGATCGACCGGTGCAGGGGATTGTTGAGCCGAGTGGCGGGGCGGACGGTAGATATCTCGTACGGTGTAGGCGCGTTTCAGCCGGTGCGTGTGTCGGTGGAAGCGATGGAGCGGATCCTGACAAATCTGGTGAAGAATGCTGCGGAGGCGACGCCATGGGTTGGGGCGATTTCGATCCACGTGGAAGGCGTGTTGGAGCGGGTTGAAAACGAGACTGAAGAGCCGCGGCGCAGAGTGGTGATGACGGTGCGGGATCGTGGTTGCGGGATGGACCAGGCTGCGGTGCAGCGGTTGATGCAGGGTGGCGGAACAAGCTCGACGAACGGGCACGGATTGGGCTTTCGCGTGGTGCGGGAGTTGGTGGCGATATCAAGCGGCTGCCTGAATATCGAGAGCCAGCCTGAGGTGGGGACGAGCATCTCGGCGGAGTGGTACGCGATGAAGCATGAGGAGGTTGAAGTGAAGCGAGAGGAGTTGAGGATGAATGATTCGGGAGTGACGCGGTTGTTGAAGGGAGAGGCAGGGTGGATGGCATGCTAAGGACGACAGATACGAGAGCGGGAAATACAGGCGAGGTTCGTGTGTTGAGCGAGGGATTGGGAGAATTGAAGATGGCGAACGAAGGAGCAGGGGATTCGCCGTCGGGGGTGCTGATTGGTGTGTCGCCGGTGGGTGCGTCTGCGGAGCGTATGCAGAAGGCCGACCTGACAGAGCATCTGGGACTGTTGCACGTGTTGGTGGTCGATGATGATGACGCGGTGCGGAGGGCTTGCTGCCAGATTGCGACGAGTATGGGGTTTGAGGTCGTGGCAGCTGAGAGCGCAACAGCGGCACGAGAGATTATGAAGGAGCGGCGGATCGATCTGCTGCTGCTGGACCTGAAGCTGCCAGGTGGCGGTGGGCTGGCCCTGCTGGAGCAGGTGAAGACGCTCCATCCGGATACCGCGGTGATTGTGATGACAGCGTTTGCTACCGTGTCGTCGGCGGTGGAGGCGATGCGAATTGGCGCCGGCGATTACCTGACGAAGCCGTTTGCGCTGGAGGAGCTGACGGCCGTGCTCGAACGGACGGGGCAACAGCTGCATATGGATGTTCAGAGCCGGCAGCTGCGGGAGAGGTTGAGGACGCAGCAGGGAATGGGTGGGCTGGTAGGACGGTCGCCAGGGATGGAGAAGCTGTATCGAATTCTGTCGAAGGTGGCGTATTCGACGCATCCGGTTTTGATCCTGGGAGAGAGTGGGACAGGTAAAGAGCTGGTGGCGCGGTCGATCCACTTCAATGGTCCGAATGCGGCGAAGCCGTTTGTGCCGGTGGACTGCGGGTCGCTGGTGCCGACACTGATCGAGAGCGAGCTGTTCGGCTATGTGAAGGGCGCCTTTACTGGCGCGGACAAAGCAAAGGAGGGGTTGCTGGCCTCGGCTGAGGGTGGAACGGTGTTTCTGGACGAGATTGGGGAGCTGCCGCTGGATCTTCAGGCGAAGCTGCTGCGCGCCCTGCAGGAGAAGGAGGTGCGGCCGGTGGGCGCGACGCAGGCGAAGCCGATCTCTGCACGGGTACTGGCGGCGACGAATCGCGATCTCGCACTGATGGTGGAGCAGGGCAGATTTCGCAAGGACCTTTACTTCCGATTGAACGTGGTGAATCTGCGGATTCCTCCGCTGCGGGATCGCAGGGACGATATTGCTGTGCTGGCGACGCACTTTCTGGAGCGGATGGAGAAGGAGAGCGGAGCGTGCGAAGTTTTTCCGACTCGATGCTGCGAGTGATGGCGGAGTACGACTGGCCGGGCAATGTGCGTGAACTGGAGAACGCGATTGAGCGGGCATGCGCGTTGTCGTCTGGGCCGGTGCTGCATACGGGTGACCTGCCGACGCAGCTGCAGGACTTTCGTCTGCATCAGGGGCCAACGATACAGGTGGCTGAGGAGTCGATGCCGCGCGAGCACCGTGAGGTGATGGGTGCGTCGCAGGACGGTATTGTGTCGATAGCCGAAATGGAGAAGCACGCAATTCTGGGGACGATCCGGCAGCTGAAGGGAGATAAGCTGATGGCGGCGAAGCTGCTTGGGATCGGCAAGACGACGCTATATCGGAAGCTGAAGGAGTATGGGATTACGGAGGGTTTAGGAGACTGATCGACGGTGCCGCGAAAGCTGATTGTCATCGGGAGATCATCCATAAGCGCCTGATCGCGAGATAGAATCGGTGCGAGGAAGGTGGCCTGCATGGAATGTACGCATCTGGATCAGATTCGGAAGGTTAAGCCGTCGGCAAAGGGTTGTGAGGAGTGTCTGAAGATCGGAAGCACGTGGGTTCATCTGCGAATGTGCCTGGAGTGCGGGCATGTGGGATGCTGCGATTCGTCTCTGCATAAACATGCGACCAAACACTTTCATAAGACGCAGCATCCGATTATGCGATCGATTGAGCCAGGCGAGAGCTGGGGCTGGTGCTATGTCGATGAGATGGAAGTGGATGTGGTGTGATCGGGGCGTGTGAGCTACCAGAAGGTGTGGAGTTGGTGGACTTTATCGTCTGGGATAGGGTGTGGTCTTGACCGTGTCGGCGGAGCCTAGGCGCAGCTGGAGGCGGCTTGATGGCATAGATCTTCTGCGTGGCCTTGCAATCTTTTTTGTGTTGATGAATCACGTCAACATGCGGCTGCTCGGAGCTGGAGTTCCGTACGCTCGTGGTCTTCCGCAGCAGCTCGTGTCTTCACTTGTCTGGAATGGGCAGTACGGGGTGCAGATCTTCTTTGTCGTATCTGGATTTTTGATCACATCCACGGCTCTGCGGCGGTGGGGGTCCATTGCTCAGGTAAACATTGGAGATTTTTACCGGTTACGATTTGCTCGTATTGCACCGCTGTTGTTGTTTCTTCTTTTTGTGCTGAGTGTTCTCGACCTAGTGCATGTTGCTGGGTTCGTTGTGTCTCCGAAGACTGGTGGGTTGGGCCGAGCGCTTCTTGCGGCGTTCACCTTTCACATCAACCTGCTTGAAGCTCGGAGAGGTTATCTGCCGCCGGGCTGGGATATTCTTTGGTCGCTCTCTGTTGAGGAGATGTTCTACCTGTTTTTTCCGCTGGTCTGTAGAGCTTTTCGTCGCGTCAGACTTTTGTTGATTCCGCTGTCTGTGTTTGTGGTGCTGGGACCTTTTGCCCGATCACATGCATTCAATCCGAATCCGGTCTGGAGAGAGTATTCATATCTGGGAGGAATGGATGCTATCGCGCTGGGCTGTCTGACTGCACTCTTCTGTGCCAGGGTAAGTCTTTCGCGCGCTTTGCTTCGGGTGTGCGGTGTGGTGGGAACGGCATTGCTTGTTTTAGTTCTTGGTCTTTCAAGCCTGACTTACAGTTGGGGACTTGGGCGGAATGGATTGGACATGACAATCCTTGCGCTGGGCGTATGTTTAGTCATAGTCGCGGTCGCGCTGACTGGTTGGGAGACACCGAGAGCTGTGTGGCCACTAGTCAGGGTGGGTCGATTGAGCTACGAGATTTATTTGACGCATATCTTTGTCGTCGTGGGCATCTTCGATGTCTTCGTTGCTGCTGGCAAGCCAATGAGAGCTGTTTCGATTATGTTTGCCGCTGTTATATTGCTTGGGGGGCTAGTGGGTGAATTGGTTTCACGACATTATTCCGAGCCGATGAACCGGTGGCTTCGTAGGCGGTGGGGAGAGGGTCAGACAAAGCTCGGATCTGTCATCGAAGATAATGGGATAGCGGTGGAAGCTGAGGATGCCGCCCTACTTTAATCTTAGGTTGATCTTGTATGGATCTCTCTGTGAGTTTATCCACGACCGGCACGGTGTCGCGGTTGCAGGTTTGCTATGCTGAACCCATCCTTTGCAAGAGAGAGAGCAACCAACAATGTCAGAAGAAGTAGTGAAAATTACAGTTCGCCCTAATGGTCCATTGCGCGTAGAGGGCCACATCCTTTTGAAGGATGCCGACGGCAAAGAGTGGGACCTGACGGGAAAACCGGCGGTGTCGTTGTGCCGCTGCGGAGCGAGTGAGAAGCGCCCGTTCTGCGATGGCTCGCACAATCGGGTTGGCTTTCAGTGTGCGGCCAGCCCTGAAGGAATACTGACTTAACGACAGTACCTACGATCCTGTTCGTCTTTTGGAAAGAAACGTCGCTGGAGCACGACAGCGGAAGAGATCTTTGCCGAAGCGGACGGGATCGAGGCCTTTCGTTGATTCCAGCCTCGATGTGAAGTGTCGCGTCGTTGCGAGATACCCCTTGTTGCTTCGGTCGTAAAAGGTTTAGAGATTTAAGTTCACTTTGAGGATTACGCTGGATGATGATTCGCGGCGGCTGTACAGTGGCTCTTTCTGCATGGTTACTGGCTTCGGGGGCAGCGCTTCATGCGCAAGAGAGTCAGGTGACGGAGAAGGCGCATACGGCGACTGCGTCTGTAAGCAAGCTGGCTGACTATGTGGGGCAGTATCGCGAGACGGAAGAGCCGGACGTGGTGGGCTCGGTTTATATAGAAGGGAACAAGCTCTATATCGAAGGAAAGCGTTCGCCGCGAGTTGAGCTGCAGGAGGAGTCAGTTGACCACTTCGCCGCGCATGGCTTGAAAGTTGTGTTTGTGCGGAATTCGACGGGGAAGGTTTCGGGATTGAGGAGCAGCTATGGAGGCCGTGGCGGCGACGAGGTGACCGAGGAGCGGTTCAGCGACGAAGGGGTGAGGTTGAATCACTTTCGCGAGTACACGCGAAGCGAGGCGATGATTCCGGTGCGCGATGGGGTGAAGCTGCATGTCGTGATTTTGCGGCCGGCGGGATCTGAGACGAGCGGCGAGGCACTGCCGTTTTTGATGCAGCGGACGCCGTATGGTGTTGAGGGGGCGTCGTCGTCCAGCGTCAACGGGAGCAAGCCGGAACTGGCAGCGAGCGGATACATCTTTGTGTATGGGGATATTCGCGGGCGGTATGGGTCGGAGGGGAAGTTTGTGATGAACCGCGCGATTGTTGCGCACACGACGAAGAATGACGTGGATGAGACGACAGATACGCGGGACACGATCGACTGGCTGCTGAAGAACGTTGCCGAACAACAACGGGAGGGTGGGTGTGTTGGGTGTGTCGTATCCGGGATTTCTGGCGATGATCGGCAGGGATCGATGCGCATCCGGCGGTGAAGGCGATTTCGCCACAGGCCCCGATGACGAATGTCTGGATGGGTGATGATTTTTTTCATAACGGGGCGTTTCGCGAGACATACGGCTTCGACTATGTGCAGCAGCTAGAGGCGCAAAAGACGGACGCGCGAGTTCAGAGCAAGGAAGATATGTTTGATTTCTTCCTGCAGCATGTGAACTTCGCGGGGGCTGCGGATGCGGCGAAGATGGGAGATCTGCCGACAGCGAAGATATTTTTGACGCAGCCTGAGTACTCGAAGTTCTGGCAGGATATGGCGGTGGAGAAGCACCTGACGCAAGGTTGAGGTGCCGACGTTGGAAGTCGGTGGGTGGTGGGACCAGGAAGATATGTGGGGGACGCAGGCTGAGTATGCTGCGTTGAAGCCCCATGACAAAACAATGAAGTGTTCATGGTGTTGGGGCCGTGGAACCACGGTGGATGGGGACCTACGACACGGCATCTGGGAGTGTTGGATTTTGGGGCGGCGACGGGAGATGAGTACCGGAGGACGATCGAGGCGCCTTTCTTTGAAAAATACTTGAAGGGACGAGCCTGGATTTGATCTGAAGGGTGTTGCCAGCTTCAGGACCGGCACGAATCAGTGGGAGCGATATGAGACGTGGCCGCCTAAGGTCGGATTCAAAGAACAGAAGCTTTTCTTGACGGTCGATGGTGGGTTGTCGACGGCTGCGCCAACGGCAAGTGTTGATGGAAAGGCGAGAGTTTACCGGGCCGACCCTGCGAATCCGGTGCCGTATCGCAATCGGCCGATCCAGTCGACGTATGGGAACGGGTCGAAGTGGCGGACGTGGTTGGTGGAGGACCAGCGGTTCGTAAGTGGTCGTAAAGACTTGGCCAACTTTTCAACTCCGGTGTTGGAGAAGGATGTAACAGTAACGGGGGATGTAGTTGCTGATTTGTTTGCTGCTACAACGGGAACGGACGGGGACTTTGTCGTGAAGCTGATCGATGTGTATCCGGATGATGCACCTGCGCCGATGGCGGGGTATCAGTTGATGATTGTGGATGAGATCTTTCGCGGGCGGTATGTCAAGAGCTTCGAAAAGCCCGAAGCATTGACGCCGGGAAAGGTGACCGAGTACAAGTGGAGCTTGCATGGCGCGGACCATACGTTTTTGAAAGGGCACAAGATTATGGTGGAGGTGCAGTCGAGCTGGTTCCCGCTGTATGACAGGAATCCGCAGACGTTTGTGCCGAATATCATGACTGCGCCGGCGGGTTCGTATAAAGCGCAGACGGTGTCGATCTATGGTTCGGAGAAGTATCCGTCCCATCTTGAGTTTGAGGTTCCAGAGTAAAAGCTTGAACCAAGCGATGGGGGTGTTGTGACGATCAAGACGATCAGCAGCCGGGAGGTCTACCGGAATCCGTGGACAAGGGTGCGGGAAGATGTGATCGAACGAGCGAACGGCAAACGTGGGATCTACGGGGTGGTCGATAAGGATCCGGCGTGCATCGTGATTCCACTGGAGTCAGGAGCTGATGGGCAGTTTGTGTACTTGATCGAGCAGTTCCGATATACCGTCGGGGCGCGCATGTGGGAGTTTCCGCAGGGCAGTTGGGAGGTGGCCGAAGTGGTGCCTGAGGATCTGGCTCGTGGGGAGCTGCGGGAGGAGACGGGACTGACAGCGGAGCGAATGACTCACCTTTCCACGCTGCAGATTGCGTATGGGGTGATGAATCAGAAGCAGCATGTCTTTCTGGCTGAAGGTTTGAAGATGGGGAGTGCCGATCCGGACGCAGAGGAGAGTGATCTAGTAGTGCGTAGAGTGAGTGTGAGTGAGTTCGAGGAGATGGTTCTCGATGGAACAATCGTGGATAACTGCTCGATAGCAGCCTGGGGGCTTTACCGGCTTTGGCGAGAGCGTGGCAGGTAGAGTAAGAATCACTTCATTTACTTCTCTGGTGAATTTTCTTCGAAGACGATGGCGCAGGTTTCTTTGTCTGACGCGGCGAGGCGGTTGCAGTTTTCTAGTGCGTTTTTGCGAGCGCTGTCGCGTGTCATCTGCGCGGTGGATGAGGCGAAATGGTGTGCCGACATGGCGAAGGCTTTGTGGGGGCCGAGGGTGAGGTAGTTTCGAAAGGCCTGCTGGCCGTGGTCGGAGAGACCTGGGGGCGAAGGGATGTTGGGTGGGGTGATCTCGGGGAGAGGTTGAGGGAGGATAACGAGATCGTGGGCCTTAAGGAAGTCGTCGACCATGGGACTCCAAACGGAGATGCCACGGGTGAAGAGAGTGTGGCCGTCTTCGCCGAACGATGGGGCGTGGATGAATTGGTCCTCGCCGCCAGTGGAGCGGAAGGCGGCGTCGAATTGCTGTGCTAGCTCGGGCCAGAAGTATTTGTCATTGTCGGCGTAGATCCAGAGCATGGGTGTGCGTGAGTGTTTGCCGAGATCACGGTAAGCAGCGATGAGGGATTGAGCGTTGCAGACATCGTGGTCGGCGGTTGAGCCGCGGCCTCCGGCGAAGTTGATGGCGGCAATGAGGTTTTTGGGAGCGTCGGCGGTGAGGGCGACCGTGGCCATGCCGCCGGTCGAGATACCGACGGCCAGGACACGCGTGGAATCGACCTGGGGAAGTTTACTGCCGTAGTCGATGGCTGCGCGGAGGTCATCGGCAGACTTGCGGGCGGCGCCTTCGTAGTTCGTGTCGGGACAATGACCATTGTCGAGATAGTCGGGTTTGCCTCCCGAAGAGCCGTAGCCGCGGCGCACGACGACGAGTACTACGAAGCCACGGCGGGCGAACCAGCGGGCTTGTGGAAGGAAGGCCCACGGAGTGACGTTATTTCGCGGCTCAACCTCGCGTGCTGTGCCGTGGGTGATGACAACCAGAGGATGTTTGCCCGGAAGATCGGCGTAAACGAGGAGCGCGCTGAGCCCGTTCGGAGATGCTTGAGCCCAGGGGATGCGCGTCTCAGTCTCGTGCATCTCCAGTGCGTGGGCAATTGGCCGCACGATGAGGAGCGAGATGCTGAGTACAAGAAGGCAACGATTGTGTCGCACGGGATAAAGCTATCTCAATAGGGTGAAAGCATGTGGGTTTTATAGCGAAAATAGTGGAACGCTTTCGTTTTTCGCTTTTGTCGTCAGGTAATGTGCGAAAAGTTAGACGGGTTGCCTTGGGGCGCATTTTTTACGTCGAACGCGAATGCGATTCTTCGCATCAAAAAGTTAGAGAGCGAATTGTGATCGAAGAAAAGTACGTCCGAGTGAACGGCTCAAGTTCCGGTAATTCCGGCAAGTGGCGCGCGATCTGGAAGTGGGTTTTTGTGCCGCTGTTGATCGCGGTCATCGTGTTGGCGACGATCGCGGAAGTGGTGTTACATCGTGCGATGCCAATTTTGAAGGGCCGCGTCATCGAAACACTGAGCACACGGTTCAATAGCCGGGTGGAGATGGATGGTTTTTCCGTTTCGGTGTTGAAGGGGCTCGAAGTTTCCGGAGACGGTCTGCGGATCTATCCCGTTGATGAAGTTGTGTCTGCGGGCGCCACTGATCCGCTGATTGCGCTGGGGCATTTCTCGTTTCACGAGAATCTGATGGGGCTTTTTGTGAAGCCGATGCATGTGGGGACGGTACATGTGTCAGGCATGGTGATTCATATTCCGCCGCGCGAGATGCGACAGCAGGCGCCACCGCATGCGCGGCATCTGGGTAAGATCAAGATCACGGTGGATGAGATTGTGTTCGATGATTCAAAGCTGATACTTGGCACGATCAAGCGTGATAAGGATCCGAAGGAGTTCGATATGAGCCACATCGTGATGCGGAATATTGGCCCGGATGCTCCGTGGAAGTATGATGCGACGCTGGTAAACGCGATTCCAAAGGGCGACATCCATGCTACGGGAACGTTCGGACCCTGGGACAACGAAAGTCCAGGGGATTCGACGGTGACAGGTAACTATACGTTCGATCATGTGGATTTGAATACGATCAAGGGGATCGGCGGGATGTTGTCTTCGGTTGGGGAGTTCAATGGGCAATTGGACAAGATTGTTGTAGATGGGACTACGGAGACGCCGAATTTTTCGCTCGATACGGCAGATCATCCGGTGCCGCTGCATACGAAGTTTCACGCGATTGTGGATGGGACCAGCGGTGATACGTATCTGCAGCCAGTTCAGGCGCGTTTGGGAGGTTCCGACTTCAGCTGCAGCGGGGCCGTGGTGAATGTAAAAGGGAAGGGGCACATCATCGATCTCGATGTAAATGTGCCGAATGGGCAGATACAGGACTTTCTGCAGCTTGCCGTGAAAACGTCGCCTGTGGTGATGACGGGAAAGCTGCAGATGAAGACGAAGCTGCATATTCGCCCAGGGAAGGAGAGCGTGTCGCAAAAAATAGGCTTGAAGGGCGGGTTCACGCTGCGGGAGATCCATTTCACAAATCCCGAAGTGGAGGACAAAGTGGATATGTTGAGCCTGCGCGCACAAGGCGATCCGAAGGCCGCTAAACCGGGCGCAGAGGATGTGCAATCGCAGATGGTGGGGCAGTTTGTACTGGGTGACGGCAAGCTAAGTTTCAGCAAGCTTGACTATGCGCTGCCGGGCGCGGATGTGATACTTGCGGGAGAGTACACGCTGGATGGAGAAAAGTTCGAATTTGCGGGAGATGTGCGGACGAAGGCGAAGCTGTCGCAGATGGTGGCGTCGAAGTGGAAGTCGGTTTTGTTGAAGCCGGTGGATCCGTTCTTCAAGAAAAATGGTGCTGGGGCAGAGATTCCGGTGAAGGTCAGTGGGACACGGTCGGCGCCAAAGTTTGGCCTGGACCTAGGGCACAAGGCAGCTAAAAATATGAGAGACGAAGGTGGGAAGTAGATCTAGTTCGTGCCTGCTTGCTCTTCGAGGACTGACTCGGAGGGATCTTTTAGGATCCCCATCTCAATGTAGATTGGGCGCATGACGGCACGGATGGATCTGAGCTGAGTTGTATACCAAGCTGCACCGGCGAGACAAAAGGCGCCTGTGATCATTACGGCGTGGGGGGCGCCGAATCTGTGGGCGAGGGCACCGGCGAGGAGGCTACCGAAGGGTGTCATGCCGACAAAGGCCATCGTGTAGTAGCTCATGACGCGACCGCGCTTGTCTTCTGGTGCCAGTGTCTGGATAACGGTATTGCTGGCGGCGAGTCCCTGCATCATGCCGAAGCCTACGATGAGCATAAGGAACAGGGATAGCGCAAGGTGGTGAGAGAGTCCGAAGAGGATGAGTCCTGAGCCAAACATGATGGCTGCGATCTGGATCATGGTGGTGAGGCCGCGAACAGATTTGCGCAGCGCGAGCGAAAGGGCGGAGATGAGTGCGCCTACGCCTGATGCCCCGGTGAGGTAACCGAGTGTGTGAGGTCCACCGTGCAGGACCTGTGAGGCGAAGATGGGCATGAGCACGATGAAGGGCATTCCCATGAGGCTGAGGAGCGCGAAGAGGGTGAGGATGATGCGAATGGGGCGGAAGTTGACGACGTAAGACCAGCCCTCGCGGAGCTGTTCAAGCATGGAGGTTGTGGCGCGTTTAAGTGTGCGATGGGGGGACGCGCATCATGAGCAATGAAACGACGACGGCAATGTAGCTGACTCCATCGATGGCGAAGCAGTAGCCCTCGCCGACCGCTGCGATAACGAGTCCGGCAAGAGCAGGACCGACGAGACGGGCCATGTTGACGATCGAGGAGTTGAGGGCGATGGCGTTGCTGAGGTCCTGCTTTTCCGGCTTGCCAGTGTCGTCTGCGACCATCTGGATGAGGAAGGACTGACGGCCGGGCATGTCGAAGGCGTTGATGAGGCCCTGGAATGCGCTAAGGGCGATGATTTCGTGAATGGTAATGATTTTAGCGAGGGTGAGGGCGGCGATGGCGAGGGACTGGAGGCCGGCGAGAACCTGAGTCCAGACGAGTAGATTGCGGCGGTTGAGGCGGTCGACTAGAACTCCGGCAAAGGGAGCCAGCAGGAAAGTGGGGATTTGACCCGCGAAGCCTACGACTCCAAGGAGAAGAGCGGAGCCGGTGAGCCGGTAGACGAGCCAGCTGGTTGCAACGCGGGTCATCCAGGTCCCGATGAGTGAGATGCTCTGACCAGTGAAGTAGAGACGGAAGTTGCGGTGGCGTAGGGCCCGCCATGCGTGAGCGTAGCGACTGCTGAGGGGAGATGAGTTTTGTGGTTTTTGTTTCACCATTGCTCGCAGGATTTATTCAGCTTGAATTCCATTGATGCTTGTGCATCGCAATGTTTCGTCCGTTTGCGCAGCGTGGGCTAACTGCGTTGTGCAGTTTGATAGATAGCTTCATTGACGTTGAACGAGAGTCGAAACGATCCGCTCAATGTTAGTGAACCGTTTTCATCCTGCGCGACATGAAGTCCATGAGGAGGTAGTTGCCCAGATTCTCTGGTGTGGTGAAGTAGGCCTTGCCACGGCACATCGCGGAGACTTTTTGTACGAACTGCATGAGGGAGAAGTCGCTGGCGAGCATGAAGGTGTTGATCATGATGTTGGAGCGCTTGCAGCGAGCTACTTCTTCCAGGGTCTCGGAGATGACGAGAGGGTCAAGGCCGAAGGCGTTTTTGTAGATACGGCCGTCTGGGAGGGTGAGGGCGGAAGGCTTGCCGTCGGTGATCATGACGATCTGCTTCATGTCCTTATTTTGACGAGCGAGGATGCGCTGAGCCATGCGGAGGCCTTCGCGGGTGTTGGTGTAGTGAGGGCCAACTTTGACACGAGAGAGTTGAGAGACGGGGATCTCTTCGGCTGTGTCGTGAAAGAGCACGAGATTGAGGGTGTCGCCGGGGAACTGGGTGCGGATGAGATGCGAAAGCGCCATGGCGACGCGTTTTGCGGGTGTGAAGCGGTCTTCGCCGTAGAGAATCATCGAGTGTGAGCAGTCGAGGAGGACCACCGTGGCGCAGGACGATTGATAGTCGGACTGGTGAACGTGGATATCGGAGTGGTAGATGTTGAGCGGAGCGTGTTCTTCACCTTGAATGGCGGTGGCGAGACCTTCGCGGGCGAAGACGCTGGAGAGTGTGGCGGTGATGTCGAGGTTGAGGGTGTCGCCGAACTCGTAGAGCTTGGAGCTGCCGTTGGTCTCGACGCCGGCTGCCTCGTGGCGGGTGTCGTGGCGGCCGAGATTGGATTTTCCCAGCGGGCCGAGGAGCTCACGGAGGGCTTTGTAGCCGAGGAAGTCCATGCCTTTGTCGGTGACTTCGAAGCGGGCTTCGCCGTTACCATCCCCTTGCTGGCCCTCGCCTTGGTCGGGCATCTCGGCGTTGATGAAGTTCTGCTCCTGCATCTTCTGGATGATCTGGTCGATGAGTTCTTCGACCTGATCTTCGGAGAGTGCTTCGTACTTCTCCTGCGCTTCGTCGTCGAAGAGTTCGCCGGAGTCGAGGGCCTGACGGATGGCTTCGCGCAGATTCTCCATCGTTTGGTCGCCGTCGAACTCCTGGAAGCGGGACATGGGATCGTTGAATCCTGAGTCGAGCAGGAAGTCGGAGAGGGCCTGCATGAGGTCTTCGAGGCCGAAGGAGGAGGCGAGGTCGCCGGTGAACTTTGTATATCGGACGCGCTTCATAGTTTTCGCCTAGTGGACCCAGCGGGTGTTGACGACGGTGAGTTTCGGACAGCCGACTTTGGCTGCCAGCTGCTTGTCGGTAAGAGAGGGAGCCTGTGACGATTCTTTGATCTTCGATTGGAAGTGCTTGATGTCGTCGAAGCGGAAGATCTGGCAACCGCGTAAAAAGTCGACTACGTCGCCGGTACTGCGGTCGATAGAGTACATGCGGACGAGGTGGGCTTTTTTGTAGATGCCGATTGAGTCGAAGCCGTCGTCGGTGTCGGGCTTCATGGGGTCGAGCGTGTAGTCGGGATCGCCGAGGGGCCAGCCCTCGTCGTGGGCAAGGATGGTGGCGATGTCGGTAAGCTGGTTAGCAGAGATGTGAGGGCGCGGCTTTTCTGGTTGTACGGCGAGGGCCAGGAGCGCGAGGGTGGATGTCAGTAGCATAGCGTTGGATCGTAACAGCAGATTTCTCCGCTTCGTTGCGGAGTGACAACAAAATGCAATTCGATAACCAGTTGCGGGTTAGTTGAAGCCGCGACGGGTTCGATTTTTGGCATAGTCGTCGCGTTCGATCTCGCGTTCACGCATCTTTTCGGCGTACTGTGAGGCCTGGTCGTTGCGGGATTTCTTTTCGGCGGCGCTGAAGCTGCGCTCTTCGGTTCGGCTAAGGCGCTTGTGAGCGTACATGCCTTCGAGGAGGAACTCGGCAGCGCTGACTGTGATCTCAGGTTTTGACTTCGAGTTGATTTCGAGCGGCGACAGCTTCTCGATGAGGCCCTGGATTTGTTTCAACTCTTCGAGCGAACCGCTGGACGCCTGTGCATCGTTGAGCTGGACTGTTCCGCCTAGATTGAACCACTGTTCGATCTGCTGCGTGTTAGTCGCGGCGAAGTACTTGTCAAAGACGGTGGCGACAGACTGACGGATGATCTCGCGAATGACAGTGTCGGCTCCGCGCATCTCGCCTTCATATTCGAGTTCGATCTTGCCGCTGATACCGGGGAGAGCTGTGTAGATGTCTCCGACACGAGGTACGGCAACCGATTCATCGTGAAGAAGGGCACGGCGTTCGGCGTTCGAAATGACGAGCTCCATAGTGCTGATGGGTAGTCGCTGCGAGACACCGCTGCGCTTGTCGACCTTCTTGTCTTCGCGGGCAGAGAAGGCGATTTGTTCGACGATCTGGCGGATGTAGTGAGGGATCTCGATCTCCGAGGCTGGGCGCTTGGACCAGGCTTCCTGAGCGGTAATCGCGATGCCCTCTTCGACGTCCTCTGGGTAGTGCGTGCGGATCTCGCTGCCAATGCGGTCTTTGAGTGGCGTAACGATCTTGCCGCGAGCGGTGTAGTCCTCTGGGTTTGCGGAGAAGACGATGGCGACGTCGAGGGGCAGGCGGACTGGGTAGCCCTTAATCTGAACGTCGCCCTCCTGCATGATGTTGAAGAGGGCCACTTGAATCTTTCCAGCTAGATCAGGGATCTCGTTGATGGCGAAGATGCCGCGATTCGCGCGGGGTAGCAGACCGTAGTGCATGGTGAGCTCGCTGCCGAGGTCCTGGTTACTGCGTGCGGCTTTGATGGGGTCGATGTCGCCGACGAGGTCGGCTACGGTGACATCGGGGGTGGCGAGTTTCTCTACGAAGCGGTCGTCGGGAGTCATCCACGCGATCGGGGTCTCGTCGCCCATCTTTGCGATGAGGTCGCGGCTGAACTTTGAAATTGGCGCGTAGGGGTTGTCGCGTACCTCTGAGCCGGCGACGTAGGGGGAGTGGGGATCGAGCAGCGTCGTGAGCGAACGAAGGATACGTGACTTGGCCTGGCCGCGAAGGCCAAGGAGGATGAAGTTGTGCTTTGAAAGCACGGCGTTGATGATCTGGGGGACGACCGTGTCTTCGTAGCCGACGATGCCGGGGAAGAGCGGAACTTTGGTCTTCGCAGATTTGCGGAGTTTGGCGATGAGATTTTCGCGGAGCTCGTCTTTGACGCTACGGGCAAGGCGGGCTGGAGTAAATTCGCTGGCGCGGAGGGCGCCTAAGGTTGCCGGTAGGGAAGTCGCCATGGTTCAAGTATAGATGTTTGGCGGGGCCGAAGGGTTCGGGGGGACGCTGGATGGATTTTATGTTTCCATCTGCCTTCCAAAGGCATAGTATTCCGTCCGTAATATAGGTGGCTCGCATGTTGAGGCCTTTGTTCGCTCTTCCCACGTTACTGCTCTCGGTATTCTCGTTCTGGCAACAGGCAGCTCCTCCTGCTTCTCCAGTTATCCCAGCGGAAGCCGCTCGTATGGTCAACCCGGTGAAGTCCACGCCCGAATCCCAGACCCACGCCAAAAAGATGTATGGGTATGACTGTGCCATGTGTCATGGGGAGAGCGGGAACGGCAAGGGTGATCTCGTTGGCGATATGAAGCTAACCCTTAAGGACTACACCGATCCGGCAGCGCTGAAAGACCTGACTGACGGACAGATCTTCTACATCATCAAGAATGGCAAGGGACAGATGCCGGGCGAAGGGGACCGCGCCAAGCCGGACGACATGTGGAACTTGGTGATCTACGTTCGCTCACTCGCCAAGAAGTAAAGGAAGACTGCTCCGAGATCGCCCCGCCAAAGTTAAGTGCAAGCGGGGATTCAGGATGCGAGATCGTCGCGGAGGGCTTCCATTTCGGCCAGGGCGTGCTGGTTGTTGGTGCGGTTTGCGGTGGCGATGCCGTGGTGGAGGCGGTCGATGGCTTCTTCGGTGCGGCCCAGCTTGGCTAGCGTCTGGGCGGACATCTGGTACGCGGGGACGTAGTCGGGATTGTGATGGATTAGGGTGGCGAACTCAGCCAGTGCGGTGTCGGTTTGTCCCTGGCTGATGTGCTCCATGGCGAGGCCGTAACGAGCGAAGGCGTTGGTGGGGTCGGCGTGGAGGATTTCGGTGAGGGCTGCGATCTTGTCCATTACTTGATGGTGCGGTGTTGTGGGTGAGATTGGCAAGTTGGCGGTTATGACCGCGGAGCAGGTAATGACATGAGACTTCGCAATTATCTTGGCGGCTTCATCTCTGCACGGGATTCTGTGGCGATTTAGACTTGTAGGAATGAGCGATTTGGTTTTAGAGCGTACGGTGGCTGAGTCGCAGTCGGAGCGGAGCGAGATTGTGCTGCCTGCAGACTCGAATGCGTTGGGAAGCTTGTTTGGTGGGCGATTGATGCAGTACATAGATTTGGTGGGAGCTATGGCTGCTTCGCGGCATGCGCGAGCCTTTACAGTGACGGCGAGTATGGATCATCTGGATTTTGTGGCTCCGGTGCGGGTTGGGGAGTTGCTGATTTTGAAGGCGAGTGTGAACCGTGCGTTTCGGACTTCGATGGAGATTGGTGTAAGAGTGATGGTTGAGGATGTGCGGGAGCAGCGGTTGCGCCACGTTTCTTCGGCATATCTGACGTTTGTCGCAGTGGATCGCGAGGGGAATCGATTGGTTGTTCCTCAGGTTGTTCCGGAGACAGAGCACCAGAAGCGTCGATTTGAGGATGCAGGGCGACGACGGGAGATGCGCGCTGGTGAGACACAGAGGAAGAAGGAGATGCGAGCAGCACTTGGAGCTGGCTGGCACGTCTGAGCGGCGGTATTGCGCTGCGATGCGGAATGACAACAAAGACGCTTAGCGAAAGCCTAGATAGCAGATTGGTGATTAGTTTTTAGGAGAAGGTTATGGGACATATAGGAGCAGGAGTACCGCAGGGGCCGCAGCCTCTGCCGGGTGTGGCGCATGTTGTGGCGATTGGCAGCGGAAAAGGCGGAGTGGGAAAGACCACCGTTGCGGTGAACTTGGCTGTTTCGCTGGGCAAACTGGGGTATAGGGTTGGGTTGATCGATGCCGATATCTATGGCCCGAATGTGCCTATGATGCTGGGGGTTACGCGGCAGCCGAATATTGTTGGGGAAAACCGGATTGAGCCGATCTTGTCGCATGGAGTGAAGTTTATTTCAGTGGGGTTGATCTCGCCGGGGGATAAGCCCATGGTGATGCGTGGCCCGATGCTGCATCAAATTATTCGGCAGTTTTTGCAGCAGGTGGAGTGGGGGGAGTTGGATTTTTTGATCATCGATCTGCCTCCGGGAACGGGCGATGTGGTGATTTCGCTGGTGCAGACCGTACCGCTGACTGGTGCTGTTGTGGTTTCGACGGGCTCGGGTGTGGCGTTGCAGGATGCGCGGAAGGCGTTGGAGATGTTTCATCAGGTCAAGGTGGAAGTGATTGGCCTGGTGGAGAATATGTCGCAGATGACGCTGCCGGATGGCCAGGTGATTGACGTGTTTGGCGCTGGTGGAACGGAGCGGACGGCGGCACAATTTGGACTGGAGTTTCTTGGGGCGGTGGAGCTGGATCCGCAGATTCGCGAAGGTGGAGATAAGGGGTTGCCAGTGGCACTTGCTGGGCCGGAGTCGAAGCTGGCGAAGGATTTCTACCTGATTGCGGCTAAGGTTGCGGAGAAGGCGAAGGAGATTGCGGCTAAGAGCGAGGATGTACTGGAGATTTCTTAGGGACTTGTCCTTGCCGGACGGGCCCGCTGCGCGCGGCGCGGTCACTTCGTGACTTATATACCTTTTACACTGTTTGATTTGGTCGCGTAGAGGATGGTTTTGCGGGCTTGACGGCGGGCGTAGAGTTAAATGTGGAGGGATGGATGGCGGATGCGGAGCGGGTTTCGGCGCGGCAGAGAGCTATTCTGACGGCCATCATTGAGAGCTATATCGAGACTGGCGAGCCTGTGGGGTCGGGTACGATCGCGCGGCTGCAACTCGGTGAAAGCTCGGGGCTTAGCCCTGCCACGGTGCGGAACGAGATGGCGGAGTTGGCTGAGGCTGGTCTGCTGGAGCAGCCGCATACGTCCGCTGGTCGGGTGCCTACGGCGCGGGCGTTTCGAATGTTTGTGGAGCAATTGAGCGGAGGCGCTAACCCCAGGATTGATGCGGGGCGGTTGTCAGCGCGGTCGCGGTCCGAGATTGACTCTAGTTTTGTTGGACTTGCGGGGACGCAGGCGGTGCTTGAGCGGACGTCGCATGTGCTGGCTACGCTGTCGAGTGGGGTGGGTTTGGCGATTGCGGCGGCGGCGGATGGAGACATGTTGGAGCATGTGCACTTCTCGCGGCTGGCTTCGGCGCGGGTGCTGGCGGTGGTGGTGACGCGGAGTGGGCTGGTGCGGGATCGGGTGCTGGCGCTCGATAAAGATCTGACTGTAAGGGAGTTAGAGGTTGCTGCGAATTTTTTGAATGAGAACTTTCGCGGTTGGAGCGTGGAGCGGGTGCGGGCTGAGATCGCGCGGCTGGTGGAGAGGGAGCAGAACGAGTATCAGAGGCTTTTGAACTCGGTACAGCAGCTTTGGATGAAGGCGGTGCCGGAGACGGGGGTTCCGGTGCAGACGGTATATGTGGACGGCGTCGCGAATCTCGTTGGTTCTCAAGAGGATAGGGAGCGGCTGCGGGAGGTTTTGACGGCGCTGGAGGCGAAGCAGCGGCTGGTGGAGCTGCTGAATGCTTACATCGATGCGCGGCAGGAGAGTGTGAGGGTGGTATTTGATTTGGAGGAGCAAGCTCCTGAAATGGCGGGGCTTGTGCTGATTGCTGCACCGGCGCGGATGGGTGGTGAGAGTCGCGGGACAGTGGGCGTGATTGGGCCGAAGCGGATGCACTACGAGAACACGATGAATGCGGTGAGCTATATCGCGCAGGTTTTCGATCGGATGCTGCATCCTGTTGATTGATTTTTTGCGGATTTTTTTGAGCGTGGTGGATAGTGGTTTTTGCAGGGGTTTTTGAGAAAATAGGGTGTTTGTTCGTGGTGAATTTGTGGTGAGTTCGTGGTGTTTTGCGTGGTGAATGTGGTTTTTTGCATGTCGTTTTTCGGGCTCCTAAAAATGCGCCACGTTTTGAAGATTTATTTTTGCCGGCAGTGAGCGGGGTGGGTTTTTGAAGAGCGCAAAGGTAGGGACGTTCGGAGTTGGTACGGCTGGTAAAGGACTTTCGCGATGAACGCCAAGGAGCAGTTCGCGCGATGGGCCCGGATGGGCAACAATAGAAGAGGTACTACGATGAGGAGTTCTAAACAGATGCA
This sequence comes from uncultured Acidobacteriaceae bacterium, assembly GCA_963708755.1. Lineage (GTDB taxonomy): Bacteria > Acidobacteriota > Terriglobia > Terriglobales > Acidobacteriaceae > Edaphobacter. The sequence goes on from CAVPTN010000001.1 coordinate 170,997, forward strand.
GGATGAGATAAACGGGCAGGGAGTTGTTGACCCGGAGGTGGCTGTGGGTTCTGATGTTGAGCCGATTAACGAGATTAGCCCTGTGCAGGCGGAGCTTGAGCAGCTGAAGGGCGAGCGGGACCAGCTGCTGGACCGTCTCGCGCGGCTGCAGGCCGAGTTCGACAATGCGCGGAAGCGTGAGATCAAAGAGCGGGCCGATTCGCGGGACTACACGGTATCGAATACAGTTGAGCCGTTCCTGGGCGTGATGGACAACTTTCAGCTGGCGCTGAAGGCGGATGGGACGGCGGAGCAGCTGCGAGCGGGTGTGGAGCTGATTCTGAAGCAGATGGAAGATGCTCTGAAGGGGCTGAACGTGCAGGCGGTTGAGACTGTGGGGACACAGTTTGATCCTCGAATCCACGAGGCTCTGGGGAGCATCGAAACAAAGGAGTTTCCGGACCACCAGGTACTGGAGGAGATTCGCCGGGGATACAAGATTCGTGAGAAGTTGCTGCGTCCGGCGCTGGTGAGAATTGCGGCGAATCCAGATCAGGTTGCTGATTAGTTGATTGGTCGGGAGAAGAAAGCATACCCCAGGGGCTAAAGCCCCTTGTTTTTCCGTTCGTAGAGAGGCCCAAGGCTGAAGCCTTGGGTTACCTAGAAGCAAAGGCAAAGCACCATGCCTTCATGGGACGGCTGACGAGGGAAAAGCGACTGCAAAGGCAAGAACAGGCAACGGCAAGAACAGGAACAACGACAAGTACAGAAGCAGATCCCTACGGGATGACAACAAAGAACAGGCAACGGCAAGAACAGGAACAACGACAAGTACAGAAGCAGATCCCTACGGGATGACAACAAAAAGACAGACAACGGCAGCTGCAACTGCAACTGCAACTGCAACTGCGAAGACAGGGATTCTTCGCTGCGCTCAGAATGACGACGTTGGGGTTACGATGGCGAGTTCGGGAGGGTACGATGGCGAGTTTGGGAGGGCACGATGACGACTTGTCTGGGCGGTACAGCAACCGGCTTGTAGTTGGAATAACAATGCTCTTTTGTTGGGCTCGTGTATTCAAGTGGAGTTTGTTGGTGCTTTTTTTAGTTTGGTTCGAGAGAATTAGAGAGAGATTCTAGAGATATGGCGACGGCAAACGTGACGAAGGTTGACTACTACGAAGTGTTGAGTGTTTCGCGGGACGCGAACGATCAGGAGTTGAAGACCGCCTATCGGAAGCTGGCGATGCAGTATCACCCGGACCGCAATCCGAACAACCCGAAGGCCGAGGAGAAGTTCAAGGAGTGCAGCGAGGCGTACCAGGTGCTGAGCGACCCGGAGAAGCGGGCGGCGTATGACCGGTATGGGCATGCGGCGTTTCAGGGTGGCGGGCGGCGGCGCGGGTGGGCCGTTCGGCGGCGGGTTCAGCGGCAATGCGCAGGACCTGGGGGACATCTTCGGCGACCTGTTCGGCGAGATGTTCAACATGGGCGGCGGCGGGCGGAAGGCGTCGCGGGTGCAGCGTGGGCGCGATCTGCGGTATGACCTGACGCTGGAGTTTGAGGAGGCGGTCTTCGGCAAGGAGAAGGAGATCACGATCCGGCGGCTGGAGATGTGCGACGGAGTGCAAGGGCACGGGCGCGGCGAAGGGCAAGGCTCCGGTGACGTGCACGCAGTGCGGCGGGCGTGGGCAGCAGAGATTTCAGCAGGGGTTCTTCTCGGTGGCGCGGACGTGCTCGCGTGTGCAGGGGACGGGCACGCTGATCGTGGATCCGTGCCAGACGTGCAAGGGCGAGACGCGGGTGCAGCGGGAGCACAAGATCTTGGTGAAGGTGCCGGCGGGCGTGGAGCAGGATACGCGGATTCGCTACTCGGGCGAGGGCGAGGCGGGCAAGTTTGGCGGGCCGGCGGGCGACTTGTACGTGGTGCTGAATGTGAAGGCGCACAAGTTCTTCGAGCGTGATGGCGATGATCTGCACTGCGTGATGCCGATCTCGTTTCCGCAGGCGGCGCTGGGGACGGAGCTTGAGATTCAGACGCTGGAAGGAGCGGAGACGATCAAAGTTCCGGAAGGAACGCAGAGCGGGAAGGAGTTCAGGCTGCGGGGCAAGGGCGTGCCGCACCTGAACTGAGCGCGGCAAGGGCGACCTGATCGTGGAGATTCGGGTGGCAGACGCCGGGCAAGATGACGAAGCAGCAGAGGGAGCTGACTGAGGCAGCTGAGCGAGACGATGGTGGTGGAGAATACGCCGCACGTCGCGTGGGCTGTTTGAGAAGGTGAAGGAGATTTTCAGCTAGTCGAGCGAGTCAGCGTTTGTGCAGAGTGGAAGTGCCCGGGCTTTGGCCTGGGCACTTTTTGTTTACGGTGAAGTGTTAGGGATTAGGTGCCGGAGACGCCCTTGTTCTGAAGGATCCTGACGACGACGCGACGGTTCTCGGCCTGGCCTTCTGCGGTCTTGTCGGAGTCGAACCTGGCTGGAAGTACCCATGGCGCCGGGAGCGAGCATGTTGGTGAGTGGGATTCCGACCCTGCTGTTCGAGGATTGCAGTGACGGCGTTGGCGCGTTCACTACTGAGTCTCTGATTCAGCGCGGCGCTGCCAACTGCAGAGGCGTAACCCTGCACCTGAAGGATGTAGGCGGTGACGCCTTTTGCCTGCTGGGCTAACTGCAGGAGCTGGGCCTGATATTGGGGATCGACGGTGACCTTGCCGTTGCCGAAGAGAACGGTTGTTTCGCCGAGTATGTTGTATTGGCCGAGTTCGCCGAAGCGCTTGTTGTCGGCGGCGATGGCGGCTTTATTGGCGGCGATCTTCTGCTGCTCGGCGGTGAGCTGGGACTGTTGTGCCTGGAGGGCGGCCTGTTGCGGCGGCTAGCTCCTGCTGGCTTTGCTGTATCGCCGCAGAGTTGGCGGCTACTTTTTGCTCGGTGGGTTGGAGGCCGGCCTGGGCGTCCATGGCGGCCTTGAGGTCGGAGCCTTTGAACTTGACACTGTCGGCGACGAGTTGGTTCTGGGCGTTGTAGGAGCCCTTGACCTGGACGGGAAGACCGGGGATGAGGGCGGTCATGGGCATCTGCTTGGTGCGGCCGTGGAAGACGCCTTCGACTTCGCCGACCTGAGTGCTGTCGGTGAGGAGAACGGTGGCATCGGGAGAGCCGGCCTGCTGGAGGGACATGGTCGGGCCGCTGCGGCCGTCGATGACTCCCTGGATCTGCGCGTCCTGCGCGATGCCGGGGAGAGCAAAGGCTAAGGTGGATAGAGCGATGAGTGTGGCGAATCGGAGTGCGCGGAGCTTAGTCATGATTGTTACCTCGACTGGATAAGTCTAGGCAGCGGACGTGCGAAGGGGCACTAGCAAATGTTCTAGGAAGGTAGGAAAGGTTTAGCAGTAACGAGATGGGATGGCTAGCTGAGATGAGTTGATGCGATAGCGATGGCGGCGATGGCGGCGGTTTCGGCGCGGAGGATGCGGGGGCCGAGGGTGACGTGTTGCCAGTTGTGTTGGGTGAAGAGGGCCATCTCTTCTGGGGTCCAGCCGCCTTCGGGGCCGATGGCGATGGCAGTGTCGGCTTCGTTTTGTGAGGATTTCGCGGTGGCGAGGGCTGCGGTTAAGGGTGAAGGCTTGCTCGGTTTCGCTTAGAAGAATGCGGGTGGGCGATTTTTCTTCGGCGAGGGCTTGTTTCAGGGGGGTGGGATCGGCGACCTCGGGGATGGTGGTGCGGCGGGATTGCTTGGAGGCTTCGAGGACGATGCGGCGCCAACGCTCGGTTCGCTTGAGGGCTGACTGCGCGAGGTGTTTTTCGGTGCGGCGGGCGAGGATGGGGGTGATGCGGGCGATGCCGAGTTCGGTGGCCTTTTCGATGGCCCACTCCATGTGGTCGAACTTGAAGACGGCGAGGAGGAGATGGAGGGGGAGGGCGGCGTCGGATTCAAGCTCTTCGTGGAGGGTGAAGTGGACTTCTGCTTCGGAGACTGTGGTGATCTCGGCGCGGTGGAGGAAGCCGCCGGCGACGACGTCGTAGATCTGGCCGGGTTCGGCGCGGAGGACACGGGCGAGGTGAAGGGCCTGATCGCCGGTGAGGGTAGCGGTGGTGGCGGTCCAGAGGTCAGCGATCCATCGACGGCGGGTCATGGTTCTACTTTAAATCTTTGTGCCGAAGTTAGTTGTCGCTGTTGGGCTTGTTTTTCAAGGAGGAGCTGGCTGACGGCTCGCTGGCGCGGCCGATGAGGATGCTTTGCTGGCCCTGGTGATAGAGGTCGACGTTGAGGTAGGCGGTGCGGCGGTGATCCCATACCTCCTGCGTGACGGGGAAGTGGAGGAGGATCATGCCTTCGGCGGATTGGCCGGGGTTGATCATCGGTCTCGCGGAGGAGAGGCTCGGAGGCGAGCGGCTTGAGGGCGGGGAAAGAGGTGTAGATGTTGGCGAAGTCGTCTTTTTCGGTGGCGTTGGTGGTGAACTCCTGGCCGTCGGCGGTGGTGAGGGTGCCGGTGAAGTCTTTGAGGAAGAGCGGGAGGTGGAGGCGGTCGTCGATGCGGAGGGTGGTGAGGACGTAGAGATCGTCCTGGCCACGGTCGTGGCCGACGACGATGGTGTCGCCTTTGAAGACAGTGTGGGCGGGATAGACGACGGTGCGGGTGATGGTGAGGTCTGCTGTCCTGTGTGGGGTGTAGCGGATTGCCAGGGCAAGAGTGATGCCAAGGATCAGGAAGGCTAAGAGAACAGGTGCCAGCAGGTTGCTTCGAGCGGATTGAGCGAACTTGAGGTCGGACACTGGGAGAAGCATAGCAAGTGTGTTTGATTTTCAGAAGATAAAAAAAACATAAATTGATATGAATTCGATTGCGGATGAGCTGCTAAACGCTGTTCTACGGTGTGATACAACGTTTGCCTTGAGATTTTGGCGGGATTGTTAATGGGGTGGATTCAGTCGCGCTGGACGGCGTATTCGTCCAAGAAAACGGCGATGAGGGCCGCGGTGGGGACGGAGACGAGGGCCCCGACGACGCCGGCGAGGGCTGTTCCGAGAAGGAGTGCGACCAGGATGGTGAGGCCCATGAGATTGACGCTGGAGCGCATGATGCGCGGGGTGAGGAAGGCGCTCTCGATGTTGACGTAGATGAGGTAGAAGATGAGGACGCCAGCGGCTTTGGTCCAGGAATCGAGCGCTGCGACAGCGGTTGCGAGCACGATGGTGACGACGCCGCCAGCGATGGGGATGATGTTCAAAAGTCCCATGAGAAAACCGAGGAGCAGGAAGTAACGGACGTGGAGAAGGCCAAAGACGATGGTGCTGGAGATGCCAAGGATAAGCATGAGAAGGCCCTGACCCAAGAGCCATTTGCCGACTTTGCGCTCTGCTTTTTTGAAGGTGCTGTTGAGGCGGCCACGTTCGGCTTTGGGGAAGAGGGAGAGGAAGAAGTCGTAGGCGTGCTCGCCTTCGAGCATGAAGTAGATGCAGAGAAAGGCCGCGGTAAGGATGTCGAAGAGGTGGGAGAGCCAGTTGGGAAGGGCGGTAAAGAGATATCCGGCTGTTGCATCGACTGCTCCGGCTGCGCGCTGGGCGAAGGAGTCGATGCCGAACTTGTTGGCCAAGGGAAGCTTCTTGATTTGGTCGACGACCCGTGGGATGCGTTGTGGGAGTTCGCTGGAAAAGTTGCTGAGATCGCGGAGGACGGGGGGAAGGCCGGTGGTGAAAAAGAGTGCCAGGACGGCGGTGACGGCGACGATCAGGAAGACGATGGCAACGGACCGGGAGGGTTGGTAGCCACGAAGTTTGAACTTGGTGATGCGAGTTACGGCGGGCATGAGTACGACCGCGAAGAGAGCACTGACGTAGAGGATCAGCAGCTCTTTCTTGAGAGTCCAGGCGAGGGCAAGAAGAAGAATGACAGCGAAGACGAAGAGGATGTTGCCGCGAGAGACGGCCCGGGTCTTCTTTTCGTACGGAGTGAGGTCTTCGGAAGTTGGGGTGGTCAGCTGGATTCTCCTGGGATGCTGACTGTTGGATGCATATAGTGTGCACCGTGGGGTCCTGCTGCGGAAGTGCGGAGTTTGAGTCAGTTCGGGGTTTTTTTGAGGAGGCGCACACAAAATTCGAGCGCAGTCTGCGGATGACAGACTGCGCTTCACGGTTGCCGGTTGGCGCTGAGGTTTATGTTGCCAGTGCGTTGTCGATTACTTTGACCCATCTCGGATCGGGCGAGGCGGCAGCGGTGGCGTATTCGTCGTGCCAGTTCCACCACTTGTAGGGCGGGGTCTGCGGGTAGCCTTCGGGCGAGTCTTCCCATTCTTCCTGTCTGCCGAGCGGGGTCGCATCGAGGTAGTTCCACGTGGTTGCCATGGCCTCGTCGCCGCGGTTGTTGATGAAGTAGGTGCGAAATACACGGTCTCCGTCGCGGAAGAAGACGTTGGTGCCGTGCCACTCGTTGACGCCGAAGTCGCTATCGAAGCTGTCGGTGATGGTGTACCACGGCATATCCCAGCCCATTCGCGCCTTCAGACGTGCGATGTCTGCTTGCGGTGCGCGCGAGGCGTATACGAGGGTTGTGTCGCGGGCGTTCAGGTGAGAGAGATGACCGAGTTGGTCTGCACCGAAGGAACAGCCGCGGCAGGCATGATCGGGCCAGCCGAATACGCCTGGCTCGAAGAAGGCGCGGTAGACGATGAGCTGATGGCGGCCCTCGAACAGGTCGAGCAGGCTCGCTTTGCCATCAGGTCCGTCGAACTCGTACTTCTTTTCTACGGCCAGCCACGGCATACGACGACGCTCGGCGGCCATCGCGTCGCGAGCGCGGGTTAGTTCTTTCTCCTTGACGAGCAGTTGCAGACGCGCTGCCTCCCACGCTTCTGGCGAGACGATGGGGGGCATTTGCATGTTCAGCTTATTCGGCGTGTTCATTTTGAGGCTCCTTGTTCTCGAGTTTTGTTGCCGGTTCCCGGTCTTTGCTGCGGAACCTGCTGACGACCAGTGCGGAGATGCCGCCTGTCGAGGTTGCTCCTGCGGCGATCCAGGCCACCGTTGCAAGACATAGCGGACACATGGCTACTCTCCGGCCGGCTCGTCCGGCTTGTTGCAGTCTGCATGTTGTTTGGAAACGCGATTGATTCCGGTCGTCAGAGATCTTCTGTCTGCCGTCTTCATGCGCTCCTGCCTTTCGTTTAGCGCGTGTTACCACGCTTCTCTGCTGCGGTGCGAATGCGAGTCATCAGGTCGGTCCAGCCGACGTCCACTCCGCGGTCGTTGTCACCGATCCAGCCCATGGCACGATGCAAAAAACGGACGCGGGTCAATCCGTTTTCTTCGGTTAGCCGGTACTGGATATTTGAGGTCGCGGGCGTTGACATAAAGAGTGGCCCGCATATCTCGAGGAGCGACGGTGGCTTGAGCGCCTGGACTACGCCCCAGAAGTGTCCTGTGTTGTCTCCCAGATCGCGATACCAGCGGCCGCCTGGCCATGCTTCGAGCTTCATGGGCATCGGTTTCTCGGGAGTCGAGTTGAGCGGTCCCATCTGCTCCAGAATCGTCTCGAAGACGATGTCGATTGGTGCTGCGATCTCTTCATCCTTCACAATCTCGAAGGCCTGAACAACCTGGTCCTGAATTGTTGCTGCCATTACTCCTCCTTTGTTCTCTTGTCGCTTGCGATGATGCGCTCCAGAGCCTTTCGCTCTGCACGCTCCTTGATATGACCTAGCTGATGCGTCCAGTACCGTTCGAACGTCTTCACCCAGTCGTGCACCGGCTTTAGCTCGGCGGCGTTCAGCTTATACATACGATGCTGTCCGCGTTTAATGACCGATACGATTCCAACCTTGCGCAAGACACCGAGGTGTTTCGAGACGGCAGGCTGGGGCATCCGCAGTCGTATGACTACCTCACCTACTGCGTACTCCTTGCCATCTGCAAGGACGGCGATTACATCGCGCCGCCGAGGCTCCGCGATTGCGTTGAAGACGTCTGTCGTTGTTGCTGCTCGTGCCATGCTGTTAATGTATTCCCATATAAGAATATGTCAAGCGAAATTTACTTTGGCGTAGAGGCTGCAAACGCAGATTCCCTTCGCAATGACAAACGGAAAAGTGAAGGTGGCTCTAAGCCGACTGCGGCGTTGCTGTAGCGTCAAGCTCGTATTCGCTCTGCACTAAGCCACCTTTGAAGGTGCGGGTTGCGACGTGGCGAAGCGTGATGTCATGCGATACCGGACCGAAGAGCGGGAGGCCTGTTCCGATTAATATCGGGACCCGTGTGATGACCATTCGGTCGATCAGGCCGGAAGAGAGGAATCGCTGAATGGTGATGCCGCCATCGATGTAAGCGTGTTTGAAGCTGCGAGCTTTGAGCTGGGTTACGATTTCGGCGGGTTCGCCTGACATCTGTTCGACTAATCCATTTTTGATGGATGAGAGATCGAGTTGATTGCTGCTCAACACGACTACCTGCTTTTTGCCGTAAGGCCATTCTCCAAATGCCAGCACGACATCGAAGGTCTTGCGTCCGATCACGATGACATCGACGCTGCCATAGAATTCTTCAAAGCCGTGGGGCTCGTGCCCCCCTGCATCCAGAAAATCGAGCGAGTGATCAGATCGAGCCAGAAAGCCATCGACGCTCACGCCGCAGAATACCGAGAGCTTCACGACGCACCTCCTGATTGAGATCAGTTGAGTTTAGTGATGCGAATTTGCCTCGGTCAATAGAGTGCACTGTGGGGTCGTCCCTCTAACTGAATACTTATCAGGGCTGCCCTACTACCGGTAGATTTGCTGCTTCCCAGGCGGCGAGGCCGCCGGCCATTTCGATCAGGTTTGTGATTCCGTACCGATGCAGGATGCTGGCGGCGATCGATGAGCGGTAGCCACCTGCGCAGTGGACGGCGATGCGGCGGTCGCGGGGGATTTCGTCGATGCGTTCCTGCAGATGATTGAGGGGAAGGTTCACGCTTTCGGCGATGTGCTTGGTTGCCCACTCGCGTGGGTTTCTGATGTCGAGGACCAGAGGCGGGTTTGCGGTGGACAGCTCTTCGGCTACGGTCTGGGCGTTGACGCGCTCGGTTGGCCAGACGAGGTCTGGTCTTGCTGCGAGTGCTTCCATGCCTCCGCGCAGATGACCTTTTACGTGATCGAAGCCGATGCGGCCGAGGCGCAGGATGGCTTCCTCTTCGCGGCCGGGTTCGGCGATGATGACAATTGGTTTGGCGCGGTCGAGGACTGTTCCGGCCCAGGTTGCGTATTGGCCACCGAGGCCGATGTTGATACTGCCAGCGAGGTGGCCCTTGGCATATTCTGCTGCGTCGCGGACGTCGAGGATCTGAGCGCCTGCGTCGCCAAGGCGGAGGACTTCGTCGAGCTCGATGGGTTTGAGGACCTCTTCGAGGTTCTTGTCCAGTGTGACGTGCTCGCGGGTGTTGAGGATGGCGTCGTAGGTGAAGTATGGGGGAGCGTCGGGCTGGTCTGCTGTGACGAGGCGAATGAAGACGTCCTTCGACATGGGCTGGAGGGCGTAGTTGAACTGTCGCTGGGCGCCGAGTGTGGAGACGGTGTCGGAGGAGAGATTCTTGCCGCAGAGGGAGCCTGCGCCGTGCGCTGGGTAGACGAGGGTCTCGTCGGGGAGGGGGAGTAGTTTGTTGTGGAGCGAGTCGTATAGGTGCGCGCCAAGATCGTTGGCTGTCCATCCTAGTGAGGCGCGGAGGTCGGGGCGGCCGACGTCTCCGATGAAGAGCGTGTCGCCGGTGAGGACGGCGTGAGGTTTTGTTGTGTCCTTGGCGAGGTCGAAGACGAGGATCGAGATCGATTCGATGGTGTGGCCGGGGGTCTCGAGGATTTGGAGGCGGAGGCCGGGGAATTCGAGTGTGTCTCCGTCCTTCATTGGGGTGAATGCGTAGTCGGCCTTTGCGCGGGCGCCGAGATGGATGGTTGCGCCGCAGTGGTCGCGCAGTTCGAGATGGCCGGCGACAAAGTCAGCGTGGAAGTGAGTGAGGAAGACGTGGCGGATCTGGAGGCCTAACGCTTCGGCGTCTGCCAGGTATTGATGGATGTCGCGTTGTGGGTCGACGATGATGGCGGTCGAACTCGCCTCGTCGCCGAGGAGGTAGGAGGCATGGGCGAGGCAGCCCAGGTAGTACTGTTTCAGGACCATTCGGAATCTCTTTCGCTTCCTCGAAGTGCAGTCAGCGACTTATTTGAACACAGTTCTTGTCCTGACCGTTTCTCCTGTAGGTGTCGTGACGCCGCGATAAAAAATACAGGGATCCTTCACTGCGTTCAGGATGACGTCGGAAAACGGTGCGTTCAGGATGACGGCGAAAACAACCACTTCACACCTAGAGGGAACGGCTCTAGTGAGGGCGGAATGCGTTGGCGAGGAGGGCGTGGACGGTTTCGGCGGGCGTCTGATTGGAGGTGGCGATGGTGAGGTTGGCGAGGCGACGGTAGAGCGGGTGGCGGCGTTCGAAGCGGAGTTGGGCGGCGGCGGGGTCTTCGAGGACAGGACGGGCGATGTCCTGCAGCATGCAGCGGTCGAAGAGGGTGGGGAAGGGTGCGTCGAGGAAGATGGTGAAGGTGCCGGGAGTTTGTTCGAGGAGGAGGCGGTTGGTGAGGTCTTCGGGCGTGCCGCCGCCGAGGGCGAGGACGGTGTTGGAGCGGCTGAGGGCAGACGCTAAGGCAGTGGATTCGAGGCGGCGGAAGCGGGCTTCGCCTTGTTCGGCGAAGAGCTGGGGGATGGTGGCTCCGGTGCGGGCTTCGAGGTGAGCGTCGAGGTCGAGGAAGTTCCAGTTGAGGCGGTCGGCGAGGAGGCGGCCGATGGTGGACTTGCCTGCTCCCATGAAGCCGGTGAGGACGAGACGTTTGAGGTGGGCCGGGATGACCAGGCTTTCGGGGGAGCTGGTCTTGTTTTCGGTATGTGCGGCGGGTTCGGTGGACGTCATGGCCTCTCCTTGGTTCGTTGTTTCGGAATCATTGTGCGTCTTGTTGCGCGAATCTTGTTTTGAAGACGAAAGAGCCGCAACCTGTTTGGGGTTGCGGCTCGGGAAGGTCGAAGACTCTGAAGTTTGTTTAGGTGTTTTCAGAGATGCATGCGAGGACTCCGCTGGCCGCTGGGTGGCGCCAATAGCAGAGGGTAAAAAAAGCGAACTGGAAGCGGCTCGACATGCTGGATAGACGATACACCGGGAGTTTGGAGGATTGCAAGGGTGGCGATTGGGTGGTGGGGGTAGTTTTGATGCGAATTACCGAACTTTCCGGAACACGACTTTCGGATGCCCGAGTGCCGATGAGGTTTATCTGTGCTGAAGCGAATTGATTGGCTCATCGTGACGAAACCGGTGTACCACGGTAGACGGCAGGGCGATAAACTTGTTGCCGCACAACCTCCACGCCGGATTCGTCTAGGCCGTAGCCTACCGCGTGAGTCAACCAAAGCTCTGTGGGACGTCCGTTTTCATCGACTACATAGGAAAACTCTGCTTCAACGTCGACCATTGCCGCAAGCGCAGCGCGGGTCATCTTCGGATCGGATGTCTTAATGAGCGCCGTTTGCCTGAAGCCGGAGTCATTGCTAGGTATCTGCTGCCAAGTGCCTTGATGAATCCAATGGGTATAAGGGTTACAGGTTGGAGCCGTAGTTCCTTTTTGAACGAGCTTTGCGGACGAGAGGGCGCAAGTAAGTCGGAACAGCATCCAGGGCCTTTGATACGTTCGTAAAAAGAGCTGGTCAATCAGGGCTGGAAGGATAGCGGTAATGTCTCCATCGCCGAAACGATCTTAAAGAAGTAGCTTCGATGGCGAGGGGCGACGCAGCAACGGCGTTGTGCTTCGATCCAGCAGGAGACCCGAGCGCAGGCCACGGATGGTCAGGATGGTGCCACTCAGAGTCATGTCTGTGGGTGAAAACAACGCTACAGCCTTCACCAGAGGCAAAGGATTTGGCTCGAGTCGATTGCCTGAGACGTGATAAAGCGTAGTTGGCTGCGCTGAGAAAGTCTTCAGCACATATTTGTGCCCCTTGGTCTTGTTCTGAAGCTCAACCAATGCACTATCACCCGTTTGGCAGCGGGCGAGGGGATCGAAAGGAAAGCAATTGCGACAAATGCGATGCGATACTTGGCTAAACTCATGCACCATTTGATTTACACGCTTCTTTTCGGCATCCGCACCCGGCTCCTTCTAAGTCCCGAAAAACGGGGTTTTGAGAAACTTGATCCGAACTTGCCGGGATGACTTTTCGGCCAGTTCGGCAAGGGATAGCGTTCTCGTAGAGGCTCCGTCTTACATCTTCCTCGACATTCGGGAATGATCAACCTGTTCACGGCTACAATAAAGCGTCATGACGATACAGAAGAAACAACCCAGCGCCCCACAGGACAGTAAGCGACAGCCTCGCGAAGAGACTCATCTCGAAGGGCTAGCTTCCATCACAAGCATGATCATCATCTGGTCCTTTGTCATGGGCTTCGTATTTCAAAACTTCGTCATTCCGTCCGCTTCCATGGCCAGCACCCTACTCGTTGGCGACCACGTAATCGTAGAGCGCGCAACCCTGGCGCCCGCAACCTCTTGGACGAACCTCATCCCGTACCGCGAACTCCGGCGTGACGAACCCGTCGTTTTCTTCCGCCCGGCGCCTAATCCCCAGGGTCAGCACGATATTCTGGTTAAGCGCGTCATTGGCATCCCCGGCGATCGCATCCACCTCCGCGGCGGCATCGTTTACCGCAACGGTGTCTCCCTGGACGAGCCGTACGCAGCCAAGCCCACCTCCGCTAATTACGATCCCTACAACGACGAATTCCCCGCTATCTCACCAGCAAAAGGGCGCGAAGTCACCGCCGAGTGGTCGCTTGACCTTCTCGACCACATCCAGGGTGAAGATCTCGTCGTTCCCCCCGGCATGTACTTCGTCATGGGCGACAACCGTAGCAATAGCTACGACGGCCGCTACTGGGGCCTGGTCCCCCGAGCCAACCTGATCGGCCGTCCACTTTTCGTCTACTGGTCTTTCGAAACACCCGAAGACGATATGTACAAAACTTCCGCGTCAGAAAGAGCCAGTTCCACGCTCCACACGGTGCTCCACTTCTTTGACGAGACCCGCTGGAGCCGGACCTTCCACCGGGTGAACTAAACTGCCTTCCAAAGAAAGTGGCCACTAGATCGGTCTGATCAAGGCGCTCGAATGACCAATGCAAACTAATCTCCAGTTCCCGAAACGGGGTTTCGGCAACTTTGTTTGTCCCAAGTTCGACGATTCGGTTTGGCTCAAGCCGCATGGACACGCAGATATTCCCAGGGAGTCGTTGTGCGCACGAGGGCCGGTGACATTTGATAGGTGCCATCGGTCAGATACTCCGCTGCACTCACCAAAAAACGGCCTGTGTCCTTAAAGTAGGACACAGGCTGTCACGATTCGTGAAGTAAGGCTATACGGTTTGGGGTATGGCGAAGTCGTCGTCTTCGGGGCCGACGTGTTTCAGTTTGTCCTGGATTCCGCTCCAGACGGAGTCGCTGGGCTCGATCGGATCGTCGAAGAGGCTGCGCGCCTGATCGGCGATAGCTTCGAGATCGCGCACGAGAGCCGCGCAGTCTGGATTGTTTTCGAGGAAGTTCTGGAGGCGAGGGTCGGTGCTGACGCGTCCGTCGCCGTTGGCAAAGATCTCAGGCAGATATTGTTCAAAGTCTGCAGGGGTCATCGTATCGAAGTTGGGAAGCCTGGTTTCGGTCATACCGCAACCTCCTTAAGGAGTCCTGCTGGGCGACCGGGTCTGGTTGGCGAAGGAGTTCGCGGAGCTTGAGGCGTGCCTTGTGGAGCTGGGACTTACTATTGCCAGTGGAACAGTCGAGCATGGTAGCGATCTCATTGTGTTCGAAGCCTTCGACATCGTGCAGGACGAAGACCATGCGGTAGCCCGGAGGGAGAGATGCGACGGCACGCTCCAGAGCGACACGGTCGACCGAGCCGGTTAGCTGCAGGTCGCGGCTACCAAAGTCGCGTTTCGGCGCGTCCTCCTCGGACGGGTTGATGGTCTCTTCAAGGGAGACTAGATTGAGACCTTTTTTGCGCAGGTGCATGAGCACCAAATTTACTGTAAGTCTATGAAGCCACGTTGAAAAAGCTGACTCTCCGCGGAAGCTGCCGATCTTGCGAAAGAGGTGCAGAAAGGCTTCCTGGGTCATGTCTTCGGCTTCGGAGACGTTGCCAAGCATGCGGAGGCAAAGGGTATAGACGCGACGTTTGTGGAGGGCATACAGCTTGGAAAATGCCTCGGCATCGCCGTTTTTTGCTGCTTCGATCGCTTCTGCTTCGCCGGCAATGGGCGGATTGCGCTTAAAGATGCCGGGAACTGGTGTGGTTTGTGTCATTTGTAGGCCTTGGACGTCCATAGCTAGACTCCGGACTCGTTCATCATTCCCCGTTAAGTTGTCGCCTGCTCTGAGCCTACCGCAAACGTATGTAAATTTCGGGCGCAGTTGGGTTGGATGGAGGTGAGACAAGAAGGGTTGTTTGCGTGAGGTCGTGTTGAAAGTGCGACGCTTTTGGTGGCACGAAAGTGGTCAGGAACCGATGAACCGAGCGTAGAGTGAACGGGCGAGAGTGATGTCGGTGGTGCCCTGGATGAGGGCGCGGCCATCGGGGAAGAGCGTGAAGGTGTGGGGCCCACGTTTGAAGCGGAGGAGAAGCTCGTTGAAGCGGAGGTCGTGTATGTCGGCGTGGGGCAGGAGGCGGTCGCGCATGGCGGCGAAGTCGACGGGGCGGTGGTGCTCGTGGATCTGGACAGAGTTTCGGCCGCAGAGGGTGATGTGAGGGCGGCCTTCTCCCGCGAGGTGGGTGAAGATGCGCTGGCCGCAGACGGTGCAGCCGGGGTTCGGTTTGGCGGTGCTGATCTCGCTGCGCTCGTTTGACCAGAGATCGAACGACAGAAGGGTGCGGCGTATGAGGTTGGATTGGTTGGTGAGGAGTTTAAGGGCTTCGGTGGCCTGGATGGAGGCGGCGAGGTTGACTGCGGTGGAGAGGATGCCAGCGGTGTCACAGGTTTCTACTGGCCCGGTTGGGGGTTTGGGGAAGATGCAGGCGAGGCAGGCGGTGGGGGTGTAGGGGGCAGTTGCAGATTGGGCTTGTGCCGGAGGCTTCGGGAGAATGTTCATGGTGGCGGCGTAGGCGCCGATGGCTGCGGCGTAGATCCAGGGCTTGGATTGCTGGACGCAGAAGTCGTTGAGGAGGTAGCGGGTCTCGAAGTTGTCGGTGGCGTCGAGTATGAGGTGGGCAGGGGAGAGAAGGTCGTGGATGTTGGCGGGGACGAGGTCGGCGATGTGAGGGTGGACGGTGATGGCGGAGTTGAAGAGGGCGATCTTGCGGCGGGCGGCTTCGGCTTTGGGGAGGGATTCGCGTGCGTCGGCCTCGTCGAAGAGGATCTGGCGCTGAAGGTTGGAGGGTTCGACGAAGTCGCGGTCGATGAGGGTAAGGGTGCCGACGCCGGCGCGGGCGAGGAGGGAGGCAGTGGCGGCTCCGGTGGCCCCGACGCCGACGATAGCGACGTGGGCGGAGGCGAGGAGTTGTTGGCCGGTGGCTCCGATGCCTGGGAAGAGGATCTGGCGGGAGTAGCGGTCGCGGTCGGTGATGCTGTCGGTAGCGGTGTCGGGGGGGTGACCGTTGGCGGCGGAGAGGCTGGTTTGCGGATCGGACGTGCGCGGGATGGTCGGCTGAGACATGATGGATGCAGTGACGTCAAAAAGGCTGCTGTTTCGTAGTATAGGGAAGGACGGATGCTCGGGAAACCGGCTGACAAAGCAGATAGTTCCCGCATCCTACGAAAGATGGGCCTGCCGGGGTTGCGTGGGCTTTCGATGCGGCTGATTTCGCTGCATCGTGCAGGACTGCGGGGCTCCTCAAAAGAACGAGAATCAACAAGAACGGGAATGACGGGTGGTTTTTTGGGTCAGGTGCTACGAGGTCGCGCGCGAATGCCACGGTGGATGAGTTGCGGACGCGCTGGGGAGACTGCGTGGATCGTGATTTTGCTGTGGTCGGTGGCGAGCATGGCCCAAAGTGCGCCGGCGACTTCAGCCCCAGCGCCAATTGTGGGGCAGAGTGGGGTGAGTGTAGCCACGCCAGCTACAGTGCAACAGACTCCGCCAGTGGCCAATACAGTTGCGGTGTCGGCTGCTGTTAACAAGGGTGATCCGGCGGCGACGGTCTGGCAGTGGAAGGGGTTGATCGTTGACAAGATTGTGTTTGAAGGCGTGACGTTCAGTGCGACGGATATGCTGCCGAAAGAGTTGACGCAGAAGGTGGGAGTGCCGCTCGATCCGCTGGATGTTCGGGCAAGTCTGCGACGTCTGTTCGTTAGCGGAAGATATCGGGACATTGAAGTGCGCGGGGTGCGGGAGGAGATCATGTGACGCTGATCTTTGCCGGTGTCTCGCGCTATTTCGTGGGTAGAGTGACGATCGCGGGGGTGCGGAGCGAACGGTTGTCATCGCTGCTGGAGTTTGCAACGAAGCTTTCGCCGGGGACTGCGTTCAGCGATCCGCAGATTCCAGCAGGTACGGAGGGAATTCAACAGATATTGCAGCAGCAGGGGTACTACGAGTCCAAGGTGTCGGTGAAGACAGAGCTTGATGCTCCAGGGATTCAGGTAAATGTAACGTATACGGTTTCAATTGGGCCGCAGGCCAGGGTGGGCCAGGTGCAGTTAGTGGGAACCGATACGGGCCTAACCGCGGAGGAGTTCCGCAAGAAGGCGAAGCTAAAGGAAAACAGCAGGGTGACACGGGATACGACGAGCAATGCGTTGGACAGGTTGCGGAAACAGTACCAGAAGAGCAATCACCTTGAAGCAACGATAACGATGCAGAAGCAGACATATGTCGAGGCGCGGAAGCAGGTGGACTATGAGTTCCATGCGAACCAGGGGCCAGAGGTAAAGGTGCTGGTGGAGGGCGTGAAGATCTCCACGGGCCGGCTGCATCTGTTAGTGCCGATCTTCGAAGAGGGGACGATCGACAATGACCTGCTGAACGAAGGGGTGTTCAATATCCGAGACTTCGAACAGCAGCAGGGATATTTCGATTCGAAGGTGGATGTGAAGGTGGTGGGTGAGGGTACACCGGATGAGCGGGTGGTATTTACGGTGGAGCGTGGGGTGAAGCATCGGGTGCAGTCCGTGGATTTGAAGGGGAATAAATACTTCTCCGATGATTTGTTGCGCGAGCGGATGAAGGTTGTGAAGTCGAATGCGTATCAGCGGAGCGGGCGGTACAGCCCTGCGTTGGTATCAGCCGATGTGGGGGCGATACTCGCGTTGTATAGGGCGAATGGATTTGATGAAGCCACGGTGACGACGGATGTGAAGGATTATCTAAACGCACCGGATGGAAAGCCCGCCAAGGTTGGTCAGATCGCCGTGACCTACACGATCGTAGAAGGGCCGCAACAGAGGTTTGGGACTGTGGACCTGGTGGGTGTCGATCCAGGTCGGTTGAAGGATGTGCAGGGCCTGATGAATACGCAGGCAGGACAACCGTTTTCGCTGGTGACGCTGTCGGGGGATCGCGATACGGTGCTGCAGTATTATCTGGCGCATGGGTTCGACCAGGTAAAGGTGGAGATCAAGCAGAACAAGGAGTCCAAGGATCCAGACAAGACTGATGTCTCGCTGGCAGTGACGGAGGGGCAGCAGGTGTTCGTCGACCGAGTGCTGCTGTCGGGTGCGGAGAAGACGAGGCCGAAGGAGGTGGAGGCGCAGGTGCTGGTGCATGCAGGCGATCCGCTGGACCAGACCGCACTGTTGCAGACACAACGAAATCTATACAACATCGCACTGTTCAACGAGGTGGTGGCGGCAGTACAGAATCCGATGGGGGATGCTCCTCAGAAGAATGTATTGCTGCAATTGACAGAGGCGAAGCGGTGGAACGTGACGTATGGATTTGGGTTCGAAGCGCAGACGGGGACACCGTCGAATGGAACGATCTCGGAGGCATCGTGTATCCAACTGATGCTGAACCCTTGCAATCAGCTGACGCAGGAAGGGAAGACGGGGGTCAGCCCACGAGTGTCGCTGGATGTGTCGCGAATCAATCTGCGGGGAACGGAAGACTCGCTCACGTTGCACTCGTCGTACGGATTGCTGGAGCAGGTCGCGATTTTAACGTTGTTGAATCCGCACCTTCGTCAGAGCAAAAACTTTAGTGCGTCCATCTCCGGCGGGTATTCGAATGTACGTGACATCACCACATTTGCGGCTTCGACGCTGCAAGGAGACTTTCGAATAACGCAAAAGTTCAGGCGGACCGATACCTTTATCTACGACTTTCTCTACAGACGGGTCGCAGTGGATCCGAACTCGTTGCAGGTTTCGGCGGATCTGATTCCATTACTTTCGCAGCCGGTGCGAGTGGGTGGACCGGGAGTGACGTGGTTTCACGATTCACGATCGCCGGGACCGTTGGATGCGGTGAAAGGGAACTATACGACTCTGCAGACGTTTTTAGCTTCGTCGACGTTTGGGTCGCAGACTGATTTCTGGAAAGTGGATGGATCGAACTCGACGTACTATCAGTTTGGCAAACAGAAGTATGTGTTCGCGCGGAACTTGCGGATTGGATATGAGCGAGCCTGGGGGCCGAATCCGAATGAAGGCAATGAGGCCTGCCTGGGCGTGTTGCTAACGACCAACCCGAGTTGCAACGCGATTCCGCTGCCAGAACGATCGTATGCTGGCGGTGCGAACTCGCTTCGCGGGTTTCCGATTAATGGGGCGGGGCCGAGGGACTTGCAGACGGGATATCCAGTGGGCGGATCGGCGGCGTTTGTGAATACGTTTGAGCTTCGACTGCCAGCGCAGACGCTGCCTCTGGTGGGCAATAATGTGAACTTTGTGATCTTCAACGATATGGGCAACGTCTTTCAAAACGCGAGCGCTATGTTCCCAAGTATTACGCGATTTCATCAGCCGGATAAACAGACGTGCGCAAATGTATCGGGGAGCATCGGAACGTGTAACTTCAACTATTTTTCACAAACGGTGGGATTGGGTGCGCGATACAGGACGCCGGTGGGGCCGATTCGTGTTGACTTCAGCTATAACTTGAATCCGCCGGTGTATCCGGTCATTTACGACTTTAATAACAACCCGCCCCATGAGGGGCAGGCCTCGCATTTCAATTTTTTCTTCAGCATTGGAGAGAGCTTCTAGATGCGTTGGATAACGCACAACACGACGGCGCGATTGATGCTTGGATTAGTTGTGCTTGTAGTGACGACTGGGGTGATGGCAAGACGGGGATGGGCTGTTTCCGCGCAGGCAGTTGCTATCGCGCAGACGCCGATACCTCAGCCCAGTGCTATTCCTGGCCCTCCTGCGATTGCTAAGCAGACGCCAAATCCGACCAGCGGCGTTGTACAGGGCGTCATGCTTGATCGAGTCGCTGCAGTGGTGAATGGCGATGTGATTCTAGAGAGCGATGTGGATGAGGAGCGGCGGTTTGAGGAGATTCAACCGTACCGTAGAAGTGAGGCCGAGCTAGCACGAGAGGCGATGTTAGAGCGGTTGATCGATCGGGCGCTCATCCTGCAGCAGTCTGAGTCGGAGCCTGAGGATGTAGTCACGGATAAGGAACTAGATACTCAGTTGGCGAGCCTGCGAAGGGATATACCCGCCTGCAAGGAGTATCACTGTGAGACAGACGATGGGTGGCAAAAGTATCTAGCCAGCCACGGGTTTACGGTCGAAGAGTTCCGCCAGCGTTGGCTATTACGGATGAAGCTGCTGAAGTTTATCGAGGTGCGGTTTCGAAGTGGGATCAAGATTACGAATGCAGAGATCAAACAGTTCTACGATTCGAAGATGCTGCCGGAGTACCAGGAACGGAAGATAGCTCCGCCAAGCGTCGACACGATATCAAAACGGATTGAAGAGGTTTTGTTGCAGCAGCAAGTGGGTGCGCTGCTGGTGGATTGGTTGAAATCGTTGCGGGTGCAGGGCAGTGTGACAATTATGACTCCGGGGGAGGTTGCGCCATGAGCGACCTGGAGAAAAAACTGACGGAAGAGAAAAAACAGTTTGAAGGAAAAGTTGAAGGCGAGATCGTAAAGGTAAAGCGCTCGTTCGCGAAGCGAATGGGGCTTTGGATGGCCTGGTTCTTCGTTTGCCTGGTGGTGCTGGCAGTGGCGGTGTTTGGGGTGTTCGTCTGGTATTCAAGGACGCAAGACTTCAACCGCAGGGTTGGCAAAGAAGTGGTGAAGGTGCTCGAAGATGCGACTGGCGGAAGGGTAGAGCTGGGAAGAATCAGCTTCGATCTATTGCATCTCGCAGTCGAGGCTGATGGTCTGGTTATCCATGGACTCGAAGGGCCGGGTGAGGCACCGTATATTGCGGTAGACAAGGTTCTGCTTCGCGTACAAATCTTCGACTTCTTTACGCGCATTGCTAGCAGTGAGCTTGCATCCCACGTCCGGCTGAACTACCTGAGCGTGGAACATCCGCAGATCCATTTGATTGTGGATAAAGATGGGAAGACAAACCAGCCCATACCGAAGCATCCGAGCACGAGCAAAACTTCTGTTACGGATACGCTGCTGGATCTGAAGGCGCAAGAGGTGGTGTTGTCCAATGGCGTGGCTCTGCTGAATAACCGAGCAATTCCATTTGATCTGGCCGCGCGAGATCTTGACGCCGAGGTGCACTACATCGCATCGGACGATCGTTACGGTGCGACGATCGATCTGAAAGACCTGCGGACGAAGATGGCCAAGCAGGCGGAAGCGAACTCCACACTGCACCTCACCGCGGAGCTTGGAAGGGACATGGTTGAGCTGAAACAGCTTGAGTTCACCAGCGGTGCCAGCTCCAAATTAGATGCGACGGGGAGCCTTCAACATTTTGCCAAGCCCGAGTGGCAGACGACCGTGAAGGGTACGCTCGATTTGAAGCAGCTTTCCGTGCTGGCCGATGTGGATGGCCTGAATGCGGGGTCTGCGGACCTGAATTTGAACGGACATAACTGCACGACATCGCCGTCGGTTGCGCAGAAGCACCCTCCTTTCTGGCGTCGGAGCCATCCTAATGAGACTGCGGTTCCTGCGCGACCGTTGCCGCCGGATCCAGACTGCGTGGCGGGGTATCTGTTGGTGGGGACGGCAAAGATTCATAAAGCTTCGTATAGGGACGAGAATGTGCGTCTGCATGACATAGACGGTGGAGGGACGCTGCATGTGACGCCGACCGAGTTGTTGCTGACTGCGCTAACCGGTTATCTACCGGGTGGCGGGAGCGCGGCGGGTGAGTTGAGAATTGCGAACTGGCTGGGCGAGGTGCCATCGCAGGATGTAGCGAAGAACTCGCCTACGACGAAGGCAGTGGTGACGACGGCGAATACATCTGCGAAGGCTGTGGGGGCAAAGGCTCCGGTGGAAGGAAAGATTGCGGTGCCGCAGGTGCATACGGCACGTGCATATTTGACTGCGGTGGTTACGAGGATTCCGCTGCGCACCATTATGGATGTAACGGCTCCCGAGAACTATGGCGATCTGGGATTTGATACAGCTGTGAGTGGGCCGGTGAAGGTGGAGTGGGGCGGTCCGGCGAAGTATGTCGCGGATACCGTGGAGGTGGATGGGAATCTGACGTTTGCGCCGACGGGTGTGAAGCGACGCGGCGCTTTGAATGATGTCCCGGTTACGGGGCAGACGATAGCCCACTACTCGGGTCGAAATGAGACGGTGCGAATACAGCGGATTTCGTTGCAGATGCCGGAGACGAACTTTGAGGCTTCAGGGATATTGGGGGTGAACGAAGGCGATCCGCTGACAGATCTGAAGGTCGATATGACGGTACGGGATCTCTCGGAGTACAACCAGTTGTTGACGACGCTCGATCTCGAGGGAAATGGAAAGAGAGGTACAGCGGCAATCCCCGTCGTGTTGCATGGTGCGATGCAGTTCAATGGAACAGCAAAGGGCCAGATCGCCGACCTCGATGTGAAAGGACATCTGCAGGCGACTAATGCAGAGTTCGAATTGGGGGCTACGGATGTCCTGATGGATTCAGTGGTGACGGACGCGGAGTATTCGCCGAATACTGGGGTGGTGGTGGCGAGTTCGACGATCAAGCGCGGAACGGCAGTGCTGAACCTGACTGGAAAGATCGCGCCACGGAAGGTGGTGTCGCGGCGCGGTGTTACGACGTACCTGTGGGACGATGGGATGGCCCTGGATGCTAAAGCGCAGTTGGCCGACGCACAGATCGTTGACGTATTGCAGATTGCGGGGCAGCAAGGGAAAGTTCCTGTGACGGGAACGATTGCGCTAAACGGTCATGCAGTGGGAACGCTACGGAGTTTGAGTGGTGGTGGTCATCTCTCGTTGATGAATGGCGTTGCTTATGGCGAACCGTATGACTCCGCTGTGGCGGACCTGTCGGTGCAAGGTAAGGATGTGGAAGCGAACAACGTTGTGCTGAAGCTGCATGGGATGCAGGTTGCCGGCAACGGTGGGTACGACATGGGAACGGACCGTCTGCATGGGCATATTGCGGGACGCGATATTTTGCTGTCGAAGTTTTTGACGTTGCAGAAGGCAAAGTCTGAACTTGATGGGATGGTGAGTTTCGTTGCAGACGCGAGTGGAACGATGACGCAGCCAGGGCTGAAGGCAGATTTGAAGCTTGCAGGCGTGACGTATCGCGGGCAGGGGATTGGTGAAGCCGCAGTTGAGGCGCATAGTCAGGGAGACGTGGTGTATTTCACCGCGAACTCGACGCTGGTTGGAGCGAAACTGGATGCTTCGGGACAGACACGGCTGACCGGCGACTACGATACACAGGCGAGGCTTACGGTGGCAGGGCTGGATATCGGGAAGCCACTGGCGATGTTCGGCCCAGGAACGATGAAGGCGGAGTCGCTGATTAATGGGACGGCGACGGTCAACGGCCCGTTGAAGACTCCAAAGGATCTGAGTGGAGAGGCTGAGTTTAGCCAGGTGGATGTGAAGCTGCAAGGGGTCGAGTTAAAGGCGGCTGAACCATTGCGGGTGGGGTTGCGCGATGGTGTGGCGACGCTCGAACAGGTTCACATCACGGGACAAGATACCGATATGCGGGCGAGCGGTACGGGAGAACTGTTTGGGGGCACCGACCCGAAGGGCGGCAAGTTGGATGTGAAGGCGGTCGGCAGCGTCAGCATGGCTTTGCTTCACACATTTGACGACGACATTATCTCGACAGGGAAGGTTGAATTCACGGTTGCGGCGGGCGGCCACGTAACCAATCCTGAATTGAAGGGCAAGGTGCAGTTCGACAATGTGAATATTGCGATCGATGGTGTGCCGAATGGGTTGAGCAATATGAATGGCACGCTGGTGTTCAACGATGACCGGCTGCAGGTTCAAAGTCTAACGGCGACTACTGGTGGGGGGACGCTGAAGATCGGCGGGTCGATTCGCTATCGGAATGGGGTGTATGCCGATCTGACTGCGACCGGCGACGTGGTGCGCGTGCGGCTGTATGGGTTGAGTGCGACAGCGAATGCGAATCTGAAGTTGCAGGGCGGGACGGAGAGCGCGTTGTTGAGCGGCACAATTTTGATAACTCGGTTTGGGATCGGAGCCGATGTCGATTTTGCGGCGTTTGGTTCGGCTGGCGGGGTGAGTGCGCCGCCTGATCCTAACTCGCCGGCGAACAAGATTCGGCTGGATGTACATGTGACCAGCGCTCCGCAACTTGATTTTCAGAACTCGTATGCAAAGCTGGCGGGTACGGTCAATTTGCAGATTCGTGGGACGGCAGCTGTACCTTCTGTGCTTGGACGGATCGAGATTAATGACGGCAGCGCGACATTTGCAGGAACGAAATATCAGCTGCAACGGGGAGATATTTACTTTACGAACCCGGTAAGGATCGACCCGATTATCGATTTGGATGCGACGGCGCAGGTGGAGAACTATGACATCACGATTGGTCTGCATGGTACTTCGACGAATCTGAAGCCGACGTATCGATCAGAGCCTCCGCTGAGTGAGTCGGATGTGTTTGCGTTGCTCGCGCTGGGTAGGACTCAGGAGGAGGCGCAGCTCTATCAAGAACGGCAGTCGCAACAGGGAACCGACCCGACGACGAGTGCGTTGCTAGGTGGCGCTTTGAATGCCACTGTAAGCAATCGTGTGGAGAAGCTGTTTGGGGTGGGCAGCGTGAAGATCGACCCTGCGTTTGTTGGTACGCTCGGTGGTTCGTCGGCCAGGATTACCGTGCAGCAGCAGCTGTCGCGGCAGATTACAGCTACCTTTGCGACAAACGTGAACACGTCGGCACAACAGTTGATCCAGGTGCAGTATGACTTGAACCACGATAATTCGATTGTGGTGGGGCGTGATGAGTCGGGTGTTTTCAGTATCGTTTATAAGCTTCGAAAACGATATCGTTAGGCTGGTTGCGCCAAAGTTGCATCGTACTTAATATGACTCGCCTAGTGGTTCCGGTTGTTGTGGATCTGCATGCCTGGGTTCCTGGAGGAAATGATGAGCTGGATGAAGCATGTTGAACGGATGACTTTGCTGGCGGTGGCTGGATTTTGGATGATGGGCGCAGGTATGAGTGGAATTGCACAGAGCGCTGCCGGAGTTGTTGCCAATGGCTCAAACGACGCACAGATTCAGGCAGAGGTGACGAAGGCGCTGGATAGTAAGAGATTCAAAGATGTTAAGGCTTCGGTCCAGAATGGTGTGGTTACTTTGTCGGGGACGGTGGATCTTTATAGCGCAAAAGTGGACGCGGACGACAGGACGCATCATCGCAAGAATGTGAAGGGCGTCGAAAATTTGATCGAGGTCGCGGGGCCCACGGTTGACGATACAACTCTGCGAGACAAGCTTGCAGAGAAGCTGGCATACGATCGAGTGGGCTACGGGACGACGGCCTTTAATGCATTTACGATTGGCGTCGAAAATGGTGCTGTGACGCTGGGTGGGACGGCGTACGGACCGACGGATAAAGACTCCGCGATCAGTCTGGTGGAGAACTATCCGGGGGTGAAGGACGTGATCGATAACATCGAGGTTGCACCGGCATCTCCGATGGACGACAAGATTCGTCTTGCAGAGGCGAGGGCGATCTATGGTGCGATTCAGCTTAATAAATACGCGATCGATCCTGCGAAGCCTATTCGAATCACGGTGGTCAATGGGAATGTGACACTGTCGGGTGTTGTGGATTCGCAGGCCGACAAGGACGTAGCGAATATACGGGCCAATACGGTTCCGGGAGTGTTTAAAGTGGTGAATAACCTGGAAGTGGCTGGCGGTGCTTCAGAGAAATCCGACAAATAGGACGGGTTTCGGGAGTTTGAGCCGCGTTGACGACTGTCGGCGCGGCTCAATTCTTTTACGATAGAGAGATGGCATCACTTTGGAAGAGTACGGTTGTAACGCTTGAGATGATCAAGTGGGAGCACTCGAGTGTTTGCGTTGCCGTTTGCGTTGACAGGAGCTGTATTGGCTGCGGGTGGATGGCCGACGTTGCGGGTGCTGGGCTGGATCATCGTGTGCATGGTGGCGGCGCGGTCGGCGGCAATGGCGTTCAACCGGCTGGCGGACGCGCAATTGGATGCGGCGAATCCGCGGACTGCGATGAGGGCGATTCCGGCGGGCACTCTAAGCATGGGGTTTGTCGGCGGATTTGTTGTTGTGTCGATTGCTCTGTTTGTGTTGGGTGCGGCGATGCTGAATCGGCTGACTCTGGAGTTGGCGCCGATGGCGCTGTTGGTGGTTTTGGCTTACAGCTATATGAAGCGGGTGACGCGGTGGTCGCACATTGTGCTGGGATTGGCGTTGGGAATTGCGCCTTCGGCGGCGTGGATCGCGGTGAGGGGATCGCTTGATGCGAGGATCGTGGTGCTGACGGCTGCGGTGCTGCTATGGGTAGGTGGATTTGATGTGCTGTATGCGTGCCAGGACTTTGAGCACGATCGCGAGGTGGGACTTAACAGCGTGCCGCAGGCGTTCGGTGTAAAGACGGCGTTCTGGATTGCGCGCGCCATGCACCTGGGTATGCTGCTGCTGCTTTGCTTATTGATGAAATTGTTTGGCCTGGGCGCGATTGCGATGGTGGGCGTGGGGCTTGTGGCGATTTTATTGCTGTATGAGCACTCGATCATTTCGCCGAAGGATTTGAGGCGAATGAATGCGGCATTCTTTACATTGAATGGGGTGATCTCAGTCGTGTTCTTTGGATTTGTTGCGGCGGATGTTTTTGATGAGGAAATAGAAAAGGCCCGCGTTCGCGGGCCTTTAGGTAAAGCATCGTCGGAGACTAGCTGCGATGTTCACGCTTCATATTGTCCAACTTCTCATTTACAGAGTTTTTAACGTTTTGTGCAGTATCGGCGATCTTTTCGCGCAGATTGTGAGCAGAGTTTTCTGCGCGATATTTCGAGGTCGTCACCTTCAACGGCAGCTCGACTGCGAGTGTCGTCATTGACAACGGCTGCGGTGTCTTTCGCGTTGCCCCAGGTTTCTTTAGCGGCTCCTTTAACCTGATCGGCTACGCCGGAGTTAGCAAGCTTCTGATTGCCGACTGCTTCGCCTACACTCTGTTTAATTTTGCCTGCTACCTGGTCGAATTTTCCTTCAATTTTTTCGGTATTCATATTTGCTCCTTACTTCGAGGTGAATTGGGACGGGCTGCTGAAAGTGGGATACAAGGTTTGTTAGAGCGCTCGTCTACCGGACAGCAGGTTGAAGATGAGCACGATGATGGCAAGGACCAGAAGGATGTGAATCCATGCCGCCGAGGGTGTAACTGCTGACGAGTCCTACGACCCAGAGGATGAAAAGAATAATGGTGATTGTCCAAAGCATTTCGTTCTCCTAGACGATTGCCGGTTTTAGCATCTCCGGTTCGCATTGATGGTATTCAGAAACTCAGGCCCTTCATCAGGTAAGTTGCGAGGCGTCTCATGCGGGTTGCCGCGATGGAGAATAAAATGTGAATTCATAGAACGAATCAATGGGGTAATTGGATTGAAGGTAGCAATTCAAGGTGAGTTAGGCTCAAACAGCCATATGGCGACCGTCGAGATGCTGGGCAATCATGAGGGCGTGGAGATCATCGCTTGCGCGTTATCTGGGCAGGTGCTGGCAAAGGTCGTGTCCGGTGAAGCCGATGGTGCGGTTCTTCCAATTGAAAACAGCCTGCATGGATCGGTGGCAGAACACTATGATCTGCTCCTTGAGATGCCGGTCCAGATTGAGCGCGAGAGCCTTTTGCGTATCCGACACAACCTGATTGCAATGCCGGGAGTGAAGCTGGAGGAGGTGCGGCGGGTGATGTCGCATCCGGTTGCCTTGTCGCAGTGCCGTCGATTTTTGGCAGCGCACCCAGAGATTGAAGTGGTGACGTTTTACGATACAGCGGGGAGCGTGAAGCACTTGATGGAGGGTGGTTTACGGGATGCAGCAGGGATTGCCCCTGAGCTTGCTGCAGAGGAGTATGGCGCTGAGATACTGATCGCTGGTGTGGAAGATCACACGGAAAACTACACGCGGTTTCATTTCATACGAAGAAAGTCCGCGAACTTAAACGAATTGCGAGCGGTCGACGCAAACAAGATGAGCCTGGCGTTTGCTATTGAGCATCGGCCGGGAACCCTTGTGGCCGCGTTACAACGATTGGCGGAGGCTGGTGTCGATCTAACCAAGATTGAATCGAGACCTGTGCCGGGTAGCCCGTGGGAGTATGTGTTCTATGTCGATGTACGATTCGATTCGTGGGAACAGGCTGAAGAAGCTTTGACGGCTCTGGGCAAGCATTGCCGAATGATGAAGGTTTTGGGGTGCTACAAAGCCGCTTAAACGGGTCCTATTTGGTCAATTTTGAGCGGCAGAATCGTGCTGTTGTGGCATTAGGGCGAATGAAAGCGTAGGATGCCCAATACTGCGAGCGCCAAGGCTAAGGCAATTTTGCTTTTCGGCATGGACCCTTTGAGTAGCCCGGCCACGACTCCACCCGGAAGGCCCTTTTCAAACGAGGCAGATCTCACATAGTTATTCCACTGATGAGAATGGACTTATGGCCGATGACACTTGGGATGGACCACGCTCAGACGAAAGAGGGACCGGATTTGCGACCAGATGAAGACTTGCTGCATCGAATAGTTGATAATCTGATAGAGGTACACTCAATGCCAAGCGACTTTGTAAGTGTGATTCAGCCGACAGCAGCAAAAAACAGCGAGGGGTCTGGCGCTGAAGTGACCGGCAAGCGTCCTGTTCCAGTGTTGCCGGTGCGGGATACGGTTTTATTCCCTCACGCGGTGTTGCCCCTGACCGTAGGGCGCGAGAGCTCGATCCAGCTGATTCAATCGCTGGGCGAGGAGAAGACAATTCTGGTGGTAGCGCAGCGGGATGCCCGGCAGGATTCGCCGCAGTCGGCGGATCTGTTTGCCACGGGGACACGGGCGACGGTACACAAGGTCGTCAAGATGCCGAATCAAAGTCTTTTTGTGTTTACAGAAGGAAATGAGCGGGTGCATCTGGGGGAGTTTGCGCAGCTGACGCCGTTTATGACCGCGGAATATGAGGCGATTCCAGATGTCGAGCCACAGCAGACGCCGGAGGCTGAGGCGTTGCAGCGGAATGTGGTCAGCCAGTTCCAGCAGATCGTAACCTCGTCGCCAACGTTGAGCGATGACTTGCAGACGATTGCGATCAACATTGACGAGCCGGGCCGATTGGCGGACTTTATTGCGTCGTCACTGCCATTTTTGACGACGACCGACAAGCAGGAGCTGTTGGAGACGCCAGATGTCTCGGCTCGGTTGGAGCGCATCAACAAACATCTCGCAAAGGAGCTTGAGGTACAGCAACTGCGCAACAAGATCCAGACGGAGGTGCAGGATTCGGTGCAGTCGTCGCAGCGGGACTACTACCTGCGCGAGCAGTTGAAGGCGATTCAGAAGGAGCTGGGCGATCAGGATGACACCCAGAAGGACATCGCTGAGCTGAAGGAGAAGATTGAGACCGCTGGGATGCCGGAGGATGTGAAGAAAGACGCCCTGAAAGAGCTGGGCCGTCTGAGCCGGATGAATCCTGCTGCCGCGGACTACTCGCTGACGCGGAACTATGTGGAGTGGCTCGCTGTACTGCCGTGGGGCAAGACGTCGTCGGGTGAGGTAGACATTCTGAAGGCGAAGGGGATCCTCGATGAGGATCACTATGGTTTGAAGAAGGTCAAAGACCGCATCCTGGATTACCTTTCGGTGAGGCGTTTGAAGCCGGATATGAAGGGGCCGATTCTTTGCTTCGTTGGGCCTCCGGGCGTGGGTAAGACTTCGCTGGGACGGTCGATTGCGAAGGCGTTGGATCGCAAGTTCTCGAGGATCTCGCTGGGCGGTATGCATGACGAGGCGGAGATTCGCGGGCATCGGAGAACATATATCGGCGCGCTGCCAGGGCAGATTATTCAGCACTTGAAGCGGGTTGAGGTGAAAGACCCAGTGTTCATGCTGGACGAGATCGATAAACTAGGGCGCGACTTCAGGGGAGATCCTGCGAGCGCGTTGCTGGAGACTCTTGATCCGGAGCAGAACAATACGTTTCGCGATAACTATCTCGATCAGCCGTTTGATTTGAGCAAGGTGTTGTTTATCTGCACAGCCAACCAGCTTGATACGATTCCTGGGCCGCTGCTCGATCGTATGGAGATCATAGAGCTGACTGGTTATACGGAAGAGGAGAAGGTCAATATTGCCATCAAATACCTTATTCCGCGGCAGATCAAAGAGAACGGAATTACGGACGGAGAACATCGAGTTTCCGAAGGAGAGCGTGCATCTGATCGCGCGGCATTACACGCGGGAGGCGGGTGTTCGTAAGCTGGAGCAGCAGATTGGGACCGTATGCCGCAAGGTCGCGCGCAAGATTGCTGAAGGTCAGACGGAGAAGGTAGTGATCACTCCGGAGATCGTGCACGAGTTCCTTGGTGGTATCAAGGTGCGTGTGGATACGGAGATTGCGGAGCGAACCAAACGTGCTGGTGTTGCTGTCGGACTTGCGTGGACACCGGCGGGCGGCGATGTGTTGTTCATCGAAGCGAACCGGATGAAGGGTAAGGGCGGCTTCACGATCACTGGTCAGATTGGTGATGTGATGAAGGAGAGCATGCAGGCGGCGTTGACCTGGGTGCGCTCAAATGCCGCGTCGTTAGGGCTCGATGAGGACTTTACGAAGGATACGGATCTGCATATTCACGTACCTGCAGGTGCGATTCCGAAGGATGGTCCGTCGGCTGGTGTGACGATGGCGACTGCGCTGGTGAGCCTGTTGACGGACACTCCGGTGCATCCGCTGACGGCGATGACTGGCGAGATAACGTTGAGCGGCAATGTGTTGCCGGTTGGCGGAATCAAGGAGAAGTTCCTTGCGGCGAAGCGGGCCGGCGTGCGGGATGTGATTCTGCCGACGGACTGTAAACAGCAGGTGGATGAGGACTTAACGCCGGATCAGACGGAGGGCGTGACGATTCACTACGCTACTCGGATTGAGGATGTGCTGGCTGTTGCGCTGCCGAAGACGCAGCGGGAGAAGGCGCAGGACGAGGTGGTTCGTGAAGAGGTACTTCACGCTACCGTGTAAGACCTGCAGTCGGCGGGATAAAAAGAGGGCGGTTCGGCGGTTGCCGGACCGCCCTTTTTCTTTCTTGTGTGGCGGTTTTTTCTGGCGTGGTGGAATGGCGATTTTGCTGGGGGTTTTGCAGAAAATCGGTGTTTTTATGTGGTGTTTTGGTGGTGAAAACGTGGTGAATTGCATGGTAGATGTGGTGCGTTGCAGACCACTTTTTGAGCGTCTAAAAATGTGACACGTTTTTGAACTTTATTTTTGGTTGGTGACGGCGATGATGACGATTGGACACTCGACGCTGGAGATTGAGGCGTTTGTGGGGGCGCTCTGCGAGAACGGGTGTTCGACTTTGGTGGATGTGCGGCGGTATCCGGGATCGAAGAGGTATCCGCAGTTTGGGCAGGAGCGGTTGTTCGCTTCGTTGGTGAGCGCGGGGATACGTCCGGTGTGGAGGGTGGGACTGGGTGGGCGCAGAGCGGCTCGGAAGGACAGCGTGAATACCGGATGGAGGAACGAGAGTTTTCGAGGGTATGCGGATTACATGCAGACGCCGGAGTTTCGTGCAGAGATCGACTGGTTGATGGGGTTGACGGAGCTGGATGCGATTGTGGTGATGTGTGCGGAGGCGGTGCCGTGGCGGTGTCACCGGTCGTTGATCGGGGATGCGGTGCTGGCGAGGGGTGAGGTGGTGGAAGACATTTTTGTGACGCCGGCTGGCGGGAGTTCTCGACGGGTGCATGAGATGACGGAGTTTGCGCGGGTGGATGGCGAGAGGGTCTGGTATCCCAAGGAGTCGCACCCTGATGCGACATTGTTTGCGGAGTAAGCCGGGCCGGTGTCCCTGAACGCTCTGACGTTTGCTGGAGTTCAATTTGTGGAGGTTCAGCTGCGCGTGTCCTCTGCATCGTCCCTGTGACAGGTCAGTTACAAAGCTCCGCTACAATAGCGGAGTGCGACGACTTCTTAGCATCGTGCTACTGGTCATCTTCAGCTTCCCGCTGATTTCGCCTGTCCTGGCCTTTGCGGGTGGACCGGATGTGAATCTGCCGGCCTGCTGCAGACGGGGCGGCGCACATCACTGCATGCTGAAGACGAAGTCTGCAGAGTCGACTGGAACTGCAGTGAGTCTCTCGGCCATTGCGCCGCGGTGCCCGGCATTTCCGGCGGTGGTCACGTCGGTTAAACATGGTGACCTGTCGTTCCATGCGTCATCGCTGATCTTCGCAGAGATCGTAAGCCACCCCTCCGTTCGAGCACAGACCGAGGCCCGCGCCCGCGGGGCTCTCGATCGGTCCCGCCAAAAGCGTGGTCCTCCCGTAGATCTTCTCTAGCCGAACGGCATTCGACTCTTCGCCGATTCTGAAGCGCGATGGGTCGGATTGCCCCTCCTCCTATTGAAGTTCCAACTCTGTCAGCTTTTTGACAAGGAATCCATGCGCAAGCTTGTACTACTTTGTCTCTGGCCCCTTCTTCTGGGTACCACTGCGGCCTACGCCACCATCTTCGGGCAGCTTCATGGAGTCGTTCACGACCCGCAACACCGTCCCATCGCCGGCGCTCATGTGGAGTTGCGGGCTGCCACCTCCGCCTACACGCAAAGTACCGTAACGAATCAGGACGGATCTTTTACGCTTTCCTCGATCCCGCTCGGGGATTACGTCATTACCGTCTCGCAGACCGGCTTCGCAAGCAAGATACAGACTCTTACGCTGGCCTCTGATACTGCCCCGGCGTTGCACTTTGAGCTGCAGGTTGGCACTGTGCAGCAGGCTGTCACTGTGGAGAATCCTGCTTACACGGCCAACGTTAATACGGTTACTCCTACTACGCTGGTCGATCGCGAGACCATCGCCCTGACGCCTGGCTCAGATCGCACCAACTCGCTTTCGATGATTACCGACTACACACCTGGCGCCTATATCACTCACGACATGCTGCATATGCGCGGGGGGCACCAGGTGAGTTGGCTTATCGATGGCGTGGAAGTGCCGAATACGAATATTGCGAGCAATCTTGCTGCCCAGATCAGCCCAAAGGATATCGACTACATCGAGATTCAGCGTGGAAGCTATACGTCTGATATCGGCGACCGTACGTATGGGGTGTTCAATGTTGTGCCTCGTACCGGTTTCGAACGGAATCGCGAGGCTGAGCTTATCGTCACGGCTGGTAATTTTTTCCAGACAGACGATCAGCTTAACTTCGGTGACCATACGGAGAAGTTTGCCTACTACGCCAGTCTGAACGGGAATCGCAGTGACTATGGACTTGCGCCACCGGTCGGTGAGGTTCTGCATGACGCTACGAACGGCTATGGTGGCTTTGCGTCTCTGATCTACAACGGAAGCGCCAAGGATCAGTTTCGGCTGATGACTCAACTCCGCAACGATTATTTTCAGATTCCGTATGATCCGGATCCGAACAGCTTCGGGAATCAGCAGTTCGATTCGAGCGGGCTTCGTGACGGTCAGCATGAGAGCGATGCGATTGTAGCTTTTACGTGGCTCCGTACTTTCAATCCATCTACTGTGCTTCAGGTGTCTCCGTTCTACCACTACAACAAGGCCGACTATGAGTCGAACCCTAACGACACCCCGGTTGCTACTACTGCGGATCGTTCTTCGACATATGGCGGCGCGCAAGTTTCTATTACGACTGCGATTGCGCGCAATACGATTCAGGCTGGTCTATACTCCTTCGGCCAACATGACAACTATCTGTTTGGGGCGATCTTCAACGACGACAGTGGCAATACGAACTTCACTAAACCTGACTCAGCGAGCGGTGGCGTGATCGAGGAGTACATCTCCGACAACTTCAAAGCCACTTCGTGGCTTACGCTTATCGCGGGGTTGCGCGAGACGCACTTTCAGGGCGAGTTTAGCGAGAATGCAACTGATCCTCGTTTCGGCGTTGCGGTTCGTATTCCGAGGTTGAACTGGGTGTTTCGGGATTTTATGGACGCTACTATCAGCCACCTCCGCTGCTGACTGCAGCGGGGCCAATTGTGCAGTTTGCAAATGACAACAACACCGACTTCGCTCCGCTTCACGGAGAACGCGATGAAGAGCATCAGTTCGGAGTTCAGATTCCGCTTCGCGGCTGGGTGCTCGACGTCGATACGTTCAAGACTCGGGTTAATAACTTCCTCGACCACTCGAATATTGGCAACTCCAGCATCTATTTTCCGGTGACTGTCGATGGCGCGTTGATTCGTGCGTGGGAGCTTAGTCTTCGCTCGCCGCGTCTGTGGCACTTCGGGCAGGCGCATCTTGCTTACTCGAACCAGATCGCGGAGCAGAGGGGAGCGATTACTGGCGGCCTGATCTGCGTGCCGATTACTTCGCCTGAGTGCGACGTTGAACCCGGCTACACGCCGGTCGACCACGATCAGCGCAATACTTTGAATGTGGGCTTCAACGCGACACTGCCGTGGCAGATGACCGCATCCACCAATGTTTATTACGGCTCTGGGTTTACGAATGGGAATCCGGATCCCGCGACACCCTATCCCAATGCTTATCTGCCGCAGCACACCAGCGTCGATCTTTCGGTTGGCAAGAGCTTTGGTGAAAAGCTGACGGCCTCTGTGACCGCGACTAACTTAGCGAACTATCGTGTCCTGCTCGACAACAGCCTGACGTTTGGCGGATTCCACTTCAATGATCCTCGGCAAATCTATGGTGAGGTGAAGTACCGCTTCAAGTACTGAGCATGATCCGGCACAATTTTTGCACCATTGTGCCGGTTTCACATTGCTCGATCTTTCAAGCGAGTTCCAGATGGTCTTCGGGGGAGGAGTTCAGGTATTTGATTACGGCGCTGAGCAGGTTGGTACGACGGAGTGCAGCTTGCGTGATCCATTCGATGTGCTGCCGGTCGGTTTCGGCGACGATGGTGGAGCCGATCAGTAAGTCTTCACTTTGATTGGCACCGAGTGTCTGTGCGAGGTGGATATATTGTGCTCGGGCCTCTTTGTCTTCGATGGTGAGAAAGCCTCGATGAATGCCTTCGGCCATGCATCGATTCAGCATTTGCTCGGCGGCTTGTTGCGCGGGGCGAAGATCCCACGGCTGCATACAGCCTTTGCCTTCGACCTGCTCCGGCCGGTTGGTGATTTCGAATGCGGCGCTGAGGTCTGGTTTGAGGAACTCAAATGGCGTGAGGATGGGGTCGAGTTTGAGGATCCAGCGAAGGACTCTGACGTCTTCGATGTGGATGATTCTTGGCCAGACGGCGTCCCACTTCCAACTTCCCTCGGGTGACATGAGTAGATCGCGCTCTTCGGTGGAGAGTGTCTGCCAGAGCTCGGGGCGGCGTGCGAGATCGAGGGTGCGGCGGCGACAGGCTCCTTGACGGCGTGGGTCGATTTTGCCCATGCGGTGGAGATTTTCGTTGTCTGCGCGAGCGACCATGACGGCTTTGCAGAGGAGGATGTTTGCGAGGCGGATGCGATGCTCGCGGAGGTCGTTGATCTCGAGCGCTGAGGGGGAGGAGAGGGACAGGATGCTCTCTTTGTCGCGCGCGTTTTTCTTGTTGATGAGGACGGCGAGACCGATTGCCACTGCAACGACCGCCATCATGCAGATTGTTCCCCAGAGGCCGAGGTAGGTGAAGGTCCAGAGCAGATAAGCGATGTAGGACAGGAGGGCGAAGGCGCCGAGCAGATTGCTCAAGGCCCGTTTGTCTCGCGCTGCACGGCGAAATGCCAGCGATAGATTTCGCCAGAAGAGTTCAGTACGGTTCATCGGATGGCCAATTTTAGCCTATTTTTTGCGATCGTCGAGCGAATAAGGCCGTCATTGCGGGGAAATGTTGTTTGAAGGGGTGGGGAGGGCCGTCAGATATGCTTTTGGGATGCGTGTTCGTGTGCTTTACTTTGGTGTGCTGCGGGAGAGGCTGGGTGGCGACCAGGAGTTTCTGGAAATGACAGACGGGGCTACCGTTGCGGACGTTTTGAACGTCTACAAGGAGCGTGTGCCGGGGTTTGGATGGGATTCGATCGCTGTGGCGGTGAACCAGGAGTATGCGCGGGTAGAGGTTGCGCTGCGGGATGGCGATGAAGTGGCGCTGCTGCCGCCGGTGAGCGGCGGGATTGAGGGCTAGGAAACGGATGCGGGTTGAGATTACAGATGATGTGATTCCGGCGGAGGAGATTGTGCTGGAGAGTAAGGCGGGCGCCGATGGGGCGGTGTGCGTCTTCGACGGGATTGTGCGGGATAATACGCGGGGGCGGAAGACGCTTTACCTCGACTATGAGGCCTATCGGGAGATGGCGCTGGAGAAGATGCGGGCGCTGGCGGAGGAGTCGCTGGAGAAGTTCGGCGTGCGGGATGTGGCGTTGGTGCATCGGCTGGGGCGGCTGTATGTGGGGGAGACGAGCGTTCTGATTGTGGTGGCTTCGGCGCATCGGGGGGCGGCGTTCGATGCTTGCCGATGGCTGATTGATACGTTGAAGAAGACGGTGCCGATATGGAAGAAAGAACAGTTTGAGGATGGGGCAATTTGGGCGGATGGTGAGCCGTTTCCTAGCGATATCGGACTGCCGAAGGGTGTTGAGGCAAAGGCGCAGTCGGCGGATGGGGAGCCGTCTTCTGAAGCGGCCGGGTTAGTGGGTGGGCGCGAGAAGGAGAGTGGTCGTCCTGCGGACGAGGCCCACATCTCAGAATCGAGATATGGGGCACCCGGCGGTGAGTCAGCGGGTCAGCAGGTCAGCGGCGTAGTGCGTGATGGGGGAGAGCGGTGAAGTTGTTCGTTGGGGCTCTGGCTGGATTGTTGATGGTGCATGGGGAGCTGTTTTCGCAGGCGCCGATTGTGAGGAGGCCACCGCCGCAGCCTGGTGCGCAGGCTCCGCAGAGTAATGAAGATCAGGTGCCGACGATCAAGGTGGAGACGCGGCTGGTGAATGTGGCGTTGAACGTGGTCGATGCGAAGGGCTCGCCGGTTGGGGGGCTGGGGCGCGATGACTTTGAGATTCTGGAGGATGGGAAGCCGCAGAAGATTGCGGTGTTTGAGAAGGAGTCTTCGACGCCGCTGTCGATCGTGCTGGCGATCGATGCCAGTGAGAGTGTGATGACGAGTGAGCGTCTGGAGAAAGAGGCGGCGAAGCACTTTGTGAATGCGCTGCTGAGGGAGCAGGACGAGCTTGATTTGATGGAGTTCTCTGAGGTGGTGCGAGAGATTGTGCCGTTTACGAATCAGAAGAAGCGGATTGAGAGCGGGTTGAGTGAGATTCATACGGGGGCGGCGACGGCGTTGTATGACGCGATCTACCTGGCGTCGCAGCGGCTGGATGCTACGTCGCTGGCGAATGGGCGACGGCGGGTGGTGGTGCTGATCACTGACGGCGAGGATACGGTGAAGGGGTCGCGGTATACGCAGGCGCTGGAGCAGGCGCAGAGGGCGGGAGCGATGGTGTACTCGATCATCATTGTGCCGATCTATGCGGATGCGGGGCGGAATACCGGCGGGGAGCATGCTCTGATTCAGCTGGCCAACGATACGGGTGGGAAGTACTACTACGTTGTGGATCCGAAGGATCTGGAGCCGGCGTTTGCGCATGTGTCGGATGACCTGAGGACGCAATATTTGTTGGGGTACTATGCGCCGAACCGGGGGGCGGATACTTCGTTTCGGTCGATAAAAGTGCGGATGTCGGATGCGGAGCTGCAGGGTAAGTATCAACTGCAGTATCGGAAGGGGTATTACGCGGATGCGCATTAAGAGCAATGTGCTTGTACGTGTGGTTGGGTGTTTGATTGTGCTGTCGATCTTGTCGGGAGCTGCCCATGCTGCTGAGATGAGAGATTTTGCCGGGACATGGGCAAGGCGATTGGGAGCGCGCAACCTATTTGTTCTGCGTTTGACGGAGGATGGCGGGAGCCTGCGCGGCAGTTGGGAGCGTCCAGCAAAGTTTTCAAGTGGTAGTAATGGGTTTGCAAATATGCGCGGGGGCGTGCGGAAGGACAAGGTGTCTCAGCTTCGGGTGGTTGATGGGGCTTTGCACTTTACCGTTCAGAACGCCAATGACCCGAAGGATGTGGACGCATATGTGATGCGGGTGGATGGGGCTCGGGCGATGGTGATGTTTGATGATCTTCCTGCGGACGTTGCAGAGGAGCCTGATGTGTATGAACGAGCCGATGTTGGAGCGACGGTGGCGTTGGATTGGGAGCCCAACCGGCTTTATACCGCACGCGACTCGGATGTTTCGAACACTGAGATGGAGGCGATCTATCAAGGAGGATCAACGCGTTCGGACGGTGGGGAAGATCGATGAGGAGATGATGAATAAGTCGGATGCAGAGCGGCGAGAGCAGACAAGGAAGCTGCTGGCACTTGGTTCGCTGCATACTGGCAAGGACTTCGAAGAGGCGGCTGTTGTGTTTCAGCATGCATATACGGCGAACGATTACCTGCTGGCTCATACCCTGGCGATTGTGGCTATGTCAAAGGGAGATGCGACCGCTGTCTGGATCGCTGCGGCTACCCTGGACCGGTATCTCTGGAAGGTCGGTCAAAAGCAAGTGCTTGGGACGCAGTACTCGGGTGACGCGAAACATGAATTCACGCAGGAGCCTTATGACCGTGAATTAGTGTCGGATGCGCTGCGTGAGCAATTGGGAGTTCCATCGCAGGCCTTGCAGCTGATGCAACTGAAAGCATATCAATCACAAT
Source organism: uncultured Acidobacteriaceae bacterium (assembly GCA_963708755.1). Classification (GTDB taxonomy): domain Bacteria; phylum Acidobacteriota; class Terriglobia; order Terriglobales; family Acidobacteriaceae; genus Edaphobacter. The sequence continues at coordinate 209,254 of CAVPTN010000001.1, forward strand.
CGCAAAGATGAGATCAGGCGTCGGCGTAGTTGCGATCGACTACGGAGTGGATCTGGGTGATTACGTTGGCGGGGAAGCCGCCTTCGAAGGCGTGGCGGCGGATGACCTCTTCGTCGGGCGCGATGTAGATGCAGTAGATCTTGTCGGAGGTGACGAAGGAGGTGAGCCACTGAACTTCGGTATCGATGCCGCGGAGGGTGCGGCATGAGCTTTCGGAGATGGCGGTGAGTTGCTCGGGCGTGAAGTTTCCTGCGCCGGGGATGTCGCGTTCGATCAGAAATTTGGGCATTGACCGACCTCAAAGGGTGATTTTGACGAGCGGAGTTTCGAGCAGGCTCGGTGGGCGCAGGATACTCTGGTGAGAACGATAGCACTGGAGACAGTTGAAGGGGAGGTGTGGGATGGGGATGGTGAAGAAGTTTGACTTTGCGCATGTGGCTGAGGGGATTGCACGGCAGGCTGGGGCGTTGCTGCGTGGGTTTTATACGAAGGGTGTGGCCACAGAGTACAAGGGTGACGTTGATCTGGTGACGGAGGCGGATCGGGCGAGTGAGAAGTTGATTGTGGAGAAGCTAAAGGATGCGTTTCCTTCGCATGGGGTGTATGGCGAAGAGGGGACGCGGAGTGGGTTGGATAGCGAGTATCGATGGTATGTCGATCCGCTGGATGGGACGACGAACTTTGCGCATGGGTTTCCGGCGTTTTGCGTGGTGCTGGGGTTAGAGAAGCGCGCGGCTGGGTTGGCTGCGGATCAAGATGGACAGATGGTTGCTGGGGTGATCTACGATCCGCTGCGGGACGAGATGTTTTCGGCTGAGCGTGGCAAGGGGGCTTGGCTGAATCAGCGGAAGATCGCGGTGTCGAAGATTGCGACGGTGCAGGAGTCGCTGACGGCTACGGGGTTTCCGAGCAAGAAGCGGCATGAGAGCCCGAATGTGCACTTTTATAACGAGATTACGTTGCGGTCGCATGGGGTGCGGCGGGCCGGGAGTGCGGCGCTGGATATGGCGTATGTGGCTTGCGGGCGGTTGGATGGGTTTTGGGAGTTCAATCTGAATCCGTGGGATACGTCGGCGGGATATCTGATGGTGGAAGAGGCGGGTGGGTCGGTGACGCACTTCGATGGGGGGAAGTTTACGCTGGATAGCCGTGAGGTGTTGGCGACCAATGGACTGATCAAGGGGGAGATCGTGCATATCTTTACGGAGATGTTTGCGGGGCGGGAGCTGACCGCGATTCCTTCGGCGGCGGAGTTTGCGGCGAAGCGGTTGGCGGCGAAGTAGAGTGCGGAAGCGGCGGACGGCGCGGGTGATGCTGTTCGATGAGACGGGCGCGATTTTGTTAATTCGTTTTGTGGTGCCGAGGGACGATGGCGAGTTTGTGTTTTGGGCTTTGCCGGGTGGGGAGATCGAAGTTGGAGAGACAGAGATTGAGGCTGCTGCGCGTGAGGTGAAGGAAGAGCTTGGGCTGGAGTTGATAGTGACCGGGCCGGTCTATTGCGACAGTAACCAGTTTTTGCATCAGGGGGAGATGCAGGACAATGTTGATTTTCTGTTCATGGCGAAGTGTGTGCGTGATGCTCCTCAACTGATAGGAGTTACGGCCGATGAAAAGGAGATCATGAAAGAGATTCGCTGGTGGACCGAGAGGGAGCTCGAGGCGTCGCCGGAGAGGATCTTTCCCGTGAACCTGGCGGAGCGCATGAGAGAGCAGAGTGATTGAAATGCGTGGAATAGGGCCTAAACGGGTCGTATTTGCAGTGAGACGTGTGGTTGCAGGTAAGAGCGGTTGTGCTGCTAGAATCGAAGTACGAGCTTAATTTGCGCGACGAATTTAGAAGCGGATAAGGGAGATTTTTGAGATGGCTTATGTGATTGCGGAACCGTGCATCGGGACGAAGGATTCGGCTTGCGTGGATGCCTGCCCGGTGGATTGTATTCATCCGAAGAAGGATGAGGCGGGGCATGGCGAGGCTGATCAGCTGTTTATCGATCCGGTGGAGTGCATCGACTGCGGCGCATGTGTGCCGGTTTGCCCGGTTTCGGCGATCTATGCTGGTGACGACCTGCCGGAGAAGTGGGCGGAGTTCCAGACCAAGAATGCGGCTCACTTCGGGCGGTAGATTTTTCTTTGAGCTTCAATAAGACGCGCAGCCTGTGGGCTGCGCGTTTTTATTTGGCGTGGCTTGAATTGTTCGGCTGTTTATTTGGTGATGGTGTCGATGACGAGGCCGTGCGAGCCATTTCTAACGTAGTCCTTGCCTGTGACGGTGACGCGTTCGCCTGCGAAGGGAAGCAGCTTCGGATTCTGTGAGGCGGATGGCGTGTTGCTGTCGATCGGGACGTAGATGGTTCCGTCATCCTGCAGAATGACAAGCGGGGAGCCGTTTTTGGCACAGGCTTTTGCGCAGGCCACTCCGATGGGCTTGTCGAGATTTTTGGTGTAGGCGCATGCCGAGTCGAGGACCCAGCCTTTCACCGTCACTGTTGCGCCGCGGTCTTCGGCCATAGCCAGCAAAGATGCCGTCAATAGGGCTCCTGCTAAGAGTGCATGTTTCTTCATCACTTGTTCCTCCAGAGTTGTGGTTCGTTGAGAGCTGTCGGCTTGCCGCGGCAATCTTACATGTTTTCTTATTGGAGCGCACTTCGAAAGAGCCGGATGGTTACGCATCTCGAACGTTGGGTGGAGAAGATGTACCTGCATCGACTGGAGCAGAAGGGATAGTCTGAGAGGGATGATTGAGCGTCATGGTGAGGCGATTGTGTTGCGCGTGTGGCCGTTCCAGGAGGCGGACCTGCTGGTGAGCCTGTTTACGCGGGAGCAGGGACGCATCAAGGGAGTGGCTCGTCATGCGATGCGGTCGCGGCGGCGGTTTGGCGGGGCGCTGGAGCCGATGACGCATGTGCGGGCGAGCTATGCGGAGAGGCCGAAGCAGGAGCTGGTGCGGCTGGATGCGTTCGAGATTTTGAGTTCGCCGCTGTCGCGGCCGATTGACTATGCAGAGGACGGCGGCGCTGCAGATGGTGGCGGAGGTGCTGGAGGAGGCGATGCCGGAGGGGGCGCCGGAGGATGCGGTGTTTCGGCTGGCGCTGGCGGTGCTCGACGAGATGCAGGTGGGACGGGTGTGGATGCCGGTGACGTACTTTGCGCTGTGGATGAACCGGCTGATGGGGTGGATGCCGGAGCTGGGGCACTGCGTGGTGTGTGGGCTGGATCTGCGCGGGGGGACGGTGTGGTATTCGGCGACGAGCGATGGGGTGACGTGTGGGGATGATCGGAGGCCGGGGAGCGTGGCGCTGTCGGCTGCGTCGGTGGGGGAGGCGGTGAGGATGTTTCGCGGGAGCGTTGGGGAGCTGGCGAAGGAGGAGTGGCCGAAGGACGCGGGCGGCGGATCTGCGGAGGTTTGCGGTGGAGATGCTGGAGCGGCATCTGGAGCGGCGGTTGGTGAGTGCGCGGGCTTTAGGGAGAGTCTAAAAATCTTTCTCAGAAGATTTCGATAAGAAAACGAGATCGATTGGGAACAGTGCTGTAGGCGGGCGAACATTCGAAGTTCTAACCTCACCGAGATAAATCGGTTCGCGCCTGGCGCAAATGCCCACATCTCAAAATCGAGATGTGGGGCACCCCCGGCGTTGAGACTGCGAATAAGTTGGGTACTCAACCTTTTGGTGGATGTTTTTGTGTGTCCTGGGTGGGGTAGACTTGGCATCCTCATGGGCACAACTAAGTTTGCAGTCTCGAATACATCTTCGTCTCGACGTTCGCTTGAGGTGTCGCTGGCTGCGCTGATTGCTGTGAGCGCGCTGCTGATCTTCTGGAGTCAGCAGCGGTATCCGGCGTTGCTGAAGAAGCTGCACGCTGGAACTGCGGTTAAGGTGGCGGGACCGATCTCGTTTGATGCATTGCTGAAGGTAACGCCCGCGATGCCGGTGCCGACCAGGGTGGCGCGCACGAGTGTGAACTGGCTTTATACGAATCGCTTTGGGATGTACTTCGCGCTGCCGTTTGGCGCGGCGATGATGACGTTGCTGGCGGGTGTGGGTGCTCCGAAGCGGTTTTCTTCGGCAGCGGGGAATGTGCTTTGCGGTGCGGTGGCGGGCGCGCCGATGGGAGTGTGCACGAACTGCGCTACTCCGGTGGCTCAGAGTCTGCTTGTGGGTGGAGCTAGCACGCGGCTTACGGTTGCAGCGATGATTAGTTCGCCGAGCTTCAATCCCGTGGTGGTGGCGATGGCGTTTGTACTTTTTCCACTGCCGTTGGCTGCGATGCGCGTGGCGGTTCCTGCGCTGCTGCTGGTTGCGCTTCCGTTTCTGGTGCCGGAGAACCAGCGAGTCGTGAAGAGTATCGGGATTTCGATGGAGCCTGAGGCTCTGATGCCGCGACTGGTTGCGTTTTGCAAGACGTATTTGCGGAATTTGTTGCGACTGACTTTGCTGACACTGCCGTGGATGCTGTTGGCTGCGGTGCTTGGGGCGCTTGCGGCGGAGACGATTCCGGCTTACGGGACGCATGTTCCGGTTTCTATCATCGGGGTTGTGCTGGTGGCGATTCTTGGGACGCTGCTGCCTGTGCCGATGGCGCTTGATGTGGCGTTGGCCTATGTGCTCTATCACGCGGGAGTGCCGGTGCCGTACGTTGCGGTGTTGTTGTGTACGTTGGGGCCGGTGAGTGTTTATTCGCTCAGTGCGCTGGGGAAAGAGCTGGGATGGCGGACGAGTTTGCGGCTTGGTGGAGCGGTGGTGGTGTTGGGGTGTGTGGTTGGGTTTGTGACGATGCGGCTTCCGACCTTTTAAAGGCTGAGTTCGCTTTGCGAATGACCCACCCTTTGCGATGAGACTGGCGGGATGAAGAGGCGGTTGGCAGAGCTTGTTGATCGTGCTCTTTGGCGATAGGTGTGTGGCTTTCGCTGTCGTGGCCGTGTGGGGGTGCGTTCTGGCATACTTCTGGGATGGCGGGCTTGCAGTCGGTCTCGGTTTTCGGGTGAGGCGAATCGCGAGTCTCTTTCTTTGTGTGATTGGCTTCAGTGCGCTCACTGGGAGCGTGCTTGCAGGGCAGGATGAGCCAACGCAGACACTGCATGTTTATACGGACACGATTCAGATTCCAGTGCTTGTGTTGAGTGCTCAGCACGAGACACTTCCTCCGATATCGCCGAACAGGTTCAATGTCGCAATCGACGGCGGTCCGAAGTTTCGTGCGCGATATGTTCGACTAGAGGGAGACGATCCAATCTCGCTTTCGATATTGTTTGACGTCAGCGGGAACGAAGCTGCGTTGATGTCGAAGGTGAGCGGTGTAATTGCAGGGCTCGCACCATTGTCGTTGCGACCGGTGGACCGCGTATCGCTCTATGCTTTGGACTGCGCTATGGTTCGCTCTATGAGCGACGTGCCTGCTGATCGTCTGCGATTGCAAGTGGGAGTGAACGAGGCTTTGCGATCGTGGATCGATCGCACTAAGGAAGATCATAGGTCGGCCTGCAGACAGAAGGTGCATCTGTGGGATGCCCTGGGAATTGTTATTAGGCAGATGTCGCAGCTTCGTGGCCGACGAGTAATTCTGGCGATAACGGGTGGGAGAGATAAGGGGAGTTTGAACAACTGGAACAAAGTTCGGTTGTTTGCTCAGGAGTCGGGGGTGGCGATCTTCGGCCTGCGAGCTGCACCTGATAGCCGACCGCCGCAGTTTGATTCTGCGAATCTTGATGCTGAGAATCCCTTGAACTCCTTGTGCGAATTGACGGGTGGGCTTGTGATGGCAGCGAGCCAAAAGGCCATGGCAAAGGAGTTGGAGTGGTTCGTGGAGACGGTTCGTGGACGATATATCGTGGAGTTTCCGCGGCCGCTCCATGGGACGGCCGGACCACACGATCTGATGGTCACGGTTGATAAGAGTGATGCATTCGTTCGGTCGGCCGGTATTTCGGTGCCGGTGGTTGACCCGACTCTATTGGCGGATCCCACGACCGTTCCTTCGAACCCGTCTCAGAGGCCGGAGTTGGGGAAACAGCGCGTTCTGATAACTCCGCATTGAATTGCGCAAGGTGTTTTTGGATCGCGGGGATCGTGGTGTTGTGGGGCGGGTCAACCGCGTGGTGGATGAGCGGTTAGAATCAGATGATTGCCTCGTATTGAAGAGAGAGATATGACTGGATCGGTTTCTGGGGTTTCTGAGAAGAAGAAGGCGCTGACGTTTCAGGAGCTGCTGTTTACGCTGCAGAGGTTCTGGGCGGAGCGCGGGTGCGTGCTGCAGCAGCCGTACGACGTGGAGGTGGGCGCGGGGACGATGTCGCCGGACACGTTTCTGCGGGTGCTGGGGCCGAAGCCGGTGCGGATTGCGTATGCGCAGCCTTCGCGGCGGCCGGCGGATGGGCGGTATGGCGAGAATCCGAACCGGCTGTTTCGGCATACGCAGCTGCAGGTGATTCTGAAGCCGCCACCGGAGCGGATGCAGGAGATGTATCTGGAGTCGCTGGAGGCGATCGGGATCGACCTGCGCGAGCACGACATCAAGTTCGAAGAGGACAACTGGGAGTGGCCGGTGGGCGGCGCGTGGGGCGTGGGCTGGCAGGTGATGCTGGATGGGCTGGAGATTACGCAGTTCACGTACTTCCAGCAGTGCGGCGGGATGGACCTCGACCCGATCTGCGGGCGAGATTACGTATGGGCTGGAGCGGATCGCGGGGTTTCTGCAGGATGTGGATTCGATCTACGACATCGTGTGGGCGCGTCGAGCCGGATACCGGGCGCGAAGGTGACGTATGGCGAGATGCGGCTGCCGGAGGAGGAGCAGTTTTCGGCGTACAGCTTCGACTATGCGGATGTGGCGATCGCTGTGGAAGCATCTTGGAGCTGTATGAGGCGGAGTGCCTGGCGCTGCTGGAGCAGGCGAAGGGTGTTGAGCGAGAGAATGCGGATGCGCTGACGGTGAAGCGGTTTCCGGTGCTGGGGGCGTATGAGCTGGCGCTGAAGTGCTCGCATACTGTTCAATCTGCTGGATGCGCGCGGGGCGATCTCGGTGACGGAGCGCGTGGGGGTGATGGCGCGGATTCGGACGCTGGTGGTGGGCGTGGCGAAGGCGTATGCGGAGCAGGGTGAGCGAGTCAGCGAGTCGGCGAGTCAGCAGGCAGTGGGATGGTGGGATGAGATGGCGGATTTTCTGTTTGAGATTGGGTTGGAAGAGGTTCCGGCGCGGATGATCGCGGCGGCGCAGGCGGAGCTGGAGCGGCGCGTGGTGGCGCTGCTGGAGCGGGAGCGGCTGGTGGCGGCCGGGTGCGGTGACGCAAGAGCTTTTCGACGCCGCGGCGGCTGGCGGTGCTGGTGCGCGGAGTGTGCGCGAGCGGCAGGAGGATGTGGCCGAGGAGATGATGGGGCCGGCGGTGAAGATTGCTTATAAGGATGGCGTGCCGACGCCGGCGGCGGTGGCGTTTGCGAAGAAGGCTGGCGTGGAGGTTGAGGCGCTTGAAGACGGTGACGACGCCGAAGGGCGAGTACCTTGCGGCGACGTCGGTGAAGGCGGGGCGAGCGGCGGCGGAGGTGATTGCGGCGGAGTTGCCGAAGGAGATTGCGGGGATCTACTGGGCGAAGAATATGTACTGGCGCGCGGGCAAGCCGGAGCGGTTTGTGCGGCCGGTGCGGTGGATGGTGGCGCTGCTGGGCGACGAGGTGGTGCCGGTGAGTTTGGCGGGAAGACGGCGGGCGACGTGACGTATGGGCATCGCGTGCTGTCTGGCGACGCGAGCCGATTGAGATTGCGTGCGCCGGGGAGTATGAGGCGGCGCTTGCAGGAGGCGTATGTGATGGCGGATGTGGAGGCGCGGCGGCAGAGGATTCGCAAGGCGCTGGACCAGTGTGCCGGACGGTGCCGGGGACGCGCTGGCGGGAGGATCATGCGCTGGTCGATAAGCTGACGCACCTGACGGAGTGGCCGTCGGTGTTGCTGGGCGGGTTTGAGGCGAGTATCTGGCGCTGCCGGAAGAGGTGCTGGTGACGGTGATGCGGGATCACCAGAACTACTTTGCGGTGGAGGATGCGGATGGGAAGCTGGCTCCGCATTTTCTGGCGGTGCTGAATACGGAGACGGATGAGGCGGGCGAGGCGGTGATCCGGCATGGCAATGAGCGGGTGCTGCGGGCGCGGTTCAACGATGCGCGGTTCTTCTGGGAGTTCGATCAGCGGGTGCCGCTGGTGGAGCGGGTGGAGCTGCTGGAGAATGTGACGTTCCAGAAGGACTGGGGAGCTATGCGGCGAAGACGGAGCGGGTGCGGCGGTTGGCGGCGGAGCTTGGCGGAGCTGGTTGCTGCGCGTGGGGTTGACGGTGGATGCGGATGCGCTCTGGACGAGGCGGCGCGTGCTGGCGAAGACCGACCTGACGACCGAGCTGGTGAAGGAGTTTACCGAGCTGCAGGGCGTGGTCGGCGGGCTGTATGCGCAGGCGCAGGGCGTTCGCGCGAGCGGTGGCGATGCGATCTACGACCAGTACCTGCCGGCGTCGATGGAGGATGGGGTGCCGCGGACGGTGGAGGGTGCGCTGCTGGCGATTGCGGACAAGGCGGACACGATTGCGGGGATGTTTGGGCTGGGGCTGGAGCCGACGGGGTCGAAGGATCCGTTTGCGCTGCGGCGGGCGGCGAATGGGATCGTGAAGATTCTGGCGGAGAGCGGCGCTGCCGCTGACGCTGGGCGAGGTTGCGTCGCTGCGGCGACGGCAGGATGACGTGGTGCGGCGAAGGTGGAGGTGTTCTTTGCGGAGCGGCTGGAGTTCTATCTGCGCGAGGCGCAGGGGCAGGCGTACGACGTGGTGAAGGCGGTGCTGGCGGCTGGGGCGGATGATGTGCGCGATGCGGTGGCGCGGGCGGAGGCGGTGACGGCGGTGCGGGGCTCGGCGAGGACTTTGCGGCGGTGAGCGCGGCGTTCAAGCGGATGAAGAATATTCTGGCGCAGGCGAAGGAGAAGGGCGATTGCGGCGGCGGCGCGATGTCGATGCAGCGTTGCTGACGGAGCCGGCGGAGATGGCGCTGGCGGAGCAGGTCGGCGGAGCTGGCGGCGCAGGTTGACGGCGCTGCGGGCGCGAGCAGGACTATGCGGCGGCGCTGGAGGCGATTGCGACGCTGCGGCCGCAGGTGGATGCGTTCTTCGAGGCGGTGATGGTGATGGCGCCGGATGAGGCGGTGCGGGCGAATCGGCTGGCGCTGCTGACGCAGGTGCTTGGGGATTTCTCCGGGATCGCGGACTTTTCGGAGATTGTGGTCGCGGGGTAGGAAGACATACCCCAGGGGCTGAAGCCCCATTCTTGCTGAAGGAGAGGGCCAAGGCTAAAGCCTTGGCTTACCTAGAGGCAAGGCTTGATTCGTAGGAGAGTACCAAGGCTTGAGCCTTGGCTTACCTAGAGGCAAGGCTTGATTCGTAGGAGAGTGCCAAGACTTGAGCCTTGGCTTACCTAGAGGCAAACGCGTCGATCGTAAGAGAGTGCCGAGGTTAAGGCTTTGGCCTACCTAGATGCAGACGTCGATTCGTTGAAAGAAGTCGATCGCATGAGCCGGCGCATCGATTTGTAGAGGCGCAGATGCCGATTCGCGGAGGCTCTTCTATGTCGTGATGAGCATGACGCCGAGCATGAAGAGGAAGACGGCGAAGAGTGAGCCAAGAGGGATCAGGACGCCTTCGCAGAGAGTGTTCCATTGGCTGCGATGAGACAGACCGTCTTCGGCGCGAATGTTGGATTGGTAGGTGGGGGCGATGCCTTGTTGTTCTGTGTATTCCATCTTTTTTTCCTGTGCGATGAGTCGCTGGGTTCGCAGGACGTTGATGCGGACCGATTTTATTTTGCTTCCAAGGTTGCTTGCTCCAAGGTGCGGAAAGCTACGCTGAGGTTGCCAGCATTCCTCCCGCTTGAGTTGTGTCGGTGGTCAATCATGCTTGACCGACCCGATTGGCTGCAAGGGTAACGTGTTGAGGCGGTACCTTGGATGCCACTTCCTGGTGAACATTCAGAGCTGAAGTTGTACAAGGTCTGAGTGGTACTGCGTTCGGAAGAGGTTTTTCGGCAGATCGCAGGGCTCAGGGAGTTCACCGATGGCCATCGCAATCTCGTCGCAGGCGTTGCGACGGGCGCAGTGAATGCAGTCTTTGAGCACTTTGTCGCGGAAGGCGAGTCGCTCGGCGATACGGAAGTGGAAGTGCTCGAAGAAGGCTGGGATGCGGGTGAAGAGGCAGACACATGGGATGCCTTCGGCCTCGGCCTGGCTGAGGATGGCCTGGACGAGGAGACCTCCGGCACCGTGGCCCTTGGTTTCTGGACGGACGGCGATGGAGCGGATCTCGGCAAGATGCTGACCGTAGATGTGCAGGGCCGCGCAGCCGAGAAACTGATGAGTTTCGGTCTCCACGACGGTGAAGGTGCGGATGTTCGCGCAGATTTCGGCGTAGGAGCGGGCGAGTAGGGTCCCGTCGTGGCAAAAACTCTTGATGAGTTGATGGATGGCGTGGGCATCTTCCAGCTCCGCTCTACGAGTGCACATGGCATTTGTTTTGAACTCGGAGCGGAGAGGGGTGGAGCGAGGTTGCAGGGGAGCTACAGGCGGGGTGCTGACTGGATGAGGAAAGAAAGATGTCGTCGCTTTGTGGTTGAAGTTGGACGAGAAGGTTTGGGAGGGAGGTTCTATTACGAGGGACAATGCCATATGCCGCTGCGCTTTTCTCTTTTGGTGTTGGGGGTTGGGGCCGGTTGGTTGAGGTTTCGTCGTGAAGTGGTTGGGATGGAGCTTAGCTGCCGTAGTGGCGGCCTTCGCTCGATGGCTCCCAGGGGATCGGGGCAAAGGTGCGTTGAAAGAAGGTGTTGTCGACGATGTAACGCTCGTGGTTTTCGCCTTCGACGATCCAGTCGCCGGGATAGGCTTTGCGCTGGCCGGCATCGGTGAGGATCGAGGTGGGGTGGAGGCACTGGGTGGCGTTTACGAGAAGCGGTCTGCGGGTGCGGAACGTGTTCATGTAACTCTCTCCTGTCGGTTTGTACTGCCGACAGGATTTATTTCAGCACTTGATTCATAAGAATGGCGTAATGGTTTTCGATGAAGTTCATAAAGATCAGTGACGCACCTGAGCGGTGTTTTTCTAGTTCAAGAGAGACGCTGCATTGAGGCTGCTGCCGGGGTTTAGGCGATGAATAAAGCGGATATCTGCGCAAAAACGTCTCACCAAGTGGGTTCGACGGAGTATGAGGTCTGTTGGCAGGAATTGTCTGTCGCGGGTTATTTGGGATTTGTTCGGTGAATAGGACGCGACCTGTCGCTGTGCCGTGTGTGACGGTCTGTCTATATGCTGTGATAGCACTTGTGTCTCTTTTGTTTGGTGGGGGTTGCGTCGGGTGAAGCTCACTAATCCAACGTTGCGGAGACGGCCGGAGTTGGATGCGCTGCGCGGGTTGTTCCTCGTGTGGATGACGTTTGCGCATATGCCGACGCACTTCAGCGATTTGGTAAATCAGCCGTTTGGGTTTGTGTCGTCGGCGGAGGGATTTGTGTTTCTGTCGGCGATGCTGGTGAGCCAAGTGTATTTGCGAGATGCGTTGGAGGACGTGTCTGGTGTGATTGTGAAGTTGTGGCGACGGACGTTGAAGATCTACGGGTACCACCTGCTGATGCTGGCGTTTGCTTTTACTGTTGCGGCAGTGTTTGCGGAGGAGCGGCACCGGCCAGCGATCTATAACCTGATCAACTTTTATCTCGCTCACCCAAAGACGGCAATCATTGGCGGGGTGCTACTGATTTATTGCCCGCCGTTGCTGGATATTCTGCCGATGTATGTGCTGTTTCTGTTTCTGACGCCGATTGCGCTGGCGGTGGGCGTTCGCTATGGCTGGCGGTGGGTTTTGGGAGGCAGCGCGACACTGTGGGTTGCGGCGCAGGTTGGCCTGAGAGAGTTGGTGCATGCGTGGGTCGTACGGGTGACGCATCTCGCGATTCCATTGCAGGAGACGGGCGCGTTCAATCTGTTTGCATGGCAGGCAGTGTGGATTGCCGGGCTGTGGCTGGGAGCGAAGAGTGCTCAGGACGAGATGCCGTTGAAGCGTGTTCCGGGATATGTCGTGGCTGGGTGCGGCGCTGTTTGCGTGTTCTTCCTAGGGGTACGACATCACTGGCTGGGGAGTGTGCTGACGCAGGAGTCGCTGGGAATCAGTCTTGATAAGTGGCAGATCGGGCCGATGCGTGTGGTGAATCTGGCGGCGGTTCTGATCGTTTGTTACTGGCTGCGTAAATATTTAGTCCGGTTGATCTCGATTGAGCCGTTTTTGACGCTGGGGAAGGCTTCGCTGCAGGTTTTTTGCGCTCATGTTTTTTTCGTCTTTGTGGGTTTAACGCTGCTTTATGAAGATGCTCCGCAGTTGCATGGTGCACGGGCTTACGGGATCCTGTCGCTTACGTTTGCGGGATTGATGCTGGTGGCGATGCGGGAGGCGAGAGTTCGCAGAGAGGCAAAAACCGCTGCTGCGGCTGCGAAAAGCGCTGCAACAGGTAGTGAAACGGCGGTGGCTGAGAGCGCTAGTTGACGCGCTGGAGGCGGTCGATGAGTTTCTGCGCGAGAGGTTCGCCGGACTCGGTCCAGAGGAGGCGGCTGCTGATGCCGCAGTTTTTCTCGACTGAGAGTGTGAAGGCCAGGAGCATCTCGACATTTTGCTGGATGTGTTTGGTGGCGGCTTCGTCGAGTTGCTCGTCTGCGAGGGTTTCGGCAAGCCAAGGGGTGTCGAGGCCGAAGTCGACGCGGATGTGGCCGTTCTGGTCGAAGCTGGCGTCGTCGAACTGGGGGCCGAAGCCGAGGATGCGTACCGTGGCGGGCTGGAGCTTCCAGAGGGGATCGAGAGCGGTGGATTCGTACTCGGGATCGACGTCGGCATCGAAACCGGGGGTTGGATTGGGGGTGCTGGAGGAGACTTCGGGAGCCCAGAGATTCCAGCGCATCTCGAACTCGTAGGCCATGTCGTCGTGGAGCTGCTCAGTGGCCTCGGCGACGGCGTTTTCAATGATGGAGCCGGAGGTGTCCTGGTTTTCTTCGGCGCGGTCGTCGTTGACGTAGATGCGCTGGTAGGTGGGGGCTTCGGTAAAGCTGATGGGATAGACGCTGGCCGCCACTACGCGCTTTTCTCCACTGATGAGGGCGAACTGGCGCATGACCGAGACCATGGTCGCAGGGAGCGTATCGAAGCGGAAGTTTGGGAACCAGAGGCTAAGGTAGAGCTGATCGGCCATAGTTCTAGTTTAGACCTCGAAGGCGAGTTGTGACCGCTGTTGGCGCAAGGAAGGATGTGGGATGTTGTGAGACTGGGAGGGCTTTCAAGGCCGCTATGGGTGAGAAGATAGAAGGTGGATGAGCGTTTCGGTAGAACGACTGCGAGTTTGGTTGCTGGCGGGCGCGGGCCTGCTGCTGATGGTGATCGCTGCCTTTTTAGGTTACGCACATTATCGGGCACATCGGTTTTTGAGGGATCTACCGAAGAAGCTTGGAGTCGATGTCCGGCGGGAGACGAACGGATTTACCTACTCGCAGTCGTCGCAGGGGCGGACGATTTACACGATTCATGCTGCGAAGGCTGTGGAGCATGGCGATGGCAAGGTCGCTCTGCATGATGTGGGGATCGTGTTGTATGGGCGGAAGCAGGATCGAGCCGACCGGATCTATGGGAGCGAGTTTGAGTACGATCAGGCGGCGGGGGTGATCCGTGCGATGGGCGAGGTACATATCGATCTGCAGGCTCCGGAGGCCGCGGATGCGAATGCAAAGATGGACTATGCAGCTGGGAAGGATCTGCATAAGCCCGGGGCCGAGCGCGAGATGCATGAGAACAGGGATGAGCGATTGGTTCATGTGACGACGAGTGGACTGGTGTTTCTGCAGAAGCTGGGTGTGGCGGCGACGGATAACGATATTGAGTTTGAGTCGGGTGGGCTGACCGGGCACGCGATCGGTGCGGACTACAATTCGGACTCGGGTGTTGTGGTGCTGCATTCGGCGGTGAGGGTGAATGGGCTTGAGCACGACAAGCCGGTTGTACTGACGGCGTCGCGGGCGGAGCTGGATCGGCCGAATGAGAGGGTGCTGCTTACTCAGGCGAAGTATATTGCGGTGGGCACTGCCGGCGGTGGAGAGGGGCAGACGGCACAGGCGCAGCATGTGGTGATGCACCTGAGGCCGGATGGGTCGGCGGAGCGAGTGGAGGCTGAGGGCGACGTTACGCTGATAAACGGAGCGGGCGGGACCGTGACAGGGCCGCGTGGCGAGATGACGCTGAATGCGCAGAACCAAGTGCAGTCCGGGGTGATCTCCGGAGGGGTGAAGTATTCCTTAGACGATGCATTGCGCAAGGCGCAGGGAGAGGCTGCCGAGGGAAAGGTGGCGTTCGATAAGGCGGGGCATCCGGAACATGTTGTGATGACGGGTGCGGTGCATCTGCATGAGAAGGCGCGGGCCTCGAATGCGCCGACCGATCCGTGGAGTGAGCGGGAGCTGAACGCTGGTGCGGTCGAGCTGGCGCTGGATACAGATAAAGCAGGAACGACTCTAATACGGGATGCGAAGGCCACCGGGGATGCTCGGTTGAAGGTGCTCAATCCGGACGCGAAGGGTAACGGAATGGTCAGCAGCGCGCTGACGGGTGAGGTGTTGACGGCGCATTTCGTGAGGGTGGGTAACGCGGATCATATCGCGGAAGTTCACGGCGACGGGCATACGACTATTCGAAGAGTGAGTGCGACTGGGGTGACTAACACGAGCTCGGGGGATTCTTTGGTGGCGCACTTTCATCCTGGGCCAGGGGGTGCTGGTGGTGCGAGTCTCACGGGCAAAGTGTCTCAGCACGGGAACGACGGTCAAGGAGGCGATGAGATATCGAATGCGACTGAACAGGGTCATGTGGTGATGACGCAGGTGCCCGCGAGGAAGCCTGGCGATGCGGCTGCGCCGGTAGAGGAGCGGGTCACGGCTGAGCGAGCTATCTATGATGGCGCGCTGGAGCGGACGACCCTAACCGGAGATGTGCAGGTGACCGATGGGACAAGCGTACTTTGGGCCGATCGTGTGGTGACGGAGCAGCAGAGTGGAGATGCGACGGCAGACGGCTCGGTGAAGGCAAGTTATGCGCAGCCAGGAAGCTCGGACGAGCCGGTTCACGTGCTGGCAGCGCGGGCCGAGATGAAGCACGATTCGCAGGTTGCGAAGTTTTATGGAGTGCCGGGAAAGCCAGCGCGGCTGTGGCAGGGGGCGTCGCAGGTGGATGCGCCGGTGCTTGAGTTTGAACAGAAGCAGAGGCGGCTGCTGGCGCATGGGGAGGGGCAGGGTGCTTCGACGGCGGTTCATACGCTGTTGGTCGGTGGTGGGGCTTCGGTAAAAGCCAATGGTTCCAAAGCGGGAAAACCGAGTGGTGCAAGCGGGAAGACGAACGTCGTGCGGGTTGTGAGTCGGGAGCTGGTTTACTCAGATGAGGCACGAAGAGCCGATTTTACTGGTGGAGTTCAGGTTGAGAGCGCGGATGGCAGTTTGCGAGGCCAGCAGGTTGTTGTGTATCTGCAGGCTGCGGCTGTGAAGGCGTCGCAGACGGGCGGTGGTGGTCGAGTAGGAACCAGCGGTGCTGCAGTGGGGGGGAAGAACGCGGCTGGTGGCGCGGCTGGCGGTGGGTTCATGGGCGGTAGTGTGGAGCGAATCGTGGCGAGCGGGCATATTGAGATGCAGCAGCCTGGGAGGCGTGCGACCGGGGAGCAGTTGGTGTACACGGCCAGCGATGGGATCTTCGTTCTGACCGGTACGTCGGCGGCGATGCCAAAGGTTGTGGATGACTTGCAGGGGACCGTTATAGGTACTTCTTTGCAATTCCACGCCGGAGATGAGAACGTCGTGGTTTCTAATGGAGGAGAGAGTGGCGCAGGACAGAGAGTGCGCACGGAGACGCGGGTGAAGAACAAGCAATGAAGACGTTATCAACGGAGGATATTGGCAAGTCCTATGGCGGACGCCAGGTTGTAAAGGGGGTTAGCCTGGAGATCGAGCAGGGCGAGGTGGTGGGGCTGCTTGGGCCGAATGGCGCGGGGAAGACGACGAGTTTTTACATGATTGTGGGGTTGGTGCGGCCGGACACCGGGCGGGTGCTGGCGAATGGCCATGACATTAGCCGTCTGCCGATGTACCTGCGAGCGAGGAACTATGGCATCAGCTATCTGCCGCAGGAGCCATCGGTGTTTCGTAAGTTGACGGTGCAGGACAATATTCTCGCTGTGCTGGAGGCGCAGCAGTTGAGTTGGGAGAGCAGGCGAACGCGCACGGAGAAGTTGATCGAACAGCTGAATTTGGGGCATGTGCGCAAGACCCGAGGCTATGCGTTGAGCGGCGGGGAGCGCAGGCGGGTGGAGATTGCAAGATGTCTGGCGATCGAGCCTGCGTTCATTCTGCTCGACGAGCCGTTTTCCGGAATCGACCCGATTGCGGTTCTGGATTTGCAGGAGATTATCTTTGGGTTGAAGAAGAGTGGGATCGGCATATTGATCACGGATCACAACGTACGAGAGACGTTATCGGTGACGGATCGGGCCTACATCATTACTGAAGGAAAGATATTTAAGACGGGGACGCCGGGTGAATTGGGGCGTGATCCGGAGGTGCGGCGGATTTACCTGGGTGAGAATTTTTCGATGGGGTGAGGGCTGGAGCCGAATCTTACAACTTCTGTTGTAAGGCCGGGATGCTATCGGTGGAGTTCGCGCAGCCTTTGGCAGCGTTAGACTTACAGCGAGATGGGGCCATGGAGTGTAGACTGTGGCCAAGCCGAAAAATTGGCATTTCGTCTGCTGTTTGTCGTAGTGTAGGCACGACGAGTGCCAAATGGCATAACGACAGAAGAGTAACCGGTCGGGTTGATGAGGGGTTAACGTGCTGCTGCAACCGAAGCTGAACTTGAAGGTCTCCCAAAGACAGGTATTGACGCCTGGACTGGTGCAGATGGTCAGCGTGCTTGCGCTGAACAAGCTTGAGCTGAGGGAGATGATCAACACCGAGATGGTGGAGAATCCGGTGCTGGAGGAGTTGGAGGAGTCGGTCGCCACACTCGACGAGCGAGCGGGGATCGAAGGGGACCGCGAGCGTTCGGCGGAGGAGGTAGCGGCCGAGAGCGAGAGGGTGGAGAAGGACCCGTTCGATGAGATCGATTTCGGGAGCTACTTTCAGGATTATCTGGATCCGGGTTTTCGGACAGCATCGAATTTTGAGGAGTACGACAAGCCTTCATTTGAGAATTTTCTCTCGCAGCCGAGCACGCTGAGCGATCATCTGACGTGGCAGTTGGGGTCTTTGACGCTGAGCGCGGAGGTTCGAGCGGCGGCTGAGTTGGTGGTAGGAAATCTCAATGAGAATGGATATTTGACTGCAAGCGACGAGGAGCTTGTTGAAGCGCTGATGAAGTTTCGAGAGCCGGCACGGTCGGAGCCGATTCCATTTGAGCGTGGGACCAAAGCTAAGCTTGCCCACCTGTGGGAAGTGCCCGAAAGCAGCGAGAATGGGCACGGCGCAGTTCAAGAGGAGACATTGGACATTGCGGCGTCTGCAGAGGATGAGGCAGTTGCGTCGCTTCTGGCCGCTGTGCGTGAGGCGCGAACGGTTGTCAATTATCTCGATCCGGTAGGAGTGGGGTCGCGTGATTTGCGTGAGTGCCTGTTAATTCAGATCAATGCGCAGCGAGGTGAAGCTGCGATTGTGCTTCGGCGGAGGCAAGCCGCAGCTGCAAATGGTGTGAATAAGGAGAGCTCGGGCGGCGACGAGGACTATGGTGCGGTCGAGCTGGTGGCTCCTGTAGAAGCTCCAGGACGCGAAGATATATTCACCATTGCAATCCATATTGTGACGAACTGCCTGCCGCTGCTGCAGAAGAAAGACATGCGCGAACTGACGCGCAGTTGTGGACGTACGGCGGATGAGGTGAATGCGGCAGTCGAGTTTATCCGAACGTTGGACCCTCGACCTGGTCAGCGCTACAACCAGAGCGAGACACGGTTGATTGAGCCGGATGTCGCGTTTGTGAAGCGCGATGATGTGTACATTGTGCTGATGAATGAAGAGGATATGCCGACACTACGTCTGAACCAGGGCTATCGCAAGATGCTGCAGCAGAAGCAGACGGAGAAGGAAGTAAAAGAGTACGTGAAGGAGCGGTACAAATCGGCGATTCAGCTGCTTCGAAATATTGAGCAGAGGAAGAACACGATTGTGAGGACGTGCGAGGTGATCGTACGGCGGCAGACGGAGTTTCTGGAGCATGGCGTCAACGCGCTGAAGCCGATGATGATCAAAGAGGTTGCGGAGGAGATTGGGGTTCATCCCTCGACAGTGAGCCGCGCGGTTGCAAATAAGTACGTACATACCTCGCAAGGCGTGTTTGAGCTGCGCTTTTTCTTCTCCGAGGGCGTGAATGGGCCGGAGGGCGGCGATCTACCGCTGGTATTGCTGAAGCGCAAGGTGAAGAAGCTGATTGAGGAAGAGGATGAGCGGAAGCCTCTGACGGACGATCAGCTAGCTGCCGAACTGCAGCGGCAGGGGATTCAGGTGACTCGAAGGACGGTTGCGAAGTACCGGGAAGATATGCAGATTCCAAGTACGCACCAACGTCGTGTACGCTGATCGTCTGCGCTAGGATCACATTAAATTGCAGCGACGAGGTGAGCTTATGGACGTGGAGTACACCGGCAGACAGACAACCATCACGAAAAAACTGAAGGTGCAGACGGAGGAAGGGATCACTGCGATCACCAAGATCGTTGGCAACTCCGGCAGCGTGCATGTGATTTTATCCAAAGATAAGTACCGGCAGATCGCTGAGGTTACGGTGCAGGCGAAGCATCACAAGCTGGTGGCGCGATGCGAAGCGACGGACATGGAGGTCGCGTTGCACGACGCGCTGGCGAAGATTGAGCAGCAGGCGATTCGACATAAGAAGAAGTTTGGGACTATCAAGAGGCATCCGAAGTCTGACGTGAAGGGTGGGGCGGTAGAGGTGGCTGCGCCGGCTGCACGAAAGACGACTGCTTTGAAGGTCGCAACCAAGACCAGTGTCGGACGCAAGGCTGTGCCGATGCTCGTGCATTCTTTTCCATCGCATTCGCCGTTATCTGAACCTCACGTTGTGCGTTCGACGGATGGGGTTGCGCTGCGGCCGATGTCGCTTGAGGAGGCAGTTAAGGAAGCGGCATTTCGTGATCGCGATGTATTTGTATTTCGCAACCACGGCGGCCAGGCGATGGTGCTTTATCGCAAGCGGGATGGAAAGATGGAGCTGATCGAGGTTCCGTAGCTGGGGATGCTAGGATTTCAAGCATGACCAGCAAGAAGCTTTCGAAGCGATCGACAAAGGCAGGCGCGAAGAAAGGTACAAAGAAGGCAAAACCCGCTAGTGGTCTTGAAAATAGAAGCGAGCTGGTAATTCTGACCGGACTTTCGGGCTCGGGCAAGTTATCTGCGCTGAAAGCCTTCGAGGACCTGGGTTTCTATTCGGTCGATAATCTACCCCTTGAACTGGTGCAGCGTTTTGCCGATCTTGTGCGGCAATCGTCCGAGATAGAACGCGCGGCGTTGGTGGTGGATGTTCGCGAGGGGATGCGGCTAGATGAGTTTCCGGCGATTCTGAAGAAGGTTCGCAAGGTGTTGCCGACGCGGGTGGTGTTTTTAGAGGCCAGTGAAGAGGCGCTGATCCGGCGTTTTTCCGAGACGCGGCGACCACATCCGCTGGGGCGGAGCGAAACGGTAGTGAAGTCGATCCGAGCGGAGCGGAGACGGCTTGACCCGGTTCGGAATGTCGCTGATATTGTGCTCGATACGACAAAGTTCAATGTGCATGATCTGCGGGCTCATATCAACTCACAGTTTGAGCGCGAAGTAAGTGGTCGTGGACTCATGATTTCGTCAAACAGCTTTGGATTTAAGAACGGTGTGCCGACTGAGGCGGATCTGGTCTTCGATGTGCGTTTTTTGCCGAATCCGCATTTTGTCCCGGAGTTTCGCAAGCTGACCGGTAAGGATCCAAAGGTTGCGAAGTATGTACTTCAGTTTCCGCAGACGAAGGAGTTTCTGGATAAGACGACGGATATGCTGAAGTTCCTGCTCCCTCACTACATAAAGGAAGGAAAGAGCTATCTGACAGTAGCGTTTGGGTGCACTGGAGGGCAGCATCGCTCGGTTTTTATTGCGGAAGAGATGAAGAAACGTCTCGCGGCCGAAGGATATTCCGTGAAGACCGCTCATCGGGATATGCCGAAGTAATTGAGGTGAGGTTGGGCGAAGCGTCGGAGCGCAATAGAATGATGAGATGCGCAGTGCGATGACGACGACCGGGAGAGTGATGGCTTGAAGCGCATCTGGCGATTGCTTCTGTATGTCCGGCCGTATGCGCTTTATTCGCTGGCGTCTGTTGTGCTGATGGCGGTGGTCGGAGCGATGGCGGCCTTCCGCGTGCTGCTGGTGAAACCGATCTTCGATAATGTGCTGAGCCCAGATGCATACACGCATGACGTGCTGGTGTTTCGTGTGCCTCTTTTTGCGAAGCCCTTGAATCTGCATTTTCTTGTGCCGAGTTCGCTGCACAATGCGTGGACGGTAGTGGCGTATGCGCTGGTGGCGTCCGCGCTCTTGAAATCGGTATGCGACTATGTGGGCACCTATCTCGTGAATTACGCGGGTTTTGGGATGATCACCGATCTGCGAAACGATCTCTATAACGCAGTGCTGCGTCGATCGGTGGGATTTTTTCAGAAGCACACGACCGGGACTCTGCTGTCGACGTTAATCAATGACATCGAGCGCGTTCAGACAGCGATGTCGAGTGTGCTTGGGGAGTTTCTGCAGCAGATCTTCACCCTGATTTTTATGGCCGGGGTAGCTATTTTTTACGGGGGGAAGCTCGCGTGGGTGTTGCTGCTGTTCGTTCCGGTGGTGATATCGTCGGCGCGGCGCATCGGGCGGCGTGTTCGACAGACGACACGCAAGGGGCAGGACAAGCTGGCTGAGATCCAGAACATTCTTCACGAGACGATTACCGGGAATCGAATCGTGAAGGCGTTCGGGATGGAGCTATGGGAGATGAACCGCTTCCGACGCGCGGCACGAAGGCTGTTCAGCGCGAATCTGCGGTCGGTGAGTGTGCAGGCGATCAGCTCGCCGCTGATGGATGGGCTTGGTTCCGTTGCGATTGCATTGCTTTTGCTGCTTGGCCGGGATCGGATTAAGGGCGGATCGATGACGATTGGTTCGTTTATCTCCTTTCTGATTGCCGTGTTTACGTTATATGACCCGGTGCGGAAGTTTGCGCTGTTCTACAACAGCTTTCAGCAGGCACTCGGAGCGAGCGAAGAGATCTTCAAGTTCATGGACGCGCAGGACGATGTGCAGGAGAAGAAGCGAGCTTATGTCTTGAAGGGATTCAGTGAGGGGATCCGTTTTGAGGACGTCGGCTTTGCCTATGAGAGCGATGGTGAAGTGAAGCAGGTGTTGCATGGCATCAATCTCTCTGTGCAGCCGAGTGAGGTGATCGCGTTTGTCGGGCCGAGTGGAGCTGGAAAGTCTTCGTTGGTGAATCTGATCCCGCGCTTCTTCGATGTCAATGAGGGAAGAATTCTGTTAGATGGGCACGATCTGCGCGATGTAACTATTGCATCGTTGCGAGAACAAATCGGCAACGTGACTCAGGAGACGGTTCTATTTAACGACACGGTGCGAAACAATATCGCGTACGGTCAGCCCGATGTTCCGATGAGCCAGGTGGAAGAGGCAGCTCGTATGGCTCGAGCACATGATTTCATTCTCAATATGCCGGATGGATATAACACGGTAGTTGGGGAGAAGGGTGCTCGGTTGAGTGGAGGAGAGCGGCAGCGCCTGGCGATTGCGCGAGCAATTTTGAAGAATGCTCCGATCTTGATTTTGGATGAGGCGACGTCGTCTCTGGATATGGAGAGCGAGCAGCTGGTGCAGGCGGCGTTAGCAAACCTGATGCAAGGGCGCACTGTGTTTGTGATCGCGCATCGTCTTTCGACCGTTCGTCGGGCTTCTCGGATCGCAGTGATTGAAGGTGGACGCATCACGGAGATTGGTACGCATGATGAGCTGATGCAGTATTCGGGAACGTATCAGCGACTTTACAACATGCAGTTCAATGATGACGATGTGGTGTTGGCCAGTGCCGGCGAAGGTGGTTTGCAGGTGGGGTTGGAGGGGATTGCGTGACTGCTATTTATTCCATGACTGGATACGCCAGTCTGCGTGGATCGGTGAGGGACAGTGTCGCCTTTACGCTGACGATGAAGAGCGTCAACCATCGTTTTCTTGACCTTCATCTGCGATTGCCTTCATCATGCGATGCGCTCGAGGTGCAGTTGCGTCGGATGCTGAAGGAGAATTTGCGGCGAGGTCATATTGAAGTGACGCTTCAGTTGGAGCGCAGAGCCAGCACGGAGATTCAGCTGAATGAAGGGTTATTGGGGGCATACGTGCAGGCCTTTCGTACGGCCGCAGAGCTGCATGGGATTTCGAACGAACCCGATCTCAATGCGATGCTGCGAATCCCTGGCGTGATGAGCGCGGATGGGGGTGCAGGAGCAAGTGAGATCGAGGGGCTTGATTCGGCGGTACTCTCGCAGATTGAGCCGTTGGTCGGGAAGTTGAACGAAGGTCGGGCGCAAGAGGGAGCTTCGTTAGCGGCGGAGCTGCGGGCGTCGATGTTACGGTTGCAGGCGTTTTCTGAGGAGATGGCTGAACTGCGGAACGGTGTGCGCGAAGCGCAGTTTGAGCGGTTGCGCAGTCGATTGATGGAGCTGACGCAAGGTGTGGCGGTGACAGAAGAACGGTTGTTGGCTGAGGCTGCTGTGCTGGCGGAGAAGAGTGATATTGAGGAAGAGATTGTTCGGCTTCGAACGCATGTGGATCGCTTCATAGCGATGCTTGACGAGGGTGGAGAGCTCGGTAAGCGGCTTGACTTTCTGCTGCAGGAGCTGAATCGCGAGGCGAACACGATGCTGTCGAAGACCAGCGGGGCGGCGGGCGAGAATAGTCTGCGAATTACGGAGCTTGGGCTTGAGATGAAGGCTGAGATCGAGAAGGCGCGGGAGCAGGTTCAGAACCTTGAGTAGTTCGAGCGTGTTCGGTTGTTAGACTGACAGATATAAATGAACAGGTGATTGAGGCGCATGGCAGGAATTCTCTTTATTATTTCGGCGCCGTCGGGTTCGGGGAAGTCGACGTTGGTGAGTCAGCTGCGGACGTTAGTGGAGGGGTTGGATTTTTCGATTTCTTATACGACGCGGGCGCTACGGGGTTCGGAGACGGATGGGCGTGAGTATCACTTCACGACGCGGGCGGAGTTTGAGCGGATGATTGCGGCAGGGGACTTTCTGGAGTGGGCGGAGGTCTTTGGAAACTACTATGGGACGGCGGTTTCGGCGCTGAGTCACGCGAAGGATGCAGGGAAGGATCTGCTGCTCGATATTGATGTGCAGGGCGCTGTGCAGGTGATGAGGAAGCTGCCGGAGGCGGTATCGATCTTCATCCTGCCGCCGAGCCCAGAGGTGCTAGAAAGAAGGCTGCGTAACCGCAGTGCGGCAGAGCATGTCACCTCCGAGGCGGTGATTCAAAGCAGGCTGGCTGAGGCTCGGAATGAACTGAAGCAGATGTGGGACTACAAGTATGCGCTTGTGAACGATGTTCTGGATGAGGCTGTTGCAGAGTTGCGAGCGATTGTTTTGTGCGAGCGCGGGGACAGTGACGGAGTGCAAGCGCTTGCTTCGAGCTGCAGGACTGATGCTGCTTCGCCGAGATTGAGAGCGGCGTTGAGTACATTTGATGACTAAAGGACGAGTTATCCACTACGAATTGTGTATGGGTTTTCGCTGGTCTGAGATATAACTTCAGACATCGGGGTGAAACGCATGACGATTGAAAATGCATTCCACAATAAATACAGCCTAGTCAAAGGTGCGGCGCGACGTGCGCGGCAGCTACAGTCGGGCGCCTCTCCTCTGATCGTTGCCAAATCGATGAAGGCATGTCGGGTGGCGCAGGATGAGATCAAGCAGGGCCATGTGAAGTTTGTTTTGCCGGAGCGCGTTGTGGATCCGGTGCTCGATACTCATCTGCACTAACCGCGATACGATAGAGCCATGGCAGGTGAGGTAGAGCAGCAGCTGCGGGCTTACGTTGATTATCTTCGCGACATGGGTGTCCATGACTTTTATCGTCAGGGGGAGCCGGTGTATGCCGAGGTTGCTTCCGTTTCTGTTGCTACTGAAGTTGCTGTGGCCGTTGCTGCGGTTGAGGCGCGTCCACTCCCTGCGAAGATTGCTGTGGTGGAAGAGCTGCGACCGGTTGCGAGCCGACCTGAATTTCTGGAGCCTCCGATTCCGAAGCTTGTGAGTTTCGATGATCTTGTTCCCCTGCCTGAGAGCCGGGTGGATGCGGCGCATAAAGCAGAAGCTCTGGCTGCGATTCATACTGAGATTGGTGATTGCACGCGGTGTCCGCTGGCGTATGCGGGTCGGCGAACGATCGTGTTCGGCGATGGCGATGCTAACGCGCGGTTGATGTTTGTAGGCGAAGGGCCGGGGGCAGATGAAGATGCCTCTGGCATTCCGTTCGTCGGTAAGGCCGGGCAACTGCTGAATAACATGATTCAAGCGATGGGCCTCAAGCGCGAGGAGGTTTACATCGCCAATATCGTGAAGTGCAGGCCTCCGGCGAATCGGGTTCCGGAGCCGGTAGAAGCCAATACCTGCGATCAGTTTTTGCTGCAGCAGATCGATGTGGTGCAGCCCCAGGTAGTGGTGGCGCTTGGGTCTACGGCAGCGATGTATCTGCTGGGAGTGAAGCAGTCCCTAAGTTCGCTACGAGGCAAGTGGCATAGCTGCCGTGGCGCCAAGCTGGCGGTGACCTACCATCCGGCGTTTCTGTTGCGTGATCCGCGCATGAAGGGCGATGCGTGGAAGGATTTGCAGATGGTGATGGCTGAGTTGGGGCTGAAGGCTCCTGCTAAGGGGTAGAACGCGCCGCCTTGCCGTTCAGTATTCTTGCCTCCTGGTACCCCCTCCCCCCCCACTACCTGCATTAAGTCTTTTTGATTCAACTACTTAACGAAATTGCTGCTTGTAAAAATCTCATAATAAAAGGGTTATAGGCAAATTCTCCTATATCAACAAGTTAGCCCGAGCGTCGTTCAGGTTTGCTTTATTTTTTGCTCTCACTTCCAATTATAGGGAGTTGATCACAACTCATACGCCACGCGGATGTTGTTGCGTGCTCGTGGTTTAGGTGATGGAGGGGCTTGACATGCGATTTCTGGGCTACTTTGTCGTTTATTTGAGTGGGAGGCAAGGTAGACGTGAAGTTCTTCCGCATTCTAAGCATGAATAGCACGATTGGCGGGTGCAGCAGGGAGCCAGCAGATCCCCTTCGGGACGACAACCAAAGTCAACGACAACTACAAAAGCAACGGCGACTAGAGCTCCTCGACCGCTATGGGGGTGGGATGCGGACGATGTTGGCCCTGCAGGAGCGAATGTTGGTGCAGCTTATGGGTTGGAGGGTTTTGCTCATGCAGACTTCGACGGCGGTGAGGTAGTTGTTGCCGCAGCTTAGGGCAAGACTGTCGGGAGGGAAGGATGGGTTGCTTTTTGCAAAGAGGTCGAGGATCTGACCAGGGGGCATGGAGATCTGGTGGTCAAGGGAGGTCAGCTGAGCTGGTATGACAACGGAGTGGAACGCCTTTCGTGCAAGGTCGAAGAAGGCGTTGGGGGCGAGGCCGGAGCATGTGCCGTGGGTGCGCCACTCGTGCCGGAGGAGTCCGGCGTCGGGATAGATGTCGGAGTAGGAGGACGGGTCGCGTGGGCCGGGGTCGGTGGAGCAGTTTTGCGGATAGCCGCCATTGGTGTTCTGGGGCCAGAGGCCGTGGAGTACGAAGGCGGGTCGCTGAGCGCACTCGGTTGCGTTTGGGTGGGAGTGACAGAACTCTGGAGACCAGCTGAGGTTGAGGAGGTAGTAGTCGAAGGGTTGAGTTGCTGAAGGCTCGATCGCCAGCGGCGCTGCGGCGCCAGGGCGGGGAGTTGGCTCTGGCGTGGGCCGTGGGGGTGGGTTGCATGCCGTGAGGAGTAGAAGCACGAGAAGGACGGGAGTGGCTTTCTTCTTCATGGTTGGAGAAGGATAGCGTGTGTGTGCGAAGGGCGCCAGCGTGTTGCATGTGCTTGATCGGGGCAGGCAACTGCAACAGCAGATCCCTACGGGATGACAACAAAAAGGCAAGCAACTGCAACAACAAATGCGGTGGTCGCTTCGGTCGAGATGACAACTGTTTGGGCGATTCGAGAGGCAGCAGATTCTAGGGTATGAGGACGAGAGGACAGGCGACGGCGAAAGCTCATCAACGCAGAGAGCGCAAAATTATTAATTCAATCTTTTGATGGATAGACTTGAGATTTTGGGTAGGTATGCTTCCCCACATGGCAATTTTGACCGAACCGATTGGCAGCATTCCGCGCCCTGCAGTTTTGATTGAGACAGTATCGGCTTTCCAGGCTGGAAAAGTAAGTCGAGATGTTCTTGAACATGAGTATGCAGATGCACTTCGAGATACGATCAAGCGATTCGAGCAGACTGGCTCGCCGATCATCACCGATGGCGAGCAGACTAAGTCCAGCTTCGCAACGTATCCTCTTTCCGGACTCGATAATCTTGCTTCTGATGGAGTGACGATTCCCTTTGCAGATGGACATACGCGGCAGTTGCCACGATTGACTGCTGCGCCCTTCCGCTATGGTGAGCACGCTGCGAGCTACACGAAGGCCGCGCGTATTTTAAGTCGGGTACCGATCAAACAGGCGGTCATCTCTGCGTCGGCGATGAGCCTGCTCTATCCTTCGACGGAGATACCGGGCTATTCGCGTGAAGCGTTTTTGGCGGATCTGATAGACGAAGCCGAGGCTGATATTCGAGGTGCGCTTGATGCGGGCGCGGCCTCTGTGCAGATTGATTTTACGGAGGGAAGGCTATCGCTCAAGCTTGATCCGTCAGGAAATTTGCTGCGCAGCTTTGTTGCTCTGAATAACAAAGTATTGGATCGCTTTACTGCGGAGGAGCGGCAGCGCATTGGAGTTCATGTTTGTCCCGGAGGCGATCGTGATTCGACGCATAGTGCAGATGTCGATTATGCGGGTTTGCTGCCTGATCTATTCCAGATGAACGTTGGGCGCTTCTATCTGCAGATGGCCAGCGAGCCGGATAGGAAGCGTAGTTTACGTACCGTTGGCGAGCTTCTTCAACACCACCATACTGTTTTTGTCGGCGTGATCGATCCGATCCATCCGGCGATTGAGACGGCTGTTGAGGTGCGCGACCGGGTTCTCGAAGCAGCTTCGTTTCTTCCGATTGCACAACTTGGAACTACGGATGATTGTGGCTTTGCACCGTTCGCGGATGACACCTCGACGGCACGCGACGTAGCGTTCAGCAAGATTCGAGCGAGGGTTGAGGGGACGGAGTTGGCCGCACGAGAGCTTGGGATTTGATGGGTAGCCAGCATGGGCACCTACGGAGCCGTTTGGACTGAATTCTGCATACAGAACGGCGTGTTTCGTATATCAGACGCCAGTGTTTACGATCTACATTTGAACCGAGTTGAGCGAGACAGCTCATCTGCTTGGGTATGAGATTCGAATTCGTTTGTGCGGGCTTTTCGGGTGTGGGGAGGGGTTCCGCCGGCGGACTGGCTTGGAGCGCGGCGGGAGAAAGCCGCTTCGTAGATTCATTCGCGGGCGAGGCGAGAAGACGGGCTGCATGTCTGGTCGGCTAAGCTGGTGGGATGGGCTTGTTTTGTGATGTTGCTCTGCCGGTGCCGCTGGACCAGGTGTTTACCTATGCGGTAAATGGCGTGGTGCCTGTCGTGGGGGCGCGGGTGCTGGTTCCGTTCAGCGGGCAGAGGCTGATGGGTGTGGTGGTGCGGGTGCATGAGGATGCTCCTGCTGATGACTTTGAGATCAAGCCGGTGCAGCAGGTGTTGGATGACGCTGCACTGCTGCCGGATGAGTTGATGAAGCTGGCAGAGTGGATCGCCGCGTACTATGTGGCTCCGCTGGGCGAGGTGTTGCGTGGGATGTTGCCGTTGGCGGCGGAGGTGAAGCGGCATTTTTCTTATCGGATCGCAGAGGCTGGGCGGAGGGTGTTGTATGAGGGGGCGGTGAAGGGATCTTCGCGGCGATCGAAGCTGACGCCGGAGGAGCAGAATCGCGAGTACTCGGTGCTGAATTATCTGGAGGGTGGAGAGCAGGCGAAGATGTCCGCGCTGCGGTCGGCGACAGGGGCGAATAAAGGATTGTTGGAGGGGATGGTGCGTAAGAAGTGGCTGGTGCGCGAGGCGGTGGCGGAGGAGAGGGACGCTCGGCGGCTGGAAAAGATTGCGGTGCTGGTGGCAGAGGCTCGTCTGCCGAAGCTGAATGAGAATCAGACGGCGATTCTGGCGGAGTTGGCTGCGGTGGGTGGGCGGATGAGGGTGAGGGATCTGCGGTTGAGTTTGTCTGGACGGGGTGATGGGGCTGGTGTGCCGGAGTCTACGCTTGGCACGCTGGTGAAGCGTGGGCTGGTGACGATTGAAGAGGTGGCGGAGGAGTTTCATCTGGGCGGTGTTGGTGCGTTTGGGAAGAAGCATGCGCATGAGCACGCTTTGAATGAGGCGCAGATGGAGGCGCTGGGGACGATTGCAGCAGCGATGGAGAAGGGCGGGTTTCGACCGCATCTTTTGTATGGCGTTACGGGAAGCGGGAAGACTTCGGTTTATTTTGCTGCGATGCAGAGGGCGCTGGATGCGGGGAAGTCGGCGCTGCTGTTGGTGCCGGAGATTGGATTGACGCCGGCGATGGCGGGGCAGATGGTGGCGGCGTTTGGTGGTGAGGTGGCGTTGTTGCACTCTCAGCTGACGCCGGATGAAAGGGCAGAGCAGTGGCACAGGATTCGGCGGGGTGAGGCGAGGATTGTAGTGGGGACGCGGTCGGCGGTGTTTGCGCCGATGGTGGAGCTGGGATTGATCATCGTGGATGAGGAGCATGACTCGAGCTACAAGCAAGAGGAGACTCCGCGTTATCACGGCCGCGATGTGGCGGTGATGCGGGCGAAGTTGAATGACGCGGTGGTGGTGCTGGGGTCGGCGACGCCTTCGCTGGAGAGCTGGGCGAATGCGGAGAAGGGACGATATACGAGAGTGGAGATGCGGCAACGCGTGATGGATCGTCCGCTGCCGCTGGTGGAGCTGGTGGATATGCGCGAGGAGTTTCGCGAGACGGGACAGGAGCAGATCTTTTCGCGGAAGCTGATTGAAGAGACACAGGCTACGCTCGATCGTGGAGAGCAGGTGATTCTGCTGCTGAATCGGCGAGGGTATTCATCTACGGTGATGTGCAGGAGCTGTGGGGAGAAGATTGAGTGTGAGAACTGCTCGATCTCGATGACGTATCACAAGCCGGTGAGTGGCAACGATGCAATTGCGCAGCCGGGGCAGCGGTTGGAGTGCCATTACTGCGGGTCGCGGCGGTCGGTGCCGAAGGCTTGTCCGAAGTGTGAGAGCGAACATCTTTATTTTCTGGGGGCGGGATCGCAGCAGGGCGAGGAACGGTTGCAGGAACTTTTTCCAGCGGCGCGGATAGGAAGGATGGATCGCGATACGGTGCGTGGACGAAGCGATATGGAGCGATTGTTAGCGCGGCTGCATGGAGGGGAGATCAATCTGCTGGTGGGGACGCAGATGATCGCGAAGGGGCATGACATTCATGGGGTTACGCTGGTGGGTGTGATTGGAGCGGACTTTGCGTTGGGGTTGCCAGACTTTCGTGCTGCGGAGCGTGTGTTTCAACTGCTGACACAGGTGTCGGGGCGCGCGGGCAGAGGCGATTTGATCGGGAAGGTGTTGGTGCAGACGTATCACCCGGATCACTATGCGATTCAGTTTGCTGCGAAGCATGACTACCCGGGGTTTGTTGCGAAGGAGATGCAGTACCGCCGATGGATGCATTATCCGCCGTTTGCGGTGCTGGCGAATGTAGTGATTCAGAGTGAGAAGCTGGAGGAGGCTACGGCTTGGGCTGGGACGCTGGGGCGATGGTTTCAGAAGGCTCGGCTGGATAAGGTGAGAGTGCTGGGTCCGGCGGCGGCTCCGATTGTGAGACTGAAGCGGATCTATCGGTATCACTTTGTGTTGAAAGCAGAAAAGAGGCAGACGTTGGGGCAGACGCTGCGGATGATGCTGGCGTTTGCGGAGACGCAGGGGATCGCACGCCGGAGTCTAGTGGTCGACGTGGATGCGGTGCATCTGATGTGATGCACCGTCGATGAATTTTCGGGGAGGCGTTGTGAACCCACTCCCTGACACGCAAATGAAGCGAGTCTGGGAGTTAGCTCAGGTATTAGTCGAGCAGGTGGAGCTCTTTGCCTGGCTTGAAGCGGACAGCTTTGCCGGGGGCAATGGTGACTTCGGCGCCGGTCCTGGGATTGCGGCCGATTCCGGTTTTGCGCGGTTTGACAGTGAAGACGCCAAAGCCACGGAGTTCAATGCGATCGCCCGCGATGAGAGTCGCCTTCATGCTTTCAAAGATGGCATCTACAGCAGACTCTGCTTTGGTTCTCGGAAGGCCTGTTCGCTCTACTACCCTTTGTATAAGATCCTGCTTGATCATCTGGGCCGCCGTCCTTGGGCTGTAATTTGGAGAAACTTTTGTGCAGACCGGGTTTAGTACCGTGATGGTAGAAACTCAAACGGAGATTGTCAACGAAAGAACGCTACCGTAAGATGAAGAATCTAATGATGCAAGAGGAAATGGGAGCCTGCCGCACCCAATTTACACCCTTCTGCGACAATTAGGAATATTACCTTCTGCGAGAATGAGAAGATCAGAGGGCAGGATGGAAGGGACAGACCAGAGTGGCCATTAAAAGCGACCGTTGGATTCGCCAGCAGGCGATCGACCACGGAATGATAGCTCCGTTTAGCGAAAAACAGGTTCGAGAGGGTGTTATTTCGTACGGTCTCTCCTCGTATGGATACGATCTGCGGGTCTCAGACGAGTTCAAGATCTTCACTAACGTCAATAGCGCGATCATTGATCCGAAGGCGTTCGACGAGCGGTCGTTTGTAACGGTACAAGCGGAGAGTGTGATTGTTCCGCCAAACTCGTTTGCCCTGGCGCGGTCAATTGAATACTTCAAGATTCCTCGCGATGTGCTCACGATCTGCGTGGGTAAATCGACGTATGCGCGATGCGGGATTATCGTCAACGTCACTCCGTTTGAGCCGGAGTGGGAGGGCTTTGTGACGCTTGAGATTTCGAACACAACGCCGCTTCCGGCGCGCATCTACGCAAATGAAGGTTTGTGCCAGATCTTGTTCTTTCAGTCGGATGAGGTGTGCGAAGTCAGCTATGCGGACCGCAAAGGAAAGTATCAAAACCAACAGGGGATCGTTCTGCCAAAGCTGTAGCTTTGGCACTGACGATCCATCTGACCCGCATAAGACGGCCTACTAATAGCAACAAGCTGAGTACAGGGGCTGCAAGGTGACGAAAGACAAGAAGGCCGTGGGAGATCTGCGAGTGGGGCTGGTGGCAGCCGACCCTATGCGGATTTTGGGGTTGCAGACGATTTTTTCGCAGTCTGAAGCCGAAGATGGACGGGTTGAGATTGTTCCGCTATCGGTCCCCGGGGCACTCGATGCGTCGGGCGTGTCGTTGATCCTGATCGATTCCGGATGCACGGACCATATCTTTGAGCTGCTGGCGACGTTTCAGCGTACACGGCCTCGTCTGAGGTTGATTGTGCTGGGGCTGGAAGAGGACCACGACCATATTCAGAGAATCATCGGGGCTGGAGCGAAGGGCTACCTTGCGCAGTCGGCGAACGAGCGCGAGATACGACTGGCCATCGAAGTGGTGCAGGATGGGTCTGTGTGGGCTCCCCGCAAGGTGCTGGCTCGCCTGCTGGAGTCTTCTTCGGCGGAGGCATCGCGAGGGAAGCCAGCGGAGGAGCTGAAGTTTACTGCGCGGGAGCTTGAGGTGCTACGGCTACTGGTTGCAGGACATCCGAATCGAGTGATTGGACAGGAACTCGGAATTGATGTGACGACTGTAAAGAAGCATGTGGGGAAGCTGATGCGCAAAGTTGGGGTAGACAACCGCATCGCGTTATCGGTAGAAGCCGTGAATCAAAAGCTGCTGTACAAGCGCTTTCAATAAATTAGGGATAGATTTTGAGCTAAGTGCCACAAGCAAGATAATTTAGCTGTGCATCATCTATTAACTATTAAGTTAACGATACTTGCTCAAAGGTATACCCACCTTCGTACCGTTGTGAGCAAAGGTAATGTGATGCAAAGTACTTACAAGCAACACAGACCTGGGAGAGGGGTTGTAGAGATAGCGTCGGGTGGTTCTACCCGGCTTTATCTCTACAACCCCCATTTTTTTGTTTTAGATGCCATCTGCTTCGTCATGTAAGCTCATCCGTGGTTGTACAACTCCACTTCTGTTTGGTTCATCCTACATATTGTTGGAAATAAGCAGTTTGTTGTGGCCGCGCAGGAAAAAGCTTCCAAAAGTGAAAGGGATGACGAGAATGATGAAAAAGATAGCAGTACTTTTATGCGGATTAGCTGTAATGGGTGGAACTTTATCTGCACATGCACAAGACGACAAGGCGAAGATAGCGGATAGGCTCACTGCTGCCGGTTTAGTAGTTGATGAGATTATGGCGACACCGGATAAGGGGATTCCCAGCGGTATTCTGGCGGGCGCGTCGTGCGTAGTTGTCATCCCGAGCTACAAGAAGGGCGCATTTGTTGTTGGCGCTCAGTATGGTCAGGGTGTGGCGACTTGCCGTACATCATCAGGAAAGTGGAGTGCGCCGGTATGTGTTCAGCTGGCTGGTGGAAGCTTTGGATTCCAAATCGGCGGACAGGCGACTGACCTTGTGTTGGTGGCGATGAATCAGCAGGGGCTGCAGGCGATGCTGAAGAATAAGTTCAAGCTTGGGGCTGATGCTGCAGCAGCTGCCGGCCCGGTTGGGCGTAATGCGCAGGCAGGAACAGACTGGAAGCTAAGCGCAGAGTTCCTGAGCTATTCGCGCAGCAAGGGGTTGTTTGCCGGCATCAACCTGGATGGAACCGTACTGTCGCAAAATCAAGACGATACTCGTACGCTGTACGGCGCGGATGTTCCGTTCGCTCAGATTCTTGGCGGCAAGCAGGTGACGCCGGAGGTGGCTCGTCCTTTTGTACGGACGGTGGCCAAGTACTTTGTAGTTGCGAAGAATCGCTAAGGCTGGTTACTCTCTGGTTGCGGAAAGGGCGGCTTATTCAGCCGCCCTTTCTGTTTTATACGCGTTAGAAATTGAAATCGGTAGACTATAGGCTTGAGCAAAGTTCCACAAAAGCAAGTGCCTGAGACGATCAGTCTCCGCGAACGAGTAGAGTTCGTATTTGTATGGCTGTCTGTTCACCTTTTACGGATTCTCCCGCGAGGGCTGGCTCGTGCGGCGGGTTCAGGGATTGGTACAGTTGCCTTTTACACTTTGGGGCGATTGCGTAGGGTCGGAGTTCTCAATCTGCAGTTGGCGTTTCCGGAGATGCCAGAGGTTGAGCGCGAGAGGATTCTGAGGTCGGTTTATCGGAATTTGGGCGCTTTGCTGGCGGAGTTCTGTCTGATGCCGGGGTATTCGCCAGAGGTGGCGAGCCGGTTCATTCGGTACGAGGGGCTGGAGAACTATCTGGCAGCGCGGGAGCGGGGTAAGGGTGTTTTGGTGCTGACCGGGCATCTTGGGGCTTGGGAGCTGTCGAGCTTTTACCACTCTCTGATGGGGATGCCGATGGGGATGGTGATACGGCGTCTGGATAATCCGCTGGTGGATGAGTTTGTGAATGAGATTCGCTGCCTGCATGGAAACCGGGTGATTCATAAAGACGACTTTGCGCGAGGGTTGATTGCGTCGATGAGGGCGGGGGAGACAGTGGGGATTCTGATGGACACGAACATGACTCCGCCTCAGGGTGTGTTTGTGCCGTTCTTTGGGGTGGAGGCGTGTACTGCTTCTGGAATGGCCAGGATCGCGTTGAAGACTGGGGCGGCGGTGGTGCCAGGGTTTTTGCTGTGGGAGGAGAGCGAGCAGAAGTATGTGCTGCGTTTTGGTAGCGAGCTTGAGGTTGTGCATAGTGGAGATTCGGAGCGCGATGCAGTGACCAATACGGCGGCGTTTACCGCGGCGATTGAGGGGATGATTCGGCAATATCCTGAGCAGTGGTTGTGGATGCACCGGCGCTGGAAGACACGGCCGCCAGGAGAAGAGGGGATCTACTGATGGCGACGATGAGTAAGGTGGCGGACTGGATCGGCGTGAGCGCGCCGTTGCTGGATGTCGAAATTACGGCCGTCTCGAATATCGAGGGAGCAGGTGAGAGTTCGGTGGTGTTTGCAGTAGAGGCTGAGGCGTTGGGTAAAGCGCTTCAGTCAAAGGCTGGGGTGATTCTTGCCAGCAGGAAGCTGGAGTCTGAGGAACTGCCGCTGGATCCGCGGGTGTTGTGGGTGGCTGATGCGCGATATGCGTTTGCGGTGGTGGCGCGCAAACTCAAAGGGGATGCGGTGCGGGGGGGAGTGCATGCTTCGGCGATCGTGGGGCAGGGCGTGGCGATTGGAGTCGGCACAAGGATTGGGCCGGGGGTGGTGTTGGAGGATGGCGTGGTGATTGGTGTAGATTGCGACGTTCAGGCGCGCGTCACGGTCTATGCGGGAACGATGTTGGGCGATCGTGTGGTGGTGCAGGCAGGTGCGGTTTTAGGGTCTACGGGGTTTGGGTATGTGAGGAGTGCGGAGACGGGTCGGTATCTGATCTTTCCGCAGCAAGGGCGGCTGGTGTTGGAGGATGATGTTGAGATTGGGGCGAATACGACGATCGACCGCGGTGCGCTTGGGGAGACGAGGATTGGGCAGGGGACGAAGATTGATAATCTTGTGCACATCGGCCACAACTGTGTGATTGGGAAGAATGTGATTATTGCCGCGCAGACCGGGATCTCGGGGTCGAGCGTGGTGGAGGATGGAGCAATTCTGGGGGGGCAGGTGGGGATTGGAGAGCATGCGACGGTAGGGCCAGGCGTGATTCTTGGTGGTGGGGCTGGTGTTTTGAGTGGGAAAAAGATGCGGGGGCCTGGGAGAGGTGTTCTGGGGCAGACCGGCGCGGCCTTTGAAGGAGTATTTAAGGGATCTGGCGCGTCTAAAACATCGGTGATATGCGCGTGTTCGATCGCATGTGGTGGAAGTTTCGTGGTGGTTTGTGGTGAATTGCGTGGTGAATGATGGCAATTGTTGTGGTCGGTGGACACACAAGGAACATCGGGAAGACGAGCGTGGTGGCTGGGCTTATCGCCGCGATGCCGGAGATGCATTGGACGGCGTTTAAGATTACGCAGTTCGGGCATGGGATGTGTTCGGCGAATGGGGAGCCCTGTGACTGCGAGACCGCAGAGCATACGGTTGCGGTGAGTGAAGAACGTGTCGGGGGAGATGCCACGACAGATTCGGGGCGTTATCTTGCGGCTGGGGCGGTGCGGTCGTTTTGGGTGAGGACGCGGCAGGGAGATCTGTCGGAGGCAATGCCGCGGATTCGTAAGGAGATGGAACGAGCTGAAAATGTAGTGATCGAGTCGAACAGCATCATGCGGTTTCTGCGGCCGGACCTTTATTTGAGTGTGCTTGATCCTGAGACGGAGGACTTTAAAGAGTCTGCGAAGTATTTTCTGGATCGAGCGGACGCCGTGCTGGTGGCGGATGGTGTATTGGGAAGGCCGGAGTGGAAGGGTGTTTCGTTGAAGCTGGTAGAGGGGACGCCGGTGCTGACAATGTGCCCTCCCATTTATGTAACCGATGAAGTGGCTAATTTTGTGAAAGAGCGATTGAGGGTTCGGGTCGTGGCTTGAGTTAAACTTTTGGCATAAAAAAAGCCGCGGCCTTTGAGGGCTGCGGCTCTTTTTTGATTCGATTGATTGAGGCTATGCGATGAGACCGTTGAGCCCATTGGGGAAGAAGACTCCCTGATGGACTGTAGCGGAGGGTGATGTGCCGGTGACGATTGCAAGGATCTGCGAGGTGTTGCGGGCCCATCCTAGAGAGTTCTGGTCGCAGTCGACGATGGTAGATGCGGAGAAGGTTGCCGAACCGGTGTTGAGCGCTACTGGTGTTGTGGAGACTCCGATGTCGTCTGCCTTGGAGCCTGTGAATGTGACAAACGGAGTGGTGATCGGGTTGGTGGGATCGGGATTCGCCAGTGAGGAACGAGCCGCCGAGATCATTTGGGTCAAGGTGCTGAGCGGTCCAGTGCCGCCGCCACCGTCGAGTCCATTGATGGTGGTGCGGATGAGACCAGCGTGGTAGGCCTCGACGGCGTGAATACCTACCGCAGCGGGAAGGATGTTGACCTTATCGGAGATCAGAGGGGCAGCCCCGTGATAGGCAGAGACTCCGACGTCTTCAAAGATGTAGGCGCCGATGAGGAAGTTGGCGTCGCTGGCGAAGGGATCGAAGGCTGGCCCGATGCCCGCCGCCGTTGCGAGCGTGTTGAAAGAGTTATACAGGTCGATGTTGGGCATCGAGACTGCCTTGGTGGAGAGAGCGCCTTGAAGAAAACTGACGTGCTTGCCTTCTTCTGTTGCCGTCTCCATCGCGTAGGCCTGAACGTAAGGAAGCGCGAACGGGACTTTGGCGAAGGTTGGGCTCAGCGTGACGGTTCCACCGGTGCGTGCCATTGACGCTGATAGGAATCGGCGTTGGCAGCTTGTCGATGGTGACGCCGTAGACTGCGAGGTTGTAGAACTGGGCCTCGAGGTACTCCAGGTTGAGTGCGAAGTTGAGGATGTCCGTGTCGCCGATAACGGCTTGAGCCTCAGCTCTTTTGGGTGTAATTGCGCCGAAGGCAAGAGCGGCAAGCGCGGCGCCTCCCTTGGTGAGCATCTTTCGGCGAGTACTGACGATTATTTCATCGAGCTGCTGTGTCTCTAAAGTTGCCATGATGTCTCCGTCCTTAGGAAGCTGTTACTGAGATTTTGCCGTTGAGGCCATTGGGGAAGAAGCCGCCCTTACCGAGGCCTGCTCCGCCAGCTGCGCCGTACACGATGTGCAGAACCTGATCGGTTGTGCGATGGAAGGCGATGGCGTTGGTGGGATCGGCAGCGACGATGCTGCTGACGCTGAGGGCAGTCTCGTTGCCGCCGCCGAGTACTCCTCGAAGGGCAGAGACCTTGTTGGCAATTGAGATATAGGTCTGGTCGTTGTTGGCAATTGATGTACCTACGATCAGGGTGCGGATCTCAGCAGCGTGATAGGCCTCAACAGCTTGAATGCCAGCGGCGGCGTTCAGGATGTTGTTGTTGCTGAGCAGAGGCGCGGCACCACTGTATGCGGTAACTCCTACGTCTTCGAAGACAAAGGCACCGATGAGGAAGTCGTTGGTACCGTCGAATGGATTGAAGGTGGGTGTCGTGGTGATGCCAGCGGCTGCAGCGAGGGGAGCGAAGAAGGTGAGATCGAGAGCAGGACGTGGCACGGGCGTTCCACTGTTTGCTGTGATGGCTGCCTGGATGAGGCGGACGTGATTCAACTCATCCTGTGCGATCTCGTTGGCATACTGAGCGTAGGTCGAGTTTGTCCATGGAACGGCGGCGATGTTGGGAGGGACAATCGTGGTGCCTGCACCGGTGAGAGCATCTGCGGAAGACAGGCCTTGACCAGTCGCGGCATAGAGATAGAACTCGGCCTCGAGGTATTCAAGGTTGAGGGCGAAGTTCAAAATGTCATTGTCGGGAATATCCAGCGGTGTTGGTGTGGGCGTTGGTGTTGGGGTTGGCGCCGGTGAGCTACTGCTGCATCCGACGATCAACGCTGATGCTGTCGCAGTACCTGCGCCGGCCAGGAATTTACGACGCGACAGAGCCTTGTCTATAAGATCATTGAGCTTTTTTTCCACGATATACCTCTCCTCAGTGCACTGCAGACTGCACCTTCGTTCTGATGACGAAGCGCAGGCTGTAACGGATTGCGGAGACGATAATATTCGTCGCTAGATTGATTGGACAGGAAGGTTCATGACGTCATCAACAAGACTGACCTCTTTTTGAATGAAGGGTTCGGCGTAGCGGACGCCGGCGAGCAGGCCGTAGTGGCGGGCGGTGGCGAAGGTGCGCTCGCGGATCTCTTCTTCGGGGACGAAGAGGCCGGTGCCTTGAGGCTGGGTGCCGTACTGCGAGCGGTAGGCGAGGAGAGATTGGAGGCGCTTCTCGATGTGCGGCGTGATGTCGACGACGAAGGTGGGGCGGACGTCGGCGTAGAGACTAGGCGTAGAGGATTTTGAAGGGGCGGTGCGGCGGGTTGACTTCGCCTGGCGTCGAGGCGAGCTTGGCGAGGCCGGCGATGAAGCAGGCTTCGTAGCCCAGCGTGGCGGAGGTGTAGTGGTCGGGGTGGCGGCCTTGCCAGTAGGGGAGGATGACGACGCGGGGGCGGAGGCGGCGGAGGACGGCGGCGATCTTGAGGCGGTTGGCGAGGGTGTTCTCGACGTTGCCGTCGGGGAGGTCGAGAGCTTCGCGGTGGGAGACATTGAGGATGCGGGCGGCGGCGTCGGCTTCGGCTTCGCGCTCGGCGGCGGTGCCGCGAGTGCCGGACTCGCCTCGCGTGAGGTCGAGGATGCCGGTGCGCCAGCCGCGCGAGTGCATGACGAGGAGCGTGCCACCGCAGGTCTGTTCTACATCGTCGCGGTGGGCGGCGATGGCGAGGATGTCGACGGTCGTGACGGTGGACATATGTGGATGAAGTCCAGAGCGCAGAGCTTAGGAGTTTCTATACATCCTAGGCTTGTGCGCTACATTGAGTGCCGTTAGTTGGCCGCGTCGGTGAAGGCGTCCATGTAAGCGACGTCGAGTGCCGTGCCCTGAATGGTGATGTTCTTGTTATTGATCTCAGATCCGTCGGCGGTGTTGAATGCGTGGATCTGTCCACCATAGGCGGTGTAGACCTTGTGAAGAGTCTGGACCCAGCAGAGGCCGGTGAGGTCGCCGTAATAGAACTGGTTCTGATTGGTGTTGGGATAGGGAACGATGACAGGGTTTGACTGGCTCTGCGAGACAGCGGGGATGATCGATGCGCTGATCGGTGTAGAGCCTGAGGGTAACGCGACGCGGGTGAGGCAGTTGTAGTTGGCCGTCTGGTCGGTTATGCCTTGAGCAGCGCGGGCTGCGCGCTCGCCGGTGGCGCAGAGCTGTGAGCCTACCCAGAGAGTGTTGTCATCGGCAAAGAGCATCTTGGTGTGGTTGCCGTCGGAGATGGAGGTGACGCTCGTGATGGTGTTGGTTGCGAGATTAATGGCGGAGAGATTGCCCGCGAGGAGGCCGTCTGGTTGGATCTGCTGCCCCGAGACGTAGAGCGTGACTCCGTCTGACACTGCCGCAGTGACACCACCTGGGACTGGTAAGGTGGCCAGGAAGGCGTTGGGATTCGCAGGGGTGTTGTTGGTGTAGGTATTGACCTGGAGTGCGCCGTTCTGCAGATACGTTACACCGGCGGTTGTGCCACCGCACTCCGGGCCGCAGTTGAGGACGTAGACGGAGTTTCCATCGATCGAGAAGTAGGCGTTTATTGGGCGATCGAAGGTGGATGCTGCTGTGGGGGCAGCAGGGTTGACGCTGTTGACGCCAACGACGCAGTACACGGGAATGTTGAAGGGTTCGCAGTCTACTGCGCCGGTGACGCCTGCAATAGCCTCGGTGGAGGTCGCAAATGGGGTGTTGGCGTTGAGCTTGATGACGCGGTAGATTGCGTTGGAGTTGCGGACCATGGCAAGTACGACGCTGTCGCCCGTGTTGACGACGACCTGGAAGACGTTGGGAAGATTGAGCCCGTAGCTTCTGCCGGTGCTGTTGTCGATGATACCGAGCTGGCCTGTGCTCTCTTCTGCCGAATAGATATGGCCGAAGGTCGGGGGAATGGCGAGGCCGGTCGATTTGGCGGGGAAGGTCCCTGCGGAGCCGGTGACGGACTCTTTGCCGTAGTTGAC
This sequence comes from uncultured Acidobacteriaceae bacterium, assembly GCA_963708755.1. Taxonomy (GTDB): domain Bacteria; phylum Acidobacteriota; class Terriglobia; order Terriglobales; family Acidobacteriaceae; genus Edaphobacter. The sequence continues at coordinate 249,375 of CAVPTN010000001.1, forward strand.
GACTTGGACGTCACCGAGTGTGTTGGAGTAGACGTAGCCAGTGATCTCCGACGGGAAGTTGAGGATCAGATTTGGGTATCCAGAGGAGTAGCCACTGATGGAGAACGAAAGCTTGGTGCCCTGGATGTTGCCGCGGAGGTCGTTCAGCGCATCGAGAATCTGCAGGCTGCCACTGCCGCCGCCGTTCGCGGTTACCCCGACCAGGACTCGGTTTGCGAGCAGGCTTGGCGGAATGGGGCGATTGGCGAAGGTGAATTGCGGGAACTTATAAAGGATTTCCTGGCAGGATGTGAGCCCGAGCGTAGCAACAGCGATCAGGAGGCCGCAGAAGATCTGGGCACGGAGAGACTGGGTAAAGAGACTTCGATTCTTCAACGGTAACTAACTCCAACCTGAGCACTGCGGTATGGTTTGGCGGCCACTTCTATGTGCCGAGTATAACAAAGGACACGCCCATACACGGTTTGGAAGCACATCTGCAGGGCTAGATTTTGCATGGGTTTGGAGTGCGTCTGAGCGGTGGCTTAGGATGGAGTGAAGTGCATGGAGACGATCATGGCAGATGGGTTGAATAGTACAAACGCGAGGCCTGGTACCGAACCTGCTGCGGTTGACAGACTGTTTGCGGGTGGAACGGTGTTGTGCGACGGAGCAATGGGGACGATGTTGTACGCGCGTGGAGTGTTTATTAACCGGTGCTATGACGAGCTGAACCTGTCTCAACCAGAGTTGGTGCGCGAGATTCACACGGAATATCTGCAGGCAGGCGCCGAGGTCATTGAGACGAATACGTTCGGAGGCAACAGGTTCCGGCTGGGGCTACATGGGCTGCAGGATAAGGTTCGCGAGATTAATGTGGCTGGCGTTGCGCTGGCGCGGTCGTCTGTGAACCAGATACTAGAGAAGCAGGCCAGCGAGGCGTTCGTCGCAGCGTCGATTGGACCGCTGGGTGTGAGATTGGAGCCGCTGGGTAAAGTTGGACTGGACGAAGCGCGGGCGGCGTTTGCTGAGCAGATTCGGGCGCTCGTGGAGGGTGGCCCGGGGGTAGGCGCAGATCTGCTGATTGTGGAGACGATGACGTCGCTGGCCGAAGCAGAACAGGTGATTCTCGCAGCACGGAGTGAGGCTCCAGGAACGCCTGTGATTGTGATGATGACCGTCGATGAAGATGGGAGCTGCCTTGATGGGGCTTCGGCTGAGACGGCTGCGATCAAGTTGTCGGAGTGGGGCGCGGACGCGATTGGATGCAACTGCAGCGCTGGTCCGGCGACGGTATTGAGCGTGATTGAACGGATGAGGCCGCTGACGAAGCTGCCGCTGGCCGCGATGCCGAACGCAGGGATTCCTCGCGCGGTGGAGGGTCGGACGATTTATTTGACCTCGCCGGAGTACATGGCGAGCTTTACTCGGAAGCTGGTGAAGGCGGGCGCGAGCATCGTGGGCGGATGTTGTGGTACCACGCCGAGTTACACGCGAGCGATGAAGAGTTCGTTGCGGGCGCTCGACGCGATGGAGGGCGGCGCCCAGGTGATGGAGCGTGCTGGATCGAACAAGACAACGGCGATGACTGGAAGTAAGGTAGACCCGCCGAAGCTGGCGGAGCGGTCGAAGATTGGCGGGATGGTGGCGGCGGGGGAGTTCGTCACGATGGTGGAGATCGTGCCGCCGAAAGGAATTGATTGCAGCAAGGAACTGGATGGTGCGGCGCAGTTGCACCGGTTGGGCGTTGACGCGATCAATGTGCCGGATTCGCCGCGTGCGAGCGCCAGGATGAGCGCACAGAGCTTATGCGTACAGATTCAACAGCATGTCGGCATCGAGACGATTTTGCATTACACGTGCCGCGACAGGAATGTCTTGAGTATCCAGAGTGATTTGCTGGGGGCGTCCTCGATTGGGTTGAAGAATATTCTCTGCCTGACGGGCGATCCACCGAAGCTGGGGAACTATCCGAATGCGACAGCGGTGTTCGATGTGGATGCGATCGGACTGGTGAACATCGTCCACAATTTGAACTATGGACTGGACATTGGGAAGAACTCGATCGGTGAATCGACGGGTTTTACGATCTCGGTAGCGGCAAATCCTGGTGTGCAGGATATGGATCAGGAGGTTCGTCGCTTCGCGTATAAGGTTGAGGCGGGTGCGGAGTTTGCAATTACGCAGCCGGTGTTCGATATGCGCGTGTTAGAGGAGTTTTTACGGCGAATCGAAGGATTTCGCATTCCGGTGATCGCGGGGATCTGGCCGTTGACGAGTTTGCGGAATGCAGAGTTTATGAAGAACGATCTGCGGGTGAGTATGCCGGAGGAGATCATCGCGCGGATGGCTGCGGCGTCGACTCCTGAGGCGGGCAGGGCTGAAGGTGTGAAGATCGCGCAGGAGATGCTCGCCGAGGCGCGGCCGATGGTGCAGGGTGTGCAGGTGAGCGCGCCGTTTGGGCGATACAGTGTTGCTGCGGATGTGTTGGGTTTGAGTGGGAACGATGAGGGGTTGGTTGAGGTCGCGTAATGGCTAATTTTGAGGAACAGTTGACGGCGCTGGAGTCGGTGGTGGAGAGGCTGGAACGGGGGGAGCTGTCGCTGGAGGACTCGGTGCGTCTGTTTGAGGAAGGTATAAACCTTTCGGAGGCGTGCAAGAAGGAACTGGAGGCTGCCGAAGGAAGGATCCAGCTTCTGGTGGATAAGGGAAGCGGTGGGATGCGGGCGGTGGACCTGGATCTTACTGAGGGTGGGACGGAGAAATAAACCGGCTTTGCGGCCTGAGGGTCTTTTCCTGGGGAGTGGCTGCCCTACGCCCGATTTTTTCGGAGTGAAGACTACTTCGAAACGGGTCGATAACACATAAAGAACACAAAATAAATGGATTGCGGATCTTCGCAGTTACAACTTCCGGGTCAGAGACTGTGGTCGCGGGCCGTGATTTTCTGGCATGGTGTGTAGGCCATCAGGCCGCACAATGCAGTGACGATTGCATAGCCGACGACTGCGTTGGTTGAACTTACTGGAGTACAAGATTTCGGCTTCAGCTGGATATTTGTCTCCAAATTTAGCGAGATTTCAACACGAAGTTTGGAAGGAAATACATTGAAGGGTCTTCGCATGCCCGCAGAGAATCAGCGTGCCCTCATGCTTTTTAGCCTTGTCGCCTGTCTCGTAATCTCCGGCTGCGGTAGCGGAGGAGGTTTGACGCAGATGGCTGGCGGTGGAGCAACTACTACTCCTCCATCTACTAGCTCCTCCTGGCTCAGGCGCCGACATCCTCCTGGGTCGGGAACAACGCCGCCTGGATCAGGCAACGACGCCTCCTGGCTCGGGAACAACGTCCTCCTGGCTCGGGAACGACGTCTCGGGACGACTCTCCTGGAACTGGAACAACGCCGCCTGGGTCAGGCACGACTCCTCCTGGAACTGGAACAACGACGCCAGGTTCGGGTACGACTTCTCCTGGATCGGGGACAACGCCGCCTGGAACCGGTTCTGGGTCGAGCAGTCCAACTAAAAGCGCGAAGCGTGGTGTTGCCTACGATCTGGCTTCGCCGCTGGACATTGCTGTGCTTTCGCCTGGTGTGAGCTGGTGGTACAACTGGACCTCGGCTCCGAACTCTGGCATACCAGCCGACTATGCGACGCAGTATGGGATGGATTACTACCCCATGTTGTGGAATGGAAACTTCAATGACGCGAGTATTGTCGCGTATCTGAAGGCGAATCCCGGCATCAAGTACATGCTGGTTCTCAATGAGCCGAGCCAGGTGGGGCAGTCGAATATGACGCCGCAACAGGCTGCGACCTTGTGGCCGCGGTACGAGGCGATCGCTGCGCAGACCGGGGTCAAGATCGTTGGGCCACAGATGAGCTATGGAAACGAGCCCAACGCGGCTTATAACGATCCGGTCGCATGGCTCGATGCGTTTTACGCTGCGTATGAGGCAGCAAACGGAAGCCGTGATCCGCAGATCGATTACCTCGGCTTCCACTGGTACGACTATGGTCTGGATGGTCAGCTGGATCGGCTGACAAAGTACAACAAGCCGTTCTGGGTGACGGAGTTTGCGAACTGGCATACCGGGGATGGCAGCGCGCAGATCGACACGTTGGCCAAGCAGGAGGCGCAGATGACCAGCATGGTCGCAACATGCGAGGGCCGGTCTGACGTCTTCCGTTATGCGTGGTTCACGGGGCGTTTGAGCCCGGACCCGCACTTCACGAGCCTGCTGGGCGCGACCGGCGTACTAACGGATCTGGGAACGCTGTACCTTTCGCTGCCGATTCAGTGAGTTGAATCGACCAAGTAAAGATGATGCTTACCAAGTTCGGTAAAGCATCATCTTTACTTTTCGACGAGAGTCTTTAGCGGTCGCGGCTGGTGACGAAGCCGGGGACCCAGAGGAGGGCGCGCTTGGCTTCGGTGTCGGGCAGGTCGGCGATGGAGAGGCGGGCGGCTTCGGCGTAGGCGCAGGCGGTGTCCATGGCGTAGTCGATGGAGCCGTGGCGCTGGAGGATTTCGAGGATCTCTGGGTGGGAGACGCGGGCGAAGCTGCGGTCGGCGAGGACGGTGCGGATGGCTTCGCGGTCGGCGCCGGTGCCGCGTTCGAGGGCGTGGATGACGGCGAGGGTGGCTTTGCCTTCGCGGAGGTCGCTGGCGACGGGCTTGCCGAGGACGTCTTCGGCGGCGGTGAGGTCGAGGACGTCGTCGACGATCTGGAAGGCGAGGCCGAGGTTGCGGCCGTATTCGCCGAGCTGCGACTCCATTTCGTCGCCGGAGTGAGTGATGGCGGCGCCGAGCTGCATGGAGACCTGGAAGAGGCAGGCGGTCTTGCGGAAGATGAGGTCGAAGTACTCTTCTTCGTTGATGAGGTGGCCGAGCTTCTCCATCTGCAGGAGTTCGCCTTCGACCATCTGCTGGGTGAGCGAGATGAGCAGGTCGAGGACGCGGAAGTTGCGCTCTTCGAGCGCGGATGAGAAGGACTGCATGTAGAGCCAGTCGCCGGCGAGGACGCATTTGGCGTTGCCCCAGGTGGTGTTGGAGGAGGGGCGGCCGCGGCGGGTGTCGGCTTCGTCGATGATGTCGTCGTGGACGAGGGTGGCGGTGTGGAGCATCTCGACGACGGCGCCGAGGCGGATGCGGCTTTGGTTGGTGCAGCCGAGCGCTTTGGCGGAGAGCAGGAGCAGCAGCGGGCGGATGCGTTTGCCGCCGCCTGCGATGAGGTAGTGGGCGATGTCGGTGATGACTTCGACGTGGGAGGCGGACTGGCGGGCGAACTCCTGCTCGATGGCGGCGAGATCGTCGCGGAGGAGGTCGAAGACCTCGGCTGCGGTCGCGATGGAGAGCGTGCTCACTTATAAGTCAGAGTATCAGGATGTGAATTTAGGTTCAGAATAGCTCGAAAAATTGAGGCTCAATGTTGATGATAGCAATGGGAAAGCGAGTCGGCAGGGGTCCAGGGGCTTGCTGCCGTTTCGGCGTTCGTGCGTGCGGCTTAGTTGGAGCGGAAGTTGGTGAACTGGAGCTCGACGCCGAAGTCTTTGCCGCGGAGCTTGGCCATGATCTCCTGGAGGATGTCGCGGTCTTTGCTGACGACGCGGACGGTGTCGCCCTGGATGCTGGCCTGGGCTTTTTTCTTGGAGTCCTTGATGGCGGCGACGATCTTCTTGGCGTTCTCGGAGGGATGCCCTGCTTGAGCTTGATCTTCTGGCGGACGGATGGAGTTGGCGGCGGGCTCGATCTTTTCGTACTCGAGGTTCTTGAGCGAGACGCCGCGCTTGACGAGCTTCTGCGAGAGGATTTCGATGACGGCCTTGAGCGTGTACTCGTCCTGGCTGGCGAGCTGGATGGTGTCGTCGCCTTCGAGCTCGATGGTGGACTTGGAGTTCTTGAGGTCGAAGCGGGCGTTGACTTCTTTGGTGGCCTGGTCGATGGCGTTCTTTACTTCCTGAATCTCTACTTTGCTGACTACGTCGAAGCTGTTATCGGATGCCATGTGTTTGTTCCTTCTTCGGTAACTTGTCGAACTCTATTATGTCAGCGCTGAAGAGTTTAGCGCGTGGTGGGGAAGAGGGTGTGGAAGTTGGTGGTGGTGTGGTTGGCGATGTCTTCCGGTGAGATGCCGCGGAGGTCGGCGAGGGCTGCGGCGGTGTGGGTGACGAGGGCGGGCTCGTTGCGCTGGCCGCGGAGGGGGATGGGAGCGAGGAAGGGTGCGTCGGTCTCGACGAGGATGCGGTCGGCGGGGGCGGCGGCGGCGGCTTCGCGGATGGCTGTGGCCTTGGGGTAGGTGAGGTTGCCGGCGAAGGAGAGGTGGAAGCCGGCGGCGAGGGAGCGCTGGGCCTGTTCGACGGTGCCGGAGAAGCAGTGCATGATGCCTCCGGGGAGGCTGTGGCCGGGACGGTCCAGTGCTCGGCGATGAGGGCGAGGAGGTCGTCCCAGGCGTCGGCGGTTCCGTATTTTTGCTTTGGCTGCGGGGGTGGCGAGCTCGCTGGTGCGGCAGTGGATGATGATGGGCTTGCGGGCTGCGGCGGCGATCTACATCTGGGCGATGAAGGCGGCTTGCTGGGTGGGGATGTCGGGGTTGTCGAGGTGGTAGTAGTCGAGGCCGATCTCGCCGATGGCGATGCAGTTCGGGTCGGCGGCGAGGGTGGTTAGTTTCGCGAGGGCTTCGGGGGTGGCCTGGTGCGGCTTCCTGGGGGTGGATGCCGGCGGTGGCGTAGATCTGCGGTAGATCGGGCTGTTGGTGGCGTTGGCGATCTCGTTGGCGATGTCGAGGGCGTGGTGCATGGTGGCGGGGCCGTCGCCGATGCCGATGGCGAGGATGGTGTGGACCCCGGCTGCGTGGGCGCGGCGGAGGACTTCATCGCGGTCGGTGGGGGTTTCGGTGTAGAAGTCGAGATGGGCGTGTGAGTCGGTCAGGAACATGTGCGGTAAGCCTGCCAGGTTAGGAGGGGGTACCCCCGGGGTGGTATTGCTTAAACCGCTTCGTTTCAGCGGTTTGCATTTTAAGCTGACTGCAAAAATTTGATTCTAAACGGGTTGCAGGCAAATATTTCCATTCAAAGGGTTTACGTCTTGAATGGGATAAAGTTGCCGAGGTCATCTGGTATCTCTAATGATCTGTATCCAGTATATCGGGTTCGATATAACTCATGCGCCAGATGCATGTTGTTGTTAGGTAAGGGTTTCGGTGGTTCAGGGGCTTGACAGGATTTTTGTTGGGCGGGAGCTGGATTGGATCGGCTGTAAAGGGACATAGGGGCCTGAGCGGCAGGCGGGAGCACAGAAGGTCCGCTGACAGTTCAGTGCAGACGGGCGGGGCTTACGCCCCGGCTTTTTGATCTATGCGGACTGCGGGAGTGGTGGCGGGCTCGGCAGGGGCTTTGCGGCGGAGGATGGCGGCGGAGATGAGGGTAATGACAAGGCCGACAGGCAGGGGTTCCATGAAGGTGTAGGCCATGTTGACGAAGGGGTTCTGGTAGAGCTGCTGAGAGTGTTGTATGGCAGCAACGCGTGTGGCTATGGTGGCGGGGTCAAGCGCGGAGGCCTGGACCTTGTGAATCTGCGCGGCGAAGTAACTGTCCATGAAGTGGGGCATGAAGTTGAAGTAGAGGATCTCCCACGTGGCGACGTAGCAGACGATGGTGATGAGGGTGATCAGGATGCCGCAGGCGAAGGCGCGGCCGAAGGAGATTTTGCCGGCGAGGGTGTTGTCGCGGTAGCTGCGGATGCCGAAGTAGACGAGCAGGAACGACGCGACCATGTTGGCGTAGCCGAGAATGAGGCTGTGGCCGGAGCCGATCTTGTCGGCGAGGAGGACGGAGCCGTCCATAAGGACGGAGATGATGAGGCCGGCGATGAGGCCGAAGGTGAGGACGGTTTTCTTCATGCGAGGCTCCTATGTGGAAGAGAGGATGGAGTCACGATGCAGTGTAACGGGGTCGGATGTCGTCATGCTTTCGGATGATTTTGCGGGGGATGGAGCGGAAATCGTGCTTTCGGGTGACGCGTGCCTTGGTGGCTTGGCCGTTGGTGAAGAATCAGGGGAGGAGTCCTAGTTCTTTGCCGCGCTGGACGGCCTGAGTGCGGCGGGCGGCTCCGAGTTTGTCGAAGGTGCGGGCACAGTGTGTCTTGACGGTATTTTCGGAGACGAAGAGCTGCGTGGCGATCTCGCGGTTGCTTAAGCCACGGGCGATGAGGGCGAGGATTTCGAGCTCGCGTGGCGTGATACCGAGGGTGTTTGGAGCGAAGGAGACTTTCTCCTGGACCGGGGCTTCCGCGGGGACAAGCACCTCCTTCACGACGATCGTTTCGCGAATCGTCTCACGGACGGTTTCGCGGCTGCGGGTGATGCGGAGGCCGAGCCAGATGCCGAAGGCTGCGAAGAGGATGGCGACGAGTGCGCTGTAGAGCTCGACGGAGTGCTCGATGATGACAAAACGGTATTCGGTGTATTGAAGGGTGGCGATGAGGAGGCCGCCGACGAGGCCGAAGATGAGGGCGTGGCGCTTCATGATGGGGTTGTGAAGAAGTATATCCTCCGCCTAGGATGGCGGGATGAGAGAGGCGACGCGATGTGTGGTGTGTGTGGTGGTGATGCTGGCTGCCTTTGGGAGTGCATGTGGTTGGGCGCAGACTGTACCGGCGGCGACAACCTCTGGAGCGTTGTCGGAGTCGCGGGTGTATGTGGTTGATCAGATGCCGGTGCGGAAGACGGCAAACGGTGGCGAGAGTCGCGATGTGATGCATGGTGCACTGGCTACGGGTGAGATGGTGGCGGTGCATGAGTCGGAGCAGCCGGTGGGAGCGACGCCGAGTCCGCTGCATACGATTCAGCACTCGGAGTTGATCACGGTGCTGGAAGGGACGGTTGGGTTTGAGCATGATGGCAAGGTCGAGAAGGTAGGGCCGGGCGGCGTTATCTATGTGGCGATGGGTACGCTGCACAGGTTGAAGAACGTTGGAGATGGTCCGGCGAAGTACTGTGTGGTGCAGATTGGTGGGGACACGAAGAAGTAGATGGGGTCGGCGCAATCGAGTAGGATGGCGGCATGAAAAATCTGAACCGGCGTGATGTGTTTTTGGGCCTTTCTGCGATGGCTGCGATGGGCGTGGTGACGGCGGAGGGACAAGCGACGCTGCCGGGGGCAAACGTGCTGTCGCACTCGGAGACGTTTCCGTTTGACAAGCTGCCGGTGAAGAAGACGGCGAATGGCGGGGCGAGCAGGGCGGTGGTGCAGGGAGTGTTGGCTACGGGAGAGACGGTGGAGATGCATGAGACGACGCTGCCGCCGGGGCAGATGCCGCATCCTCCGCATAAACACAGGCACTCGGAGTTCATGATGGTGCGGGAGGGGCAGCTTGAGTTTGATAACGATGGCACGCCGGAGAGAGTGGGGCCGGGCGGTGTGATCTTTGCGGCGTCGGATGTGATGCATGGGTTGAAGAACGTGGGGGATGTGGATGCGAATTACTTTGTGATTGCGATTGGTCGGGAGTCTGAGTTGCAGAAGGTTGGGGGGCGGTAGGGAGTCTCTTCGGCGGCTGTGGATGTAAGACAAATACGGGGGTCTCTCCACTGCGCAGCGCACGATGAGACTGTGCGCTGCTTCGGTCGAGATGACCGATTTTGTAGTTGTTCTTTTTCGTAGTGGTTCTGTAGTGCCTGATACCAGGGTCTGCGATGCTTTTATCGAAATACTGCTAGCGAAGGCGGGAGCCGAGGGCGATGTCTTCGCCGAAGGTGGCGAGGACGGGCTTGCCGTCTTCGCCGTGCGAGGCGGCGAGGAGCATGCCGTGGGATTCGAGGCCGCGCATCTTGCGGGGGGCGAGGTTGGTGATGACGACGATGCGGCGGCCGATGAGGTCTTCGGGGGTGTACCACTCGGCGATGCCGGAGAGGATCTGGCGCTTGTTCGTAGCCGAGGTCGACTTCGAGGCGGAGGAGCTTGTCGGCCTTGGGGATGCGCTCGGCGACGATGATCTGGGCGACGCGGAGCTCGATCTTGGCGAAGTCGTCGATGGTGATCTGCGGGGTGTCGGGGATGTTCGACTGGGCGGCGGCGTTGGCGAAGATGCCGGAGGCGTGCGCTTCGGTGTGGGATGGGGTTCCGGGGCGCTCGGTGGTGATGGCGTGGCTGCCGCCGACGGTGGTACCGGGGGCGGCTTCGGCGAAGGCCGAGGTGCGTGGGGCAGCGCCGGGGTGCGTGGGGTCGGTTGGGACGGCGGAGGTGTGGGTGGTGGTCTCATCCACAAACTTGGAGGGCTTGGGGTGCTCGGGTTGCTGGGGAGCAGAGGTGGGGTTTTCCATGTCGATCATGATCTGGGCGAGTCCTTTGTCCGCTCGGGGGAAGATGGGGGCGAGGGGGCCGAGTTTTGTGCCGGGTTTCAGGCCGCCCCATTCTAGGTTTTTTAGTTCGCCGTTTTTTGCTGCGAGTTCGATGTCGCCGAGGCCTAGTTGCGGCCAGACTTTGGCGGTGGCGTAGGGCAGGATGGGGTAGCAGAAGCGCGTGATGATGCGGATCGATTCGGCTGCAGTGTAGAGGACTGTCCGCGAGCTGTTGCTTAGTAAGTTCTTCGCTCAGAGACTCGAGCTTTTCCAAGGTGCTTGAGCGTCGAGAAGCTATCGACGTAAGCTACGATTGCCAATGACCGTAGTAAGAGCCAGATAAAGTCGAGTCTTCGAAAAGGTATGTGGCTGAACAGTTGAGAACAGTTATCAACGCAACTCTTGATGCATTCGATATAGACTTCAATAGTTCTCGACGAAAGTCTGTCCTGTTCAGAGCTGGCCATTAGCGATCGAATTGGTATTCGGTCGGAGACTGCGGTATCGAACAATATTTTGCTGATCATCGATCAGCGTGCGGCTGACGAGGTTGCCGTAGCCGTTGGCTAGGTCGGCGTTGTAGCGGGTGATGAGGGCGTCGAAGCTGAAGCTGCCGTCCTGGCCGAAGGGGATTTCGCGGAGGAGAAAGTAGCGGAGGACGTCGGCGGCGAAGAGGTCTTGTTCGGCTTTGGTGGGGGGTCGCGGTGGTTCGGGTGAAGCAGATCCCTCCGCTTCGCTGCGGGATGACAACAAAGGGGCGGCGGTGGGGTCGATGGGACTGATTGAGGTGACAGAGGGACTGGGGGGCAGAGGGTGCCGAAGGCATCGAGGATGGTTTCGGTGCGGACGATGTTGCCCTTGGATTTGGACATCTTGAGTCGTCGAAGAGGAGCCAGCCGTTGGCGACGATGGATTTTGGTAGTGGCGATGCCGGCGGCGAGCAGGAAGGCGGGCCAGTAGACGCAGTGGAAGCGGATGATCTCCTTGCCGACGAGGTGGAGGTCGGCGGGCCAGTATTTCTCGAACTTTGCGACGTCTTCAGGTTGTCGCTGCCGTAGCCGATGGCGGTGATGTAGTTGGCGAGGGCGTCGAGCCAGACGTAGATGACGTGCTCTGCTTCTCCTTGCTTTGGGCCGGGTACGGGGATGCCCCAGTTGAAGCTGGTGCGGGAGACGGAGAGGTCTTTCAGGGCGCCCGGGACATAGGCCTTGCCGAGGGCTGACAGTTCGAGGACGTCGCCGCGGTCGGTGGCTTCGGTGACGTTGCCGCGGAGGAAGCTGAGGACTTCGTTCTTGCTGGATTCGGGTTGAATGGCGATCTGGTCGCTCTCGATGAGGTCGATGAGCTGGAGCTGGTAGTCGGAGAGGCGGAAGAAGTAGTTTTCTTCGGTGACGGTCTCGGTGGGTTTGCCGTCGGGGCCGATGGTGCCGGGGGGGCCGTCGACGAACATCTCTTCGCCGACGGAGTACTGGCCGGTGTAGGTGCTGAGGTAGATCTAGTCGCGGTCGAGGAGGAGCTGGAAGAGCTTCTGGACGCCGCGTTGTGGCGTGGTTCGGTGGTGCGGATGTAGTCGTCGTAGGTGATGCCCATGCGGTCCCAGAGGGCGCGGAAGGTGGCGGAGACCTGGTCGGCGAACTGCTGGGGGGGGATGCCGGCGGCGGCGGCGGAGCGCTCGATCTTCTGGCCGTGCTCGTCGGTGCCGGTGAGGAAGAAGGTGTCGTCGCCGAGCGAGGCGGTGGCGGCGGGCGATGACGTCGGCCACGATGGTGGAGTACGCGTGGCCGATGTGGGGGCGCGCGTTGACGTAGTAGATCGGGGTGGTGAGGTAGAACTTTTTCGGGGTTTCAGGCATGACGATATGGCTCAGTTTAGCAGGGGTTTGGCGCGGTCCGCTTGCAGCGTGGTGGCTACTGCTGTGCGGCGGCTATCGCAGTTCTCCTGTAGGCGTAATGGCGCCGCGATAAGAAATACAGGGATCCTTCACTGCGTTCAGGATGACGGCTGAAGAGAACCATTCCACACCTGGAGGGGACGGCTCTAACGGGTTAGAAGAGCTTCGACGCGTTGGAGGTCTTCTTCGGTGTCGACGCCGATGGTGTCGAAGTCGGTGGGCTCGACGTGGATGGCGATGCCGTTTTCGAGGAAGCGGAGTTGCTCGAGGCGCTCGGTGTGTTCGAGGGCGCTGGGGGGCAGGGTGGGGAAGCGCTCGAGGGCGGCTTTGCGATAGGCGTAGAGGCCGATGTGCTTCCAGTACTGTGGTGCGGTCTGGTCGCGGTCGTAGGGGATGGTGGCGCGGGAGAAGTAGAGGGCGCGGCCGTCGGCGGCGGTGACGACTTTTACGGCGTTGGGGTTGGTGATGTTTTCGGGGGTGCAGAGGACTTTGAGGGTGGAGACCTCGGCGTGTGCGTGGCGGAAGGGGCGGAGCAGGGCGGTGAGGTGTTGGGGCTTGAGGAGGGGTTCGTCGCCCTGGATGTTGACGTAGATGTCGGCGTGGATGTGGCTGGGCGACGGCGTGGACGCGGTCGGTGCCGCTGGGGAGGTCGGGCGAGGTGAGCTGGACGGGCCAGTTGTTGCGGTGGCAGAGGGCGGCGACCTCGTCGGAGTCGGTGGCGATGAGGACGTGGTCGAGCTGCGGGCAGGCGCGGGCGGCCTCGATAGACCCAGGCGAGCATGGGACGGCCGGCGATGGTGCGGAGGACTTTGCGGGGGAGGCGGGTGGAGGCGAGGCGGGCGGGAATGACGCCGAGAACGGTCAGGGGAGTTGTTGCATCAGGGTGTGGAGCAGCTTTAGATTCAGGCTTTTCTGCGGAGGGGGTCGCAGGCTTTTCGGTCTGCGGAGAATCAAGTATGATGGGAACTGGCTGTGCCGTGGCGATCGTCTCTCTCCGCAGAGAGTTTTGTGCCGGCATACTCCATACACACATCGGCGGTGTAGCTCAGATGGTTAGAGCGACGGACTCATAACCCGTAGGTCGGCAGTTCGATTCTGCCCACCGCCACCAAAGTGTTATAGCGACTGCCAGCGCACTCTCTATGGTTCGAGAGTATCATTTTGTCTATATCATTTCGTATGCGGGATGCGTCTAACCCTTATTGCCCCGGTAGTCCCCGATGGAGTCGCTCTGAACTATGCCTAAGATCTCGAAGATTCTGCTTCTCGCCGTATCGGTTGTTCTGGTCGTCACCGTTTTTCTGGGCGTGAATTCGAGCGGCGTGAGCGCTGCGACCGAGCCGCAGGATGGCGCTTACCGGCAGATCAATGTGTACAGCGAGGTGCTGCGACACATCCAGACGGACTACGTGGAAGAGCCGAATATCAACGCCGTGACCAATGGCGCGTTGCGCGGGCTGCTGGAGTCGCTCGATGCGGATTCAAGCTATCTGACGGCGGATGACTATAAGGCTTACAAAGCGGACAAAGGCGGCAAGGCGCAGGTGGGGATCAATGTCTCCAAGCGTTTTGGATATGCGACGGTGGTGTCGGTCGTTCCGGGAAGCCCTGCGGACAAGGCCAACCTGAGCGATGGCGACATCATTGAAGCGATCGGTGGCCGGGACACGCGGGATATCTCGCTGGCGATGATTCAGTTACTGCTTGAGGGCCAGCCGGGAACGGAACTGACGCTCTCAGTGGTTCGGCCGCGCAAGTCGGCTCCGGACAAGATTATGATGACTCGCGTTTCGCCGGCGCTGCCGCCGGTGACGGAGACGATGTACGAGAATGCGTCGATTCTTTATATGAAGCCGGGGATTCTCGATCATGACCATGTGCAGCAGATCGAGATCAAGCTGAAGGGCATGTCGAAGGCGGGGAACAAGAAGATTCTGCTGGATCTGCGCGATGTTGCTGCAGGCGATATGGCAGAGGCGACGCGGCTGGCTAACTTCTTCCTGAAAGATGGCACGATCGCGATGCTGGAAGGACAGAAGGTCGCAGAAGCAGACCTTTACTGCTGAGGCTTCGAAGTCGATCAATACGACGGCTCCGGTGGTTGTGCTGGTGAATCGTGGAACGGCGGGTCCGGCGGAGCTGGTGGCTGCGGCGCTGCTGGATAACAAGCGGGCGGATCTGGTCGGAGAGAAGACGTTTGGTGAAGGCGCTCAGCAGAAGACGTTTGAGTTGCCGGATGGTGCGGCGCTGATCCTGTCGATTGCGAAGTATGAATCGCCGTCGGGCAAGAAGATGCAGGACGATGGCGTAACACCTGGGTGTACTGGTGGCTTCGAACACCGAAGACGCCGCAGTCGCAGAGGATGACACGACGACCGCGTCGGAGAGCAAGCCACCATTGCAGAAGCCTACCGTGACGGTGGATGAGCAACTGACGAAGGCGCTCGATCTGCTGAAAAACAAAGCTGCTTAGTTCAATTTTCTGCCGGTTTTTAGAGCGGTTGCTGTAGCACTTTCGCGCAGGTGACAGTGCTGCTCGACATGCTATTGTGAAGGGGCCGTGCAGAGTTTACACCATCGCAAAACAGAAGCATCCGAGAGTGAAGATTTGCCCCAGTGGCAACAAGCGCTCCGTCGTGCCACTCTGAACGGTCCTGACTATCCCAGCCGCCGCATTGCGCGACGAGTCACGTTCTATATTCTGCTTGGATTGTCGGCGGTCTTCGGCTCGCTTTGCGGCTTGATGCTGGTGTATTCGATCGACCTGCCGCAGATGGACGATCTGGCGCGCTACCATCCGAACACAACGACGGAATTGCTTGATGTGCATGGGAAGGCGTTCGGTTCCTTTGCGCTGGAGCGTCGCGTTGTGCTGCCGTATGCGGAGTTTCCGCCGGTGCTGCGACAGGCGATTATCTCGATTGAGGATAAGAGCTTTGAGAGCAACTGGGGGGTGAATCTGGTGCGGGCTGTGGGGGCGGCGTACCGGGATCTGCATTCGAGTGGACGTGCGCAGGGTGCTTCGACGCTGACGATGCAGCTGGCGCGCAATCTGTTTCTCTCTTCCGAGAAGACGTATGGCCGCAAGTTGCAGGAGGTTTTTCTTTCGGTACAGATTGAGCGGCGGTTTACGAAGCAGCAGATATTCGAGCTCTACGCGAACCAGATTTATCTGGGGCATGGGACGTATGGGTTCGAGGCGGGGTCGGAGTTTTTCTTCAACAAGCATGTGCGCGACCTGACGTTGCCGGAGGCTGCGCTGCTGGCTGCACTGCCGAAGGGGCCTGAGGCTTACTCGCCGCTGAAGTATCCGGATCGTGCGTTGCGCAGGCGAAACCTTGTGCTGAGCGAGATGCTCGCGGACCGGAAGATCACGCAGAAGCAGGCCGACGATGCGAAGGCAGCTCCGCTTGGGCTGCATCTTGAGCCGCCTGTGAACAGCGTTGCACCTTATTTTGTTGAAGAGGTGCGGCGGCAACTCGAGAAGCAGTACGGAGTCGAGCAGGTTCATGGTGCGGGGTTGAAGGTTTATACGACGCTCGATCTTGATCTGCAGCAGGTGGCGAATAAAGCGATTCTCGATGGCACAGCGACGTATGAGCGGAGGCGTGGGTGGAAGGGACGGCTTCCGAACGTGGTGCTGGATGGTGCCGATGTGGCGACGTATCGCCATCCGGACTGGGTGCAGCCGCTCGATAAGGGAAGCTATGTTCACGGTGTGGTGACGGAGGTGGCGGCGAAGAAGGTCGTCGTGAAAGTGGGGGCGACGCAAGAGGCTGTGTTGACGCCTGACGACTGGAAGTGGACGCAGAACGTGGATGGCGATGGTTTTCTGCGCATGGGTGATGTGGTTTACGTCAGGGTGGAGAGCATCTCGCCGGATGGGACGCTGCGTGCTTCGTTGCAGCAGGACTCTGGAGCGCAGGCTTCGATGATGGCGGTCGATAACTCGAGCGGTGAAGTGTTGGCGATGGTGGGCGGCAGGGATTTTGCGCTGTCGCAGTTCAATCGCGCGACCCAGGCGCAACGGCAGGTGGGCTCGTCGTTCAAGCCGTATGTGTATACGACGGCGATTGAGGGCGGCGCGAAGCCCACGGACATTATTGTCGATGGGCCAACGAGCTTCCCCACGCCGAATGGGCCTTATACGCCGCATAACTACGAGGGCGACTACAAGGGAGCGATGACGCTGTTGAATGCGTTTGCGGAGTCGCGCAACATTCCGGCGTTGAAGCTTGCAGCGAGGTACGGTATTCGCAAGGTGATTGAGACGGCGCACCGCTTCGGTATTACAAGCGATATTCCAGCGTTCCTGCCTGTGGCGATTGGCTCCGCGGATATTACGTTGGCGGAGCAGGTTGGGGCGTATAGCGTATTTCCGAACGACGGCATTCGCATTGAGCCGCGCTACATTCGCAAGGTGACGCAGTCGAATGGATTGCCGTTTGAGATGACTTCGTCGGATGTGACGGAGGTGATCTCGGTCGAGACCGCGCGCACGATGATGCAGTTGCTGCAGGCGGTGGTGCGACAGGGCACCGGCGTCGCTGCGTCGCAGATGAAGCATCCGTTCGGCGGCAAGACGGGCACGACGAATGATTTTACGGACGCGTGGTTCATCGGGTTTTCTCCATCGGTGACGTGCGGGACGTGGATTGGGTACGACGATCGGCAGACGCTGGGGGAGAAAGAGACCGGCGCTCGCGCTGCGTTGCCGATGTGGATGGACTTTATGCGCGCGGCGATTGCGAATAAGCCGAACGAAGCGTTTCCAACTGCGGGTGCACCGAAGAAGACTTTGGATGTGCCGGTGAACGCTGTGGCGGACGCAGCTAAGCCTGTACGGCCTTTGGTTGCGAAGCCGGACGAAGAAGATCCGGATGCGTCCGCGGGCGCTGCGCCTAAGGCTGCTGCTCCAGTGGCGGTTCCTGCGCCTGCGCCTTCGACCTCGGTTTCCCCAACTCCGCCTACGCCTTCGGTTTCGCCTGCAGCTCCAGTAGAGAGGCCGAAGTCTGTTGAGGTTCCGCGACGAACTGCACCTGTGAATGCTGCTCCAACTAATCCGGCTCCGTCGACTACGGCTCCTGCAAAGACGCCAGTGGATCCGCGGAGTGGGGTCTCGAGCCCACCACCCGACATAGATTGAAGTAGCGCTTCGCTTTCGCTACGTCACGGCCGATCTGCTCTTTGAGGGCTTCGGGATTTGGCCAGCGCATCTCGGCACGAAGGCGATGCAGGAAGGTTAGCGTCAGGGGAGTGGACTCGTTCAGCTCAATTGGGTGGAAGTTGAGCAGGTACGACTCGACCGCGAAGGAGTCAGCGCCGAAGGTTGGACGATTTCCAACATTGGTGACGGCGTCGAAGGTTTCGCTTGTGGCTCCTGCACCTACTGTCAGCGATGTGATGTAGACGCCGTTTGCGGGGAGTAGTTCCGCGTAAGGCGCGAGGTTGATTGTTGGGACGGTGTAGCGGGTTCCATAGCCGCGGCCTGAGGCCGGTGTGCTGCAGATTGCAAAGCTGCGGCCAAGCAGAGCGCGGACATGGCTGACGTCGCCCTCGGCGATGAGCTGGCGGATGCGGCTTGAGGAGATGGCTTCGCCGCGTAAATGGCGCGGTGCGTAGACACGAACGCTGAAGCCGAGTTCGCGGCCGAGTGCTTCGAGGCTTTCGACGCCGGCCTGTGCCTGATAGCCGAAGCGAAAGTTTTCGCCTTCGTGGAGTTCTGTGACGTGGAGAGTCTTCTGCAGCACGTCCGTGGCGAAGGTGCGTGCTGTCATTTTTGAGAGTTCTTCGGTGAAGGGAAGGATAAGCGTCGCGTCGATGCCTGTTGCCGATAGCAGCTCGAGTTTTTTCTCAAGAGGAGTGATGAGAGGCTGGCTCGACTCGGGCCGTATGACGCGTGCCGGATGCGGGTCGAAGGTGATGGCGACCGAGCGCTGACCGAGCGAACGCGCTCGCGACACAACTTCGGCGATGACCCATTGATGACCACGATGCACGCCATCGAAGTTGCCGATGGTGGCGATCGACGGGCCGTAGCCGGTGGGTACATCAGCGAGTTGGCGAAATATCTGCATCAGGCGATCTCGAAGTTGATCTTCAGGCCGTCGTAGGCGAGGCGGATGTGGGGAGGAAGCAAGGCGTCTGTCGCTTCGTGATCGAGGTCGTGGCCCATGTGGGTGAAGAATGCGCGGCGAGGCTTTAGCTGCTCGACGAGGGCGACTGACTTTTCGAGGTGCGAATGGCTGGGATGGGGCTCGTGCCGGAGAGCGTCGAGGATCAGCACGTCGAGATTCTGTAGCAAGGGCACGCTCTGCGGGGGGATGTCGCTCATGTCGGTGAGGTAGGCTGCGCTGCCAAAGCGGTAGCCAGTGATCTCCTGGCGGCCGTGGGTTACCGGGACACGACGGAAGCGGGCGTCGAAGAGGTCGAAGCCTGATCCGGGTGTCAGGTCGATGCGATGGAGTTCGACCTGTGCGCTGGTGGGATAGCGGTCTTTTTCCCGGAAGGTGTACTCGAAGATGCGCTCAAGATTCTTCGCTGTTTCCTCGTCGGCGTAGACCGGTAGGTCGCCCTTGAGGCGAAAGCTGAGGGGGCGCAGATCATCGAAGCCCATGACGTGATCGGCGTGTCCGTGAGTGTAGAGAACTGCGTCGACGTGGCGAATGCCCTCGCGGAGGGCCTGCGCGTGAAAGTCGGGGCCGGTATCGACGAGCACAGCGTGGCTGTTGTACTCGAGAAGTATGGAGGGCCGTGTGCGCCGGTTGCGTGGGTCAGATGAGGTGCACACGGCGCAGTCGCAACCGAGCGTCGGCACTCCCATGGAGGTGCCGGTGCCGAGAAATGTGAGGGTCGCCTCCATCGTTAGCGGACGATGCTGGGGCCGCCCGGGCCGGGGCGACCTGCGCCGCCAGGCGCTTTGGAGGCCGCCGAACGCGCGAGCGCCTGAGTGATCTCCAGGAATGCCATGCGCAGTTCGAAGAGGGCGCTTTCGAGCAGATTGGTCTCTTCCGGGGTTAGGTTGCCCTTGGTTTTGTCTTCGAGAACGGAGAGCATATCGATGCTCTGGCGTGCTCCGAGGATGTCGACCTGGGGCTGCTGGCCCTCCTGCGTGGTGCCGCCCATCTGCATGATGGAGGTCATGTAGACCGACTGCACGAGCTGCGAAAAGTTCATCGTGGGCGGGTGGTCCATGCCCGGGTTCGCGGAGCGGATTGCGATGTCGAGCCGTTCAGCCGTCATCTCGTAGGCGCGCTTGGCCTGCTCGCTTTGCTCGGCAGTGGGGGCTGGCGGCAGCTCCGGTTCCTGCGGGGCTTCGGTCGATGCTGAGGCTTGCGGTGTAGCGGCTGCTACAGGCTCGGGTGTCGGAGGAGGCGTACGCTCTTCCCGTTCTGGTGAAGGGTCGGCATCGGGCCGCAACTCTCCATCCATGGTGAACTTGCGACGATCGGTGACGACAAAGGGCTTGTTCTGTTCAGGCATGATCACACTCTTTCAGGGGTTTCAGATGCAGCCAGCAGCTCGGAGGCTGCAGCGGCGGAAAAGGGAAGCAAAACCGGTAGTGCGGCACCGCCGGAGTAGACAATTGGTAGGCCGCGATCAAGAGCTTCGCGTCGCACGTAGCCAAGCCCGAGTTGTATCGGGCCGCCGATCTCATCTGGCAGCGGAATGGCTGCGACGCTGGTCAGCTCGCCAACTTGTTTGCCGTCTGCTTCGAGCGGTGCGCCCGTGACTGGAAGCTCGCCGTTGAGCCGGAAGGCGCCGAAGGTGCGATGCACATTGCCGCGCGACCGAATACGCTCGACGATCTCCTGCCCGAGGTAGCAGCCTTTGGCAAAGTGCAGGGCGCGGGTCTGGCCGGTCTCCTGCGGAAGCTCGCGGTCGCGGATATCGATGCCGTAAAGCGGGGTTCCCTCGAGCATTCGGAGCCAGTTCAAGGCCTGGGGTTCGCAATGCGTCGCTCCAGCGGTAGATAGAGCGCTGTGAAGCTTTTCAATCGTTGCGACATCCGCCCATAGCTCGAAACGCGGCACGAGAGGGCTGTAAGCATGAATGACGCTGACCTCCGTGCCTTCCCACGCAATTGTTTGCATTGATATTGGCTTAAGATTGTCTGCGGCAATACCGATCTGCTGCAGCAGGGAAGCGGCTTGTGGGCCGACTAACGACAGGCCGGAGCGGTTGGCCGTGATGTCCGCTAACTCCACGTCATCCATGATGATGAAGCGGTCGAGGAGAGTCATCAGGGCGGATATTTGTGAGATCTCCGTCTCCATCAGAAGGTCGTCCGGGCTGGCAAAGATGGTGGCATCGCCCTGGATACGGCCTTGCACGCTCAGTAGAAAGTTATAGGTGCCCTCGCCTGGGCTCAGTGCCTGGATCGAGTTGGTGACCATTCCGTTCAGCCATCGAACGCGATCTTCCCCTGTTACGCGGATCCATCCGACGTTTCCCAGCGGGGATATGCCTGCGGCACGGAGAAGCGTCGAGAGCTGTGAGGCGGAGCTGGATGTCGATGAGATAGCAGGATCGGATTGGGTTGACGAGGTCATAACAGACGGTACCGAAAACTTGCGTACACTTGATTATAGCGGTGGATTGAGAGGGTCATGTTGCAGCGCGTGCTTTGTGGCAGGAGTGGAGGTTCGGTGAGGTGGGTTGCGGCTGTTGCGCTCTTGTCGACAAGTTTTGCAGCAGTGGTGGTGCACGCATCGACTCCCAGCGATACGCAGGTTCCGGCAGACTCGGCAAAACAAACGCCGATGACGAAGGCGCAGTCGAAGGAGCTCTTTCGGTCGGTGGACGAGATTCTCAACTTCGTCAGCAGCGATACCAAGCTGCCAATCGATCACAGCGTGAAGCGCAAACTTATCTCGCGTGATGAGGTGAATCGCTACCTGAAGGAAAAGTTCGACGAGGACGAGGGAGCCAAGCGGATGGAGCGCTCCGAGATTGTGCTCAAGAAGTTTGGGCTGCTCGACCAGGACTTTCATCTTCGTCCATTTCTGCTCTCCCTGTTGACGGAGCAGATTGCCGGCTTTTACGACAACAAGACCAAGACGGTTAATTTGCTGGATTGGATCGAGCCGGATGAGCAGAAGCCAGTGCTCGCCCACGAGCTTACTCATGCGCTGCAGGATCAGAAGGTCGGTCTGACGAAGTGGTCTGATGTGAGCATCAGTGACACCTCGAAAGATGTGCAGGATGACAATCGACATCTGCAGGTGGATGAGGCCGATACGGCGCGCACGGCGGTTGCAGAGGGGCAGGCTATGGCCGTCTTTATCGACTACACATTGCGTTCGTCGGGCAAGACGCTGGCTGATGCACCGGACATATCAGACCGATTGAAGGACCAGGTATCGGACACGAGCGGATCGCCGGTAATGGCACGGGCGCCATTGTTGCTGCAACAGTCGCTGATGTTCCCGTACAGTGAAGGGCTAAGTTTTGAGCAGGCGATTCTGGTTAAGGCCGGTAAGGAGGCGGCATTCGCTGGAGTCCTGGCCAATCCGCCTTCGTCGAGCTTCGAGATCATGCATCCGAAGGCGTATATGGCGCATGCGCCGGTGCCTGTGGTCCGGTTGCCGGACATTCATCCGCTGCTGGATCCCGAGTATGTTCCCTACGATATCGGCGTGATGGGCGAGCTTGATGTGCGCATACTGGCTGAGCTCTTCGGTGGCCGTGAGTTAGCGACGGCGTTGGCGCCTGAATGGAACGGTGGCGTCTACTATGCGGCGCAACGTAAATCTGCAGTGACTCCGGCCGAGAAGGAGTCGACTGCATCGATCGGCCTGCTCTACTACTCGCGCTGGAAGAACTCCGATTCAGCACGTTCGTTTATGCGAATCTATTCTTCGCAGATTCCAAGAAAATACTCCAACGTTGTAGAGCGAAAAAAAGACGAGGTCGACGATAAAGAGCTGATCTACTCCACGAAAGAGGGCGATGTGTTGATCTCGCTTTCGGGGGATAGCGTCTTCATTGGTGAAAGTTTTGACCTGTCGTTAGCGCGCAAGTTGCGTGATCTGATCGCAAGCGTTCAGCCCCAGGGGCCGATGCAGCAAGCTGCAGCGCCTATGTCCGAGCCGTCGCTGTCGATGGCGCGAATCATCGCCTCGTTCGGTGCGGCCAACCTGAGCAGCCTGCGACGATATACTTCTATAGGGGCTAAGTGAACAGGGTCGCCAGAGGAGCAAAGTAGATTGAAGAAGGCAGAGATTGGCATCATCGGGGGCAGCGGTCTGTACGCGATGCCCGGACTTACCAACGTGCGCGAAGAGCGCATTACAACACCCTTCGGCGAGCCGTCTGACGTCTTCGTCCTCGGTGAGCTTGAGGGGCGCAACGTCGCGTTTCTTACCCGTCATGGCCGCGGGCACCGCATCCTGCCCAGTGAGTTGAACTTTCGTGCCAACATCTTCGCGATGAAGATGCTTGGGGTGGATACGATTCTTTCGGTTTCGGCGGTAGGCTCGCTCAAAGAAGAGCACAAGCCAACCGACTTCGTTATTCCAGACCAGTTTATCGATCGCACGTTTGCTCGCGCCTCTACGTTTTTTGGCGAAGGTATCGTCGCTCATGTCTCTTTCGGCGACCCGATCTGCGGGCCATTAGCCAGTGTGTTGAAGCAGGCCTGTGACACCGTTGGCGTTGTCGGTAAGAGTGGGGGGACCTACATCTGCATGGAGGGTCCGCAGTTTTCTACGCGCGCCGAGTCGAACCTTTATCGCAGCTGGGGTGCGGACGTCATCGGAATGACGAATCTGCAGGAGGCCAAGCTCGCCCGCGAGGCTGAGATCTGCTATGCCACGGTAGCGATGGTCACCGACTATGACTGCTGGCGTGAAGGCCACGACGATGTCACTGTCGATCAGATCGTTGCTGTGATGCACCAGAACGCCGAGAACGCATCGAAGGTCGTACGCGCCGCAGTCGCTGCGATTCCGGTGGATATGACGAAGGGTTGTGCCTGTGTCGATGCGCTGAAGTATGCCATCCTCACGGATCGTAAGGCGATTCCGGCGGAGACACGGAAGAAGCTTTCGCTGTTGCTCGACAAATATCTTTGAGGCAACTCGTCGATCATTAGATTTGTGCTTGGTGATGTTGCAAATTATTTAGCTGTTGTGTTGCGAAAAGGAGTTTATGGCGATTCTTGTGGTTGGATCGGTTGCATTCGACACTATTGAAACTCCGCATGGTGCGGTGCAGAACTGTCTCGGTGGTGCGGCAACGCACTTCTCTCTTGCAGCGAGTTACTTTACTCCTGTGCGTGTCATCGCCGTCGTTGGGAAAGACTTCACGGCCGAGCACGAAGCTATCTTTACTCGCCGCGGCATCGACATCCAGGGCATCGAGCACATGGACGGCCTCAGCTTCCACTGGACTGGGTCCTACTCCGGCAACATGGATGAGGCTAAGACGCTCGGCACCGACTTGAATGTCTTCGAGACCTTCGAGCCGAAGATTCCTGACGCTTATAAGGACAGCGAATTTCTCTTTCTCGCCAACATCGATCCTGTGCTGCAGGCTCGTGTGCGCAGCCAGATGCCGAAGGTACGCATGGTCTGCGGCGACACGATGAACTACTGGATCGCCGACCACGCCGCGAACCTCGCCAAAGTACTGCGCGAACTCGACGTGCTGCTGATCAACGATGGCGAAGCACGGATGTTGGCTGGGGAGCGGAACCTTGTTCTCGCGGCGGAAAAAGTGCTCGCGATGGGGCCGAAGACGTTGGTCGTCAAGCATGGTGAATACGGTGCGACCGCCTTCTTCAGTGACCGCTCATTCGATGGCGGAACGAAGATCTCGCGTCCCTTCCGTGCGCCGGCTCTGCCGTTGTCGGAAGTGGTCGATCCGACGGGTGCAGGTGATTCGTTTGCCGGTGGCTTCTACGGATATCTCGCCTCGCAACCCACTCTGACTCCGGCGGTCTTTCGGACGGCAATGTTCTACGGAGGCGTCATGGGGTCGTTCGCTGTGGAGCGCTTCGGGACAGAGCGGTTGCAGAATGTGACCAAGCAGGAGATCGACGAGCGCTTTAAACTTTTTGTGGAGATCTCGCACCTTGAACATGCGAGCGTCTAAATCGTCTCGGTCGACGAGACATTCCGGATCAGCGTCGTCGGCCTCCGCGGCTCGCGGCGCTGCTTCAGATGTTGTAAAGACAGACCCTGACGCAGTGATTCCAGCAACGCGCCAGGAGACGTTTCCGATTGCTCTTGGCGCCGTGCTCCTCTCATTTATTGCGCTGATGATCTCGTACTCACGCGGTTATCTTCTGCTCTATGGTGATGCCGTCGCGCATCTCGGTATCGCTCGCCGCATTCTCGACTCACGGAATCCCGGCCTGGTTCAGTTGGGCGGGGTCTGGCTGCCGCTGCCTCATCTCTTGATGCTGCCTTTCGTGCAGAAGATAGAGTGGTGGCAGAACGGGCTTGCCGGGGCATGGCCGTCTCTGCTGTGCTACATCGCAAGCGTTGCGGGACTATATCGTCTGGCGCGCCGCATGATGGTTCCACGATGGGCCCTTGCCGCGACTGCGCTCTATGCGCTGAATCCTAACCTGCTCTACCTCTCCACGACCGCAATGACGGAGCCGCTCTTTCTTGCGCTCCTGATTTGGATAACACTGCTTACGGTCGAGTGCGTGTCGGCCATCGATGCTGCGCGGTACGCTCAGGTCGGCCGTCGTCTCCTTCTGCTTGCGCTTTTTATCCCTGCAGCCGTTTACACGCGCTATGACGGTTGGATACTCGGTGCTGCAGCCTGGTGCGTCCTAACATTCACACTAGTACGACGTGGCGATGTGTGGCGTAGAGTTGCACCTTCTTTCGTCGTCTTCACCCTATTGACTGTGGCAGCCCCACTCAGCTGGCTCGCGTACAACCAGCATTTCTTTCACGACCCGCTCGACTTCATGCGGGGTCCTTACTCTGCGGCGGCTATTGAGAAGAAGACGATGCCGCCAAACGGGCACCATCACCGCGGCTGGCATAATCCTCTTTGGGCACTGGTCTTTTATACCCGCACTGCACAGATCGACGCCGCCTTCTGGGAGACTGGGTTCCTGCTCATGGCGGCTGCTGTCACCGGTATGGTGCTGGCCATTCGTCGCCGCGTGGCTCTGGCATCGTTACTGCTCTGGATGCCGCTGCCTTTCTACATCTACTCGATCGCGTATGGTTCAGTGCCGATCTTTATTCCGCAGCTCTGGCCACACTCCTATTACAACTCGCGTTACGGCATGGAACTGCTTCCGGCCCTTTCGATCTTTGCATTTCTGGCTGCGGCATGGATTGAGAGCCGATGGAGCGAGACGCAACCGCTGGCCAAGCGATTCATGCAGCCAGTTGCTCTGCTTCTGATTGCGTTGAACACGGTAGGAATGATGCACCATACACCGCTTGTGTTGAAAGAGGCCCTTGTGAATTCCATCACTCGGGTCGGTTTCGAGAGGCAGCTTGCCCTTCAGCTGCGCGCATTTCCCGATGGGGCAACCATCTTGATGTATAACTCTGACCACGTCGGCGCCTTGCAGGATGCCGCGATGCCTCTGAAGCAGACTATCAATGAAGGGGACTACGATAGCTTCCAGGCCGCACTGGCTGCGCCTGCCGAACACGCAACCTACATCGTAGCTATCGCTGGCGACCCTGTCTCCACAGCCGTCGCGGCGCATCCTCAAGGTCTTACCGAGCTGACTATCTTGTGCACGACCGGCCAACCGTGCGCTCGCATCTATCGATCCGATCAACCGGTCCCTAATCAAACGAAGTAACAGTTGTCGGCCTCGCGCAGTGTGGTGAGGCAGAATAAGAGAACATGATTCCCTTCGTCAAAGCGCACGCCTGCGGCAACGACTTTCTCATCATCGACGAACCATTGGCGCAGCGCCGTCACGCCGATCTTGCACGAAAGCTCTGCTCCCGTAACACCAGCGTGGGCGCTGACGGCATCGAATTTCTCGACCGCAAACCGAACGGCGAGTTCTTTCTCAGGCTTTTCAACGCGGACGGTAGCGAAGCAGAGCTCTCCGGCAACGGAACGCGTTGCGTTGCGGCATGGCTTGCAAGCAGCGAGGGAAAAGAGAATGTAGCACTCGGTACCCATGGCGGTCTTCGTACCTGCCACGTCGTTGACGCAGCTGATCCTGTCTACCTCATCGAGAGCGAGATGGGCGTGCCGCGCGTGATGCAGCGCACGATTGTGATACCAGGTGTCGGCGATGTTCCCGGGGCCATGGTGAACGTAGGAAATCCGCACTTCGTTCTCTTCGTCGATACGGACGACTTCAGTGCACATCGTTATTCGTGGCAGGAGCTAGGCGCACAGATCAGCACCAGCCCGCTCTTTCCGCATGGCACCAACGTCGAGTTCGTTCGCGTACTCTCACCTTCGGAGATTGCCTTCCGCATATTTGAGCGCGGCTGCGGTCCGACGACCTCGTCGGGCACTGGCACCTGTGCTTCTTCCGCTGCAGCGATGGTGCTGCGTGGCGTCGACCGTGAACTGACAGCCATCGCCGAGGGCGGGCCACAACGGACGGTATGGCAATCGAACGACGCAGCGATGCAACTGACAGGACCGGCGGAGATTATCTGCCGCGGCGAGGTGAACGGCCTGTGAGCGCTTCCTTGATCAAGCCACGTGCGCTCAAGCAGGGAGCGACTCTTGCAGTGGTCTCACCTGCCAGTACGCCGAAACGCCAGCTGCTCGAACGCGGCGTCGCGCATCTGCATAGGCTTGGTTACAAGACAGTCGTTGGAAGCCATGCGAACGACAGCGGACCACTTTATTACGCAGGCACGCTTGAAGACCGCCTGCGTGATCTGCACGCAGCCTTTGCTGACCCGGCAGTCGACGGAATCATCTGCACCCGCGGTGGATGGGGGTCTGCGGAGTTGCTTCCGCACCTGGATACTGCGCTCATTCGCGCTAACCCGAAGCCTTTCATCGGTTACAGCGACCACACTTCGCTTCATTGCTGGCTGCATAACGAGGCCAACCTCGTTACCTTCCACGGCCCAATGGCCGCCGCTGACTTCTCCCGCGAAGATGGTGCAGATGCTGCAAGTTGGACGCACAGCCTGGGCGGAGACAGCGATTGGTCGCTCGGTCCTGCAGATGGTCTGCGCGTTCTTCGCCCGGGACGAGCAAGCGGTTTGCTGACCGGCGGTTGCGTGGCCATCTATGTCGAGGCGCTCGGCACCCCATACGCGCCGCGCGTCGACGGCAACAGCATTCTTTTTCTGGAAGATATCGGCACGAAACCATATCAGTGGGACCGGATGCTTCTGCATCTTCGCTACTCCGGGCTCCTTAAAAAAGTGACCGGGATCGTCTTCGGCGACATGAGTCAGTGCGTCTCTCCGGATGAGAACGACTACCTCGAACGCGCGATCTTGCACCGTCTTCGCGACTTCGAAGGCCCTATTGCGATTGGGTTGCGCAGCGGCCATGTCAGTGCGTTCAATGTGACGATTCCTTTGGGTGTCGCTGCTGCGCTCGACCTGAGCGAACCAGGGAACCCTCAGATACACTTTCTCGAAGCTGCCGTTAGCATCTAATCTTGGAACGTCTGGCCATGCAAACTTCAAAGCACATCCATCTCATCGGCATCTGTGGCACCGCGATGGCTTCGCTCGCCGGTATGTTGCAGTTGCAGGGTCACGTTGTCACTGGTTCAGACACCGCAGCTTATCCGCCGATGAGTGATCTGCTCGCTTCGCTCAACATCCCGATCCACGAGCCTTATTCGGAGAAAAATCTCGACCCTCGTCCAGACCTGGTGGTCGTCGGCAACGCGATCTCGCGGGGCAACGTCGAGTTGGAGCACGTCCTCGATACTCGCATCCCATTCTGTTCGATGGCTTCGATTCTGCATGACGAGTTTCTTCCCGGTCGCGAATCGCTTGTTGTGGCCGGTACTCACGGCAAGACCACGACGACCAGCATGCTGGCCTGGATCTACGAGGTTGCCTCGCGGCGGAACGCAGCGCTTGCACCATCCTTTCTCATCGGTGGCGTTGCGGAGAACTTCGGCACCAGCTTCATGGTTCGCACTACGAAGCCTTTCATCCTCGAAGGCGATGAGTACGATACGGCCTTCTTCGACAAGGGGCCGAAGTTCCTCCACTACTTCCCCGATGCGCTCATCCTAACGCACGTTGAGTTCGACCACGCCGACATCTACGCTGATTTACCTGCAGTCAAGACTGCGTTCAAACGTCTCGTGAACCTTGTCCCTCGACGGGGACGGATCGTCGCATTCGATGGCAGCGAAAATGTCAGCGAGTGCGTCGAGAAGGCGTTCTGCGCAGTAGAGCGTTATGGCTTCGGCCCTTTATCTCATTGGCGGCTGACCGATCTGCGTCACGAAGGATCTGTCACACGCTGGTCGTTGACGCGGGCGGGTGTTCCGTTTTCTGAGCTCATGCTTCCGATGGCTGGTGCGCACAATGCGCTGAACGCCAGCGCTGCTGCCGCGTTGGCAGCAGGGCAGGGCGTCCCGACCGAGGATATCGTCGAGGCGCTGGCAACCTTCAAGAGCGTCAAACGTCGCCTGGAGATCCGCGCTGTCGTTGGCGGCGTCACCATCATTGACGATTTCGCTCATCACCCTACGGCCATCCGCGAGACGCTTCGGGCTTTGCGCGAATCTTATCCGGGGCGCAGGCTGTGGGCTGTGCTCGAACCACGCTCGAACACACTTCGTCGTAACGTCTTCGAGGTTGACCTTGTTGAGAGCCTCGCACTGGCCGACCAGGTTGTGTTGGCCTCAGTCTTCAAGTCCGAGAACATCCCGGCGGCCGAGCGTCTGCATCCCGAGCATGTTGTCGCGGCGCTGAATACTCGCAAGATTCCATCCGAGTTGCTGGCCGATGTCGAAGCGATTGTCAAAACGATTGTCCCGCAGCTTCGAGAGGGAGATGTCGTCGCTATCCTCTCAAACGGCGGCTTTGGCGGCATCTATGAGAAGCTGCCGGCCGCCATCACGGGGCGTGCTCCAGTCACATCATAGGCGCCCTGCAAGCATTGTCGCGGTTACGGTATCCTTAAAGATGGAATGTTCGCGACCTTCAAGCTCGTCTTTGTCTACGTCACACTCGGTTCAATTGCCGGATTTGTCGGCATCCCCTACACGCTGCTGATTGGCGATATTACCCGGCTCTATCGCGCTGCGATGTGGGTCACAAATGCAGGCGTGCGTGCGGCCGGAATCAAAATCGACATCGGTGGATTCGAGAATATTCCTGCGGGCCGCAGCTGCATCTTCATGAGTAATCATGTCTCGAATCTCGATCCGCCGGTTACGATTCCTCTGATCCCTGGGCGTAGTTCGGTGCTTCTCAAAAAAGAGTTGATGAATATTCCGATTCTGGGCCGCGCAATGCGTATGGCGAAGTTTGTACCAGTCGAGCGCGGCAGCCGTCGCGATGCTGCGCAGGCAAGCGTTGCTGCGGCAGCGGATGCGCTGCGGTCGGGGCTGCACATGCTGGTGTATCCGGAGGGAACGCGCTCGCTGGACGGAAGGCTCTCGGCCTTCAAGAAAGGGCCTTTCTTTCTGGCGCAGGAGACCAAGGCTCCGATCATCCCCGTCGCAGTCTCCGGCACGCAGAGCATGATGCGCAAAGGCAGCAGCGCGATTACACCAGGAGTGGCGCGGATTCAACTGCTTCCGGCTATTGATCCGGCAGACTATGCGACGCGGGATGAGTTGATGCGAGCGGTGAGGAACGCCATTGCTGAGGCGCTCCCCGCTGAGATGAAGCCAGCGGATTACTTGACGATGGCGTTGTAGCCGTCTGTCTGAAGGTGCTGGCGCATGGCGTCGGCCTCTTTCTTCGTCGCGAACGGCCCAATCTGCACATGGAGGAGCTTGTCCTGAGGTTCGTGACGAACCGTGACGTTGTAGCCCCGACGCTTGAGTGCTGTGACTAGAACGTCTGCGTCCTCCTGATGCGAGACCGCGGCAACTTGAACAAGAGCCACCCCCGCCGATGGCGTCGCGGTGACAGCAGGAACGATGGCGGCGGCCTTTGTCGACGGCTTTGTGATGGCTTCTGCGTGCGGGGAAGGGTGTGAGCTTGGCAGCGACGCTTTGACCGGGGTGGGAGCAGGGATCTGCGAGCCCTGGTCAGTCGCAGTGTCGGGAGCGTCGGAGGCTGGCTCCGAAGACTGGCTCGCACCAGCGGTTGGCTTCAAAGAAGCGGCTGCGGCTTGATTTACAAGGCTCCCCGGAGCGGGTTTGGCGGCTGTGTTCTCCGAGCTTGCCGCAACAGATTCGTCCGCGACTGTTGCCGGGTGTGCCGACCGTCTGCCCAGGGAATATCCAAATCCGAAGAAGACCGCGCAGAGCAGCGCGAGAACGAGGAAGATGCCAAGGATAGTAGTGGTTCCAAGCGATATCTCGCGATCCTGTTCACGAGTGTCGTTGAAATCCAGATCGTTTTCGACTTCATATCGGCTGCTCAATTAGACCTTCTTCTCCAGCGCCGCGTCGGGCGTGAATGTCTTATTGAACAGGTTCATCAGCTCCATTGGAAGAGGGAAAACGATGGTGGTATTTTTCTCGACACCTATCTCGGTAAGGGTTTGCAGATAACGGAGTTGCAAGGTCATGGGCTGGGTCGCCATCAGCTGAGCGGCCTCAACCAGCTTGGCGGCGGCGTTGAACTCGCCTTCGGCATGGATGATTTTGGCTCTACGCTCGCGTTCGGCCTCGGCTTGTTTGGCCATGGCGCGGAGCATGGATTCAGGCATATCGACCTGTTTGACCTCGACTGAGACAACCTTGACTCCGAACGGCGCGGTATGGCCGTCGATGATGGTCTGGATGCGAATATTCAGGGCCTCGCGATGAGCGAGCAGGCCGTCAAGATCGACTTCGCCAAGGACGGAGCGCAGGGTGGTCTGCGCGAACTGGGAGGTTTGGTAGATGTAGTTCGCCACTTCGATCACGGCCTTCGTGGGATCGACGACGCGAAGTGTAATGACGGCGTTTACCTTCAGAGTGACATTGTCGCGGGTGATGACGTCCTGCGGCGGAACCTCCATCGCCTCCTGGCGAAGGCTTACGCGAACGATCTGGTCGAGGGGACGGAAGATCCAGATGATGCCCGGTCCTGCAGCGGCCTGCTTGACCCTTCCCAGGCGGAAGATGACGCCTCGTTCATACTCTTTCAGGATGTTGAGGGAGTTGGCCAGGTAGAGAACGACGATAACGACGGCAAAGAGGAGCGGGAGAGACATCATGGATGTAAAACCTCTGGCGCGCCAGACTGCACCCGCCGCTGCGATTGTAAAGCAGGCGCAGCGGCTGCATCCGCAAATTGGCTAGAAGTGGGCGAAAAAGCCGAATCCAGGCTGGAAGTTCGTCGTGTGCTGCTTGATGGTCAGGTAGTTGGTCTCAAAGTCCGGCGCGAGGAAGAACTGCTCGCGGAACTGGGCACGCGCCCCCCAATGCTTCGACAGCATATAGTCGCCGCCGACCGTGTAGTAGTAAGTCGCACGCGCCTGGGGCAGCAAGCCCTCA
This sequence comes from uncultured Acidobacteriaceae bacterium, assembly GCA_963708755.1. Taxonomy (GTDB): domain Bacteria; phylum Acidobacteriota; class Terriglobia; order Terriglobales; family Acidobacteriaceae; genus Edaphobacter. The sequence continues at coordinate 281,127 of CAVPTN010000001.1, forward strand.
CCGCCGCCAGGAGTTGGCCGAAAGTCCAGCGTTCCCAAGCCTGCACCCGCGAAGGGGGTGATGCCATGACGCTCGCGGAAGTGAGCCACATAACCGAACGTATATTCCGCAGTGTTCTGCTGCACGCCACCGGTCAGCGACTGACCGGGAGCCGGAGAGCCGAAGGGTGTGAAGTTTTCGGTAAACCGCGCGTACCCGTAGTTGAACTCCAGGCCGAAGAGGGGTTTCACCGTGTAACGAATGGTCACGAGCGGACCGACGGTATTACTCGGGCTCAGATTGACCTCCGTCGGCACGGTATTGATGATCGCTGTCCCGTTGGATTCCTTGCCAATGACGACTGAAGCAGTCACTGCGATGTCGAGACGAGAGAGCTGACGGTCGAGCGCGGGGTTTTGTGAGGTTTGGGCCTTCGCGGTAGATGCCGCCGTCGCTACCAGCAGGCAAAACAGAAGAGCGCGGACACACAACGGGCGAGGCACATTCAACATCAAGACAAAACTCCCTTATCTGAGAACTACTGCGAACTACTGCTCTTTTAGTCTACTCTGGCGTGGCCGCTGGTGGGGCGTCGGCGCTGGTCAAATCGAGTCTTGCGTCGGTTCTACGATCAGAACCAGACCCTCAATGGCACGCACCGACACGGCAGAGCCGGGGGCGAGCGACGCCTGGCCCTTCAGGGTCGCCTGCCAGAGTTCGCCCCGTATCTCGACCTGCCCCGTCGGCGAGAGTGAGGTACGCACGATGGCGGTGCCTCCAATCATGGCCTGTGGCCCCGTCAGGACCTTGCTGCGGCGTGCTCGCAGGGCGATCCAGGCAAGCCCGAAGGAGATGGCGCCAAAGCCCAACCCTGCGCCCAGGGCGGTCGATGTGTGAACCCGCATCTCAGGGATTGGGCCGTCCACCAGCGTGGCGAGGCCGACGACGAGTGAAGCAATGCCGGCCAGAGCGAGTACTCCGTGGCTGGTGAACTTCGACTCCAGCAGCATCAGCACGAAGGCAGCGATCAGCAGAACAATTGCTGTGTGCCGCACGGGTAGAAGATTCAAGCCGAACAGGCCGAGGACAACGAAAAGTGTGCCGAGAGAGCCGGGCACGACGGTGCCGGGAACATTGAACTCAAGGTAGATGAGAAGGGCGCCAAGCACCAGCAGCAGCACGGCAAGATTTGGATCGGCAAGTTTACTGAGCAGCCGCTCGCGCAGGGAAGGTGCCGTGGTCAGGATCGCCGCGTCCTTGAGTTGCAGGGTCTCGGTGCTGCCGTCGAAGCGATGGATCTCGCGGCCGTCGAGCGCTGCCAGCAGTGATGCATCGTCGGCCGTGACGAGGTCGATCAGCTTCAGCTTGAGAGCCTCTTCGTCGCTATAGGACTTTGAGTTGCGTACTGCATCTTCGGCGGCCTCAACGTTGCGGCCACGACGACTGGTGTAAGAGCGAAGAAAGGCCGCGGCATCGTTCTCGATCTTCGTTTTGAGGATCGGATCGAGCTGGCGTCCTTCCACGATCGGATGAGCCGCCCCGGCGTTCGTTCCCGGAGCCATCGCAGCGATGTCTGCCGCTTCGAGAAGAAAAAATCCAGCCGAACCCGCTCTGCTGCCTGTGGGCGAGATGAAGATGATAACCGGCACCGGCGAGTTTTCAATCGCCTGCACCATGACGCGGGTCGACTCCAGCAGGCCGCCCGGCGTGCCCATGGAGATGAGGACCGCCCGTGCGTGCAGGTTCGCAGCCTCGCGAAGACCACGTTGAAGATAGTCCGCCGTGATGGGCTGAATCGTGTCGTGAATCGTGAGCTTGACGACCACTCCGGGAGCCGATGCGGCGTTCAACTTCGCAGGCAGAACACAGGAGATCGTCATCAGCAGCATGAAGACGAATCTCGTGGCGTTCGTCATGGCAAACTCTGTCCGCGTGTCTGCAAAGCCTGTCGCATGCCCTGCGCAGCCGAATCTTTCGGATCGAGTTGAAGCGCCTTGCTTACGTTTTCGGCTGAAGATGCTGTATTGCTCGCTTGCAGGTCGATGCGGGCAAGTACAAGATAGGCGGTAACGTTGGGGTGCAGATTGAGAGACGTTTGCGCTTCGGCACGGGCATCTGCTGTGCTTCCGCTGCGTTCGCGTACCTGCGCGAGACCGGCATGTGCATCGGCGCTGGAGGAATCGGCAGCGATGGCGGCCTGAAACTCACGCTCCGCCTCGGGGATGAGTCCCTCGGCAAGATAGTCGCGACCGAGCTGCGTGTACTGCTTGGCCTGTTCGGCGGGAGGCAGACTCGCCATGCGAATCGCGCGCATCTGATCAAGCTGGAAGGCAGCCTGCCGGAACGACGCCTCCGAGTAGGTGCGGCGAATCCGCTCGAGGGCGTCGAAGTCAGAATCAGTCGCGGTCGTCGTGGCAGCCGTGGCGGGCGAAGCGATCTTTCGACCTGCGCTCATGTTGGCTTTGAGCTGTGCGGCTTCATTGTCCGTCGGACGAAGCTTCAGGGCGAGATCGACTTCGCGCTGAGCGCCTGTGCCGTCGCCTCGGCGCAGCAATGCGACAGCAAGGTTGTAGTGGTAGTCCGCGTCGTTGGGATCGGCGGTCGAGGCACGTTGAAAGAGTGGGACGGCATCGTGGCCCTGACGGCTGGACGCGACCGCCTGATTGTTGACCACCTCGGGAAGTGGAAGCCGGCTCGCGACAAAGGTGAAGGCTGACTCCGCCTCGGCGTATTTGGCGGTGTTGAAGCGAGCGAGTCCGAGGTAGAAGTTAGCTTCAAGGGCGCGCCGGTCGGTGGGCTGAATCTTTGCGAGTGTCGCTGCCGCCTGGTCGTACTCTCGATCCGCGTACAGCACCTTGCCAAGAGCGAGAAGCGCAGCGGAGTAGTTAGGATTTGCCTGCACGGCGAGTTGAAGACGCTTGATGCGCTCCTGCGACGTGGTCGCATCGGTGCCGCGAATGTAATTTTCAAAAGCACTCAACTGAACGCCACCCGATGCCGCTAGAAAAGTCTGCTGAGCGACGTTGAGATGTGGGTCGATCTGCTTTGCGACCTTCCATGCGATCGCATTTTCAACATCGAAGAGGCGCGGCAGTTCGCTTGAGTCCTGGAGTGGCTGAGACAGCTTCAGTTGATTGACCTCAAGAACCTGCGCCTGCACGGCAATGCGGCCATTTGCTACGGTGTAACTTCCTACGATGACGAAGTCCGCATCGAGGGTCTGCGCGATGCGAATGGTCGTCGCGCGCGAGGGCCTGAAGTCGGTTGGAAGGCCGAGATGATCGAGCGCATACTGGCGGTCTTCGCGAGTAATGGTGAGGAACCCGACCGAGGTCAAACGCTGGTTGAGCGTGTCGGGAAACGAGTCTCCAACCCACGCCAAAGCAGTCTGACCGGAGCGATTATCAAAGGGGAGTACCAGCACAACGCGGCCGCCGGTCTCCGATGGGTCTGAAGCCGCAGAGGTCTGTGAGAGTGCAGGGAGGACGAACAACAGAAGCAGCGAGACCATGCGTGCGTTTTTGAACCACAAGCGTCGTTGCATCGAGAGTTGGAGAGTCGAGCGAACTTGAAGGCGCTTCGTCACAGTGATGAGTATAGAGCGTCAGGGCCTGCGTGGCTCTATCAATGCGGCTTCGACGATACGGGGGAAGTGGAGCACTGCGGCCCACTCACCCTTTCGATGCGCCTGCCACACAACTTCACCGTGCAGGATCGCAGCCACCTCGCCAGGGGAGAGATCGCGATGGAAGTCGAAGTATTTTGTGTCTGCGGACTCGTTACGGCGACCGAGGTCGACGCGATTCGCCGGGGGGGCCCACTTTGTAGAGAAGATGAGAGCCACGTCGTAGCTTCCGGGATCGGCCGCGGCTTTTTGAATCTCCTCCATCGAGAAGTTCTGAATAGGCGTGGTCTTAAGAGGATGATTCGTATAACCGAGTTCGGGACGATTCAATTCAGATGTGGCAGGCCACGCGGTTAGCACTGTCGCCTGAGGATAGGTCAGGTCGATAAATCGAACTGCCTGCTGATGCAGAACAATAAAGTCGCGATAGGTCAGATTGTCCTCAGGCGCGAAGGCGTAAGGAGGATTGACCCAGATGCCCGCAAGAAAGCCTGCCGCGCTGAGTGCAGCGATGAGAGGCCACCGCTGTGGTATGCGTCGTCGCCACGTGTTCACGCAGACCAGCAGGATGAGCGGGTACATCGGTAGTAGATAGCGCGTCAGCAGAGCGCCGCCGAGAACCGAAAAAGCGACCCAGTTGGCCAGCAGAACGATGCCAATTGCCTTCAACGGAGGACGCGCAATGGGCTTGCGAAGGTTGGTCGGCGCGACTGGAATAAACATCGCAGCCACCATGCAGGCGACCGGCACGAACATGTTCATGTGCGTCGTCAGATGAAGCAAACGATGCCACAGGCAAAGAGCGATGCGGTACGCGCTAAGGTTTGCCGTGGCGTTGTAGCGAAGGAACTCGGGATTGCCGAAGACGAAGCCGGTCTTGTGATAGTGATAGCCGTACCACGCAGCGAGCGGAAGAATCGGAACAAGCAGCGCGGCGATCCAGCGGAGATGCCGTCTGCTCGCCACAGGCTCCCTTCGCTCCTGAAAGAGAAGAATTCCCTCCCACAGCGCAAGAGCCACCGGCGTGACGATCGCCGTCTCCTTCGAGAGCGCCGCAAGGCAAAACATCAGCGCAGCCCACAGCGCACTTTTGATGGAACTCCCACCCGTCGCCGACTCCGACTGATCGAAGTAAAACGCGAGTCCCCAAAGCGTGAAGGCAGCCGCAAAGATGTCGGCATGAGCCAGCGTGCTCTGCGCAAACCAGACCGGATAAAGCGCAGTAAGAAGAGCGGTGACCGCAGCGACAGGAGAACTCGTCAGCGTCCTTGCAAGCTTGAAGACACCAAGCAGCGCCGCCGCCGCAACCATACAAACCAGCGTCCGCGTACCGCTGACAACGTATCCCGAGAGATGCCACCATGTCGCCAGAAGAATAGAAGGCAGCGGCGGGTGCGCGTTGGTGATCGTGCTCTGTGGGATCAGCGTGCCGGTGCGAAAAAAATCCCACGCCGCCGGAATGTAATAGCCTCCTTCGTCCCAGAAGTAGGGAAGGCGAAGGAGGCGGAGGTGGAATAGGTAGACCGCGACGAAGAAGAGCGGATAGAGCATCCAGAGAGCGATCTCGCGGCTGGGTCTCTCAACGTCTTCGTCGGCGCTGCTTCGAGGTCGCACGCTTTAGTTGACGGGACCTTCAGGACGGGGGAGTTGCTCAAGCGTGATGGCGCCAAACGTCTGCTCGTACTGCGAGAGATTATGGCCGAGCACGTTCCACAGGGCCTTGGCCTGCTGCGGGCTCAGGTAGATGCCCTGAAAGTTCTTGACGTTCAGCTCATCAGCGTTTTCCTGGCTCATCGTGCCGAAGACGAGGAAGAAGTCCCACACGCTCATGCGGACCTGCACGCTGTTTGCGTAGCCGTCGCGATAGTCGGGTGCGTTGGTGAGCTTGAGTTGGGGCTGCTTATCCTGCGGCTGACTGGGGTTCTGCTGGCTCATCGAATCTCTTTCGGGGTTGGGGTACTTGCAATTACTGAAATCTGGTGCGGGAGAAGGGACTCGAACCCCCACGGATTGCTCCGCTTGGACCTAAACCAAGTGCGTCTGCCATTTCGCCACTCCCGCATTCTTCGTGGGCAACACCGTTAGGTGTGCGAAGAAATAAGTGCCTCGACTAGCCTATGGCAAAGGGATGTCGATTGCAACGTCAAGCCAATTGCATGCCGATTAGTGCTTGATGAGCCACATCACCCAGCTGGCCGCTATCGTCCCGCCAACAAACAGAACAAAGCAGAAGGCGCCGAAGCGAATCATCGTGCGAGGCTCGGACCGCTGCGTGATGCCAAACACAATCGAGGTGAACAGAGAGAAGAGCAGCACTGCTCCAAAGTGAGAGATGGTCACGAGCGCTTCCTCCCGGTTGCCAGCGAGTGCGCGTCGACGGCGGAGATGATATTCAACAGACCGGCCACCACCATGAACTTGGTGCCATAGTCAGCCGTTGCAACCTGCACGGTCACCTGGCCCAGATCGAAGATGCGGGCGAGAACGTAAAGAATGCCATTGCCGAGGTCGCCGGCGAAGTTGAGGATGTCGAGCAAATCGCCAGTATTCGGCGTGTACACCTTGCCCTTGAGCGCTAAGCCGATGGTAAACATCGCGATGATCGAAAACATGATGAGGCCGCCGCGAATCCACTTGCGCTGCATCAGATGCCCCGCGCCGGGAATAAGCCAGCCAGCGATGAGCACCATCGTTGGAAATGAGGAAGATTGCGCGCGCGCTTGTGCCGAGACGTTGGTAGCCATTATCACTAGTCATGATACCAGTTGTCCCTCTTCCTTGAGATCCAGAACGGCTCAAAACCTGTCGTTTGATGCATCGCCTGCAGAAGCGACTCGATGGGAGATGCAGCGACAATGCTTCGCTGGCATCGAATCGAATGACGGTAAAGTCTGCATCGAGGGTAACGCCCAAAAATTAGGCAGGAATATATCGGGATCGTAGTTGTTATAGAGGTAGTCCCCGATTCCCGTAATGCCTCCTCCGCCAGGAAAAACTGCTCTCCGAGCCATTCGCAACTTTCAAAATGAAATAGGAAAAAATAAGTCAGTATGAAAGCACTCTCAAAGTTCTCGAAGATAGCCTCAGTCCTTGCTCTTGTTTTCTCAGCGTCACCGCTTGTTGCACAACATCATCATCACGGTGCGGAGGGCGGTGATCCCGACGCCATCAACTCGAAGCTTGGCTCCGTTCATATGCCTGTCTCCTGTCAGGCCTCCGTGCAGACCTCCTTCGAACGTGGTGTCGCACTGCTTCACTCCTTCTGGTTTGAGGAGGCCAATAAGCAGTTCCACGCTATAGCCGCAGCCGATCCCCAATGCGCCATGGCGCAATGGGGAATCGCAATGACCGAGTGGCGTCCTTTGTGGGATGGACTGCCGGACAACCGACGACTGGCTGGCATAGCGGAGATCGACAAGGCCACCGCGCTCCACGCTGGCACCGATCGGGAGCGCCGCTACATCGCTGCTCTCAGCGACTATCTCCACTCCGATCCATCACAGAGTGACAAGGCTACGCACACCTATGCCGAAGCGATGGGGGCTCTCCACGCCGCCTATCCCGACGATGTTGAAGCGACCGCCTTCTACGGCCTTGCTCTCGTCGCAAGCAACGAACCACGCAAAGCACTCGATGTCCTCGAACCCGGCTTCCAGGCACATCCCGACCATCCCGGATTTGCGCACTACATCATTCACGCGGCCGATAGCCCGCAGTACGCGGAGGAAGGCCTGCCCGCTGCTGAAAAATACGCCGCCATCGCGCCCGACTCCGCCCATGCTCTGCACATGCCAGGACACCTCTTCGCCCGTCGCGGAATGTGGCAGGAGGACGTTGACTCGAATTTAGCCTCCGTACGCGCGTCGGAGTACGCCGAAAAGCACAACCTGGGAGGTGTAGGGCATCAACTCCACGCCTACGAATTTCTTCTCTACGCCTATCTCCAGCAGGGCAAAGATGCCGATGCCCGCCAGGTTCTGGATCGTCTCGAACCGCTGGTCGCGCATCTTCGTTCTCTGCCTGGCATTCAGGACGACGGTATGGCTCTCTTCATCACCTACTTCCAGGTAGAGATGCCTGGGATCTATTACCTGGAACTCCATGACTGGAAGTCCGTCCTCGCCATTCCAGAGCCTGCAGGTTCTATCCCCGCCGCCAGGTACTACCGCTTCTGGGAGCAGGCCATCGCTGCGGGGCGTCTGCGCGATGCCGCTGCGGCAGATAAGGCCGCCGCCGGTGCCGAAGCTCTCTATGCGCAAATGGCAGCCGATGGTAGCCCGATCGCCGCAGAAAGAGAAGCGGCCGAGGGCACCATCAAGGCGTGGCAACGCTTCGCGCACAAAAACGACGAGGAAGCTCTTCGTCTGATCAGCGCAGCAGCCGACAGCCAGGACCGCGTCGGTCAGGCCGAAGTCGACATTCCCGCACGCGAGATGTACGCGGACATGTTGATGACAGAGAACCGTCCCGCTGAGGCTCTCGTGCAGTACCGTACGGCCCTGAAGCTGAGCCCCAACCGGTTCAACGCGCTCTACAACGCCGGCCGCGCCGCCGAGGCAACAGGGAAGCCGGATGAAGCCAGGACCTACTACCAGCAGCTGATGAAGACAACCGATGATGGCAGACATTCGCAGCGTCCAGAGGTCGCCTACGCCAGAAACTTTCTGCTGAAAGGATCATCTGGCCTGATGTAAGCAGAGCGTCTTCAAATCGCAGTATCGAAGACGCAAAAGCCGAGTGGCTTGAACATGGAACTCCTCTGGATCTTGCCTGCGTGATCCGAGGAGTTCCGTGCTCCGGTGTCTGCTAAGCGCGAACCAGTTCGGTTTGTATGCGGCCCGTGACCTCGGCCTTTCCTTTGCGGGCGATCATGTCTACCTCGCTGCGAACGCCGAACTCACCCGTGAAGTAGAGGCCAGGCTCGACGGAGAAGCAGGTGTTGGGCAGGATAAGGCGTTCGTCGTGCGTCTCAAGATTGTCGAGGTGGGCGCCGTTGCCGTGGAGGATGGTGCCGATGTTGTGGCCGGTCCGATGGGTAAACCAGTCGCCAAACCCCGCCTTGCGAATGACGTTGCGCGAGGCGTCGTCGGCCTGCCAGCCTGCGATGGGCTGGTTGGCGGCGAAGGCGTCCTGCACCACCTTGATGGAGGCGTCGCGGGCATCCCGGACAGTGTTGAAGATGAGGTGTTCGCGCTCTGTGGGCTCGCGGCCGACGACTCCGGTCCAGGTGATGTCGTACCAAACGGCCGTGGGGTCGTTCGCCAGCTTGGCCCAGATGTCGATGAGGACGAAGTCGCCTTGTTTGATTGGGCGCGAATTAGCGGCGGTGGGTTCGTAGTGGGAGTCGGCGGAGTTAGGGCCGGCGCTGACGTTGGGACCATGCTCCCAGATGAGCCCTGCGCGCGACATCCCCTCTTGCAGGTACTGCACCATGGCGTGCTCATCGGTGCCCCCGGTGCGGGCGCGGGTGCCAATCTCCTTCCACGCCGCGGCAAGGATCTCGTCGATGTGCCTCTGTGCGACGTAATGAGTGGCGAGCTGCGCATCGGTGAGGACAGCTTCGAAGTGGCTGACGAGGTCTGCCGAGCTAACGATCTCCTTGCCCAGGCCGCGAAGCAATTCGATGGTCCCGGCATCGACCATCGAGACGTACATGATCGCGTTGCGCGGGGAGTACTGCATCGCGAGCTTCGTCTGTCCGGCAAGGAGCGTCTCAATCTGCGCTTCGAGCTCCTGCCAGGAGGAGTAGACGGACTTCGTGCCAGGGAGCGTATCGAGACGCCCAGCCTCGATGCGGTGAACGAGCTTCTTCGGCTCGCCCAGCGCGGGAATCAGATAGAACCAGCGGCGGGTGACGTGAGCGTTCGGATCGAGGCCGAGAATGCTGTAGGCCAGTGGGTCGCGGTGATGGTGATCGTAGAAGAGCCAGCCGTCGAGGTTGGCGTCACGCAAAGCCGACTGAATTGCAGCGAGGTTCATGCCTCAATCCTAATCGGTTAAACAAGAGGAGCAAAAGCTAGCCATTTTCAGAAACATTCTTTAGACAATATTGAAAAAATTTATGACAGAGTCGGATCCCTTGACCCTCCCCGTAATCACGCCATGTGCAAAGTCGCGGCGCGAAAGCCCTCGCCGGGTAACGAACTTTTCCAAAACGGAACTCGCGAAAAATAAAGTTCAATTTGGTGGCGTATTTTTCGCCGCTCAACAACGCGGTGTCAAAGCACCACGTTTACCACGCATAACACCACAAATTGACCATCAAAACACCACAATTTGTACCCCATTTTCGTGAAAACCCCCTGCAAAAACGCCTATCCACCAGCGCAAAAAAAACTGCAATGCCGGCACATTTTTCGTCCATTCAGACGAACGAAAGGCCGGGAGCAATCCCGGCCTTCGTCTGGTTAGATGCAGCGAATTACGCGTTGACCGGGTTCTCTGCAGTGGCTGCAGCAGCAGCCGCTGCGGCCTCGCGCTCCTTCTCAGCCTTCTCCGCTTTTCTGGCCGCAGCAGAGTTCTGACCGAGCTCAGCAGCCAGCGTCTCCGTGGTGAAGGACTCGATAACGTCGCCGACACGGATGTCCTTGTGTCCAGCGAGATCGATACCGCACTCAACACCCTGACGAACCTCGGAGACGTCGTCCTTGAAGCGCTTGAGCGAAGCAATCTTGCCCTTCCAGACCTCGGCTCCTTCGCGCAGCAAACGTACCTGCTGATCGCGTTTGATGAGCCCGTCTGTAACACGGCAACCCGCGATCTGACCGACCTTCGTGATCTTGAAGACGTTGAGCACTTCGGCGCGGCCAGCGTAGTTCTCCTTGAATACCGGCTCGAGGAGACCGTACATCGCCTTGGTGATCTCGTCCTGCAGCTCGTAGATGATCGAGTGCAGACGAATCTCGACGTTTTCGCGCTCGGCAACTTCGCCGGCCTTGCGATCAGGCCGCACGTTGAAGCCGATAACGACTGCGTTTGAAGCGGAGGCGAGCAATACATCGGACTCGGTGATAGCGCCGACGCCGGAGTGGAGAACGCGAACGCGAACCTTCTCGGTGGACATGCGCTGGAGCGAGTCGGCGAGGACTTCGACTGAGCCCTGCACGTCGCCCTTGAGGATCAGGTTCAGATCCTTCATGCCGGCCTGCTTGATCTGCTCGGCAAGGCCTTCGAGCGAGACGCGGGAGCTCTTGGCGAGTTGCGCCTCGCGCTCCTTCATCTTGCGGTACTGGGCGATGCCCTTGGCCTTGTCGCGGTCTGCCATGACGAGGAAGGTGTCGCCTGCGTCAGGCATGCCCTCGAGACCGAGGATTTCAACCGGGGTCGACGGTCCAGCTTCCGTGATGGGACGACCGCGGTCGTCGAACATGGCGCGGATCTTGCCGAAGGTATTTCCGACGATGTAGCTGTCGCCAGTACGGAGAGTTCCGTTCTGTACGAGGATGCTTGCGACGGCGCCACGGCCACGGTCGAGCTTGGCTTCGATGACGGTACCGACAGCGGGACGGTCTGGCTGAGCCTTCTGCTCGTTGACGTCGGCTACGAGGCAGATCATCTCTTCGAGCTTGTCGAGGTTGATGTGCTTCTTGGCAGAGACTTCGACGAACTCGGTGTCGCCGCCCATGGTGGCAGGCTGGAGGCCGCGAGCGGTGAGCTGTTGGATGACCTTGGAGGGGTTGGCTTCGGGCTTATCGATCTTGTTGACCGCGACGATGATCGGCACGTTCGCCGCACGGGCGTGGTCGATGGCCTCAAGGGTCTGGGGCATGACACCGTCGTCGGCTGCGACCACGATAACGACAATGTCAGTGACCTTGGCTCCGCGTGCACGCATGCGGGTGAAGGCCTCGTGACCTGGGGTATCGAGGAAGACGATCTCGCGGCCGAAGGCGGGAGAGTCGGGCTTGGTGATCTTCACCTTATAAGCACCGATATGCTGCGTGATGCCGCCGGCTTCGCCGCCTGCGACGTCGGTGGAGCGGATGGCGTCGAGGAGCGACGTTTTACCGTGGTCGACGTGGCCCATGACGGTGACCACGGGCGAACGAACGACTTCGACCATGCCAGTGGTGTCTTCGAGGAAGCCTTCGATGGCCTCGTTCTCGAGCTGCTCTTCGACCGAGATGATGGTGGCGTCGGCGCCGAACTGACGGGCGACATCCTTCACCAGCTCGCCTTCAAGGGATTGGTTGACGGTAACGAAGACGCCCTTCATGAGGAGGGTAGCGATGAGGTCCTTGCCACGAACGTCGAGCTTTTCGGCGAGGTCCTTGACGCTGATGCCTTCGGTGACCGTAATGGTGCGGGTGATCGGCAATGGCTCACGAGAGACAGGCGCTCCACCGAATCGTGGTGGCGGCTGGAAGCCCTTCATCGGGCCTTCCTTGGTCTTCTCGTAGCGCTGTCCGCCGCGGCGTTGTCCAGGACGTGCAGCAGGGCGCATGCCCTCGCCAGGACCGGGCATTACTCCGGGAGCGCCGCCAGGTGCGCCTGGACGAGCTCCGAAGCCGGGACGTGGTGCGCCAAAGCCTGGGCGAGCTCCGCCTGGGGTAAATCCGGGACGGCCAGGTGCGCCGCCTGGACCACCTGGGCCTCCAGGGAAGGTGCGGGTCGGATGCATCGGACGGCGAGCACCAGGAGCGCCTGAAGACATTGGACGTGAGCCAGGGGCACCGGGGGCCTGTGGGCGGGGCCGCTCAAAGATGGGCCGACCGCGCTGCGGTGTCCCCGGGGCGACTGGTGGCGCTGTGTAGATGGGGCGCGGGCCAGTCTGAGGCATGATGACACGCCGAACCGGCGGCCCTGGAGGGGGTGCTGGAGTCGATGGGGCGGCTTCTGCCTCTGCCGTTACAGCAGGTGCGGCTGCTGCCGGCGCCTCTGGAGCAGTTTCGGCGTGAGGAGCGGTCGGGGCTGCGGGAGCTGGAGCAGCTTCGCTTGTCGGGGTTGCCGGAGCAGCAGGCTTTGCAACCGGCGGCGCCACGACAACTGGCGGAGTTACTGTAACCGGACGTTCAGCGGCTGGCGCAGCCACAGCTGGGGCGGCGACAACTACTGGACGAGCGATAACCGGGCCAGCGGGTGGCTTGCTGGCTATCGCCGGAGCGGGCGCCGGAGCAACGATGTTTGCCCCCTGGCGAGGAAGAGGAACGATACGGCGAGGGGCGGCCGGAGCCGGTGCCGTTGTCGCATGCGCTGGTGTTGCGTGCGCTGCAGACGGCGTCACTGGAGCTGCGCTGACTGGCGGCGCAGCGACCACGCGTGGCGGAGCAGCAACCGTGCTGACCGGAGGCGGTGCAACGACGGGAGTGGGGCGTGGCGGCGGTGCAGCCTTCGCAGTCGCTTCTGCCTGTTTTCGCTCGAGGATGGCCTTTAGGGCGTCGCCAGGCTTGGAGACCTTCGAGAGGTCGAACTTCGGCTTTGTCTCAACCTGCTGCCGGTTCGAACTGCTGCTTCTTCCGCCGTTTTTGAAGTAATCCCGAACTCTTTCGGCCTGATCGGCTTCAATCGAGCTGGAGTGGGTCTTTCCAGACACGCCAATCGCTTCGAGCGCGTCCAGAATGGGCCTGCTCTTTACTTCCAGTTCTCGTGCCAGATCGTTAATTCGAACTTTGCTCATCCGTCCCTTTTCGCTTGCCCTGCGCGGTTAGCTGTTCATAGCAGCCTCATCGTTGCAGGAATCTTTATTGTAAGTGCTCTCACTGGATTTGCAGCGCCTGCGATCCAGGGAATGCGGTGGCGCGTGGCTGAACTGACTAACCACGATCGTTTCCGTCGTCGATACCTTCATCCGAGTTTTCCTGGCTCTCGTTCACCAGGGAGTCTACGGAGTCGTTGTCCAATTCGATTTGTTCTTCGCGTGCGTCCGCGTCACTGAAAGCATCGCTGGCCGATTCCATCTCTTCATTGTCTGCGATGTCTTCGACGGAGAGATTGCTGACCTCTTCCGCAGTACCGACGCCTGCGCCTTCAGCAAGAATCGCTTCCGGTGTCTTTTCCATGGAGCCCTCCTGTGTTTCTGTGGCCTCTGTTTCAGATGTGGCAGAGACTGCGGCTGGACGCTCTTCGCCTTCTTCGTACTGGCCGAAGTAGTGGCGAACGGCGACGGAGATCTTTTCTACCGTCTTTTCGCCGATACCGGGAACCTCCTCGAGCTGTTCGGGGGTCATGTCGGCGAGGGCTTCGACTGTGGTGATGCCGGCCGCGATGAGCTTCTCGAGGATGGCGTCGCCGAGTTCGGAGACCTGCTCGATTGGGGTCGTCGGACCACCGCTCATGGCCTGCATCTGGCTCTCGACCTCCTGGCGCTTCTCCTCTTCGCTCTTGATGTCAATCTTCCACTGAAGAAGCTTGGCGGCAAGGCGGACGTTCTGCCCCTTCTTGCCGATGGCGAGCGAGAGCTGAGTATCGTCGACGATGACTTCGATCTGCTTTTCGGCGAGATCGGTGATAGAGACGCGGCTGACCTTGGCAGGTTGCAGGGCCTTCTCGGCGAAGGTGGTGATCTCTTCCGAGAACTCGATGATGTCGATCTTTTCGCCGCGCAGTTCGCGGATGATGGACTGGACGCGCATCCCCTTCATGCCGACGCAGGCGCCGACCGGGTCGACGTCCTTGTCGCGGCTCATAACGGCAATCTTGGTGCGCTCGCCTGCCTCGCGGGCGATGGCTCTGATGCTGACGGTGCCGTCGTATATCTCGGGAACTTCGCTCTGGAAGAGATTCTGAACCAGAGCCGGAGCGGCGCGGGAGACGATGACCTGCGGACCCTTGGCGGCGCGGTCGACGCGGAGAAGAACCACGCGGACGCGTTCGCCTACAGCGAACTGCTCCAGGCGAGACTGCTCGCGCTTGGGCATGCGGGCTTCGGCCTTGCCCAGGTCAAAGATGACGTCCATGGGCTCAAGGCGCTTGACGGTGGCGGTCAGAACCTCGCCTGCGCGGTGGTTGTATTCGTTGAAGACGGTGTCGCGCTCGGCTTCTCGGACCTTCTGGAAGATGACCTGTTTGGCCATCTGTGCGGCGATACGACCGAGGGGCGTGGTGTCTTTGTAGAAGCGCAGTTCGCCGCCAACCTCGACCTCGGGGGCCAGCTCGCGCGCCTGCTCGAGTGTCATCTGGTTGATGTCGTCCTCGACCTGCTCAGGGGTCTCAACCACGGTCTTGAAGACATAGGCGCGGATCTCGCCGGTTTCGCGGTCCATCTCGGCGCGCATATTCTCCTGCGTTTTGTAATACTTGCGCGTGGCGAGCGCGATTGCGTCCTCAACGGCGCCCACTACAACTGCCGGCTCGATTCCCTTATCGCGGCTTAACGTCTCAATCGATTGATACAAAACACTTGCCATCGCTCACTCTTCCTTGCTCTTGCCCGGAGTTATCCAGGTTTGTCTCTGTTTGTTTGCCGATTTGAAGGCTGCGTGCGAGCAGCTTCTAAATCTCCGCGACTAGGTTCGCCTTTTCGACGTTCGTCAGGGCGATGTCGACTGTCGATTCTGTCACGGCCTTCTTTGCCTTGCCCTTCTGTTTGACGGCAGAAAGGTCGATCGTCAATACTCCGTCTGTAAACTTCGTCAGACGGCCCTGCCACTGTCTGTTCTTATTTACCGGCGTAAAGGTCTGGAGTTTGACCAGGCTGCCTTGAAACCGGATAAAGTCTTCGGGACGAAACAACTTCCGTTCTAAACCTGGTGAAGAGACTTCCAGGGTGTACTCAGCCCCCGGGATAAGGTCCTCCACGTCAAGCACGGTACCAAAATCCTGTGCAAATACAGCGCAATCCTCGTGCGTAACGCCGGAGAGCCTTTCGACCGGTACGCCTTTGGGAAGATCCGATGCAGCTTCACTTGCTGCGAGTTCGGCCAGTTTGGCTCGTTCTGCAGCATTTTTTTCAACAAAGACGCGCAAGGTGCGAAATTTGACGCCACCCTGAAACTCGAGATCGACAAGCTCCAGGTTGTGGGAGGCTGCGACGCGCTCCGCGGTTGCTCGAATTTGGTCTAACTGGACTGCCATAAGCTTTATTTCCGGTGCAATGGTCCCGTGTGCACAAACGTTTTTAGAGCAAATAAAAAGTGGGCTTTAGCCCACTCATCTCTTCCGTCAAATCACCGGTACGATCACGGCTCTCATACTTACGACGGAACAAAATCGTCTGCAACTTGAATGATACATCTACTTTTCCTGTAATTCAATGGGCCATGCCTGTCCGTTGGAAACAACGGTGCAATAGCAGGCGTTGAGCGTGCGCGAAACTTTAGTGAAATTCAACCATCCAATTTGCTCTAGGTCGTTTGCAACTCTACAATCAATGAAATCCCGCGAAATTCAGGCTTCCTTATAAGCCCGGCCCATCGCCTGGAACCATAAAAACTATGATCATCTCCCCGATTCCTGAAGCCCTTACATTTGATGATGTTCTCCTCGTGCCTGCCTATAGCGATGTAGTTCCGACGCAAGTGAGCACGCAGACGCAGTTGACGCGCAATATCACGCTGAGTACGCCACTGATGTCGGCTGCTATGGATACGGTGACGGAGGCGCGGCTGGCAATTGCGATGGCGCAGCAGGGTGGGCTCGGCGTGGTGCATCGCAACCTGACGATCGAGCAGCAGGCGGGAGAGATCGACAAGGTGAAGCGGTCAGAGAGCGGGATGATCGTTGATCCCGTGACGATTACACCGGAGCAGACGATCGCCGATGCGCTGGAGGTGATGCGGCGGTACAAGATCTCTGGCGTGCCGGTGACGAAGAACAAGAAGCTGGTCGGGATTTTGACCAATCGCGACTTTCGGTTTGTTTCGCGAACTGATTTGACGATTGACTCTGTGATGACGAAGACAAACCTGATCACGGTGCCGGTAGGAACGACACTCGAGCAGGCTGAACAGATTCTGCATCAACATCGTGTCGAGAAGTTGCTGGTTGTGAATGATGAGTACGAGCTGAAGGGTCTGATTACGGTCAAGGACATTCAGAAGAAGTTGAAATATCCGAATGCTTCGAAGGATCGCCAGGGACGGCTGCGGGTGGCAGGCGCGATTGGGGCTACTGGCGACTTTCTGGAGCGTGCCGCGGCGTTGGTTGCGGCCGGGTAGACGTGTTGGCGATTGATTCGGCGCATGGGCACTCGACGCGGGTGCTGGAGGCGGTACGCGAGGTGAAGAAGGCGTTTCCCAAATTGGGTCTGCTGGCGGGTAATGTCGCGCACATACGAGGGGCGATGGCGCTGATTGATGCGGGAGCAGATGCGATGAAGGTTGGGTTTGGGCCGGGATCGATCTGCACGACGCGTATGGTGACAGGTGCAGGTATGCCGCAGATTACGGCTATCTCCGAGGCGTATCGTGCAGGCCAGGAGCGTGGGATTCCGATTATTGCGGATGGCGGAATCAAGTACTCGGGTGAAGTGACGAAGGCGATTGCTGCCGGGGCAAGCGTTGTGATGATGGGGTCACTGTTTGCTGGTGTGGATGAGAGCCCGGGAGAGACGATTCTGTACCAGGGCCGGACGTTCAAGGCTATCGCGGGATGGGTTCTTTGTCGGCGATGGCGCAGGGTTCGGGGGAGCGATATTTCCAGGGTAAAGGCGATATGGAAGATGCTGCGAGCACAGAGCGTCCGTCATTGACGGCTCGAGAGGGCAGCACGCAGAACCGTCTAGCAAAGTTTGTGCCGGAGGGGATCGAAGGACGTGTGCCGCATCGTGGCCCACTCGAGGGGATGGTGTATCAACTAGTCGGTGGGCTACGTTCTGGGATGGGATATCTGGGGTGCGGGACGATCGCTGAGTTGCAGGCAAATGCTCGGTTTATTCGTATCTCGAATGCCGGCTTGCGCGAGAGTCACGTTCACGACGTGATCATCACACGCGAGGCTCCGAACTATCACGTTGAATAGTCGGATTGAACGGGTAGTTTAGGACTTGTCCAAGACCATGGCATCGAAGCGGTGGCGCGTGAAGAAGCCGAGATCTTCGTAGAGCTTGACAGCCTGATGATTGGCCTCGGTGACGGTAAGGGTGATCGCGGCAAAGCTTGCACTTGCAAGATGACGGATGCAATGGCCCAGGAGCGTTCGGCCAAGGCCATGCCCGCGATGAGCCGGTGCAATGCAGAGTTGGGTAATATGAGCGACATTACTGGCCACGCGAGAGCAGAGCAACATTCCGACGAGCGCGCCGGTGTGGCGATCGCGTAGCACCCAGGAGGCGTTGGGGTCGAAGACGCCACAACCGGGAAAGCGAACGATATTGTGAAGAAACCTTAGAGAGCCGTGCAGGGAGCAGTACTGATCGTTGATGCGTGCGTCGATATGACCGAGGTAGCACTCGTGGATAAGTTCCGCAGCAGCTTGATAGAAGTCGGTCGACCAACGAGTGAGTTCTATCTGGCTCGGGAGCTTCGATTCGTGCTGATCTTCGTTCGCTGCGGAGCTGGGCACAGACTTAAGGTCGTACTCCATAAACAGCCGCGGGTACATTGAGAAGGCAGCTGCGACGAAGGGGCTGTTGATCGAGCCGGTGTCATAAAGCAGAAGCTGCGATTCTATCCGTAGGATTCCTGGTGAGTTTTGTAAGAGTTGTAGCAGATGGTGCAGGAGCGTCTGGGTGGTTTGGAGCGCCTGCGCTGGATCATTTGCAATAGCGAAGGCATCGCCTACGACCGCTTTCTGACCTTCGTAGACGCAAAAGGCAAAGCCGCATATACGTCCGCGTTCGAGAGCAACAAAGCCGGGCAAAATGCGGGAGTCGAGATATTGAAGGAGTAGCTCGGTCGAGCTCTGATAGTTCCATCGGAGGCGCTGGTCCCAGATGCGCGACTCTGTCTCCAGCAAGGGGCGCAGCTGGCGAGCGGAGAAGTGGCGCAGGTCGAGGATCTCGAGTTGGGTAGCGACGGCCATACCTTTTGGGAAGTCTCCGTTGAGCTTATAGGATTTCCCAGGATATGAGTGAGTGTTAGGTCAGGCACCCGGTCAGCGGAAACTTCAGGGTTGGGCGTAAACGCGATAGACTTCGAGGCCCTGTGACTCGTAGAGAAAAAGAGGCTTATAGACGCGGCCAGCAAGCCAGTGATTGAGTTCTGCATCATCTGTTGCCCGAATGATGAGCAGGTGCTCCTGCCGCAGGTACTCCGTCGGTACTGTAGTGAACCATCGGCTGGTTGCGGTAGAAGGCGAGCCCATAATCCATGTCCCGCTTGATGGCAGAGGTGGAGCTGCCAGGAATCTGGTCGGTCGCGACTAGCTTTACGTTGGGGGCCTGTTGCTGGATCTCGCGGGCAAGGGGACGGGCAGAATAGTTCACGTCAAGCTCCTTACCGTAAAAGCCAAGGAGAAAGACGAGCATCGCAAGAATGGGCAGCAGGGTGACATTGCAAACCTGGGGGATGCCCCAGCGGCGGATGGTCAGGAAGACAACTGCTCCGAAGGTGAGGCCGCGGCACCTGCGATGAGCAGCCATTGCGTCGACGGAACGAGGGTCTCGTACTTCATGTGCTGCGGGGCCAAGACAAGTACGAAGACGAGCAAGCCGCAGGTTGCGGCGTGGGCCCAGAGAAGCCATCGCGGCAGACCATCGCGGCGGATGCGGTTGAGATAGTCGGCCGTAAGGATGGTGAGTGGAGGGATGGAGGGAAGAATGTAGCCGGGCAAGCTTCGATCCCGAGAAGGAAAAGAAGACGATCGGAAAGAGAGCCCAGAGAACGAGGAACTCGGGAAAGGCGTCGCCGGCGCGTGTGTGGCCAAGATATCGCTGCGGGTTGTGGCGGACCTTCCATTCGGCGATGGAGACTTCGACGGAGTCGACCAGGGCTCGAATGGCGATGACGGTCCACGGCATCAGGCCGATGCAGCAAGAACGGCGAGCGTAGTACCAGAACGGCTGATGATGTTGATAGCGGTTGGTGGCGAAGCGCTCTAGATTGTGTTCGAGAAAGAAGAGGCTGATAGAAGGTGGGATTGCGCTTCTGGACGGCGAGGTACCAGGGCAGCACCATCAACAAGTAGAGCAGGATGCCCGGCCACCAGATTGTGCGGCGAAGAAGGGACCATTCGCGTCGGAGACCAGCAAAGAGAAGGATGATTGAAAGCGCGAGAAATGGAGCGACGGGACCTTTGGCCAGAGTTGCAGCAGCGCCGAAGAAGTAAAGGTCAAATAGCCAGAATTTTTTGCCGGTTTCATACCAGGCATACCAGCCGAGCATGCCAATGCAGAACGGAGCTGCCAATTGCATGTCAGTTGAGGCTCCGCGAGCGAAGCTGACGATAGCGACGCAGGAGGCGGTGATCAGCGCTGCATCGAGGTGTCCGCCGGGGCGGAATCGTCGCATGTGAAGGAATACCAAAACGACGAGTGCAAGAGTTGCGGAGGAGGAGGGAAGTCGGGCGGTCCAGTCGGAGACGCCGAACTCCTTGAAGAAGCTCATGGCGCGCCAATAATAGAGGGCTGGCTTTTCGAGCCAGGGCTTGCCGTAGAGAATCGGTGTGACTGTGCCGCCGGCAATGCAGTGGAAAGAGTTGCGTAAGTCCTCGATCCTAAGGCTGCGGGGGAACATCTTGGCGTTGACTTCGTGGCAAGCCTCGGAGTGAGCAGTGAGCATCTCTCGCGCGATCTGGGCATACCTTGGCTCGTCTGCACCAACCAGGCCCAACTGATCGCCACCGAAGACTGGAACCAAGCCATAAAGCAGCAGGAAGATGGTTACAACGAAGAGGACAACAAACTCGCGTACGGTCGCCGCAGTTGGCAGTTTTAGGTACTGCTGGAGCCACATTGCGGTTGCGCTGTCACTCCTTGCGCCGGAGACGGCGGGATGTTGGATATCGTTCATTCTTTTAGATGGAGCGAGACAAGGCTATCAGAGTCCTGTCCGGAGCTGCGTGAGGATTTGGTCGATGGCTACATCGAGTGGGCCGTCGAGAGTGCATCCGCTGGCGCTCCGATGGCCGCCGCCGCCGAAGTGCTCGGCAATCTTTGCGACATCCGTCTTTCCCTTGCTGCGGATACTAAGGCGAAACTGACTGACGTCCGGAACCTCGCGAAGAAAGACGGCGGACTCGACGCCTGCAATGCTAATGAGGTAGTTCACGACTCCTTCACAGTCTTCGGCGACGGCTCCGACGCTATCCATATTTTGGCTGGTGACCCAGGTCCAGGCAATGTCGTCGCTGCATTGGAGGTTTGAGAGCGCGATGCCGAGCAAACGAATCTTGCTGGCTGGGTTTGAGTGGTAGATGTCACGGGCAATCTGGCTGGGATTCGCCCCGCGATCGGCCAGCTGTTGGACGAGGGCAAAGGTGTCGGCTGTCGTACTGGAATAGGTGAAAGAGCCTGTGTCTGAGAGGATGCCGGCATAGATGCAGGTGGCCATAGAGGGCGTGATTTCGACGTTTGCGGCAACGGCGATGTGGTAGACCATGGCGGCTACTGCACAGGCATTTTCGTCGATCCAGTTGACGGAGGCGAAGGGGCGGCCGCTGGCGTGGTGATCAATATTGATGAGGGTACGGTCTTCAAGACCGAGAAGGCCGGTCCGGGCTGTGCCGTCACACTCCAGGAGGATGGCGGGGGTATTTCCGCTGGGATCGACGTCGTTGGCGGAGGGGGTGTGGCGGATTCGGTCTACGTTGGGGAGGGTGAGGTAGGTCGTGGGGACTGGGTCGGCAAATACGACATCCGCCTGGCAGCCGAGCTGGTCGAGTACCTCGGCGAGCGCCAGGACGGAGCCGATGGCGTCCCCGTCGGGGCGGGTATGAGAGGTGAGGAGGAAGCGGGGATGGGAGCGGAAGGCCGTCAGCAGATCGTCGATTCGGGCTGCGTGCGACGGAACTTCGAGGATCTGGGTTTTGGGGGTCATGATTTGGCTGGAACCCCTGTGGCCGGTGTGGTCGCGGGCGGTTCCGATGAGTTACGCTTCTGCTCGCGCTTGCGGGTACGCGTCAGAAGCTCTTCCATCCGTCCGGTCATCTTCTCGGAGCGGTCGATGGCGAAGGAGAGTTCGGGGACGTGGCGGACGCCCATACGGTCGCGGAGCTGGGAGCGGATGTAGGCTCGGGCAGTGGTGAGACCCTCTAGAGTGGATGCTTCTTCCTCCTCGTTGCCGTGGACGGCGACGAAGATACGGGCGGATTTGCCGCCGGGCGCGAGGACGACCTCGGTGACGTAACTTGGGGCGATGCGGGGATCAGACAGCTCGCCTTCGAGCATGGCTCCGATCTCTTCGGAGAAGGTGTTGGCGACGCGGTTGCGGTGGTACGTTCTGGCTCGTTGCTCGGGCATAAGGTTTTGACTGGGTCGAACGGTTGAGGATATCAAAGTTGGAGCGTTCGGCCTAGCGTGTGCGCCGATTCTCGTAGGATTTCTTGTGGATTGCAGGCCGTAAAGTGCTATTCGGGCAGGATTTCCGCATACGAGTCGACAATTTCGGTACTGGAAGCTGCAGCTATTCGGTGCACAGCCTGATCGATAAGATGCATTTGTCCGGTCAAATAGTTGGCAGAGGAGGAGATGGCGGCGATTCCGAGTGTTGCGCGGTTCCAGACCACACCTTCGTCGAGCTCGGCAACCGATAAGTTGAAGGTGTGGCGGAGTTTATCTTTTATCGAGCGGAGGACTCGGCGGCGGTCTTTGAGGGACTGGGCGTGGGGGATTTCAAGTTCGATGGTGAGCTTGGCTATTGGCATGGGGTGGGTACCCCCTCCCCCTCTGGGGTATTTTGGGGGTAAGTCTTTTATTTTGTGGCTCTTGTCGTGGGCCTGTGGTCGTAAAATATTCGATCTAAATGACTTACGTGCAAAATATTGGAAATAAACCGCTTATGGGGTTGGTACTCACTCCTGGTGATGATTTGGGGTCGTTTCTGGGCAGCACATTTGTCAAGTGGCGGCTCTTTCTTTTCTGACTGTGATTGGTGCTTCGAAGAAATTTGAAGATCGCCAGATTTAAGCATTTGAGGCTCTTTCAGCTGACGCGCATGAGGTAGATGGCCATGCCTATGCCGATTGCGGCTATCCAGGCGAGAAAGGTGCGCTCGGCCGCGAAGTAGACTCGTGGATCCTTTTCTGCCGGTTGTTCCATGCAGGGATTGTAAGACAGGATCGGCTGATGGCGATTCGTGGTGTGATCGTGGTGGTTCGTGGTCAGCCTGTGGTTGTTTGCTGCCGCTTATGATCGCTCACTGATGCGTTTCTCGAGGACCCAGGTGGTCATGCAGCGTTGGTTCTGGACCACAGTGGTCTTGATTGGGTCGACGAGCTGGCCGTTGAGCTTTGCGGTGAGCTGCATGAGGAAGGTTTCGTCGACGCAGAAGCGTTCGTCTCCGTCGGGCGCGAGGTAGCGATGACCGGTGAGGTGACGGTGCGGCAAACCGATGGTGGAGGCGAGGCGGCAGAAGAAGAGGCCTCCGGGTTTCAGGACTCGCCAGAGGTTTTGCAGCATGGCGTGAAAGTGTTCGTCGTCGCGGGAGAAGTGGAGGACTGCGCTGCAGAGGACGACGTCGAAGGACGCGTCGGGGAAGGACATGCGCTCGATGGGTTCGACGCGGAAGTTTTCTGCGGGCAGGGTTGGGGCGAGCGATGCGGCGAGAGCCCGGGTCTGCTCGACGGCTGCCGGGTTCTCGTCGATGGCGAAGACGTTGTAGCCTTCGCGGAGAAGATAGACGAGGTTGCGACCGGAGCCGCAGCCGGCATCGAAGATTCGCATGCCGGGGGTAATGTTGCCGCGGAGGAGTTGGTCGAAGAGGTAGATGTCGATGGGGCCGAGCTGTTGCTGGAGAGAGGACATGCGGGTCACTCGATGATACGGGATCGGATTTTCGTTTACGTTCGATCTGTCGTGCGGCAGCGTCGAAGAGAGTGGATCGAAAGAGAGTGAATCGAGGTTGGGAGTCTTGCGAACGTGTATCTTTGCGTTGAACATGACGGGCGAGTTGAGAAGACAAAAGAGCGACAACTGTCTCGTCGGACCTTGCTTATAGTGGATGAACTATGGGGGCCGTCGGTCGACGAGCGCGAGGGATGGGCCGGGGCAGGACGCTGGCATGGGATTGGGCGGTTGTCTTTTTTGTTGCGGCGTTTGTGTTTGGCAGTGCGCGGGCGCAGACACCCAAAGCTCACTTTGTTGGATCGGAGAGTTGCAAGGGGTGTCATGCCGCGGCGTACAAAGGCTGGAAGCAGACGCGCATGGCAAACGTGGTGCGAGATCCGAAGGAAGATCCTAAGGCAGTGCTTGCGGACTTTGTTCATCCAAATCCACTGGTCAATTTTGGGATCGATGACGTTGCGTTTGTGTATGGGAGCCGATGGAAGCAGAGGTTTTTTACCAAGCGAGGAGATGACTACTATCCAGAGCCCGCGCAGTGGGATGTGAAGAAGGGCCGGTGGCTGCCGTATCACGCGGAGACGGGCACGGACTGGTGGCTTCCGTTTTATGGGCCTGATAACTTTGATCGGCCGACTGGGCCGACGTGTGATGGGTGCCACTCTGTGAACTACGACGTTGAGACGAAGCGCGTGACGGAGTGGAATGTAGGCTGCGAAAAGTGTCATGGGCCGGGCAGTCTGCATGTGGCGCATCCGACGAAGAAGAACATTGTGAATCCGGGGACGCTTGATTATGTGAGGGGAAACGACACGTGCATACAGTGTCATAGCCAGGGGCGGCCGATTGCGAATCCGATTGAAGGGAAGTACTTCGACTGGCCGGTGGGTTTTGTGCCGGGGAAGCGGCTGGCGGATTTCTGGACTCTGGAGGAGTTGAAGCCGGGAGTGACGAACTTCTTTCAGTATGCTGACCTGACGGCGCACAAGAACAGGATGCAGGGGAACGATTTTGTGCAGAGCAATATGTATCACCGGCAGATTCGCTGCTTCGATTGCCATGAGGTGCATAGCAACAAGAACGAGTCAAACCTGAAGGCGCGGGGGAATGCGGTTTGCCTATCGTGCCATACGAAGGAAAACCCTGCGGGTCTGTCGGGTACGGTGAGCGAGCATACGCATCATGCGGCAAATAGTGCAGGCAGCCAGTGCGTGTCATGCCATATGCCCAAGATTGAGCAGACGATTAAGGACAACGCTGTAAGCGCGCACACGTTCCGGTTTATAACGCCGAAGGAGACGGAGCAGTCGGGCATTCCGAATCCTTGTACGTCGTGCCATGCAGACAAGTCGACGAGCTGGGCGACCAATGAGCTGCGAGGGTGGACGACGACTTCTCCGTGGCGCGTGGCTCAGTAGTGCGTTCGTTAGTCGGGTGACGGGTTGAAGAAGATCTCTCGCACCTCGACCTGGCCCCCGGTGGCGGCGACGCCTTTGCGCGCCCATGCCACCGCCTCGTCCATGTCGGCGCATTCCAATATCCAAAAACCGCCGATGTGTTCCTTGGTTTCAAGGTACGGCCCGTCGGTGATGAGGACTCCGCCATCGTTTCTGCGATCGCAGCGACTTCGCGGCCCCAAGGCCGCAAGCGAATTTCCTGACGCCGGCAGCAATCATCTCTTTGTTGAGCGCGTGGATCGCGCGGCCCACCGCTTCGTCCATTTGGGACGGGTCGAAGTCGTCGGGGAGGTAACCAGCAACCAAATATTGTGGCATTGTGTTCTCCTTGTAATGGTCTTCGGGCGGGCCGGTTGACCTGCCTTCAACGTATAGTCGAACGTCGGGACGGGAATTCGACATAACTGTACAAGTTTTTTTGGGGGGCTTGTGTCGGTCATGAACGAGAGTCGAGGTTTGACTGACGTTGCGGTGGAAGTGCTTGTCAAAGCTAGATGGATCTCCGGGTAGATCGTTACTCTACAATTGAGCTTTGGGAGAGACGGCACGTGAGGAGACAGGGCAATGCGTGGTTTGATGCGGTGGGTTTATCTGCCGGTGTTTGCGGGTGCGATTGTGAGTAGCGCGCAGGTTGCAGTGGCACAGACGAAGAGCGCGGAGTTTGGTCCGTCGAATCCGTTTTATGCGAAGAGTACGCTGCCGTTTCAGGCTCCTCCGTTCGACAAGATTAAGGACAGCGACTATCAGCCTGCGATTGAAGCCGGGATGGCGGAGCAGTTGAAGGAGATGAAGGCGATCGCGGATAATCCGGCTGCGCCTACGTTTGATAACACGATTGTTGCGATGGAGAAGACCGGCGCATTATTTGATCGTGCGATGGCGGCATTCAGCGGTGTTGCGGGTGCGAATACGAATCCTGAGCTGGAGAGGATCCAGCAGGAAGAGGCTCCGAAGCTGGCGGCGCATCGGGATGCGATTTATCTGAATGAGAAGCTGTTTCATCGTGTGGCTGCAGTGTATGAGCAGCGTGGGTCGCTGAAGCTGAGCCCGGAGGGATTGCGGCTGGTGGAGGTGAAGTACAGGGAGTTTGTGCATGCGGGCGCGAACCTGTCGGACGCGGATAAAGAGAAGCTGAAGAAGATTAATGCGGAGGAGTCGACGCTGTCGAATGCCTTCAGGACCAAGGTGCTTGCAGGGACGAAGGATGGCGCTTATTTCACTGCGGATAAGAGTGCGTTGGCTGGATTGACGGACGCTCAGGTGAGCGCGGCGGCGACGGCGGCGAAGGAGAGGAAGAAAGATGGTTGGGTGCTTCCGTTGCAGAATACGACGCAGCAGCCTTCTCTTTCGTCGTTGAGTGTGCGGGGGACGCGGCAGGCGCTGTTTGAGAACTCGTGGACGCGGACGGAGCGGGGCGATGCGAACGATACGCGGGAGACGATTGCGAGGCTGGCGCAGCTGCGCGCGGAGAAGGGGAAGCTGCTGGGGCATGACAGCTATGCCGGGTGGAAGCTTGAAGACCAGATGGCGAAGACGCCGGAGAATGCGCTGAAGTTTATGGACGCGCTGGTGGCGCCGTCGACGGCGAATGCA
Organism: uncultured Acidobacteriaceae bacterium; assembly: GCA_963708755.1. GTDB lineage: Bacteria > Acidobacteriota > Terriglobia > Terriglobales > Acidobacteriaceae > Edaphobacter. The sequence goes on from CAVPTN010000001.1 coordinate 307,594, forward strand.
GCGGATGAGGCGAAGGATATTCAGGCGGTGATTGATGCTCAGAAGGGTGGGTTTTCGGTCGAGCCATGGGATTGGGAGTTTTATTCGGAGCAGGTGCGGAAGGCGAAGTACGATCTGGATGAGTCGCAGGTGCGGCCTTACTTTGAGTTGAATAATGTGCTGCAGAATGGCGTGTTCTATGCGGCGAATCAGCTTTATGGAGTGACTTTCAAAGAGCGCAAGGATATTCCGGTTTGGAATCCGGATGTGCGGGTGTTCGAGGTGTCGGAGGCGGATGGCAAGCCGCTGGCGCTGTTCTACTGCGACTACTACAAGCGGGACAATAAGAACGGTGGCGCGTGGATGAGCAACTTCGTCGACCAGTCGAAGCTGACTGGGGACGTTGCCGGTTGTGTTCAATGTGGCGAATCTGCCGAAGCCTGCGGAGGGGGAACCTGCGCTGATCAGCTTCAGCGATGTGGTGACGATGTTCCATGAGTTCGGGCATGGGCTGCATGGGATGTTCGCGGCGAGTGAGTATCCGAGCTTGTCGGGGACTTCGGTAGCGCGGGATTTTGTGGAGTTTCCGTCGCAGTTCAATGAGCATTGGGCGACGTATCCGGCGATCTTTAGCCACTATGCGAAGCACTACAAGACCGGGGAACCGATGCCGGCGGAGTTGGCAGCGAAGATCAAGAAGGCGGCGGACTTCAACCAGGGGTACGCGCTGACGGAGTTGCTGGCTGCGGCGGAGCTGGATATGCAGTGGCACACGCTACCGGCGGGTGGGGGGTTGCAGGAGCCGGATGCGTTTGAGAAGGCGGCGCTGGCGAAGAAGGGATTCACGCTGAGCTATGTGCCGCCACGGTATCGGTCGAGCTACTTTTCGCACATCTGGGGCGGAGGATATGCGGCGGGATACTATGCGTATCTGTGGAGCGAGATGTTGGACGACGATGCGTTCCAGTGGTTTCAGGATCACGGCGGATTGACGCGTGCGAATGGCGACCGCTTCCGTGCGATGGTGCTGTCGCGCGGGAACACCGAGGACTTGGCAAAGATGTACGCGGCGTGGCTGGGGAGCGAACCGAAGATCGAGCCGATGTTGAAGTATCGCGGGTTGGAGAAGACGGCCGCTCAGTAGACGGTTCTTCAGGCGCTGGCGCAGAGTCGATGGGAGTGGGTTCGACTCTGCGAGTGTTTGTGCGTGAAGCGTGTCGTTTTTGTCTGTTGATATCCCGGTCCTAATTAAAGTTTTCGACGACTGCAAAGGTATGTGTTGTGCGGAGTTAGGTCCGCGGGTGGCCGACATTTTTTCGGGCGCCGAATTTGCTTCGCAATTTTGACAACTTCAGATATGCTCATTTTCATTCCAAGTTCACACAGTAAATAGAAATTCACCTGCTCTGAGTTTTGACTAGTTGACAGTTGCCTGAGCGCAGTCTCCACGGGCCCGCCGTGCTGCACCTATGCATTCGTGTCTTCATGACGCTGAGTACAGACAGAAAACCTAGATTCACGCACTCGCTGCACTTCTTTTTGGAGCCAGATATGACTACGTGTCTTCGCCGTTGCTTTCTCGTCCTCGTTTGCCAGATGGCATGCTTTCTTCTGGTGTGTCCCATGTTTGGGCAGCAGACTCTTGGTGGCTTGACGGGTGTGGTTACCGACAATCAGGGCGGGATTTTGTCGGGTACCGTGGTGACTGCGGTGGGCGATCAGACGGGATTACAGCGGACGCAGACCTCGGGCAGCAACGGCTTCTATGACTTTCAGAATCTGCCGATCGGGACTTACACGCTTACGTTTTCGAAGGAAGGATTTCAGACACAGAAGATGGCGTCGATTCCGGTGCAGAGCGACCGGACAGGAACGGTGAATGCGCAGCTGACCGTGGGCGCGGTGAACACCGTGGTGAGCGTGGATGCGGTGCCTTTGATGAATGCCGTGGATACGACGAATGGGTACGTTCTGGACAAGGCGCAGATTGACTCGATTCCGCTGCCGACGGGGAGTTTTACGGGGCTTGCGACTCTGTCGCCTGGCGTGAATGCGGAGTTGCCAGGTGGGACGGGAGCGCATTTCGGGCCTCGGGAACAATGCCCATATGGGCAAACGGCCAGCGCGATACCAGTAACAGCTTTGCGTTGAACGGCGTGGACGCGAGCAATCTGTTCAACGGTAAGAGCACCAGCCAGGTTGGTTCGGCGCGTGTGATCAACAGCACTGGCGCTTCGACCAGCAATGGTGGCGGCGGGGTTATCCAGTCGGTCGCTTCCGTGTACCTGTCGATCGGCAACGCGATTCCGACTCCTGCACCTGAGACGATCCAAGAGGTGCGCGTGAATGCCTCGATGTACGATGCGCAGCAGGGATCGACTTCCGGCGCTCACATCGATATAAGTACCGCCTCCGGAACGAACATGTATCACGGCACCGTGTACGGGCTGCGGGCGACGAACTGGATCAACGCGGCGCCGTTCTTCTTCAAGAACGATCCCGTCATTCCTGACAACATGAAGAATCCGGATCTGCACCGCTACCTTGTCGGCGGCACGATTGGCGGACCGATCATCAAGGACAAGCTGTTTGGGTTTGTTGCTTACCAGCACTTGCAGGTCTCGGATCAGGAGATCGGTGATGGCTTTCTCGCTGTGCCATCGGGTCTATCTGATACCAACCGTACTGCGGCGGGGTTTGCAAACCTCATCAATAATCCCGATACCGGTTTTGGAACGTCACTGACCGCAGGGAACATCGATAATACTGCGCTCGCTCTGTTCAACTCGCCCTCTTTGCCTGGTGAGCCCGGCAAATGGCTGGTCCCCAATGATGCGGGAACAGGCTTAACGCCGACTCACCCTTTCAATGCGTTCCTTCCCGGCACTGGCCGGTTCAAGGCCGACATGGGGGTCGCGAATCTCGACTACAACATCACGAACAAGGACACGCTTTCGCTGAAGTATTACTACCAGCATGATCCGACGCTGGCGCCGTATGCCTACTCGAGTGTTCCGGGATTCACTGAGCACCTCGACTCCGGCGCACAGGTCTTCGCCATTACCAACACTTACCTGGTGAAGCCGAATCTCAGCACGACGCAGACGATGGGGTTCATCCGCGAGAAGACATGGGTGGACAATGAGCAGCCTTTCGGTCCGGATGCGATTCCAGGCGGATCGTTGGGGACGGTCTCCATCAATGAGTTCGGTTCGAGCTATTTTCCGGGCGTGTCGATCGTCAACGTGTTGGGAGCGTCTGCGGCCAACGCGGGCCTTTCGAGCACGGGCATCTTGAACATTGGGCCGAACGCTGAAGGGCAGGCTCCCAACACCGGCGCTTTTCAGAATCGCTGGCAGCCATCGGGCAATGCCATCTGGACGTTGGGCAAGCATACGGTCAGCTTTGGGTTGAACTATAGCTATACCCAACTGAACACGATCGACAAACGCACGAACGCCGGAACAGTTGCGACGGATGACCTGAGTGCCTATGCACAGGGTTACGTCACGCCCGGAAGCTCTTCGACCGCGTTCTATGTCAGCTCCTTTCTGCAGGGCAATGCCAGCCGCTACTATCGCGCGAACCAGATTGGCAGCTACGTTCAGGACAAGTTCCAGATAACGCCAACTCTCTCTCTCACGGCTGGTCTGCGTTATGACTGGAACGGCGGCCTCAGTGAGAAGGAGGGTCGCATCTTCAACTTCGATCCGAAACTCTACAACTACAACGAGGCATCGGACACGATCGAGAATCCTGGGTTCATCATCGCCGGCAACAATACAAACGGGACTGCGGGGGTAAGCCCGACGACGCTTACAGGTCGCCAGTGGGGCATTGGGCCTCGTCTGGGCGCGGCCTGGCAGCCTGAGATGTTCCACAGCAAGGTGGTGGTCCGCACGGGCTTCGGAATGTACTACGACCGCGGCGAACTCTTCAGCTATTTCTCGCCTGGGTATGCAATCGGTACAGTTACTGGTGGCCCGTTTGGCGTCAACCAACAGCTTCCATTCGTGACGGCGCAGACCTGTCCATGTGCAGAGTCTCTACAGCTACTACATTCCGACGTGCGGTGGTGGCGGTGGGGACGCTCCACCTGTCAGTGCGCCGACGGCTGCGACTGGCAACCTTGCCAACCCTTACACGAACATACAGAACGCGCCGCCGACCAATCCCAAGTCGTCCGACCTGAGCAACTATCTGCCTAACATTGCGAGCATCGAGAATGGCGGACAGCCGATTTCGCTTGGTGTCTACGATCGCGGCAATAAGCTTCCGTATACCTACAACTACACGCTGGATATTCAGTGGCAGCCACGCAACGATTTGGCTATTGAGCTTGGCTACGTCGGCAATCTCGGTCGCCATCAGGTAATTCCGGTTCCCTTCAATCAGCCGGGGATCGCATCCCCTGCCGGAAAGATCCATGGTCAGAGCTACTCTTATGGCTACAACGTTCAGGGTGCGTCGTTGCCGGATAACACTGACTACCTTTTTGACTACGAGGGCGGCAACGTCGATCATCGCGTTCCCTACGTTGGTTATGCGGCAGAGTCGATTGACTATAGGGCCGCGGGCGTAGACGCGTATAACGCGCTGACAGCGCACGTTGAGAAGCGTATGTCGCATGGCTTGCAGGTTGCTGCGTCTTACACCTATTCTCACGCGCTCGATGAACAGAGCGGTCTGGGCCTGTTTTACAACGGGAACAACCCGCTGGATCTGCGCGACGGATATGCTTCGGCAGACTTCGATCGTACCCACGTTATCAATTTTAACTATCTTTACCGTCTGCCTGATTTTGTGAGCGGCCACACGGTTGAGAGCTATTTCACGAATGGTTGGTCGCTTGTGGGCCTCACTGTTCTGCAGAGTGGGCAGCCGTATAGCGTTATCGATTTCAGTGGTGCCGTTGCCAGTGTTTACTACGGCGTCAGCAACGGTATTACGAACCCGATTGTGCCGCTTGCTGCCGGCTGCAATGCGAAGAATGCGAAGACAGGAGCCTCCGGTGCGTTTGGAACACCGGCGTTGAAGGCCTCGTGCTTTACCGTGCCGCTGATCGGCGCGGGTGGATTAGGCGGCGCTATTCCTACTTCCGATCCATATGAGACCAATTTTACAAGTGGTCAACGAAATATCTTCCGGCAGTCTTTCCAGAAGCGCTGGGATGCTTCGATTGTGAAGACAACGCAGTTCACTGAACGTTATGCACTGAAGTACACGTTCGATGTCTTCAACGTCTTCAACACCGCTAGCTTTGACGTGCCCGGCAACGAGGTTTCGCAAAACCAAAACTACAACGGGTTCCCAGCGGCTGGGACGCCAGTTCTTCCTACTGCCTGCAATGCAAGCAATACGGGTTTTTACAACTGCGCGTTTGATCTCGGCACGGTCAGCCATACGATCGGTAGCGCGAGGCAGATACAGATGACTTTGCGCTTTCTCTTTTAGTGATATCGGTTGGACCGAAGTTGTGTGGTTGGCCTGCGTGACGAGCGCAGGCCTTTTTTTCTATTTTTTTAGAAGTGTCTGCGTTGTTTCTTTGAGAGCGGTGCCGGTCAGCTGAAGGCGTTGGGCTTCGCTGCAATAGTAGGCGATTTTGCTGGCGGCTGTGGCGTAGTCCAGGCCGGCGGTGCGAATGTTGGAGATGCAGTTGCGTTCGGCGTCGGTGCGGCCTGGCGCAGGATTCCAGGTGATGTAGGCGCCGAGGGAGTCTGGGGAACTGAGGCCGGGGCGTTCGCCGATGAGGATGAGGGAGAGGCGAGCTTTGAGGTGCGCGCCGATCTCGTCGGCGATGGCGACGCGGGCGTGGCTGACGATGCAGATGGGGCCAAGGGTGTAATTGGCCAGCGGTGAGGATGGGAAGAAGCTCAATGAGAACGGGGATGGCATGGTGCTCGACGGCAGTGGCAGAGAGGCCGTCGGCGATGATGATGACGATATCGCAGGGTGATGGTTTGAGGAGTGAGGCAGAGTCGGGTGTCAGGGTACGGCCGCGGTCCGGGCGACGGAGGTAGGTTGTGCGGTCGGCTGCTGCGCTGGCGAGGGTGAGGATGGGAGCGGTGAGCGTGGGAACTTCGGTTCTGAGGCGATGGCTAAAGCTGGCAGGGTCTAGTTCGGCTTTGACGGCGTCGCGAGCTTCTGCGTGGGCCAGTTGGAAGTCGAGGACTTCGGAGGTAGCGAGGCTGACGCCGGTGCGACGCAGAGAGACGCGGGCGGGAGTGTAGTTTTGCAGAGTGGGCGACGTTGTTGTGGGTGTGGGAGGAGGCAGATGGCTGGGTTGCACTGAGGGGATCTTCGGGGCGGTCATCTATCGGGCCTCCAGTGTGGTTGCGTATGTGGCGATGGACGATGATAGCTGCTGATGGGTGTTATGTTTTGTTTCGATGACTTAACTTATTTACTTGTTTAAGACTCGAATGAGGACTTGTTGGAGAGGAGATGTTGATTTCTACTCTTTTCATGACCGGTTGGCCATGAGTTACAGAACGCAAATGCAAAAGTGAGTTTGGGTGCCAGGGCTATTTCTATGTTGCAGTTCATCAAAGGGTTGATCCGGCCTTACCGCAATACTTTAGTTTTTATCCTTCTGGCAATGCTCGTTGAAACGGCGATGAGTCTTGCTGCTCCGTGGCCGCTGAAGATCATTCTGGACAATGTGGTTGGCGATCACAAGATGTCGCCGTGGCTTCATCATCTGATTGGCGATCTGGTTGGGCGTGAATCCAGAATGCATGTGGCAGGCCTGGCGGCGCTGGTCTTCGTTTTGATTGCCGCGCTTGGTGCGATTGCATCGTACATCGAAAACTATTACACCGAGAGCGTTGGTCAGTGGGTCGCGCATGACCTGCGCATGAAGATGTACGAGCACCTGCAGCGGCTTTCGCTGGGCTACTACAGTACGCATGCGACGGGCACGATTCTGAGTACGATTACAGCCGATATCCAGACGATTGAGGGGTTCGCGTCTTCGTCCACGCTGAACATTGTGGTGGATATGCTGACGATCGTCTGCATGCTGGGGCTGATGTTCTGGCTGAACTGGGATTTCACGCTGATTGCGGTGGCTGTCACGCCATTTCTACTGCTGTTTGTTTCGAGATTCAAGAAGGCGGTGAAGAAGGCGACTCATGAGGTCCGCAAGGAACAGAGTGAGATCGTTGCGGTTGTGCAGCAGGGGTTGGAGTCGATCCAGGCGGTGATGGCCTTCGGCCAGGAACAGGCGGAGCAGGCGCAGTTGCAGGCGGTGAGCGAGGCAACGGTAAGTGCAGCGTTGAAGGCTCGCAGCGTGAAGGCGCTGCTGTCGCCGGTCGTGACGGTTACTGTGGCGGCTTGTACGGCGATTGTGCTGTGGCGTGGTGCGGCGCTGATTCTTGCGGGGACGATGACGGTTGGTTCGCTTACGGTCTATCTCGCGTATCTGACGAAGTTTTTCAAGCCGGTGAAAGACCTTGCGACCACGACGAATGCGGTGGCGCAGGCTGCGGTGGGGACGGAGCGCATTCGTGGGATTCTCGATACAGATACGGTCATTCCTGAGAAGGAGGACGGACTTGCTCCCGAGACGGTCGCGGGTGAGATTGAGTTTGATCATATTGCGTTTGGATATGAACCGGATTATCCGATATTGACGGATGTAAGTTTCAAGATCAAACCGGGGCAGTTTGTCGGAATTGTTGGACCGACGGGAAGCGGGAAGTCGACGGTCGTCAGCTTGATACCGAGGTTTTACGATGTGCAGTCGGGAGCGGTGAGGATTGATGGGCAGGATGTTCGCGAGTACAAGCTGAAGTCGCTTCGGGACAAGATCGGGTATGTTCTTCAGGACACGGTGTTGTTTCGAGGGACTATCCTCGAGAACATCGCCTTTGGCCGTCCAGGGGCAACGAAAGAGGAGATCATCGCTGCGGCGAAGCTTGCAAACGCGGATGAGTTCATCTCGCATATGCCGCAGGGATACGACACGATGGTGGGTGAACGCGGGTCGACACTCTCGGGTGGACAGCGGCAACGAATTGGGATTGCGCGGGTGATGGTTCGGAACAGCCCGATTTTATTGCTGGATGAACCGACGGCTGCGCTGGATAGCGAGTCGGAGAAGCTGGTGATCGATGCGCTACAACGGCTGATGGAAGGAAGAACGGTGATTGCGATTGCGCACAGGCTCAGCACGATTCGGGATGCGAACCAGATTATTGTGATTACCGGAGGAGTTGTGGCGGAGAATGGTACGCATGACGAGTTGATGTCGCGGAATGGGCTCTATGCCGCACTGCATCGTACACAGTTTGATACAGGGATGGATAAAGTTTTGGCGTAGAGCAGGGTTGCTTTGGCGATTGCCGGCTTAGCTTGTCAACGATGGCTGGGAGTTGTACAACGGATTAAACGCACGTCTATCGATACTAGTAGCTTGAAGGGAAACCTGAATGTCCCGCTCCATTATTGTTTTACCTGACGACTCCGCTAAGCCAATTGTGGAGGCCATCAACGGAGCGAAGGACTCGATCCGGGTCAAGATGTTTCTGTTCTCGGACCCGACCCTGCTGCAGACGGTTGTTGACGCACAGAAACGTGGCGTGAAGGTTCGCATCATGCTCAACCCGGAGAGGCGCGACGGGGAGAAAGAGAATGACGAATCGCGAAAGATGCTGATCGATGGGGGCGTCGAGGTTATCGACAGCAATCCTCACTTCGATTTGACGCATGAGAAGTCGATGGTGATTGACGATACGACAGCGTTCATTCAGTCGCTTAACTGGGAGACGAAAAATATTACGGAGACGCGTGACTATGCCGTCGTCACCACGCATAAGCACGAAGTGGAAGAGATTATGGAGTGCTTCGATGCGGACTGGGACCGGACGCATTTCAACGCCGGTGATCATTCTCATCTCATCTGGTGCATCGGCAACGGCCGTCAAAGGCTAGGGCGCCTGATCGACGAAGCAAAGCATTCGCTATGGCTGCAGAACGAACGTTATCAGGATCCGACCATCATCGAGCACCTTGTACGGGCGAATCGCCGGGGAGTTGAGATTCACATCATGGCGCGGCCGCCGCATAAGCTGAAGAAGGAGAAGCTGATCGAGGGTGTTAGTGGGTTGCGCGTGCTGCAGGATCTTGGCGTCAAGATACACAAGCTGCGACACATTAAATTGCATGCGAAGCTGCTGATGGCGGATGATGTGCGCGCAATTATCGGCTCGATCAATCTTGCTCCCGGCAGCTTCGATAGCCGTCGAGAGTTGGCCATCGAGGTGAAAGACGACCATATCGTCGATCGCGTTCGCAAGGTGCTTCGGCATGATTGGGAGAACTCAAAGCCGCTCGATCTGTCGGATGAGGGGCTGCTGGCTGAACTTAAGGATAGCGATCCGAATGTCGCGGAGGATCTGGCGTTGTCTACGCACAAGCACGGTAAAGGAAAGTAAGGGCTTGGCGGTTGAATGCTCTTCGGCGTGTTGACGTCAGGGGAGCATGGCTGGGATTGCGAGTTGATGAGGAGCGGTGGTGTTGAGCCACGCTTCGAACTCCGGTGCGGGGCGGAGATTGAGGAGACGGCGGAGATAGAGGGCGTCGTGGAAGGACGTGCTCTGGTAGTTGAGCATGATGTCGTCTGCTCCTGGAACTCCCATGATGTAGTTGACGCCTGCGGTGCCCAGCATTGTGAGAAGCGCGTCCATGTCGTCCTGGTCGGCTTCGGCGTGGTTGGTGTAGCAGATGTCGCAGCCCATGGGGAGACCGAGGAGCTTGCCACAGAAGTGATCTTCGAGACCGGCGCGCAGGATCTGCTTGCCGTCGTAGAGATACTCAGGGCCGATGAAGCCAACAACCGTATTGACCAGCATCGGGTTGAAGTGACGAGCTACGGCGTAGGCGCGTGACTCAAGGGTCTGCTGGTCTACACCCTGGCCTCCGGCGCCGAGGTGCGCGTTGGCGCTGAGACTGCTGCCCTGGCCGGTCTCGAAGTACATGATGTTGGGTGAGGGGTTTTCAGGTGTAGGCGCGACGCGGTTGAGGCTGCGGGCCTGCTGATGGGCTTCCTCGATGAGGGCGAGGTTGATGCCGAAGCTGGTGTTGGTGGCTTCGGTGCCGCCGATGGATTGAAAGAGGAGATCGAGTGGCGCGCCTTGCTGCATGGCTTGCATCTGCGTTGTGAGGTGGGCGAGGATGCAGGATTGGGTGGGGATCTCGTAGCGGCGGCGGATGTGGTCGATGAGATGCAGGAGTGTGGTGACGGTGGCGACGTTGTCGGAGACGGGGTTGATGCCGATGACGGCGTCGCCGGAGCCGAGGAGGAGGCCGTCGAGGATGGAGGCGGCGATGCCTGCGGGGTCGTCTGTGGGGTGGTTGGGTTGGAGGCGGGTGGAGAGGCGGCCGGGAAGACCTACGGTGGTGCGGAATTTTGTGACGACGGAGATTTTGCGCGAGACGAGGATGAGGTCCTGAAGGCGCATGAGTTTGGAGACGGCGGCGGCCATCTCTGGTGTGAGCGCTTGCGCGAGTGTTGTCAGGGTGTCGGGGGTTGAATCGTCGGAGAGGAGGTAGTCGCGGAGTTCGCCTACGGTGTGGCTGGAGATTGGAGCGAAGGCTTCGGCGGCGGCCTGGGTGCGGCTGGTGTCGACGATGAGGCGTGTGACCTCGTCGGTCTCATATGGGACGACGGCCTCGTTATGAAAGTGAGTGAGGGGTAGATCGGCGAGGGACATCTGTGCGGCGACGCGCTGTTGTGCGCTGGTGGCGGCGATGCCGGCGAGCTCGTCGCCGGAGCGGGCAGGTGAGGCTTTGGCGAGGAGGTCGGCGAGGGAGCTGAAGGTGTAGCGGACGCTCGCGACGGTGTGGGCGTGGGCCATTGGCTACTACGCTAGCAGGTCAGGTGCTTGATGGGGAGTAGAGTGCGAGCGACGAATTTATTGGCGCGTCTCGATTTTCGTCTGAAGCACTAAGTTAAGGTCGGAGAGACTTTGCATCTTGCGCTTCTCTTCGTCGATGTCCTGGATGGCGAGGACGCCGCCGGAGACTTTACCGTCGTCGTCGAGAACGGGAACGGCGGTCAGGCTGATCCAGGCACTGGTGCCGTCGCTGTGGCGGCGAAGATATTCTTTTGGGCCAATGGTTTTGCCGTTCATGATGGCGTTCGCAAGAGGGTACTCGCTGGCCGGGTCGCCGCCATAGGAGTCTCGCTCCGTGCAATAGTCGTCGATCATGGAGGGAGGAGCGACTACGCTGCCAAGAATGTCGTCGGCGCGAGGATTGCTCATGACGACGTTGCCGTGGGGAGCTCCGGCGATGACGATACCAAACGGAACGGCATCGAAGACGGCCTGGAGACGGGCTTCGCTGCGACGGAGAGCCTCTACCGCTTGCTTATGGTCATGTATGTCCTCGACCGTGCCGTACCAGCGGATGACTTTGCCCTCTTCGTCAAGTCGTGGTGCTGCCCGGGATCGCATCCAGCGCCAGACACCTTCACGAACCAGGACGCGGTACTCCGAATCGTAGGAGCTGGTGATGCGGACCGAGTGGTTCCACTCCTGAATGGCTCGCGGAAGATCATCGGGATGGACGATGCGGAGCCATCCGCCGTTGGCCATCTCATGGCTTGAGATACCTGTAAGCTCTTCGCATCGCGGGCTTACGTCGAGGATTACGCCGTTGGCGTCGGCGGTCCAGGGAACCTGCGGATTGAGTTCGACGGTATGCCGGAAGTGATCTTCACTTTCGATGAGGGCTTGTTCGGCTTGCTTGCGCCGGGTGATATCGACGACCGAGATGGAGACGCCGATGACCTCGTCTACTTCGTCGCGCGCTGGTTGATAGGAGATGAGGAAGGTGCATCGCTGACCAGAACGGCGCGCGTCAGGAAGGCATATCTCCAGACCAGCCGTCGCTATGCCATCGAGCGCCTGCAAGAGATACGGTTCGCACTCCGCAAATTTGCTGGGTAGGATATCGGCGAAGTATCGGTTGAGGTGCGAGGCGACGGGGAGATTGTGCATCTCGGCGAGGCGTTTGTTGACGCTGACGTAACGGAGGTTGCGATCAAGAAAGCCCAGGCCGACAGGGACACCGTCATAGATGGCGTTGAGTTGGGCGAGGCGTTGGGTGGGTAGAGCTTCGAGGCGCAACGGCAGAGTGGAGTTTGCTGCGGCGGAGCGGGGTTCGGTGAGTGTGGTCGGGGGTGGGGGATTGAGTCTGGCGGCGAGGGTCTCGGGGAGTTCTTCTGGCGGTACGGCGCGGCCATACAGCCAGCCCTGGCCGACATCGCAGCCGAGCCAAAGGAGCATGTCGGCGATGGCCTGGGTCTCGACCCCTTCGGCTACGGTGGTGAGGCTAAGGCTGTTGCCAAGACCGACGATGGCGGCGGCGATCTTACGGCTCTCGCGGGTGTGGTCCATGGAACGGACGAAGCTGGCGTCGATCTTCAGTTCGTCGAAGGGGAGCGATTGCAGATGTCGCAGGCTGGAGTAGCCGGTCCCGAAGTCGTCGAGCGCGAGGCGTGAGCCCTGTTCTTTGAGTTCCGTGGCGATGCGGTAGGCGTGCTCGGTATTACCGACGAGAGCACTCTCTGTGATCTCAAGGATCAGACGGTTAAGGGGGAAGCGGGCGTGCTCGGCGGCGGCGCGGATGTGTTTGGGGAGCGAGAGATCGGTGAGTTGGGTGAGGGAGATATTGACCGAAAGGGTGAGGTGGCTGGGGATGTTTCTGGCGGCCTCGAAGGAGGCGCGAAGGAGGTTGCCGGTAAGCAAACCATTCAGGCCAGCGGCTTCGGCGAGTGGGATGAATTCGTTGGGAGGGATAACGCCGCGGAGGGGATGCTGCCAGCGCGCTAAAACTTCGAAGCCTCCGAGGAGGCCTGTACGCAGCTCCACGAGCGGCTGGAAGTACGGAATGATTTCGTTCTTCTCAAGCGCTCTACGCAGATCGTTCGCGTCTTCAGCAGCCATGGTAAGACACGATACTACGGCTGGGATGCAACTTATACGGGAATTTTCCGGCTTCGTGACTTGGGGGGCGAGTGTGGCCCGACGGAATATTTGTTGATTGGTAGTTATTGATGGGCATGAGGATAGGAGTGGCTATGGCGCATGGAACTTCGATGCGGCGACGGTAGGACTGGCGTCACTCTTCGAATGGCCATTTGAAGGTGAAGATTTTCTAAGTATCGTTGCTAACTAATCGATTAGTTGGTCGTCTCTTGATTAGCGCGCTTACCTGGAACTAAGTTCCGGCACGAGCCTGCGAGGATGATTGATGCCGCCGAAGAAGTCCATCACGTTGACAGAGGCTGAGTTACGGCTCATGAAGCTGCTATGGAGCCGTGGCGAGTCGGCTGTAGGGGAGCTGGTTGCGGCGATGCCGGACGGGGAAGCGCTGGCCTATAACTCGGTGCTAACCACGATTCGGATCCTTGAGCAAAAGGGTTACGTGCGGCACCGGCAAGAGGGCAGGGCGTTTTTGTACAGCCCCTGCGTCGCTGAGCAGGAGGCGAGCCGATCTGAGGTTCGTCATATGATGCAACGGTTTTTCGGGAACTCGCGGGAGCGTCTGCTGCTTTCGTTGCTGGGGGACGATGAGGTGACCCCGGAGGAGTTGCAGCGTCTGAAAGAAGCGATTGCTGCGGCGTCGGATGACCGTGCGGGGGACGAACTGTGATGGCTATGGATGTGAGTCTCTTGCATGGTGTTGAAAGTCTGTCGCGAGTGGCGGCGGCTTCGGTAGTTTCGGGGATTTGGCAGGGCGTCGTTCTGGCTGCGGGTGTAGGGATCTGTCTGCGACTGGTGCCGAAGACGACCGCCGCGATCCGGTTTGCTTTGTGGACGGTGGTGTTCGCGATTCTTGTCATGTTGCCTTTGTTGCATGCGTATGGATTCCGCGCGGGTGGCGAGATGGCCGGGCATGGCGCAATCGTGCAGGTGGATCCGCGATGGAGCTTCGCCCTTGCGGGGCTGTGGGTTGTGGCTTCACTGTTGCGGGCTGTGAAGCTTGTTGTCGGCGGAGTGCAACTGCGTCGAATCTGGAAGAGAGCGATGCCAGTTGAGGCTGGTCCTGATCTTAGTTTTCGTTGCGAAGCGGCGCTGGCTCTAGCTGGATCTCGTGGGGTGACGCTTTGCACATCGACTGATGTCGATCGGCCTAGCGTGATCGGGTTTTTCTCGCCTAGGATTTTGATTCCTCGCGAGGTATTCGAACGAGTTACGGCGGTTGAGTTAGAGCAGATTGTGCTGCATGAAGTTGGGCATCTGCGAAGACATGACGATTGGATCAACCTGCTGCAGAAGATAAGTCTAGTGCTGGTGCCGCTGAATCCTGCGTTGTTGTGGATCGAGAAGCGGCTCTGCTTCGAGCGGGAGCTGGCTTGCGATGACGATGTTCTGCGACTGACGAAGGCTCCGAAGGCCTATGCAACGTGCCTTACGAGCCTGGCTGAGCAGCGGCTTGGACGGAGGGCTGCGGCGCTCTCGTTGGGAGCGTGGGAGCGGCGGTCGGAGCTGGCGCGGCGAGTGCACAGGATTTTGAGTTGGACGGAAGGGATGAGCAGGACGCGGGCATATGCGGTGGTGAGTGTAGTGACGCTCGGGCTCGTCGGAGGGGCGGCTGGACTTTCGAGGTGCCCGCAGTTCGTCTCATTTTCCGGCGGCACGGTCGCTCAGGAAACTGCAACGCAGAGTCTGCCGGTTGCCGGGTATCAGTCCGCGGGATATCAAGATGTGGTGTTTCATCCTGCTGCTGCCTCCTCAGTGTCGGGAGCCCCGCATCAGACGTTGCTCAAAGCTTCGATGCCGGTGAATTCATCACGTCGGGCGCTGCCTGTGAAGCGAACTGCGGCAAAATCTCATCGCAGCGTTCCAAAGCCGATTCTGGTGCAGGCGAAACAGAACCGAGCGATGGTGCAGGGGCCGCAGCAGTTACAAAGATGGGTTGTGCTGACCGCATGGGATGGATCGGCGAGAGCAAGGATGATGCTCACGGTATCGGATGAGCCTAAAGTTTCTTCGTATGCAGCCGTGCCTACTCCGGACGGCTGGCTGGTAATTCAACTTTAAACAACGCTGTTCTAACGTTTGTGAGGATCGACCATGTCGTTTGAAACTAATAAATTAGTAGGTAAGGCGGGGCGGCTTGCCGTTCCTGCAGGTGCTGCGGTGGCTCTGGTGCTGACTGCAGGGATGCTCTTTCATCACAATGGTGTGCATGCAGCGATGGCGTCGCCTGCACCGATGGACGACAACAGCGTGTCGTCGCTGGTGGCGTTGGATAGTGCCGTGGAGGCAGTTGCGGCACGGGTCACACCAGCGGTCGTCAACGTGGCGGTGACGTCGCGTGGTTCTTCGGAGCATGAGGTCGGCGAGGAGCAGGAGCAAAGCCAGGACGGGGGCCAGGGCCAGATTCAGGGCTTGCCTCCGGGCTTTGCGCAGTTCTTCGGCCAAGGGCCTCAAGGAATGCAGAGACCGCAGCAGCCGCAGCTTGAGCATGGGATCGGAAGCGGGATCATCATCTCTCCCGATGGTTACATTGTGACGAACAATCACGTCGTCGATGGAGCCGTGCAGATCAAAGTGACGTTGAATGACCGGCGCGTGATGAATGCGAAACTGATCGGCGTCGATAAGCTGACCGATCTTGCGGTAATCAAGGTGGATGCAAAGGATCTGCCCAGCATCGCGTGGGGCGACTCGACCAAGCTGAAGCCAGGACAGACTGTGCTGGCGTTCGGCAGCCCGTTTGGCTACTTCCAGTTTTCTGTGACGCGCGGAATTGTCAGCGCTGTGGATCGGCCGAACCCTTACCGCGATGATCCGCGCAAGCCGGGAGGATATATCCAGACTGATGCTGCGATCAATCCGGGTAACTCCGGTGGTGCGTTGGTGAATGCCCGCGGCGAGTTAGTGGGTATCAACACGTTCATCATCTCGAATAGTGGCTCGTTTGCCGGAGCTGGTTTTGCGATTCCGTCGCAGATTGTGCGGGCGACGACAGAGCAGTTGATCAAGACGGGCAGCGTTCACCATGGTTATCTCGGGATCACCATGAACGATGTGACACCTGAGAATGCGAGCTTCTTCAATCTGAAGGAGGCGACGGGTGCGATTGTTGCGCAGGTAACGCCTGATTCCCCAGCGAGCCAGGCAGGCTTGAAGAGCGGCGACGTAATCGATGAGCTGAATGGACAGAAGGTCCTTAACGGTGGTGCGTTGCAGGTTGCTGTGAGCGAGGATACTCCCGGCACGCAGATCACGTTGGGCATTCTCCGCAATGGGTCTCCACAAACTCTGCCTTTGAAAGTCGGCGAGTTCCACAAGGATGCAGAGGTGGCTTCGAATGGCGACTCTGCAAGCCCGCAGAAGGGCAAACTTGGGCTTGCTGTGGCTGAACTGACTCCTGATGTACGCCAGCAGTTACATATTCCATCGGACATGAAGGGAGTTGCGATACAGAGCGTGCGCCCTGCAAGTCCTGCGGATGAGGCGAGCCTTGCTCCGGGAGATGTGATCCTGGAGGTGAATCGTCATCCGGTTGTTTCGGCTGAGCAGTTTGTGAACGAAGCTCATGCGAACCCGGCAGGGAAGGACTTGTTGCTGCTTGTGTGGTCACAAGGAGGAGCGAGCTACCGCGTGATTCACCCCGATGCGGGTAATCAGAGCGGTATGTAAGTTGAAGTGCGCTTGGCCGCTGCGATTCATTTCGCAGCGGCCTTTTTTTGCAGGATAGTCTGCTTCTCTTAATCGGGATTGTGTCCGAGAACGTGCTCTGCACCGTGATAGATGTTGAAGTGATTGTCGCGAAGGAATCCGACGAGCGTGATGTCGAAGTCTTTTGCGACCTGCACCGCGAGGCTGGACGGAGCACCAACACAGGCGACCATCGAGACTCCGCCCATGAGAGCTTTCTGGAGGAGTTCGAAGCTGGCACGTCCAGAGAGTAGCAGCAGGGCATGACGCAAAGGAGTACGGTCTGCGAGAAACTCTGCGCCAAGGAGCTTGTCGACTGCGTTGTGGCGCCCTACATCTTCTTTGACTCCGAGAAGCTCGCCTTCTGAGTTGAAGAGGCCGGCACCGTGAATGCCGCCCGTCAGGTTGAAGATGCTTTGAGCTTCGCGCAGACGATCGGGAAGTTTAGTGAGAATGTTGGCTTCGATCTGGAATGTGTTTTTTCTGCGTGGTGGGCAGACGGTTTGAAGCGCCAATAGAGACGCCTTGCCACAGATGCCGCAGCTAGAGGTGGTGTAGAAGTTGCGCTCAAGGTTTGCGAGGCTCACTACGACCTCTGGCGCCAGCTCTACGCGAACGACGTTTTTCCCGGGCTGATAGGGAAGTGCGCTCTGCGTGTCTTCGCTCCTGCGAGGAACCTCTTCGATGCTGCCTGCAACATAGACTATCTGCTCGATGTCATTTGAATCTCGCACGACACCTTCGGTCATGAGGAAGCCTGCCGCGAGGTCAAAATCGTTGCCAGGAGTGCGCATGGTTACAGAGATGGACTTGACCGATCTTGCGCCGATGACGCCATGAGCCAACTGAATTTCAAGCGGCTCCTCAACAGCGACTTTGTCCTGGAAGTGATGAGAGCTGTGTCCGCTCACCTTCTCGATCTTTACGTCGAGGGTGGAGCGGCTTGTTTCTGAGGGTGTCCCCGAGAGGGAGTTGAGTGGTGTGCTCTTCATGTTTAGATATCTCTATGGAGAGCTTAGATGATTGGGGCGAGAGGTTTGATCCTCCCGCCCTTATGCCCTACGAAGTGAGGCCCTTTTCGCCGCGTTCGGCCGTGACACTCTGCACAACTCTATTGCAGAACAATCGTTTGGGCCTTGCCGGTATCCGCAACCGTTGCGGCCCAGCCCAGCTTGGTTTTTTCAAGCGCCGTAGTATGACCTTCGACACTAGCTTGTGAGTGAGCCGGCACAAATCCAACAGTCTCGATTCGCAGCGTGCTCCACCAAGGTTTGAAGTTGCCTTCGCGCTTAGGAATGCTTACCGTCAGCGCACCGCTCGCATCGATGCTGCAGGTCACATGCAATCGCAGATAGGCTCCGTTGCGAAAGTCGTAGCTGCTGCCGTCGTCTGTGTAAAGATCGCCGCCGCAGCTCTCGCCCGTTGCTGGCGCAAAGACACGCAGAGTTAACGGACCTTCCGGCTTCTCGTCGGTTGACTGCACGAGAGGCTGCATTGGCACGATTGCTCCGGCACGGACATACACCGGGAGATCCCCGAGCCCCGGATGCAGCATGACCGGCTGCAACGCAGGCGAGGCATCACGAATCTCCAGATCCCTCGCAGTGACCGCGCCCCGTCGGTCTAACTTCGCTCCCGTCCAGTAGTCGTACCAGATGCCAGACGGTAAATGTAACTCATACGGTGCCACATCATCCGGCAGTGGAGACGCCGCCACGAGAATAGACGAGCCGAAGAAGAACTCTCCTGCCGCGTCGAGGTCCAGTGGATGGCCGTCGCTTGTTGCGTGTGGGTACTCGACAAAGAGTGGCCGCACAATTGGGACGCCATCGCGAGAGGTCTGCTCCGCCGTTGTGTACAGGTAGGGCAAAAGTTGATAACGCTCCTCGATATAGTGCTTGCGGATCGCCTCCTGCTCGGGCCCATCCACCCATACCTCATGCGCTCGTGTACCCTTCGCGGCATGATCGCGGTCGATTGGCTGAAACGCCGCCAGCATAATCCACTTTGTCAGCAAGTCGGGGGAGGGCGATCCACCGAATCCGCCCACGTCTGCTCCTGTCATAGCAAATCCGCTTAAACCCAGATTCAGAATTTGCGGCGTGGTCTGTCGCAGATGATTCCACGTCGCAAGATTGTCACCGGTCCAAGTCGCTGCGTAACGCTGGCCTCCTGCATAACTGGCTCGCGTGAGTACAAACGGTCGCTCGTTCGGCTTGAGCGCCAGCAGGCCATCCCACGTCGCGCGAGAGTTCTCCATTCCAAAGAAGTTGTGAACCTCCGGGTGCATCGCCGTGCGTTTGGCGAAGCCTGGCTCATCGATGCGGTGCTCCACATCGTCCGGCATCGTCTTGGTTGGATAGCGAAAGACTGCGGGCTCGTTCATATCGTTCCAGAATCCGGATACGCCGTCCTGCACAAACTCCTTGTATAGCGTTCCCCACCATGCGCGGGTCTGCTGTCGGGTGAAGTCTGGAAACACCGAGGGTCCCGGCCATACTGGACCTACATAGTTCTGTCCTTTTTCTTTCACGAAGTGGTCACCGGCGCTGCCGCTGTCGTAAGGCGCGTAGCCCTGGTTCGGAAGGTTGGCAATATGCAGGTCGGTGATGAGCACCGTGTGCAGGTGCTCGGCAGTAAGTTTGCGAACCATTCCCTTGAAATCAGGAAACCCTTCGGTGTCTACCGTGAATGGCCGGTTCTTGTATTGGTAGTCGATGTCCAGGTAGATCGCATCGGCTGGGATCTTGTCTGCACGCAAACGCGCTGCGATCTCCTCAACTTGCGATTGGGGATAGTAGCTGTAGCGAGACTGCTGGAAGCCAAGCGTCCATAGAGGCGGCAGCGGTGTTGGCCCCGTCAGCCATGCGTATTCGGTGAGAACCTGTTTCGGCTCCGGGCCGTAGAGTAAGTAGTAGTCCAACGGCCCGCCGGGCGCGCTGAAAGTCATGCGGTCGGTGCGCTCGCGGCCAAAGTCGAAGAACGTTCGGAAGGTGTTGTCGAAGAGCACGCCCAGTGCCCGGCCTGACCTCATCTGAATAAAGAAAGGGATCGACTTGTAGATCGGATCTGTGGACTCCTGCCATCCGAAGTTGTCGGTGTTCCACATGACGAAGGCTTCGCCTGCGCGATCCAGCGGGCCAGGCTTGTCACCGAGTCCGAAGTAGTGATCCTCGTCTGTTTTGACCTTCGTCACTTTGAAGCCGTCAGAACTCCAGGCGACGGGTAGCGCGTCATTCTGAAGCGGGTTTCCTGCAAGGTCCGTTACCGTCAGTTGGAGGGTTGGGGACACGGTTACTCGCAGCGCAGGTGTGCTGAAGCCGTTGGCCTCGGATGTTACGGCAACACGCGCCGTGCGTGCTGCGGGCAGCACAGCCCACGACGCATCCTCGGCTGGATGGCCAACAGGGAAGAACCGCACCCGCAGCACGTCGGCGCGGAGAGCGTCAACACGGATCGTCAGCTTATCGGTCGATAGCTCAAGCCCGTGCGGTGTATGAGCCGATGCAGGCAGCTTGGTTGTCTGCGCCTCGATTTTAGTTAGATACGAGAAGAGCAGCGAGCCAACCAGCAGGGAGGTAAGGACGGAGCGTTGCATGGGGAGGATCCTTTCAGAACTGTGCATAGACCTATAGATGAGTTTATGCGCTTGCATCGCCACAATGGAGTGGCCTTCAGTCAGTCATTTCTTCTTCAACAGAAAACTAACATAGAACCGAGTGTCTGCGGCCAGACGTGCCGGAGGTTATCCAGAGTCGTTGGCGCCAAATGATTAAAGCGAATATTTATATTACCATGGTACATTGGTAAATATCGGAGACAAGAAACATGGTTGAGATTGAACGAATACAAACGGGCGTTCGCATGGAGAAGCGGCTGATCAAGGTCTTGAAGGCTGTAGCTGAGCTAAAAGACATGAGCCTAGGCGACCTGCTGGAAGGAATCGTGCTTCACTCCTTCGAGGGCAAATCCGCCTTCTCTTCGCAAACGCTGAAGGAGATTGACCAGTTCAAAAAAATCTACGGACTGACGCTGCGTGCGACGGATAGCCATCGCCTGAAGGAGCGTTGATGAGACGGACAACTTTACTTGCGGTTGGAATTGTTGCCGGCAGCGTTGGCGCCGGGGAGATTTCAGCAATGACCCAGACAGACACGCCACTCGCTCATGTCAGAAATAGCTTTCATTTTGTTGTGCCGGCTCCATTGAACCGCGCGTCAGCCTTTTTTGGTCCGGAGGGCGAACGATGTTGGGCGGGAGAGCAATGGAATCCGGTGTTTTTATATCCTCAGCCGGCAGAGGATGTTGAGGGTGCGGTCTTCACGGTCCAGCATGGTCCGCATAAGAGTGTGTGGGTGAATACTCTCTTCGATCAGGCGGGCGGGCGCATGCAATACGTGTCGTTCATTCCAGACACGCTCGTGTTTACCAGTTGATGTGCGGCTTTTTGCGCTGACTTCGTCGACTACGAAGGCTGAGGTGACATATGTTCGGACTGCTCTCGATGTGACGGCGAATGAGGACGTGATCACGCTGGGGAAGCGCGATAGCGAAAGCGGACCGGAGTGGCAACAGGCCATCGAACACTGTCTATCCGCTGAACGGAAGAGTGAACATTAGCGAAAGACAAATCTTGCGACCTGGGCTCATGCTGAGCACGAAAGTCGGACGGCGACATGGACTTGCCGACTGCGCGACGAGTTTTTTATGTCAGTAGAAAAAGTGGCTTGACGTGCCCCGGTCCTGAGGTATGCTGGGTAGCACTTCACGCGAGCCGCAACCTGTTGAGCTATCTTTTGCCGCATACGCGTGTGCATTTGGGCTTAATTCTCTCAGGAGTAATGCCATGCAGTGTCCCGTCTGCCACAACGAAGTCTCGCCCCAGAGCGCCTTCTGCAACCAATGCGGCGCGCCTCTTGGTGCTGCGGGCGCAGCGGGAGCTGGCGCTCCTCCGCCACCGAACTACACGAATACGCCGCCTGCTTATTCCACCGTTCCACCCGTATATGCTGCTGGGCGACCTGTGGCTGCCAGCGCCGGCCTCTCTGAAAATGCTGCTGCCGCGATCGCTTATCTTACGATTATTCCGGCGATCATCTTCCTTGTGCTGGAGCCTTACAATAAGATGCCGCTGGTGCGCTTCCACTCCTGGCAGTCGATCGGGCTCGGCGTCGTGGCGTTTCTCATTCAGATGGTCGTTACGATCATGGAGATTGCGGTGCACTTCATTCCGGGGATTGTCTTCCTGTTCGGACTGGTTCACCTCGCGATCGGAGCAGGACTCTTTCTGGTCTGGCTCTTTATCATCCTGAAGGCTGCCAAAGGCGAGTGGTACAAGCTGCCAGTCATCGGGGACTTCGCCGAGAAACAGGCGCGCGGTTAGTCTTCGTGCGTTTGGCTGCAGTTGGGAGCTTTTGCCGAGTGGTATATGGCGCGAGCCGCTTCTCCATCACGGCAACTGCTGCGGCACTCTCATCCACCATCACGAAGCTACGGCCGTGCCTGGCTGCTGCCGCGCCTGTTGTTCCGCTTCCTGCAAAAAAATCCAACACCGTCTCCCCGGGGTTCGAGTGCACCCGTACGATCCGCTCCAGAATCCCAAGCGGCTTCTGCGTGGCGTATCCGGTCTTCTCCTTGCCGGTGGGCGAGACGATGGTGTGCCACCACACATCGGTCGGCGTCTTGCCCCGCGCTGCCTTCTTCGCGCCCACCAAGCCGGGGGCCATGTAGGGAATACGGTCGCTCTCGTTGAGGTTGAAGGTATATTGTTTCGCGTTCTTCGTGTACCAGAGGATGTTGTCGTGTTTCGCCGGCCAGCGTTTTGTGGCGCGGGCGCCGTAGTCGTAGGCCCAGATGATCTCGTTCTGGAAACACTCGCGCCCGAAGATCTCATCGAGCATTACCTTGCAGTAGTGCACCTCGCGATAGTCGATGTGGAAGAACAGAGAGCCGGTCGGGTGGAGCACTCGATGTGCTTCCTGCAGGCGTGGCCGCAAAAATCCCAGGAAGTCGTCGAAGGAGTCTCCGTAGCCTGTACCAGCGGGTTGTTGCGCTAGTACTTCTGTACGGTAGCGCCGCCCGCCAAAGCCAACGCGGTCGCCTGCCTCATCGCGGATGGTCTTCATTTGCTTCCTGCTTTGACGCTTGCCGGTATTGAATGGCGGATCGACGTAGATCAGTTCTACCGATTCTGCTGCCATACTCCGCAAAACGTTGAGGTTGTCCCCGTGCACTATCCGGTTCATTCCACTTGTCTCCAGCTCCTAACACTAACGTACCCTTTGACTCTGAGGCGTCAGCGTGTATCTTTCTTCTCGGGCTGTAACCTGAAAGATCATGTCTGCGAATCACCTTATCTACGCCATGCTTACGCACCGCGGTCGTGTACGCCATGGCAACGAGGACACCTGCGCCGCCGCACCCGAGATCGGGGCCTTCATTGTCTGCGACGGCATGGGCGGAGCGGCGGCCGGTGAGATTGCCAGCAACCTGGCCGCCGATACCTTTCTCGCTGCCCTGAGTGCTCCCCCGTCGGGCGACACAACGCAATCGAAGCCGCAGGCTCGCCTCAACGCTGCGATTCAAGCCGCCAATCACGCTGTCTACCAGCAATCCCGGCAATCCCGGCAACTCGCTGGAATGGGTACAACGCTGGTGGCCCTGCTGCATGCGCCTCTGGTGAAGGGAAGCAACGGAAGACCCTCGGTGCCCGGGCGGTCTCCGACGAATCACACCAACTCTCGCGTTACCGATCCGCCGACGCTCTGGCTTGGCCATGTTGGCGATAGCCGCTGTTATCGTTATCGGCGCGGCAAACTTGAGCAACTCACCTCCGACCATTCGCTTGTCGAAGAGCAGGTGCGTGCCGGGCAGATCACCCAGGAGCAGGCCGCAGAGTCGCCCATGCGGAACCTGATTACACGCGCCATCGGCTCCCAGGCCACCGTCGATGCGGAGATTCAAAGTCATCACCCACGTCCGAATGATCTGTATCTGCTTGCATCCGACGGCCTGACCCACGAGGTCACCGACGGAGAGATTGTTGAGATACTGGCTGCGATCCCCAAATCGCTGTCGGGAACGGCGCTCACCACTGCCTGTGAAGCGCTGATTACGGCTGCAAATCGCAACGGCGGGAATGACAACATCACCGTTCTGCTGATTGCCGTTGCACCCGACATCAGTCGGGTGTGATTCGCGATCGGCCTGCGAACTGCTACACTGCAAAGTCGTCCGAAACACCTTTATGTCAGATACGAAAACGATTGCAATTCTCGGCGCCGGCACGATGGGCAACGGCATCGCGCATGTTTGTGCCCGCTCCGGCTTCAACGTCATCCTCTACGATCTGCAGCAGCCGTTCCTCGACCGCGGCCTTGCCACGATTGAGAAAAATCTCGCTCGCGAAGTGGCTAAGAATAAGCTCACGCAGCAACAGGCAGACGAGGCGAGAGCTCGCATCGCCCCTACGCTCGACCGTGAAGCTTTTGGCAGTTGCAGCTTCGCCATCGAAGCGGCGACTGAAAAGTTTGCGATCAAGGCGGAGATCTTCCGCGACCTCGACCGCATCCTACCTGCCGACGCAATACTCGCGTCCAACACCAGCTCGATCTCCATTACCAGACTTGCTGCGGTGACGAAGCGGCCGGAGCAGGTTATCGGCATGCACTTTTTCAACCCCGTCCCTGTGATGCAGCTCGTCGAGGTCATCCGTGGCCTGCAAACTTCCCAGGCTACCTTTGACTCTGTCCACGCGCTCTCGTCGAAACTCGGCAAGAAGCCTGTCGAGGTAAACGATGCTGCCGGTTTCATCTCGAATCGCGTGCTGATGCCGCTGATCAACGAGGCGATTTATTCTGTGATGGAGGGAGTCGCGACTGCGGAGGCCGTCGATCAGGTCTTCGTGCTTGGCATGGCGCATCCGATGGGGCCGCTTACGCTCGCTGATTTCATCGGTCTCGATGTCTGCGCTGATATTATGCGGGTTCTTGCCGACGGCCTCGGCAGCCCGAAGTACAATCCTTGTCCGCTGCTGGTTCGCATGGTCGATGCCGGTTGGCTGGGCCGCAAATCGGGCCGCGGCTTCTACACTTATCCGTCAAGTTAGACACGACTGGCCTGCAGGGCCCTACACTGAAGAGACGAACGAAGCCAGAAGCTGCGAGAAGCATCTAAATAGAGAAACAGGAGAAGACATGCCCCACGAGTTTTACTTCGAAGACTTTTACGTTGGCCAGAAGTTTCATTCCATCGGCCAGGCCAAGGTGACCGCCGAAGAGATCAAGGAATTCGGCACCAAGTACGACCCGCAGCCCTTCCACCTGGACGAGGCCGCCGGTGAAAACTCCTTCTTCAAGGGCCTCGCTGCCTCTGGGTGGCTTACGGCCGCCATCGTCATGCGCCTGCGCGTGCAGTCGATCACCGTTGCTGGCGGCATGATCGGCGCGGGCGTCGAGGAGATGCGTTGGACCGAGCCCGTCCGGCCCGGGGACTCGCTTCGTACCGAGATCGAAGTCGTCGGTGTGCGCCAATCCAACTCACGGAAAGAGTACGGTGTGGTCCGCACGCGAACGCTCGCCTACAATCAGCGCGATCAAGTGGTCATGCGTTCGACCGTCAACTTCCTGGCTCCGGTAAAACCGAAGGCCTAAGAAGCAGGAGACGGTATGACTGACGAGCATCTTGCACTCCTCAAATCAAGTATCGACATGGTCGTCAGTCTGGAGACCACCGACGGCGAGCGGTTTCTCGCCCAGATTCTCTTCGTCTTTGAGGGTGAGGAGACCCCAGACGTCTTCTACCTCAAGGTCGAGCCCAATGCCGAAGGCAACTTTGTTGCGCTAGGCAGTGGCGGCCACTCGACGCTGTTAGCGGACATCGCGGCCGTGCACCGCCTCGAATCTTAGTTGGCCTTTACGGCGAATCTACTTAGTTACCTCGTCCAGATACCCACAACAAATCGGCGTATTCTTAGCGAATGATGCGTATGACAGTGCTCGCCTCCGGTTCCAAAGGCAATAGCACAGTTATCGCCAGTTCCCGTACCCGTGTTCTGGTGGACGCGGGTCTCTCTTGCCGCGAACTGCTTAAGCGCATGGCTGTCGCCGGCGAGGACCCCGGCAAACTCGACGCTATTCTCATCACACACGAGCATCAGGATCACATTACGGGGTTGGCTGTGCTGGCCCGCCGCCTCAAGATTCCTGTCTTCTTCACTGAGCCAACCCACCGCGCCTGGGTTCGCATGCTCACCCCTCGCACGACCATGACGTACGCGAAGTGGCTTGATCATGTGCAGCGCGAAAAAGAAGCACGTGCCGCCGCTATCGCTGCGAGCACTTCGTCCTCTCTTGCTGCTCAGGTTGCAGCGCAGGCTGAGGCTATCGCAAACATCTCTGCCGAAGCAGCTGCGCTCAATCGCTCCGACGATCCTAACGCCATCCTCGAGCTTCCCGTTGACCCCGACGAAGAGGACCTTTGTGCGCCTGAGGCGCCAACCTCTGCCGAGCCTGTTGCGCAGAAGTCTGATCCGACACAGCTGCCCGCCGTCGAGTATTTTCACGCTGGCACCCAGTTTTCAATCGGCGACATTGAAATTACTCCCTTTACCATCCCTCACGATGCCGCCGACCCCTGCGGTTTTGTCTTCGAGTCCGAGGGGATACGAATGGCGCTGGCGACCGACCTCGGCTATATGCCCCCCAACGTCAAGGCTGCCCTGAAGCGGATCGATGTCCTCCTCCTTGAATCCAACCATGACCTCGAGATGCTTCGCGACGGCCCTTACCCGTGGTCGGTCAAACAGCGGGTTCTTTCGCGCGTTGGCCATCTCTCCAATGACGCCACGGCCGAATTCCTTCAAAAAGACTACGACGGCGGGGCTTCCTGGATCATCCTCGGCCATCTCTCCGAGTCCAATAACGCCCCCGAACTTGCTCGCCTTTCCGCTGAGCGGGCGCTCGGTAACCACCCAACTCTGCTCGGTAACCGGATTTTGCTTGCGGGACAGTCGATTCCGCTCGATCCTATAGCTTTATAGGCCTTGTAAGTTATTGATTTGGCGTATTTTGCTTCTGGTGCCCAAATCGTTACTCTTCGATGAATCCTTTCTTTTCTTGCCTATATCAAACAAGATAGAATGGTGACTACAAACTAATGAAAAAAACAGCGTTAGCATTTCCGGCGAACCGAAGAAGCAACTCCAACGCATGCATCGATCAGGTGGTGGGAGACATCCTCTCTGGTTGGAGGTACGACATCTCAGGCCTATCGCCTGCGATGCGTACTGATTACGACCAGCACCTCTCCGATTGCTGCCATTGCCGCCGCCGCCAGCGCATCGCCCGTACCATCGACGTTCTCCTGATTAGTGTCAGCACACTCTCAATCGTCGCTTTTCTGTTGGCTGCCGTCGTCATTCGCAGAGTTGAGCTTGTCACACACATTAATACAGTACGGGTTCACCTGAATCAGGCTCACGCCGTCGCTATCTCGCTCGAAGCAGTGGCTATCGCCGGTCTGCTATTCTCGACACTCCTCTGGGTTCTGGTTGCCGTCGCGACGCCGCTTCCTGGTTTTATCGGCAGCATTGTGCAGGAGCGCATCCCCGCCGACCTCCGCGACCGCTTCACAAAAAATGCAGCTTGATTATGAAGAATTCCTGCGCAGCTACTAGTGGTACTAGTAGTTGCGGCTCGAATTTTTAGTAGTAGCAGTTTTTTATTGCGCTACTTCTCGCTAACAGGCGTTACCCTCTCCCTGCTTTTGATAGCGTAGAAGAACATCCATGGCCTTCTCCCCTCCATCTCAAGGCGAAGTTCTTCCACCGCACGGCGGCGGCGCTGCGCCCATCCCTGACTACGAGCGCGAGGTAGACCGTCCCAACTCCCGCGAACGCGGATGGAATATCCTGGCTACGCCAGGCACCTATATCCTGCTCGGAATCAATATCCTCGTCTTCTGCTACATGGTCTTTCGCGGAGTCTCTCCGTCAAGTCCAACGTCAGCCCAGCTGCTTTACTTCGGCGCCACCAACCCGGAGCTGATCCTTCACGGTCAGTGGTATCGGTTGCTCACCGCGACCTTCGTCCACGTTGGGCTGCTCCATATCGCGACCAACATGTGGTGTCTGTGGAACCTCGGCCTGCTTGGTGAGCCTCTACTCGGCCCGTTCGGCCTGATTGCGGTCTATGTGATCACGGGCGTCGCCGGCAACCTGCTAGGCCTCTTCTCCAGTGTGTGGCATCAGAGTTACGACTCGGTGGGTGCCGGTGCTTCGGGTGCGGTCTTCGGTATCGCTGGCATCCTGATCGTGCTGCTCTCCAACAAGAAGCTTCCGATTCCGGCCTTTGAGCTGAACCGTCTTCGCCGTTCGGTCATTCAGTTCGCGGTTTTGAATCTGATTATCGGCGTCGGCGCTAACTTCACCAGTATCGTCCGCATCGACAACCACGCGCACATCGGCGGTTTCCTGAGCGGCCTGGCGTTGGGCGTCCCGCTGGTTCCACGTATGACGTCAGGCCGCACCCGCTACCTTATGCGACAGAAGCTTACCTTTGCCGCTGCAGCTTTTGCGCTTATTCTCTTTGCCTACTTCATCACCAAGCTGCGGTAGTTAGCGCGAAGTTCGTTCAGGCGTCTGCATTGGTCCAAAAATCTTCAAGTATATGAGAGCACTCTTCGAGCAGCGCCTGGGCCTCGGCATTAAACGCATTCATATGCTCGCTCTCCACATCCAAGGTGCCGATCGCTCGATCATTGCGGTCCAGAACCGGAACAATGATCTCCGCTTTGGTGCTGTCGAACACAGTGAGATAGCCTTTGTCACTGGCCACATCTCCCACATTGATGGTCCTTCCTTCTGCGATCGCTCTGGAAGTAATGCCCTGGGTGATGGGAAACCCCGGACTGGATGGCGCGCTGTACCCGCTCCATGCAATGTTCATGACCATGCCGCGCCGATAGTCAACGTCATACAGCCCGACCCAGCGGTACGGTCCCGCAGCCCGAATTGCGTCCGCGATGTGCTTCGCAGTGACGGGACGATCCAGGTCCTGATCGACGATTGCTCTCAGTTTGTCGAGAAGTCTACTATCCGGCAAGTCGATCCTCCGGTGTGAGCCAAGAGCGTGACAACCTCGTAGATCGCTGCAAATAGGGCTCGAGGTGGGCAGATGACCTGTTAGGTGAGAGTCGTCTGAGCAAACTTACGCACCATCGCCAGCAGCAGCCTGCGGTCGCTCTCCGACAGATGCGCCGAATACCGCTGCACCTGAGTCAGAAATCGGATCTCATCCTCACCCAGGTTCAGGCCCGACATCTCCTTCGCGATGGTCTCCTCGGCGAAGAACTCGGAGAGCTGAAGGTCAAGCGCTCGCGCAATCTTCTGCAAGGTCTCGAGCGACGGGACCGTGTGGCCGTTCTCGACCCGCGAAAGGTAGCAGCGTAAAAGACCAGTGCGCTTCTCGATGTCGCCTTGCGACATCCCCTTCTGCAGCCGATATCCGCGTATCGTCGTGCCAATATTCATCGAAATTGAAAGAGCCTCAATTGACTCGTTCGCCACATCAACAGGGATAGTTTGCATGTCAGCCATTAGCCACAAAGTAAACACCCGCAAAGACTTGGTCAATGACTATCTTTGGGGATCGGTCGAATCCGGTACCAGCCCAGGTTCATCCAGAGGCAGTTACCGGCAAAGACCTGAACCCTTACTTTAACCCCAGGCCACATTGGAACCGTCTTCAACATTATTAGAACAGTTACTAGTAACCATGTAACTGTTTCATTCTATCGACTTCCCACCCAGCGGTAGATGCTGCAGAGGTCGTCGGCAGAGGCGACATAGTCGGCCGCAGTATCCTCCTCAGACATCGGTACCGATCCCGTCCACAGCAACTCGAAGCCCTCGTGGGCATCCAGCAGATGGCCCGCCTCCGGGTTAAAGTAAATCAGGTCGAGCTTTCCTGGTCGCGCCGCAAATTGGCTCTCAATGCCCTCGATCAATCGCTTCACGACCGGCGCTGCGAAGGGATTGAACAGGTACAACAGGCAGGGGCCGTCGGGAAACACGAACTCGGTTGCATCCTGGCATCCGACCTGTACCGGACAGATCGCCCGGCCTGCACCTGTCCAAGTCGCGACATTGTCTTTGGCGATCTTTGCGAGCGAAGGATTTAATTCGACTCCGATCACCTGTCGAAATGGAAACTCCGAGGCCAGCATTACAGCCCGACCCTTCCCACATCCCAGGTCGACGAAGCTGTAGTCGGCAATTGCAGCATGGCTGCTGTCGGCGAGCCAGTCAGCGATCGCCTGACGAAAACGTGAGGGTGCCATTCCGTAGTAAGCGGTGTTGAACACATCATTTTTGTGCCCCGTGCGAAGATCGCCACCACCGATCAGCCCGCTCGTATCGACGCCATAGCGTACATCGAAGGGATGCAAACGCGGCTTTGCGTCGTTTGCTGTGTTCTTTCGCCGCAACCGCCCGAGCGTGGTACGCATCGTTCCCGCGAGGCCACGCTGAGCCAATGACCATCGCAGCTTCGACCATGCCCTCGCAGCTTTGGGGATCAATGCTTTCATCATTGGCGGTCTAATCCTGAGACCGGGACTTCGTCGGCCCCGAAGCGGTTCTCTCTTGGTTGTGTATGTTCAGCGCAGATCCCATCGCAGCGCGGGATTTACCAGGGTTTGCAACAGAAAATTTTTATTAGGGCTCCGCAACTGAGCAGACCGGCGAAGCGCAAAGACAAAGGGGGACCGCTTCTTCACCACGATATCGATCGCCTTCTCGGAGATAAAAGCATGTCTCATCGAATGGGAGGTACCGCCTTCAAACGACAATCTGTTCGTCCCAATCGCGATCTCATGCTCGAGCAGGTAGGCTCGTATCACGGTTCCGACCGAGAACTTGTCCAACCCTCCGCGGTTCATCTGCCAGGCAATCTCCGAGACGCCATGATGTCTGCGGCCGCCCAGCAGACTGATCCACTGTCCGTCAGGGGTCTGCACTCCGACACAGAACAGCCCGTCGAGTGCCTTCATCGTGCTGTATCGCCGCTCCAGCGTCATGAACGTCACCGGATGGGTGGAGGCCTGGTTTAACTCGATCATCTGTTCCATGCTCAGTGAACTCTTCGCGTCGCTATCAAAGGTGCACATAAGCTCTGTTTCGGCCTTCCGCCGGTAGTACCGAAGATTGCGGCGCGTGTGTTTCCCCATCGCAGCCAACGTCTCATCCAATGTCTTTCTCAGCATGATGGTTGCGCCAACCTCGCGGGTCTGCGTCGTCCACAAGAATTTTTTGTCGCCCCCAACTACGTTGGCAAACCTCTCGTGGTTGTTCTCGTCCTCGTCTCCAGCGAAGGTCAGCATCACAATCTGCGCTCCCCGCTCCATCAAATAGCGGCAGACCATCGCACAGACCCTGGCTCTGTCTGCTGCAGGCGCGATGACGGCCCGGCTTCCATTGAAATCGCTCGTGCTGAAGACTCTCGAGTAAAATCCCATCGCCTTATATTCGTAGATCAAGACCGCGGCGACCAGATCCTTGGCTTCAAGTGCGAACACATTTACGTCCGATCGATTGGCCAGCAGCACAAGGTATGGAGCCTTCTTCAAGTTCTCTGTTGATGTCAGAAAATATTCCAGGTAGTCCATCGCGCCGGTCTGACCGCAACGTTCACTCAGATGGATTAATATCTCTCGCATACGCAGAATCGCACTGCGGTCGCGTAGATGACAGACGTGCGCGGCTTCCACTTCAATGCCTTTGAGATGCCTTGCTTCAACAGTTGTCGACAACATAGATAGGTCGTGAACCCGAGAACGCTGAAAATCAGAGTAAATAAAGTTTGCTAAGGCGCGGTGCGTTTTGCCTCCTCCTGTGATGCACTTCTCTGACTCTCCGGCCAGTTCGTCGATCAGTGGGAGACAGCTTTCTAAAGATGAACTACACCTATGGCTGAACAACATACGCCAAATTCATCGATCTGAATTCGTTTTAATTACCGGCTATTCAAGATTGCTGGACAGGACAGTCTTTCTAGTCGTCAGTGCTGAGAGGAACCTTCACCCTTTCAAGATACGACAGAGTTGATTCGTTTTAGTGATTGCAAGATCATGATGTAAATCTATTGCTACAAATAATTTACAAGAAATGAAGAGATCGCAGCCCAATAAAACGCCTCCGCGTAACCAATCAAAGGTCACCCCATGTGCATACCACCGTTTACATCCAAGGTGTGTCCGGTAATGTAACTAGCCTCTTCCGACGCCAGAAAAGCAACGGCGTGGGCTACCTCGAGATCGGTTCCGACCCGTCCCAGCGGAATGAACTGCGCGTTCGCAGCCTTCTGCTCGTCAGTCAGAACAGAGGTCATCGCCGTCTCAATAAATCCCGGCGCCACGGCATTTACTGTAATCGACCGGCTGGCCAGCTCTCGGGCCAGCGATTTTGTCATCCCGATCAACCCCGCCTTCGAGGCTGCGTAGTTGGCCTGACCTGCCTGTCCCGTCTCTCCCACGACGGAAGTTACGTTGATAATCCGTCCCCATCGATTCTTGACCATCTGCGACATCACCGCCTGCGTCATCAGAAAAGCTCCTGTGAGGTTGGTGGTCAGCACATCATCCCAATCTTTCCGCTTCATCCGGAGCGCCAGCATGTCCCGGGTGATGCCTGCGTTGTTGACCAGGATATTCACACCGCCGCAGTGTGCGATCACAGACTTGGCGCACTCCTTGATCGATTCTTCGCTCGATACATCCAGCGCAAACGCATGTGCGGTCCCACCCGCTGCGTTGATCTCTGCAGCAACCTCGGCCAGCTTGTCGAGATTCCTCGCCGCCAGCGCCAGGGTTGCCCCCGAACGTGCCAACTCCAGCGCACACGCGCGCCCAATTCCTTGTGATGCCCCTGTAACCAATGCGATACGACCTGCGAGAATGCTCATGAATCTCCTTAACCAGACCCCTCCATTATACGAATCGGTATGCAGGGTCTTCTAAAGGTCTTCGCGGAGCGACCAGATGTAGACGTACAGCTCTCGCGCGAAGTGCAGTACGGGTGCTCGGTCGGGTAATACGATGCCGTGTGCAGCAGGCAGCTCGTTGATGCGAATCTCTGCATCCGCCGGCTGCAATGGCCACGGCAGGTGGTGAATGTGTCCAACCAGTACCCTTCCACCATGTGGTGTGAACAGACAATAGCGTTCGGTTAAAAAGTGCTCCAACGTTCCCGCGGCGCTCGGCACGACCTCGCCCAGGCTGCGGTAGTTTGCCTCGAAGCGGACGCTGCGTCGGCTCAGAAGTCGTTTGCTGGAATATTCAATCGATCCATCGGATGTGGTCTTCCTCCGCATGTTTGCCAGAAAATATGGCAGATGAAAGAGCGTACGCGCTCCGATAACTGCCAATGCGCTCGCCGCATCCAACGAGAAAAAGAAGACTCCGCGCAGTCCCGTGACGCTTGACCTGACGTACGTCCGCAGATTCAACTCGCAGAAAGACGCTGTTCCCGGTACCGTAGCGCATCGCTCTCCCAGCGCCCTGGTGCGCACCTGGTCCATCCAAAACGGCACGACTCCTGCCCACGCATAGCCGTCGAAGCTGTCTACCTCAAGCCCTGTCGGCAGCAACCGTGCCATCTCCTCGATTGCGATTGGCCAGTGCGCAAAGAGCAGATCGTTCCACTGCTGGGCCATCCTCCACTTTCCCGGTGGCAGCTCGTAGGGGCGGTGCGCCACGGTATTCAAAATAGTAGGCATCAGTAGCATAGATGCTATTCACAGCCCGACATCCACGGATCAAGTATTCTGAGTTTCACCATGTCAGAGAGCCAGAAGAAGTCTTACCCGGCGAACGAGCCGATCGATCACACCATCCCCGCCAGCGAAACCGACGTCTACGCCATCCACGGTGCCGACCCCGAAGTCCTCGCCTACGCGATGGCCAAGTACTCCCGCTCCTCCCTCACCATGAAGGAGTCGCTCGCCGAGATCAGCTCCCAGCGCGCCGAGCAGTTCCTCAACACCTTCTACTTTGCGTACGGTCACCGCTCCATCGCCGACCTCGCCCACATCCCCTTCGCCATCGAGCGCCTGTCTCTTCTCGCCGCCATCGAGCTTGTCGACGAGCAGCGCTGGGACGGCCAGGAGCGCTCCACCCGCTACCAGAACTTCCGCCGTTCTGGCTGGTTCACTCCCGACGCTCGGCACTGAGACACCGTCAACTTCACTGCCGCCGTTGAGGCTCTCTTCCTCGAACTACGACAAGATCAGCTCCGGCATGCTCGACCGCCCTCAAGGCCGCGATCCCACAGCCCGAATCCATGAAGCCCGAGGCTTACGAGCGCACCCTGAAGGCCCGCGCCTTCGACGTCGCCCGCTATCTCCTTCCACTTGCAACGAATACCTCGCTTGGCCAGATCGTCAACGCACGCACCCTCGAAACTCAGGTCTCCCGACTGCTCACCAGCGACTTCGCCGAGGTTCGTCAGCTCGGCGAAAAGCTTCGCACTGCCGCATCCGAGCCCGCCTGGAACGTCCAACACGCCGCCGCCGAGGTTCTCTGCGACGAGATCTCCTCTCTCGATGCCGACTGCGGCGAGCGCGTCCATGAAGCGTTTCTTCGCCCGGTCAAAACCGCGCCCACACTGGTCAAATATGCAGCGCCCAACGACTACCAGCGCCAGACTCGCAGCGAACTCGCCCACGCCGCTTCAACTCTGATGGGCAATCAGCCCATCGCCACTACCTCTGTAGTCGATCTCCTCGACGGCGACGAGCCCCTCGAAGTCGAACTCGCCACGTCGCTCCTTTACCCGCACTGCCACTACCCCTATCGTCAGCTCCGCCACCAGGTCGCCGCTCTCAGCGCCAACCAGCGTGGCGAGATCGTCTCGCTGGGTACTAAACATCGTGGTCGTCACGACGAACTCCTCCGCAGCTTCTCCTCCGGCCACAGCCTGCGCTTCGATATCCTCATGGACATCGGCGGCTTCCGCGACATGCATCGTCATCGCCGCTGTGTACAGCTCCTCCAGCCCTACACCGACCTCCATGGCTACGACGAGCCAATCTGCCCCGGCCAGCCCACGCTCGCCGAAGCCGGCCTCGAAGCCGCGTACACGGCTGCGCTTGACTCTGCTTACGCCACCTATCGCCAACTCCGCGACAGCGATGTCCCGGAAGCCGCGCAATCCGCGCAGTACTGCCTGCCGCTAGCGACTCGCTGCCGCTCTCTCTTCAAGATGGACTTCGCCGAAGCTCTCTACATCTCAGAACTGCGCAGCGGTGTCGCCGGGCACTTCAGCTACCGCCGCGTTGCATGGGAGATGTATCGAGAGGTTGCTCGCAAGCATCCATCGCTTGCACAGTACTTCCGCATCGAAGACGTCAATCAGCCGGTGGACCTGCTTCGGCGATAGCGCCTTCGGCTCTCTGCGATCTCAGCAGGAGAAAACTTCCAATGCTTCCCGCGATGATGGAGGCTGCGAGCGTTCCGATCTTCGCAAGATCCAGCGGCTCGCCCTCAGGAAATACAAGTGCGGCGATAAACAAAGACATCGTAAAGCCGATACCGCAGACCCAGCTTGCGGCGAAGATCTGCGTCCAGTTCACGCCTGCAGGACGCGACGCGAGTTTAACTTTTTCGGCGATCCACGCAAACGCCGTAATCCCAAACGGCTTGCCGACAAGCAGACCGAGTGCAACCCCGAGCGTCACCGGATGCTTCACAGCAACCAGTAGTTTTCCGAGCACATGTACACCGGCGTTCGAGAACGCGAACAGCGGCATGATGACGAAGCTGACCCACGGCTGAAGCGCATGTTCGATACGGTGCAGAGGTGACTCCATAAGTGCGCACTGCTCCTCCATCGCATGCAGTGCCGCATGCGCTTCGGTCGAGTCCGGTTCTGCTGCATCAAAGCGCTCCACCAGGCGTTGCATCTTCGCTACAAATCTCGGCTTGCCACTTGAACTGCTGCAGGGAATCGTGAAGGCAAGCATCACGCCCGCAATCGTTGCATGCACGCCCGATTGCATCACTGCAAACCATACGACGATGCCGATGAAGGCGTAGACCCAAGGGTTTCGCACGCCCGCCTTATTGGCTCCATAGGAGACGCAAAGTCCCACCGCACCAAACGCCAGGTACAGAAAGCTCAGATGCGCCGTATAGAAGACTGCGATGACGAGCACAACGATAATGTCGTCGGCGATGGCAAGCGCTGCGACGAAGAGCTTCAATGAAACCGGGACGCGATCGCCCAGTAGCGTAAGGACTCCGATAGCAAATGCGATGTCGGTCGCCATGGGGATCCCCCACGCGTGGGCGGCGGGGCCTCCATGATTGACCGAGAAGTACAGTGCGGCAGGTAACAGGCAACCGCCCAGCGCCGCCAGAAACGGAAACGCCGCCTGTCGGAACGAAGACAGCTCTCCGATCAGCAACTCGCGCTTGATCTCCAGGCCGACCAGGAAAAAGAAGATCGACATCAGGCCATCATTGACCCATAGATGTCTGCTCCACGTAAGAACCGTGCGTCCAACCCCAGCTGTGACTTCTTTCTCCCATATCGCGTGGTAGCTGTGTTCCCACGGAGAGTTCGCCCAGACCAGAGCGAGCACAGTCGCCGTCAGCAGCACGATTCCACCCGACGCCTCCAACTCCGCAAAGCGCGTAAAGGGACTGGTCAGCACATCGATGGGAGTTCGAACCGATGCTGAGACTGCAGTCCTGCCGGCTGACATAGGCTGCAACTCTGCCATGGAGACTCCTTACAGATTTCGAGCTTCGTGCGTCAGGGACATCGTACATGCCTGACCGATCGCACAAGATGTAATGGAATAGCCAAAGTAAATGCCGCAGGCGAGAATCCGGCGAATAGATAGCATCTACCAGACGACTTGTTTGAGACCATCAATTCCGCAAGGTCCGGTTTCGCAAGCTTCGGCTCTGGCTGACGAACTTGCTCATAACGCCGTTTCCAGGAAGCTGTCACCCAAAGATGCTATATCGCGTGGCCGCGTTCTCTCCTAGTCTGGCCAAATCTGCTGCCTACAAGCACTCAGGGTTCAGGAATCAGAGTCATGAAAGGTCCAAATATGTTAAATCAGCGTCTCAATGGCACATCACCTTTGGTCTCAGAGCCAACTCACCAAGCGCATCTCCCAAACGTTTCTGAACCAGTGGCCTCCAAAACTCTAATTGTGGAACTGGCGACGATCGGCAAATCGATCCTTATCAAGGGCGAAATTTCCGGGTCAGAATCTTTATCCATCGAAGGCAGAGTTGAAGGTTCGATTAGCCTGCCTGGTAACCGCGTAACGGTGCGGCAAAACGGTCAGGTTACGGCTCATATCGCGGCGCGCGAGATCGTGGTGCTCGGTGAGGTAAATGGCAGTTGTGAAGCAAGTGACCACCTCGAGTTAGGTAGCAAAGGCTTCATAAATGGAGACGTTGTGGTCTCGCGGATCTCTATCGAAGAGGGTGCGGTCTTCACGGGTAGCATCGACATGCGGTGAAAATTAGCGCCTGGGACGAC
Source organism: uncultured Acidobacteriaceae bacterium (assembly GCA_963708755.1). Lineage (GTDB taxonomy): Bacteria > Acidobacteriota > Terriglobia > Terriglobales > Acidobacteriaceae > Edaphobacter. The sequence goes on from CAVPTN010000001.1 coordinate 344,806, forward strand.
CGCCTGATGATGTTGGCATACGAGGCATCCAAGATAGCTCCTTCGATGGCTCCTTCGCGCATTGGAATGCGAGCAGAACGTTCTTTCTGGGTTGGTCATGATAACTAAGAGGGTCACATGGATCAGGCACTAATCGATGTGTTTGAGCAGGCTCGCAAAATAGTTGCCGACGCAGATCGCAAGATCGCGGAGGAAGAAGAGCGTCGCAGTGAGCTCGAGCGAGAGACACTGCTGCTGCAGCTTGCCTCGCGAATTGAAGAGGCTTTCGACTTCACGAGTAAGGAAAAACTGGAGTTGGAACCGCGCCTTGAAGTGCAGGACGGCATTGCAGTCGTTGAGTTTGTTGTTCGAAGTCTCAGAGCTATCTTTCTGCTCCTGCCAGCTGAAAACAATATGTGGTCGCTTCTGGTGATCGAGGACGGCCGTAAGCCCGAGCTGCTCATTGAGTTCCAGGGTGGAACGAAAGCGGAACCAGCGTCCCGTCGCCTGTCAGCGGCGCGTCTTGTAACGGCGATAGGCAACTGGGCTCTGAGCCTCAAGGGGCCGCAGACTATTTCCAACGCGAAGCGTTCCCGGGGAAGTCAGGAAAGTGACGAGCCGAAAGCGACGCTGACCTACGGGACGATGGGGAAATTCCTAGGCTACTAGTCGACTAGAAATCATCTCGGTTGATGTTGTTGCGGCCGGTGATCGCATAGCCAGCGCAGCGCCAGCCTACGCGAATGCATCCGACGGTAGCTGCTATGCCGCCAAACCTCAGCATGATCAGAGTGGCGTGCGTAACCATGTATATCCCGCCAACCGCGCCCATGGCGAGAATAAGCGCGGAGATGCCCTGCACCCAGCGGCTGAAGTAATCCTGCTCATCCCACATGGACTGAAATTGTAGCGTTTAGCATCTTTTGAGAGCATTTGGCATAAAAAGGACGCACCCGCCGATAGCTCCTGCAAAGTCCGGTTATAGGAGATTAGACCCAATTCCCGACAGGTAACTCCGAAGGGTATGTTCGCTTTTTATTTGCCTTTCCCGTTTTGAATGCTAGAATCCCAAATTGAACCATCAACCTCCCTTTCACCCACCTTCAGGAGAGAAATATCGTGGCAGATGACCGCAGCAAAGCAATAGAACTGGCCCTTTCCGGGCTGGAAAAGCAGTTTGGCAAAGGTTCCATCATGCGGCTCGGCTCGAAAGACGTCGTGCCGATCTCGGTCATCTCTACCGGTTCCATCTCCTTCGACGCAGCGCTTGGAGTAGGCGGTGTTCCTCGTGGCCGCGTTATCGAAATCTTTGGCCCTGAGTCCTCGGGTAAGACCACCATCACCCTCCAGATCATCGCCGAGGCACAGAAGTCAGGCGGCCTCGCAGCGTTCGTTGACGCCGAGCACGCGCTCGACCCTGCCTACGCCGCCAAACTAGGCGTCGACATCGACAACCTCCTCGTCAGCCAGCCTGACTACGGCGAACAGGCCCTCGAGATTGTAGAGGCCCTCGTCCGCTCGAACGCCATCGACGTCCTCGTGGTGGACTCGGTCGCCGCGCTCGTCCCCAAGGCTGAACTCGACGGCGAGATGGGCGATTCGCACATGGGCTTGCAGGCTCGGCTCATGTCGCAGGCTCTCCGTAAGCTCACCGGTACCGTCTCCAAGTCGCGTACCTGCCTGATCTTCATCAACCAGATCCGCGAGAAGATCGGCGTCATGTTCGGTAATCCTGAGACCACGACGGGCGGCAAGGCGCTCAAGTTCTACTCGTCCGTCCGCATCGACATCCGCCGTATCGGCGCAGTCAAGGACGGTGATTCGGTCGTTGGCTCCCGCACCAAGGTCAAGATCGTGAAGAACAAGGTCGCGGCACCCTTCCGTGATGCCGAGTTCGACATCCTCTACGGCGAGGGCATCTCCCGCGAGGGCGACGTGCTCGACCTGGCTGTTCTGCACAACATCGTCGACAAGAGCGGCGCCTGGTACAGCTATCAGGGCGAGCGCATCGGTCAGGGCCGCGAGAATGTCCGTGCCTTCCTCAAGGAAAATAAGGACGTCTTCGGTCGCGTCGACAGTGAACTCCGCAAGAAGCTGGGTATCTCCGGTGTCGCCTCAGCCGATGTGCCGCCAGTCCCTGCCGACGGTCCCGTCCAGGCTAAGGAAGCCGTAAAGGCCAGAAAGTAACAGCAAGATGCAGCGTATGAGGCGCCGGCAGTTCTACCTGTCGTCGCTTCGTCGCCTTCTTTCCTCTCGACTATTCGTCTCCATCAAGCGTCGTACCTTCCTCTCGCCTTCCTCTCGGAAGGCCGTTTCCGGGGGTGTACCCCCCGGGGTGGGTGTCGTTAACCGACTTTTTATCAGTGGTTTACGATTTTGATGCTCTGCAAATATCTGATTCCAAATAGCTTATCGGTAAAAATTTCTTTCTAAACGAGTTACGAGGATTTTGAGTTACTGGCTGTTGAAATTGAAAGCCCCGGCTTTGTAAGCCGGGGCTTTCTTGATCTCTTGTTCTAGTTTACCGGATTGATAGAAACTCATACGCCAAGGCTAAGTTGTTGAACTGTATTGATTTATCCGGATTTGGGGCTTGACAGCTTTCTGAGTGCTCTCTCACACTCTGCTTAGTCCATCCCTTCGCCCCCGCCGCTGGGACCGGCTGGATTTGGGGGGCCACCAGGGCCGCCTTGACCCTCGGGTCCGCTACGCATCCTCATGCCTCGACGGTCGCGCCTTTCGGCCTGAAGCTTGGTCCACTGGTCCGGCGTGAGCACGTTGCGGATGCCGAGCAGCATCCTGGCGTTGGCCTTTTCAAGCTCAGCGCGAGCCTGCGCCGTGTGATCGATCTGCGCGAGGATCTTGTTCGTGTCCGGTGGATTGGCCGCGAGCATTGGCTCCATCAGCACCTCCTGCTTCTCGACGCTGGCCCGGAGGTCGATCAACTGGAGCCTGCTCTGCTGCAGGATGTCGTCCATCTTCTTCTGCTGATCTGGAGTGAGATTCAGCTTCTGGATCAGGTCCGCATTGTGCCACCAGATGCCCGGCGGCCCGATGCGAAGGCCACCGCGCATCCCATCGCCACCTCCCCATCCACCGCGGCCCTGCTCCATCTTGCCGCCGGAGGACCCGGGCCCCATAGGGGGTGGCCCTCCACCAGGCTGCTGCGCAACCAGTAACGTTCCGGAGAGAGTTGCAAATAAAACAAGCGAGAGTACAGGCTTCATGCGCATGTTAGTTCGTCCTTTGGTTTGAGGTAGAGTTTGTCGAAGTTGATCCATCGGTGGGGTCCGCCAACGGTTCCATTGGAGAAGGAACGTCGGCAGAGACCTTCTGGTCGATGTCTGCAAGCAAGGCGTCGTCCGACTCCGCCGGAGAAGAGACCGCAGTAGCCTTCACGGCGGAGTTGGCGGCGGAGTGCTGCTGATGCAAGGTGATAGGAAAAAGGGCAGCGACGAAGATTACTGCCGCTGCCGCCCAGTAAAGAGGCTGCGAGAGATAGCTGTGAGGAGGCGCAATGGAAGATCGCTGCGCGTAGCTTTGAGCAAACTCATGTCGAGCAAATGCGCTCGACGCATCGCGGAAGTGTGAGATGGAATCGCGCAGGCTCTTCAACTCTGCTGAGCAGATCAGGCATGCCTGCAGATGCTGCTCGACAACGTCGGATTCCGTATTGGGCTGGAGTGACGTATCGGCGAGGATCAAATCGCAGAGTTGATCGTGAGTGAGGTGGAGGTTCATAGGGAATCCTTGAGGTTGGCGTTATGGCGGGCCCGGATGGTAGCGAGTGCGCGATAAAGATGGGTCTTTACGGTGCTGATTGGCAGGCCGGTGATGCTGGCGATCTCGGAGAGCTCAAGCTCTTCCAGAAAGCGGAGAAGAAAGATGCTCCGCTGACGGTCTGAGAGCTGCGCTACGCTGTCCCAGACGATCGCCATCTGCTCGCTTGCGATGAGACGCGACTCGAGCGAACTGTCGCGATGAGGAACGTGCGACGAGATGTCGGATACATCGATAGCTGTCTCCGAAACCTTCTTCCAGAAGCGGAAGCGGTCGGTTCTGGTGTGATCGCGTACCAGGTTGAGTGCGATGCGCATCAGCCAGGTTGAGACGGAGCAATCGCCTCGAAAGCTGCTGCGCGCCGACCAGGCCCGGACGAAGGTGTCCTGGGTCAGCGTTTGCGCTACGTCGCGGTCACGAATGGAGATGAGATGGAAGCGGAAGATCCGCTGTTCGTAGGTGGCAACGATCGCATCCATATCGTCGAGCGGCGTTGCCGACGCCTGCGTGATCGATGGCTGATGCGCAACGGAGAGGCTGTCGGAAGTGATGGCGTGTGAGGGCATTGAGAACCGTGTTCGAACTGCAGCCACGCTACATTCGGCTATTGGGAGAGACGCTTGGGGGTGTCCGGAAGACTACAGGAACTGGCCGATTTATTTTTGTCACGAAAGCACGATATGCTGCTTGATGCATGCATACCGTCAAGGCGATCTACCCTGGAACCTTCGATCCGCTCACGAACGGCCATCTTGACCTGATCTCGCGTGGGTCAAAGATTGTCGATCAGCTTGTGGTTGCGATTCTTCGCAACTCGGAGAAGGGAACTCCATTATTTACCGTTCCCGAGCGTGAGGAGATGATCTTTGAGGCGACCCGCAGCTTCGGGAACGTCTCCGTGACCACGTTTGACGGACTATTGGTTGACTTTGCCCGCCAGCAGGGAGCGAAGGCTGTTCTGCGTGGCATTCGCGCCATCAGCGACTACGAATATGAGTTTCAGATGGCGATGATGAACCGCAAGCTCGATCCGGAGCTTGAAACGCTGTTTATGATGCCTGCGGAGAAGTACACCTACGTCAGTTCGCGGCTGATAAAAGGAGTGTTTCAGCTCGGTGGCGACGTTACGGCGCTGGTTCCGCCGCTGGTTGTCGAACGGCTGAAGGCTAAGGTCCCAAATCAGCGTAAATAGGCTGTTCCGAGTACTGGCTTTATCTCAGGGTCCAAATCTGCCAAACTAGAGACATGACCACAGCGACAGCGACCAAGATATTTGCGGACCGGATCGGCCGCATCGAAGTTTCCGCAACCATGGCTATCACCGCGGCTGCGTTGAAGCTGAAGTCCGAGGGTGTAAACCTGGCGGACTTCGGTGCAGGTGAGCCTCACTTCTCGACGCCTCGCCACATCAAGGACGCGGCCATCGAGGCGATCGAGAATAACTTTACCCGCTATACGAATGTGGCTGGCGTTCCCGAGGTGCGTAAGGCGGTGGTCGATCGCCATGCTTGTGACTTTGGCTCGAATTACACGCCGGACGAGTGCGTGTTTACGACCGGCGGCAAGCTGGCGCTGTTCAATGCGATTCAGGTTCTGGTCGATCATGGTGACGAGGTGATTTTGCCGGTGCCTTACTGGGTTTCGTTCAAGGACATCATTCAGTATGCCGGCGGCAAGGTCGTTCTGGTCGAGAGCAAAGAGGAAGAGAACTTCCGCATCACCGCGAAGATGATTGAAGAGGCGATTACACCGAAGACGAAGGCGATCATTCTGAATACGCCGTCGAATCCTTCCGGCGCGGTTGTGGCTCCGGAGGATCTGGAAGCGATCGTTCGTCTGGCACACAAGCATGGCATCTACGTGCTGCTGGATGAATGCTACGTCTACCTTACGTTCACGGGTGAGGTTGTCAGTGGCGGCTCGTTTACCGACTGTAAGGAGCACATTGTCGTGCTGGGGTCGCTCTCGAAGACGTATGCGATGACCGGCTGGAGAGCAGGTTTTGCGCTTGGTCCGAAGGCGATTATTGCGGCGATGAGTAAGTTGCAGTCGCAGAGTACTTCGAACACAGCCAGCATGGTGCAGCGCGCCTCGATTGCGGCGTTGACCGGTTCTCAGGAGTGCGTGTCGGAGATGCGCGCCGACTACATCAAGCTTCGCGATCAGACGTTGGCAGGGTTCAAGACGATTCCTGGGTTGAGCTGCACGGTGCCTCAGGGAGCGTTTTACGTGTATCCCAATGTGAAGAACTTTATCGGTAAGGGCGGGATCAAGTCTGCATCCGACCTGGCAGCGAAGCTTTTGAGTGAAGCACATGTTGTCGTTGTGCCAGGTGAGGCGTTTGGCACCGCGGAACATATTCGGCTGTCTTACGCCGTCTCGCACGATGTTGTTGATGAGGGCGTGAAGCGGATGCGGGACTACTTCGCAACGTTGAGTTAGCTGTTGATCTTGTGGGTGGATCGCTTTCGCGTATTCGCGGGGCGGTCTTTCCATTAAGACGGAGGCGTATGCCCATTGAAGGCAGTAGAACGGAGCAGAAGTTCGCTCCAGTGATTCTTGCAGGTGGCAGCGGAACTCGATTCTGGCCTCGAAGCCGGAAGACGCGGGCTAAGCAGGTGTTGGCTCTTGATGGCGAACGCACGATGATTCAGCAGACGGTGGAGCGGCTCTTGCCGGTGGTGGATGCTGACCATGTGTGGGTTATTACCAATAGCCTCCTTCACGGCCTCATTGCGGAGCAGCTTCCTGAGGTTCCGGATGCGCATATTCTGAGCGAGCCTGCGGCGAGGAACACTGCTCCAGCTTGCGCACTTGCTGCGTTTCTTCTGGAGAAGAGCAGTCCAGAGACGGTGATTGGCATCTTTCCTTCAGACCATGTCGTGAAGAACCAGGCTCGCTTTGCGGAGGTTATTCGCGCTGGTATTGCACTGGCTGCAAGCGGCGAGAAGATCGTTGTGCTTGGCGTTCCTCCTACGCGGGCTGAGACCGGTTACGGTTACATCGAGTTGGGCGCGACGGTGAAGCCTTCGGACGTGCCTGTTCCCGGAGTTGCGGTGCGGCGCGTGAAGCGCTTTACTGAGAAGCCCAATAGTGAAGTGGCAGAACAGTTTGTTGCTTCCGGCAACTACGCGTGGAATGGCGGAATTTTTCTCTGGAGCGCACGGACGCTGGCAGATGCGATTCGCGAGCACTGCCCACAGATGGCGCCGCTGCTGGAAAAGATTGCCGAGGCTCACCATACCTCGAAGGCGGAGTTTGACAGGGTGTTTGCCGAGGTCTATCCGCAGTGCGAGAACATCAGCATCGACTACGCGGTGCTGGAGCCGCGCTCGGCCAAGGGGGAGGAAGGTGCGGAGATCTACTGCCTTCCCGGCGACTTTGAGTGGAATGACCTGGGTTGCTGGTCTGCTTTGCATGAGCATGCAGCGGGGTGTCCGCCGGAGAGCGTCTCGGTTGTGAATGTCTTCGAGGGTGACGATCCACTGTGCATCTCGATCGACTCAACCGGTAATTATGTGCACGCTCCGGGCAAGGTGATTGCTTTGGTGGGCGTGAGCAACCTTGTTGTCGTTCAGACCAAGGACGCGCTGCTGATTACGACTCGCGAACGCTCGCAGGATGTAGGCAAAGTGGTTGCCGAGCTTAAGAGCGCTGGCCGCGAAGACTTGATCTAGCGACCGATTCACAAAGACTGAATACAGGACACTCGACGAGATATGGCAGATACAGTAGTCAAGTTTGGGACCGACGGCTGGCGGGGTATCATTGCAGATGACTTCACCTACGCGAATGTACGCGTCGCGGCGTCTGCGATTGCAAACTATGTTCTGGTGCACGAGGATGCATCGGCCGGCGTTTGCATTGCGTATGACACGCGCTTCGGATCGCGTTCCTTCGCCAATGTTGTAGCCGATGTGCTTGCAAAGGCTGGCATCCCGGTTGCTATGGCTGCTGATATTACGCCGACACCTGCGCTTTCTTACGCGGTCCGTGAGCGGAAGGCTGCTGGCGGTGTGATGATTACGTCGAGCCACAATCCTGCCGAATGGAATGGCGTGAAGTATAAGGCGAGCTACGGTGGATCGGGCAAGCCTTCGATTATGGCTTCGATTGAAGGCTATCTTGGTGAACCTCTCGTGCAAGCTGCTCGACCTGCAGCTATTGAGACGGTTGATTTTAATCCTGATTACATTGCCGCTATTGCTCGGTTTGTCGACCTCGATGCGATTCGCAAGTCGGGTTACAAGTTTTTGATCGACGTTATGTATGGCGCGGGACGGAATGTGATTGCGGGAATCTTTACCGAAGCGCATGTTCCTTTCGTGCAGATTCGCAGCGAGATCAATCCGGCATTTCCGGGGATCAATCCGGAGCCGATTTTGCCGCATATTCGTGCGTCGCAGATCGCTGTTACAGCGGAGAAGTGTGATGCGGGACTGATCACCGATGGAGACGCGGACCGCATCGGCGCTGTCGATGAGCATGGCAATGTCGTGGATGCTCATAAGATTTTTGCTGTGTTGTTGAAGTGGCTGCTGGAGCGGAAGAAGTGGCCGGGCGATGTTACGCGGGCGTTCAACACGACGAAGATGCTGGACCGCATCTGTGCGAAGTATGGACGGCGGCTGCACGAGCACGGGATTGGCTTCAAATATGTCTGTGATCTGATGCTTGAGCAGGAGATTCTTGTGGGTGGCGAGGAGTCTGGCGGCATCGGTATCAGCCGGCATCTGCCTGAGCGGGATGGGCTGCTGAACTCGCTGCTTCTGGCCAATGTGATGGCTGATGAGAAGAAGACACTTGGTGAGTTGGTGGCTTCGCTGCAGCAGGAGTTTGGCGAGCACCAGTATGGTCGCGTCGATATGCACATCGACGAGGCGTTGAAGCAGTCTGCGATTGAGCGGGCGAAGGCAGGTGTGACGGACTTTGCCGGTCTGAAGGTGCTTCGTGTTGAGACGATGGACGGCATCAAGTTCTTTCTCGACAATCCGAGCTGCGCCGGGGTGCCGAATGCTGCTGAGACGTGGCTTTTGCTGCGTGCCTCTGGCACGGAGCCGCTGCTGCGGGTGTACTGCGAGAGCTGTTCGGTGGAGTCGGTCGCTCGTGTGCTTGAAGCGGCGCAGGCCTTTGTTTTGCAAGGGAGCACAGTTTGAGCGAGCCGGTACGGATTGAGACGAAGGGCATTTTGTTTGACATGGACGGAGTGCTCATCAGCTCCATCGGGTCGGTTGTGCGTTGCTGGCGGCAGTGGGCGGAGCATTACAACGTGCCGAACGCGGAGATCTACGAGGTGCCGCATGGCATGCGTGCGATTGAGATCGTGAAGGAGCTGCGCCCCGACATCGATCCGCAGGAGGGGCTGCGTGTGATTGAAGATATGGAGATGGAGGATGTCTCCGGCCTCACGGTGTTGCCGGGTGTCAGGACTCTGCTTGCGAGCCTGCCGTTGGACCGTTGGGCCATCGTCACCTCGGCGACTCATCGGTTGCTCATCAGACGACTCGAGGTTGCCGGGTTGCCGATTCCACAACGCATCATCAGCGCCGATATGGTGGAGCGCGGTAAGCCGGATCCGGAGCCGTACAGGCGCGGTGCTGAGTTGCTCGGCCTGCCGGCAGCGCAGTGCCTGGTGGTGGAGGATGCGCCTTCGGGTGTGGGGGCCGGAATTGCTGCCGGATGCCGGGTGCTTGGGGTGCTGGGAACACACTCTGCCGAAGACTTGAAGGCTGCTACGTGGATTGTGCCGTCGCTTGAGGCGGTAACGGTTGATGCCGATGCGGATGGGTTGAAGCTGCGATTCACGACAGTCGCCTGAGCTGAATTTTCGGCTACGGCACTTTCTCTATAGTGTAGAGACTGTAAACGCAGATTCCCTTCGGGAATGACAAATAAAAAGCGAAGCGACTTTACACTAACTGCGCCGTCGCTCTAATTCTCATCGATGCTGATCTTGAAGGAAGATCAGGTCGTTGGGGTTTCGGATGGGGATGCTGAGGCCGGAGTGCCGGTGGTGCTGGCGGCGTTCAGCTCGGCTTCGTTGGCCTGGGCGATGCGGGCGAGGTTGAGGTGTTTTTCCATGGCCTGACGGGCCTGGACGGGGTGGTGGGAGCGGATGGCGCGGTAGATCTCGCGATGCATCTCGGCGGATTCTTTGAGATCGACGGCGTTTTGCACGGTCTTGCTGCGGTGCTCGTAGAGGTTGGCGGTGATGGTCTCCATGAGGGCGCCGAGGATGGGGTTGCCGGAGGCGCGTGCGACGGTGCGGTGGAAGCGTACGTCGTGAATGAGGTACTCCTGCGGGTCGGAGAGGGAGGCGTACATCTCGGCGACCTCTTCGGCGAGTTCTGCGATGTGCTCGTCGGTGGCGCGCTCGGCGGCGAGTGCGGCTACGTTGGACTCGATGACGAGACGGGCCTCGAACATCTGCCACGGGAGGAAGCCGTGGAGTGCGCCGAGAACGGAGAGGGAGCTGGAGTCGAGCGCGGGGGGGCCGGAGGAGACGAAGGTTCCGGCGCCGTGGCGGCTTTTGAGGACTCCCATGGCGGAGAGGAAGCCGATGCCGGCACGGAGGCTGGAGCGGCTGATCTTGAGTTTGCGAGCGAGTTCGCGTTCGGGCGGGAGCCGATCGCCGGGGTGAACCTCGCCTTTGCTGATGAGGGAGCGGACGTGCTCGACGACCTGCATCGTGAGCTGACTGTGGCCGGTTACCTCGTCAAACTGTTCTTTGACCTCTTTTTTCACGCGATACGAAGCTCCTTGCCGAAGTTTGAGAAGGGTAACACGAGAGCAAAGGGGCCGTTGAACAAATGGTGATAGTCGCTCGGTGAAGCGTTGATCGACATGTTGATCTTCTACGCAAAGCGATGGGAGTTAAGCTCTTTGGGGTGCGCCGAGCCTTGGAACGAGTAGTTGAAAGATGAGTAGAGCCGTGATGTAGGCGCAGGCCGCAAGGATAAAGATCGGCATTGGGTGAAGCGAGAAGTAGTGGGAGACAAGCCATGTGAAACATGCTCCGCCGGCGGCTCCGGTGGCGCCACCGATGCCGACGACGGTGCTGATGCTGGTGGATGGGAACATGTCGGTTGGTGTGGAGAAGAGGTTGGCAGACCATCCCTGATGAGCGGCGGTGGCGAGACAGAAGAGCCCGATGGCGGGCCACGCATTATTGGGGAAGAGCGTGTGCATGTGAGGGACGAGCATGATGGGAAGCACACAGATGGCGCAGATGAGGAGCGCGAATTTTCTGCCGGAGTTTACGGTGTGACCGTGCTTCATGCGGAAGCCGGAGAGCCAGCCACCTGCGATGGAACCGATGCTGGCGCAGGTGTAGATGACGATGAGTGGGTATTTGACGTGGCTGAGATTGAGGCCGTAGTTGTCGTTGAGGAACTTGGGGAGATAGAAGAGATAGAACCACCAGACGGGGTCGGTGATTCCTTTGGCGATGCAGAAGGCCCAGAAGCCGCGATGGCGCAGAAGGATGGAGTAGATTGGTCCGCCGCCCTGGGTGACGGGGGCGAGGTTTGCCTGAGTCTGAGTGGCGCCGCGACGAAGCTTGTTGTAAGGAAAGATGAGCCAAATGACGGCCCAGATGAGTCCCATGGAGCCAGTGCAGATGAAGGCGGCTTGCCATCCCCACCTGGCGGCGACTGCTGCGATAAGGGCGGGTGCGATAAAGGCGGATGCGTTGGAGCCGGAGTTGAAGAGGCCGGTGGCGAGCGCGCGCTCTTCGGCGGGGAACCACTCGGTGGTGGCCTTGATGGCGGCGGGGAAGTTTCCTGACTCGCCGAGGCCGAGAAAGATTCGAGCGATACAGAAGCCGGCCACGCTGGCGACCATGGAGTGGCTGATGGAGGCGCATCCCCAGACGAGGATCGCGAGGGCGTATCCGGTTTTGGTGCCGAGCTTGTCGATGATGCGGCCGGCGAAGAGGAAGCCGACGCCGTAAGCGATCTGAAAGCAGATGAGGACGCGGCCGAAGTTGATGTTGTAGGCGGTTTGATGGGCGGCGTCGATGCCGGGGATCCAGCCCATGAAGTCGAGGTGCAGGAGCGGCTCGATGAGGGAGAATACCGAGCGGTCCATGTAGTTGATGGTGGTGGCAAGGAAGAGAAGACCACAGACGGCCCAGCGGATATTGGATTTATCCGGCGCTGTTGTTGTGAAACCCGGTGCAGGCATACTGGCGGTGTCAATCGGCATGCGGTAGCGGCTCCGGTGGAAAGGCTGGTCTGACCATTAATCGAACTCCGGCGATGGGACCTGATGAGTTGGTAGAGTGCGTCGAGGATGAGGATAGTCTTTGGTGGGCTACTTGTGTCAAGCAGACGATGAGGGAGTTTTGTTGCGGTGTGATGCAGATGGATTCGGATCGAGGTGAGATGGGTCTGGTTGCTTTGTTGTCGGGGAGATGTTCGAGGGTTTGGGGGAATGGTTCGGCCACTGTTGGGCTGATGAGTTGAAGACGTCTTTCAGACTTGAGGCTGGAGGGATGGCTGCGCGGTATCATCGCTGACGTGGATAAAGATTTGCAGGCGGAAGGCGGCGAGGTAGCGCAGATGATGGCGCGGCTGCGTGCCGGAGATGTGAGAGCGCTGGCTCGGGCGGTGTCGGTTGTTGAAGATGGAGGAGCGCTGGCGGGTGAGTTGCTTGCGGCTTGTCGTGAGTTTGGCGGGAGAGCGTTGCGGGTGGGAGTGACCGGGCCTCCGGGGGCAGGGAAGAGCACGCTGGTTGATCAGATGGCGAAGTGGCTGCGTGCAGAAGGGCAGATGGTTGGGGTGGTGGCGGTAGATCCGTCGAGTCCTTATACCGGTGGGGCGCTGCTTGGGGACCGGATACGGATGCAGGGGTTCGCTGGGGATGCGGGTGTCTTTATTCGCAGTATGGCTTCGCGGGGGGCAATGGGTGGCGTGGCTCGTGCGGCTGAGGATGTTTGTGCGGTGATGGAGGCGGCGGGGCGGCAGACGATTTTGATTGAGACGGTGGGGGTGGGACAGGATGAGGTCGATGTGGTCGGGTTGGCGGATGTGACGGTGCTGGTGCTCGTGCCGGGGATGGGGGACGAGGTGCAGAGTTTGAAGGCTGGGGTGATGGAGGTGGCAGATGTTTTTGTTGTGAACAAGAGCGATCGTGGGGGTGCGGAGCTGGTGGAACAGGAGATCGTTGCGATGCAGGGGCTGGCGGTTTCGCGAGGGGCTTGGGTGCCTCCTGTGGTGAAGACGGTTGCGACTTCGGGTGAGGGTGTTGGGGAGCTGATGGTGGCGGTACGGGAGTGTGCGGCGCAGCAGGTTGAGCGGAGGGCTCGGGTCGGTGATGTTGCGGGTTGGGGTGGATGGGTTGCGGTTGGATCATCTGGGTGTTGCGGTGAAGAGTATTGCGGCGGCGCGTGGGTTTTATGAGGCGCTGGGTTTGGTGGTGAGCCATGAGGAGACGGTGGAGCATGAGCAGGTGAAGACGGCGATGCTACCGCTTGGGGAGAGCCGGATTGAGTTGCTGGAGGCGACCCAGGAGGATTCGACGATTGGAAGATTCTTGTCGAAGCGTGGAGAGGGGCTCCATCACGTTGCCGTGCATGTTGAGGGAATTGATGCGATGTTTGCGCGGCTGACTGAGCAAGGCGTGAGGCTGGCGAGCGATGCGGTGAGGGTTGGGGCCGGTGGGCATCGGTATTTTTTTGTGCATCCGGCGAGTACGGGGGGCGTTCTGCTGGAGATTGTTGGTGATGGTGTTGCGTCGTCCGGTTTGAACGAAGGTCGTGAGTGATGCGGCTCTTGTTGATTCATACTGCGGGTGGTGAGGGGAGTGTTGCGCTGGGGGATACGACGCTGGCGCAGGCGATTGTTGCGACCGAGGTGTTGCCGGGGAGGAGTTCGTCGGAGAGATTGGTGCCGGCGGTGCGGCGGTTGATGGAGGCGAGTGGATTTCGGCTGAGTGAGCTGGCGGCGGTGGTGGTGGTGTCTGGGCCGGGGTCGTTTACTGGCGTGCGGGTTGGGGTGAGTGCGGCGAAGGGGTTGAGCGAGGCGGGGGGGATTCCATTGGTTGCGGTGTCGCGGTTGGCGCTGCTTGCTGATGGTGTTGATGGAGCGGGTGAAACGGTGCACGCTGTGCTGGATGCGGGGCGTGGCGAGTTTTATTACGGGGAGTATGTTGGGCAGCGTTGCTTGCGCGAGGCGCTGATGGGGCGGGACGATGTGATTGCGGCGGCTGCGAGTGGGGTTGTGGTGGTGTGCGAGGGAAAGGTGGCGGAGGCTTTGGCGGAGTTGCGTCCGAAGGTGGTGGGGGAACCGTCGGCTGCGGATGCTTTGCCGCTCGCGTTGGAGCGGATTGCTGCGGGGGAGTTTGATGATGCGATGACGCTTGATGCGAACTATCTGAGGCGGACGGATGCTGAGATCTTTGCGAAGCCTGCGATGCCGAAAGTAGTTCGATGAGTGTTCCGGGGTTACGACTTCGGGTTGCAAGTGCGGCGGATCTGGGTGAGGTGGTTGCACTCGAGCGGCGTGTTGTGGAGGCTCCGCACTGGGCGGAGGTGGAGTACGGCGCGATTGTCGAAAGTAGTGGGGAAGGAACTATCAGGCGGTGTCTTTTTGTTGCGGAGACAGACGAGACGCTGCTGGGTTTTGCTGTGGGAAAGGTGATTCTGTCGACGGCTGACCGTGTGGGCGAGATTGAGAGCGTGGCGGTGGATGCGGCAGGGCGGCGGCGTGGAGTGGGAAGGTCGTTGTGTGAGGCGGTCGTTCACTGGTGCCGGGACCAGGGGGCTGTGGAGATGGAGCTGGAGGTTCGCGCAGGGAGTAGCGGTGCGATTGCCTTGTATGAGGGCCTGGGATTTGGTGTGGTTGGGCGGCGCGGCGGATATTATCGGGAGCCGGATGAGGACGCGGTGCTGATGCAGTTGAAGTTAGCGGGAGCCAAGTAATCCACATTGCCGGTGTTGTTTGCGCTGTGATAGCGTGTCGCCACTATGTGAAACGCTGTCTGTTGCTGGAGGTATTTCCACGTGCAAACTGGCAAGTTTACCGAGCTTCCCCATCCTGCGTCTCTACCTTCCATCCAACAACTAACTCAAGAACACAGTCTGTATGATCGCAGGCTGAATACGCTGCGCTCGAAACTTTTCCTGACTGACTCCGAGCAACTGGAAGAGGTACGGTTGAAGAAGCTGAAGCTCAGTTTGAAGGACGAGATTGAACGGCTTCGGCGATTAGGAGTGTCGTAGGGCGTAAGTGCAGGCTTCGGTATCTGGGCCAGAGGCCGTGGCGGCGACTGGCCTCAGAGTTGAGGTGTGCGAGGCCCTATAATTGAGTCACTTATGGTTCGAGATGGATTCTTCTATGCCTTAGGGCTTGGTGTTGTAGCAGCAGTGCTCTGGTATCTGAGTATGCCGGTTGCGCTGGTGGCTCTGCCGATTATTCTGGCGGCATTCTTTTTGTGGTTTTTTCGTGATCCGAATCGGGCGATCCCGCAGGGTGCAGGTCAGATCGTTTCGCCTGGCGATGGCGTGGTTACTGAAGCGGAGTGGATCGAGACGATCAGCGGCAGCAGACTGCGGCTTAGTATCTTTTTGAATGTCTTCGATGTCCATGTGAACCGTGCGCCTGTGGGTGGAGTGGTGACGGTGTGCGAGTTTCGCAAGGGCGAGTTCATGAACGCGATGAAGGCGGAGTCTGTGTTGAATAACGAGCAGACGCTGATCACGATCGACGCTGGCGGATATGAGGTCAGCTTCAAACAGATCGCTGGGCTGCTGGCGCGTCGGATTGTTTGCAATTTGAAGGTTGGCGACCGGGTTGAACGCGGCCAACGTATGGGGTTGATCAAGTTTGGTTCGCGGGTGGATGTGCTGATACCGGCCGCGGCGAATCTAAAGGTGAAGACGGGAGCGCGTGTGAAGGGCGGCTCGACTGTACTGGCTGTGCTTCCAGAGCTTGCGGCGCAGGCGAAGAGCGCTGCTACGGCAGTGGTGGCCTGATGGCGGATGGGGCGCAGATAGCCGTCGACGGTAAGGTGAGGCGACAGCCCAGCCGAGGTATGTATGTGTTGCCGTCGTTGTTTACGGCGGGCAACATGGCTGCCGGGTTCTATGCGATTACGCAGAGCATTCAGGGGTCGGCGACGGATCAGAGCTACTTTGACCGAGCCGCGCTGGCTCTGGGTATTGCCGTGTTGTTTGATGGACTGGATGGCATCATTGCGCGGTTGACCAATACGACGAGCGACTTTGGCAAAGAGTTGGACTCGCTTGCAGACGTGGTTACATTCGGGGTTGCGCCGAGCCTGCTGGCTTACATCTGGGGTTTTCGGATGCTGCCGGCGATGGCACATCCGCAGGCGCGGGAGCAGATTGTGCACATCGGTGTGTTCGTCTGTTTCATCTTTTTGATTTGTGGAGCGAGCCGGTTGGCGCGGTTCAACATCAGCGTCAATCCGCAGCCGCGCAATCCTGGCAGACCGGGGAAGAAGTATTTTGTTGGGATGCCGATTCCGGCGGGCGCGGGCGTGATCAGTTCGGTGATCCACTTTCAAAAGGGATCACCGATTGATAATCCCTGGATGGCGGTGGTATGGATCTGCCTGCTGGTGTTTACGAGCTTCCTGATGGTGAGCAACTGGCGTTTTTGGAGCGCGAAGGAGATTACGACCGGCGGGCGACATCCTTTTCAGTTGGTGGCTGTTATTGCATTTATTGGCGCGCTGATTGTGCTGTATTCGGAGTACATGCTGTTCTTTCTGGCGATGGCTTACCTGGTGTCGGGTGTCGTGGCGCGGTTGGCGTATTCGTGGAGCAGAGGACGGCGGCGCTCTACTGTTGTGAGTCAGCAGTAGCGTGTGCTTATGCGATAGAGTTCGGCGCCTGCGAGGCGCATATTTTTAAAGGTAGCGGAAGAACATGACGGACAGACTGGATCGAATCGGAATTGTTGGGGCGTCTTCGCTGGCTGGGAAAGAGCTGAGCGAGGAGTTGGGAGAGTCGCAGCTGGGGGCGGCGGATTTTGTGCTGCTCGATGAAGAAGAGGTCGCAGGACAGATGACTGCGGCTGGGGATGAGGTCGCGTTTATTCAGCGGCTGGAGGCATCTTCGTTTGAGCGAATGGATTTTGTGTTCTTTACAGGTAGTGCAGCCGTGACAAAGAAGCACTGGCACGAGGCTCGCCGTGCGGGTGCCAGCATCATTGATTTGACGTATGCCCTGGATGGCGAGAAGGATGTTCTGGTGCGGGCGCCGTGGGTTGCCGAGGTTCTTTCGGAGAAGGAGCCTGGGCCGGGGCCGGACCTGAAGACTCCAGCTGTTGTTGCGGCGCATCCGGTTGCGGTAATGCTTGCGTTGGTTGCGGGCAAGTTGAGGGCGAAGCTGGCTTTGACGAGCGTGGCGGCTACGGTGATGGAGCCTGCATCGGAGTATGGTCGCGCCGCGATGGATGAGCTGCATCAGCAGACGGTGACTTTGTTGTCGTTTCAGACGCTGCCGCGTGAGCAGTATGACGCACAGGTGGCGTTCAATCTGCTGCCGGCATTGGGTGATGCTGCGAAGGTAAAGCTTGGGGTGACGGAAGAGCGTATTCGAAGGCACTATGACGGGCTGGCTGGCGGTGTGTTGCCTGCGTTAGCGCTGCAGATCGTGCAGGCACCTGTGTTTCATGGCTATGTTGCCTCGATGCTGGTGGAGTTTGATGAGTCTGTAAGTGTGGATCGAGTCGAAGCAGCGCTGGTTGGGGAGCACATCGACGTGGTGAGTAAGGATTCTGATCCTCCGAGCAATCTGAGTGCGGCGGGACAGGAAGACATCATGGTACGAGTGAGCAACGATCGTGGAGATGGAGAGCAGGGACGGCGCTTCTGGCTTTGGCTGGCAGCGGATAACCTGAAGCTGGCGGCACTGAATTCGATCGCCTGTGCGGCGGAGTTGAGACGGCTGCGTCCGCGAGGAAAGGTGCAGTAAGCGTGAGTTCGTGGGAGCTGCAGCAGGCTGGAGACGCTTGTGACCGGACTGTTAATGCAAGTTGTCTTTGAGAAAACCACTACGTTGCCTTTGTGTCTGTCGCGACATTTGCGTTGAAGACGCTGACTTACACTCTCAAAGGGAGTATTTGAATAGATGGGGAAGATTGAATGACAGATACTGGGATGCGCATTGGTATTGACCTTGGTGGAACGAAGATCGAGGTACTAGCTATCGATTGTGAGGGAGCAGAGTTGGCGCGGCATCGTGTGGAGACGCCACGTAACGACTACGATGCGACGATAAGAGCAATGGTGGGGCTCGTTCGTCGGATGGAGGAAGAGACTGGAGATACTGGTACGGTTGGTGCTGGAATTCCGGGAAGCATCTCCCGAATTACCGGCCTTGTTAAGAACTCCAATTCGACCTGGTTGAATGGACGTCCGTTTCACAAAGATCTAACGGCTGCACTTGGTCGCGAGGTACGTGTTGCAAATGATGCAAACTGTCTCGCAGTGTCGGAGGCTACTGATGGTGCTGCGGCCGGCGTACATGTTGTGTATGGTGTGATTCTCGGGACGGGGTGTGGTGGTGGAGTCGCGATTGATGGACGCGTTCATGACGGTCCGAATGGGGTTGCCGGAGAGTGGGGGCATAACCCGCTGCCTTGGCAGAAGCCCGAGGAGTATCCGGGACCTGTTTGCTATTGCGGAAAACGCGGATGCATGGAAATGTGGGTTTCGGGGACTGGAATTGCTCTCGACTACAAAGAAGTAACAGGGCGGACGCGGACGACGCGTGAGATTGTTTCGGACTTCGAAGCTGGTGAGGGAGCGGCTTCTGCCGCCGTAGCGCGATTCGAAGATCGTCTGGCGCGCGGGTTGGCCACTGTGATTAATACTCTTGATCCGGATGTGATCGTGATCGGCGGTGGGGTTTCGAGAGTGCAGCATATTTATCAGGTGCTGCCTGGATTGCTGCCCAAGTATGTGTTTGGCGGAGAAGCTTCGACACCAATTTTTCCCGCTATGTATGGAGATTCAAGTGGCGTTCGCGGAGCGGCGTGGCTATGGCCTATCCAACGGTGCTGAGAGGTGCCGAATCGGCGGATGCTATGCGATACTAGTGGAGACAGGATTGTTGCTTTTCGGTCCAACTTCACAGTTGGCTGGTGGTGTTTTCCTCAAAGAAGATCGCCAGGTCAATGTAAAGTAGTCTCGTTCAACGAGACTATTGGTAGTGCCGGGATGGCGGAACTGGCAGACGCAGCGGACTCAAAATCCGCCGAGGGCAACCTCATGGGGGTTCGATTCCCCCTCCCGGCACCATATAGATATAGCTACAAAAATCAATAGGTTGCATCGGCCAAAGCCTCTCGGGTCGAGAGGCTTTTCTCTTGCCCAAAAGCGTCAGTGCAACTTGTGGTGCTACTTTGTCTTTGGGAGGGCGTTATCCCAAAGAAAGACACAACGAAAGTGCCGGGGCTTTGGGAACGAGACAAGGGTAGCGATATCGTCCGGGATGATGCGAGCCTCGGTCTTATGAACGAAGGCGTGCGCGGTTACGCGTCGATCCAAAGAACGCTGAGGCACTTTTGGGTGAAGAGCGAAGAAGTCGTCGGAGAGCGCTTCTGAAGACGACCGCTTGAAACGCGGGCTTCAGTGAATGCGTTTCGGTGCGGTCCTGGTCCCGCTTCTTTGTTGATGGAAGAATAAAGGCGCATGTGCGGCGCGGTCCTTGTGCAGAAGCTAAAACGACATGGACGCATCTAAAAGATAATGAGTTCATCAAACGTTCCCGCGATCTCGTCGCAAGTTAGTTCGAGCACCGAGGGCTGCACCGTCCGATTCGGTTTCGAAAACACCTATGCGCGCCTGCCTGACCGATTCTACGCACGATTGAATCCAACACCCGTGGCGGCTCCTCATCTGATTAAGATCAATGTGAAACTGGCCGAGAGTCTGAGGCTGGATCCGAACGCATTGGCGAGCGCGCAAGGTGTAGAGATCCTGGCAGGCAACTGGGTAGCTGAGGGTGCCGAACCCCTGGCGATCGCCTATGCTGGGCACCAGTTTGGACACTTCGTGCCGCAGCTCGGGGACGGCCGCGCTAATCTGCTTGGTGAGGTAATAGGGCATGACGGTGTGCGCTACGACATTCAGCTCAAAGGCTCCGGCCCGACTCCCTTCTCGCGCCGTGGTGACGGTAGGGCGGCGCTCGGTCCGGTGTTGCGCGAGTACATCGTCAGCGAGGCAATGGCGGCGCTGGGTGTGCCGACTACACGCGCTTTGGCGGCTGTGACGACGGGGGAACGAGTTATGCGTGAAACGGTGCTGCCTGGAGCCGTACTGACCCGGGTAGCAGCGAGCCACCTACGAGTTGGCACCTTCCAATATTTTGCTGCGCAGGGCGATACGGAGGGTACGCGCCAGCTCGCGGACTATGCCATCGCGCGACATTATCCAGAGGGCGCACAGCGAAACGAGCCGTACAGGTTTCTGTTGGACAGCGTGATCGGTCGGCAAGCGCAACTGATCGCGCAATGGATGCTTCTCGGTTTCATCCATGGCGTAATGAACACCGACAACACATCGATTTCGGGTGAGACTATCGACTATGGTCCGTGTGCCTTTATGGAGGCATACGATCCGGATAAGGTATTCAGTTCAATCGACCATCAAGGGCGCTATGCGTACGGGAACCAGCCTCGCGCCGCGCATTGGAACCTGATACGTCTCGCAGAGGCGTTGCTCCCTGTTCTGGTGGGTGAGGAAGGAGGCGAAGAAGCTGCGCTGGGCTCGGCTAACGAGGCGCTCGCTAACTTCGTTCCGCAGTTTGAGGTGGCTCATCGTGCTGGCCTCCGACGTAAGATCGGCATCTTATCGGAGCGCGAAGGCGATGAAGCGCTAGTTCAAGATCTGCTAGACTGCATGGTCACCAATAATGCTGATTTCACGTTAACCTTTCGCCGATTGTGCGATGCAGCGGCCGACCCAGGTGGCGATGGAGGAGTACGTGCGCTGTTTGCCAAGCCTGAAGCCTTTGATTCGTGGGCCGCTGGATGGCGTCTTCGCTTGGAGAAAGAGTCCGTCTCGGCACAAGAACGCGCTGTAGATATGCGGATGGCAAATCCGGCATTCATCCCACGCAACCACAGCGTGGAGGCTGTACTCGATGCCGCTGTCGAACGGCAGGACTTCCAACCGTTTGAGGAACTACTCGACATCGTGTCACGACCATATGAAGACAGGCCGGGACTGGAGCGGTACGCCGCCCCAGCTAGTCCAGAGGAATCCATTAGTCAAACGTTCTGCGGAACCTAAATCGGTGAGACTTCGGTAGGCAATAGGAGCTTAGGGTACTAATTGTTACCTGGTAGTCTCCTTGGTGCATTCACATGGCAATTTGCCGGATGATGCATGAGTTTCAATCATCTGACTAATTCCCACTGCCAAGATGTGGTCTCGAATGAGCACGACTGATTCGATCACATCCTGAGTTATCTGAAGCCGCCAATAAACGATCGATTTGCAGTGTCATTGGACGAGTAGCAGAATACCTCGAAGGTGATGACTTACGCTCTACTGCCTATGTCATAGCCTCATTTCCCAGTAGTGGCGGCTCTGACGATTTTAATGACAAATACAAGACGAAGAGATGACACACGCCTAAAATCCGGATGATACGGTGGAATCGTCGCCCGGTTCTACGACCGATAGTGAGGCTGAGAAGTGAGTCTTACCGATAGATACGCACTAACGATCGGCGCTGAGTCGGATGCCGAATTAATCAGTCTGAGCTTCGAGTTAGAGTTTACTGGGAGCAAATTTGCCCGGCGGAGAGCTTGAAATTGTGGACTTCGAGTCGAGTGCGAGAGGTGATCAAAAGGATTGCATTCGGGGAAACTCTTGTTCCGCAAGAATTTACTCTTGGGCTACCAGACCCGCAGACTGAGATTAGTGTTTGGCTGGATGGTGCAGGTGCGCCGATTGACATAACGCATCGTCATTCTATGGTGTGTGCTGCCCCGCTAACTATCTGCATTGGATTTGATGTAGAACAACGACCAAATGCAGATGAACTATCCAAGCTGACGATAAGACTGTGCCGTCGTGATGGGGCGAAGCAGATGTTGGGTGAGGTTGGAATCAGGCCAAAAGCTACGGTCTACAGAGATAAAACAAATTTTGTGTTGTTTGAACCGCGAAGCTCAAAGAACTTCTGTCTCTCAAGTACTCGTCTATGGACTCATTATCTCCTGCATGCGGATAGGCAACGACGTCGCGACAATACAAACGGTATAAAGATGACGTTTCTTGAAAGACGGGCGACGATGGTGATGTTTATTCGCCCTCACCCTATCGTGTTAGTAAGTATTGGTAACAAGGACGGCGGTAATATCTTCCCTATGAATTTATTTGGCGATCTAGGTTGTGGATATTTTGGATTTGCTTTGAGAACAGAAAGATTAGCTGGAGGACTAGTAGAGAGCGCCGGCCGCGTCGCTTTGAGTTACATGCCTCTGTCACAGGGATTTATAGCGTATAAGCTAGCCGACAACCATATCAAGCAGTCGATTGACTGGAATAAACTTCCTTTTCCAATGAAGATCTCGTCCGAGTTCAGTATCCCAATCCCAGATTTTGCTCTGAGGGTAAAAGAGTTAAATATTGAGGAAGTTCGTACAGTCGGAAGTCATCGGTTTTTTTTGGCAAAAATAATTCGGGACGAGACACTTTCAGAAGCTCCAGTGTTCTGCTCTATTCACGGCTTTTATCAGTCGTGGCGGCTGAAGCAGATTCAAGAGCGCAAGAAAGAGTTAGAAGCCTCGCTTGCTAGTGATGCACTTAACAAACGTGGGCGTTATCGTTCGGAGACAGCCCATGATCTTCGAAAGTAGTTGTTCTCCTGAGGCTGCCTTCGTAGCGTACGAGGCCGGGAAAAGAGATGGAATGATGGGGCAAATAGTAAAGCCGTTTCGGGAAATAGATGCAAAAGGATTAGATTCGCACTCTCTCAAAGAAGAGATGAATGCACATGGTTATTTGCTTCTAAGAGGGCTGCTACCTCTTGAAAACATCAGACAACTTCTTGATGAGATCGTCGAGATCCTAGACCATGCGGGATGGTTCATGCCAGGCCACGACTTGAGTTCCCGCATCGCTAATGCTGGCTCAGTATGCGGTGAGCCTGACTCAGAGTTCAAAAGTGTTTATGAGAAAGTATTCAGTCTTGAATCATTTCACGCCTTTGCGCACAATGATGCTTTACGACATGTAATGCATGAGCTTGTTGGACCGAGATTGCTAATCCATCCAAAGCCAATTGGAAGGCTGGTATTCCCCAATTGTGATCGCTTGCTAATTCATGCACATCAAGATCACAGAGCTATCTCTGGAGATTCAGAAAGTTACACCACGTGGATGCCGTTGCATGACTGCCCGCAGGAGCTAGGACCTTTACAGATTTTAGAGGCCTCACATCATTACGGTCTTCAAAGCTTTGATCCCGAGACAGGAATAATTTCAAAGAATTCGGCGCGCGGCGGTGACTGGGTAGGCGGTCCAATAAACGCAGGTGACGTATTGATCTTTCACAGCTTGACGGTTCACGCAGCTTCTCCGAACGTGTCCGATCAACTTCGCATATCGATGGATTGCAGATTTCAAAGCATTGATCGAGCGATCGACCCTGCGAACCTCGTTTTTCCTGGATCCTCTAAAAGTAGAACCTGGGAGACGACTTATGCCAACTGGCGTTCGGACAAGTTTAAGTATTTTTGGACGCGGATGCCACTCACACTTAAACCCTCTACGGCTGAACTGGCCGAACTTGCACAGACGGCAGACTCTGAAAGGATGCGATCGAGATATACGGCGATTCTTAGCCAGATTGAATCGCAGATACTTGATCGATCTCTCGCGTAGATCATTTTCAAACAATAAGCTGTCAACTAGCGATAGCAACTTGATCGCAATTTTCTGAGTAGAATTATGGCCTCTTCTGTGGCTTCGCCCAAGATCAATGATAAAGCGAAAGCCTCTAATGACACATTGCGCGGTGTCACAGGCAAATCGCAGGATGGCGCCGCCGTATCGCATACCAGACAGAAGTTTGGCATCATTCCGTCAGAGATCTGGAAGCTAGTCAGGCCGCGGACTTGGCAGCTTGCGTGCAGCTTTCTGCTAATTCTTATTAATCGATTCTGCAGCTTTGCTGTACCAGTCTCGTCGCGATATCTCATCAATAATGTGATGTCTAGGCACCAGATGGATAGATTGCCGTTGATCCTCTGGGCCGTCGTAGGGGCGACCTTTATTCAGGCCGGGACCACCTACGTAATGGATCGATATCTTGGGCTTACCAGTCAACGTGTCATTGCAGAGCTACGTGTGCAGGTCCAAGCACATATTGGTAAATTACCGATCTCGTTTTACGACGAGAATCGTGCGGGCACGTTGGTCGCACGGATTATGACCGATGTAGAGGGTGTTCGCAACCTGATTGGCGCTGGGCTTCTGGATCTTCTCGGAGGGTTACTCACTGCGGTTATCGCGCTTGTCATTCTGATAAGAATTAGCACCCTAATGACGGTCCTTACTTTCTGCATCCTTCTGGTTTTCGGTTGGTTTTTGAAGAGAGCTCTTGGGACGACACGGCCCATTTTTCGCGAGCGTTCTCGCATCAATGCCGAAGTTACAGGTCGCCTCACCGAGTCTCTCGGAGGCATCCGGGTGATCAAGGGATACCACGCGGAGGAGAGCGAAGCCAGAGTTTTTGCTGAGGGCGTAGATCATCTTCTTCAAAACATTTCAAAATCGATCGCCGCTCAATCCTTTATGTCTCTATGCTCCACCATGGCATTGGGCGTGGTCGGTGCGCTGGTAATGTATCTCGGAGCCAGAGAAACAATGTCACACCGCATCGATGTCGGCAGTTACGTAGAATTTATCTTGCTTCTGGCGTTTATGGTTGCCCCTGTGGCATTGCTCGTTAGTGTAGGGACCCAACTTACTGAGGCCTTCGCTGGTCTTGATCGGACGTCCGAGATCCTCGACGAACTAACTGAGGACAAAGAAGCAAGCCGCAATGTAGCGATAGACACTATCCGCGGCGATATCGTCTTTGACGAAGTTACCTTCGCCTACGTAGCTGGAAAGCCTGTGCTACATGGCATCAGCTTCGTATCGAGACCCGGTACTGTGACCGCATTGGTAGGTTCTTCGGGGTCGGGCAAGTCAACCATCATCTCGCTTATCTGCGCTTTCCATAGTGCTACACGCGGACGAGTTTTGATTGATGGTACGGATTTGTCTACCGTTCGCCTTTCTAGCTTCCGACAGCAGCTAGGGGTCGTATTACAGGAGACTTTTCTGTTTGACGGCACTATTGGTGAGAACATTCGTTTTAGCCGGCCACATGCTACGAGTGAGCAATTTCTGGAAGCTTGCCGCATTGCTTGTGTTGACGAATTTGCAGAGCGATTTCCGGAGCGATACGAAACCTTGGTCGGCGAGCGTGGTATCAAGCTCTCCGGAGGCCAGCGTCAACGTATCTCGATTGCACGTGCAATTCTTGCAAACCCGCGTATTTTGATTCTTGATGAGGCTACGAGTTCACTTGATTCCGAATCAGAAGCCATGATCCAGAACGGACTGCGATATCTCATGCAGGGCCGAACGACTTTTGTTATCGCACACCGCCTTTCAACTATAAGACGTTCACAGCAGATCCTGGTTATTGAAGGAGGCCATATCGTTGAACGTGGCGAACACGAGTCGCTCTATCAGCAGAAAGGACGGTATTACGATCTTTATACGCGACAACATGGACTCGAAACGAATCTCTTTCTGGCGCCTGGTGAAGGCGATACGATCGTCTAATTTTTAGAGGGTTGCGAGAACTTTTCACTGACCTGACGATCAGGATTTTACGACCTGACAATCTCTTGACAAACACAGGAACCCACGCTGACACAATTCGAGAGACGCTGCGATAGGTTCATTATTATGCGTCTTTCACCAAGCCTGCGGCACGGAACGCTTCAGAGATTTATATGGCTCGTATTGCTGGGATGCGTGTCGTCGATGTCGTCTATTTTAGACGCCCAAGACACGCCGCTTCTCTCTGGCGGATTAGGGTTTTTAACCAATAGCAATCCAGGTAGTAGTACGGGATATCATCTGACCGCGGTTCCAGTACTGGCAGCACCAGTAGGTCCACGGTTACTGGTTGAGTCACGTGGCAACCTACAGGAAAGTTTTTCTCCTGCAGGGAACGGCCAAGGCTACAACACCTCGGCATTTTTAGGACTAGCTTATCTGCAAGCGGACTATCTTGCGACCTCGCACATTACTGTGGTGGGCGGCTATTTCCTGACACCTTTTGGAACCTACAATGAGCGTCTAACGCCAATCTGGATCTCTAATTTTCAAGACGCACCGCTGATCTTTCCCATCGGAACGATGGGAAGCGGAGATGGTACTGGCGGCATGCTACGAGGTAATGCCTATTCAACCGATAAGGTGTCTATCAGTTACGCCGCTTACTTTTCAGCCGACAGCCACAACAAAGAGTTTCAATCATCGCGCTCGACAGGCGGTCAGGTGTATGCGTACTTTCCTCAGGCCAGACTCGAAGTTGGAGCTTCATACGGTCGCTTGCTGGAGGGGGACAAATCGAACTCTTTTGGTACACACGTCTGGTGGGAACCGGCGCAGATTCCACTGAAGATTCGTTCCGAGTATGCTCACGGAGCGCATTCACAGGGCTACTGGATTGAGTCGGCTTATCGCTTATCGCAGATACACGGAGAGAGCAGTTGGATCGGAAGGCTAGAACCGGTGTTCCGCATGCAACAGACATTTCGGAATAGTCCCAGCACAACAGACTTCCTGCCACCGCAGAATACGCAGAGTGCCGATTTTGCGCTCGATTATCATTTGCCGCACGAGGTGAGAATCAACACGAGCTATGAGCGGCAGTTTTCTTCAGCGGGTAACTTCAACATTTGGGAAACTGGTGTTGTCTATCGCTTCCTCTTTCCAGCTTGGAAAGGTAAATGAGAATGAAAAAAATATCTGGTGTTTGCTTTAGCCTCTTTCTTTTGATAGTCATTCCTCTGTTCGCTCAGACGGAAAGTAATCATGGAGCAGCGTCAACTTCGGCTAGTCAACAACCGACAAAGAGTTCTTCGGCAAGAGCTATGCACGAAAGAAGCGGTCAGCAGGTGTTCGACCAAAATTGTTCCCGCTGCCATAATGCTCCGCAGGGCTTCTCTCCAAGGATCTCTGGGACAGTTGTAAGACATATGCGCGTACGGGCAGGACTGAGCAAAGACGATGAAGAAGCCCTTCTACGTTTTCTGAACCCGTAAACTGCGTAGCCTCTCTTTGGCTGAATGAAGGGATCTATGATCAAGCTGAAGTATCTACGGCATCCCGTGCGCACGGCGAAAGTTGCGAAAGATTTATTCGCTGCACGCTGGAGTATGTGGAAGTTTGCTAGTTATGGCGAGCGTCGGTTTAAAGGCGATGCTCGCTTTGACCTGCAGCACGTTACGAACGGGTTCCAAGCGCGTGTCGATAGTTCAACCGACGACACGGAGATGTTGAGAAGGATATGTACGGCCTACGTCAAAGCGACTCAACAACAGCGGTTTGCTCCAAAGGCGTATAGCGCGACGGAGTGGTGGCAAGACGTGCGGCAACGAAGCTTGGCACCTGTCATACAAGCATTATTGACGCAGGATGTTGATTCTTTGCGGAAGATGTATCGGAATTTCTATCGCGATGCTTGTTCTACAGGTCTGCTAAGCGCTCCCTATGGCATGGCGAAAGAGTACTTTGGTGGTGGGATGAAAGATGTTCATCGCCGATTCTACTTAAGTCATGTTTTATGCCGCTTTGATTACTGGACGGAACAGACGAATGGGCGATTTACGTTGCACGATCTTGCCGGTCCAGGAGTAGGAAACCCCTTTGGCGTGCTGATAGACGGAACTCATATAAGCGTCGGGTCAGAGTATGCCCATAGCTGCGCTCAGCAGATTAAGAGCCTACTTTGCGACGAGGCGCCTGTAGTTGCCGAGATAGGGGGTGGTTTTGGCGGCATGGCTTACTATCTACTTCGTGATAGGCCGGGAGTAGTTTATCTCGATTTCGACGTGCCTGAGAGTATCGCTTTGGCGTCGTACTATTTAATGAAATCTTTTCCAAAGCTAAAGTTCGCGCTTTATGGGGAAGAAGCTGTGGGTGATGCTATTGTGCGGGCTGACGTTGTGCTGATGCCTGTATTCGAACTGGCGAAGATGCCGAGCCGCAGTGTTGATGTTACGTTCAGCTCTCATGCAATGTCTGATATGTCCCAAGAAGCTATGGCTGAATATTTGAAGAATATTGATCTCATAACACGAGGCTGTTTTTTATATATGGGCAAGCAACGAGGTAGTGCGGCGATTGAGGCACTAATAAGTAAAAAGCATAAATCATTCAAGCTGACTGATACACGAACGTCCGGATGGCATAGCCATAAGGTTTCTGGTGCTGGTGTAGGTGGGGCAGCCGGGTTGGCAGACTCTATGATCCTGGAACAACGCTATACGAAGTCTGCACGAATTCCAATAAACCTTAGTGCAGAATAGTTGTCACAGCATATGTCCACAAGTTCAATAACGACGCCGAATTCGGCTGATAGTACACGACAAAAGCTTAAACGCGCGCTATGGATCGTAATGGGGGCAATGACGATTTCGGTCATTCTCTACAGCGAAGTACCGCTTCTGCTCCAGCCAAAAGAGCGCGCGTATCTAGGCACCATTCCATTTCTAATAATCCCTCATGTGCTTGCAGGAATAGTTGCATTTGTAACGGGGCCAATTCAGTTCTCGAGTCGCGTTCGCCGGACGTATCCGCAGTTTCATCGAATTTTAGGTCGCATCTATGTCTGTGCCGTCTTTGTTGCCGCTCCGCTCGCCATCATCATGTCGAATCACCGTGGCGATCCACGTGCAATTCATTTCGTGGTAGCTACCTTTGTACAGGCCGGTACATGGCTGATCGTTACAGCGGCTGCATTTGTGACGGCGCGTAACCGACACTTTCAAAAGCACCGTGAGTGGATGGTTCGTTCTTATGCGGTGACATTTACCTTTGTGGGTACGCGTGTTTTGCAGCCGATCCCGGCATGGAACCGACATAGCGAGGCGGGATTTGCTATCGAGATCATCCTGATTACTTTTCTGGCGATACTGGTTCCGGACCTCGCTTTTCATTGGAAAGAATTGATTTCGCGTCGGGTCGCCGGGTGAGCGATCCGTGTCACTCCAAACGAGATTCGACAACGATCACGGGCTATCAAAAGAAGGTTTGAATGATGTCGATGATCTGGTACTCGGCGTTAAGCACCGGCATCAGACGCCATTTGTCGAAGGTCAGGCAAGGATGCGATATATCGAAGCCGATCATGTCCCCTACGCGAAGATCA
Source organism: uncultured Acidobacteriaceae bacterium (assembly GCA_963708755.1). Taxonomy (GTDB): domain Bacteria; phylum Acidobacteriota; class Terriglobia; order Terriglobales; family Acidobacteriaceae; genus Edaphobacter. Next base: position 373,991 of record CAVPTN010000001.1, read on the forward strand.
TCCTGCGCGGTGATTTGCAAATATCCGTGCTGATCCATCATTTTGGTAAGTGACCAGTGCGCGGGAGCAGTTTTCGGCGCGGCATCGCCTGGCCTGAAGTGCAATGCAGGCGTTGGAAGACCGGCATCAAAGGCGGCATCGCGCTTGCCCATCCCGATGATCGCCTTCTCGGTCTCCGGTATCGACTGCACATAGGCCCAGACCTGAAGTGCAGGCAGAAGACTTGAACGCATCTGGTGCGCTATAGGATTGCGTTCTTGGATCTTCGCTTGCGCCTCGCGATACGCACCGACGTCGTGTGTGAGATAGCAGCCCGGGCGCAGAACGATCTCGACTGTATCTCCGAACCCTGCAGCCGTAAGTTCTTCGGCAACCACGTCGTACCAGGCAGAACCGGCGCCTGAAAGCAGGATGGGCGATTGTTGGAAACGCTTCTCGTCAGCAAGCATTCGCGTGATGTTTACAGCCCTCTTAAGTAATGCGCGGACGGAAGACTCTTCTTCCAGGACACCTTCATAAATCTCGACGCCGCTTAGGATGATGGAATCACTCCGGCAGGAAAGAGCACTCAAGCACGGCCTGTAACTGTTGCTCGTCGCGGATGCCAGAGCGACCTCCCATCACGCCTAACTCTAGCAACACATTGAGACGCTGATTGCGCGATGAGTAAAACGCGCCTAGCTGTTCGATCTGGGTCGCCGAATCGACCAGGCAGTAATAAACAAAATCCGGGTCGTCGAGCAGTCGCCCGACAATGGACATATTCTCTTTGCCAACCAGTTGGTTAGCCATGAGGACACGACGCACTCCGTGCCTGTAGGCGACCATCGTTTGATGCGCAGTTGCAAGTGTGATTCCCCAAGCTCCACCTTGCAATTGCAGCTCAAATAACCTGGGAGCCATGGTGGTCTTGCCGTGCGGCGCCAATTTGACACGATAACGGTCTATGAACTGCTGCATCCAGTTCAGATTGTGCAATATCCTGTCTTTATACAAAACGGCTGCGGGCAGGCTGAGGTCTTCTCGCAGGAGGTTCCAGCCTAGTTGTGGAATGTCTTCTTGTTCGACCGCTCGCTCAAGAAAGCCAACACCTTTGTTTAAGGGTGAAATCGCGGAGGGGATAGATGTGTGCACCAGGCCTCGATTTTTCAAAGAATGAATGTCCATGACAAAGAGTGAGGGAACGAAACGCTGATGGATATAGCCTATATCCTCAAGGAGCCAGAATGCTAAGTTGCGACATACTGATCCGGAACGCACGGGTTCTGGACGGAAGCGGCAGGGAGTCCGAATTCCTGGATGTCGCTGTTCGCCGCGACAGAATCTGCGAAATTGGAATCTCTCTTAACTGCGACGCGCGAGAGTCGATGGACGTCGATGGTCTGGTGCTGGCACCTGGTTTTATCGATGTCCATACGCATGACGATACCGCCGTGATTCGCACGCCGGGGATGATGCCGAAGATTTCGCAGGGTGTTACCACAGTGATCGTTGGCAACTGCGGCATCAGCGTCGCTCCAGTTAGGTTGCGCGGCGAGCCGCCTGACCCCATGAACCTGCTAGGCGAAGCAGAAGATTTTTGCTATCCAACCTTTGCCACGTACCTCGAGGCCATTCGGATTGCGCAGCCCGCGGTGAACGTCGGCGTGCTGATCGGACACACGGCCCTGCGGAATAATCATATGGACCGGCTTGATCGCGCTGCTACGGAACCTGAAGTTGAAGCGATGCGCGAGCAACTGCAGGAAGCTCTTGACGGCGGAGCGCTGGGGCTGAGTTCAGGTCTGGCTTACCTCTCTGCGTATGCGGCGTCCACAGAAGAAGTGCTAGCGTTGGCAAAACCACTGAAGGGAGCAGGCGCGGTGTACACAACGCACATGCGCACTGAGACAGACGGCATTCTCGACGCGATGCGCGAGGCCTTCCAAGTAGGTCGTCTCAGCCATGTGCCAGTCATCGTCTCTCATTTGAAGTGCGCCGGCATCGCCAACTGGGGCCGCAGTGGTGAGGTACTACATGCGCTGGAGACTGCGCGAACGTCGCAACCTGCGGGCTGCGATTGCTATCCCTATGCGGCTGGTTCAAGCACGCTCGATCTTCGACAAGTAGATGAGCGAGTTCACATCACGATTACCTGGAGCACGCCACATCCGGAGGTTGCCGGCCAATCCTTAGCGCTGATTGCTGAGCAATGGCAGATAAGCCAGTTGAAGGCAGCACAACAATTGCAACCAGCTGGTGCGATTTATCACAGCATCTCCGAAGACGACATGCGCCGCATTCTGCGTCATTCGGCGACTATGATCGGTTCCGATGGCCTGCCGAACGATCCGCGACCGCATCCCCGTCTGTGGGGTACTTTTCCACGCGTGCTGGGACGATACAGCCGCGACGAAGGATTGTTCTCGCTCCCAGAGGCGGTTTACAAGATGACCGGATTACCCGCGCAAAGATTCGGGCTATCGAAGCGTGGATTTGTACGCAAAGACTACTATGCTGATCTAGTGCTCTTCGATCCGGAGACCATCATCGACACGGCAACGTTTTCCGATCCTATACGCCCTGCCGAGGGCATCGCGGCCGTATGGGTGAACGGCGTTCTCTCCTACACCAACGATGGAGCTACAGGGAATCGCGGGGGACGCTTTCTGCCTCGCGGCAAGCGTTCATGGATTCAATAATTCAGTCAGTGAGTTGACCAAGCGATTCGTAGTTCCAATTCTTTAAGGAGATCAGGATGAGCATCAAGCGTTATGGGGTAGAAGGCGGCAAGGGGACGGGTGGTCAGCACCTCCCCTTCGCACGCGCAGTCGAAGCAGATGGATGGTTGTATGTATCTGGCCAGGTTCCGATGGTTCACGGCGAGGTTATCGCCGGTAGCATTGTTGCCCAGTCACAACAGGCAATTCGCAATCTTCTATCAATATTAGACGAAGCCGGATACGGTCCGGAGCATGTGGTGCGCTGTGGCGTATGGCTTGAAGATCCGCGCGACTTTTCCTCATTTAACTCGGTCTTCAAAGAGCACTTTGGCGAGAATCCTCCGGCACGCGCGTGCGTCATATCGAGCATGGTAGTCGACTGCAAAGTGGAGATCGATTGCGTAGCCTATAAGGCTCGGGAGAATTGATCAGACGATGATCGATCACCACAGTATCTTTTTGTTGATCTCCGCGTTTGTATCCGTGATTGGTCTGATTCTGCTCATTGCAGTCTTCAAACTGAATCCAGTAATCACGCTCATTCTTACCGCCCTGTCTCTTGCCGTAGTTGTGGGCATGCCGCTTGCTACCGTGATTCACTCCTTCGAAGCTGGTGTCGGTGCGACTCTTGGACATATCGCGATCGTGGTAGCGTTGGGCACCATGCTGGGCAAGATGATGGCTGAATCGGGTGGTGCGGACCAGATCGCATATACGCTTATTCGGCTGTTTGGCGAAAAAAATATCCCATGGGCCATGGTAGTTATCGGGTTACTGGTTGGCCTGCCTGCTTTCTTTGAAGTAGGCTTTGTGCTGTTGATCCCAGTTGTGTTTACGGTGGCCCGGCGTACAGGAACCTCACTTATCTTAGTGGGTCTGCCCATGCTGGCTGGACTTTCCGTAGTTCACGGACTGGTGCCGCCGCATCCCGCGGCGCTGCTGGCAGTAACAATTTACAAAGCTGATGTGGGCCGCACAATTCTATACGCGTTAATCGTCGGAATTCCGACAGCGGTGATCGCAGGACCGATTTACGCCAAGTTGATTGCACCGCATGTTCAGCTTGCGGCAGAGAATCCGATGGCGGAGGATTTCGCTGGTCACGATAAAGAACGCAGCCTTCCAAGCTTCGCGCTCACCTTGTTCACCATTCTGCTGCCGGTTTTTCTGATGCTGATCGGGAGTTGGGCCGACGCTATTTTCGCGCGTGGAAGCGCTCTGAATGAAGCATTGCACTTGATCGGGAATGATGATCTGGCCCTTCTCATCGGTGTGCTGTTCAGCTTTGTGACATTGGGCAAGATGAGGGGATTCTCACGAGAGACGATTCTCCGCTTCAGCAATGAATGCCTCGCGCCTACCGCAACCATTACGCTGCTGGTTGGCGCGGGCGGAGGCTTTGGACGGATACTATTGGATAGCGGTGTATCCAATGCAATTATTGTCGTCGCGATGCGCAGTCACGTTCCCCTAATCCTGCTGGCCTGGACCCTTGCTGCGTTGCTTCGCCTTGCAACCGGATCGGCAACCGTTGCGATGACCACGGCTGCCGGCATTGTGGCTCCGATCGCTTTGAATAGCACAGGAGTTCATCCCGAATTGCTCGCCATCGCCACGGGTGCGGGTTCGCTTATCTTCTCGCACGTCAATGACGGTGGGTTCTGGCTGGTAAAGGAGTACTTCGGGATGAGCGTTGTCCAAACGATCAAGACTTGGTCTGTCTGTGAAACGATTATCTCCCTTACCGCGCTAATTCTCACGATCACTCTATCGCTTGTAGTCTGAAGACGCCTTCCGCGGATACCGCGAGTTCAAATATCTTGTTTTGAATCGGGAACGCTCCTATCACGCTTGGTTGGGGGCGATAGAAGTGTTGTTGGTACCGTAGTGCACTTGGTCCTTAGGCATCGCGAAGTCCCAGGGCTTCGCGAAAGCGCTATCCTCTGCTCGTAAAGCTGATTCCTTCGGAACAGGAGGAGCAAGTATGACGTTGCCACCTTCTTTCTTTTGCCATCTTTTGTGTCTCGTCCTTCTGCGTGGCACTTCCTTCTTGGTGCCGAGGTGTCAGCGAGAGGAGTGGTGGAGAGAGTGGCGCGCTGAGGTTTGGCACGTGCGCCAAGCGTATACCGCAGAGCACGGCTTCTCATGGACGGCGGAGCGAGAGATTGCTGCGTTTTGTCTCGGCGCTTTCCCGGATGCGCTATGCTTCCGCGGGCAGTTCAAGCAAAGACCTACATCGTTTGCGACGACAATGGGATCCGCAATACAGTGCATTCAAATTCTTTTTGGTCTAATTGCCATCAGCTACGGCGTCGCGTTGTTGTTGCCGGATGTTTCGGCGATCCTCCATTTCTCGACTTATCGCGATACACGAAATTTGATGCTTCTTCGTGACGGGCACTCTTTCGGCGGCGACGTCGTTCCTACGATCTCGGCCGAGCAGTATGAAATGTGGAGGCGTCGACGACAGAACCTGTTTGATGGCTTCGCTTTTTATCAGGTCGGTGAAGAGTCGATCTCGATAGGGAGGGGCGTTCCCACTAAACGGGCAGTTGCCTCTGCGAGCTCGAATCTCTTTGATCTGCTTGGCTTACCCGTACGCTTCTCTCGAGAGCTTCCCAGCTCGATTCCTCGATTGATCCTCAGTGAACAGATGTGGAAGAGGCAGTTTGGCAGCGATCCTCACATCTTCGGGCGCATTATCCAGGTAGGATCGGAGTCCGCGATGCTAAGTGGCGTCGTAGCCACCGGAGAGTGGAGGCTACCAGGCCAGATGGACGCGTGGTTGTTACTGCCACAGGACCTTGGCTTCTCCGAAGGGTTGGGGTTTGTGGTGGCGCATCTTCACTCGTCACATGTTGGCTGGGGTGAGGATTGGCACATGTCTGCGCCGACGCCGGCAGGAACGGCCGACGACTTTTTTTGCCAGTCTCTTACCGAGAGAATCAGGGGGCCGGAAGATGTTTTTCTCTTTGCCATTTTGTTGGCGTGCCTGGCGCTGCCAGCGACGACTTCGCTGCCGCTTGGAGAGTATCGGGCGAGTTCGCGCAGGCTTCCGCGGTTGACCAGAATCCGTCGCTGGAGTTTTCTTATCTGCAAACTGTCGTTGCTCTTTCCGATCGTCTACTTCACGTCGCTGGATCTGGCTCATCTGCGCAGCGGAATAGATCCGATTAGTTCTGAGTACATCCAGCTGGTGTCAGCTTTTTCGATCTGTCTGTTCGGACTACGCTGGAGCCTACGCGACCAACGCCAACGGTGTCCGGTATGTCTCGGGAAGCTGACGAATCCCGCTCGGGTCGGGCAACCTTCAAGAAGCTTCCTGGCGTGGAATGGAACAGAGCTGATTTGCGTCAGCGGCCACGGCCTACTGCATGTTCCCGAGATGCCCACGAGCTGGTTTAGCGAGCAACGGTGGTTATATCTCGATGCCTCGTGGGAGGTATTGTTTGTGGAACCAGGTTTTGCCACGCCGGGCTACTTCTAGACATCCGTAAGCGATACTCAGCCTAGTTGAGGTGCCAGACGCTATTCGCACCGAAGCAGAATTCTCAAGCGAAAAATGAACGGCACCATGTCGACTGGGATTTTTTCGGAGAAGGGAATCGTATGAGTGCAGATAGGTTAGATGTCATTTTGATCTGTTCGGGCCGCAGTAAGTTTGGCCATCACACACCGCGGCCCTCAGCAGGACGTTCAGAAAAAGACTCTTTGGAGGATTGGTCGGGGCGAGAGGATTCGAACCTCCGACCCCCTGGTCCCGAACCAGGTGCGCTACCAGACTGCGCTACGCCCCGAATGTGCTGCGGTGAGATGTCGGTTAGAGGTGTTCTCCGTAAGGCTCAAGCGCGCGGGAAGGCTTGCTGGATCACTGTACCGACTTAGGTAGTTTAGCAGATTATTGATGTCGGGTGTGGTGGATGTCCGATGAGAGTATGGAACTGATTCGCCGTGTGCGTACCGATAGCGCCTGCGCAGATTTTAGTAGGTGGAGAGAGCTAAGCGGCGGTCGCGAAAGTAAGAGGAGGAGCTTGGCGGCTCCTCCTCTTGGGTTGTTGTAACGTAGCGCTGTTTGGCGTTAGTGAATTTTGTTGACCTTTGGTTTTGCGTAGGGCTGGCCCTGCCGCTTGACCGAGTTCGAATCAATAGTTGTGGTGTCTCCCGGAATGAAACTCGCTCCGGCAGGAACCAAGGTGCTGTCGAGTACCCGACCAGGTTCACCGCTGGTGCGCATGTCAATGCGGGAGGGGTCGATGCCTTTTTCGTCAGTGAGGTACTGCTCGACGTTGAGGTCACGCTGTGCCGCGGCGTCAGGGGATTCGTCGGCGGAGTGCCTGCCGACTATGACCAACCTGGAGGTTGTGTCGCGGTTCAGTGTGAGGGCAATCTCGTCGAGGCAGCCCTTAGCTTCATTGTCGACGCGGACCGGACGCTTCTGGTCGCGCTCGAAGGAAACGCTGCAGAGGGGGCGTACGGGAGGTGGTGGTGGTGGCGGAGGAGTCGTGATAGTGACGGTGGTGGTCGTGGTAGCCTGCTTCCCTAGATCGTCGACAGCATTACAGGTCACGGTAATCGTACCGACGGGAGCACCACTTGTACTGAGTGTCGCAGACGAAGTTGATCCCGAGATTTGTCCGCCAGAAGAAGAGTAAGAGAAGGTGATGGTGCGGTTCTGCGGACTCGATGCGACTGATGTGATGGTCGAGGGATCGCCTGGCAACACAGTACTGGGATTCGCGGAGCAGCTGACAGTCGGCGGTTCGTAGGCGTGAACGCGGAAGCCGGCGGTGCAGTCAGCTTGCTCGCCGGGGCGGATGCCTTCGGTGACGTGACCGGTAACTGTGTAGTCGCCAGGCGGAAGAGCCGCTGTAGCTATAGTGGCGGTCTCATTGGTGCCTGTGAGCTGTCCGCCGCTGGCACTCCAAGTGTAGGTGGCCTTCTTTTTCAGATTGAGGTTGGCGGCCGTAGCCGTGACCGTGATGGGATCACCGGGAAAGATGTTGGCGGGCTGAGCAGCGCAGCCGAGTTGAACCGGCGGAGGGGGATTTATCTGGCCGAGGCGAAGAACGCCGCCAGCAGAGATGCGGTACGAGAAGGTCTGGCCCAGGCCACCTACGAGTGGGTCAGGTCCTACAGGGCCGAAGTCTACATGGGTGTAGTGAAAGTCGGCCTGGATGGGACGGACGGCGAAGCGGTTGTTGAAGAAAGGAAGAATGTAATCGACACCAACGCCACCTGTGACGCCCCACCCCCATTCACCGGGTTGAAGGGAAGGGCCGCGGAGCCTGGCCGTACCGACCAGGGCATGGGTGAAGGGAACGAAGCGGTTTTTCTGATAACGAAAGATGGGACCGGCTTCCGCTGTGTAGATGGAGTCATTAGGGCCGTTACGAGAAAAGTTGCCTTCGACCTGCACACCCAGAAATCGGTTGAAGTATAGGCTTGTACTCGCGACAAGGCTTGGGTTAATGGGTTGATAGAAGAAGTTATTGATATCGCTGTTGACCGGATGGATGTAGCCGTAGCCAGCATACATATCGACGCGGGTGAGTTCGGGCGGAGGCGTACCGGCAGTTTTAACGGCCTGGGCCATAGCGGATGACGTCGAGGCCGTGATGAAAACAGCGGCCAATGCAACGAGAAGCGAGACTCTGGCTTTGGAGAAGATTCCGGAGTGTGAGGCTTGGCAACTCGACATACGGGGGCTCACGGGGCGGAAATACATAGGTTATGAATCCTCCAACTGCGGTGCTTCCTGGTTTCAGTGATTACCACTCGCCTGTAACCAGCAGGACGGGCGGTAATCAGATTTACTCGTTGCCGACTGACAGGACGACCGAGGTGGATTGGGGAGTGCGTAAGGTGATGCAAGTGCCGGTTATGCTGATCGTATGAATCTTAAATGTGGTGCCGGAGCATCCACAGCCTGTCAGCCTCAGAATACCAAGGGTGAATAGGATCACGACAAGGAGGCGAATCTCTTGAGTACCTATTTTTTTGCAAGTGCAGGAGGCTAATGGAGAAGATACCGATAGCCAGTGAGCAGGACGGGAGATTGCTAGAGTAGCGGCGACAAGCCTGAAATGCGGGTTCAACGTTGTGAATAGCAAGTCTTTCAGCTCTGAATGGACTAAGCTTTAGAGAGGAGGTTCTCTTTATGAGAGAAACTCGACAGATTGTGCGGCTGTGGCAGCAAGGTAGGGCATCGGTGCTGGTGACCCTGGTGCGGGCTGAGGGCTCGAGCTACCGACAGCCAGGAGCTCGTCTGCTTTTGGAAGCGTCAGGCGAGTATGCGGGAACCATTAGCGGAGGATGTCTGGAGACAGAGGTTGTCCGTAAGGCAGAGTGGATGGTGCGAAAAAGTGCCGTCGTAGAGCGTTACTCCACTATGTTCGACGACACCGCTGACATACCGTTTGGTCTGGGATGTGGTGGCGTAGTTGACCTGTTGCTTGAGCCTGCAAATACTCCGGAGTGCAAGGCGTTGATGGCAGCCTTGGAAGCGGCTGTTTCCGGTGAAGATGCAACGACGGTACTGACCTGGTTGCCACAGGAGGGACAAGGGTTGCAGCGGGCGGTGCTTGCTGCGAGCGGAGACTACACGTTTGCGAGTGATCGGTTGACAGAGCCTGAACTAGTTGCCGCGCGGGCCTCAGTTTTGGGGCGTGGTGCAGAAGGTGTGCTGGCTGGAGTTTTTGTAGAACGGATTGTCGCGCCGCAACGTCTGTTCGTATTGGGTGCAGGCGATGATGCGAAGCCTCTGGTGAGTATGGCGACACTGCTTGGGTGGGGTGTGTCGGTCGCGGATGGACGTGGACAGCTGGCACGATCGGAGCGTTTTCCAGAGGCGGAACGCGTCCTGACGGTTTCTAAGAACTCGTCTGAAATGCTTGGAATTCGAGAAGACGATGCAGTCGTTCTAATGACACACAGTTATGAGCAGGACCGAGATCTTCTGGCAGCAGTGTTGCCGTTGAGGCCTAGATATCTGGGATTGCTGGGTGCTCGGCACCGAAGTTCATTACTAGTGAGTGAGATAGCGGAGATGCTGAAGTGGACTGTCGCTGAATGCTGCGCACAGATCTATGCTCCTGTGGGTCTCGACCTGGGCGGCGATGGGCCTGAGGCGATTGCATTGGCAATCATCGCCGAGGTGCAGGCTTGTTGCATGGGGAAACCAGGTGCTTCGCGGCGGCTGCTGCCTGAGGACGTCGAGAGACATGTCAGGGAAGGTGGAGGCACGCGGTATTTGCAGGTGCAATGTGCGATGGATGTCGCGTGAGGAGCGTTGCGGCAGTGGTGTTGGCCGCAGGTGCTTCCACCAGGCTCGGTGAACCGAAACAATTGGTGTTGTTGGGGGACGAGACATTGCTGGAGAGATCCGTGAGGATCGCGCTAGAGTCTGGCTGCTCACCGGTTGTTGCGGTACTCGGAGCTAATCATGTCCATGTTCTCAATAACAGCTCGCTGATGAATGTGGAGACGGTAATCAATGAGGATTGGGCGGAGGGAATTGGGTCTTCGATTCGTCTCGGCGTTCAGACTCTGCAGATTGAGGGCAAGGATGTCGAAGGTGTGATTTTGATGACGTGTGATCAACCTGCAGTAACGGCACAGCATCTGCATCTCATTGCTGCAAAAAACGAGATTAAAGCGTCGCGATACGCAGGGCGAAACGGAATTCCAGCTTATTTCCCCGCAATATATTTTGGTAGGCTTACGACTCTCTGCGGAGATGTTGGAGCAAGGGACTTGTTAGTCGATGCGCGATTTGAGGAGTTGCCAGGCGGAGAATTGGACGTCGATACGCATGGAGACTTAGAGCGTGCGCGAATTTTGTTTGGGTGATTCGGCGGGTGTCCTTCACGAGGTCTGCGTTCAAAAGAAGACTCGAGATTAGCATCAATATGCAGCGGAGCTAAGGCTATAGGGTGAGCAGGAATTCTTCGATAAGATTGGCGGCCACGGAGGCGCGATATTTTGCTGTACTGCGTATGTCGTCGATTGGGACAGCTTCGCTCAGAATTGCTGAGCGGGCGGCGGCAACTGTTTTGGGTGTGATTGACTGATTGATAAGAGATTGCTCGGTAGCCGCGAGTCGAGCCGGAGTTTCGCGTAGGCTGGCGCTCCCGATGCGGATGTCTTCGATACGACCGTTGCTCATTTTTGCGAGTGCGGCGATGGCGACCTTTGATATTGCCTGGGCGTTGCGCGTGCCGATCTTACGAATATAAGTTTTGTATCCTCGTACGTTACGCGATATCGCGATGCTTTGAAGAATTTCATCACAGGCCAGAGCCGTCTTCTTGTATGACAGGTGAAAGTCACGGTAGGGCATCGTGCGGGTCCCCCTGGCTGAGATGAGAGTTAGGACTGCATCGTAGGCCAGGAGTGCGGGTGGGGAGTCGGCGGCTGGACTGGCGTTAACGATGTTGCCGCCGAGAGTGCCGCGATTCTGATTGGCGATGGAACCGGTCCAGCTTGCTGCTTGCGACAGTAGCGAGAGTTCCTGGGCTATGACGGGATGCTTGCGAATGTCGGTAAAGGTGGTTCCAGCACCGATGATGATAGCGTCAGTAGTTTCTTCAATGAACCGTAGCTCCTTGAGATTCCAGAGAGAGACGAGTTTCTTCGGCTGAAGACGGCCAGCGCCGAGAGAAACCATTAATTCGGTGCCACCTGCGATCGGAGTGTAGTGGTCTGGCGAATCAGCGAGAATCTGCAGGACAGCCTCGAGGGATTTTGGAGCGATGAGATCGTACTGCATTACGTTGGAGCGCATTATTCTGTGGCTCCGATGAGAGCAGCAGCCCGGACAGCATTAAAGATCCGGCTGTAGCCTGTGCAGCGGCAAAGGTTACCAGACAGGCCCTCCTGAATTTGTAACAAATTTGGTTGCGGGTACTTTTTCAAGTATGTGGTGAGTGGCGACGATCATGCCGGGGGTGCATATGCCGCATTGGGCTCCGCCCTCTTCTAGGAAGCATTGTTGGATTGAGTGAAGCTTTTCGTCAATTGCGATGCCTTCGATGGTTGTTATCTGCGCGCCTGCCGCTTGCAGGATGGGGACGAGACAGGAGTTGACCAGATCACCGTCCATCAGAACAGAGCAGGAGCCACACTCGCCTTCGCCACAGCCTTCCTTGGCTCCAGTGAGATGGAGGTCCTCGCGAAGGACGTCGAGAAGGCGCTTCATTGGTGGCGCTTCGATGGTTCTTTCGTGGCCGTTGATGGTCAATAGGATGGTCGTCATGCGGTGACCTCGCTAAATATCGGACCGGCGACGGTTGCGTCGAGGGATTCTGTGCCTGCATCAGGAATTTTGGCCATGCGTTCGAAGATGTCTTCGGGTAGGAGGGGGATTTCCGTAAAGGCAATGTTGGTGGCGTGCTCGATGGCGTTAAGGATCGCGGGGGCGGGGCCGTCCATGGGGAGTTCGCCGATGCCCTTTGCGCCAAAGGCGCCGTGGGGGGAGGGGATCTCTTCGAAGGAGACGTGGATGGGGGGTACGTCGGCGCTGGTGGGCATGATGTAGTTGGTCATCTGGTTGTTGGCGAGATGTCCGTTGTGCCAGAGGCACTTCTCGTAGAGGGCGTAGCCGATGCCTTGCGCGACGCCGCCTTCGATCTGACCGGCGGCCAGGATCGGGTGGAGGACTTTACCGACCTCCTGCAGGGCGTAGAAGTGGGTGACGCTCGCAGCATAGGTCGTGGTGTCGACGGCGACTTCGGCGACGTAGACTGCCCAGGCGTAGGCAGGGTAGGCTTCGCCGCTGTATGTGTCGTCGTCCCAGAAGATGTCGCCGGGGGACTGGTAACGGGCTTCGGACTTGAGTGCTCCATGCTCGGCGAGGTAGTGGACTGCTGCGCGGCGGAAGTCTTTGGGGGTGTAATCCTGGTTAAGGTGGCCGCTGGAGACCAGGGTGGCGCAGAGTGACTGAGCGGCGCGCTCGACCAGTTTGCCTACGACCATTGCGGTGCGGCTAGCGACGGTTGGGCCTGAGTTGGGGACGTGGCCAGTGTCGGGTTGGGCGATGAGGATCTGGTCGTAGGGAAGACGCAGGGTTTGGGCGGCAACCTGGCAGAGGATGGTGTTGGTGCCCTGACCGAACTCGGTGGAGGAGACGAGTAGGCGGGGTTGGCCCTCTGGAGTGATCTCGATCTCGACCAGAGAGTTGAGACGGCGCTCTCCGGAGCCGGTGAAGCCTGCGCCGTGGAAGAAGGTGGCGAAGCCTACGCCGCGCTTAATGGTGCCGGTTGGGTTCTCTCGGTCGAACTGCTCGCGTTTGGCGTGATAGTTGGACTCAGCGAGGGCTCGCGTGAGCAGGTGTTGCATGTCGACGGGATCTTTGAGGAGCTGTCCGGTTGCGGTGTGATCGCCGGTACCGAGGAAGTTGCGACGGCGGAGTTCTTCGGGAGTGAGGCCGACTACTTTGGCGATCTTGTCCATGTGGCGCTCGAGGGCGAAGATGCTTTGCGGGGCGCCGAAGCCACGAAAGGCCCCGTGTGGCGGAATATTTGTTGCCATTGCTTTGGCGCGGACGGTGATGTACGGCCAGTGATAGGGGCCGGGGGCGTGGATGGTGCCTCGTGAGAGGACTACGGGCGAGAGGGTGGCGTAGGCTCCGCCATCGAGTGCGAAGTCGATCTCTCCGGCGAGGAGTTTGCCGTCTTTGCTGACGGCGGTGCGATGGCGCGTGCGAGAGGGGTGGCGCTTGGTGGTGGCGGCCATGTCTTCGGCGCGGTCGTAGCAGAGTTTGACCGGGTGGCCTGTCTTCATGGCGAGTAGTGCCGCGTGGCTGCCGATGACGGAGGGGAAGTCCTCCTTGCCTCCGAAGGCTCCGCCGGTCTCGGTCTGGATGACGCGGCACTTTTCGGCGGGGAGGTTGAAGACCAGCGTGAGTGCGTGGACCAGGTAGTACGGGCACTGTAGCGAACCTCTTACTGTCACTCCTTCAGTCTTGGAGTATTCGGCGATGACTCCGTTGTTCTCGATGTAGAGCTGCTCCTGGGCTCCGGTGCGGTACTCGCCTTCGACGATGTAGTCGGCGGTCTCCCAGACTTCTTGGGGGATCGGCTTCTGATCCTTCTGCATGAGGTAGGTCTTGAAGGTGTTTGCGTGTTCGCCTTCTCCCCAGATGATCTGCTCTTTCTTTTCGGAGTCTTCGATGGTGTAGATGGCGGGGAGCTCTTCGTAGGTGATGTGGACGGCGGCCACGGCGGCGGGGAGCACGGCCCGGTTGGGATGAGCGAGGAGGAGGATGGGTTCTTCGCAGTGGTTGACGTGGGTGACTGCCAGGCAGGGGTGGTCTTTTGTGAGGTGGACGATGGTGTTTTCGCCGGGGATGTCGGCTGCGGAGACGATGGTGAATTCGTGCCAGGGGATGGCGGGGTCGAAGGTGATGGAGGTGATGCGGCCGCGGGGGATGGAGCTGCGGACAGTAGCTCCGAACCACATGTTGGGGAGGGTGATGTCGTCGACGTACAGGGCGCGGCCCAGGACTTTGTCTCTTCCTTCTTTGCGGATGGGGGAGCTGCCAACGATCTGAGGGGGGCTAGTCATGGGGTGGCGTTGCATAAGGATAGACGAAGTTTGCCGGATGAAGGAGGAGGATCGTGAGTAGGGGGTCCCCCCTCCCCCGTGGAGTGTATTTTGGAGGTAAGTTCTTCTATTTGTTTGGCTTACAGGTAGATATTGCCCGTAAAGTATTCAATCCAAAGGGTTTGCGCGCAAAATACTTGTTTTCAAGAGGATGCGATCTTAACTCGGCAGGCGATCACTGGGCTCGTCTGTCGTCTTCCATTTGGAAGGTCTATATCCAGTATATATGGGTGGGCATAACTCATACGCCACGCGATTCTTCTGGATTGGCGCGGGGTTTCGTTGTTTTGGGGCTTGACAGGATTTTGTGTGTGGAGAATTTAGGTTGGTTGATTGCGGGCTGTTATGGCGGAGTTGAGGAGAGCGGTTCGCGCTTTTGCGCGAATGCCCGTATCTCAAAGTCGAGATATGGGGCACCCACACGCGGTGGGTTTCGGCTCAAGTGAACGGAATTGGGTGATACAACAGATGCCTGCAGTTGACCATGCTGGACTGTGAATCGAAACTGGCTGGGAGTTGAGCTACAGCCAAGTGGGCTGAGTGTTGGGCGGGCGCGTACGGAGATAGATATTTCAAATAATCAGGAGAGTGACCGATGTATGACATGGCTAAGTTGAAGAAGCTGGGTGCGCTCGGCGATGGAGCTTCGGATGCGATGAAGGCTTTCTGGGCGTTTGATAAAGCGGCGATGGCGGATGGGGCTGTTCCTAAAAAGTACAAGGAGTTGATTGCGGTTGCGGTGGCGTTGACGACGCAGTGCCCGTATTGCCTGGAGTTGCATCGCTCTGCCGCGGAGAGTGCTGGTGCGACGCAGGAGGAGCTGGCTGAGACGGCGTTAATTGCGGCGGCTCTGCGCGCTGGGGCAGCGATTACTCACGCGACACATGTCATTGGTGGCGCAAAGACTGACTCAAAGACTGATTAGGCGAGGTTGAATCGAAGACCAAACGGTCGAGAATTCGTGATGGGCCCGAATGTCTTGAAGTGGAGATTGGACCGCTATCAAACCGCGTTCAGTGGTAGGTGACGTTGGCGTGTGCCTGGTGGGCGAAGTTGTCGTAGAAGAGCCGGTAGCCGCCAGTGTTGTCGCCTTCGATCTCGAAGAGGAGTTGGGAGCGGCCTTCGTGTGCGAAGTCGGCTGCTCCTGCGAAGTGCATGAGGCGGCCGATGTGAGTGACTTCGCCGGAGGGTGAGATGGCGAACCACTGGTCGAGGAAGGAGGCGTCGGGTGGGCCGTCGCAGAGGTAGCCGCCGAGGGTGACCTGGAAGAGACGCCAGTTCTTGTCGGAGATGTAGGAGGCATCGGGTTTGATGTCGGCGTCGGTGTATGTCCAGGAATGGTACCCGGGGGCCTGGCCTGCGGCTGCGCAGTTTTTGGGATGGGGGTAGAGCCTGCGGAAGGCTTGCTGGACGTGGGTGAGGTCGAGTGGGAAGAAGGCGGAGGGTCGCCAGTTGTCGGGGTCGTTGAGGGTGGAGAGGGTGGTTGCGAGGATGGTGTGAGATGGGTCGGGTTGGCTGGGGGTCGGACGTGCTTCGATGTTGGCGACACCGCCTGGGTTGGTGATGGCTTGAACGCCGATCTCGGAGTAGAAGTGGAAGGCAGCGGGGGTCGTTGCGGTTACTTTTGCGATGGGCTTGTGGTCTTTGACGAGTGTCCAGGTGGTGACGGCAGGGAAGAGGTGGGTGATGGTTTTGAGACAGGCTTCGTCGTGGCAGGTGGCGTTGTAGGAGCGCCATTGCTGGCCGGATTGGTAGAAGAGAACGCGCACACCGGGTTGGCCCTGGTTGTCGCCTTTGCCTGAGGAGGCGGCCTCGAAGATGCCGATGAGAGGCCCGCGCTGCGCGAGGCTGGTGATGGGGAGGAGTAGAAGCGTAAGGAGAGTGAGGGCTCTGGGCTTCATGTGTTGAGTTAGTTTACTCAGGGTGGATGGGTTCTTGGCGTGCGTTTCTGCGATGGTGGAGGTGGGACAGTTGTGGATGAGAGGTGAGGTGCGGTTTTTTGGGTGGCATGAAGAAGGCGGTCTCGCTTCGCTCGATAACCCACCCTTTGCGATAAGACCGCAAAGGATGGGCAACCCGATGTTCGGTAGGGAGCTATTTGTTTCGGTCTATTTTCTCCTTATTGCCTTCTTTGCAGCTCTTTTGCGGAGCGGCTTCTTTTTTGCGCCCTTGGAGCTGCCGGTGGTGGGGTTCACGATGCTGATTAGCTTGGTGCCGATGGGGGAGCCGAGGCCGGTGCAGGCATCCCAACCGCGACCGGCGGTAAAGCCGACGGGAGAGCCGGAGTAGTTGGTGCCGGAGGTGATGTCATTGAATGCTGCTGCGCCCTTTGCGGCGTAGATGGCGGGTTGGATAAAGCCCGCGTTGGTTCCGTTCTGTGCGTTGGCGAGGGCGATGAGACCAGCCCAGAGAGGAGCGACAGCGCTGGTACCGCCGATGACCATGTTGCTTCCATCCACTCGGATGATGTAGCCGGTGGAGGGATCGGCGTCGCCGGAGACGTCGGGAACACCGCGGCCACCAGCGGATTTGGTTGGCTTGGGGACCTTGGCGTTGGATTGCCAGGTGGGCAGAGGGAAGACGTTGCTGACGCCGCCGCCGGTTGCGCCTTCGTTGTTGGTGATCTCGTTCCAGACGACTTCGGAGGAGATGGTGGAGCCGCTGCCTTCGAGCTTGGTTCCACCGCAGGCGAGGACATGAGGGCTGGAGGCAGGGAAGTCGACGTGATTGGCGCCGTCGGTGACGCCGTCGGTGGATCCGTTATCGCCTGCGGCTACGGTGATGGTGATGCCGAGTGCGGCGGCGGACTGACATGCGGCGTCGAGAGCGGTGAGGGATTGCGAGGTCCAGGCGGATTCTGCGGCACCCCAACTGATGGAGATGACGCTCGGCTTGTTTTTGGTGTCGTGGACGGCGGTGGCGATGGCGTCGATGAAGCCCTGGTCGGTGTTGGGGGTGAAGTAGACGACGATGTGGGCGCCGGGTGCGACGGCGGCGGCGACTTCGATGTCGAGCATAACTTCGCCGTCGGCGCTGTTGGCGTTGCTGGGGCTGTTCTTGCCGCCGTCAACGGAGACGGTGGTGACCTTGGGGGTCTTTTGTCCGAGGGATTTGAAGTAGGTTTTGAGGTCGGCGGTTTTATAGCCACCGCCTAGCTCGATGATGCCGATAGTTTGGCCGGTCGCGGTGGCGCCTGCGGGGAATTGGTAGAGCTGCGCAATTTGGACTGGAGTGTACGAGGTGTTGGCTGAGCCGGCGTGGGGCTTGGCGAAGCCGCCGGACTGAGCTGTCTTTGCTGTGATGTCGCCGGCTTCGCCTGCGATGCGAAAGTGAGGCATTGCCTGTGGACGGTTGTCGAGTCCGAGCACCGCTTCGACAGGGCCGACGAGTTCGGCGGGGAGAGTGATGCTGCCTTCGCGGACGCGGTAGGTGGTGCCGTCGAGGGTCTTGTGGACGAGAGTGACGCCGAAGGCCTTTTGCATGGCGACGACGCTGCCGCTGAGCTTGATGGTGCGGCGTTCGGGGCCAGGAGTGTCGGGCGCGACGGTGAGGCCGTACTCTTTTGCGAAGGCGCGGACGAGCTTGACTGCGGTTGGGTCGGCGCCGTGATTTTTTCTGTATTGTGCGTGAGTAAGACGCTGTTTGCCCGTTCGATTTGCGGCTTTCAGGGGAGTCTTGCGCTTGACGACCACGGATACGGTGATCCTGGTTGCAGTGGACGCAGGCTTTTCACCAGCGGTCTTCGTGAAGGGAGCTTTTTCGCTGCCTGGCAGAACGGTGCGAGGTGAGGGCGAAAGTTTAGTCGCGGATTTCTTTTTGGTTGCCATTTGTTTAGGTCTCCAAATTTCGGGGATGAATTTGTGAGAGGGCCCGTTGGCGCGCGCGGATTGGAGAACCCATACTATGCCCGTGCCAGTGGAGAGGGAAGATAAATGAAGACTAAAAAAATACTAGTCGAGAGCGATGACCGCAGATCGTTCGACTCTGCTGTTTACGGAACGTGATCTAGGGGTGTGTCGGTCGACGCTTCGCGTGATTTCGCTCAGTGAGTTGTCGTTGGGACCTGGGTTCGGATTAGAAATGACGCAGGGTTTCGGTGGGTGTTGGGGTCTTATAGTCGGGGTCGCCGGGGATGGGGTCGAGGCTGGAGCGGAGGTCGGCGCTGCGTTCGAGCGAGCGGCTGACGATGTCGCGGGAGCCGAGACCAACGGCGAGAGCCAAGGTGAGGACGATGCCGCCGAAGAGGATTCCGAAGGCGAGTTCTACGACTGCGCCGCCGATCTGGAGGTGATCGAGCACCATGGCTGCGGTGAGGACGAGGACGAGCCATTTGATGCCGAGGGAGAGGAATCGGGCGTACTGGAGCTTGGCGTTGACCGCACCGATGAGGACGGAGCGCTCGAGGAAGCGGGCGATGAGAGTGCCGGCGATGAGTAGAAGGACGGCTCCGATGGAGTGGGTGAGGTAGGGAAAGATGTAGAGGGAGATCTGCGAGTCGCCAGGGAAGGCGGCGTCGAATGCGGAGATGCCGATGAAACAGCCGATGGCAACGCAGGCCCAGAAAACGGCGCGAGCTATGAGAGCGGTCGGACTATGAGCCGGGGACCAGTCGGAGATGGTGGCGGAGGCGTTGCGGGCGAGGCGCTCATCGAACTTTGCGGCGGTGAGACTGCGACGGAGGAGCGCGGCGAGTCCCATGCCGATGGCGGTCATGATGATGAGGGCGAGCAGAAGCGCGATGAGAGCGGGTAGGAAGCTGGCCAGTTTGAAGAGGACCTGGTGAGCGGATTGGCGTAGCGCTTGTTCGACTTGTTGCCACATGAGAGGGTCTCCTTACGGGTGTTGCTGGCCGTTTTTGTCTGTAATTTTTTGCCGCTTGCTGCTAAGGATTGAAGCGGTCGGGCCAGCGCCAGCGTGAAACGAGATAGGGTTTGTCGGTTTCGAAGGCAGATGCGAGATCCTGAATGTGCTTTTCGGGCGCGGTGCCAGAGCTGATGAGCGTGAGATGAGAGGCAACCCAGGCAAGGTAGAGCGGGGTAAGCGCGCCGAGGAGGTGTCCGCGGTTGATGGTGCGGAGACGGTAGGCAAGGATGAAGTCGTAGACGATGCGAGCCCAGAGATTGTCGGGCATGCGGAAGTTTTCGGCATGCATGACGGAGAGTTTCTTGAGCCCAAGAAGCGAGTTAGGCGGCAAGACGAGGGACCAGATCTCGTGCAGGTTGGTGTAGGCGAGACGGAAGGCGTCGAGCATGGAGGCCGTGTCCGGGGTCTCGGCTGCCGGGGCGGTCTGGAGTACGGGCTGAGTGGGTTGTGTGCCCCGGGCGCGCTGCCAGAAGCTGGCTTTGGCGTCGACGTCAGCGAAGAGAGAGCTGAGGATTTGGGCCAGGAGGGTGTTGAGGTCTGGGGCGACGGGTTGAGGTAGTGTGCGGTGGCCGACGTCGACTTCGGCGATGGAGAAGTTTGAGGCGGCGGCTTCGCTGAGAGGCCAGATGAAGGAATCTTCCGATGAGGAAGCAGTGTAGCGCTGGGCAGTGGCGGCGAGACGGTTTGCCATGCGCAGGGAGAGGCCGATGTCGATAGGGAGAGGGAAGCGTGGGCGCGTACCGAAGAGGGCGCGAGTGACTGGGTAGAGGATTGCGGAGTTGACCAGGCCTTCACGTGGCCCGGTGTCGTAGTGGGCTACGGAAAGATCGGTGCTGAGGGCGGACTTTGCAAGGGCGCGGATGGCCTCGGGTCGGAGGGATTGGGACTCGGCACCGAGGAGGACGCATGCTGTGGCTTGATTGTCCTGAGTGAGTTTGAAGGCGTTGAGGTAGTCTGCTGCAGTCTGGATCCAAGGGGTGGAGGAGACTGCGGTGGGCGTGTAAGGGAGGAGGCGTAAGGGGCTATCGGCTGAGAGTTGAGGCGCGGTGTCAGGCGTAGCGACGAGGACGATCTCGTTGGGAAACGCGAGGGCGAGGTTGGATAGCGTGGCCTCGAAGGCCTCCTGGGGCAGGGAGACGAGACTGACAAGAAGGCTGCCCGTAGCGGTAGCTGCAGCTTTCGAGGTGAGGTCGATATTTGTTTGAGCTGAGGCCATCGTGCGATTGGTTTCTCTTTTGGTTAGCGGTGGCTCAATTTTTTGAACATCTACTTCTTAGTGTTTTTATACGCCAGAGTTAGTCCTGCCGTGAGTGTACTGCTGATCCTCAGGACTGGCGAGACCCATTGGATTGCAGAGAGGAATAGATTATTCAGGTCTCGTGGAGTATTTTGACGGGCATAGTTTTGTCTCGGATAAGTCTGTTGTAGTTCGCATCTTACAAATTTGTTGTCGCTCATAGAAGAGATGCGCAGTGTGGTGTATGTGGTTGCTGGCAGGGTAAATGCAAGTTCGTGGAGGTTTGCGTGACAGAGTCGAAGCGGAAGAGTACTGGAGCGTTGCATGGTTCGCGGATTGAAGACTACAGCATGATCGGAGACTGCGAAACGGCGGCTTTGGTCTCTCGGTCGGGATCGATTGATTGGTTGTGCTGGCCATCTTTTTCGTCGGCTGCGTGCTTTGCGGCGCTGCTGGGTACACGTGACCACGGGTTCTGGCAGATTTCTCCCAAGGGAAAGGTGAAGGCAGTGAAGCGGCAGTACGAGGGACAGACGTTGATTGTGCAGACGACCTTTGAGACGAGGGAGGGAGAGGTCTGCCTGATCGACTTTATGCCGCCTCGAGAGAAGCACTCGCATGTTGTGAGGATTGTGCGTGGGATACGAGGCAAGGTGGCGATGCAGATGGATCTTGCGATCCGCTTTGACTATGGGAGAACTGTACCGTGGGTGACGAAGACAGATGATGGACTGCGGGCGATCGCTGGCTCCGACATGGTTACTTTGCGCACGAAGGTGAAGTTGCGTGGTGAAGGTATGACGACGCGCAGCAACTTCACCGTGCGCAAGGGTGAGGAGGTGACTTTCACGCTGACGAATTCATCATCCCTTGAGAAAGCGCCGAAGGTGTTGTTGGTGGAGCGAGCGCTTAAGGAGACGCAAAGTTTCTGGCGACGATGGAGTAGCAAAAATAAATACGCTGGGCCGTATGCCGACGCGGTGGAGCGTTCGCTGATGACGTTGAAGGCGATGACGTACAAGCCGGCGGGTGGAATTGTCGCGGCGGTTACGACCTCTTTGCCCGAAAAGATCGGGGGCCCGCGCAACTGGGACTATCGGTATTGCTGGTTGCGCGATACTTCCTTCACGCTGCTGATACTGATGCAGGCTGGCTATGTGGAGGAGGCAGTGGAGTGGCGCAAGTGGCTGCTGCGAGCGATCGCGGGAGCACCTGATCAGGTGCAGACGATCTACGGTATATGCGGGGAGCGGCAACTGGTCGAGTGGGAGGTGGACTGGCTGCCGGGATACGAGGGGTCGAAGCCGGTGCGGATCGGCAACGCTGCGGTGGATCAGTTCCAACTGGATGTGTTTGGTGAGGTGTCGGCGGCGCTTTCGAGGACGCCGCAGGCTGAGGATGAGATTCGGGTTTCGGCGAGTTCGGTTCAGGCTGCGCTTGTCGATCACCTGTGTCAGGTTTGGCCGAATCCCGATGAGGGGATATGGGAGACACGGGGTGGGCCGGAGCACTTTACGCACTCGAAGGTGATGGCTTGGGTGGCGCTGGATCGCGCGATTAAGCATCATGAGCAGTACGACGGCAAGGGCGATGTGAAGCGCTGGAAGAAGAACCGCGACATGATTCACCGAGAGGTCTGCCGGAAGGGATTCGATAAAAAGCTGAACAGCTTTGTGCAGTCGTATGGTTCGAAGCAACTTGATGCTTCGTGTCTTCGGATTGGGTTGGTAGGATTTCTGCCGCTGGATGATCCGCGATTTGTGGGAACGGTGGAGGCGATTGAGAAACGATTGATGAAAGATGGATTCGTCGAACGATATGACACGAAGAAGACGAACGATGGGCTTGCAGGAACCGAGGGGGCGTTTCTTGCTTGCAGCTTCTGGATGGTGACGAGTCTGTGGCTCATTGGTCGTAAGGATGATGCGAGGGTGATGTTCGACCGATTGCTTGCGCTGCGTAACGACGTTGGTTTGTTGTCGGAGGAGTATGATCCGGTTGCGAAGAGGATGGTGGGGAACTTTCCACAGGCTTTGTCGCACATCGCACTGCTTCAGGCAGCATTCGTCATGAATGGATTGTGGGTTCCTGAGCCGACGTTGGGAAAAAAAGCTCCACGTCCGGTCGGCCGCGTCTCAAAACAACCAATTAGCGAAGAGAAGCGGAAACCGAGTCGCCGCAGCCGTTAAGCGATTGCTAAGATGTTGTGAATAAGTCGGATGCAACCAACTGGAGAGTTTGACTCTCTAACTATTTATTTGAAATATCTGTGGGACATCTGCGTAACTATCGCTACTGCCTTGTTTCCTGAACGCGATCTTCGATTGGTTGATGATGCTACGGATTCCATGTTCGACTTACAGGCTGCAACTCCATAAAGAATTTACATTCGACGACGCGGCGGGGATCGCGGAGTATCTGCGCTCTCTCGGAGTTTCGCATGTTTACAGCTCTCCGTATCTTCAGGCAGCGCCGGGAAGTATGCATGGGTATGACGTTGTCGATCATCAACGTGTGAATGAAGAGTTGGGTGGAGCGGAGGCTCACGAGCGATTTTGCAAGAGTCTGGGAGAAGCGGATTTGGGGCAGGTACTGGACATCGTGCCGAATCATATGTCGCTTGGTAAAGAGAACAGGTATTGGTGGGATGTGCTGGAGAATGGGACGTCGAGCCGGTACGCATCGTTCTTCGATATCGACTGGCAGCCGCAGGAGGAGCGACTGCGGGATAAGGTGCTGGTGCCGATACTTGGCGATCAGTATGGGAGAGTACTGCAGTCGGGCGGCATCAGGGTAGTGCGACGTGGAGTCAAGTTTCAGGTGGAGTGCTCGGGGCAGTCGTTGCCGGTTTCGCCTCCTTCTCTGCCAGTGATTCTGGCCCGTGCGGCAGAGTATGCGAAGTCGGATACGCTGAGTTTTCTTGCGGCTTCGTTTGGACGTCTGCCGGCACCTGAATATGTCGATCGTCGTACGATTCTTGCTCGTCATCGTGACAAGGTCGTGCTGTTCACTTTGCTGGAGCGGCTTTGCGCGGAAGAGCCTGGCGATCTTCGAAGCGATGGATCAGGCAGTGAGTGAGTTGAACGACAACCTGGATGCGGTGGATGATTTTTTGAATCAGCAGAGTTATCGATTGGCCTACTGGAAGACGGCTGATCAACAGTTGAGCTATCGGCGATTCTTCGATGTGAATACGCTGATTGGCCTGCGTGTCGAACGCGAATATGTGTTTGAAGAGACGCATGCGTTGATCTTGGATTGGTTGAGGCGCGGTGTACTGGATGGTGTGCGGGTGGATCATCCGGATGGTTTGCGTGATCCGAAGGAGTACTTCAAACGGCTGCGGGAGCGGGCGCCGGATGCATGGGTGATTGGGGAAAAAATTTTAGAGCCGGGAGAGTTTTTGCGTGAGGAGTGGCCGATCGAGGGGACGAGTGGGTATGACTTTCTGAACGTTGCTGCAGGCGTGCTGGTGGCGCCTGACGGCATGATGGAGTTGGCGTCGATCTACGGAGAGTTTACGGGACAGCCTACGGACTTTCATGCGATCGCGCATGAGAAGAAGATTAACGTTTCGCAGGAGGCTCTGGGGAGCGATGTGAATCGGCTGACCTCGATCTTCGTAGAGATATGCGAGGCGAATCGTGACCGTCGCGACTACACGAGAGCTGAGGTTCGGCGAGCGATTCGTGAGGTGGCGGCTTGCTTTTCGATCTATCGGACCTACGTCGTGCCGGAGCGCGAAGAGATCACGGACGAGGATCGGGAGTACATCACGCAGGCGACAGAGTGTGCGAAGGAAAATCGGCAAGATATTGATCGAGGGCTCTTCGACTTTCTTCACGATGTGCTGACCATGGCGGTGAAGGGCAAGCTGGAGAGCGAGTTTTTGTTGCGCTTCCAGCAGTTCACGGGACCGGTGATGGCGAAGGGAGTAGAGGATACGGCGTTCTACTGCTTCAACCGGCTGACGGGAATGAACGAGGTGGGGAGCGATCCGGGACGCAATGGCGTGAGCGTCGAAGAGTTCCATTCTTACTGCGGGAAGATGCATGAGACGCACCCTTCGACGCTGACGACGCTGTCGACACATGATACGAAGCGCAGTGAGGATGTGAGGGCGCGGCTGGCAGTGCTGTCGGAGATTCCGGGACGTTTTGGTTCGACGATGCAACGCTGGTCCCGGATGAATAATGCGTTTCGAGCACGAAAACCGGACTCGGACCCAATGCCGGATCGCAACACGGAATATCTCTACTACCAGACGCTGATCGGGGCGTGGCCACTGCCGATGGAGCGCGCGAAGGCTTACATGCTGAAGGCTGTTCGCGAGGCGAAGCAGCAGACGAGCTGGGTGGCGAACAATAAAGAGTTCGAAGAAGCGCTCAATCTCTTCATCGAATTTACATACAGCTACGCGCCTTTTCTGCGAGAGCTGCAGCAGTTTGTCGATCGGATTCTCGAGGCAGGCCGCGTGAATTCGCTGGCGCAGACGCTGCTGAAGTATACGGCTCCCGGCGTGCCTGATCTGTATCAGGGAACGGAGCTGTGGGATCTGAGTCTGGTGGACCCGGATAACCGAAGGCCGGTGGACTATCGGCTGCGACAGCGGTTGTTGGGGGAGCTGAAACAGATGAGCGGAGATGACATCGCAATCAAGGTGATGACCAGGGCCGACGAGGGTTTGCCAAAGATGTGGACGATACATAAGGCGCTTGAACTGAGGCGTGAGAGGCCGGATTGGTTCGGAGCGGATGCAGACTATATCCCTTTGATGGTGGACGGAGCAAAGTATGACCACGTGATTGCATATCTGCGTGGGGAAGACGTGATCACGGTGGTACCGCGGCTGACGATGAAGCTCGCTGGTGTGTGGAAGGATACGTCAGTTACCTTGCCGGAGGGTCGGTGGAGGAATCGTCTGACTGGTGCCATGGTCGACGGCGGCGAAGTGGGGATCAAGGGATTGTTGAAGGATTTTCCGGTGGCGCTTCTAGTGCGCGAAGGTGTGGGGGAGTAATTGCTATGCATGATTTTGAAGTTTGGGCACCCAGGGCACAGCGGGTTGCTGTGAAGATTGGGGAGCGCTTGTACCCGATGAGTCTTGAGGATGATCGTGGATATTGGCATGTTTCGGTGCAGGAGGCAGGCCCAGGGACTGACTACGGATTTGTATTGGACGATGATCCGAAGGCGTGGCCAGATCCGAGGTCACTGTGGCAACCACATGGAGTGCATGGAGCGTCGAGGGTCTATGATCAAGCGGCGTTTGTGTGGACTGATCGTGGTTGGGACGCGCCGCCGCTTTCGTCTGCGGTGATCTATGAGTCGCATGTCGGCACATTTACGCCGCAGGGGACGTTCGATTCCATGATTGAACGGCTTGAGTATCTGGTGGAGCTCGGTGTTACGCATGTTGAATTGATGCCGGTGGCGGCGTTTCCTGGTGGGCAGGGTTGGGGATATGACGGTGCCGCGCTGTTCGCAGTGACCGAACAATATGGTGGCCCGGATGGGTTGAAGCGGTTGGTGGATGCCTGCCACTCGCGCGGGCTGGCTGTTCTGTTGGATGTTGTCTACAACCATTTTGGGCCCGTGGGAAATTACAGCGGCAAGTATGGACCATACATTACGGAACGGCACCACACTCCATGGGGCGGCGCGATCAACTTTGAGGGTGAAGGAAGTGATGAGGTGCGCAGATTCTTCTGCGATAACGCCCTGATGTGGATGAGGGACTATCACATCGACGGGCTACGGCTGGATGCAGTGCATGAATATATTGATCGGTCCGCGGTTCACTTCATGGAGCAGCTATCGACCGAGACGAAAGATTTGTCGTCGAAGCTAGGACGGCGGTTGGTACTGATTGCTGAGAGTGATTTGAACGATCC
This sequence comes from uncultured Acidobacteriaceae bacterium, assembly GCA_963708755.1. Classification (GTDB taxonomy): domain Bacteria; phylum Acidobacteriota; class Terriglobia; order Terriglobales; family Acidobacteriaceae; genus Edaphobacter. Next base: position 400,288 of record CAVPTN010000001.1, read on the forward strand.
CAGAGTGGTGACACCTACAGAAAATGCCGGTTATGGGATGGATGCTCAGTGGAGTGATGATTTTCATCATGCACTGTTCACAGTGCTCACGTCGGAGGGTCAAGGGAAGGGCTACTACTCGGACTTCGGAACGTTCAAGAAGCTGGCGAAGTCTCTGACGCATAATTTTGTGCAGGATGGAAGTTATTCAACGTACAGGCGGCGCTCTCATGGGAGGGCCGCCAAGGATCTGTCGCCACATCTATTTCTTGGATATATCCAGAATCACGATCAGGTGGGAAATCGTGCGGTTGGAGACAGGGTGGATCAGACGGTTGGGATGGAGCGTGCAAAGGTAGCGGCTGGGATTGTGCTGACGGCTCCGTTCGTTCCGATGATCTTTCAGGGTGAGGAGTATGCGGCCTCGACACCATTTCAATACTTTGCAGACCACGAAGATCCGGAGATGGCCAAGTCCGTGAAGGCTGGACGGCGTGGGGAATTCGCAGCGTTTGGGTGGGCTCCGGAGGAGATTCCCGATCCCGAGAACGTGGAGACCTTTGTGCGGTCGAAGCTGATTTGGAACGAGGTGCATGAAGGATGCCATGAGGAGATGTTGGCCTGGTATCGGAGTCTGATCCGACTACGTCGTGCGTCTACTTCGTTGAACGATGGGCGACCGGGTCAGGTGAAGGTGGAGTTCGATGAGGGCAAGCGCTGGCTGGTGATGAAACGTGGTTTAGTCACGGTGATGTGCAATCTCGGCCCGGGTATGGTGGAGCTTGAGAATACCGGGAAGCTGCCTATGGTGTTGGCATCGCGGACGGGAGTTGAAGTGAAGGGAAGTAAGGTTGTGTTGCCATCAGATAGTCTTGTAATTCTTTCGGCCGAGACAGGTCTACCCGTTGTGTAGTATTTCCCTTATCTGAACAATCAGTTGAAGGGAAGTCTTCACCATGCCGTTGGGCCTTCGTTACTCCTCCCCCTTGGTGCTCGTATTTGGAGTGCTCTGCATAAACGAATCAGACTGGACATTTCCTGACGGACGACGTTTGGGGTGGTCTCTGAGAGTACAGACGTACGCGACGGCGACGGGGTGATGTTCGCTTATCGATGACCAATGGCATTGCGTGCCGGTTTCAGAGTCGTTTGGTGCGCCGCCAGGAGTTATGGCGCCCTGGCTAAGCAGAGCGGGGAAGGCTGTTGATGTACTTTGTGGCGGCTCACTTCTGCATTGTGGCGGTCTATGTTCAATACGAAAACGTCGTTTCCAGAGGAAACTTTTAATGTGCTGGCTCGTCTGCATAGAGACCAGCGACTTTGGTGAGTAAATCCAAAGCGACTGATAGGATCGCGTGAAATTTTGAGGAGGAAGGCGATGTTGAGCAGATTCAATGTACTTCGAAGATCTACGCTCGCTGGTGGTTTGATCGTAATTCTGTCGTGTGTTCCCGCCGTCGGCGCGAACGCAATGGCGCAGACTCCGGCAGCCGCGCCTGCAGCGGCTGGACGTCAGCTCGGTACGGTTAAATCGGTCGCCGGAAATACTCTGACGCTGACAACGGACGCGGGGCAAGAGGTTGCCGTGAGTGTGGCGGAGGGTGCACGCATCCTGCAGTTGGCGCCAGGTAGTACTGATTTGAAGACAGCCCAGACAATCACGTTGGCCGATATTGCGACCGGCGACCGCGTATTAGTGAGCGGAAAGGGCGGGGAGTCGGCGGGTGCCTTTGCGGCGTCGCGCGTGATCTTGATGAAATCGGGAGATATAGCGCAGAAGCATGAGGCCGAGCAGGCTGATTGGCAGAAGCGCAGTACGGGCGGAATAGTAAGCGCTGTCGACGCTGGCACCGGGGCATTGACGGTATCGATTGGTGCGAAGAAGCTCACGGTGAATACGTCCAGCACGACGAAGTTTCGGCGCTATGCTGGGGACTCGGTGAAGTTTGAGGATGCGAAGCCGGGGACGCTGGCCCAGATACAGGTAGGTGATCAGCTTCGTGTGCGCGGGGCGAAGTCTGACGATGGTACGTCGATCCAGGCAGAAGAGGTCGTAAGTGGATCGTTTAAGAATCTCGCTGGATTGATCGCTACGATCAATGCAGCGAACGGGACGCTGACGCTGAAAGATCTTGCTACGAAGAAGACGGTAACAGTGACGGTCACCGCGAATTCGAGTGTGCGTTCGCTGCCTCCAGAGGTTGCGGCGAGATTTGCGGCCCGGGCAAAGGGCGCTGCTGGTGCGAGTGGCGGTGGGGACAATGCAGCAGGCGGAGAGCGAGCCGGGGGATCCGGACATTCGGCAGGAGCTGATCTCTCACAACTTGTAAGCAGGCTGCCAAGCCAGACGATTGCTGATCTGAAGGTGGGAGATGCTGTGATGATCGTTGGATCGCAGTCGGATACAGCGAGCGGCGGTGTGACAGCTGTGACTTTGTTGTCTGGAGTAGAACCAATTCTGGCAGCGACGCCGAGTGGCTCGGCGTCTTTGACGTTGTCGCCGTGGAGTTTGGGCGGAGGCACTGCTGACAGCGGTTCTCAGTAGTTTTTGAATCGCACGATGGATATTTTTAGGAGTAGTAATGTTATTTCGCGCAGCCTTGAAGTTCGCTTTGCTTTTTTTGATTGCTTTGATGCCGATGGCAGTAATCGCCCAGCAGACGGGTGCGACCGTGCATGGACTCGTTGCTGATCCTGAGAATGCAGTAATTCCGGGCGCAACGGTCACTTTCACTCCTGCTTCGGGGAAGGCGTTGATTGCGCAGTCGCAGGGGGATGGAACGTATTCGTTGCGAGGTGTTCCTGCGGGAACGTACTCGGTTACGGTCACGATGCAGGGGTTTGCGTCGTTTGTGAAGCTGGGGGTGAAGATCGCTCCAGGTCAGGCGCTGACTCTCGATGTGCAGATGGCGATCCAGGAACAGAAGGAAGAGGTGAATGTCACAGCGCAGAACGCGCAGGTGAGCGTCGACCCGGATAGCAATGCGAGCACAACTGTCATCAAAGGGAAGGATCTCGATGCGCTTTCGGACGATCCGGATGAACTGTCCTCTGAGTTGACCGCACTGGCAGGACCTGCGGCAGGGCCGAATGGCGGCCAGATTTATGTCGACGGATTTACTGGTGGGCAACTGCCGCCAAAGTCTTCCATTCGGGAGATTCGCATCAATCAGAATCCGTTCTCTGCGCAGTTCGACAAGTTAGGCTATGGGCGCGTTGAAGTTTTCACGAAGCCGGGCACGGATAAGTATCACGGGAACCTTAGCGTTCAGGGGGGTGACAATGCGTTCAATACTTCGAACCCGTTTCTTGGTCCTTCGAACACGCAGCCTCCGTATCACACGCTATTTGTGCTTGGTAGCGTGAGTGGGCCGATCAATCGCTTCATGTCGTTTACGGTAGCGGGCTCGCACCGTACGATTCAGGACAACAACATCGTCAATCCGAGCGGCTTCTACGCCACCTCCGCAACCGCGACAGTGCCGTGCGACCCTGGCCAGCTGCCGTTTTCGGCTTGCTCTTATTTTCCTTCCTACCCAGAGTCAGCTCGCGCAGTGTCTCACCCTCAGACACGCAGCGATATCAGCCCGCGTGTCGACCTGGCATTGGGGGAAAAGAATACGTTGACGGTGCGTTACCAGTACTACGTGAACGGACAACAGAATAACGGAATCGGGAACACCAATCTTCCGACCGTGGGCTACAACAGTGATAGCACCGAACACACCGTCCAGATCAGCGATACACAGATCTTAAGCCCACGCGTGATCAACGAGACGAGATTCGAATACCAGCGCGACTACTCGTCGCAGAACCCACTTAACTCTGGACCAACTTTGTCAGTGCAAGGCATCTTTACGAGTGGAGGTTCTAGTCTGGGGACCCAGCAGACTACAGGCACGCACATTGAGGTTCAGAACTACAGCTCGATCGCACTGGCAAAGAACTTTATCCGGTTTGGTGGCCGTCTGCGGACGTCGGATGAATCCATCTCCTCGAACGCAGGGTCGAATGGGACCTTTACCTACTCGTACCTGCTCGATCCGTGCACGGATACGAACTCAGGCGTCACGAAACCGAGTACGTGTAATCCAACTGTGACCACGCCATGCTCGTCTTTGAATGCTGGGATCTCATCGTATCAATGCGGGTTACCCGGGCAGTTTGCATTCACGACTATCAACAAACTTGAAGTTGCTGGCCGCATGACAGATGTGGGACTTTATGCGGAGGATGATTGGAAGGCAAAACCAAATCTGACGATAAGCTATGGGCTTCGTTTCGAAGCGCAAAACGTGATCAGTAGCGCGCATGACTTTGCTCCACGTGTATCTTTCGCCTATGGAATTCCGCGGGGGAGTGGCAAGTCGCCAGTAACTGTGGTCCGTGGTGGCTATGGCATCTTTTATGACCGGTTTACATTGGCCAACTATCTAACCACGCTGCAGGAAAATGGCACTAATCAGGTCACATCGACCTTTGTTAATCCAGGAATTACGTGCACGCCGCAGAATCCTGTCGGCTGCGGGAGTACGTCAACGGGTCGGCAGCAAACCTATTCATTGGGAGACGGAATACGTACGTCTTATACGATGCAGGCGGCGATTGGAGTTGACCAACAGCTTGGCCGCGCAGCTACGATGTCTGTGAACTATTTGAATGCTCGCGGGGATCATCAGTATCTCAGCAGAAACTTCTTCGACTCAAGCACACCTGGCACGCCTTATGATTTTCAATTTCAATCTGGTGGCGTCTATCGTGAGAACCAGCTTTTGATCAACGGAAATGCCAGGCTAAAAAAGATCACTTTGTTTGGCTTTTACTCACTGAATCTTGCCGATGCCAATACCTCGGGCGCTGGATTTTTTCCAACCAGCAACACTAATACGAAGGTGGATTACGGACGTGCTTCGTTCTCGCACGCAAGCTTTGGGGTTATCGGTGGCAGCTGGCAGCTCCCATATCAGTTCACCGCAAGTCCGTTCATCATTGCGCAGTCGGGGACTCCGTATAACCTGACGAGCGGTCTCGACCCTACGGGCTCGTCGATCTATAACGCACGGCCATTTTTCGCAAACGGCGATAGCGGAAGATGCAGGGTGTCCGCTGACTTCAGTGCAACGCAGACTGGCAAGCTTAACGCCTGTGCCGATCAACTACTGCGATGGCCCTTCGAATTCAACATTCAATATTCGCGTTTCACGCGTGTTTGGATTTGGGGAGCGAACAGGCGGGGCTGCGAACAGCGGCTCAAGCGGAAATAACAACAATGGTCCTGGGGGGCCAGGCGGTCGTGGTGGTGGCGGTGGTGGTGCTTCTCGTGCGGGGGGACCTGGCGGGGTGCGGGGAGGCTTCGGACCGCAAGGCGCCAGCTCTGGTCACCGTTACACTTTCACGTTGGGAGCACAGGCCTTCAATCTGTTTAACGTAATTCCGTATGGAACGCCCACCAGTAGTTTGAGTTCGCCGCGATTCGGTCAGTTCACTACTTTGGCGGCTGGACCGTTCAGCTCTGCCACGGCAGTGCGACGGATCACGTTGCAGGCTACATTCAACTTCTAGAGACTGCAGAATGAAAGAGGCACGACAGGAGTTCCGGTCGTGCCTCTTTGTTTTTGTTCGAAAGAGATTCTAGGGCTTGAAGTTTTTCTTCAGGGTCTGCCAGCAGGTGTAGTACTCGTGCTGGCGGGCGGCTGTGTCCATTGCAAATTTTGTAGGGCGGCAGACGAAGCGGGTTTCGAACATGAAGGCGAGGGTGCCTTCGAGTTTGATCGGCTTCAGTTCAGCGGCACTGGCGCGAGCGAAGGTCTCGGCGTCGGGGCCGTGGCCGCTCATGCAGTTGTGAAGGCTGGCGCCGCCGGGGACGAAGCCTTCGGCTTTGGCATCGTACTCGCCGGTGACGAGACCCATAAACTCGTTCATGAAGTTGCGATGGAACCATGGCGGACGGAAGGTGTGTTCAGCGACGATCCAGCGCGGCGGGAAGATGGCGAAGTCGACATTTGCGGTGCCGGGGATCTCGCTGGGTGAGGTGAGGACGGTGTAGATCGATGGGTCAGGGTGGTCGAAGCTTACGGAGTTGATGCAGTTAAAGCGTGCGAGGTCGTATTTGCAGGGCGCGTAGTTGCCATGCCAGGCGACGACGTCGAGTGGGGAGTGGTCGAAGTCGGAGGCCCAAAGATTGCCTTGAAATTTGGCGACAACCTGGAAGATGGCGTTATCGCGATCGTCGTAGGCGGCGTGCGGAGTGAGGAAGTCGCGCGTGTTGGCGAGACCGTTTGCACCGATCGCTCCGAGTTCCGGCAAGCGGAAGCTGGCGCCGTAGTTTTCTAGGAGATAGCCGCGTGCCTGGGGCTCGAGCAACTCGACACGGAACTTGATGCCGCGCGGGACGAGGGCTATCTCGCCGGGAGTTAGATCAAGGATGCCAAGTTCGGTGTGGAGCATGAGGCGTCCCAGTTGGGGTACGAAGAGAAGCTCGCCGTCGGCCGAGTAGAAGAAGCGGTCGGTCATGCTTTTGTTAGCCGCATAGATGTGGATCGCGACGCCAGAGTGCATCGTAAGGTCGCCGTTGCCTGCGAGCGTAGTGAGGCCGTCCACAAAATCTACCGGGGTTGACGGCAGCGGCAAGGGGTCCCAGCGCAGTTGGCTGGGTGTGGTCTCGACTTCGTTGAAGGGGGTTGAGCGGACCATGCCGTTTGCGATTCTCTCGTAGGGCTTGTGCATGACGGAGGGGCGAATGCGATAGGTCCAGGTGCGGCGGTTGAGCAGCCGTGGTGCGGTGAAGGGGCTGCCGCTCAGTTGCTCGGTGTAGAGGCCAAGGGGAGCCTTCTGGGGAGCGTTCTGGCCGATGGGGAGGCCGCCTGGATGAGCTTCGGTAGCAAACTCGTTTCCGAAGCCGGTGAAGTACTTGAGATCGGGCATTGTGTTCCTCTCGGTGAAGATATGTCTGGTCGACGAAGCTTCGCGACGAGCGAGAAAGGCTTCTTTGCGACACAGAAGCTTAGCCGAAAACATGTGTCCCGTGTTGTGGGGGAGCTACCTGGTTTGGACGGTGTCAGCGGTAGCTACCAGATACGGTTTGCTGACTGCCTCGTGCGTTGAGCCCACTGACGCGATGACAACGGTCTTTGCGTTGAGGAACTCGCGCATGCCTGCGGCCGATAGTTCGCGTCCGTAGCCGGAGCGTTTGATTCCGCCGAAGGGTAGGCGTGGGTCGCTGGCCACCATGGTGTTCAGGAAGACTCCGCCGCACTGTAGTTCGGTGACTAGCCGTTGTTGCTCGGCAGGATCACGGGTCCAGGCGGAGGCACCGAGACCAAAGGGCGTGTCGTTGGCGATCTCGATGGCTTCGTTGAGATCCTGAGCCCGGAAGAGCATGGCGACAGGGCCAAAGAGTTCTTCGCGATAGACCGCAGAGTTCCGCGGGATGCCGGTGATGACGGTGGGCTCGAAATAATTGCCTGCTCCGAGCATGCGCTCGCCGCCGGTGAGGATACGCGCACCGACGCGGGTCGCTGCCTTCACTTGCTCTTCGAGAAGATCAACGGCGTGTGCGGTTGCGAGCGGGCCGATTTGGACCTCTGGCTTCATGGGATCGCCGACGCGAATCGCCTCCATGCCAGCGACGAAGCGAGATTCGAAGGCATCGTAGATTTCGTCTGCGACGATAAAGCGTTTTGCGGCGATGCAGGATTGTCCGCTGTTGACACAACGTGCGCGGATGGCAGTTTCGATGGCGAGGTCGAGATCGGCTGAGGGCATCACGATGAATGGATCGCTGCCGCCGAGTTCGAGGACTGATTTTTTAATAAGCCAGCCCGCTTGCGCTCCGATGGCTCGACCGGCGGCCTCGCTGCCGGTGACGGTGACGGCTACGATGCGGTCATCGCCAAGAATTGTTTCGACTTGCTGTACGTCGAGGAAGAGACTTTGAAAAGTGCCTCGGGGAAACCCGGCGCGACGAACGAGAGCTTCGATGGCCAGAGCGCATTGTGGAACATTTGGAGCATGTTTGAGTACCGCGACGTTGCCGGCCATCAACGCCGGTGCCAGGAAACGGAATACCTGCCAGAACGGAAAGTTCCAGGGCATTACGGCGAGCACGACGCCGAGAGGATCCCATCGGACGTAACTGTGGTTGTGCTCGGTGGGAATGGACTCGGGTGCGAGGATTCGTGCGGCGTGTTCGGCGTAGTAGCGGCAAGCGTCAGCGCACTTCAATATCTCGTAGCGGGACGCTTCGATCGGCTTGCCCATCTCCAGTGTGATGAGAGTGGAGAGGTCGTCTAACTCATTGTCAAGGATGGACGCCAGTTTGCGCATCCATAGTGCTCGGTGTTCAATCGGTATCAGCGCGTAGGTCCGAAAAGCGTCTGCGGCAAGGGCGATCTTCTGGCGCGCGGCCTCGTCGGTGAGCGGTTCGAACTGGCGTAGAAGCTTGCCGGTAGCGGGATTGATCGATTCGATGGCCATGTAGCCGCGGTCTACTCTATTGCTAGCTTAGCAAGGACTGAGGCAAGCAGGTGTACCCCAAGAGTGGTATCTCCTGGGGCAGCATATTCGTCAGGTCTGTGGCTGACGCCGTTGCGGCAGGGAATGAAGATCATAGCGATTGGTGCGATGCGGGCCATGAAGAGTGAGTCGTGGTATGCGCGGCTGACCATCTTCTTGTATTGGATGCCTTGTTCGGTGCAGAGCGTTTCCAGCAGCTGGACGATGTGCGGTGAGGATTGTGCCGGGGCGTCGGCGTTGACCAGTTCTTCTGTGATTGTCACTTTGCGGCGCTGGCGGAGTTGTTCGCAGTCTTGGCGAACAGACTGCATCACGCTCTCCCTGCGTGCGGGGTCAGTGTCACGAATATCGAGTTGAAGGACGACGCGGCTGGGTACGCTGTTGACTGCGCCGGGGTGGACGTCGCAGGTGCCAACAGTGGCGACGGTGTCGATGGCTCCTGTGGCGAGAGCGTGTTTTTCGACGGAGAGGATGAGTTCAGCGGCGGCACAGAGCGCGTCTTTGCGGTCAGGCATGAGGAGTGCTCCGGCGTGACCGCCGAAGCCGGTGATGGTGAAACGATAGCCAGCCGGAGCTGCGATGCTGGTGACGATACCGATTGGAATGCCTTCGCGCTCGAGCAGAGGTCCTTGTTCGATGTGGAGTTCGAGCCAGGCGTGGTAGTGGTCGACGGGTAGGCGAACTGAAGAAAGGGCGCCACTGAAGCCTGCGGCGGTGCGGACGGTAGCGAGAGTGGTTTCTTCTTTGTCCTGCATCGCGTCTGCTCGAAGGGGATCGAGAGTGCCGGAGATAAGACGGCTGCCGAGACAGCCGATGCCAAAGCGGGTTGGTTCCTCCGAGGTGAACATGACGAGCTCGATGGAGCGGCGCGGGCGCAGACCGCTTCGCTTGAGCGCACGCATCGCCTCCAGGCCGCCGAGTACGCCGACCGTGCCGTCGTACATGCCCGCATGGGGTATGGCGTCGGTGTGAGAGCCAGTTGCGACGGCGGGCAACTGTGGCTCTGTGCCGGTCCAACGGATGAAGATGTTGCCGACGGCGTCGTCGCGGATCTCGAAACCCTCTGCAGTCGCTAGCTCTTTCAGCCAGGCGCGAGCGCGAAGATCGTCGGGCGAAAAGACGACTCGAGTGACCGAAGTGCCGTCGCTGACAGGTTCAGCGTCGGTAAACTTGGCGAGGGTCTGGAGTTCGTTCGTCAGCCGCGCTTGATCAATTTGTATTTTCATATCCAAAACAGTTGCTCCCGCCGCTGTAGATCTAGACGTGCCGCTCTAGACAAGCGGATGCCGGTTCCAATCTTTATAGATGAGGTATTTCGCTGGGCGTTTGCCAATTGCGCCGAACCATTGTGGGCAGAAGGGCCCCATCCAGATGAAGTCGCCTGCGGTAACGGGGTACCAGCTGTCTCCTAGTCGGTAGATGCCGCCGCCTTCGAGCATCAGCAGACCGTGCTCCATGACGTGTACCTCGACCATGCTGAGCGCGGAGCCTGGTTGGTAGGTCATTGTGTTGACGGCAAAGTCGAAGGATAGTGAGTTGGGAATAAGGCTGCGAACCTGAAGGTCAGGGTCGTCATTCAGCGGTACCGAAAGGGTTTTGTTTTCGTGGCCTACCAACGGCTCTGGAGCAGAGACAGACGCTAACGTGTCGTACGGTTTCTCGATAACGGCAAGCCTCGTTGTCTGCTGCGCCGTCAGGGTGTGTGCGGCGTCTTCGGGGAGATAAGCGTATGCGCCTGGGGTCAGAGTTTGAAAAGTTGTGTCCGTCGCGAGGTCGGCGGCGCCCTCCAGCGTATAGATGAACCGCTGATTGGAGGTGGGGCCGAGCTTGCCGCCTGGCTCAAGCTCGGCGGTGTACTGCGTGAAGGCCGCGCCCCCTGCGGGTGAGATATGGACGACGGCAGTGGCAAGTTCCATGCCCGGTAAGACAGAGCGAACGAAGGTGTCCGGAGTATGGAGCAGGTGATCGCGTTGATTCGTGCTACGGGTCTGTCCGAGCTTATGCATGGCCGTCCTTTGGCTTCGATTTATCATCGCCCAACAGGGTCAGGAACTCCAGCGCTGTGGCGAGCGCGGCTTCAACATCCTGAGGTAAAACAGATTCGTCCGGATGATGGCTGAGACCTCTCGGACTGCGAAGAAAGAGCATGGATGAGGGGATGCTCGGGGCAAGAATCATTGCATCGTGGCCGGCACCGCTGGTCATTCTGCGGCTAGGAAAGCCTGCCTGGGCCGCGGCGGTGTGGAGCATGTCAGTCAGGGATGGATTTAGCGGTACGGCCCGCTGCTCAAGTTGAGTGACGACTGTGACCTGGACATTACGCTTGGCGCTCAAGCTCTTTGCCGCATCAGTCAGCGCGGCCACGGCCGTGTTGCGGGCGGCGTCTTCAGCGTGGCGGACGTCGAGCGATGCTGTCACTCGTCCTGCAATGACGTTCCCAGCGCCTGGAGAGGCTTCTACATTGCCGACAGTGGCGACAAGGCCTTTCTGAGAGGAAGCACAGTCTTCGACAGCGACGATCCATTCGGCGGCGGCAGCCATTGCGTCACGCCTCAGATGCATGGGCGTGGTACCTGCGTGGTTGGCTTGTCCGTCGAAGACAAATTGCATCCGGGTCTGGCCGACCAGAGCTTCGACGACTCCTAGCGACAACTCCTCGCTCTCGAGGATTGGCCCTTGTTCGATGTGAAATTCGAGGTATGCGAAGGTATCGTCGGATAAGACCGCTGCTGGGAGCTGTGCAGGATCAAGACCGTAGGCGCGAATCGCTTCAGTGAGGCTTATGCCATCTCGATCTTTGCGGGCGAGAGTTTCGGTATCCAGGCTACCAACCACAGCGAGGCTCCCGAGGAATGGTTTGCTGAAACGTACACCCTCCTCCTCCGAAAATCCGATGACTTCGATGGAGAATGGAAGGTGGTTTCCGTGCAACTCCTCGATGACAGCGATACCGAGAACGACTCCTAAGATGCCGTCGAAGGCGCCGGCGTTGGGGACCGTATCGAGATGGGAGCCAATGATGAGGCGAGGTGATTCTGCTGCGGCTGCGGGCCACAAACCGCGCAGGTTGCCGATGGCGTCAACGTGCACTGTCATTCCGGCGGCCACCATCCAATCGTGGATCAGTGTATGGACGCCGTGCATGGGCGAAGTTAAAAAACGACGCGTAATCTCGCCAGGAGTTTCTGTATGGGCTGCAATCTCCCTGCAGCGGGCGATAATGTGTGCGGCGCGATCTGTTTTTGTGCCTGTCATGGTTGCTTTATTTGATCGCTTCAGGGTTTGCGCCGCACGCGCGCTTCGATATACCCATGTGGCTCATCTGTCGGGACGAAGATTTCGTTAGGATTGTCCTGTCCGAAGCGCGACAGATCGACGAGAAGGCAGTGCTTGTTCGGCATGATGATTTCGATCTCATCGATCTCGGCCACTTCTTCGAGTGCGCTCTGAGCCATTGCATAAAGAGTTTGCTGAACGGATTTGCTGTCGTGGTTCGCGAACGTACGAAGCAGGGCTTCGCGGAGAGTTGTGCGGACGGTATCGAAGTTAACGTTCGCAGAGGTGTAGCGCCACTCCGCACTGACGGCGGTTCCGAAGAGCCGGTCTTTTGTTTCGGGTAGCGTAGTCAGCGAATCCTTGATGTAGCCTTCGAAGCCAGAGTTCGCTGTTTTGAGGAGGACGAGGTTGTCGAGGCCTGAGAGAACGTTGAACGTACCCTTTTGTGCACGTTCAACGCTTGTGGTTTGAAGCTCATTACTGCCGCGCATGAAGGCGCTTGGATGTGGCTCGCCGTCAACGGTAAGACGCTTCCATAGCGTGCTCTCGATGCGAATCGAAACGGATTCAACCTGTGGGTTGCGTTCGAGTAGAAAGTCGGTAAGCTCTTTCGCGTATTCCTCCATTGAGGTTGCCTTCGAGGTCCGGGCGAGAGAGTACACGGTGTTCTTCATCGTGTCTGTTGGAAGAATTTTGCTGTTGTCGCCGTCGAGATGCGCTGTATTGAAGTCTCCGCGGAGCAGCACCTGCACTGTCCACTCGCGAAGGTCATGGCCGTGATCGTGACGTGTTACCTTCATCAGGCGAACGCGGGATTTTCCGTAGCGATTTTCAGCCAGCTCAATCATGTTCAGCTTCCTCGGTAGGTGGTGTAGCCGTTTGCCGTCAGGAGCAAGGGGATGTGGTAGTGCTGTTCGCAGTCAGTCACTGTAAAAACTATTTCGATATAGGGATACAGCCCATCTAGTTGATGCTGTTTGTAGTAGGCCGCAGTTTCGAAGCGAACGCGATATGTTCCCGACTGCAGGGTGTGCGTTGCTGGCAACAGATACTTGCAGCGGCCGTCCTGATCTGTCGTCGCATTGTTGATTGGTGACCATTCGTTGTTCGTCATGCGAGCGAGCGCGATGGGAACGCCTGCGGCCGGCCGGCCCAATGCCGTGTCTAAGATGTGTGTCGAGATGCCCATTGTCAGTCGGACTCCAGCCATCGTTGAAGACGAAGTTGTGTGATTTGACGTTGTTGCTCGGCTGCTTCGCGGAGCTCTGTCGTGGCGTCGTTCTGCATCCTTGTTTCGAGGGCAGCGAGAATCTCAGACGGCGTCTTTCCTGCCGCACGGACGATGAAGATGCGTCCGAACTTCTGTTCGTAGCGGCGATTCGCTTCTACAAGAGCGTATTTTGCAGCCTCATCCGTGGAGAGGGCAGCACGTTGTTCCTGGGCAGACCACTGTAAAGATTTTTCGGTTGCAACAGTCTGCGCATGCCTCTGACCGATGCGGGGGTGGCTGTCAAACGCCTCTTGCCAGGCGGCTTCGGGCAGAGCAAACCACACAGCAGCGGATGCCTCGACCAAGGAAGCGGTGTCTGTGAAGGGCCGCTTGGAGGCGAGCGCGACCGCCCACGCTTGCGAACCGCAACATGGGAGCGCCTCACGGGCGGCAGTGGCCGGGTCGAGCGAGTTCCATCGGTCCAGAACTTTGTTCATGTGTTTGCTTACTATAACGTGACCTCGCGGCCGGAAGGAGTGGATGTGAAGGTGCCTTCACGGTAGATGGATTCTCCGCGTAAATAGGTTTGTGTCACTATGCCGCGTATGGTCTCTCCCATGTAGGGAGAGACGAGGTGGCGATAGTGCAATCTGTCGGCTGTAACGGTGAACTCGCTGTCCGTGTCGAAGATGATGAAGTTTGCCTCGCGGCCGGCCTCCAATGTGCCAACTTTGTGACTCAAGCCGGCAAGTGCAGCCGGCGCGCTGCTCATCCAGCGAGCAATGTCTTCAAGTGAGCAGCCTCGGGAAGAACATTCGGTATGGACGATCGAGAGAGCCAAGGAGAGACTGGCAATTCCTCCCCAGGCTTGGTCGAAGCGGCCTGTATCCTGGCATTTCATCTCTGGCGGACAGGGGGAGTGGTCGGTGACGATCATGTCGATGACGCCTTCGCGGAGAGCGTGCCACAGCGCCAGCCGATTTTGCTCGTTTCGGATCGGCGGCGCGCACTTGAGCAGGGTGGCACGGTCGGGGATTTGCTCCGCAGCAAAGTGGAGATAGTGGGGACATGTTTCTACGGTGATCGGAAGACCTTCGTCACGTGCAGCCTTGATCTCTTCTAGCGCCATCGCGGTTGAAAGATGGACGATATGGAGGCGGAAGCTGTATTGGCGGCAGAGCCTGATCATGAGCCGAATTGCCTCGAGCTCCGCTTCATCAGGCCGCGACGCTAGATAGGTTGCGTAGCTGCGCCAATCAGCATTGCTTAGACTCTGCGTCGCAGCGTCGATTGGCCCGGCGAGCTCAGCATGGACTAGAAGCGGGAGACCCGACTCAGCGACGAATGGGAGAGCTGTCTCTAACTGCTGCTGATCGATCATGGTGAAGCCATCGCAACCGGGGTAGATGAGAAAGCACTTGAATCCCAGAACACCGGCGCGCGCGAGAGGCAAGATATGGGGTTGATTGTCCGCGACTGCGCCGCCCCAGGGGGCCCAGTCGACGAAACACTCGCCCTTTGCGGACCTGCGTTTCTCCTCAAGAGCGGCTACGGTGGTAGTTTCGGGGAGGCAGTTCAGCGGCATATCGACCAGGGTGGTGTAGCCGCCGGCCGCGGCTGCGCGGGTGGCCGTACGAAATCCCTCCCATTCAGTGCGGCCCGGCTGGTTGATGTGGACGTGTGTGTCTACCAGGCCTGGCAGCAGGGCATTGCTGCCGCAGTCGATAACGACGACATCGCTTGGCACATCGGACCGGCGGCAGATGGCGCGTATCTTTCCGTCTTCTATCAGGAGTGCGCCGTCTTGCGTGCCTAGGGGAGTGACAATGCGTTTCGAGATGTAGGCATGTGCCATAATTTGATTATTCCGCCATCTTCGACGCGCAAAGCGCACTATAAGGATATCGAGCCGAATGCAGGGCAACCCAATCTTCATGCAAAAAGCTATCGCTTTGGCGACGGAGAACGTAACCTCCGGTCGAGGAGGGCCGTTTGGCGCGGTCATTGTGCGCGACGGCGAGATCATCGCCACAGGTGCGAACCTTGTTACGGCAACCAACGATCCAACGGCGCATGGCGAGATTGTAGCAATTCGTAACGCTTGTACCGCGCTTGCGTCGTTTGAATTGCGAGGTTGCCACATCTACACCAGTTGCGAACCGTGCCCCATGTGCCTTGCTGCAATTTACTGGGCGCGTTGTGAGGCCATCTTCTATGGCAGCTGTGCTGCTGATGCGGCCGCCGCCGGCTTCGACGATGCTTATCTGTATGAAGAGATGAAGCAATCGATTGGTGAGCGCAGTATCCCGACGATCAATCTGTTGCCGGAGCAGGCAATCGCAAGTTTTGATGCGTGGCGTGCCCATGCTAGCAGGATCGACTACTAATATGACGACGAAGCAGAAGAAGACTTCCATCAAGAAGGCACAGGTAGATTCAGTGGTCAAAGTGGCTCTGCTCGGTTTCGGGACCGTGGGCAGTTCTGTGGCGCGGGTCCTGGCCGCGTCGAAGTTTCGTGGCGTGGAGCTGACCCACATCTTCAATCGCAACCCTGCAAGAAAGCGCAGCTCCGACGCAGCAAAGTTGGTGCCTGCGTCCGTCGTGTGGACTGACGATATCGATGTCATTCTGCGTTCTGACGTCGATATTGTGATTGAGTTGATGGGTGGTTTGAATCCTGTGGAGGGCTGGCTGCGAAAGGCTCTCGCAGCAGGAAAGTCGGTTGTGACGGCGAACAAACAACTGATCGCTTACCGTGGAACAAGTCTTGCGAAGCTGGCAGCGCTGAACAATGTTTATTTGATGCACGGGGCGGCAGTTGCCGGGGGCGTTCCCGTCATTCCGGGCGTGCTGCAAGGGCTCGGCGGCGATCAAGTGACGAAGCTGAGCGGTATTGTGAACGGAACCTGCAACTACATTCTGAGCCGGATGGAGGGCGGCGCCGACTATGCGACCGTGCTGGCGGATGCACAGCAGTTGGGGTATGCGGAGTCCGACCCCGCCGCAGATGTTGATGGGCACGACGCTCGCGCCAAGCTCTGCATCCTCTCTCGGATTGCGATGCACGCGGAACTCAACCCCGATGAAGTAGCGACACAAACGATCTCGACGATTGAAGCGATCGATTTCTCCTACGCGAAGGAGTTGAACTGCACCATCCGGCAGGTTTCGCGTGCAGAGCTCGACGGCAAGCTCGTGCATGCGCGAGTTGCACCGATGCTCGTTCCGCTTGCATCGCCGATGGCCTGGTCGCATGGCACGCAGAATATGGTTATCGTCAGTGGCAGGTTCGGGGGGGACGTGGTGTTCTCGGGTCATGGTGCGGGCGGTGAGCCGACTGCGGTGGCCGTTGTCTCCGATGTGCTGGCCGTCGCACAAGGATGCAAGACCGTGGAGCTACCAGTAAGGAAGCGCGAGGTGACAGGGGACTTTATGGCTCCGCACTACCTGCGTTTTGTTGTCGATGACAAGCCGGGGATTGTTTCGGCTATCTCGGGTGCGCTTACGACGGTCGGTGCGAACATTGATTCGCTTCTGCAGCGGCGGGGGTATCCGAAACACCGTCTACCGTTTGTGGTTACGACTGAACCAAGTCTGACGTCGACCATAGAGCATGCGTTGGCCTCTATCGCCCGCATGGACTGCATGCTGGAGCGTCCATTGTGCCTGCAGATGCTGGAAGCGGAAGACAAAGCGGAATAAAAAAGCGGCGCATGCTGAGTGCGCCGCTTCGTCGTGCAAATGGATTGCGTTTAGTACTTCGGTAGAGTTGGATCGATCTTGTCAGCCCAGGCCAGAATTCCCCCGGTAAGGTTCGACACGTTTGTGAAACCGGCATTCTTCAAGGCAACAGCGGCCCTCTGACTGCGTGCACCGGACTTGCAGTGAACGATAATCTCGCTGTTCTTTTTGTCGGCCAACTCAGAGCTGCGGCGCTCGATATCCCCGACCGGGATTAGAGGTGCGCCAAGATTCACGATCTGATACTCGTGAGGTTCGCGGACGTCAAGGACGAATATATCTTCCTTCGCGTCGAGCTTGCGCTTCAGCTCTTGCACTGAGATCTGCGGAACTCCATCAACGACCGGGAGATCACTGACAGCCTTATCTCGCGCGACTTCGAGGGGACCAACCTCGCTCGGCGGAGTGATGCCGCAGAACTGGTCGTAGTCGATGAGCTCGGTCACAGTTGGGTTGGGGCCGCAGACCGGGCACTCGGGATTTTTGCGTAGCTTCAGTGTTCGGAAGCTCATTCCGAGCGCATCGACCAGCAGCAGGCGGCCAATAAGTGGCTCGCCGATGCCGAGAATCAGCTTGATGGTCTCAGTGGCCTGGATGACTCCGACGAGACCAGGCAGAATGCCGAGTACGCCACCTTCGGCGCAGGAGGGAACCAAGCCTGGCGGTGGTGGCTCCGGATAGAGGCAGCGATAGCAGGGGCCTTCCTTGGTACCGAAGACGCTGGCCTGGCCTTCGAAGCGGAAGATGGAGCCGTACGCATTCGGCTTGTTCAGCAGGACGCAAGCATCGTTGACCAGGTAGCGGGTCTGGAAGTTATCCGTGCCGTCGGCGATGACGTCATAGTCTTTGAAGATTTCGAGCGCGTTGGCGCTGGTGAGCATCGTGTTGTGCTTGACTACCTTCAAATGCGGATTGAGACCCTTGAGCATAATCTCGGCCGAATCGACCTTCAGCATGCCGACCGTTGCGGTGGAGTGAATGATCTGGCGCTGCAGGTTGCTGGCATCGACGGTATCGAAGTCGACGAGGCCGATTGTGCCTACGCCAGCGGCAGCAAGATAAAGCGCGAGCGGGGCGCCTAGACCGCCGGTGCCGACGCACAGCACCTTCGCGGCCTTCAGCTTCTGCTGGCCCTCCATGCCGACCTCTGGAAGAATCAAGTGTCGGGAGTAGCGCGCAATCTCGTCGTTGGATAACTTTGGAAGGGTAATTTCTTCTACTGCGGTTGGCATTGGCGTTTCCTTTTCCTCGAGGGTGGCAGGCTCAAAATTGTTGTTCTATAAAAGCTTCTTCGGCGGTTACAAACGAAAAAGTTTTACAGCCAACAGCTCGTTCCGCCTGCGATCGACGGGATGATCGTCAGCTCGTCTGTATCTTTGACGGCAGTCTCTTCTTTGTCCTGGAGATAGCGAATGTCATCATCGTTCAAATAGACGTTGACGAACGAACGCAGCTTGCCTTCAGGCGTAAACAAGTGCTGCTTCAGCTCGGGGTAGACGACTGTGAGTTGTTGGAAGACCGCATCGACGGTTGCACCGGCGATACTGACGGTCTCGAGGCCGCCCGTGTATGCGCGCAGCGGCGTGGGAATGTGGATGTTCATGCCTGACCTTTCTGGTTGTGCGCCCCTGTGCCGGTGGCGTGTGTGGCCATGTCAATCTGAATGGCTTCGTCCTCAAAGTTTTTGTCTTCTTCGCCAGTCCCGCTGAGCAAGAACGAGTTTGTCACGACGGCCTTACCCTTCTCAACGCTGGTGATGATATAAGAGCAGCCCAGCCAGTGAGCTTCTGCGAAGTCGGTCTTCGACCACTGGGCTGGATGGTCTGGGTGCGAATGGTAGAAGCCGACGATGTCCAGTCCCAGCCCACGTGCCTGGCGTTGAATCTTGACCAGCTCTTGTGGCGCAATGTGGTAGCGATTGTGTGCCGAGTCAGTGCGAGTGTTGCCGGCGCGGATGATCTGCTGCACGTGATTACCTTCTCCAGCAACATTTTTGCCGAGCAGGACGCCGCAGCACTCGTTTGGATAGGTCTCTTCGCCGTGCGCGCGCAGGGTCTCGTATTCGGAGTAGTGAATGCGAAGCATGCTGCTCACCCCTCCTGCCAGAAGCGTTCGCTCATATATTTTTCCGCGGAGTCGCAGAGAACCGTCACGATCACTGCTTCGCGGCCTGCACCGGCCTCTTGCTCGGCGATCTGAAGCGAGGCTGCAACCGCGGCAGCGGCCGAGATCCCAACCAGGAGACCATGCTTGCGGCCGAGATCCTTCACCATTTGGTAGGCAGTCTCGGTCGGCATTTCGATGTTCGCGTCGGCGAGTGTCGAATCGTAGATGCGCGGCACGATCGCGGTCGCCATATGCTTCAGGCCCTCAAGGCCGTTGAATGGCGAGTCTGGCTGCATCGAGATGCAACGAATCGCGGGGTTCAACTCTTTCAAGCGGCGCGTCGTGCCCACGAAGGTGCCACTGGTGCCGAGACCAGCGACGAAGTGGGTCACCTGCCCTTCGGTCTGCTCCCAGATCTCGTTGGCGGTGGTGCGGTAGTGAGCCTTCCAGTTCTCATCGTTCGAGTACTGGTCGGCGTAGAAATATCTGTCGGGTTCGGCGGCGGCGAGTTCACGCGCTTTACGAATCGCCCCATCGGAGCCGTTGGCTGGGTCGGTCCAGATCACCTCGGCCCCGTAGGCCGCGAGGTACCGCTTGCGTTCGGGTGAGACGTTCGACGGCATGCACAGTGTCACGCGAAATCCGAGTGCGGCCCCCAGCATGGCGTAGGCAATGCCTGTATTGCCGCTGGTAGCGTCCAGAAGGCCGCGGCTGCTATCCAGCAGGCCCCTGCGCTGAGCATCTGTCACGATGGCAGATGCGGCACGATCTTTGACCGAACCACCAGGGTTCGCCCATTCGGCCTTGCCAAGTATCTGAACACCCTGCAGATGGGCGGTCAGCCGCTCGATCCGTACCAGCGGGGTGTGGCCGATGCGTTCGAGGATACCTGTTCCAAGCGGTTTGACAGTTGTGATCATGAAGTTTCCGTCTTCATTTGGGGCATTTGAATCGTTTTGCACCAAGCCGATTGAAGGACGTCGGCGGATGTGCGACAGTTAATCGAGTCTAACGTATTGCACCTATGGCAAAGAAGACCCTACAGCGTTCCTTCAATGATGTTCTCGCCCTACTCGGCGGCCAGAGATTCGATGTTGCACCTGCGCAGGAGGGTGCAAAGCGTACTCCTAACGCGGTGCAGGTAAGAAAGTACGGCTGCGCGGCGGAGATCGCCGCTGCTCCCGATGGCACTGTCGAGGTGCTCGCACGACCCGGATGGCTGCTGAATGGAGAGATTGCCCGATTGCTGGATCGCGGCTACCAGAAGTTCATCAAGACCAGTAAGTTGGAGATTCCCGCCACGGCCGATCACCTTCGTGCAATCCACGAGTTCAGTGAGGAACTGAACGATGCGATCGGAGCCACGAGCCTATACAACCAGTCGTTGGGAACTACCAGCAACGTGTATCACTATGACCGCGTCAAGGGACGGGACGAATAAAGCTGACGTGTTGCGCCCGTGCGGCGAAGTGGCTTAGCGAAGTCGGTTCTGTTCGCGCTGCAGCTCACGGTAGGCCTCGCTCTTGCCGATGCCGCGCTCACGGGCGACACGCTTCAGAGCGTCCATCTCACCGATTCCTTCCGACTTCATAAGCGCAGATACGTCGCTTGCGAGACTTGTTTTCTTCTTTTCAGCGATGTTCTCGGCTGGATTGAGCGTGAGCATCAGAACGATCTCTCCTCGGATGCTTGCGCGTGCAGCCAGTCCAGTTCGAATGACAGCCACACTGCCCCGTAAAAACTCTTCGTGTAGCTTAGTCAGTTCGCGAGCGATGACTACATGCTGAGCTTCCCCAAAGACCGCCTCGAGGTCAGCGAGCGTGTCCAGAATACGGTGTGGAGCCTCGTAGAATACATGCGTTGTCTCACCTCGCGGCAGCTCCTCGAGCGCGGTCTTCCTTTGGCCTGCCTTTGCGGGAAGGAATCCATGGAAGGTAAATCTCTCGGTTGACAGGCCACTTGCGATGAGCCCGCTGATTGCCGCATTAGCTCCTGGGATCGGAAAGACGTCGATGCCCGCAGCCAGTGCCGCTGTGACAATCTGTCCGCCGGGATCGGCGATTCCAGGAGTGCCGGCGTCGCTGACTACGG
The DNA here is from genome assembly GCA_963708755.1 of uncultured Acidobacteriaceae bacterium. Taxonomy (GTDB): domain Bacteria; phylum Acidobacteriota; class Terriglobia; order Terriglobales; family Acidobacteriaceae; genus Edaphobacter. Next base: position 421,205 of record CAVPTN010000001.1, read on the forward strand.
CGATGCGTCCCCCTTGCTTTAACTCCGCGATAAGCTCTTCGGTGCGCGTGCCCTCGTTGTGCATGTGGTAGCTCACGGTCGGGGTGCGGATCTCAAAGTGATTGAGCAGCTTTTGGGTTTGTCGCGTATCTTCACAGGCGATTCGGTCTGCGCGACGCAAGATACGCAACGCTCGAAGCGTGATGTCTTCGAGGTTGCCGATAGGCGTGGCTACCAGGTAAAGTCCAGGCGCCAAAGGTCGCTCGTCCTTATCTTGATCCGCGAACATTATTCCTGTTGCCGCAGCTTGCGGCGTTGGTTGAGCAAACCCATGGACAGGGCAAGATTCTGCGGCGTAATGATACCGACGATGCGGTCACCTTCGAGCACAGGTACCATCTGCGCGCCCTGGCCTGCCATGATGCGCCGTAGAGTCTTCACGAGAGAGTCGTCCGGCTGTGCCGTCTGAAACGAACGGGTCATTACACCTTGTACATAACCGTTGCCATCGCTCTGCAACGCCTCGACTATGCTCTGTCGTGAGACTGCACCTACCAGGTTCGCTCCGCGCACGACAGGGAAGACATCCTGAAGGGTGTGGACCGAGCGCTGGAGCGCATCCTCGAGCGTATCAGAGGCCGAGAGCAGGCTGAACTGCGTCAGCATCACGTCGCGCATTCGTACTGCGTCAACGTCGGTCTGCAGCAGGAGCCCCTGATCCTCCATGTGCGCGCCGATCATCAGAAAGGCTCCGATCATGACCAGCCACATGTTCGGCATCAGTAGACCGGCGACGATCAACGCAATGGCGATGAACTGACCCAGCCCCGCTGCGGCCCGTGAGCCCTTGATGACACCTTTCGTTTTGGCAAACTCACCACGAAAGACACGTCCGCCGTCGAGCGGCGACGCAGGCAGCAAATTCACAACGCCGAGCAGAATATTGACCCATACCGCGGCCCTCAGCAGGTGAGAGGGAGCCATCCATGGCCGTTCGAACAAACTAACCTCGGGCGCAACCGTCAAGACCATTGCGGCCAGCAGCAATCCAAATCCGATATTTGCAATTGGCCCAATTACTGCCATGCGCTTCTGCATCTCGGGTGTCGCGGCCTTCTCAGTCGCTTCCGTAGTTGCGTAGCTCATCAAGCCGCCTGTGGGAAGCAGAAGGACGCTGCGCAACTCCAGTTCATACCAGACCGCGCCAATCGCACGTGCAACCTCTCGCACCGCAACGGCAAGCAATAACAACAGCCAGAGACCGAACCCTCGTCCCCCTGTCGCTCCCGTCACGGAGGCATAGCTGATCGACAACCCAAGAAGAAGGAGGAAGAAGGTATGGATGCGTACATCCACACCGAGAAATCTGCCGATCGGAAATGACCACCCACGCATATCTACCATTGTATGCGCTACCATCTCACGCGGTGTGCTCCAACGGCATACCATAGCTAAGATGCGTGTTATCGCCGGTACTTACCGCTCTCGTTCGCTGATTGCTCCGCGTGGCCTTCAAACTCGACCCACCAGCGACCGCCTGCGCGAGACGCTCTTCAATATTCTCGCGCCTCGCCTTCCAGGGTGTCGCTTCGTCGATCTCTACGCCGGTACGGGCGCGGTCGGAATTGAGGCAATCAGCCGCGGCGCAGAGCATGTTTGGTTTGCTGAAAATGCCGAACCGGCACTGGCCTCCATGAGACAGAACCTGACGGCGTTGAAGATAAGCCGAGGGTTCACTCTCGAAGACAGAGGTGTAGGGGCGATGCTGCAACGACTGGGCAAATTGCCGAAGCCGGTGGACATCGTCTATCTTGATCCGCCCTATGAAGCCGAGGACGAATATTCCGGCACGCTAAATTTCTTTGGCAGCGTGCGTGGCCGCGAAATTCTTAGTGAAGATGCAGTGGTTATTGCTGAACATGGAAGCAAGGCGAAGCTGGCCTTGCGTTATGGTGCATTGGAGCACACTCGTTTATTGAAGCAAGGAGATGCAGCCCTCAGCTTTTTTGCGTTTGCGGCTTCTGAACAAAGCCCCCACCCTGATGCTGACCAGTAAGTAGATCGAGCGAGAAGGGAACTTCGCGATCCGTCAGCATATTCCACCCCATGCCCTGCAGCAGGTCGCCGTCGATGCTGGTAATGTGAATGCCTTCCCAACTCAGCTTGCTGGACTCCCACGCGAGTCCGTCTCGACCCCAGGCGATCATCGAGTGAAAGCCGACAAAGAGAAGCAGACCGTTTGTGGCTAGAGACCGCACTTCGACCACTGGCTTCAGTGGGATGTGGGTGCAATGCTCAGGCTGTTCTGTATCGACCACGTAGGCATATCCGCCAGCAACCGCGCACATCTCACGCGGATTAGGGCAGGGGAAGACTCCGGTCGGCATTGCGGGATTGGTAAACCCCAACGCGCACGTGGCTAGGAACATCCCGCCGCTCGCTGGCCGAACCATAAGTTGAAGAGCACCTCGCGCCAGTGCATCTTCCTCTCCGGCGATCTGTTGCGGATAGATAAACTGCCTCGCGGGCGCGATCAGCGGAGGCGTCTTCAAGACCTCTGCGCTCCAGTCTTGAGCAAAGCCTTCCGCACTTGTTGTCGTTTCCGGCATCATCGAATAGCGTCCAGGGCTTGTGCTATGTCTTCGATTAAGTCCTCGATCGCCTCGCAGCCTGCGCTCATGCGGATGAATCCGTCGGAAACCGCATCTCCACCCCATTTTGCGCGGCGTTCCGCTGTTGTGGTCACACCGCCGAAGCTGGTCGCATCTGTCAGCAGCAACGATTTGGCGAGGAAGACTTCGGCCGCGGATTTATCTTGCAGCGCGAAGCTCAAGACAGGACCGAAGTACCGCATCTGTTTTGCGGCGATGTCGTGCCCCGGATGTGTCGGAAGACCCGGATAGAGCACGCTTTTGACTTCGCTTCGTGTCGTCAGGAACTCGGCGATGCGTTGTGCATTCTCGCAGGAGCGCTCGAGGCGCAGAGGTAACGTGGCAATCGAGCGCAGAGCCAACCACGCCTCCATCGGCCCCAGAGCAGCTCCAGTCAGCGTGCGCCACTGGTCGATCTTGGCCAGTAGCTCTGAATTGCGCACTGCCACGTGGCCAAGCAGTAGATCACTGTGTCCAGTCATCGCCTTCGAATCAGATGCTACAGAGAAATCCGCGCCAAGCGCCAGCGGCAACTGTCCCAATGGTGTTGGAGTGGTGTTGTCGACGGCGACAAGAGCACCTGCACGATGCGCCTTCTCGCACAACATGGTGATGTCGCAGATCTCCATGCCTGGGTTGCTCGGCGACTCGATCCACAAGAGTCGAGCGCCTTCCAGCAACTCCGCCTGCGCGTTTCCTGCCGTAGGGGCCATGCGCAGCACAACGCCCATCTTTGCGAAGTACTCCTGCAACAGGATGCGTGCCGTGTAATAAGCGTTCGATGGCAGCACGACGACATCACCGGGTCGCAGAATGGCACCGAAGACCGCAGTGCATGCCGCCATTCCAGAAGCGAAGACCAGAGCGCTCGCGGTGTAAGCCTCTCCCGATGCGAGTTGTCCCGACTCCATCTGCCCGATGGCTTTTTCAAGTGAGGTCCAGGTCGGGTTGTGAGCGCGAGCGTAGGTATAGGGCGTGTCTGAAGAGTCTCCCGGCGTATGGTAAGGCGCTGCGAAGACAGGGCCACTGTTGAGCGGTTCACCGGCGACTGCATGCGTCAAAGTGGAACGAATGATTTTGGTAGCGTCGCGCATAAATTTTATGGGTGCACTATTCTGAGCGATTGATGGTAGCAGGCTTAGCGCGATCTCTTCTTAGCCTTTGTCGCGGATTGTAGAGAAGTGCTCCCACCCGCCTGGCTTCAATTCTTTACGGCTGCCATCGTTTGTGAGGAGCGACATCGTTGGCCGTCCGGTACGGCGAGGCGTGAGAGTGCCGATCCGCGTGATTGAGACACCAGCGAGGGAAGAAGGCATCTTCAACGAAGCCGGTGCAGCAAAGAGCAGCTCGTAGTCTTCTCCACCATTCAATGCGGCATCAAGGGCGGCAGTCTGCACCGAGCTTAAGTGCGAGTGGGTGGATCGGCAGTGCCGCCTGCTCGATCTCAGCGCATAGGGCAGAGGCTTGGCAGAGGTGCGCCAGATCGGTCGACAGGCCATCGCTCACGTCGATACATGCTGTCGCCAGTCCGCGCCGCAACAGAGCCTCGCCTACGTCCAAGCGCGGCTCCGGGAAGAGCTGCGGATGACCCTCTGTTGTCTCCACGCCAGCGATACGCGCAGTCCGTTTGAGCAGCGTCGACAACTCAGCCGCCGCACCGCCAAGTTGGCCAGTTACATACAGCGCATCGCCGGCAGATGCTCCGGACCGTCTCAGAGCTTGTCCCTTGGGCGGAGATCCGATCAGCACGATGTCCGCGAGCACCAGACCGGCTTTGCCACCTGGTGACTCCGCTGTGTCTCCACCGGCGAGCGGCACACCATGAAGCTCACTCAAAGCACGCAACCCGTCGAAGAATCTTGCGGTCCACGCTCGACCGGAGGCTTCGGTCAGCATCGTCGGGGGTAAAGCCAAAGACAAGAAAGCGGCCATGGGGATTGCGCCCATCGCTGCGAGGTCACTAAGACCACGGGCGAGGCAGCGGTGGCCAACCGACTCTGGTGGGTGCCGATCGCGTCGAAAGTGACGCCCTTCGAGGGTAAAGTCTGTGGTAACAACCACTTCGCAGCCAGCGGAGGGCGCAAAATCGCGCAATCATCACCGATACCTAGCGTGACTGCCTTACTTCCTTGGGTGAAGTTACGGCGGATCTGTTCGATCAGGCCTAGCTCACTCATCGCTGGCGACGGCTTTTTCATCCTGAAGGCAGCATAAATGGTCTGAGAATGTGGCACTTTCGTGGTAGTTGTGTGGCTTCTGTGTGGTTGCGCGGAGGTACCCGGTTTGTTACCCTCAAAGAGGAAGCTCAAGAGAGAATTGCAATACGGAATGACGATTGGCGAAAGCTGATTTGCCTTAGGTAATTCCACGCTGCAACCTCTCAGAGCCGCGGTACGCTTCGCGGACAAATCTGGGCCAAGGTTTCTGAGTGAAGCTTAAAAAGCGCCATTACATCATGCTTCGTCAGCCGGGATGAAGAGGGCAACCTGAGTAAGGTTCCGGTTCCTCTGCATTATGCCTACCTGTTCGTGGCTGCTGCTGTGATCGGCATGTTTACTATCACCGGCCTCGCCGGATCGTACTCGCGGATGTTGATCAAGACCGCCCGTTTCAACCAGTTGCGGCAGGATCACAACTCGCTTCAGAAGGACTACGCACATCTGGAGACAGCAGTACACGAAAAGGACATCGAAGCCGCCTCACTGGGATCACTCGCCAGCGAAGTATCGGCGCTGTACGGCCTGACGGCGAGCAAGCTGGCCATGCCCATGGGCAAGCTCAGCAATAAGTCCCGTTCCAAATCGTCAGGAGTTGCTGAATCTATTGCGTCCACTCCGCTTGCTGGAGCGACGGAATCGGATGAGGGTTACTACAAGTCTGTCGATACGTTTTATGCTCTGCGCAATACGGCGATGAATGGCACATTGAGCCGGTCTCTCTCGAGCCTTGGCACCTCACGTACCAGCTCGACCGATCTCTTTGGATCTGGCGTTAGCGCCCTGGAAGCTTCGTTTGTTCCGACTCTCTGGCCCATCATGGGACCCATCACCAGCAGCTTTGGCCAGCGCGAAGACCCGATTCTGGGCAATGGTGAGGGCGAGTTCCACACCGGAATCGATATCTCGGCGCCGAATGGAGTTCCAATTCGAGCCACGGGAGACGGCACCGTCAAATTAGCCGAGATGTCGAATGGTTACGGTCGCGAGGTCGTCATCGACCACGGCAATGGGGTTGAGACCATCTATGGCCATATGTCCGGCTTCGCTTGTATCGCAGGACAGACTGTAGTCCGCGGGCAGGTAATCGGCTACGTTGGCCACAGCGGCCGCACCACAGGTTCGCATCTGCACTATGAGGTCCGCATCCGCAACACCCCGGTCAATCCGCACAAGTACCTGCGGACGACGTTGGCCGATCTAGGCACTGAGGTAGTCGCAAAGGGGCAGTAGATCTCTTGGAAGTGAAAACGGCAGGACTGACGCGAGAGCTCAGTTCTGCCGTTTTTTTGCGTTCAAGGAAGGCTGCGGCGAACAAATGCAATTCAGCTTCCCATTCTGGGCCACGGGCTCGATCTTTCGTTACCACGGTGCCCCTTTTGAGTCATATTCACGGGCCTAGGCGGTCGATATAGTCACCGTGGAACATTGCAGTGGTGCAAGTCTGTTGTTCAGGTTGAAGAGGTAGTTCAGCCTGCCCACGGGAACGAGCTTTCGCATGACCTCGGCCGCTTTTCGAGACTCAAAACAATCCGACGACTCCATTTCGCTTTCAGAGATCATCTCTGCTCTCTCTTATGCGTTAGACCTGACCGAAGGTGTTGTTCACGGCCACGCTCTCCGAACCTGCCTGCTGGGAATGAGGATCGCAGAGGAGGCACAACTTCCTGTAGAGCAGACGAGCGGCCTCTACTTTGCGCTTTTGCTGAAGGATATCGGCTGCAGCAGCAATGCCAGCCGCATGTGCCAGATCGCCGGTGGAGACGACCGAGGCATGAAGGCCGTCGTGAGGTTCGAAGACTGGACCAAGCCCCACAAGTTCAAGATGCTCTGGGACAATGTTCTTCCAAACTCCAGCCCTGCAACGAAGTTCGCCAGAATCCTTCGCATCGGCGCTACGCGGCAGAGCAATAACAGGGAGATGATCGGCCTGCGCTCCGACAGAGGCGCCAGCATCCTCAGCAAACTCGGAATGGGGCCCATCGCCGCAGATGCTGTCCGTAGCCTGGACGAACATTGGGACGGCAGCGGCTTTCCAGACAGTTTGAAGGGACAGCAGATTCCGCTGGCTGCTCGCATCTGTGCGGTTGCACAGCATCTGGATGTCTTCTCATCCGGTCGCGGTGCGCTGAGCGCGATTGACACACTCATAGAGCGAAGCGGAACCTGGTTCGACCCTGAGCTTGTGCGAATTGTTCTTTCGTTGCATCACCGTGGAGCGCTGTGGACCAACTGTTCTGCCAACGATACTGAGGAGGACACGCGGCGGGCCGTGCTGGACCTCGATTCGGGTAGCCGGCATCATTTGGAGCCAAGCCAGATCGATCAAATCTGCGAGGCCTTCGCCGACGTCGTCGACGCCAAGTCTCACTTCACGTTTCGCCACTCCCAGGGAGTCGCAAACGCTGCGTTCGCCATTGCGCAGGAGATGGGTCTGTCAGCAGAGCGAGTACAGATGGTTCGCCGCGCAGCCCTTCTACATGACATCGGCAAGCTTGGAGTTTCCAACGCCATTCTCGACAAGAGGAGTGAGCTGACTGCGGAGGAGTGGAAGTCGGTCTATCGGCATCCCCGCATCACCCGGCTCATTCTGGAGCGTGTCGCCCCCTTCCGAGAGATGGCGGTGATTGCCGGGGAGCATCACGAGAAGCTCGATGGCTCTGGCTATCCGGATCGTCTCAGAGCGCGGGATCTCTCGATCGAGTCACGCATTATTGCTGTTGCTGACGTATACGGAGCGTTGTCGGAAGATCGCCCGTACCGCCCCGGTCTTCGTATCGACGAGACCCTCGGGATCATGGCAAACCTAGCGCCGTATCAGCTCGATGGAGATTGTCTCGACGCGTTGATGTACACGGTATCCGGAAGGCGCGATATCGTTCCGGTGCCCGCAGCCCACCTTGCCGGCTCTCCGCTGGCATATGCCTCAGCTATCTGACACAACAGCTCAGATAGTTTTGAAAAAGAAAGGAGCGGCCCAGATCATCGGCTGCTCCTTTCATTCGTCGATTCGTCAATGCAGTTATTTTCCGGTGTAGCTGACGTGCCAGACGGTCTTTGATCCATCGTCGGTCACGAAGAGCGAGCCATCTTTGGCCACGGTCACACCGACGGGCCGGCCCCACACCTTACCATCCGAGGTCACAAAGCCAGTGAGGAAGTCCTCGTACTCACCGGTTGCGTGGCCATCGTGCATTGGGACGCGGATGACCTCGTAGCCGGCGCGGTGAGCGCGATTCCACGAGCCGTGCTCGGCCGCAAAGCCGTCACCGTCGTAGGAGGAAGGGAACTGCTTGCCGGTATAGAACGCCAGCTCAAGCGAGGCGAAGTGCGGTTGCAGGATCACGTCGGGAGTAATGACCTTCGACTTGAGCTCCGGATGAGTGCCCATCAGACGCGGGTCCTGGTGACCGCCCATGTAGTACCAGGGCCAACCATAGAAGCCATCCTCCTTGACGCTGGTGATGTAGTCCGGGACCAGATTGTCGCCCAGGCGGTCACGCTCGTTGGTAGAGCACCACAGCTGGCCGGTGGTGGGATTGATGGCCTCGCCGACGCAGTTGCGCAGACCACTGGCGAAGATCTTTACGAACTTGCCATCGGGGGAGTACTCGAGCACGTCGGCACGGTGAAACTCGCCTGGGTGGGTGTCGGGATCATCCACATTCGAGGCTGAACCTACAGAGATGAACATCCGCTTGCCGTCCTGCGAGAAGGCGACGTCGCGCGTCCAGTGGCCGCCTCCACGAAGCTGCGCGTAGCCTGGCAGCACCGGCACGATGGTCTCTGCTGCTGCGCTGGCTTTCAGGTCGCCTTCTTTGTAAGGAAAGCGGACGACGCTCGTCGTGTTGGCGACGTAGACCCACTGAGGGTGGTCACCAAGGGGGTAGAAGGCGATGCCGAAAGGATGATCGAGTCCGGTAGCAAAGACCTCGCTGGTGATGACCTTGCCGTCCGGACCAACGCCGCGTAGAACCTTCACCTGGCCTGCTTTGCTATCGGCCAGAAAGAGGTCGCCGTTGGGCGCGGTGCGGATCAGGCGGGGTTCGGTGAAGCCTTGGGCGTACATCTCCACCTTGAAGCCCGCAGGCCCGACTGGCCATGCTCCCTCTGGCCGCGGAACCACGCTGGGTCCGTTGTCGACCGACTCGCCTTCCTTTGGTTCGGGAAGATCGGCCACGGTGATCTTACGAATAACGCCCGGATGCTCCTTGGTGTAGTCGGTAAAGGCTGCCTGACCGGTGATGACGCTGCCAGATTGTGCAAAGAGAGAGCCAGGCAGTACGGACACCATGGACGTTAGAGTCAGGACTCGAAGAGCGGAGAGGGTAATGCTATGCATGGGACGTTTCTCCTTGAAGCGTGAAATCCGTTAGATGCTGTTGTCCAACCATTCGTAATCGGCCGTTCACTACCTCAAACTCGATTGAAGCGGTGTTGTGTATGAAGTTGACGAAATGAAAGCGCCGAAAGTTCGACATCAGCTGGGAATCCGTTGCATCAGGAAAAAGGGAGAGGAGCCTAAACGCTTGCATTACAAAACCATGCGTGAACATAACAATGCATCCGCCGGTGTTCAGCCGGGCGAGACGTTTCATCGTATCTCGGGTGCGACCCATAAAAGCAGTGAATGATTCGGCGCCGGGGCCATCGAAATAGGTCGGATCACCGCGCTTCCAGTATGTCTCCATGTGCGGCATCTGTTGCTCTTCGCTGGTGCCGTTGTGGCGCTCAGGCTCCAGATAATGGAACTCATGGACAGGCCACTCCTCGACCGGAATTGCGGGAAACCGCCGCACAAGCGGTTCGGAGGTCTGGCGCGCGCGCACAAACGGCGACACGAGGAACAGAGTCGGCTCTACAGGGCAGCTCTCGGCGAACGACTTTGCCTGCTCATGGCCAAGCTCCGTCAGCGGATTGGTGATGTGGTCGGCTGGTATGCCGCCTGCATTTGCGAGGCTCTGGCCGTGGCGAACCAGAAGAACTCGGGTGATCGGCAAACTGCTGGTTTGGATAGTGGCTTGGGGCGAATCGTAGTCGGTCATGGTTATGGGTTGGTAGCGGGTGTTGCCAGTTCCTTGACGAGTGCGAGGGGAATATCTGCCGTCAGAACTGCACGATCTTTATGCTGTTCGATCTTGGTTGAGTCGGTCAACTCGCGGAAAGCGGCGTCCGTCGCAGGGTGAGGCTGCATCTGCGCCTGTGTGTGTTGAACAGATTTCATAAGGCTCAGCAGTGAGGTAAGGGTTTCCGTCGCGTGGGCCGCATCGGCGTCGTTAGGAGCGAGCTGCTCGATGCGCAGGCGCAGTGTGCCAAGGTAGCGCAGACTCGCGACGAAGGTGGTGTCCTCCGACAAGGGAAGCTGTAGGCCGAAGATGCTGATATACCCACGGTCAGAGAAGGGAAGACCGATATGGCCGATGGCCCAGGCGCTCGAAAACGCAGGCACATCACGGTATCGCGACGAGAGCAAAGACGAGCCCGAAAACGGCGACGCCGCAGCGCGATGCCGGTCGAGGATCGAGTGAATCTGCTCAACGGTCGGCATGTTTGAAGCGGCGATGGTGTCATACCCGAGTTGCGCGATGCGCAAGGGCCGCACTGCCTTCGCGTCGCCGACTCGAATGGTGAAGATATCGTGGCCTGCGTAGGTTTCCTTTGCTGTGGCGATGGTCGAGAGATAGCGCGAAAGACGTTCCCCATCGAAACGGCCTTCGAATACCTCTGAGTAACCGACGGGGCCGTTGGGACCGTTCGGGTCGTCCATGCGGTGAAGTGCGAATGCGGCCGCATCCAGATCGCGCTCTGGCACAATGCCGGTAGCGTCGATGAACTGTTGATACTCAAGGCTGCGGTCGACTGGGGAGCGGTCGAAGTGGGTCGCGGCGCGCAGCGGCTTCAAGTTGGCGTAGACGATCGCGTCGGACTCCGGCAGTAGTCGAGCAACCTCGGGAGGGGCCGCTTTGCGGAGGACGAGAGCGACCACCAGCGCAACCATCAGCGCCAGCATCAGCAGCAGGGAGTAGCGGGTTCGCTTATGCATCGAGGCCGTGGCCGGTCAGGCAATGTGTCAGCATGGTCAGAGCGAAGTCACTTACTGCAGCGCCTCACGCAATAAGCATAGCCCATCTTGAACGAGCTCTTTGTCTCAAGTTGTTATCAACAGGGCTCGGAAGTCGAGCCATTGATCCTGCATTCCTGCTATGCTAAAGTTACGTCTGCGGCGCACTCTGCGCGGGCACTGCTGCGCGTCTAGCAGCTGGGCTTACAGGGAGCAAATTGCTGTTTGGGCTGGCGTAGCTCAGCTGGTAGAGCATCTGATTTGTAATCAGAGGGTCGGGGGTTCAAATCCCTTCGTCAGCTCCAGTTCTCCTCAAGCCGAGCTGAGGGTAAGTAGCAGAGCATCGAGATGGATTTGGTTGTACTGCTTGCCGTTCTGGCCTGCAGGCCTCCTGGTCACTCCTTCAAGGCTAGACTACCCGCTCGATTCTGCGGTCTAGAGTCGAAGTGTGGGCTTGGAACGATTGAGATGAGGGCTGCAGCGCTGGAGTTAAGCAGCAGGATGTGCACAGGTGGCCGAGTGGTTAATGGCAGCAGACTGTAAATCTGCCGCGTCTATCGCGCTACGGAGGTTCGAATCCTCCCCTGTGCACCATTAGTTTTGTTGGACTGGCAGTCGTAGTTGCAGGTAGTTGGTGAGTGTTGTGGATCTAAGCCCGGCAGGCAGCGGACGGATGGTCGATCGCGCTGGCTGTTCTGGGGTTGCTGGCGCTGGCGTCTGGCAGACGATGGAGCCGGGCAAGTATCGATCACTTGACTTGGATCCTGTTAGGGTTTTTTGCCTTCCGCGTCGTGCTCGGGCGGCTGCGTTCGCGGTAGGATTGTAAGGTTGGTTGTTGTAATGCTGGCGTAGCTCAGTGGTAGAGCACTCCCTTGGTAAGGGAGAGGTCGAGAGTTCAAGCCTCTCCGTCAGCTCCAGATTTTGAAGTAAAGGCTCGGTCCCTGCAGGTAAGCGGGAGTAACTCAGTGGTAGAGTCACAGCCTTCCAAGCTGTTGGTCGCGGGTCCGATTCCCGTCTCCCGCTCCAAAGTTTTGATAGACGCGGTCAGGCAGTAGAGCATCGCAGGAGAGTGTCGTTGAGCGCAGTCTGTATCAGCAAGCCCGTACTTACCAGTCGCCGATCCGGATGCCTTCGACGCGGTCGAAGGCAGCAGTCGAGACTTCTTTTTCTTCGGCCGTGTCGCGGATTTCCTGAAGTCGCTCGAGCGTCGCAGGCTGCGCATTCGCGACTTTGAGACGGTTCTGGGCAACGGCAATGCTGGGCAGCGACCACGGCCGCGGAGTATGGCCAGCTCGGCAACGGCGACCAGGGCCAGATTCGCGAGCTCTATCTCGCCAGCCTGGAGCAGGTCGCTCCCGAGCTGCGGGAGAAGTTCTTCAAGCTGTACGCGTACTACTGAGACACAACCAAGTTTAGTTTTCGTTTGAAGTATTCACCTGAACCGCCGGTGCACGCGCCGGCCAACACGAGGAGACGAGCAGTCATGGGCAAGGAAAAGTTTGACCGGTCAAAGCCGCACGTAAACATCGGGACGGTCGGGCACATCGATCACGGCAAGACGACGCTGACGGCGGCGATCACGAAGGTGCTGTCGAAGCACAACCCGAACAACACGTTCCGTTCGTTCGACACGATCGACAACGCTCCTGAAGAGCGCGAGCGCGGTATCACGATCGCGACCTCGCACGTGGAGTACGAGACCCCGAACCGTCACTATGCGCACGTCGACTGCCCGGGCCACGCCGACTACATCAAGAACATGATCACCGGCGCGGCGCAGATGGACGGCGCGATCCTGGTGGTTGCGGCGACCGACGGCCCGATGCCCCAGACCAAGGAGCACGTTCTGCTTGCCCGCCAGGTTGGCGTTCCGTACATCGTCGTGTTCCTGAACAAGTGCGATGCGGTTGAGGACGAAGAGCTGATCGAGCTGGTCGAGATGGAAGTTCGCGAGCTGCTGTCGAAGTACGACTACCCTGGCGACGACACCCCGATCATCCGCGGCTCTGCGCTTGGGCGCGCTGAACGGCGAAGCCCAGTGGGAGGCCAAGATCGACGAGCTGATGGCAGGCGGTGGACAAGTACATTCCGCAGCCTGAGCGCGCGGTCGACCTGCCGTTCCTGATGCCGATCGAAGACATCTTCTCGATCTCGGGCCGTGGAACTGTGGTCACGGGCCGTATCGAGCGCGGCAAGGTCAAGGTTGGCGAGGACTGCGAGATCGTCGGCTTCCGCGAGACCCGCAAGACGGTCTGCACCGGCGTCGAGATGTTCAAGAAGCAGCTGGACGAGGGTCTGGCGGGCGACAACGCTGGTCTTCTTCTGCGCGGTATCGCGAAGGAAGATGTGGAGCGCGGCATGGTGCTGGCCAAGCCCGGTTCGATCAAGCCGCACACCGACTTCAAGGGCGAGGTCTACGTGCTCTCGAAGGAAGAAGGCGGACGTCACACTCCGTTCTTCAACGGCTACCGTCCCCAGTTCTACTTCCGCACCACGGACGTGACCGGATCGGCGAAGCTGCCGGCAGGCACCGAGATGGTGATGCCGGGCGACAACATCCAGCTGGAGATCACGCTGCACACGCCGGTCGCGATGGAGAAGGGTCTGCGCTTCGCCATCCGCGAAGGCGGACGCACCGTCGGCGCCGGAACCATCTCCGAGATCATCAAGTAAGTATTCAAACAACAGGCGGCAGGACGATTCCTGCCGCCTGCTGTCTTACTGATCCATTGCTTCATTGTTTGCGACGGCCGTCTTTTGACGGTTCGGAGCTATGGCTTTCCTGAAACGACTGTTTAAGAGATAATTTGAGGACGAGCGTGGCCTGACCGCTTTTCTTCCGTCTTACAATCAGGATTTGGTTGCAGGGGCCATTGCCCTGTGTCGCGGCGTGTTACTACGCTGCTTGCCAGCCGAGGTGGCTGGCCACGTTAGAAGGAGATCACCAATGCGCGAAATCATCACCCTGCAGTGCCCGGAGTGCAAGAACAGGAACTACTCAACCACGAAGAACAAGAAGACGACCACTGGCCGTCTGGAGTTCTCGAAGTTCTGCAATACCTGCCGCAAGCACACGGACCACAGAGACGAAGTAGTCTCCAGCCGGATTCTGGAGTGAGACGCAGAGCGTCTCACTCCCACAACTGGGGGAGTAAGCTCAACGGTTAAACTGTCGGTCTCCAAAACCGAACTTCTCGGTTCGAATCCGAGCTCCCCCGCCAGTTTGCCCGGTCCCTCAAGTCCGGGAATCACATCACAGAAGCATCACGAAGATTGAGGCAGCACTATGGCCAAGACAATAGCAGTAACCGAACAGCCCAGCACCGGATTGCAGCAGCTGAAGGCGCAGCCAGCGCGTCTCGGCGAGTTCCTCAAGGATGTCCGCAGCGAGATGCGCAAGGTGATCTCGCCCTCGCGCGCCGAGGTGCAGTCGACCACGATCGTCGTGCTCGTGACGGTCTTCATCTTCGCGGCGTACTTCTGGCTGGTGGACAACATCATCGGTCGGGCGATCGAGGCACTGTTGCACCGCCTCACCCAGCACTAAAGAGATTTAGTATTTCCGAGCGAGAGCGGCAGAGAGAAGCAGACGATGCGCGAAAAAGGCACAACGATGGCGGCAGAAGAGCATAATCCGGAAGAGCAGAACCCTGAGGTGATCGGCGCCCGGGTGACACGTCCTCGGAGCAGCTTGCCCCGCCGGTCAACGAAAACTTCAAGTGGTACATCATCCATGCTTACTCAGGCTTTGAGCGCAAGGTGCGGGAGTCGCTCGAGAGCCGCATCACGGCCTTCGGCCTGCAGAACCGCATCGGCCGCATCATGATTCCGACCGAGCCGGTCACCGAGCTGCGCAACGGCAAGAAGTACACCATCGAGCGCGTCTTCCTGCCCGGCTACGTGCTCGTCGAGATGGAACTCGACAACGATCTCTGGCAGTCATCAAGAACACGCCGCGCGTCACCGGCTTTCTTGGAACGGGCGACAATCCCGTGGCGCTCTCCGAGCAGGAAGTCAGCTCCATCCTCTTCCGCTCCGAGACCTCGGCCAACAAGCCGACCATGAAGGTCAAGTTCGACAAGGGCGAGCAGGTCCGCATCAACGAAGGCCCATTCGCCAACTTCACCGGTGCAGTCGACGACGTCAACGAGGACAAGCAGACCCTCAAGGTGATGGTCAGCATCTTCGGCCGCTCCACACCGGTCGAGATCGAATTCTCCAAGGTCGACAAGGTCGTAGACGAGTAGTTCCCTCCCGAGTGGGAGCAAGAGTTTAGCAACAACATTAAGCAGCAGGCGTTTCGATCTCAGCAACGCCCGCCGCTGGAAGCATAAAGAGGATTTACCGCAATGGCACCGAAGAAGATCACTGGATACGTCAAGCTTCAGATCATGGCCGGCAAGGCCACCCCTGCACCGCCGGTCGGCCCCGCGCTCGGTCAGGCGCAGGTCAACATCATGGAGTTCTGCAAGCAGTTCAACGACCGCACCAAGGCTCCTGACATGGCCGGGCTCACCATTCCCGTCGTCATCACCGTCTACGCGGACCGCACCTTCAGCTTCATCACCAAGACCCCTCCGGCTCCGGTGCTCCTGCTCAAGGCCGCTGGCATCGAAAAGGGCTCTGGCACTCCGAACAAGGAGAAGAAGGGCAAGGTGACCGAGAAGCAGATTATCGCCATCGCCACGCAGAAGATGCCGGACATGAACGCGACCACAGTCGAGGCTGCAGCGAAGACCATCCGTGGCACCGCCCGCTCGATGGGTATCGAAGTCGTCGCCTAACTTCGGCTTGATCAGCTAACCTCTGCTTTTACGAGAGAGGACGCAAGGAACCATCAACGACGTGTCTGTCGACGATGGCTTCAGGCGTCCTCTTTTCGTCGTGGAGCAGCGATTTCCTTACAGCTTCGTCTCGTAAACAAGGGAGAGAGCTATGCAAGCCGAATCCTGTCGCACCGTCGTCATTGCAGCCTACAAACTCAAGCCTGGCAAATAGGAAGACCCGCTGCAACTGACTCGCGAACACGTTGCACTCTTCCGCGCCGAAGGCCTGGCGACCAACCATCCCGTCACAACCTGTCAGGCTAAAGACGGCACCGTTGTGGAGGTCTTCGAGTGAGAAGCCGGCCACACGGAGCGTGCCCACACCAGCCCCGCCGCACTAAAGCTTTGGGAGCACTATACCGCCGTGTGCGACTACGTGCCGCTTGTCTCGCTGGACGAATCCGCCACCAGATTTGCATCGTTCACTCCTCTCGAACTCTAGGCAAATAATCTTCGTTGCATAGTAGTTTGGGCGCCTGCACTCTGCGGTGGTCTTCTGCCACCATCCTCGTTACGCGTTAATAAAGCGTCGCTCGAGCGCTTCCCTATGCCATGTCGCCGACACGCCTGATCCACCATCTTTGTTAGCTGCTCGCTGTAAGATCTTCCGGCGAAGTCAGCGGTTGCGAATCGTTTGGCATAATCAGCTTCAAGAGCAGGGAAGTGCTCATGAATGAATGAAAGATAGGTTGGCCGTGAGCACGGTTTTAGAAACAGCGGATGCGCGGCAAAAAAACTGGCCCCCACCGCTGCGGCGCGGCGAGCCATGCCATCCAACGCCTTCTCGGTATCGGTAATTCCTGGTAAAAGCGGAGAACCGAAGACCCCGGCGACGATGCCTGCCTCCCTCAATCGCCTCACGGCCTGAAATCGGAGGTCGGGCCTTGGTGCTCGAGGCTCCAGCAGGCGCGCCAGCTTTGCGTCCGGCGTTGTAATCGTGACGTGCACCACGAGCGTATTTCTTTTCGCAATCTCCACCAGCAAATCGATGTCCCGTTCGATCAACCGTGACTTGGTTACGATTCCCAATCGGTAGCCAGACTTTCGTGAAAACACTTCAAGCAGGCTGCGTGTAATCCTCGTTCGCCGTTCGATTGGCTGGTATGGGTCAGTTGCAGTTCCCAAAGCGATCTCATTCATAGGATCGATCTTTTTCAGTTCCTGCTCCAAGAGCCACGCCGCGTTCTGCTTTAGAAAGATCAACCGCTCAAAGGTGAGGGGGTCCCTCATATCTATCCCTGCAGTTGCGTCCCTCTCTACCGGCGTCTCTGTTGAGACTTTAGGCGCCATGAACTCGTGGGTGTAGCGTGCATAGCAGTACTTGCAGCCAAACTCACATCCCCGATATGGATTGATGCTGTAAGCCATCGAAAGCCGTCGTTTTGACACCGATTTATTGAGGATGCTCCGCACCTCCAGCGCCTTGAACTCAACCAAGTGGCCGTCATCGGCGTGCTCCGCTTCAGCCGCCATCCTTGCGATACCACTGGGTTGTTGCGGCAGAATCGGAAAGAGATAGGAGCTGTTTGATTTCGCCATTTGTTCGCCTTATGATGTCGAGAGTAGGCGCGCAATCCGAATCCGTCAAGGGCCTTTTAGTAGACTTTTCCTATGAACTCCGCCCTGGCGGGAATGCGACCGCCGTTTCGCTTCCGGCCCGAAACCCCGATGAGCGATGAAGACCTGATGCGCTTCTGTGCTGCGAATGATATCTCGCGTGTCGAACGCGAGGTGGATGGGGAGATTCTTGTCATGTCGCCCGCAGGGAACCGCACCGGGAGAAGGAACGCAGCCATCGTCAGCGCTCTTGATACATGGGCCCAGATGGACGGTCGCGGCTATGTGTTCGACTCGAGTACTGGTTTCACCTTGCCCGATGGTTCGATGCGCAGTCCTGACGCCGCCTGGGTTGAGGCCACCCGCTGGAACGCTCTTACCAAGGCCGAACAGAACCGCTTCTCGCCGATCTGTCCAGACTTTCTCATCGAATTACGTTCTCATACGGATGATCTCGCTCAACTCGAGGCGAAGATGGTGAGGTGGCTCTCGAACGGTGCGAAACTGGCGTGGTTGATCGATCCGGAGCACCAGGTTGTAGCCGTCTATCGTCCGGATCACCATCCGGAGTTGCTCAATCAGCCAGCGATTCTAGAGGGCTCAGGAGTGGTGGCCGGATTCAAGTTAGCAATGGCAAGGATTTGGGAGTAGCTCGCAAAAGCAAGTATCTCCTTGACGTTTTTCACTTCTCCCGGCATACTTATAAGAGTGCCTCAACGTCCAGTTGAGGCCAGTCGAGAAACCACGCCCGGAGAGATCAACTCCAGAGGGGTGGGAGACGAGGGAAAATGGCAAGGAAGCTCTCTAAGAATCTGGTGAAGGCGCGTGCGCTCGTTGAGCCCCGTCCGTACCTGTTGGTGGACGCAGTTCCACTCCTCCAAAAAGCAAAGTATGCGAAGTTCGACGAGACCGTCGACCTGACGCTGCGTCTCGGAGTTGACCCCAAGCACGCCGACCAGATGGTTCGCGGCACGGTGGTTCTTCCGCACGGCCTGGGCAAGTCGAAGATCGTTGCCGTTATCGCCTCGGGCGAAAGCATCAAGGACGCCGAAGCTGCCGGCGCAGAGTTCTTCGGCGGCGAAGAGTTGGTTGAGAAGATTCAGAAAGAAGGCTGGACCGCCTTCGACGCCCTGATCGCGACCCCCGACATGATGAAGTCTGTCGGTCGTCTCGGTAAGGTGCTCGGACCGCGCGGCCTGATGCCGAACCCGAAGACCGGTACGGTCACCACCGATGTTGCCGCCGCGGTCAAGGAGATCAAGGCCGGTAAGGTCGAGTTCCGCACCGACAAGACTGCGCTCGTTCACGTTCCGGTTGGCAAGCTCTCGTTCGATCCGCAGAAGCTGGTCGACAACGCGATGACCGTCATCTCGAGCGTCGTGAAGGCAAAGCCGTCGGCAGCCAAGGGCAAGTACATCAAGGGCGTCACGTTGAGCTCGACGATGGGCCCTGGCATCCAGCTCGACTACGCCGCTGCTGAGGCGGCCGGCAAGGCCTAATCAATTTTTAGTTAGCATCAAGCCCCCTCTGGCCGCGGAAGCGAGGAGCGGGGAAGCGAAAGCGAAGAGGATTCAGTCATGGCATTGACCAGAGCATCAAAGACGGAGAAGGTTGGCAAGCTCGCAGCCGAGCTTCAGCACTCGACCTCCGCTATCATCGGCACCTTCAAAGGCCTCACCGCCTCGAAGGACTTCGAGCTGCGCAAGGCTGTTCGCGCCGCTGGCGGAAGCTACCACGTCGTCAAGAACAAGCTGGCCGCAAAGGCCTCCGAAGGCACCAAGATTGAAGCTGCGCTCCAGGGTCTCAAGGGCGTATCGGCCGTAGCCTACACCTCGGGCGACCCCGTTGCTCTTGCCAAGGCGCTTTCGACCTGGGTCAAGGACAACGCGGAGTTCACCTTCAAGCTGGGCATCGTCGACGGCAAGGTAATCACGTTCGCGAGATCGGCGATCTCGCCACCATGCCGGGCAAGGAAGAGCTCTTCTCGAAGCTTCTCTTCCTCATCCAGTCGCCCGCGCAGCGTCTGGCCACCGTCATCAACGCTACCGGCCGCGACCTCGCCGTCGTCATCAACCAGGGCGTCGAGAAGGGCAAGTTTGCCGGGGCAGCCGCTCCGGCAGCAGCAGCCGCTGAAGCTCCGAAGGCAGAAGCCGCAGCTGCTGAAGCACCGGCTGCCGAAGCTCCTGCCGCTGAAGGTCAACTCGTCGCCGAGGCGCACGCCGTTGAAGCTCCCGCCGCTGATGCAACCGCGGAGCAGCCAGAGAACTCCACCGCATCGCAGGGTGGGGAAGCCGCGACCACGGATCCGGTCGAGGGCTAAACAAGTTTCGCCTGGTCTTCCCGGGTGCGCTGGTCTGGGCGCAACGGAAACCCTGGAAGGCATAGGCAGCCGAGAGCGCAGTCAGGCTTTGGAAAAGCAATAAGCACCACAAAGTTCAGTTCTAAATTGGAGAAATAACATGGCAGACATCCAGCAGTTGGAAGATTCAATCGTTAGCCTCAGCCTCCTCGAGGCTTCGGCTCTGGTCAAGAAGCTCGAAGAGCGTCTCGGCGTTTCGGCAGCAGCAGCAGTTGCAGCCCCGGCAGCAGGCGGCGGCGCAGCGGCAGCGGCTCCGGCCGAAGAGAAGACCGAGTTCACCGTCATCCTCAAGGATGCCGGCGCGAACAAGATCAACACCATCAAGGCTGTACGCGAAGTCACCGCTCTTGGGCTGAAGGAAGCCAAGGATCTGGTCGACGCCGCTCCCAAGCCCTTGAAGGAGAACATCTCGAAGGACGACGCAGCTGCCATCGCCAAGAAGTTCGAAGGCGTTGCGACAGTAGAAATCAAGTAGTTAACCTGCCAGCTTGCACGTTGGGGCGGAACGCGATATTCTTGACGTTAGAGAAAATTCGTTCCGCCTTGGCGTGCTCATTGGCGGACAGTGGCATAACATTAAAAACTTCGTTGTATCCGGTTCATCCTGTCATCACAGGCTAAGGAACCGGCCACTATCGCTTCGAGCGGCGGACGCGCATAGTGCAATAGGCATCATGCGAGCGGCAGCAAAACTTTGGGGTAGGCGAACCTCAATGGCGGCAGGCATTACTACCACTCATATAGAAACAGTGCACAAGTCGATCTTTGCGCTCACGGGACACGCTGTCCCTTCGGGCGCTTTGCCGTGTTTGCAAGCTTCTACGTTCCTGTAGGGGCCCAAAGTACGCTGCACGCGTTCTTTATAGCAGCTTCGAACGCCGGCAGATAGTAAAAGTTTCAAGATTTATCCGTGCCGCGGTTCCATTACGGCAAGACATTCTGCGCACGGGGCTCGCTGCCATCGAGGACAGCAAGACCCGAAGATCTTCAACACTGCGCGATCAGAACCAAACCCGGAGGGTTGACCGAAGCCCTCCCCTTACGAGTGAAGCCAGCAATACGATGCCGGCAACGCACTCGGGAGGCCTCGAAGGTCAGTTTTCAGGAGAGAGCATGTCTGGCGAGTCCAACAACAGCGAAATGCGCGCGATCCGCAGCCGTCTTGATTTTTCCAAGATCCCCACCACCATTCAGATTCCTAACCTCATCGAGGTCCAGCGCCGCAGCTACGAGCGCTTCCTGCAGATGGACAAGCTCCCCCAGGAGCGCGAGGACAACGGCCTCCAGTCCGTCTTCACCTCCGTCTTCCCCATCACCGACTTCCGCAACGTCTCCGAGCTCGAGTTCGTCGACTACTCCATCGGCAACTGGGAGTGCAAGTGCGGCTACCTCAAGGGTCTCAACCACCTGCGCACGGCCTGCACCAACTGCGGCCACATGGTCATCACCGACCCCTTCCACCCGGGCGACGTGCTCTGCAACTTCTGCGGAACCTACAACAAGAACACGCCTGACTTCTGCACCAAGTGCGGCGACCCCGTCGGCCTGCAGCTGAAGTACGACCAGGCCGAGTGCGAAGAGCGCGGCATGACCTACTCCGCTCCGCTCAAGGTCACCATCCGCCTGAAGATCTACGACAAGGACCCCGAGACCGGCGTCAAGAGCCTGCGCGACATGAAGGAGCAGGAAGTCTTCTTCGGCGACATCCCGCTGATGTCGGCCGAACGGCACCTTCATCGTCAACGGCACCGAGCGCGTCATCGTCTCGCAGCTCCACCGTTCGCCCGGCGTCTTCTTTGAGACGGCGAACAACCGCACCTACTTCCTCGGCAAGATCATTCCGTACCGCGGCAGCTGGGTGGAGTTCGAGTACGACCAGAAGAACACCCTCTACGTCCGCATCGACCGCAAGCGCAAGTTCCTCGGCACCATCTTCCTGCGCGCGCTCGGCCTGCGCACGGACGAGGAAATCCTCAAGACCTTCTACACCGTCGACACCATCAACGTGGACGACGGCAAGCTGCACTGGAAGGTCGATCGCCGGAAGGCAAGCCGACCAACCTCGTCGGCACGCGCTCCACCGCATGCCATCACCGTCAAGAGGTGAAGAGCTCGTCGCCAGCGGCAAGAAGATCGGCGCCTCGCGCGCTGAAGCACCTGCGCGCCGGCGGGCATCGACTTCGGTCGAAGTGGAGACCAGCGAGTTCGAAGGCGCGATGACTGCCGCCGACGTGGTCGACATGACCACCGGCGAGCTGCTCTACGAAGCCAACCAGGAGCTCACCGCCGACAAGCTGCACAAGATCGTGCAGTCCGGCGTCACCACGCTCGAAGTCTTCTTCCCCGAGCGCGACGACGTCGGCAACATCATCGCCAACACCCTGCGCCGCGACTCCGTGCGCAAGCCTGAGGAAGCGCTCATCGAGATCTACCGCAAGCTGCGTCCCGGCGACCCGCCGACGCTCGACACCGCGACCGCGCTGTTCGAAGGCATGTTCTTCGATCCGCGCAAGTACGACTTCTCGCGCGTCGGCCGTCTGAAGTTCAACATCAAGCTGTACGAGAACCAGGACGCCACCGGCCTCGACAAGCGCACGCTGACGCCTGAGGACTTCTACGGCACCATCCGTTACCTGCTCAAGCTGCGCAAGAACATCGGCAACGTCGATGACATCGATCACCTTGGCAACCGCCGCGTTCGCGCGGTCGGCGAGCTGATGGAGAACCAGTTCCGCATCGGCCTCGTCCGCATGGAGCGCGCCATCAAGGAAAAGATGAGCGTGTATCAGGAGATGTCGACGGCCATGCCGCACGACCTCATCAACGCCAAGCCGGTCATGGCCGCGATCCGCGAGTTCTTCGGTTCGTCGCAGCTCTCGCAGTTCATGGACCAGACCAACCCGCTGTCGGAGATCACGCACAAGCGCCGCCTCTCGGCCCTTGGGCCTGGTGGTTTGTCGCGTGAGCGCGCCGGCTTCGAAGTCCGCGACGTGCACCCCACCCACTACGGCCGCATCTGCCCGATTGAGACGCCGGAAGGCCCGAACATCGGCCTGATCTCGTCGCTCTCGTGCTTCGCGCGCATCAACGAGTACGGCTTCATCGAGTCGCCTTACCGCCAGCGTCAAGGACGGCAAGGTGCTGGACTACGTTGCTGTCTCGAACGCCGGCGAGTCCGGTCTGCGCCAGGGCGACTACGCTCGAAGTCACCGAAGCGCACAAGCTGAACAAGAAGCTCAAGAAGGACGGCAAGCGCCCGTGCGAGTTCGAGCCGTTCAGCTTCTATCTTTCCGCGTGGGAAGAGGATCGTCACACCATCGCGCAGGCCAACATCGATCTCGATGCCGACCGGCGCACATCACCGAGGACCTCGTCAACGCGCGTAAGGCCGGGCAACTTCGTTCTCGTGCCCAAGGCGGAAGTCGATTACGTCGACGTCTCGCCCAAGCAGCTCGTCTCGGTCGCCGCTTCGCTCGTTCCGTTCCTCGAGCATGACGATGCCAACCGCGCGCTGATGGGTGCGAACATGCAGCGCCAGTCCGTTCCTCTGCTCGTGTCCGAAGCTCCGTTCGTCGGCACCGGCATGGAAGGCGTCACCGCGCGCGACTCCGGCGCTGTGATCCTGGCCAAGCGTAACGGCATCGTCGATTCGGTCGACTCCGAGCGCATCATCGTGCGCGTCGAAGGCGAGCACCACCCCACGCAGCTTTCGCGTGAGGTCGGTTCGGACATCTACCAGCTCACCAAGTTCAAGCGCTCCAACCAGAACACCTGCATCAACCAGAAGCCGATCGTCCGCAAGGGCGACCGCGTGCTCAAGGGTCAGGTGATCGCGGATGGTCCTTGCACGGAGCAGGGCGAGCTCGGCCTCGGCCGTAACGTGCTGGTGGCGTTCATGCCGTGGCGCGGTTACAACTTCGAGGACGCGATCCTCATCTCGGAAAAGCTGGTCCGCGAGGACTACTACACCTCGATCCACATCGAGGAGTTCGAGATCGAAGCGCGCGACACGAAGCTTGGGCCGGAAGAAATCACGCGCGATATCCCCAACGTCTCCGAGCACGCTCTGCGTGATCTGGACGAGTCGGGCATCATCCGCATCGGCGCCAAGATCGGCCACAACGACATCCTCGTCGGCAAGGTAACTCCCAAGGGCGAAACCCAGTTGACCCCGGAAGAGAAGCTGCTTCGCGCCATCTTCGGTGAAAAGGCCGGCGACGTTCGCGACGCTTCGCTCACGTGCCCTCCGGGCATCGAAGGCACGGTCGTCGACGTTCGCATCTTCAGCCGCAAGGGTCAGGAAAAGGACCAGCGCGCGCTGCAGATCGAGCAGGAGATGATCGAGAAGCTCGAGCGTAACCTCGCGGACGAAATCCGCATTCTTACCGACGAGCGCCTCAAGCGTCTTGAAGGCATTCTCGGCGCGAAGGAAGTCCTCGCCGACCTCCACGACGAGCGCACCAACAAGAAGCTGCTCTCCAAGGGCGACATCCTCGACCGCGACATGATCGAGCTGATCTCGACGCGCAACCTGAAGCGTATTCGCTACGCCGACAAGGACCCGCGCGTGAACGAGCAGATCGACGAGATCGAGGAGATGACCTCGCGTCAGATCGACGTTCTGCGCAAGATCACCAACGAGAAGATCGGCAAGATGCAGAAGGGCGATGAACTTTCGCCCGGCGTCATCAAGATGGTCAAGGTCTACATCGCCATGAAGCGCAAGCTTTCGGTCGGTGACAAGATGGCCGGACGTCACGGTAACAAGGGCGTCATCGCTCGCATCCTGCCGGAAGAGGACATGCCGTACCTTCCCGACGGAACGCCCGTCGAGATCGTCCTCAACCCGCTCGGCGTGCCTTCGCGTATGAACGTCGGTCAGATCCTCGAAACGCACCTCGGCTGGGCTGCACACGAGCTCGGCGCCAAGGTTGCCGAGCTCGCTGCGCAGCACAACAAGGCAGCCGAAGTGCAGCGAGATCTTCAAGGAAGCGTTCAAGAACACCGCTGCTCTCAACCAGCTTCTTGCACCTCGACGACGAGCAGACCCTGCGCGTCGCCGCCGGCATGAAGCGCGGCATCTGGTTCGGCACGGCCGTGTTCGACGGCGCGCGCGAAGACGGAGATCAAGGCGCTGCTCGCAGCCGCCGGTCTGCCCAGCTCCGGCAAGACGCCCGATGTTCGACGGCATGACAGGCGACCAGTTCGAGCAGCCTGTCACGGTCGGCTACATCTACATGCTCAAGCTGTCGCATCTTGTCGACGACAAGATCCACGCTCGCTCGATCGGACCGTACTCGCTCATCACGCAGCAGCCGCTGGGTGGCAAGGCGCAGTTCGGCGGACAGCGCTTCGGCGAAATGGAAGTCTGGGCGCTCGAAGCTTACGGCGCTGCGTACATCCTGCAGGAGCTGCTCACCGCCAAGTCCGACGATGTCTTCGGCCGTACCAAGATTTACGAAGCCATCGTCAAGGGTGAAGCTGCGATCGAGCCGGGCGTGCCCGAGTCGTTCAACGTTCTCATCCGCGAGCTGCAGTCGCTCTGCCTCGATGTCGAGCTGGTCAAGAAGACAGGCCGCTGATGCGACCCGGCGAGCGCTGAACGCTGCAGCCGAACTCGCCGTCGCCGACTAACGCATTTGCTTTGTCTGGTTGTCATCCCCGAAGCGGGATCTGCTTCACCCGCCGGGGATGGCAACCAGCATAAGGCATAACAAGATTTCAGAACCAACGGCCTGCGATGAGCCACAAACATCGCCGCAACACAGCAACACCACAATCGAAGACAAAAACGCAACAGCACCAGAACCACGGCAACGCGATGCGCCGAAAGTCATCGCGCAGACACTACAACCGCAGCCTTAGCACGCTGCCACAACGGAGACGCAAACTATGTTCCGCTCCAGCCCCTTTGAAATGACCGGTCCGATCACCGACTTCGACTCCATCAAGATCCAGCTCGCCATCGCCCGAGAAGATCCGCTCGTGGTCGCATGGCGAAGTCACCAAGCCGGAAACCATCAACTACCGCACGTTCAAGCCCGAACGCGACGGCCTGTTCTGCGCGCGCATCTTTGGACCCATCACCGACTGGGAATGCCTCTGCGGCAAGTACAAGCGCATGAAGCACCGCGGCGTGATCTGCGACAAGTGCGGCGTTGAAGTCACGCTGTCCAAGGTTCGCCGTGAGCGCCTCGGCCACATCGAGCTCGCTTCGCCCTGCTCGCACGTCTGGTTCTTCAAGGGCCTGCCTTCGCGCATCGGCCACCTGCTCGACATCTCGCTGCGTGAGCTCGAAGCTGTTCTCTACTTCGAGTCCTACGTCGTCGTCGATCCAGGCGACGCGCCCGTCAAGGAGCGCGAAGTCATCAAGGACGAGAACCGCTTCCGCGAGCTCGACCAGCAGTATCGCCCCTCCGGCTTCAAGGCCATGATGGGCGCCGAGGCCATCAAGGAACTCCTCAAGCGCGTCGAAGTCAGCGAGCTCTCCATCGAGCTTCGCGAGCGCATGAAGACCGAGACCTCGCTGCAGAAGAAGCTCAAGTACGCCAAGCGCCTCAAGGTCGTCGAAGCCTTCCAAGCGCTCCGACAACAAGCCGCAGTGGATGATCCTCGACGTGATCCCCGTGATCCCGCCTGAGCTTCGCCCGCTCGTGCCGCTGGATGGTGGCCGCTTCGCGACGTCCGATCTCAACGATCTGTATCGCCGCGTGATCAACCGCAACAACCGCCTCAAGAAGCTCATGGACCTCCATGCGCCTGAGGTGATTGTGCGTAACGAAAAGCGCATGCTGCAGGAAGCCGTCGACGCGCTGTTCGACAACGGCCGCCGCGGCCGCGTGCTGCGTGGCGCCAACAACCGTCCGCTCAAGTCGCTCTCCGACACCCTCAAGGGCAAGCAGGGCCGCTTCCGTCAGAACCTGCTCGGCAAGCGCGTCGACTACTCCGGCCGTTCGGTCATCGTCGTCGGTCCGGAACTGAAGCTGCACCAGTGCGGTCTTCCCAAGAAGATGGCGCTCGAGCTCTTCAAGCCGTTCATCTATCACCGTCTCGAACAGACCGGCCACTGCACCACCATCAAGCAAGCCAAGGAGATGGTCGAGAATGCAGGAGCCCATCGTCTGGGACATCCTCGAAGAGGTCATCAAGGACCACCCGGTCCTGCTCAACCGCGCTCCGACGCTCCACCGCCTGGGCATCCAGGCGTTTGAGCCCGTGCTCGTCGAAGGCAAGGCCATCAAGATCCATCCGCTGGTCTGCACCGCCTTCAACGCCGACTTCGACGGTGACCAGATGGCCGTGCACATCCCGCTCAGCCCTGAAGCGCAGATCGAAGCTTCGGTCCTGATGCTGGCTTCGCACAACATCCTTTCGCCGGCGTCCGGTCAGCCCATCACGGTGCCCACGCAGGATCTCGTCCTCGGTCTGTACTACCTGACCAAGGCCAAGGTCAGGCGCCAAGGGTGAAGGCCGCGTCTTCGCCAACATCGAAGAAGTGCTCATGGCGCTCGAAGCCAAGCAGGTGGAAACGCTTACGCCTATCCGTCTGCGCTACACCGGCCCCGTGCTCGACATGACCACTGCCTACGACGATCAGGACATCACGCACACCGAAGCCGGTCGAGTTCAACAAGCAGTTCATCAACACCACCGTCGGCCGCGCCATCCTCAACGACCGCTCTGCCCGAAGGCATGCCGTTACGTCAACGGCCTGCTCAAGAAGAAGGGCATCGGCCAGCTCATCAACTACCTGTACCTGAACCTCGGTCTCGAGGTCACGGTGCACGCGCTCGACAAGCATCAAGGAGCTCGGCTTCCAGTACGCCACCGCGCTCCGGCCTCTCGGTCGGCCTGGACGACATGGTCATCCCGGACTCCAAGTACACCGTCGTGCACGAAGCTGAGAAGCAGGTCATCGCGATGCAGCAGCAGTATCTTGACGGCTCCATCACCAACCTCGAGCGCTCCAACAAGGTCACGCAGATGTGGTCCGGCGTCACCGAGCGCGTTGCCGACGAGATGTTCAACAACATGAAGCGCGCGGACAAGGAAGGAGCCATGAACCCGATCTACATCATGGCCGACTCCGGCGCCCGTGGTTCCAAGCAGCAGATCCGTCAGCTCTCCGGCATGCGCGGCCTGATGGCCAAGCCTTCCGGCGAAATCATCGAGACGCCCATCACGGCGAACTTCCGTGAAGGTCTCACCGTGCTGCAGTACTTCATCTCGACGCACGGCGCGCGTAAGGGTCTCGCCGATACCGCGCTCAAGACCGCCGACTCGGGCTACCTCACCCGCCGTCTCGTCGACGTCGCGCAGGATGTCATCATCTCCGAGCTCGATTGCGGCACCGTCGAAGGCATCTACGTCATGCCCGATCATCGAAGCCGGCGAGACCATCGAGCCGTTGCGCGACCGCATCATCGGCCGCGTCTCGCTCGAGAAGCTCAAGGACTTCGAAGGCAAGACCATCGTCGAAATCAACGACGAGATCGACGAAGACAAGGCCTCCGCCGTTCAGGCTGCGGGCATCGAGCGCGTCAAGATTCGCTCGGTGCTCACCTGCGAGTCCAAGCGCGGCTGCTGCATCCTCTGCTACGGCCGTAACCTCGGCTCCGGCAAGATGGTCGAGATGGGCGAAGCCGTCGGCGTCATCGCGGCGCAGTCCATCGGCGAGCCCGGCACGCAGCTCACCATGCGTACCTTCCACATCGGCGGAACCGCATCGCGCGTGCAGGACGCTTCGCACCTCGAAGCCAAGAACGCCGGCAAGGTGCACTTCATCAACCTCGTCACCGTCCGCTCCAAGGAAGGCGGCCTGGTTGCCTTCAACCGCAACGGCTCCATCGCCATCATCGACGAGAAGGGCCGCGAGAAGGAGCGTTACGCCATCGTCTACGGCGCCAAGCTCACGCGTGGAAGACGGTCAGGCAGGTCAAGCTCGGCGACGCTCTCGGCGAGTGGGACCCCTACACCTTCTCCATCCTCACGGAGATCGCCGGCACGGTCCAGTTCAAGGACCTGCAGGAAGGCGTCACGCTCAACGAAGAGATCGACGAAGTCACCGGCCTCTCGCGCCTCGTCGTCGCCGACTCCTCCGACGAGAAGCGTCAGCCGGCCATCATCATCAAGTCCGCGAAGGGCAACAAGCGTTACCTCATGCCCTCCCGCGCTCACCTCATGGTGCAGGACGGCGACGAAGTCACCCCCGGCGACATCCTCGCCAAGATCCCGCGCGAAACCACCCGTACCAAGGACATCACCGGCGGTCTGCCGCGCGTGGTCGAACTCTTCGAGGCCCGCAAGCCCCGCGATCCGGCGATCATCTCCAAGATCGATGGCGTCGTTCGCTTCGGCGATGTCTCCAAGGGTCAGCGCAAGGTCTACGTCACCGCGGACAACGGCCAGGAAGAGGAGTACAGCGTTCCTCGCGGCGTCTACGTCAACGTGCAGGAAGGCGAGCGCCTGCGTGCCGGCGATGCACTCATCGACGGTCCCCGCAACCCGCACGACATCCTCGAGGTCCTCGGCGAGCGCGAGCTGCAGATGTACCTCGTCAACGAAATCCAGGAGGTCTATCGTCTCCAGGGCGTGTCCATCTCGGACAAGCACATCGAAACGATCGTCCGCCAGATGCTCCGTTGGGTGAAGATCGAAGAGGTCGGCGACACCAACTTCCTGCTCGAGCAGCAGATCGACCGCTTCCGCTTCAACGCCGAAAACCAGCGCGTGCTGATGGAAGGCGGCCGTCCGGCCATCGGCCGTCCGCTGCTGCTCGGCATCACCAAGGCGTCGCTCTCCACCGACAGCTTCATCTCGGCGGCGAGCTTCCAGGAGACCACCCGCGTCCTCACCGAAGCCAGCATCAACGGCTCGGTCGACACGCTCCGCGGCCTCAAGGAAAACGTCATCGTCGGCCGCCTGATCCCCGCCGGCACGGGCATGGAGTACTACCGCAACGTCCAGCTCTCCCCGGAGCTCGAAGAAGCGGCAGCCCAGGTCCAGCAGGAAGTCACGGCAGCGCATCGAAGCCGAAGAGCGCGAGCTCGAGCAGATGCGCATGGAAGGCGAACAGGAAGAAATGGCCGCCGAATAATTCGGAGGCCACTATTTCTGAACTTGTCATCCTGAGCGAAGCGAAGGATCTGCTTCTTGCTCGAAGCGGCACACAAACAAGGAAGGGCGGACTCGAAAGAGTCCGCCCTTTTGCTTTTGTCTTTGCCTCTCTTGTTGTCATTCCCGCAGGGAATCTGCATTTAGCCCTGCTTGCCCAGGCAAACCTGCTTGCCCCTTCCACTACCGTCATTCTGAGCGAAGGGCCATAGGCCCGAAGTCGAAGAATCCCTGTATTTCTCCCGTTGTCGCACTTCCAAATCGGGAATACTCAAGAACCCTTAAAAGTTGACATGTTCTTGCCTTAGCTAACTGTATTCGCTAATTTATCTTCATGGAAGTCAACATCCATCACGCCAAGACCAACCTCTCCAAACTCATCTCCGCCGCCGAGAGCGGGGAAGAGGTCATCATCGCCCGCAACGGCAAGCCTGCGGTGAAGCTGGTCCTCGTCACGCCGCCCGTCACGAAGTCGCGCAAGCACATGATTGGCTCCGGCATCGGCAAAATCTGGATGGCCGAGGATGCCTTCTCACCCGAGACTGACCTTGAAATCCAGAAGATGTTCGAAGAAGGCGATCTGGAATTTTTCGAAAACTTACCATCTAAAGGCAAGCCCGAATGAGAATTCTTGTTGTCATTCTCGAAGGGAATCTGCTTTCTAGAGCGATGGAAAACAAATATGGACAGGCAGCACTTATCGCAGTGAAGAGCAAAGGGCAGCCTGCAGACCGATGGCTAGAGGCGACGGCAGTCGTTTTTCCACGTAGCCCTTCATCACAAATCAAATCGTGCCCAAAGGGAGCTTTCCTTGGACTCTGTGAAGAGGGTGTTGTACAGGGGATCGAGTCTGGAACCTATACAACCTCCACAGACAACAAGCGTTATGCGCTTCGCGGACTTGCGCTGCTGAAAAGAAGGACATCCTATCGATGATTCTCGCGGCCTTTGGGTTTCAGTCATGAACGGAACAAAGAAAGCGCATAACAGCCAAATGGATGTTTTGCTGGCCCTTTGGAATGCCGGCCTACTCAAGATATGAAGCCTATGCGTGAACGTTTGAAAGTTCGCCTGTAGCAAGACCGTCCCATGACAACCATCAGCTTGCGGATGCCCGAAAACGTGATTGTAGACCTGAAAAAGATTGCAAGCTTCGCTCGGGCTTCACGGGCTACCGACCGCTGATGCGCTCATACATTGGCCAAGGGTTGCGGAAGAATATCTCTGGCCTCGATGGCTCCCAGGTGGAAGCGCTCACGGCCAGTCTGCGCAAGCAGGGATTGTCCGATGAAAAAATCTCGGCGGCTATTGCTGAGGCGGGCCTCAAAACTGCGGTAGGCCGTCGATTTTCTTGTTGTCATCCTGAGCGAAGCGAAGGACTTGCTTCTTGACCGAAGCGACACACATGCCCAAAGGGCGGGCTCGAAAGAGTCTGTCCTTTTATTTATCGTTCGGGCGTAAACTCTTTTCACGGAGAAAGTAACAATGAACGACTCAATAATTCTCACAGACGACAGTTTTACTATCTCTCAACTGAGTGTCACGAATAAGGACAGCGGTCGCATTCTTACGGCAAATTCCCGAGGAAGAGAGAGCTTACAGTCGCAAAAGCGGTTGAGGGTAGGGCTGTTTTGCTTGGAACGCGGTCAGCAATACTCAAGATCTCGAGTATGTGAAGCGACAGGTTCAAGATTTACTACAGAAGGTAGAAATTGCCGTAGGAACGTGCCAGCCGCTACTGAAAGGGCATTGCTGAGTAAGATCGGCACAGATAACGGCCAAGTATTAGCTCCGGTCAAGTCACTCATTGAGACGTCCTCGGCCACCGCGAAGACCCGTCTCGATGAAGTCAGAAATTTATTGACGAATGATTTGGATCCGAGAAGCGGAACGAGCACTCTTGGCTTAGCCCTAACAAAGATCACCGCCTCTCTTAGACCCTAAGCACGGGGACTCAGTTCAAGCAGCTGTGACAAACGCGGTTTCAAGTGTTGCAGACGCAGATGGAGCGATTGCGAGGACTGTAACCAAGTGTGTCGAAGATTCGATACGCCCACTGAAAGAAGAAATTGATGGTCTTTCAAAACAGCTGTCGGGTGAGAAAATGGTCGATGCGGCGTTGGCCAATACGCCCGGTAAAGGCAAGGAATTCGAGGAGCGTGTTGCCAGTGGACTCGCTACATGGGCGAGAGTTTCGGGCGGTCAGGTTGTGCGTGTTGGAGAAGATAACAAACCTGGGGATTTCCTAATCGACTTCCATGACGACGCGAGTGGTGCACTTATGCTAAGGGTTGTCATTGAGGCTGAGAGATCGTAATGAGCCTCATGGCCGTTTTAAAGAGTACCAAAGATCTCGCTCTAAAAATTCAGCACAGAGAGGCGCATGCAGCTATTCATGTATCGGAGACGGCTGCCGGTCTGGCTAAGGAGATTGGAGAATGGGCGGAAGGTTCATGCGATTCGGGTCCTTGGGTAGCGTGTACTTACGAGCATCTTCCGCTCGCACTGAGATATGTGGTCGTTGAGCATAAGATTCGGAAGCTAAGAGAAGCGCGACCAGATGTAGACACCGCCGTTATTCGCGCTCATCTGATGCGATTCGAATCTCTCTTCGTCGAATAACGGCAATCAAGACAAAGGTGACCAATCTGCGGTCAACCACGGATGCTATCGACTCTGAGGCAGATGCCCTGAAGAAAGACATAACGCTTGCGATCGAATCAATCGAAGAAGCGCTTCGTCAAGAGAAGAAGTCACCAGCTTCCGTCCCTGCCGATAGCTTTGTCTCAAAGCCCCTTATTGAATCAGTCGCGATATAAATATTGTGCAGTCATGCGCTCGCGAAAGGCGGTTGACCCACCCACAGTTTTGGGCAGGACTTAATCTCACTCAGGAGCCCCTT
>CAVPTN010000002.1:0-387807 GCA_963708755.1 uncultured Acidobacteriaceae bacterium
GTTCACCTACGTGCAGGCTCTCCCCATCGATGCTCCACAAGCGCCTGCGCTCGACCTCGCCGCCCTTTTACCACTCTGATGCTGCGTCTCAATCCGGCTATCACCGTGCCGCAAAGAATCAACTCTCTTATCAATCTCTCTGCTCTGGTTCCATGGAAACCTCTTGATCCGATCGCTCCTATCATGGCTGCTCCATCGTTCACGCAACCCATGTATGCTCCTCTCCGCGACCTTGATCAGCAGTACGTCCTTCCGGCGTTAATCCTGCGTTCCTCAAAATTCAGTTGGGCTTGTCATCTCGAATCACGCTTTCATCGAGGCGTACATGGTTGGCCTCAATCACGAGATGGCTCGCCAACTACTCTGGAACGATTACCCCACAGATCAGCGGGGCAGCTACTTCCGCCAGTTCCTGGACGTGAGCTCTTACGTTCCAGAACCCAGCGATCCTACGGATCCCGCCGCGCTCAGTGAACTCCTCAAAGACATTCCACCCATCAACACCTGGCCGCTCACCGTCCGACTGGGAGATCATCCGAACCGTACCGACGTGCCGCTCGACAACGTCGTCCTGCTGGTTCGTGGCGAGATCTTCAAACGTTATCCCAACGCAGTCGTCTTTGCTGCCAAAGCCATCCGCACCGGCGACACACTCGACATTGACGAGTCTGACGACAGCGCCTACAAGTACCACATCTTCCGCGGTGAACTCTCCGACTACATCACCTTCCTGGGCTTCAACCTCAGCAAGGAAGACGCACGCGGCGGAACTACAGACGCGCCGTACGGCTACTTCTTCGTCTTTCAGCAACAGCCGTCTGAGCGTCGGCCTGCAGTTAACTGAAGCCGCGAACCCAACCACGCTTTGGGCAGATCTCGCATGGACGAACTTCGGCCCCGCACTGGAGCGTGCGCAATCGCACCGATCAGCTTCCTGACCTTGGAGAAAATACTCGTGCCATGATCATCAAGAAGAATCCGTGGCGTCTTGCATCCCAAGTATTCAACTTCGTCGTCTCTAATAATGCTGTTCCGGACATCCTTTCACCACGGATACCTCCAGCTCGCACGGCCATCGCCGCCGATGCGAATAACCCCAACGACCCCAATAACAAGTGGGGCGTCAACAGCGCGCAGACTGCATACATTCTGTTGCGCCTTCCCTTTAGAGTTCTCATCCACGCGGACCTCATGTTGCCAACACAATGAATACAACCTTCAAATCGCCGCAGAGCGCAATCACTGACGTCACAGATGTCAGCAACATAGGCCTGCCTGGGGGGCTCGACGCACAGACGCCTTTGCTTATGCTGCCCGTCAACATTGAGACGCGCTTCATGTCCAGCGGCGACACGAATGAACTCTGGGTTCGCATCTACCCTGATCAAATCGCAATCAACTCACACGAGCCCGAACTCACCACACAAGAGATAGCTGACGGCCAAAGCTACTGGAACACCGTGTGGGCCGCTGACCTCCCATCGCCCACTCTTGACGCTGTTCAAGCTCCATGGCGCGGCCTCGCATCCTCTTTATGGCGCACCCCGAGCCGCATGGATCGCTATACAGATGACGCCCACCAACCTGTCATCGCAGCCAACAGCCAGCACACCCGCCGGATCTACACCAACTCCCCCGCCGGTCTTTCCAACGCCGCCTACCCGCGCCAGTTCATGGCAGAAGACTGCTTTCGCCGCCGCACTCCCGTACGTTCGGACACTCGTTCTGGTCTCCGGAGCGACTAACTCCGTCTTCCGTAGTGGACCAGTTACTCCGAGATCTAGCTGTGGGTCTCACACCAGGAGCCGGTTCTTTCCCTCCGGGTTCGCCAGTCGACGCAAACCTCCAGTGGCTTGTCGACTTCAATCAGGCCCTTGCCGCAGGTATGGCTTTGAAGATCCCGCTTACCCCCCGAGCAACGTAGCTCCGGCTTCGATCAAGTCTTTGTTTTATGGATTGCGCAGCAAGGGCAACGCGGCCGAATTCGCCGATCTCATTGATGCCCATCACTACACTGACGGATTCGCGCTTGTTCCTCAAGGCTCACCCACCAACAACACCACCGATGCGAGCTCCGCGTTCTCCCGCAAAGACCCGACCTTTGACATTAGTTTCGCGGTTGAGCGGCAAGACGCACTCGACGCAGCCTCAAACTCTGACGGTAACATCTTTGCCTCGCTGCTCGGCCTCGATCCCAAGATCCTCTCGTACGTCCAGTACGCAGACGGCATCGATCAGCAGAGCTCAGCAGACTCTGTCACTGCACTATGGCCATCTACCCTGGGCTACTTTCTTTCGCAGATGATGTCCAACGTCTTCAGCGTCGACCAGATCGAAGATGCTCGTCAGTATGTCCTCGCCAACGCATCTCCTCGCGGGGCAATTCCTGCGTTCCGAACCGGCCAGACACCATACGGCGTGCTTCCCGCCACTTCGCTTAAACGATACAAGCCAACTCAAAGTCGCACTGCTGCTCCCTCCATCGAAGCGCCTCTCGTCGACTTCATCCAGCGCCTCTGGCCCATCTGGCTGCAAAGTCCGCCACGGCGCCACACATGCAAAACAGCGGAGACCCCGATCAACAGCTCACGAGCGTCCTCGGCATGGATGCCAGTTCCATGGCCTTCCGCGGCCGTACTGTTCTGGGAGATGACTTCCTTTGGAACGATCTAAATTTTCTTCGCACTCCATCCAACAGCCAGCAATCATGGTGGACCTCACACCTAGTTGCGGGACGCCAGGCACTGGACTACTTCGGCTACAACACATGGGATCCACGCCTTATTCATCTCGGCATGGCTCCCATTAACTTTCCCATTCCATTTCCCACCGTACAAACTCCTCCACTGTCTGAGACGGATCCTCTCGCGGATGACGCCGATCTTGGCGGCGGTGTAAAGGTCATTACATCGAGTGGCTCCGGCAAGCTATCATCGATGACATCCGAGCCGAAAACTATCCTGGCCCTAAACCCACATCTCTTCTCTATAAGATCCTGCGCCAATCCGTACTTCTCGACTACGTCACACTCGCGACCAACACAGAGCTTTAACCGGCCGCGTTGTCGCATCACAGCTTCGCGAAAACGAGATCGCGGGCATCCCTCCTGCGCAGCCAGCGCCTCAGCCTCCTGTCTCCCCATGGGAGATTCTTGCCCGCCCCTCGGAGCCCAACCCCGCGCTCACGTGGGCGCAATATCTGGTCACTGTCGACCCCACGCCTGAGTCACCGTATGCTCGTCTCACCGACCTGCGAAATAGTCTCGACCGGCTCGCAAAGCTCCCAACCGCCGAACTTGATCGCCTCCTCACGGAATTCCTCGACTCGTGCAGTCATCGCCTCGACGTCTGGGCCTCCGCAGTTGCAAACGCCTTACTAGCTCGCACTCGTCATAATCAAATTAACGACATTCACCTTGGAGCATTCGGCTGGGTCGAGCAAGTTCACGCTTCAGCGGTTGGCGTTCCTATTCACGGCCCCGAACTAGCCAGCGTCCAAACTGCTGATCGACTTCGCTCTCAACGCGTCAATATCACGTCAGCCTTGCCTACACCCGTTCAGCCTATGGCCGACAATGGTGGCTTCATCTTCGCGCCCTCGTTCGAGCAGGCGCGCACGGCGGCGATCCTTCGCAACGGCTACATGACTCACAAAGGAACTGCTGATGAAGGCCTTCTCTCGCTCGACATCTCCTCCGACCGCGTACGCAAAGCTCTCTATCTTCTGGACGGCGTTCGTCAGGGTCAGAACCTCAGCGCACTCCTCGGCTACCTCTTCGAGAACGGCCTTCACGATCTCAATCTCGACAAGTACACCCAGCCCTTTCGCGATCTCTTCCCCGTCGTCGCCAACCAGCTCACCCCGTCGAGCGATCCCAGCGAATCTGTTGCCGCTTCCAACGTTGTTGACGGTGTTGCCCTGGCCGCCGCTTTCGAGAAAGGAACATTTGCTGCTGGCGGAAACTGGGGCACGGGACTTCCGCCCGCAGGCTCCGATCAAACTTCAGTCCTCACGCTGCTCAAAACTATCGACGACTACTCCGATGCACTGGGCGACATATCCATTGCCGAAGCAGTCTTCCAGATCGTCCGAGGAAACTACGGTCGCGCTGGCGGCCTGATGGACGCTATCTCCAAAGGTGATCGGCCGCCTGATCCCGATATCCTCACCACTCCGCGTGGAGGACTTGACCTGACTCATCGCGTGAATCTTCTCTTCGCGGGCAACCCCACCTACGCCGCTTCGTGGAGCGCCATTACCAAGCACCCGAGAGCGCTCGCCGAACCCGCACTCGACTCCTGGCTCAGCCAGATCCTTCCAAACCCGACACTAGTCGCCTGCACGGTTAGATACGAACTCGCTGGTGTCACCCACATCTCTACGGTTCACCTCTCCGATCTTGATGTCGGCCCGCTCGATTGTCTTTCGATGGCGGACAGCGCCGAAGTCCCGCAACAATCCGAACTGGAATCACGCATCCTGCAATTCGCCCTGCCCGCTGGCGCGAGCAACCAACAGATTGACTACACAGCACCCGCCACCAACGTCGCCTTCCCCGACTTCTTCTTCCTCGTCGCCTCGCTCCAATCTCTCATTGGCTCATCCCGCGCACTCACCCCACAAGACCTCACTGTTCCTGAGAAAAAAGCCGAAGACCTAGGCGGCACCGTTGACCTGAGTAATCTCCAAACACGAGCCTCTGCCGCGGCCTTGCAGCTCAGCAACGCCGTATCCGCACTAACAACAGCTATTGGTGGAGGCTCAGCGTCTGCTATCCGCACCGCAGTCCAGACCTGTAGCTTCTTCGGCGTGCCAGGTTCCGTTCCATCCTCAATTGGAGACTCGGCGCTGCCCGACCAGGCAGCCGCAGTCCTCAAGACTCTGCAACCTCGCTCCACTCAAGCCTCCTCCGTCAACATCCCCACGGCCTCGCAGGCCGACATTCTCACCGTCTTCAGCTCCGTCTTCGGCGCAAACTTTACCATCCTTCCGCGATTTACTCCGCCCGACGCCGCAAACCTGCAAAGTGCCTTCACACAATCCGCCTCCCTCGTTGCGTCTGACCCAGTTGCTCCATCACGCTGGCTCAACCAACTCACACACATTCGCCCAGCCATCTCCAAGCTCGATACCGTTCTCTCACTCGCACAAATTCTCAGCGGCAACATATCTACTCCTCAGCCTCTTTTGGGCCAGCTCCCACTGCAGGCTGACGATCGCTGGCTAGGCCTTCCCATCGACCCCAGCAAGCCACCGAACAAAGGCCGCGTCGCGTTCGCCTCCATCACACAAGGCGACCCAACAACACAAACCCCATATGCGGGCCTTCTCCTCGACGAGTGGCCTGAGCGAATCCCGAGCACCGACGAGCGTGCCGCGGTAGCGTTCCACTACGAACGCCCAAAAGCCCGCGCTCCTCAAACTCTCCTGCTCGCTGTCTGCCCCGACAACCGCGCCACCTGGGACGACGATCTCGTTACAGGCACCATTCAGGAAGCCCTTGAACTAGCCAAGATTCGCACCGTCGATCTTGACAGCGTTCTTCGCGTAGGCCAGATCCTCCCCGCTCTTTACTTCGCCCTCAACCTGCAAGGTGCGACAGTCTCCACCAACTTCACTCGCTTCGATGAAACGAGCCTCCATGTCACTTCAATCCTTCGTTGATAAGGTCAAGTTCACACCTTCGCTCACCACATGGACTCGCCTCGAGCCTCAGCCTCGCGATGCCTCGATGGAGCGGAGTCTGCAAGCGCAGATCCGTGATCCCCTCTGGCTCCTGGCCCGCCAATGGCAGGTCGGCGAATTTCTCGGCGACGATGCGGGCTCGCCTATTCACGCAACAATCGCTGCCGAGATGCGCACCATTACTACCTACCGCCCCGGCTTTAATCCCGTATCAACGGTCCCCATCGACCCAACTCTTCCGATTGAAGTCCACGTCGAACGCGAATCTGTCACCCTCTCGATGCGCGGCTCCGCCCAACAAGGTCTCTACTTCGAAAACCTTATTCGCCAGTCCTCCGTCGCCACACCTGAAACCGTCATCGCCGCCTTCCGCACCAGCTTTCCAATAGCTCCCGCTTCGCCCGATCCGATCTACGCCCCACCTGACGCTCTGCGCTTCCGTTCCATCGCTGCCGGCCGCGTCACTGACGGCGAAGCACTCTACGCCTCTGCCCGCGCAGTGGCCGCAGGGCAAACTCCCACCATCCCTCTTCCCCCCGAAGCCTCCAATCCGGGAATGCCCGCCGTCATCTCGTCCTTCCTCGCCTTTCGCGGCTCGCTCTTCAGTGAGCCCACCACCGACAACCCATGGCAGTCTCAGAACCTGGACTACGAGTTCGCTCTCGGCTCACCTGCCCCTGACGAAACCATCACTCTCGAAGCACCCGAGTTCTCCGGAGGCCATCTCGACTGGTACTCCTTCTCCCTCGACGAGACCGTCCCTACCGGAGTGCAAACACCCACCGGAGCGCAACCGCCGCCCGCTACCCAGACACCTCCTGCACAAGTTTCGACAACTACCTTCGACTTCCTCCCCAACCAGGTCGTCTTTCGCGGCATGCCTGACTCTCGCTGGTGGAACTTCGAAGATGCTGTCACGGACTTCGGACAACTCGACGTCGAACACGTTGATCTCGCGAAGCTCCTCGTTATGGAGTTCGCACTTGTCTATGGCAACGACTGGTTCTGGGTTCCAATCCCCATCCAGGTAGGAATCTCCGGCTCGGATCCCACGCCGCGCGGAACGCTGAGCCGTATCACCAACCTCATCATCACCGATACCTTCGGCGTCCGGACCCTCATCCGTCCCTCCGAGCAGACTCAGGTCAATGCCAACGAATCGCCGTGGTCGATGTTCAAAGTCTCCGGCGAAAACACTCGCTCCGACTTCATCCTGATGGCCCCCACCCTCGGCGTTACGGACGACGCCGACCCGCTGGAGGAGGTCCTCTTTCTCCGCGACGACATGGCCGCGATGGCGTGGGCGATCGAGCATCGGCTTCCGTCAGAGTTGGACTCGGCCACCGACGCCTATGCGCTCTACCAACAGCGCCTCAAAGACAATCCCCCTCCCACGCCGCTACCTATCGTTGCTGGAGGCCCGACCATCACGTACACGCTGGAGACGACGCCGCCCGACAACTGGATTCCCATGGTGCCCGTGCTGTCTCCCGCGAACGAACTCTACTTGCGACGCGGAACTATGGAGATTCCGACAAAAGATGGCTTCATGAAGCTACAGGCGCGCGGAGCGATCCTGGAGCCGCAACATCCATTCTTCGTCACCGACCGTGCGGTCCCGCGTTCAGGCACACAGGTTGATCGCTACTTCCGCTACACGAGATCCTCAGACGGAACAATCTTCGTTTGGCTGGCACGCAGATCCGGACAAGGCCACGGCTCCGGCTGGTCCGGGCTACGCTTCGACCTCGTCCAAAAATTAGGGGCAAGTTAGAGAGACCTACCATGCGCAGACACTTTGAGGTCAGCATCTCTACGAAGCCGCGACCATACCTGGAAGGCCACTCTGCACATGTTGGGCCGGGCAGCCGAATCAAAGTCCTCATGTATGGATTTGCTGGTCTGATTTTGGTCTTCATCGTACTTGTGGTGGGATTCACTCTTGGGACTGCTGTATTCGTGACGATGGGCGTGCTCGTAATTGCAGCACTCGCAGTGCTGGCGGTGCGAGGAGCATTCGGTCGGACCTGATTGCTGCGCCACAACAGGTTTATTACCAACTCTGCTCAATCCCTGCGCTGGAACCATCCAACAAAAACCAAATTCCGCGAACTAGTTTCGCCACGCGGTAAGAAGACATCTCATCGAGATTGTTCAATGGGTATGATGTTCAAGTTATCAACTTGGAGGTTTGCCGCATGTTTCGAGTATTCCCTGTTGTACTTCTAATGGCAACATCTGCCATGGCAATGCCGGTGCATCTTCGCACCAATGCGTTAGAAACTCCACTCGCCATCGACACGAAGCCTCTTATCTTCTCGTGGCAAAGTGATGCGAAGACGCCAAACTGGATTCAGTCCGCTTACGAAGTCCTGGTCGCAACCGACACGAAGCTACTTGAACCGGGGCATACGGACGCATGGGATTCAGGAAAGACGTCATCTTCAGAGTCACTCAATATCGTTTACGCTGGAACGCCGCTGAAGGCGCAGCAGCACTATGTCTGGAAGGTACTCACCTGGGACAGCCACGGAAAGCAAACCGTGTCCGAGGCAACGTGGTTTGAGACAGGTCTCCTCGACGCCAACAGTTGGAAGGCAGAGTGGATCACACGCAAAGATCCGGTCGCCGACAAGGAACTGGGAGAAGTTCGCTGGATCTGGTTGACAGGCTCAGACGCAATGCAGGTAAAATCGGCAACTTCCGCTCAATTTGTCTATCACTTGAAAGCTAGCTGCCCAGCCCGTTTCCGGAAGTCTTCATGTGATGGCTCGCGGAAGATTTGTTGCGCGGGTCAACGGAAATGTTGCGGGTCATCACGACGAGTGGGGAGCCTTCGATCGTGAGGAGATCGCGCACCTGCTGCATCCGGGTAACAACGAAATCGAAATAGATTTCGTCTCCCATCGTACAGATAAAGTTGATGGCAAAGCGCCGGCTGCCGTTGCCGCAGCAATTCATCTTACTCTCGCTGACGGCACACAGCAGCGAATTGTAACCAACGATCAGTGGCAGGGGCGTCCATCCAGCGACGGCCCATGGCAACAAGTTCAGGTGGTGGGCCCACTCTCCATGCACTTCGGCATCGGCACCGATCGCCACGAAGCGATCGCAGGACCAGATCGAGTCACGACTGCAGCTTCGCTCTTTCGCAAGGATTTTGCAGTCGACTCTCCTGTCCGCGTCGCACGGCTCACCATTACTGCTTTGGGTGCATATCAAGCCGAAGTTGATGGCCACCCCGTTTCACCTACCACGCTGCTTGCGCCCGGTTGGACAGACTTCCACAAGCGGGTTCTCTATCAGACCTACGATGTGACGTCGATGGTCGGAGCAGGCAGCCACACTCTGGGAATAATTCTTGGTGGCGGGTGGTACAGCTCGCCGATGACATGGTCTGGCTTTCGCTATACCCCAGGTCCCAACCTGTTGCGTGCGCAACTCGATATCACCCTCGACAACGGCAAGCATCAAGTCATCGCGACCGACTCCAGCTGGAATACTGCATCCGCCCCGATAACGTTTTCGGAGATCTACGGTGGCGAATCCTACGACGCACGCCTGCGGCAGCGTGGCTGGAGTGCTCCACACTTTAATGCATCCGGTTGGTCGCAGGCTGAGACAGCAACACCACCAGGTAACGAAATGGTGCTTACTCCACAACCGGACCTCACCATCAACACCGTTCAGACGCTGCACCCCACCGGCCTTGATGCCGCAAATTCCGTTCATCCCGCGATCTTCGATATGGGGCAAAACATGGTTGGCAACATTCGCATTCATGTCCGCGGAGCGCGAGGAACTATCGTGCGGCTTCGATATGCGGAGCGGCTCAATCCGGATGGCAGCATCTATACCGAAAACCTCCGCAACGCCGACGCGACTGACACATACGTCTTATCAGGCGAAGGCGACGAGATATGGACTCCCGCGTTTACTTTTCACGGCTTCCGCTATGTGGAGCTGGCCTATCTCGGAGGCGGCGGGAGTGCCGCGCCAACACTCCAAACCATCGACGGTCTTGTCTTCAATAGCCTTCCGCCTGCGCCTAGTGTCCGCCTCAGTAGCTCGAGCGAGCTTTTGAACAAGATGAACGAGCTGGGCGTTTGGGGACAACGCGGCAACTTTGTCTCTATCCCTACCGACTGTCCGCAACGCGATGAGCGCCTTGGTTGGATGGGCGATGCAGGGGTATTTTGGCGTACCGGGTCCTACAACTTCGACATCGACGCCTTCACCCACAAATTTATGCTCGATGTCACTGACGCGCAGGAGCCGGACGGTGCCTTTACCGATGTTTCCCCAAACATCCTGGGACCAACCCCAGGCGCGCCCGGCTGGGGCGACGCCGGCGTCTTCATTCCATACGCTGCGTGGATGCAGTATGGCGATATAAGCGTTGTGCAGCGCTCATGGCCTGCGATGGAGCGTTGGATGAACTTCATCCTCACTAATAATCCGACCTACATTCGACAAAGTGCACTCGGCAACAACTATGCTGACTGGCTCGCACCTGACCAGAACACGCCCCGCACGCTTATTGGCACTGCTTATTGGGCGCTCATCGCAAGAGAGATGGTCGAAATGGCGAAAGCACTTCATCGTCCCGAAGA
Source organism: uncultured Acidobacteriaceae bacterium (assembly GCA_963708755.1). GTDB lineage: Bacteria > Acidobacteriota > Terriglobia > Terriglobales > Acidobacteriaceae > Edaphobacter. The sequence goes on from CAVPTN010000002.1 coordinate 10,299, forward strand.
CGCAGCCAAATATCAAAAGCAATACGAGCACATTGCCGACGCATACCGCGCTGCCTTCATGAAGCCGGACGGCAGCGTTGAAGGAGATACGCAAGCGGCATACCTTGCCACCGTTTTCACCGGGATTACTCCACCAGCACTTGTTAGCAATATGGTCGATCGTGTCGCCAAAGACGTAGAAGCACACGGAAACCATCTCACAACCGGCTTTCTGGGAACTCCATTCCTGATGTTCGTTCTCGATGAAAACGGCCGCCAGGATCTCGCCTTCAAGTTGTTGCTCTCTGACACCTATCCGTCATGGGGTTACATGGTGAAGAAAGGCGCAACAACCTGGTGGGAACGGTGGAACGGCGACACAGGCGATCCCTCCATGAACTCCTACAACCATTACGCCTTTGGATCAGTCATGGCCTGGGTGTATCGACGCGTCGCCGGCATTGATACGGACGCTATTGGCCCCGGCTATCACCATCTCATCGTCCATCCACACTTTGACGCTGCTCTTCCTCAACTGCACGTCGAGTACGACTCCGCATATGGGACCATCATCTCTGACTGGCAGCAGCGTAATCACCTCTTCACGATCGACATTCCTCCCAATACCACCGCGACAGTTACTCTCCCCAACAACCGCATTGAATCGATCGGGAGTGGACATCACACCTATAGCATCCCGTGATAGAAACAGCTTCTGCCATTTGAGTTCGGCGAATCCATTACTGTTGCTTGCTGCGAGCATCTATTTGGGGAGTGGAGCGACTACTGCCGCTGGTTCTTCGGCTCAGGCGGTCCCAAAGCATTCCAGTTCTCAGCAAAGTTTTCGTTCTAAGATCCTTACAGTGCAGGGCCCAGTGCCGCGACTAAAGGCCGGCCGTTCATTGGGCTCTGAAATCAGGTGAAGAATGAACAACCCCGAGTACGAACTGATAGCGAAGCTGTCCAGACCAGTCGCGTCAACCACTCAAACAAACATTCCCGTGGTTGAAGAGAGTGAGGCTGCCGGCGAGACCGCCGAGGCTTACCAAGCCTTCCGCGACACCTTCGGTCGTCCCGACGTCCCCGGCATCCTCAAGTGCTTCAGCTCCTCGCCCGACCTTCTCCGAAAAGTGATGGACCTGTCATCCATACTTCTCTTCTCTGATGGACTTCTAGGTCGCCGACGAAAAGAGATGATTGCCACCTACGTGTCTGCTCTCAACTCCTGCCCTTACTGCCTTGATAGTCACGGGTTTTTTCTTCGCGTCCACGGCGCAGCAGACGAAGTGGTCTCAACCCTTCTCGTAGGCGATCTCCATTGCGACGCACTGGATGCCTCTGAGCGTGCACTGCTCGAGTTCGTACGAAAGGTAAACGCCGAGGCGTTCAAAATCACTCCTCAAGACGTCGTTCATCTGAATGTCTTCGGCTGGAGCAATGACCAAATCGCGGAGGCTGTTCACATTGCCAGCGCCTTTGCTTTTTTTAATCGAGTCGCAAGCTCCTTTGGATTAACGTCGCAGGGGTTACTTGGGCTTGATACTGACGTGACGTCGTAGCGCAGCCGTATCGATCAATCAGGATCTGGCGAGTTAAAATCTGCGCTGAAAGCGACTCCAGTAGATGTTTCGTATATAAGCCCGTCGCAACAAACTTCACGCCATCCCTGACCATCATCGACAAAACCTGCTCGCCATCTTTATCGATTGAAGTGATCCCATTCACATCGACGACACAACTTTTGTCGGACGAACAAAGTCGATTCGAATGCCAATTTTCCGTCAGTTCTTCAATGGATGATCCAGCCAGACGGCCTTGAAGAATCCATCGCTGCTCTGATGCGTTCTCGGTCACCGTGATTCGTAGCATGTTGCTCTTCCTTACAGTCTGGCTATGTCGATGCATCTCCACGGAACATACGCCGTGCAACTCTTCCGAAAACAAACTTTTGATTTCTTCATCCTGCTGTCGTTTCAACAAGCTTTACCGATTGGAGAGTATACGTGCAATTGGCATGCCGAACATACGGCTATTTTCCACCAGTAAGCGTACTCCGAAAGCAGAAGAACTCGGGGAAATTTTATGGGAGAGGTATGCCTATAGACTGGCAGTGTGCCAAACAGTTGGCAGGCAAAACGACTCCAGCGTGCTCGATGAAATCGTTGGATCTAAGGTTTCGGTGGGCGAGTGATGCCAAGTTTCTGCATCCGAAATTGCAACGTTGGACGCTTCATTCCGAGTTTCGCAGCTGCTCCGTTTGGGCCGGCAAATACCCATTTGGTCTGTTCCAACACCGAGAGAATATGCCTTCTTTCGACTTCTTCGAGAGTCGCGGCTCCGTTCGAGTAGCCGTTTGCGTCGGGAGATTTCGATTTCAAGTCAGCTAATGAAACTTTCAGAACAGGACCTTTCGTGAGGATGACTGCCCGTTCGATAACATTTTGCAATTCGCGGATGTTACCGGGCCACGAATAGCTGGACATGGCGTTCATCGTCTCGGCGGAGATGGTATCGATCTCCTTCGTCATATTGCGGGCAAAGTGTTGTGCGAAGTGTCTTACGAGAAACGGAATATCTTCTTTTCTCTCTCTGAGCGGAGGAACGAAGATCGGAAATACGTTCAATCGGTAAAACAGATCGGAACGAAAAGTTTGCTCTTCTACCATTGTGTTTAACTCTCGATTAGTGGCTGCGATGAGTCGAGCATCTGTGCGAAGCGTACGCGAACTGCCCAAACGCTCATATTCACGTTCCTGCAAAACACGTAAGAGCTTCGGTTGTAGATCGATCGGAATCTCGCTGATTTCGTCGAGGAATATTGTTCCCTGAGACGCCAGTTCGAAACGCCCAATCCGCTGCGCAATAGCCCCTGTAAACGCTCCCTTCTCGTGCCCAAACAACTCGCTCTCGAGTAGACCTGTAGGAATTGCTGCGCAGTTTAGTTTGACGAAAGGGTGTTTGCGTCGCTGGCTGAGGTTATGGACAGCTCGAGCAATCAGTTCCTTTCCACTGCCTGTCTCGCCCTGGATAAGAACTGTAGAATTTGTTGGCGCGACTGCTTCTACTTGGCGGAGTACCTGGCTGAGCGCAGCGCTGTTCCCAATGATCTCTTCGAAGTTTAGTTCGCTGCGAATCTCGTCTTCCAAATAGAGCTTCTCTTGTTTAAGTTGATCCGAGAGTTCTGTAATCTTGCGATACGCAAATGCATTGTCAATGGCTATGGCTACCTGTCCGGCTATCTGCGAGAGAAATTCGACATCGGACGAAGTAAAAGCGTTTCTCTGAAGTCTCACCAAACAGAGAACCCCGAGATTAGTATTGCGTCGGATTAGTGGAAGCATGCAGATCGTCTCCACTTTGTTCGCCGGGATAGTCCAGTTATCAAAACCCGATCTATTTAGTTCTTCAAGGTCACCGATCCACGGTCTTCCAGAACGAAAGACTTCCCCGGCAAGCGATCGATCGAGGGGAATGGGCATGTCCTGATGCCGGGTGTCTGTGCCATCAGGAAAATCCAACGCGTAGACTTGAAGTTGATTACTGGTTGAATCTGGCAAGATAAGCGCTACGCCATCCAAACGCATGGTTTTGCGAATGCTCGGAGAAATAGATCGAAGGACTTCTCGCGGCTCCAGATTGGACACGACGCTGTTGTTCAAATCGAGGATGAGTTTCAACTTCGTGCGTTCGCTCTCCAGTTGAACTCGCATGGCTTCCGAATTGGAGAAGTTCAGGCAGTCGTCGACTGCCAATGCAACGTATTCTGCAACGATAGTTAGAAGGTCAACTTCGCTTTTGGGGAAAGCGCCGGGGCTTCTTCTTGCGAAGCAGAGAACTCCCAGGCGGTGAAGCGCCGTCATTAGAGGAAACACGCAGAGAGACTCGTTCCCCTGCTCACGAAAGAACTGGAAGATGCCGTGAAATTCTGTTTCATCAAACGATGAAGCAACAATCGTGTGCGGCTGCTCAAAGATCGTCTGATAGATCTCTGAGCGCCATGTCTCTGGTGCAGACTCGGCAAGGATGGAGCCGTCGCGGCTGACCACGTTGCATGACAGCACGCCGTTGTTAATGAGAATGATGGCAGTCGCGTCCGAGTCCACCAGATCGGATAGCGCGGAAGGCAAGAAGGTCAGAAGCTCGTTGGGCTCTGAATAAGCTTCGACGCCACGTAAAAGATGCAGAAACTCCTCAATTTGTGTAGCTTGCTGACCAATCTCACTAAAGGTCACATGCTGGGGATGAGGACTTCTCATAGTTCAGCTGGATGACCTCCTCCGTCTAAGGATGATTCATAGATGAGATTTTTGGGCCGAAGGTGGCAAAAAACCGTGCTGATCTAACAACATATCCAATTGGGAATGGAATAAACACTATGTTGTTCATGCATTCTAATCTGCCTGCCAGCAATTTGGCATGCAGTCAGTTGGCTGGCATCGAGAGATACTCTTCCAGCCTATACACGACTGATTGAGTAATAAATTTCCTTTTCTATCAACTATTTAAAAACACAAGAGTAGGACTGGCCTAATGGCCTGCGATTTGCTCATGGCTCTGTTACCGCAGTTGAAAAACTCGCGGAATCAGGGTCTTACTACTCTATATCGAAGGGGTTCCGGATGCATCTGGAGCAGCGCACCGAAGAACAACCTAATTTTCGGCTAGACGTCCCGCTGCATGATCTACTCACAAGACCGGCCGGGCCACCTCTCGGTTTGCGGCCTGTTGGGAAGCCCCAAATGTTTCCCGACCCTGTATTTCCCCAGCACCCGGAACTCATTGGGCCGATTGATCGTTCCGGCGTTTGGAGCCCGCCCGAAAAGCGCAACTGGGCGCCAGGTCAGATTTACCACGCGATGCAGGGCTGGTTGTTCCCCTACATCCGATCCAGGGTCACCGCTGGCGACTTTCATCCATTGATCGCTTATCTCTTCACCGAATTTAAGTGCAATCTCGACTGCCACTACTGCTGGGCCTTCGACAACAAAGTCAAGGGGATGACCGAGGATACGGCGAAGCGGTCCGTCGACTGGCTCCACAGCACAGGCTGTCGTGTGCTTGCCTACATGGGCGGGGAGCCGCTTCTTCGTCCCGATCTTATCCATCGAATCACCTACTACGCTGCCAAGAAGAACTTCTGGATCTATCTGCCGACTAATGCGCGCCTCCTGCGCACCGACGTGATTGATAAGTTGGCCGATGCCGGGCTCTCCACCTTTTAATATTGCAGTTGATGCCGTAGATTTGAAGCCGGGTTTGCCAAAAGCGCTGGCGCCGATTCGCGAGCAGTTCAATTACTTGATCCGCAAACAGTACGGATATGGCTTCTCAGTCTTTCTCAACATAAATATCTGCCGCAACAATCTGGATGATGTACGAGAGCTCACTGAGATTGCTCACGACAACGGCATTGCAACTGACTATCACATCAACGAGTCTCCCCTGCTTGAGCAGGACGAACACTTCAAGCACGCCGACAACAATGTCACCTACATCACGAAAGACGATTGGCAGGCTGTGGAGGAGACGATTCAATGGCTGACCGAAAAACAAGATGCCGGATATAAGATGGTCAACTCGAACGCACGATTATGGCAAATGGTTGACTTCATGAAGGGCAACCACTTTCCCTGGAACTGCCGCGCGGGACAGAACTCAATGATCATTCGCGTCGACGGAACGTTGGCTCCTTGTTTCCCGATGTATACGGCGAGCTACGACTGGGGCGTGGCAGGCGATCACAAGTTCGATACGAAACAGCTAGACCACCAGAAAGAAACTTGTCAGACTCATTGCTTTTCAACACTCAATCACATCCTGGGCTGGTGTTACAACGACCAGCGTGTCATCAAGTATTTCTTCAAGCAGCTCGCGCACGGCTTCCAAGGCGTGAAGGGGCAGATGTAGCTGCAAGTGCTCTTGCAATACACATCGAACAAGTCAGCGCAGTTCAGTACAAGGAGACACAAATGCCAATGACTGAAGAGATCGTTCAGAAGGACTTCGAAGTGGAGATCCAGGCTCGTATCGATGCCGAAAGAGCACGACTTCGCGCCGAAGCTGGCCTGGCACGTATGCGCGACTTTAAAAAACCGGTGGAGCGTACTTTCACGGGTCCTGAACGAGACTACGTGACAATCCTCTTTGGCGGGCTGACATGGAAGCACGAAGAGATGATTAAAGCGGTCTTTCACGGTAGCGGCTACCTGTGTGAAAACATCCCTACTCCAGTGGTCGATGACTTCCAGGCTGGAAAGGAATTTGGAAACAACGGTCAGTGCAATCCGACTTACTTCACCGTGGGCAATCTAGTGCGATATCTCCAGAAGCTTGAACAACAGGGACAGACGCGGCAACAGATCATCGATAACTACGTCTTCTTCACTGCTGGCTCCTGCGGACCATGCCGCTTCGGCATGTACGAAGCGGAGTATCGATTCGCGCTTCACAATGCAGGGTTCGACGGCTTTCGAGTTTTGTTGTTCCAGCAAACGGATGGCATCAAAGCCGCCAGCGGCGAACCCGGTCTGAAGTTCTCAGTCGACTTTGGCATGGGAATGCTCAACGCCCTCAACTTAGGGGATGTCATCAATGAACTCGTCTATCAGGTACGTCCTTTCGAAGTAAACAAGGGTGAGACGGACCGTGTCATTCATGAATCCGTAAAGACATTGACTGGTACATTACGTGATCGAAAGCGGTGGCACATCATGGACGCTGCTCCGTCCTGGGCAAAGCCATACATCGAAAAGAATAAAAAAATTGCAGGAATCAGCTGCACTCTTGGAAAGATCGGCCACAACTTGTATGGAAAAGAGTATGTAGATGCGTTGCACACATGCCGTGACAGCATCAACGCGATTGAAGTCGATCGCTTCCGAGTAAAACCAGTGATTAAAATCACAGGCGAATTCTGGGCGCAAACAACTGAGGGTGACGGTAACTTCAATATGTTCGCCTTCCTTGAGAAGGAAGGCGCTCAGGTCCTGGTTGAGCCCATCGCCACATGGATCGCATACATGATGTTTGTCGCGAAGGAAGGCGCGAAAGCACGGGCCGATGCCGAAGCTACCTACCGTGATCCTAAGTGGTACGAAGTGAAAAAGCGTCTTGCCAACGAACTAAAAATCTTTAAAAAGACGGGCGGTTTGAGCGCTGGCAGTGTCATGTGGAACTATTTTTACCACCGCACCATCAAACACATGGGTGACACGGCACATCATCTGATTCCGCAAAAAGAACTGTCGCGACTGGCGCATCCTTTCTATCATCAGCTTGCTCGCGGAGGCGAAGGCTACATGGAAGTCGGCAAGAACGTCTACTATACGGTGAATCATCTTTGCCACATGGTGCTGGCCTTGAAGCCGTTCGGTTGCATGCCGTCTACCCAGTCAGATGGCGTTCAGTCGCGCGTTGTGAATAAGTTCAAAGACATGATCTTCCTACCAATCGAGACCTCTGGCGAGGGTGAAGTAAACGCACATAGCCGGGTGCAAATGGCTTTAGCAGAAGCAAAGTCTAAGGCGCGTGCAGAATTCGACGGTGTGCTAAAGAAGACCGGGAGATCGCTCGATGAATTGCGAGATTACGTAGATGCTCATCCATACCTGAAGCGAGCACTCTATAAAGTTCCGCATCATGAGGGCGTTGCTGGAACTGCGGCTCAGTTTGTCTTGCATGTAAGTGACCTGATGGAAAAAGATAGAGCCTATCGCCCTCGAGCGGTCGCCCCTGTTCCTATCCAGCGAGTTGCATGAAGTACGTGCCTCGATTTTCTTTCTAGCACTACCGGTCGATTATTGTGGAGATGGTGATGTCCCAATTCCTGGTTGGTCTGGACGTAGGTTCCACAACTGTTAAAGCTATCGTGGTCGACGCCGCGTCGGACAGAACCATCTGGCAGGACTACCAGCGCCATGAGACGCGTCAACCGGAGAAGGTCCTCGAGTTCTTACGCCGCATGGAAGCAGATACTGGGATTGCCTCCGGAAACACACGCATCTTTATTACCGGTTCAGGCGGTGGAACGATCGCGGAGATGATCGGTGCAAAGTTTGTTCAGGAGGTGCATGCAGTTTCGCTCGCTGTCGAGAAGCTTCATCCCGAGGTTTACTCCGTAATAGAGCTTGGAGGACAGGACGCGAAGATCATCGTATTTAAAGACGATGAAGAGACGGGACGCAAAAAAAAGATCCCGTCAATGAACGACAAATGTGCGGGTGGGACCGGAGCCGTAATCGATAAGATCAATGCGAAGCTCAAGATTCCCGCTGCTGAGCTTTCGAATCAGGGCTACCACAATGTTAAATTACACAAGGTCGCCGGGAAGTGTGGGGTCTTTGCCGAAACCGATATCAATGGTTTGCAGAAGACCGGAACTCCACCCGATGAGTTGATGGCATCTCTCTTCGAGGCAATTGTGCTGCAAAATCTAAGCGTATTGACTCGCGGGCATACACTGCGCCCACACGTTCTTCTCTTGGGAGGACCAAACGGTTTTATTCGCGGCATGCGTGAGGCATGGCAAGCCAACATTCCGCGGATGTGGAAGGAACGCAAAGTCGAGATTCCCGAGGGAACAACACCAGAGGAATTAATTAAAGTACCCGAAAATGCCCAGTACTTTGCAGCCCTCGGATCGGTTGAGTTCGGCAAAGAGGAAGAGCCGGAGGTAGGTCGTTATTTAGGCACTGAGAAGCTTGTTTACTACATCGATTTCGGCCGCGCTGAGGAGAAGGCAACCTCCGGTGGAAAAGGTCTCGTTGCTGAGGATGCTGAGCTGGTCGCTTTCAAGGCGGCCTACGCGAGGAAGAAGTTTAGCGCTGCGGAGTTCTATCCCGGACAAGTGGTATCTGGTTTCGTTGGGATTGACGGTGGATCTACTTCGACGAAAGCTGTTGTGCTCGGGCAAGATGGAGATATTCTCTGCAAAACCTACCAACTTTCAAATGGGAATCCAATTCAGGACACGATCGAGATGTTCGAGAAACTTCGAGAACAGATTGAAACCAAGGGTGCATCGCTCGATGTGTTAGGTGTCGGCACTACTGGATACGCAAAAGACATTCTTAAGGACGTTCTGAACGCCGATGTTGCGCTGGTTGAGACTGTCGCCCATACGGAGTCGGCTCTGAAGTTCTATGATGACCCGCATGTTATCGTCGATGTCGGCGGCCAGGACATCAAGCTTATCGTTCTGAAGGATGGCCGGGTTAAGGACTTCAAATTAAATACGCAATGCTCGGCAGGCAATGGATACTTTCTGCAATCGACGGCAGAAGGCTTCGGTAAGAAAGTCGAGGAGTTTGCAGACATTGCCTTTGCCGCAAAATCCATGCCCACCTTTGGCTATGGATGCGCCGTCTTCATGCAGTCAGATATCGTCAACTTCCAACGTCAGGGGTGGCGGTCCGAAGAGATCCTGGCTGGACTTGCCGACGTACTTCCAAAGAATATTTTTCTGTATATCGCAAGCATCCCAAACCTCGCTACTCTTGGATCCCGTTTTGTTCTTCAGGGCGGTACGCAGAATAATCTCGCCGTCGTGAAGGCAGAGGTTGACTTCATCAAGTCCAGCTTCCGTGCCAATGGCAAAGAACCAGAGATTATTGTGCACGAGCACTGTGGTGAATCCGGTGCAATCGGTGCTGCTCAAGAGGCGCTTCGCCTTTGGAAGAATGGACGACAGACCACATTCATCGGCCTCGACGCGGTTGCCAGAATTCACTATCGAACGACGCGCAATGAAGACACGCGCTGCTACTTCTGCAAGAACAACTGCCTGCGTACCTTCATCGACGTCGACGTAACGGGTGGAGAAAGTCCGGAGCATATTGCTATTAGCGCCGTAGCGGAAGATCACGTTGCGACGTCCGAAGAAATTGTGCACGTTGTCACGAGTCTCCCGAGCCTCGAACAAATTCAAGCTAACCTTCCTCCAGTCGAGGCGCATGGTTCTTCTTGCGGCACCGGCGGTGGACACAGCTCTTCTTCTGTCTTCAAGGCGAAGGTCGAACCCCTGGTGCAAATTCAACTTAGTCCCGGATCGAACAAGGTGATTGAACTTCCGAAGCCGCTGGAGTTCCAACCACGGAAAACCAAAGTGCCTCTGCGGACAGGAGAGCAGCGACTCATCATCGCCACCTGTGAGAAAGGAACAGTGGAAGATCTGGATGAGATGAAGGACATCAAAGCTGATATAGACAAGGTTAAGGCTGTCAATCCTAACTTCGTCGATATCGCGGCCCATGATGTCTTTCGACATCGCGATGTAGAGATTGTCTCCGACTCCATCCCAACGACAAAAGGATTGTTTATCTCGCAGGCGACCAAACAACGTGCTGGACTGATGCAGAAGCGCAAAGAATTCCGTATTGGAATTCCACGTCTGCTAAATACTTATACGTATGCGCCGTTCTTCAATGCTTACTTCGCTAGCATTGGCTTGAAGTCCGAAAACATTCTCTACTCCGACTACACAACACCAGAACTTTATCGTGCGGGAGCGAGTCGTGGCGCGATTGATCCATGCTATCCATCGAAGATCGGTATCGCCCACGTATACAATCTGCTCGCCACGAAGCACGCGAAAAAGCCGCTTCATGCAATATGGTTTCCGATGTATGACGTGCTCCATTCGCATCTGGTAAATCTAACGGGATCCAACGCTTGCCCGACTGTCACCGCTACACCGGAGACGGTTAAGGCTGCCTTTACCAAAGAAAGTGACATCTTCTCTGAAAGCGGAATTAGCTATATGGACCCAATCCTGAATCTCCAGGATGAGAGGCTGTGTGCCGACCAAATGTTCAAGGCGTGGAGTCCTGTACTAGGTGTCAGCCGGGAAGAAAACGAGCGAGCTGTTGCTGTTGGTTTTAAATCCCTTCACGCGTGCGAGGCTGATATTCGTCGCCAGGCGCGCGAGACACTCGATCAACTCGAGCGCGAGGACCGTATCGGGATCGTGATGCTGGGACGCGTCTATCATCACGATCCCGGTCTCAATCACGAGATCATGGAAGAGTTCCAGAAGCTGGGCTATCCGGTCTTCTCACAAAGCACCTTGCCATTGGACGAGGATTTGCTTGATCGCCTCTTCGGAGAAGAGGTTCGCGCTGGGCTGATCACTCACCCGCTGGATATCAGCGACGTCTGGAAGAATCGGTATTCCACCAGCACGAACCACAAAGTTTGGGCTGCGAAGTTCACGGCACGCCACCCAAATCTCGTTGCGCTCGAGGTATCCAGCTTTAAATGCGGGCACGATGCTCCTATCTATGGAGTTATTGAAGGAATTATCGAACAGTCTGGTACGCCTTATTTTTCCTTCAAGGATCTCGACGAAAACAAGCCTTCGGGCTCCATCCGTATTCGTGTTGAGACGATTGATTATTTTCTGCGGCGGTACCGCGAAGATATCGTCAAGCGTCGAAACATTGAGAAAGACATTGAGAATCAACTAGTTGCTCTAGAGGAATCGCTCCGAAGTCAATCAGTGTGTACGGGTTCGCTCACGGCGCAGTTCTCTTAAACTGAGGTTGCATGGATGCAAGATGCGAACGGTTGGACACCCGATCTATCTCATTTTGTAGCTATAAAACCTAAGCGAAAGCCGAGTTGTGTTTTGCAGGGGTTTTTGCGAAAAGTGAGTGTTTTATCGTGGTTTTTTGCTGGTGAAAACGTGGTGATTGGGTGGTGAAATGTGGTGCTTTGCAAGGCACTTTTTGGGCTTGCAAAAATGCGCCACGGTTTCTGTGTTTATTTTTTGGGATTCCCGTTTTGGGAATGCACAGCTTTCTTGATGGGGTGGAATAGGCGATCCGGCTGCCTGCGTGAGACCGAAGGTACGTGTAATCTTAGTGTCTCGTAAAAACAGGAGGTTTCGATGCACTATGCTTCAACGCGCCGGACGTTTCTTGCCCAGTCGGCTTTAGGAGTTATCGCAGCGGGCGTGCCGATGTTGGGGCAGACTGCTCAACCTGCGACACCACCGTCTACGAACTCGAGCCAGTCACCTGCACCGGCTCCGCCGCCACCCAAGCGTTCGCCGATGCCACGCATGGCACCACCCTATGACAAGGCTACGATCAATATGATTGGGCCGAGGCCAGGGTATACGCCGTATATCGGGACGATGGTTACGATGCTGACGTGGATGGAGCCTGCGGTGCTAGGGCCGACTCGCGACCTTACGCAGGACCAGCTGGACTACCTGTCCGACAAGAACGCAAATACGATCGGGGCACTGATGCTTCATCTGGCGGCGACTGAGGTTCTGTACCAGAGGATCACATTCGGTAATGAGAACTTCGAGAAGTTTCCGCCTGACTATGAGGCCAAGTGGGGGCCTGCGATGAATCTTGGCGCGGCTGGCCGCGCGTCCATTAAGGGCCACGACATTGTTTACTATCAGGACGCTCTTCGTGAGGCCCGCGAGAAGACGCTAGTCGAGTTTGCCAAGAAGGATGATGCCTGGTTCACCACCGCGTTGAAGGAACCCGGATGGGGCGGTGGCCCGATCAACAACTTTTGTCTTTGGTTTCATGTTTGCGAGCATATCTCGCACCATGCCGGACAGATTGATGTGCTTATTAAACGCTTGCCGGGGGCAAAGAATGATGACTCGGCGGGTTGACCGCAGAATAGCAAGCTAGCGGGTTGTTTTAAGATGGGCCGCTGACTCGGCTAAGTCAGCGGCCCATCTTAGTGTCGATTCGGCTTAGCGTCGGAGATTACGCAAGGTCGAAGCGATCGAGGTTCATCACCTTGTTCCAGGCTGCTACGAAGTCACGAACAAACTTCTCGTTTGCGTCTGAACTTCCATAGACTTCGGCCAAGGCTCGGAGCTGCGACTGTGAACCGAAGATGAGATCGACACGCGTGCCGGTCCACTTGAGTTCTCCCGTCTTGCGATCGCGTCCTTCAAACACATCCTGGGCGCCTGATACTGGCTTCCACTCTATTCCCATATCGAGCAGATTGAGGAAGAAGTCGTTGGTCAGAGCCTCGGGCCGTTTGGTGAAGACGCCATGCTTCGCCTGTTCGACGTTTGCGTTCAGCACACGCAGGCCACCAACGAGCACTGCCAGCTCAGGAGTGGTCAGCGTCAGCAGTTGAGCTTTATCGACCAGCAACGTCTCGGCCGATACGGTGTATTTGCCTTTGAGGTAGTTGCGGAAGCCATCGGCGATCGGCTCGAGCACGGCGAAGGAGTCGACGTCGGTCTGATCCTGCGAGGCGTCAGTGCGTCCCGGTGTAAAGGGAACGGTGACGCTTTGACCAGCGTTCTTCGCAGCCTGTTCGACGCCTGCGCAACCGGCCAGGACGATGAGGTCTGCCAGCGAGACCTTCTTGCCGCCGGACTGGGCGCTGTTGAACTCGCTCTGGATACCTTCGAGCGTCTTCAGCACTTTCGTCAGCTGATCGGGCTGGTTGACCTTCCAATCCTTCTGCGGGGCGAGGCGGATGCGGGCTCCGTTCGCGCCGCCGCGCTTGTCGGAGCCGCGAAAGGTTGACGCCGACGCCCAAGCGGTTGAAACCAGTTGCGAGACCGACAGTCCCGAAGCCAGAATCTTGCCCTTGAGGGCGGCGGTGTCGTTGTCATCGATCAGCTTGTGATCAACCGCGGGAAGGGGGTCTTGCCAGATAAGTACTTCGGCAGGGACCTCCGGGCCAAGGTAGCGTGCGAGTGGACCCATGTCGCGGTGCGTCAACTTGAACCACGCCCGGGCGAACGCATCGGCAAACTGATCTGGATTCTCGTGAAAGCGCCTCGAGATCTTTTCATAGGCAGGATCGACGCGAAGAGCGAGATCGGTGGTCAGCATGGACGGCGAGCGCCGTTTTGACGGGTCGTATGGATCCGGCACGGTGCCGTCGCCTGCACCACCCTTCGGCTTCCACTGGTTCGCTCCGGCCGGGCTCTTGGTCAGCTCCCATTCGTAACGGAACAGGTGATCAAAGAACTCGTTGCTCCATTGTGTCGGCTTGGTGGTCCAGATAACTTCCAGGCCGCTTGTGATCGCGTCGGCACCACTGCCGGTGCCAAAGCTACTCTTCCAGCCGAAGCCCTGCTGCTCGATAGAGGCTCCTTCGGGCTCAGGCCCCACATTGGACGAGGGACCGGCGCCGTGAGTTTTGCCGAAGGTGTGACCGCCAGCGATGAGCGCGACGGTCTCTTCGTCGTTCATCGCCATGCGGGCGAAGGTCTCGCGGATATCGTGAGCGGAGGCAACAGGATCGGGGTTGCCATCCGGGCCTTCCGGGTTCACGTAGATCAAGCCCATCTGCACTGCGGCGAGCGGGTTCTCCAGATTGCGCTCGTTGGAGCCGCCACCGGTACGGTCTTTCTCGGTGCCGTGCAACTCAGCGTCGGCCACGAGTACGCCTTCGCCAGCGGGCTTTCCCTTACCGTAGCGATGGTCGCCACCCAGCCATGTGGTCTCGGTGCCCCAGTAGACGTCCTCGTCCGGCTCCCATACATCTTCGCGCCCTCCAGCAAAACCGAAGGTCTTAAAGCCCATCGATTCCAGAGCGACGTTGCCGGTGAGGATGATCAGGTCTGCCCATGAGATTTTGTTGCCATACTTCTGCTTTACCGGCCATATCAGCCGACGCGCCTTATCGAGGCTGACGTTATCGGGCCAGCTGTTGAGAGGAGCGAAGCGTTGCTGGCCGGATCCGGCACCGCCGCGACCATCGCCAGTGCGATAGGTTCCGGCGCTGTGCCACGCCATGCGAATGAACAAAGGTCCGTAGTGGCCGAAGTCCGCAGGCCACCAGTCCTGCGACGTAGTCATCACTGCCAGCAGGTCCTTCTTTACGGCTGCCAGGTCGAGGCTTTTGAACGCTTCCGCGTAGTTGAAATCCTTATCCATGGGATCGGACAGGGACGAGTGCTGGTTTAAGATCTTCAGCTTCAACTGGTTCGGCCACCAGTCATGATTCTTTGTGCCTTCACCTGCGGCGTGATGAAACGGGCACTTAGCGTCGGTTGACATGCGATCTCTCCTTCTTGCTGTTTCAGTTCAATTGCTGAGCCCTGTTGGTGCCCGGGCATCGATCAGTGCGTGTTGCTAGTAAACATTGAATGTCATCTCGGCTGTTCCCTATCTGCCGTTAATTTCTCAGGCGCACAAGAAGACATGCGTGGTGTCGATTCCGTTTGTCTCGACTCAACGAATGTAGCATCATAGAGAGTGATAGCTCCAATACATAGTTCCCATCCGAGGTATAGACATTATCTATGGAGTTTAACCAGCTACGTTACGTCTGTGCTATCGCGGAAACAGGCAGTTTCAGCCGCGCCGCCGAGCGCTGCCAGGTCGCCCAGCCGTCGCTCTCGCAACAGGTTCTCAAGATCGAGGAAGATCTGGGCGCAAAGCTCTTCGATCGTCTGGGCCGCAGCGTTCGCCTCACTGAGGCTGGTCGCGCCTTCATGCCTCACGCCCGTTCCATTCTGAGCCAGATGGAGGCGGCACGATCAAGCGTTGCCGACAAATGCGCGGATGTTCGCGGCAGCGTCGCCGTAGGTGTTATCCCGACCATTGCACCTTACCTGATGCCACGCTACACGACGGCCTTTGCGAAGAAGCATCCTGAGGCGAAGCTGCGCATCGTTGAAGAGACAACGCCGATCCTAGTCGAAAACCTGCGGGACCTGTCGATCGATCTCGCGATTCTTGCTCTCCCGCTACGTCACAAGGACCTCGAGCTGTTTCCCCTCCGCACCGAACCGCTCTTCGCTGTTCTACCTAAGGATCATCCGCGTGCCGAGGTAAAATCGCTTGCCCTCAAGGATCTTCGCGGAGAGCCGTTCGTCATGTTGCGGGATGGCCACTGCTTCCGCGACCTCAGCATCGCCGCGTGTACGAACGCCCGCGTGACACCGCGCATCGCGTTCGAGAGCGGGCAGTTCAGCAGCCTGTTCGGAATGGTCGCTGCCGGCGTCGGGGTCTCGCTCGTCCCTGAAATGGCGATCGACAGAAATGCTGGTTGTCTCTTCGTGCGACTTAGCGACGCGCGCGCCACCCGCACCGTCGTCGCTGCGGTTCTGCGCGGCCGCAGCTTCAACCGCGTCCAGCAGGCGTTTTTATCAGGGATGACAAATCAGGCAGCGTCGACGCGGCAAACTCATCACAAGTATGCCTAGACCCGATTGACTCGTTGTGAGCTGGAAAAAGCTGTGGAGATTTACCTATTCCCGAAGGTCCATCCGATACCTGATGAAGTGCCGTAGTCGCTGCCGGAGAAGTGGGCCGGGGGCTCGGTGTCCCAGTTGCCATAGAAGGAGACGTTCCAGGTGATGTTGTGGCCGAGCTTCCAGAAATAGGAGGCATCGGAGAGGACGTAGAGGCGCCCGGGATCCGATAGGGCGGGGAAGGCTTTCGTCGTGAACGTTAGATTGGTCTTATTGAATTTGAAGAGAACGACGTTGGCACCGACCATCGCAGCCGCAACGTTCTGTGTTGGCTGAGTTTCAATGTCTTGGGTGTACTGTGTCGTCTGGTAAGCAAATCCTCCAAAGACGGCGATGGTCGAACGGTTGGTGTTCTTCAGATATCGTCCAATGCCACCGCTCACATTCGATTGCAATTGGATACTCTGGGTCGCGCTTTGCAGGAAGCTGCCCAGCCCAAGGTAAAACCAATTATTCCAACGAAGAGAATGAAGAGCGTCCAAGGAGAGCGAGTTTCGCGTCGAGACCGATGACCCCGTACTTGAGGACAGCGTGGAACTGACCGACGCACCTGCAGACCAGCGTTCACGCGGGTATACAACAGACGCGTTCAGTTGATATTGGAAGGCATCGTTGCCTTTGGAATAAGTTGTTCCCGAGTTGATATTTCCATTCAAACGCTTCCAAAACTGATCCGATGTCTGGGTCAACTGGACGATTTGTGGCTGAGCAATCACTACACCTCCGTCGGGCGTCTCCGAAACACGAATCTCCATTGGGCGGCGCCCTGCGGCGCTCTCGGTTGTATTGAGCATCCCGCTATATACCGACCCATCTTCGGTTTTCACGATAAAAGACTGCTTGCTCTCAAGATGGTTTACTTTTGACCAATCCACCGAAGTTGTTCCCGCAATATAGTCGAAGCCAACATAGAGTACGCCGGAATCGAGACCTTTGATCTCGCAGGTAAAGCGATCGCCATTATTCATCACAATAGTGTCTGTCTTGTCCCGAGCAAACAGAGGAGTAACGAAGAGCAGGCTAAAGGACAAAGCAACGGCGTGGAGTCTCAGGGCGCGTCTTAACTTGATTCGAAGGTATTTTGGGGTTCCACCAACGGAACCCCGCACCTGAGCACAGTCGCCTCGACGGCTCACAGGGACAGCGTTATTGCGGTTTTTTGAAAGCGTTCATGTCGTTGTCCTGCGGAGAGCTAATTCATCACTAGGGTAATCCCGCTGGCCTGAAATCGATCGGATGCAAATGTACAGGTACCGAATCCTCAACTCTACTCAAAAGCTAATCTCTGTTTCCAAGACCAGAGCCGGCTTCCTGGCGCAACCCGTTCGGTCTCCCGAATACTACACCGACCATGGGTGTGACACTGAAATCGAGCTTTTTACCAGCAATGAAGTTATAACCGACGGAATGAACGCAAGGCGGCTTCTCGGATATTTGCTCCGCTACGCTTCCAAGAAAAAGCCCATTGCTCCGATTGGGTAGGCGCGTCACTTATTTTCGAGCATGGTGAACGGAGTCTCGCTCAAGTTTGCCGTATACACCGCGTGTGTACTGGTATTTACGGCAATCGCGTAAGGGTGTTCGCCTGCATTCAGTACCTTCACAACCCGACGTGTTCGCGCGTCGATCACGCTCACCGTATTCGCCTGTGCGTCGGCTACGTAGATCCGCTTCTTCTCTGCGTCCACGGCAATCGCTTGCGGACGCCCACTCACCGCTATCGTGCCGATAACAACACCCCGGACACCGTCTATTACTGTTACTGAGCCATCGCCATAGTTCGCGGCATAGACTTCGCCCGTTTCGGCGTTCACCGCCAGCGCGCATGGCATGGCACCTGTCGCTATCGTTGTCGGCACATGCGTTTCTGTGTCGATCGCGGCAATTGTTGCATCCTGCACGTGGGTCACATACAGAGTTTTCCCTATCTCGGCGATCCCCCAAAGATGCATCGCTCCGGTGCCCATTTTTGTTATCGCGTAGGTCTCAGAGTTGAGCACGGTAAGAGTGTCGCTCTCATAACCAAGCAGGTATACCTTCTTTCTGTTCGCATCCACCACAATCGCATCCGCCGAGCCAGTCTTCAGGTTACTGGCGATATTGGTTCTGCCATCAATCACTGTCAGCATGCTGCTGAAGGTATTCGATATATAGACTTTGTTTGCCAACTCGTCGACTGCGATCGCGTAAGGACGCGCTGCGGAGGCTACCGTTGCGACCACTGCATCCTTTATCCCGTCGATAACGGATACTGATCTGTCGCCAGAGTTTGCCACATACACTGTTCCCGTCCGGCTGTTCACCGCGATTGCTTCTGGACCCGTGCCTACCTTGATGCTCTTTGCAGTGCCAGTGGCATCTACGACCAAAATTGCCCCATGCATGTAGTCCACGACATACATCTTGCCTGCGACTGCGTTGAATACGATGCCATTACGGTTGATGAGCGCTGAAGAGGGCTCCGCCGCGTGAGCTGTTGCACGCAAGCTAAAAACACTTAGGCTCAGCAAGAGTGTAAGCAGTGTACGTCTTGAACCACACGACACACTGCTCTTCAAAGAGCACATACGCTTTTAGAATTCCACATTCTCGTCTCAAACCTCGTAGCTACCATACCAGCGTCACACGGGTCTCGGTTACACTTGTTTGAAAATTCAGATCGATCTCTAAAACATCGCAGACTACAACACGCGATTGTTTATGAAACAAGGTCGATGCGAGGCAGTTCATTCGTTGCAACAGCACCAAGAACGACATCTACTATGATTCTGCACCCTTCATGAGGCCCGACGCATGCCCTCGAAAGACCACCGCCATCTGCGGTCCTCTATCCTTATCGTTCTTCTACTATTTCTCTCTATCGTCTCAACTTCCGCACAGACCGGTAGCTCCACGAAGTTCAGGATTCTCGCCATCGCCGAGCGGGGCGGGGTCCATCAACCATTCGTAGATGCCGCGAAGCTTTGGCTGCAGAAGGAAGCCGCCGTCGACAACTTCACGATTGACTACATCGAAGACACCAAGCCTATCGATGCGGCCTATCTCGCTCACTACCAGCTCTTCATTGAGCTTAACTACCCCCCTTACAACTGGACGGCCACGGCCACTGCGGCGTTTACGAATGCCATCGAACAAGGTTCCATCGGATGGATTGGCTTTCATCACGCAGCGCTTCTCGGCGAGTTTGATGGTTTTCCAATGTGGCCATGGTTCTCCCGGTTTATGGGAGACATTCGCTTCACGCAATACATTCCTACGTTCGCGACAGGAACTGTCAATGTTGAAGATCCCAGCCACCCAGCTATGAAGAACCTGCCACACTCTTTCACCATCGCGAATGAAGAGTGGTACACGTGGAGCAAATCACCCCGTCCTAACGTGCATGTTCTCGCTAGCGTCGATGAAAGCACCTACACCCCCGATACCACCGTTAAGATGGGCGATCATCCCGTGGTCTGGTCCAATGAGCACGTTAAGGCACGTAACATCTATATCTTCATGGGCCATCATCCAGAGCTCTTTCAAAACGCCGCCTTCACGACGATCTTTCACAACTCCATCGTATGGGCGGCCGGTAAGTGAGAGGCATCTTCGGCGTATTGGTCGCACTCGCACTGTTCCATTTCGCTGCGTCGGCACAGCAGCAGCCTGCCTTCCACGTCCTGGCTTTCTACTCTGAGGATGTGGAGCACGATCACGTCGACTTTGCTCACCAGGCGCTGCAGTTCTATTCCACTATCGCCCAGCGCAATCATTTTGAGTTTGTGTCCACGACCAACTGGGATGATCTCAATCCACAAAATCTCGCTCACTATCAGCTGATACTCTGGCTTGACGATTTTCCACACACGCAGCAACAACGCTCTGCGTTCGAGCAGTACATGACCCACGGCGGGGGCTGGCTCGGCTTTCATATCGCTGCTTACAACGATAGCGACACCCATTGGCCCTGGTTCGTCGAATTTCTTGGCGGAGCCGTCTTCTATGGGAATAACTGGCCACCACTGCCTGCCACTCTCACTGTTGACGACAAGAACCATCCCATCGCAAGACATATTCCTGAGAGCTTTCTCTCCCCTGCCAACGAGTGGTATATCTGGAAGCCCTCACCCCGGCTGAATAAGGATGTAAAAGTCCTCCTCACCCTATCGCCTTCCAATTACCCGATCGGCCTGAAAGACGTGGTGAAGGGAGGCGATCTTCCTGTCGTCTGGACCAACATGCGCTATCGCATGCTGTATATGAACATGGGACATGGTGACAGAATCTTCACAAGCGACACGCAGAATCGCCTTCTCGAAGACGCCATCCTATGGCTTCGTGCGGCAGAGCCCGTAAGAGGTTTAGGCGCTCGCGATATCAAAAAACTTCCTTAGTGAGCGGTAAATCTTGTAGATCGCTAATCGCGACTGCCAGTCCTAGGTAACACTTTGGTATTGGTCGATACGTTCGTCCAATAGATTCGTCATCGCGCTTCTGGCGTAATCAAGTTCGTGCTGATCGTAGGCGAAGTGCTGAACGAATAGCGGCCAGTAGTATCTTCTCCCAGACCGATGATGAACCGAAGGAGACCCCAATGAATAATTCAGGCTCTAGAGAGAAGAAGAGATGCTGAACGACAAGATAGTCATCTATGGGTGCGCGAGCTCGGCCGCGGGTTACAAGATACGTGACTTCCTGACCCGTAACTGCACTGAGTATGACTGGGTCGAACTGACTACGGATGAGGAGGCCCGGAAGCTGGCAGGGATCTCAGGAGTCACAGACCCTCGGCTTCCTGTCTGTGTTCTTAGCCAGAATAGGAGACTCTATTGTCCTAGTCTGCGCGACCTGGCGATGGCTCTGGAGTGGTTCAAAGGACCAAAGTACGAATGCTACGATCTGGCGATCTTTGGTGCGGGACCGGCAGGTTTGAGTGCCGCTCTCTATGGGGCCTCGGAAGGGCTACGCACGATCGTGGTCGAGAAGATCGCCGTCGGCGGGCAGGCTGGCAGCACCTCAAAGATTGAGAACTATATGGGGTTTCCGGATGGGATCAGCGGATGGGAGCTCGCAAGCAGAGCACGTCAACAGGCAATAAAACTGGGAGCGGAGATCATCGTTGGCCTCGAGGGAGTGGCAGGAGAGCATCAGGATGGCTGGCAGTTCAGCTGGTTCGCCAGTGGCGAGCAGATCGCTTCGAAGGCCACGATCTGCGCGACTGGCATCGAGTACTCACGACTTGGGCTTGAACGAGAGGATTATTTTCTGAATCGTGGTCTCTACTACGGCGCCGGCTCGAGCGAAGCTGAGATCTGCAAGGGGCATGTCGTGATTGTGGGTGGTGGGAACTCTGCGGGGCAGGCTGCGTTGAACTTCGCGCGGCATACGCGGGTGACAATGCTCGTCCGGGGTGAGAGCTTGAAGAACACACTTTCGACATACCTGCTGGAGCGCATCGAAGACACCGCGTCGATTACGGTGCTGACGAGAGCCACGTTAACTAAGCTCGAAGGAGATGATGCGCTGGAAGGAATTACGTATCGCGATGAAGCTGGTAAGACTGCATCCATCGAAACGCATAGCGTCTTCGTTTGTATTGGAGGCAGGCCTCGCCTCGACTGGGCAAAACCTGGGGTGTTGCATTGCGACCCTGCAGGCTACATTCTGACGGGCCCTGATCTCGAGCGGTCGAGCCTGTCAGCGGAGATGTGGACGGATGGTCGAGCGCCATTCTTCATGGAATCAAGCATTCCAGGCCTGTTTGCAGCAGGAGATGTCCGCCATAACTCTACGAAAAGGTGTGCGGCAGCCGCGGGCGACGGTGCAGCCGCAGTTTCTATGGCTCATCAATTTCTGACCTCCGTGAAACATCAACCTCTAGGACGATAGTGCGCGGTCGACTTGCGAACTCTCTTAGAAATGAAATTTGGATGCTGGCATTGAGGACTAAACCGGCTTCTCTGTCTTATTCAATTCCTTGGACGGAAAGCTGCTTAATTGTTTGCAGCTCATTGGCGAGGGAAGTCGACTCGTCGCGATCCACTACACCGGCCCAGGTGAAATCGCAACGGCTACCTTTGGACACTCCGATTCAAGTGTCCGACGCTGCCGTCCTGTGTTTTCGTCTTCTACCTCCGGCCCAAATCGATAAAACAGGAGAAAAAAATGACCGACACTCGCAACGAAGGACAAATACGCTTGGTACAGGTTTCCGATGCATATTGGAGGGTGACCTTTGACATTCCGCCTGTGAACATCTT
This sequence comes from uncultured Acidobacteriaceae bacterium, assembly GCA_963708755.1. Taxonomy (GTDB): domain Bacteria; phylum Acidobacteriota; class Terriglobia; order Terriglobales; family Acidobacteriaceae; genus Edaphobacter. Next base: position 32,718 of record CAVPTN010000002.1, read on the forward strand.
TGGGCCCGCAAATATCCCGCAGCTTGAAGAGATTGTTCGTTTGCTCGAAACCGACAAACAAGTCAAGGTAGTTGTCTTTGACAGCGCGGTGGAAGGATTCTTTCTTTACCACTATGACTTTTTGGCAAAGCCCGAAGAGTCTGCAAAGTTTCCATTGGGACGAACCGGCTTGCACGCGTTGCCTGACATGCTTGCGCGTTTGAGTCGCGCACCAGTTGTGTCGATTGCGTCCATTCGCGGCCGAACCACCGGAGTGGGCAGCGAGCTTGCTCTTGCTTGTGACATGCGGTTTGCCAGCCGCGAACGGGCTGTTCTCTCCCAGTGGGAGGTAGGAGCGGCATTGGTTCCGGGCGGTGGTCCTATGGCTCGACTTCCACGATTAATGGGCCGCGGAAGAGCGTTGGAGGTCCTGTTGGGAGCCGACGGTGTCAACGGTGATCTCGCCGAACTGTATGGCTACGTCAATCGTTCCTTTCCTGACAGTCAACTTGACGCGTTTGTCGATGCACTTGCTAGACGGATCTCGTCTTTCGATAAGCAGGTACTTGCCGAAACGAAACGTCTGGTTGACGTGAACAGTCTGCCTTCTGACGCGGAGATCGCACCGGAGTGGGATGCGTTTGTGGCTTCTTTAGCACGGCCTGCGGCTCAAGCAAGAATTCGTGCTCTTTTTGAACGAGGCTTTCACGAGGCGGGAGACGTTGAAGATCGCCTTGGATATTACACAGGGACGCTCGGTAGCACGGCAGAGGTTCTAACAAACCAGACATAGGAATAGAAAGAAGCTAAGGGACGGTTTCTAGATCGTTCAATGCATTTGGGCTATTTGCGGAGAAAGAGAAGAGTGCGACACATAAATACGCGGCTAGAGGCACAGCGTAAGCCAGGGCTACGCTGTGTCCGATCTCAGAGATCAGTCCCATGACCGGAGTCAGCACGGCGCCGCCAACAATGGACATCACTAAGAGTGATCCGCCAATCTTCGTGTTAGGGCCGAGGCCTCGAAGACCGAGCGCGAAGATCGTAGGAAACATAATGGACATAAAGAAGCTGGTGATGAAGATAGCCCAAAGGCCTATCCAGCCAGGAAAAGCGATCGCTAACGATACCAACACTATACTGGAGGCAGCATAAATGCCCATCAGCCTTGCGGGTGGAATTCTGCGCATAATCCATGCAGAGGAGAATCGACCCAAGGCAAATGCAACGAGAGTCCCGGTAAGAAAAAATCCAGCAAGCTTCTGTGTCTGATGAGTGTAGACCTGCACATACTGGATGAAGTAGCTCCACGTACCCACCTGAGCACCGACATACATGAACTGTGTAGCAACCGCGAGCAGGAAGTGTCGATTTTTTAGAAGGTCTGAGAATCTACCTTCGTTCTTTTGGATCGCTGGCGACTCTGCTACGATCTCCGGAAACTTCTTGAGAAAGAAGATTGCCGCTAAGACAAAGGCTATGATTCCGAGCGCCACATAAGGGCTCACTACGCGGAGTGTTTCCGACCTGAGGTACGCCTCATACGTATGGTTCGCTTTGCTCGTTTCGATGCTCTGAGGAGATAACTCAATGCCGGAAAAGATAAAAATTGTCCCTATAAGGACACCAGAAATGGAACCGAGCGGATTGAAAGCCTGAGCAAGATTCAGTCGCCGTTCTGCACTAGAGGCATCGCCTATCTGTGTGATGAATGGGTTGGACGCCGTCTCCAGGAACGCTAGTCCACTAGCCATGACAAAGAGTGCGACGAGAAAAAATCCGTACCGCATCGATAAAGCCGCGGGCCAGAAGAGAAAAGCGCCGACACCAAAGAGCATCAGCCCAACAATCATTCCGGCCTTGTATCCTGCCTTTCGCATCAACAAAGCAGCGGGCATAGCCAGCAGAAAGTACCCGAGATAAAAGGCTGATTGGACCAGTCCAGCCTCAAAGCGGCTGAGGGTAAATGACTTCATAAACTGGCCAATCAGCACATCGTTAAGGTTGTTCGGTATTCCCCAAAGAAAAAACAACGAAGTCACAAGTACAAACGGAATCCTCTGGCCCGGGGTGATTAGTGGCTGGCCGGCTTCGGTGAGGGAAGATGCGTTTTGTTGATGCACAGCTGGAATCATGCACTCTCTCTTTTCAAAATGACAGCGAACGAAGACTAATCGAACCGAATCATAATTTTGGAATACAGTGATGGGTCGCTACTCCATGCGGCAAGGATCCCAGGTGCTTCGTTGAGGTTGACGACTGCAGTCACAGCTTCGTCGACCGGAAATCTACCTTGTTCGAGCATTTGTATGACTGCGCGGAAGTCCTCCGGCAAAGCGTTGCGCGATCCGAGGATGTCCAGTTCCTTCTGAACGAATAGACGGGTCTCATAAGATACCGGCTCCTTGGCGTACCCAATGTAAACTACTCGACCGGTGAATGCGACTTCTTCGACTGCAGCGCGAAATGTCTCCGGCAGGCCAATGGCCTCGATGATTACGTCAGGACCATGGCCATCGGTAAGCTCAACCAGGCGGTCGTGCATCGACTCACGCGTCGTATTGATGATGTCCGTGGCCCCAGCTTTGCGTGCCAGATCCAGTTTCTTATCCGCCACATCGATTGCAATAGTGCGGGCTCCGATAAAACCAGATGCCGCAACTGAACCCAAGCCAACTCCGCCGCAGCCGATGATCGCCACCGTATCTTTTGCGGTCACGCGCCCACGGGCAACGGCGTGAAAGCCAACCGTAAGTGGCTCGACAAGACAAAGCTCCTTTAGCGAGAGCTTTGCTGTGTAGAGGTTTTCAGCACGCACCGCAATATATTCAGTGAGTGCACCATCTCGTTGTACCCCGAGTGTTTGGTTAGAATGGCAAGCGTTTGGACGACCGCGCCTGCATGATGCGCACCTGCCGCAACTCGTATATGGCGACAAAGTTACGTCTGTGCCGGCGGCAAGGTCTGGACGTCCCGGCGTGTCGTGGACAATTGTCGCCGCAATCTCATGGCCCAGGATGCGGGGAAACTGCACGAGTGGATTCTTCCCACGATAGCTATTCAGATCGCTGCCGCATAGGCCGACCCTTTTTACTTTTAGTAGTATTTCTTCCTGATTTGGAGTGGGTTCTCTCACTGTCTCTAACGCGACTTTCCCTGGATGCTTTAATACGAGTGCTCTCATCTGTGTGCTCGCTTTCGGACGTCGTATTACGTCTTGCTTGCTGCGCCTTAGCAGCTGTTGCATATCGCCTAAGTAATTGTTTACTTTGATTTCAATGATAAATAGCCGATTCATTCGGGGATCGTCAAGCAGCTGCTCAAGAAAGACTGGTCGTTACGTTCACCGTTCTCGGCCCCGGGGTTAGCATGGACTTTGAAACATCGCGACGACGCTTCATTGCACTGCTCAGCTCAGTATTCGCTACTACGCAAATCGAACGCAGCGCGTTAGCTCAGACTCAGTCCTCCTTATCGCCAACCCTCAAACCTGAAGCTAAAGATGTGATTATCTGGTTTGAACAAGCCGCTCCTGAATGGGCTGCCGCGCTCCCGGTGGGGAATGGAAGAATTGGCGCAATGGTGTTTGGCACAGTGCAGCAGGAGCGAATCGCACTCAATGAGGATACTCTGTGGTCTGGAGGGCCGAGAGATTGGAACAATCCTGACGCGAAATCCCACCTTTCTTCGATCCGAAAGCTGGTTCTCGAACAGAAGAACTACCAGGCAGCAGATTATGAAGGCCGAAAGATGCAGGGCCCATATAACCAGGCGTACCAGCCACTAGGCGACTTGCTGATTGACTTCGCGCATTCGGGCGTGGTCCGTAACTATCGGCGTGAACTGAATCTCGATACCGCTACGGCAAAGGTAACGTACGACATCGCCGGTACGATCTATTCACGCGAAGTCTTTGTTTCGAAGCCTAACCAAGTGGTAGCAATAAGACTCTCAGCGAGTAGTGCCGGTGCACTCAACTGCAAAGTACGACTGGCCAGCCAGCTGAAGTCTGAGATCAATGCGTACGGTGCGAAAGGGATTCATCTAACCGGCAAAGCTCCGAGCGAGTCGGCTCCTAATTACTTGTTTGCGGCAGGCACAGCATCGCAGGCGTGGGCTCCTCCGTCGATATCAAACCCCGAAGCGCCGACGCATGCGAGTGTTTCTAAGTCTCCGAGGATCAAACCGCAGACGAACACAGCGGAAGTGGAAGCACAGGCTGCATCCGACCGACTTGCAGAGAACCCCATTCAGTACAGCGAAATCGAAGGGAAAGGAATGCATTTCGCTGCTGTGCTCGATGTGGCCACAACGGGCGGAAATATCGTGCGAGAACCTGATGGCGGCTTGTCGATTCAAGGGGCGAACGCGGCGGTACTGTTGATCGGAATGGCAACGGGCTATAAAAACTATGCAGAAGCTCCAGATCGGTCTTTGCCTGAAGTTGTGGCTACTGCTGCCAAACATTTAAACGGGGCGCAGAATATCTCCTACGAGCGACTTCACACTGCAAATATTGCCGATCATCAAAACCTCTTTCGACGCGTAAGACTGGATCTAGGTGATGAAAGAAACTCGCCTCGTCTACCGACAGACAAACGTGTATCAGAGATGGCGAGCAATCCTGACCCGTCGCTGATAGCGCTGTACTTCAATCTTGGACGCTATCTTCTCATTACGAGTTCGAGGCCTGGAACTCAACCTGCCAATCTACAGGGAATATGGAACGCGGAGCTGCGTCCGCCGTGGAGTTCAAACTGGACTTCGAACATTAACGTGCAGATGAACTATTGGCATGCAGAAACTACGAATCTCTCCGAATGTCACACACCGCTGTTCGATATGGTGACGGACCTCAGTAAAAATGGAGCAATCACAGCAGAGGTTAACTACGGAGCAAAGGGATGGGTTTCACACCACAACATCGATCTCTGGAGGCAATCCGCCCCAGTGGGAATGGGAACTCTCTTGGCTGATCCGACATGGGCGAACTTCTGCATGAGTGGACCCTGGCTATGTCAGCACCTGTGGGAACACTATCGCTTTACAGGAGATAAGAAGTACTTACAGGAGACTGCATACCCAGTGCTTATGGGAGCAGCGGAGTTCTGTCTGAGTTGGCTAATCGAGGACAATAAAGGGCAGCTAACGACATGCCCTTCGTTTTCAACTGAGAATACTTTTTTTACCCCGAACTCAGTTCCTGCTAGCACGAGTGCAGGATGCACGCTGGACATTGCACTGATACGGGAGTTGTTCAGCAACACCATTGCTGCATCGAGCGACCTTAACATTAATCATGAGTTCGCTGCGGCCCTGAAAGCAACGATAAAGCGATTGCCTCCCTACCAGATTGGCAAGTATGGCCAACTACAGGAGTGGTCTGAAGATTTCGAAGAAAATCAGCCCGGCCAACGGCACATGTCCCATCTCTACCCCGTATATCCAGGGTGGGAGATCACGTCGCAGAACAGCCCTGAGCTATGGGCGGCAGCACGGAAATCTCTGGAACGACGACTGGCAAATGGAGGAGCCTACACCGGCTGGAGTCGCGCCTGGGCCGTAGGCCTATGGGCACGGCTATCAGACGGCGACAAGGCATGGGACTCATTGAAGATGCTTATAGAACACAGCACTGGCGCAAATCTCTTTGATACGCACCCGGCGCAGCATGGAAGTATTTTTCAAATTGATGGAAACTTTGGCGCGACAGCAGGCATTGCCGAAATGCTGCTGCAAAGCCACGCCAATGAAGTTGCGCTACTTCCAGCTATCCCTGTGACGTGGCAGACCGGTTCTGTTCAGGGACTTTGCGCACGTGGCGGATTGGAGATCGGCATCACCTGGGAGCAAGGTAAGCTATCGTCGGCTCGGGTGCTCGCGCTGCAGACGAGGCTACATACATTCCGTATTCCTAAAGGCCGGAGACTTGTGCACGCGTCTGATGCTGGCGGTAGTACGCAACGACATATTCCTGGAGCAGATTCCCAAACCTTTTCACTTAATGTGGCCCGCGGCGAGGTCTACCAGTTAGAGTTCGGGCCAATGTAGAAATAAGTAGTCGATATCACCCTACGCCGACGTATAAATTTCTTAGATGGTGGAATTTAACATCGCGAACGTCGATAGAAATAGTCCTCAGCTGACTCAACAGCTCTTCGCAATTTCGTTTCGGTAAATGGCGCGACGACTACGTCGAATCCTCCGGCCTCGAGTACACCTGACCACATCGGAAAGTCACTGCTCAACGTATAAACAAGAATCGCCGGCTGTGGCTCTACAGTAGAGAGCAATCCCCACAAGGTCCACCAATCGTGTGTCGGTAGGCTAGCCGGTATGAGCGCAACAGCATATATCTTTTCTCGGGAGTGGTGCACGAAGTCTTCGACGGTGTCACAAATTGTCAGGGCTCCGACAACTGCGTCGCCAAGATACTGCATATTGCGTTGCATCTCGTAAGGAATCAGTGCCAGGACATCTCCAATGGAGTTCTCGGACATCTGCAGCCTCCGCTGAGATAAGGCACAACAATATTCCTTGTAATTTCTCCAAGGAAGTGAGATCACGGTGAGCGTACGAGAGGTGATGGAGGTGTCGTTCGCCACTCGTCTTAGAATGGGTTAAACAGCGGAACATTGAGCGATGACAGATACCTCGACCCAGCGACGAACAGATACAGTCCCAACGGATACCGCGTTGAACGCATTATCATTGGTGCTCGCCAGCGAGATCTTCGCTCGTTCTAATCGTCTCTCCCAGTTTCTGAGATTTGTGGTCGAGCAAACTCTGAACGGCCACGAAAGCAGCCTCAAGGAATACACGATTGGGACCGAGGCGTATGGGCGTAAGGCCGACTTCGATCCGGGCCAGGACACGATCGTACGAACGGAGGCGCGGCGGCTCAGAAGTAAGCTGAAGGAGTACTACGAGACTGAGGGTAAATCCGACGACGTTGTCATTTTTATGCGATCCGGAAGCTATGTTCCTGCCATCCGGTGGAGGGCGAGTCTGGATGGCCAGCTTCAGCTATCACCGCGAAGAGCCGGGGAGCTCTGGGTAGAGGGCGACGGGGTGAGGGTCGCTCTGACAGCTTTCCAGGCGCACGCAAACGATCCCGTCGCCTCCGCAGGTGCGTTTGGAATTACCGACGATTTACTGCACAGATTAGTTCAGGTTCCGGGACTTCGCGTTGTTTCGGAAGCAGCGAGCAGGTCATACCTGCAAGATTCTGATTCCCCTAAGGAAAACGGAGAATTAGAGGCACAGATCATCCTCGATGGAACAGTTCGTAGCGAACACAACCGGCTGCGAGTATCGGCTCGTGTCTCAACCTCCCGAGGTTTGTTACTTTGGTCGCAGCGGTTTGATGCGGCAACAGATGAAGGTTCTCTCTTGAAGCTGCACGACGCAGTCGCCGCCGCCCTACTAAGCCGCATCGCTCCCAGAGTTTCAACCATCCGCCGTTATCTTGGGACACCAACACAAACGCTCTATCAGTTTTATTCGAAGGCTCTTGCGGCAGAATCCCTCCTTGAGGAGGGGACAGTTTTCTCGATTTCAGATTCCCTTAAAAGGTTCGAGGAGCTGGTCGTGGAAGCCCCTGAATATGGGCGACTCCATTGCGGTGTCGCTCAGTGCTACATGGCCCTGGCGCAGAGAGGCGCAACCCCTTCAAAAGAATTTGTCTCAAGAGCAGATGAGGCTTGCAAGCGTGCCATTGCAATAGATCCCGGCGCTATTGACGCACATTCAACGCTCGGATGCATTCTCGCTCAGGAGTGGAAGTGGAAGTCTGCCGAAGAGAGTTTTCGCAAAGCTCTGTGGCTCGGGGATCAGCACGCAGCACATCGGCAGTTTGCTCAATTCTTGCTCATTCATTCGCGCTTCGATGAAGCCTGGGAGCATTTTCAGATCGCCGAGGGGATGGACCCCTTTTCGGCTCGGCAGAAGTCTTCCATAGCTCGCTTTTTTTATTACAGCCGCTGGCATAAAGAAGCGAAGGAATACTACGCCAGAGTGATGCAGTATGGTCCTTTACCGATCGAAGCCACGCTGATTCGCGCGTTCACTGAGATACAGATGGGCGAGTCGAAAAAAGCGGTTGAATTGGTGCAAGGGGTTCGCCGCAGGGTGGGAACCGGACAACTCTACTTAGCCACCATCGCGGAGATCTTTGCACTTTCCAATGAGATGGATCAAGCGCGGGCGCTCGCAGCAAGCCTGGGCTTGCTGGAGGAACAGGCATCTCTGAGTTATTTTCGTAAGGCTTGCCTGGCTTTAGCGCTAGACGAACCTGCAAAGTCGTTAGAGTTTCTCAGCGAATCGTTCAAGCAAAAAGAGGCAGAGCTGCCCTGGATCGCTGCAGATCCTAGATTCGATAGACTTCGCGGCAATGCTACCTATCAGTCCATCGCCCCCTCAATTTTCTCAGAGACAGACACTCCTAATTAGGGGTCCCGCCAGTCCGGATGGGTGGTAGAGTCATGGCCTTGCTTACGGTGATCTAACTCTCCGCTCACTTCTGAGGATTTGCGTCGCCTGCTTCAATCGAAATGGGGCTTCTCGAACAAAAATCCTATCTGACTCAATATCTGGTCAGAAGCTGTTTTTGCGAATGGCCCGCTTTGGAGATTCCCTGATGAGGTCCGGCTGTGAAGAAGTGGTCTATTGCGATTCCGATATTGGTGCTGGCTGTAGCCATCTTTCTTATCTTCGCCATTCGAGGTCATTGGGACTCGTGGAAGAGTAACGCTGTACTTCAAAAGACAACCGACGCTTATGTGACAGGCGATCAGATTCCTCTCAGCACTCGTATTAGCGGTACTGTACAGCGAGTGGGTGTGCAGGACTATCAGCTGGTCAAAGCTGGGCAATCAATCATCGAATTAGACCACTCAGACTACCAGGCAAGCGTCGATGAAGCGCAAGCTGCGATTAGCGCTGCACGCGCTGAACTTAGGGCAAACCAAGATGCAAAGGGCGCCGCTGACGCAAGCATAGACGCCGCAAAGGCGTCCGTTGAACAGGCAGAGGCTGCCGCCGATGCCGCACAAGCTGGGATCGATGCTGCACAAGCTCAGGTCGCGCAGACCGTCAGCGAATATCAACGACAGGAGAAGTTGGTCGCGAACAGAGCTGCGACTCGCCAGCAGTTCGAGCAGGTTCAGGAAGCCCGGGACGCCGCTCAAGCAGCCCTGCAAAGCCGCCGCGCCGATCTTGCGCGTGCCAAGGCCGCAGTAGCAAGCAGCCGAGCTGCGGTCGCGGGGGCTCTCCAACAGAGAGCCGCTCTTAACGCAAAGGATGCGGCCCTGCAGGCACAGATCGCAGCCAAGACCGCAGGCGTAACGATTGCAAAAGTGAGTCTCGCTTACACAAAGATCCTTGCGCCCGCCGACGGCCGGGTTGGTCGACTAGGGTTCATCCGGGGCAGCTTGTCGGAGCGGGCGTTCAGGTCGTCGACTTCGTTCAAGACGGCGCCTGGATCGAGGCCAACTTCCTCGAGACACAGCTTGCGCACGTTCGTGTTGGCGACACCGCGGACATCAAGATAGACGCCTATCCTTCCGAGATTCTTCACGGTCACGTGAGCGAGATCGCACCCGCGAGCGGCTCAGCGACAGCACTCTTGCCGCCCGATAACGCTACCGGGAATTTCACAAAAGTCGTTCAGCGTGTCCCGGTCAAGATCCTTTTCGATGGCAATCCCTCTGGTGACATCCTTCGTCCAGGACTGTCTGCGGAGGTCACGGTCCATACCGATCGGACCGAAACAAAACAAGATAACGGGCCGGCGACAGCCCGCTAGTGGAAGACATGACGACAGATCCACAAACCGAATCTGCCCAACGCATCCGACCTATGCTTGGTGTCCTAGGCGTGCTGTTGGGTGCGTCGCTGGCTACCTTTTTCGGAAGGCTTCTAAGCGTCGGCGCGCCCGATCTGCGCGGAGCACTGCGGCTGGACGTGGACTCAGCTTCATGGATCGGCACCTCCTACAATATGGGCCTCATGTTCATCGGCCCCTTCTCCGTCTACCTCGGCGGCATACTCGGACCGAGACTCGTCCTGCTCGCCTCCGCAGTGGTCTTCACCCTGTTGTGTGTCGTAATGCCATTTGCCGGGAGTCTTCCCGTCCTGTTGTTTTTACTGGTGTCAGCAGGTTTGACAGCCGGAACGTTTTATCCCCTCACACTGTCGTTCATTCTGCGTAATCTCCCCCAAAGCTACCTGCACTTCGGCATTGCGGCCTATGCGGCGGACATCGTCATTACAACTCACATGGCGCACTCCTATGAGGGATGGCTGATGGATGCACTCTCATGGCACTGGATCTTCTGGACGACTGCGCTGCTCACGCCCATTATGATCGCCTTGATTGTCTTCGGTATTCCACCGAAACCGATTCCGCAGCCGAAGCCGGGACAACCTTCGCCAAGCTGGCGCGGCTTCCTGTACTTCAGCCTTGGGGCAGCCCTGCTTTACGGGGCGATGGACCAGGGACAGCGTCTCGACTGGTGGCGCTCCGGCACCTTCGTCGCGATGGTCGTGTCCGGCTCATTCCTTATCGGGGCAACTGTTGTCAGACACTTCAGCAAGCCGAATCCCCTGATCAACTTTCCTTTCCTGCGGAGGAGAAACACCATGCTGCTCGGCATGGTACTCATGATCTTCCGCTTTGTTCTGTTGTCCGGGGTTGTGCTGGTCCCGAGTTATCTCACAGCAATCCGCGGATATAGGCCGGAGCAGATCGGCCCAGTGCTCCTCTGGCTGGCTATTCCCCAGTGCCTCGCGGGTCTTCTGGCAATCTATCTGCTCGGGCGAGTCGACTCGCGGCTCATCCTGGCTGTGGGATTTGCCACTATTGCCGTTGCTGCTCTGATGGATTCGCATATTACTTCCGTCTGGGCAGGGAGCAGCTTCGACATGAGCCAGATCGTGCTGGCAATGGGAGAAGGCTTCGCACTCAACGGACTGGTAGGCACCATCGTTCTCGACCTCATGAACTCGGGGTCTATGGACAAAGGCCCTGACGTTCTCAGTTTTGCCGGCTTCTTTCAGACCATCCGACTCTTCGGCGGAGAACTCGGCGCCTCATTCATCCAGTTTTTCCTCCATGCCAGACAGGTATTTCATGGCGATCTACTGTCAGCTGACATTCAGGGAGGTTCGACCCCTGTCATCGAACGCGCCCACGCTCTGACTGCTGGAATGCATGCGCAGTCGGCAACTCAGGATATCGCCACGGGCCGGGCCGCTGTATTGTTTGCGGGAACCATTCGCCAGCAAGCCTTCACCCTGTCGATCATGGACGCCTTTACGCTCATCGCCTGTATCGCAACCGCCTGCCTCTTGATCATCGCGTGTCTACGTGGTCTGAAGGTCGGTTTCCCTCAAATTATCGCCGCTTCGGCCAAACCTACTTCATAGAAAATCTGCTTTAGAGGAACACTTGAATGGTGAGAGAAGATACATCTTTGCGAAGAGCAGCATACCGCATAGGTGAGAGGCTACTGGTGGCTGCCTCCGTGGCGCCGGTCGTGCTCTTCTCGCCGCTATTACTGCTGGCTCAGCAGTCTACCGGTGCTGCCTCTCACGGAGAGTTGTCCAGCGCAGCCAGCGTGCACCTTACGCTCCCTGGTGCAGTCGAGATGGCGCTCGCGCACAACCGTCACATTGAGCTGGCCCATCTGGCGGTGACGGATAGCCAGGCGCAGAAGAGGCTAGCCGAATCTCACTTCTATCCAACCATCAAGAACGAGTCGGCGATCCTGCACATTACCGAACTCCAGGGAGTAAAAATTCCTGCCGGCGCCATTGGAGCAACCCCTTCCGGCATCCTTCCGGCAGAGACTCTCAATATCGATCAGGGTGCTCTCACAACCTATACGAGCGGAACAGGGCTGGAACAACCCATAACGCAAATCTTCAAAATTCGAGCGGGAGTGAAGGCTGCCGATGCCGATCTGAACGCGGCGCACGTTCAGTCAAATGACGCGGAGAACGGTATTGCCCTCCTTGTCCACAAACTCTACTACGGCATCCTTGTCGAACAGTTGCGCAGCACCGCCGCAAAGGACGCCGTCGACGCCGCAACAATCGTTGAACAGGAGACAAAGCAAGGTGTCGATGAAGGAAAGCTCCTGGCCGAAGCCGAACTGATCAGTCGCACAGATTTGCTCGATAAGCAGCAAGCTGTTCTGGTCTCGCGTCTCAACATAGACGACCTTACGTTACAACTCGATGATGCGGTCGGTTTGCCGCTTGGCACTCACCTTATTCTGGACCCGGATTCATTGGGCGTTGCCACCGCTCTCCCCACGCGTGCCGAGGCAATTGCACTTCTGCTAAACAAGAGTCCTGCAATATTGTCGGCCAGGCAGACGGTAGACAAAGCGCAGGCTGGCGTCGCCGCGGCGCGAGACGAATACATCCCCGACCTGACTGGCGTAGCGCGCTACAGCTACCAGAGTGGCCTGCCTTTTCTGGAACACAACTTTGGGACCTTCGGAGCTGTCTTCACGTACAACCTGTTCGACGGCGGTGGGCGCGAAGCCAAGCTCCAGGACGCACGCATCAAGCTCACGATGGCCCAGACGCAACTGAAGCAGGTTGAAGCCGACGTCACCATCGAGTTGTCGTCTGCCTATGACAAAGCAGAACAGCTTGAACAACTGGTCGGGGTGACAACGCAGTCTCTCGATGCTCGCGAGGAAAGTTTTCGCATTCAGAGCGAGCGAGCAAAGGTTGACGCTCAACTCGCCTCTGGAGTGGCAACAGCTCGTGCCGCTCTGACCTCTGCGCATATGAATCTGCTGAACTCTCGGCTGAGTTTGTCTCTCGCGCGGAACAACATTCGACGACTTCTTGGAACGCGGCCGGAATGATAGACACCCGGGTCATAAGACAGCAAGAATGTGCTCGGTGTTCATTGAACTTGTCTTGACGCTGAAAGAAGGTAGGTGAAGACCTTTCGCATTTTCATCACTGTTAGCTCACCTTCGCTCACTTCCATCATAGGAACAGTTTGAATAAGTTGAAACTGGGCAGGGACGGGAAAGAAGGTGCCAAGTATTTGCCCATATCAATTGTGGGGCGAAGAAGCAGGATAGGAATTCGTAAGGTTACAGCTGAATGCTCTTCATCTAAATTAGTGAAGTTTTTATATTGCATCTTCCCATCCCGAGTTGCGTACTGAAGGATAGATTCGCAATTCGCGACGTTATCTAAATGGAACATTCGGATGCAAATTGTTCTTTCGAGAGGAAACGAATGGCCATTGAATCTCTGCCTCAGCAGGATCTGAGTACTAACTTCCTACTTCGCCGTTGCCAGCGATGAAACCCTTGTCGCTGCCGCAATGCAGGGTTTTCATCTTGCGTTTGTAGAAGTCTGTAAACGCCACTCGAGATGCATCTTTACCGCAGTCTATCGAATAACTAAGAACCGCGAAGACGCAGAAGATGCTTGTCAAGACGCCACTCTCAATGCGTTCGTTCATCTCAAAACGTTTGATGGAAGGTCGAAGTTTTCTACATGGCTGACGCGAATAGCTATAAACTCCGCTCTTATGATCCTCCGGCAGAAACGTCGCCGAAACGAAACCTCTATAGATATACCCTTGGATGATGAGTCGTCGGTTCCTCTAGAAATACCTGATCCGGGAAAAAATGTTGATGTGGCTTACATCGAGCGTGAGAGGAATGTACGTTTGAGGAAAGCGATCAATCGTCTCCATCCGACACTTCGCGATGTGCTCGAGATTCGCCTATCCTCCGATGGGTCAGTCCAGGAAATTGCGCAGAAGACGGGGATTTCCGTGGCTGCCGCAAAATCGCGCCTAATCCGGGGCAGACATGCACTTGGAAGATATATCAACGAACAAGATGCACGTCTAGTTCTGTAACAGCATTAGCCGTTTGCAGAGTGTCTTCGTCAATACAGAATATTGCTTCGGGGTAGGTAACTTTACGAGAAGCCGTTATATGAACAAGCGGATCAGCGATCACTTCCTGGAACCCGACTTGTCAAAACGGATTTTCTGGCCACTGGTGCCTGGGGTATCGGCGCATGAGTTCTCGTCGCACTTGTGGATAGAGTCTCTCCCAGAATCCAGCAAGGTCGGTTGTGGTCTGCACGGCTCTTTGGTTCGGAGCGAGCAGATGTACTACCAAGGGGGTACGGTCGGCTCCTACGCGCGGAGTCTCTCGCATCCCGAAGAAGTCTTGAAGGCGAGATGCTATCCAGGGAGGCTTGTCACCACTGTAATGAATTTTGGTCTGACGCCCATTCTGCAGCCGAACGTTCACTGGAGCCAGTTCCCGGAGAAGCTTTGAATCCGACTTTTGCTCCAGAAGGAGAACAAAGTCCTTCGCCGCGGCTTTCAGATCGGCAAAGCTCCGAAGTCCAGAACATAGTTCACGCAATGCTAGTGCGATATCGGGCTGCGCAAGACCGGCGAACTCGACTCGTGCTCGGAGTTGTTTTAGCGAATCCCCATCGACGAAACGCTCGATGCCAACTTCCAACGCCTTACTGCAGAGCAGATCGGATGCGGCCTCCATCTCCGGTAGTGTGTCCTGGGACTCTTGAATCACGAGATCGTCATAGAGCAAGGTGCTGACTGCATCTACCCGTTCTGCGACGCGATTCCATATCATGCTGGATTGTTCTCGCACGCAATCCGGAAAGAGGTCGATCAGCCATTCGGGCTCGACTCGGGACGTGACGCGTATTAGAGGGAGAGGCTTGTCTTTGCGATCCTCCGCGTCGATCGCGACCATGAACTCATAGACCGGTGGCTCACCTGCAATCTCCGCCGAGACGCCTGTCGACAACCGCACCTGATTCCCTGCCCTCCTTCGCGCAACGCGATCGGGGAAACCGGCGAGGACTGATATGAGCAACGCATCGTCATCGTGCCTGGTTTGCTTCGAAGGGCGCGCGATGCGGCGGAGTTGCTCCGTGTGTTGCACCGTGCGGTAGTCATGCCGCGACTCCATTGCTTCGAGAAGATCGCTTTTCTCGTTCCGTGTGCCAGACTCAAGCAGAGCCGCCGCGACACATCCGTCCTCACCTACACCACGCTCCATAGCCTCTACTAAAATGCGCGACAAACGTGGAGACAAAGGATACCGCGCCAGTTTGTCGGCCATCTTTCCGGTAGCTCCAAGTCGATCGAGCAGAGACTCGGCGTTCTGCAGAGCGGACAGCAGCGGTGGATCCAGCCAATCCACCGTACTGAAGTCGTGAATCTGCATGGCTCGCAGAGCCAGGCAGAGCTGGGAGAGATCGCTACGCAGAATCTCTGGAGTCTCGTGCTCTGGACGAAGCAGATAGTCTTCCTCCGAGTAAAGGCGGAGTACCTGGCCGGGACCGGTGCGCCCCGCTCGACCTGCTCGTTGCTTCGCCGAAGCCTTGCTTACTCGACCAACGTGCAGGGTCGGCAGACCCGTCCATGGAGAGTAGGTCGCTACGCGAGCCAGACCACTATCGATGACGGCTGTTACGCCTTCGACTGTCACTGAACTCTCCGCGACATTGGTGGCAAGAATGAGCTTTCGTTGTGGGCTGGGGGAGATTGCTCGGTCCTGCTCCTCCGGTGACAGATCGCCATGCAGCGGCAGAACGAGCAGCCTAGTTCGTTCTGCAATCGCGTTGCACTCTCGCATCGTGCGCCGTATCTCCGCAACTCCAGGCAAGAAAACCAGGGTATGGCCAAGATGTCCGCGGTCGAGCAGCGACTCCACTGCGGATTTGACTTGTGTATGTAACAGCGCCGGGGAGTAGGGGAGATGCTTGATGGTGAGTTCGAATAGCCTTCCTTCGGACCGCAGTATTGGACAACTATCCAGATATCGGGCCACAGGAGCGGCATCGAGCGTAGCCGACATCACCACAATCCGCAGACCGGGTCGCGTTTTCTGTAACCGTTTCAACAGAGCCAGGGCAAAGTCACTGTCTAAGTGCCGCTCGTGAAACTCATCCAGGACAACTGCATCGACGCCTTTGAGGTTGGGATCGGAGAGCAGACGTCGCGTCAAGATGCCTTCGGTGACAAACCGTAGCCGTGTGCGCGGGCCAATCACTTCCTCAAAGCGCACTTGGTAGCCGACGGTCTCACCAACCTGTTCGCCGAGTTCCCACGCGACTCGCCGCGCCGCCAGTCGTGCCGCGATCCGACGTGGCTCAAGGACCATTACTTCACCGCTGACAATGTCGAGGAGCGCGGGCGGCACACGGGTCGTCTTACCCGCGCCTGGCGGTGCTTCGATTACCAGGTTGGAATTACGCTGCAGGGACGAGATGATCTCCGGCAGCAATACGTCCACTGGGAGAGGGGATTTGCGGCTCACTCGTTCCATCGAACACGATCACTCGAATGGCGTCAATCGACCCATCACGGCACACCCGACGTTTACCGCAACAACCTCTCCCAGAACGATGCTGTTATCGACTGGAAGACCACGGCCAATGTAGCGCCGTCGGGTGACCATGTAGCGGCGTTCATCGAGCGGACCCTCCACCTTTTGATCGATACCGTTCAGCAACCATCGGTCTTATACTCGTCCGGTTGAAGTCTTTTCTCCGAGGAGATGAGTGAACAATCAAGCCAATCCAAGGCGACCAAAACGTGGCAGCTACAAACCTAAGCCAGAGACTCTAGCGCTGCTTAAGACTTCGGGCAACCCAATCAACGGCGTGGGGGAGACCAAGCCTCGTCGGCCCTCCCCGTTCTTCTGGCATCCGCCAGATCAGCACCCCTGGGGCGAATTGCAGATCGTCGCGCGCGCAAACTCCCGTAAATGTCCCGGCTCAGCCGAGGCATTTCAGGCGGCATACACCTATCCGGAGTTGATTCCTGTCGCCGATACTCGCAACGAAGCTTCAGCCGAGCAACTCAGTGCAGAGCTAACCAGCTTTGCACTTGCTCATGAGGCGGATGACGTAGGGATCACAGCCGTCGATCCTCTTTATGTCTTCGAGGGCTATGCGATCGAAGATCCGTGGGTTGTCGTGCTCGGCCTCGCTCACAACTACGAACGACTCAAGGAAGTCCCTTCCGACGAGACAAACGGCGTCGGTGTCTGCGATGTTGGCGACCAGTACGCAAAAGGAACGCGCTCTTCGTATGCGTTAGTGAACTGGATCCGCTCGCAAGGATATAACGCCAAACCATATCCTGGCCCCTCTGCCAACGCTCTGGCGCTAATTCCGCCGGCGATCGCTGCGGGACTCGGAGAACTCGGCAAGCATGGATCGCTGATTAGTCGACACTTCGGATCCGGAGTGCGTCTCGCCGGAGTCACAACTGACATGCCACTTATCGCCACCGGTCCCGATCGCTTCGGAGCGGATGAATTCTGCGCTACATGCCAGATCTGCACAGCTGCGTGTCCACCCGGCGCGATTGGACCGCAAAAGCAAATGGTACGCGGCGTTGAGCGGTGGTATGTCGACTTCGATAAGTGCATTCCCTATTTCACGGAGGCGGCCTCCTGCGGAATCTGTATCGCGGAATGCCCATGGACGCGGCCGGATGTGCGCCCGAAGCTGCTTGCTACGATGACACGCCGACTGAGTCAGTAAATCTCATTCTTGAGCCAGACGAAAAATAAGGGCAGCTAGCCGGAGGACACGGTCGAACGATGAACCAGACAATCACCCCGCAAGCAGTGAACGAGAGTTCTCGTCACTACATTGGCTGGGGCGTGGTGGCCGCCGCATTCACAGGAGTGATGGTAAGCTTCGCTCCCATCGTCCCGTACACCTTCAGCCTCTTCCTGAATCCGCTCCATGCTGCGTTCGGATGGAAGCGTGAAGCCATCGGTGGCACATTCGCACTAGCAGCGATCACCGTCGCTGTGGTTTCTCCACTAATTGGACTTCTACTTGATCGCTTCCCACCTCGACGCATCATCCTGCCGTCGATCCTCATTTTTGCGTTGGCGCTCGCCTCGCTCAGCAGACTCGGACCAGACATCAGGCAGTTCTATTTCACATTTTTTGTGCTGGGACTGGTGGCAAACGGGACCGCGCAATTTGCGTATGCACGCACTGTGCTCTCGTGGTTTCACAAGCACAGAGGATTTGCGCTTGCGATGGTTCTCACAGGCAGTGGAGTTGGCTCGATCATCATCCCACCACTTACCCAATGGATGATCGCGAATCATGGTTGGCGAAGCGCCTATGCGCTGCTGGGCGGCATCGCTCTGCTGGGCTTGCCTCTGACTGCGTTACTGGTGCGTAACCGGCCCGATACGGCCGTAGCGCATGAAGACCACTCGCCTGCTGACGGCATGACTGTCGCCGCCGCACTTCATACTGGACCCTTTTGGATCTTGGCCTGCATCATCATGCTCTCGGCGTTCAGCGAAAACGGACTGGTGACAAATCTGGCAGCGATTCTCACAGAGCACAGGATCACGGCGCAGAGCGCTGCTCTCGCGCTTTCGGTTCGCGGTGGCGCTGGCATCATTGGCCGCCTATGTATCGGATTTCTCATCGACCGCTTCTCGCCGCAGCGTATTCAAACGTTCGTCCTTCTGCT
This sequence comes from uncultured Acidobacteriaceae bacterium, assembly GCA_963708755.1. Lineage (GTDB taxonomy): Bacteria > Acidobacteriota > Terriglobia > Terriglobales > Acidobacteriaceae > Edaphobacter. The sequence goes on from CAVPTN010000002.1 coordinate 51,244, forward strand.
TTCGGCAACGGGCGCTCTCATCCTTGCTTACGCGGGTACATCGCCCGTCGCGCTGATAGGAGCCGCGATCTTAGGCGTGGGTCTGGGTAGCGAAGCCGATGTCGCGCCGTATCTACTCGCACACTACTTTGGCCGTCGGCATTTTTCGGTACTGTACGGATTGACTTGGACCGCATATGCCATCGGCGGCGCAACAGGTCCCATGGCGATCGGGCGCTGGTACGATCGCGCAGGTTCCTATCAACCTCGTTTTATTGTGTATCTGGCCTGCGTGGCCTTTGCAGCCGTGGTGATCAGCCTGTTCTTGCGGCGCAATCTAGAAAAGGCCCCACATGATAAGGGAGTCATGACCCCGGCAGTCCCGATCTCCCTTGAGGACTAAATAGGTAGCGAATGATTCTCCGGAGAAGCGTTACGCTCGACACAGGACACATCATTCCTCTCGCCAAGCCGAATGATGTCGCAGCCTGCCTTCAATGCTTCTACACCGTGCAGAAGGTCCAAGTGTGTCCGCATTCCTGTCAGAGTAGAAAAAGAAAGGCAGGAGAAGTTCTGCGACTACCGCGTCAAAACGAGCTTGAAGTGTTCGATTAGTTTGATGGCTCTTGTTCCAACGAAATCGTCAATTACCACCGTATTTTGCCAGCCACTTCAGCTCTTCCCGAACCTTGATGTAGCCATGCCACGGGTTCTTGTCCAGCGGGTGATTTTCGCCGGGGAATACCAGCAGCGCATGTGGCACATTAAGTCTTGTAAGCGCGCGCTCCAGCAGGACCTGTTCAAAGTAGCTGACGCGATCGTCAGCGTTTCCACCCACAATGTGAGTGGGCGTCGTGACTTTATTCATTTGAAAGAGCGCGGCTTCACTTTGATAGAGCTCAGGCTTCTCCCAAGGGGTTCCAGAGAGGTACCAGGCGTCGTCCCACGTCAGGTCATCGTTGCCCCAGTTCGCTGCATGCTCAACGGCTCCAGCCCCCGTAACTGCTGCTTTGAAGCGGGTGGATTGCGTGATGATCCAGTTGGTCATGTAACCGCCATAACTATAACCGCCGATTGTGAGGTGATCCGGATCGGCGATGCCGTCCTTGACCAGAGCATCCACACCGGTGAGGATGTCGCGTCCAGGTGCAGAGACCAGATGCGGCATGATGCCCAGCATAAAAGCGTCGCCATATCCAGTCGATCCACGATAGTTGGGACGGAAGACAAGCCAGCCGTTTGCCGCAGCGAGGGTCGCCCAGTCATACCAGTCTGCGCCAAAGCGGTCGCCGTCGGCCCCCGCTGGGCCGCCGTGGATCAGCGTCAACATGCGTAGGTGCTGAGCATCTCTCTTTCCTGGGGGATAAATGAGAACGCCTTCGACATCGGTCCCATCAGAAGACTTCCAGCGATAGGGACGCCACTCCACCTGCGCTCTCTGCCCGAAGACAGGATTTAGAGCAGTTATAGGTTTGGCTCCATTCAGTTCAACGAGACTGGCAGCAATGTAGACCTGTGTCGGCTCATTGATGCTTGAATGCGTGAATAGTATTGCTGCATTGTGGTGGGAGGCATTCAGTTGCGCGTAGGTGCCGGACACGGTGGCGATGCTCTCGAACTTCGCTCCTTCAATGCGGTAGAGGCGTTGGTCGATGCCAGTCAATCCCGCAGCGATTACCTTGCCATCGGATGTAACAGCGAGTTCTTCCCACGACCCTGTGAAGTCTCCTCCGAGGCGAGTCGCCTGCCCTGACTGAAGATCGATCGAATAGACGCGGCCTTGTACGTCCTGGTAAGGTCCTTCGATTGATCCGCCGGCTGCGCGTATGAGTACGTCGATACTCTTACCGGATGGAGTCCAGGTTAGATGGTCTTCGAGCCCCTCGTTGTGTGTGAGTTGACGTGCTTCTCCACCTTTCGCAGAGACGAGAAAGAGTTCTGATTGCGCAGGATTCTCCAGTCGATGCGAAACTGGGCCGGTCTCGAATGCGATCTGCTCCCCCTGAGGTGAAGGTACGATCTCGACGATCTCAAAGGCGCTGTGAGTGATGACAGACGCGCCCGTCGGATACTGTGGTCGATCCGCTGGCACCTTCGCGTCCTGATGAGGCTCAGGCGTCTTCACGTTTGCTTTGACCGCGGCATCGATGGGCAACACGAGCAGCACGTCGCCGCGCTCCTGCTCGCGCCAACGAATCACGTCCTTCCATTCTGCCTTGCGAGCATCTTCCTGATCCTTTGCAAGCGGATCGGTAGCGGAGAAGTTGATGCTGGAACTGTCAGGCGACCAAGCGAACGCGTGGACATCGAGCTTCTCTCGATACAGTGGAAACGCCTCGCCACCGTTTGTCGGGATCAGCCAGATGCGGCTGGTCTCGTCCTTATCTTTGTCTTCTTCGCTCTTCTCGCCGTCAATCACCGGCCGATCGGATTGAAAAGCAATATAGCGGCCATCGGGCGACCACCTGGGAGACGAATCATGTCCAGAGTGCGTCAGTGCGGTCACCATGCCGCTGGATCTCGTCCACAGCCAGAGTTCGTCTTTGAAACGATTCTGTTGCCAATCTGGAGAAACGGTAGCGATCACTGCGGCTGAGCCATCGGGCGAGATGCGCGCATCGTGTATCTCGGTCACGTTCATAAACTCGTCGAGCGTGATGACAGGTTTCGCCTGTGAGAGGCCACTGGGAGATAGAGCAAGCGAGGCGAGCAAAGATGCGATGCATGAAAGTTTCATAGGAGTTAGGAGAGTATACGTGTCATCTTGGAGCCAAGATCGGCCCATTTCGCTTGATGAGGCCGCAAATGTAGTCCGGCTGACCTGGGTGCTTTCGCCGCGCGTAAACTTTTTCGAGTTAAAACTCCTTGCGCTCTTGCAATCGATCTCGACTTTGGGTTAGAACCTAAATATCCAATCGCTTTTCAATTAAATACGTTCTGAAGAACAAATAAATATCCTAACGGCCTTGCCGTTAAGGCTACGTTCCTACTTCCGGTGGGCGCCACGGCTCCTACCGACTTCCGGAGGCAGTCATGCGCAGACGTATATCTGTTGGCATCTTCACAGTCTTTTTTGGCTTTTTGACAGTCGCAACCTGGGCTCAAAACGCGACCACGTCTCTTCGTGGCGACATTAAGGATCCCTCCGGTGCATTAGTCTCTGGGGCCACCGTCCACCTGACCGACAGTGCAACTGGACAAAGCTTTACCACCACCACCAAGGCCAGCGGCCAGTATCTCTTCGTTCAGATTCCCCCAGCAAAATACAACATCGTCGTCACGGCCACCGGCTTTGGCAAGGTAAGCAAAATAGCAGAGTTGCTCGTCAATCAACCCGCCACCATCGACTTCTCTTTGCCCCTGTCTACAAACACTGAGGTTGTCGAGGTCTCCGCCGGAACCCAGACACTTAACACGACGGACGCGTCCCTCGGCAACTCCACCGATAACGTCACGATTCAGGCGCTTCCCAGTGAAACCCGCAACGTCCCGGATCTGCTAAGCCTCCAGCCAGGCGTCTTCTTTCTTCCGCAGCCATCTAATCCGCAAATGCAGGATAGCCGTAGCGGCGCGGTCAACGGCGGCCGATCCGATCAGGGCAACATCACCCTCGACGGTGTGGACGACAACGATCAAGTCAACGGCTTCGCGTTCACCGGCGTCCTCCGTCAGACCCAGGACTCCATAGAGGAGTTCCGCGTCACCACAGGTCTCGCCAACGCAGACGCCGGCCGTTCCTCCGGCGCACAGGTCAGCCTCATCACCAAGTCTGGAACCAACCAATTCCACGGGGCAGCCTACTGGTATAACCGGCCCACGTTCACAGTCGCAAATGACTTCTTCAACAAGCAAGCTCAACTCAACAGCGGCGAGGACAACCGCCCCCCAAAGCTCATCCGCAATATCTTCGGCGGTGACGTAGGCGGCCCCATCGTCAAAGACAAACTATTCTTCTTCGCCAACTACGAGGGGTCACGCCAGGCCGAAAGCTCTCAGCAGGTCCGGGCCGTGCCCACAGCCCTCTATCAACAGGGATTTTTGCAATACACCGGATCGGGCGGTGAAACAGTATCCCTTACTCCCGCACAGGTAGCGACGCTTGATGCAGGTTGCCAGGTCTGCAACACCTCCGCCTACGCACCTGGTCCCGGACCGAACCCCAATGCTCTCGCGTATTTCAACTCTGTGCCCACTGCAAACGGAGTAAATGCCGGTGACGGTCTCAACAGCGGATCCTACTCGTTCTCTTCCCCAAATCCCAAAACCCTCAACACCACCATCGTTCGTCTCGACTACCTTCCCTCCGCCAAACATCATCTGTTTGCTCGCGGGAACCTCCAGAAGGACACCACGGGTGGAGTCGAACAGTTCCCAGGCCAAGGGCCATCTTTCGAACTGATTGACAACAGCAAGGGCATGACCTTTGGCGATACCTGGGTTATCTCCCCCTCGATGGTCAACGATGTCCGCTACGGCTACATCCGGCAGGGCTATGGCAACTCGGGCGTCGGATCAGGCGACTATGTTGACTTCCGCTACCTCGACACCGCAACCTCGGAGGCCCGCACCACGATCATCTCTGTTCCAGTGAACAACATCGTCGATAACTTCAACTGGACTAAAGGAAGACACACCATCGAGATCGGCGGCAACTGGCGGCTGATCCATCAAAATCGTTCGTCCAATTCCAACTCCTTCAACTCCGGAACATCAAACCCATCGTGGTTGGGTGGTAATCCGCCAGACCCATCGACTCTTGGACTGGATTCCGTCAGCGATGGCTTCGCTACCTCCTACGTTCAGGCGTACGCGAACCTCGTCGGAACCATTCCTGAGGTCACGAACTTATATAACTACGCCGTCAGCAGCGCCACCTCAGGCACCCTTCTGGCCGATGGGGCATACATCGACAGACACTTCAAAGCGAACGAGTTCGAGTACTACATCCAGGACTCCTGGCATGCCTTGCCGAACCTCACCCTCACCTTCGGCCTGCGCCACACCATCCTGCAAACACCATGGGAGACCAAGGGACAGCAGGTTGCGCCGACGATCGACACCCACACATGGTATAACCAGCGCGAGACTGCCGCCCTTCAAGGGCAGATTTATGAGCCAGATCTGACCTTCAACCCAAGTGGTCCCTACTACAACAAGCCCGGACTATGGCCAAAGTCGAAGAACAATATTGCTCCTCGCTTCGCCGTTGCCTACTCGCCAAATCCAAAAACATCCATCCGCGCCGGAGCAGGCATCTTCTACGACCACTACGGCCAAAGCCTCATCAACACCTTCGATCAAAACGGATCCTACGGCCTCTCCTCATCGGTCTCGAACCCGGCAAGCACATACAGTGTTCAAACCTCGCCACGTTTCATCGATCGTCGTACACTGCCCTTCAGCAACGGAACCGCGCCACCCACTCAGACCTTTCCCTTCACCCCGGAAGAGGGTAACTTTGCCATCACATGGGGTTTGGACAGCAAGCTGAAAACACCTTATTCGGAGGCTTTTGACGCCTCTGTTCAACAAGAGTTGCCCCATGGCTTTACCCTGGAAGCCGCTTACGTTGGCAGGCTCGGACGCCATCTCCTGCAGAGCCTCGATCTCACCCAGCCAGTCGACTTTGTAGACCCGCAGGGAGCTGGCGACTACTACTCCGCCGGCTCTCAACTTTCCCAGGCTGTCGACCGGAATGGCGGAGATCCAAGCGCATCCGTCTCCGCAATCCCATACTTCGAACATCTCTTTCCATTCATGGCAGGACTCGACTATGCCGGAGAGAGTGCGACTCAGGCCATCTACACCAACGAGTGGGCTCCCTACCGCAGCAATCTGGGCGCGACATCAGCCCTGGCCGATATTGACTTCTTCTGCGTCTACGGCTGCCCCGATGGCTACCAGTCGCGTTTCTGGCAAAATCAGTTTTCGTCCCTGTACGCTCTCTCCACCATCGGCATGAGCTACTACAACGCAGCTCAAATCACGCTCCGCCATCCCATGAGCCATGGTCTCCAGGCTGACATCAGTTACACCTACTCACGCTCCATCGATATGGGCTCCGACTCGGAGCGCAGCTCCGAATTCTCCAACGGTGTCGCATTTGGAAACAGCAGCATCATCAACACCTGGAAGCCCGAACTCAATCGTGGCGTCTCGGACTTTGATACCACTCACCTCCTCACGGTCGACTGGGTCTACCAGATTCCAGTCGGCAAGGGTGCCTCCTATCTCAGCAACGCCAATACCTTCGTCAACGCCTTAATCGGCGGCTGGCAGCTCTCCGGCATTCTGCGAACAACCAGCGGCTTGCCCTTCACCCTCGGTGAACCCGGGTGGACCACAGACTGGCAACAGGGAGGCTACGGTATCGTGACTGGAAACGTGAAGACTGGCCGGCACTTCGACCAGAACGGAAATCCCCAGTTCTTCAAAGATCCCAACGCCATCAATGGTGGACTCAGCACGGGCGGGCCCATCAGGCTTCCCTATCCAGGAGAGGTTGGTCAGCGCAATAACTTCCGCGGTGATGGCGTATTTGATCTCGATTCCGGCCTTGCTAAACGCTGGTCGTTCGGTGATCACGGTGGACTCAAGTTTGCATGGGAGGTCTACAACGTCACTAACACAATGCGTTTTGACGTCCCCAGCAGCCAGCAATCTCAACTTACCAGCGGAACCCTGGGAATCTCCAACATTCTCCTTGGTCCGCCGCGTCGCATGCAGTTCTCCCTGCGTTATGACTTCTAGGGGGTGACTGCCCCACTGATGTTCCCGGAGTGGACATCAGTGGGCGATGATGTTGAATTGCGTTCTTTTTTTGCGGTTTTTTTTGCGGGTGGATTTCGGTGTTTTTGCTGGGGGTTTTGGCGAAAACGGGTGAAAAGACGTGGTGTTTTTGTGGTGAGTTTGTGGTGTTATGCGTGGTAATTGTGGTCATTTGACGGACATATATTTCGCCTCGAAAAATGCGCCACGGATTCGGGATTTATTTTTGGGTTTCCCGTTTCGGGAATGTGCGATGTCGCTGGCTTCCTTGTCCTGCTTTGAGGTGGTGGAGTTTGCCGCCGACCACGACGAGGTACTCATGCGACGGGATGTGAGTCTTCCAACGCGATGGCCTTCTTGAGGTTGGCAGCAATACCGCGATAGGTGCGCTGGATCTCTCGCAGGCGGAGCAGTTCGCCGGTGGTGTCGGGAGGATCGCTGGCGATCTGGTACTCGATCGCGTCGATATCTCGCACGACGGACTCCAACTCTTTTTCCAGTAACTCACGCGGTGATAGAGGCATGGTCTCCTGCGCTTTGCTCCTATCAGGGTACTGCTTTTTTCATCGATCGTCCTGGAGGGACCGTGCTTCGCTCGAATGCCCACTCATGCGATGAAACTGCATGAATGGGCACCCAGGGTTCGGATCGACGTTATGTATGGGCCACCCGCCGCGATGAGACTGCGCGAAGATGGGGCACCCAGATTTAGAGCTGGGCCGCCGGCCCTCTTTTGCGTTTCGTAGCGACGGAGATGATGCCGAGGGCGCCGGTGGCGAGCAGGACGAGACTGGCGGGCTCGGGGGTGGGAGCGGTTGGGGTCTCCGGAGTGATGCTAAGGGTGTACGGAAGCGGTGGGTTGAAGGGGTGATCGAAGATGGTGTTTCCAGTTTGAAGTTGGTAGGTTCCCGGGACAAAGGTGACGTTGAAGGTTCCCTCGTCGACAGGGTTCGGAAACTCTGCGGGCACAACAAACCAGCTGTAGGGTATGGAGCCAAACAGATCGGGAGTGTTTGAGAACGGGGTGGAGTAGATGCTCAGGTCGGGTGCTCCCTGAACGAATTCAAAGTACCGGACGTAAAATATGGCCCCTACGGTGGCAGGCGCTCCGTTGATTGTTCCGGGACCGCTCGCCTGGAAGCTATCGAAGTGTTGATGGAGAGTGTAGACCCCTGTGGCAGGGAGGGAGAAGGTGATGGTTTCGCCATTGCCGGTGAGGACGAAGTCGTCGATGGTGTCGGCGTGGGCGGTTAGGGTGAAGGACAAGGCAGAGGCGAGGAGTGCAGAGGCGAAGAGAGTTTTGCGCATGAGTGGTTCCCTTCTCGAATATTCAGTGGGATAAGGGTGCGCTCGCTTTTGGGGTGCGTCAAGTGAATTTGTGGAGCATGAGGGACGGTTCGAGCTTTGCTCGAATGCCCACATCTCAGAATCGAGATATGGGGCACCCACGCTAGTGGCGAGTCAGATGTGGGCCACCCGCCCACCCTACATTATTGAACTTCAAGGTTTCGAGCCTTCCGTTCAGTCGTCCGACTTATCAAAGTGTAGATCTAAACTTGCTTGTAATGAATGGGCGTCTTGAGCGCAGATACTCGCAATATGTCTGATTCTGGCTTTCAAAGCCGCAACATACTTAGGCATTTCGTTGGCTGGGATAAGACCTAGTTTGAGCTTGTGGAGCCCCGCCCTAATATCTTTCAGTTTTGATCTAGGCGCGCGAACACGGCCGGCGCCTAGCCGATTACCAGTGATAATTTTCACGTCGCGTGGACCGAGTATCTCTCGCTTTTTAGCAGCTAGTTTTAGCCCCTCCTGCGACAAGAGGAGCCGCGTTGGCTCCATTAGACGACGCGAGTTGTCGCCTGAAAATATCAAGTCGTCCACATACGCGGTCTTTTTGACTGCAGCTTCGGTACACCGTTCCTCGATAGGTGAATAGATCGAGGATAAAAAAATATTTGCGAGGGCAGAACTGGTGGGTGCTCCCTGCGGAAGATGCCCCTCATACGTCGTCAACTTTGTGAGTAGGTTTGCGATCGGAGGGCTACAGCCAAGCTGGTCGCGCCACACGCGATAGATGTGATCGTTGGTTACATTTGGAAAATATTTTGTAATATCCATTCTGACGACGAGGTTCGCACCAAGATGGGCCTCGGCGTTCGATTTCGTGGTCTTCCCTTTTGCGGCGCCATGGAGAAATTCTGGGATAACTACTTCAGCCAGCAGATGACGGTGAATTTTTCGCTGGATGTTTTTCAACGCGTCGCTTGGATTATCGATCGACCTTAGCTTCGGCTTGCTCAATTTATGCTGAAACGGCTTTCTCTTTTTCTCCCTCATAAACGGAGAGTAGTGCTGACTTGCAGCTCCGGCTAACTCACGCAGCACTTCTCGTCTTTCTCCGAGACGGATCTCGAGCATCCGAAGACTTGTTATGTTTAGCGGACTTTTGTTCACGGGCGGTTTGCTGCCCAGCTGCTTTCTTTTTGGTTGTAAAAGACTCATCGTTCTGGCCTTCCAAAAGTAATTTGGCCAACTCGTACGCCAAACTTTCTATGTCTTTGCTATTCACAGCGGATTTATCGCCTTGTTCTACTCCGAGAAGCGCGAACAGGTGAAACGGCATCCCTAATGCACTGCACAATTTGTTGATCACATCCAGTGACGGAACCCTAGTCCCTGACTCGATGAGTGAGAGGTAGCTTCGATCGATAGAAGCTTTCTTAGCCAGCTTTGCTTGTGAAACATCTGCCAATGAGCGAGCAATGCGAATTGCCTTTGCATAATTCATAAAATCCTCGAATGTTTAAGAACTGGACCCCCTAGAACTCGCAACTCTACTCTTCACCCTTAAAGCTCATACAGTGCCTCCGCAACTTCTCTAACAGCCTCAAAAGTTTCTTTTTGGCTTATCAATCCATTGCGCTTGAGACGGTTGAGCTTTTTCGAGCTCGTTCGAGCTTGCTCCGCGTTTCTGACCCCAGCTGGTTGGATCCCTGCAGAGACTTGAGCAAGTCATTGCAGAAACCTAGGTTCCTGTACTTTTTCATTTTTTCTCTCCTCCGGCAGTAGCCGGGTCTGCGGTCGGTTTCTTTCCAAAGGAGGACTCAGCTGGAGTCGGGGGCCCATTCTTTGTGCCCATGCTGGGCGGCGTTGGTCTGCTACTGGCAGCATCGTGGCTCGCTAGCTAACGCTAGGGCCATTTCAAAAGACAGGTCCGAAAACCCGTCCAGGTCGCATATCGCGCCCTGATTACACCCGCATCATTCTGCGGGTAACTGGAAAGTTCCGGTATCGCGGAGAGATAAGTTTTCAAAGAACCCCGAAGCAATCAACGTTGCGCTGATCCAACATCAGCTTACTGACAATATCAACGCTTGTCAACAAAAAGTTTCTGATAGTAATTTTTTGTTGACAAGCAAAACCCCGCCAAAGCGGCGGGGTTTTGTGAAGAAGAAGAATAGGGGCTTGCCTGTTTGTTTAGCTGCAGCCGCTGGTGCTGCCGCAGGACATGCAGCGGTAGCAGGAGCCGCTGCGGGTCATGATGGCTCCGCAGGTGGCGCAGCTTGGGGAGTCGCCCATGTCGTACATGGACTTCATGGCGTCGGAGGCGTGGTAGATGCCGCGGTCTTCGAAGGAGGAAGGATCGGGCGATTCGAGTCCGCTGCGGGCGCTGAGGTCGGGTGCGATTCCCTGCTGGGGTGGGGTGCGGTCGGTGTAGTGGCTCTCCTGAAAGATGGGTGCAGAGTCGGAGGGCGAAAGACAGGGATCCTTCGCTTCGCTCAGGATGACGGCATTTGAATTGGAGGCGGATGCGGAGAGGTTGGAGGCGGAGAGGTTGGGGACGATTACGTTGCCGGGTGCGTTGACGGTGCCTTCGACGGGGATGCTGGTCTGGCCTTGATTTTGGGGGCTGAGGCCGGCGAAGAGGTCGAACTGGTGGCCAGAGAGGAAGCGGATCTGGATCCAGCGGAAGATGTAGTCCATGATCGACTTGGCGTAGCCGATCTGCTCGTTGCCGGTCCAGCCGGAGGGCTCGAAGCGGGTGTGGGCGAACTTCTCGCAGAGGACGCGGAGGGGAACGCCGTGCTGGAGGGCGAGGGAGACGGCGGTGGCGAAGGAGTCCATGAGTCCGGAGACGGTGGAGCCTTCCTTGGCCATGCGGATGAAGATCTCGCCGGGCTGGCCGTTGGGGTAGAGGCCGACGGTGATGTAGCCTTCGTGTCCGGAGAGGCCGAACTTGTGGGTGACGGAGGCGCGCTCGGCGGGGAGACGGTGACGGACGGCGCGGGGTGGAGACTGGGCGTCGATGGAGTCAGAGTTCTGCAGGGCGGCTTCGGCGATGGCCTTGAGCTGAGTTTCAAGGGCGTGGATGCGGGCGTGGGCGGCGGTGGCGGTCTCCATGGCCTCGACGAGCTGCTGACGGGCGGCGAGCTCGGTCTCGGTGGGCTTGTCGGAGGGCTTGGCGGCGATGGCTTCGGTGGAGCGAGTGCCCTTCTTGTCGGCGTCGGTCTGGGCGGTGACGTTGAGGGGCTGGGTGCCCTTGGAGTTGTCGCGGTAGATGGCGACGGCCTTGAGGCCCTGACGCCAGCTCTCCATGTAGGCTTCGGCGATGTCGTCGACGGAGCAGTCCTGGGGGAGGTTGACGGTCTTGGAGATGGCTCCGGAGAGGAAGGGCTGGGTGGCGCCCATCATCTTGATGTGGCCCATGTAGGAGATGCTGCGGGTTCCCTTGGAGGGCTTGAAGGAGCAGTCGAAGACGGCGAGGTGCTCGGGCTTGATGGCGGGCGCGCCTTCGATGGTGCCGGTGGCGTCGATGTAGCTGACGATGGCGTTGACCTCGGACTCGGAGTAGCCGAGCTTGATGAGGGCCGAGGGGACGGTGTTGTTGACGATCTTGATCATGCCGCCGCCGACGAGCTTTTTGTACTTGACGAGGGCGAGGTCAGGCTCGATGCCGGTGGTGTCGCAGTCCATCATGAAGCCGATGGTGCCGGTGGGGGCGAGGACGGTGACCTGGGAGTTGCGGTAGCCGTGCTTTTCGCCGTGGGCGAGTGCGCCGTCCCAGGCGTGGCGGGAGGCTTCGATGAGCTGGTCGAGCTGGGGGACGAAGAAGGGCTCGGCGGACTGTTTGGACTTGCCGATGTTGTTGACCTCGGCGCGGTGCATGCGGACGACGTCGAGGAAGGGCTCGCGGTTGACGTAGAAGCCGGGGCAGGCTCCGCCTTCGATGTGCGCGCTCTGCGTGAGCGGGGTGGCGGCACCGAGGGGCGGGCAGGTTTCGGCGATGCGGGAGGACTGCCAGTAGGCGTCGCCGCAGAGGATGGAGGTGAGCGTGGCGGCGAAGTCGCGGCCGGCGTCGGAGTCGTAGGGGAGACCGAAGGCCATGAGGAGCGCACCGAGGTTCGCGTAGCCGAGGCCGAGCGGGCGGTAGTCGTGCGAGTTCTTCGAGATCATCTCGGTGGGATAGCCGGCGGAGTCGACGATGATCTCCATGGCGGTGGTGACGATCTCGATGGCGTGACGGTAGCGGGGATGTCGAACTGGCCTCCCGGAGTGAGGAACTTCAGGAGATTGAAGGAAGCAAGGTTGCAGGCGGAGTCATCGAGGAACATGTACTCCGAGCAGGGATTGGACGCATTGATGCGTGCCGTATTTTTACTGGTGTGCCAACGGTTGATGGTGGTGTCGTACTGCATGCCGGGGTCGCCGCACTGCCAGGTGGCTTCGGCGATCTGGTGCATGAGGTCGCGGGCACGGTACTCCTTCACCGGCTTGCGATCTTTGACGGTGCGGGTGACGAAGGTGCCGTCGGTCTCGACTGCGCGCATGAACTCGTCGGTGACGCGGACGGAGTTGTTGGCGTTCTGGAAGAAGATGGAGCTGTAGGCCTCGGAGTCGGGGCCGCTGCCGTCGTAGCCCGCCTGCATGAGGTGCCAGGCCTTCTGCTCTTCCTTCACCTTGCACTGAATGAAGTCGTCGATATCCGGATGGTCGACGTTGAGGATGACCATCTTGGCGGCGCGGCGGGTCTTGCCGCCGGACTTGATGACGCCGGCGAAGGCGTCGAAGCCGCGCATGAAGCTGAGCGGGCCGGAGGCGGTGCCGCCGCCCGAGAGGGTTTCCATGGAGCCGCGGATGCCGGAGAGGTTCGAGCCTGCGCCGGAGCCCCACTTGAAGAGCATGCCCTCGGTCTTGGCGAGCGTGAGGATGGAGTCGAGCGAGTCCTGCACGGAGTTGATGAAGCAGGCGGAGCACTGGGGCTTGGTGTAGCCGGTGACGGAGAACTCGACCTTGCCGGTGGTGGCGTTCCAGTGCCAGTTCTGGGCGTCGGAGTTGGGCTCGAGGCGATCGCAGCCGACGTTGAACCAGACGGGCGAGTTGAAGGCTACCTTCTGGTTGAGAAGGAGATGGGCGAGCTCGGCGTAGAAGGTGTCGGCGTCCTGCTGGGTGGCGAAGTAGCCGCCTGCGATGCCCCAGTCGCGGATGGACTCGGCGACACGGGTGATGAGGGCGCGGACGCCGGACTCGCGCTCGTCGGTGCCGTTGAGGCCGTGGAGATATTTGGAGGCGACGATGTTGGTCGCGGTCATCGACCAGTCGGCAGGAACTTCGACATTCTTCTGCTCGAAGATGGTCTTGCCCTTGAAGTCCTGAATGATGGCGTCGCGAAGCTCCCAGACGATCTCGTCATAGGGGGAGATACCGGGTTTGGTGAAGTGGCGATCAAAGGTCAGCCCCGGGGCGCGCGAGGTCGTCTGGTGGGCTGCGCCGGTGGCGGTTTGGCTCTGATTCTGGGTCTGATTGGGGATGGTCGCCATGGGGAAGTACTCCTTCTAATTTGATGATTAAGCTGGTGTTTCGATGCCCCGAATGCTCTCGCGATGAGGGGTAAAACTATGGCTGCGAACGCTGGTTGTGTATGCGGCTCGGGGAGCCAGCGGACGTAGGAACTCCCTAAAATTGTTGAGAACTTGGCCTTATCTTGCTCGGCTGCAGTCGTGAAAGTAACGCCCCTTATGGGGTGTGTCAAGTATAAAGCACAACATATTGTGTTAGCTGTGCGAATACCCCTGTTTACGCGGGGTTAATGCGACAGATTGATGAAAAACACGGTTTTTGCTGTGGAATTTGCCAAATTGCCCCGTGCTTGGCGGGTTTACCGCTTAGTAATATCGCTGTTTTGAGAGTAGGCGCGACCGTCCCCAAGAACAAGGGCAGACTCGGCACTTTTTGATGTGGACGAGGGTGGAAATGTGGAAAGCAGGACACTAACCTTGTGCCCCGAGATTCGGTTCCCATGAACCGGGAAACTCTGGCCCAAAAGCGACCCAGGCGCTGCCACGCCGCGATGGATTTCGATAGCCGCTGCAAACGGCTTCTGCTATACAGCTAATACGCTATGAACGTTAGATTGCTTCACTGGGCTCTTTTTGCATGGTTCTCCGCTTGTGCCTTCGGACAGAATCCACCCTCAACCACCTCGCCTGCCTCCGCAAAGCCGATTGTTTCCACCGGGTCCGCGCCGTCCGTCGACTACTCGAGTGAGCCGAGCGTCGTCGAACACCTGGACTCCGTGTATACGATGGCAGCCGACGGCACCGGAGTGAAGGTCACGACTGCCAGTGCGCGGGTTCAGTCCGAGGCAGCGCTAAAGCAGGACAGCGTTCTAAACCTGCCGTTTACTTCGAATACGGAGACCCCGGTGATTGTCTACGTTCGCGTACGACACGCGGACGGAACAGTGGTCGCTACGCCGGTAGATCAGGCGATCGAAATGCCAAGTCCGGTGACCCAGGCGGCTCCGTTTTACAGCGATCTGAAGATGCTGCAACTCCCTGTTCGTAGTCTTCGGGTTGGCGACACCCTTGAATGGCAGGCGAAGATCATCTTGAAAAAGGCTGAGGCTACCGGCCAGTTCTGGGGTCAGGAGAGCTTCCCCGTTGATGGCGTGATCCTCTCGCAGACACTCGAGCTACGAGTCCCGAAGGACATCTACGTCAACGTGTGGAGCCCGACCAACAAACCAGCCGAAACAGTCGATGGCGGAGAGCGAGTCTATCGCTGGGCTTCCTCCCAAAAGAAGCCGACGGTTGGCAAGGAAGCGGATGCGGAGAAGGAGCGGAAGAAGAAGGAGATATGGACCGCAGAGCAGGAGCTGGACGCATCGGACGGAAAGCTCCCCGATGTGGCCTGGACAACCTTCAAAAACTGGGAGGCGGTAGGTGCCTGGTACCGAGGACTAGAGAGCGACCGGATGGCGCCCGATCCGGAGATTAAAGCGAAGGTTGCGGAGCTTGTGGCCGGAAAGACGACCGAGGAGGAAAAGGTCCGCGCGGTGTACGCCTACGTCTCCTCCCAGATTCGCTATATCGGCGTTGCCTTTGGCATAGGACGCTATCAGCCCCACCAGGCCTCCGATGTATTGCAGAACCAGTACGGAGACTGCAAGGACAAACACACATTGCTGGCGGCGATGCTGAACGCGCTTGGACTACATCCGGACGCGGTGCTGATCGGCGCTGGACTGCGATTCAATGAGGCGGTTCCCTCGCCCGCGTCGTTCAACCACCTGATAACGACCGTGCCAGTCAACGGCCAGCAGATCTGGTTGGATGCAACAGCCGAAGTGGCACCCTACCGAGCGCTTGCCTACGTGATTCGAGACAAGAAAGCGCTCGTCATCCCGGAGACGGGTGTTGCGAAGATAGAGCGGACGCCCGCGACGCTTCCCTTCCCCTCAACGCAGAAGATGGATGCAGTAGGAACGCTCGATGCAGAGGGGACTTCGAATTCAAAGCTTGTGTTGACGCTCCGCGGAGATGAGGAGATTGCGGTACGTGCCGCGTTGCGGCCGCTGTCGCCGGCTCAGTATACGCAGTTTGTGCAGCAGCTTTCTCAAGGCATGGGATATCAGGGAACCACTAGCGAAGGCGAAGTGAGTCGGCTGGAAGATACAGTCGATCCATTGACGATCAGCTATGACTACAAGCGGGAGAAGAACGGCGACTGGGACAACTTGAAGATCGTCCCACAGCTTGCGCCAGTCTTCTTGCCGCAAGTCAATGACAAGGAACCTCCGGTCCAGTCGATCTTGCTTGGCGTTCCGCGCGTCGAGACATCCACATCAGCGATGAAGCTGCCGGACGGATGGGGCGTCGAGTTGCCCGAGGCGATTCACAAGAGCTCAGCCTACGCAACGTACGACCAGACGTACCGCTTCGAGAAGGGAACGGTCTACGCCGAACGCCGCATCGAGGTGCTAAAGCAAAAGGTGCCAGTATCGGACTGGAAGAGTTACAAAAAGTGGTCGGACGATGCGGATCTGGCCCACGAGCAGTGGATTCAGTTGATACGGCACGACGGCAAAGCAACAGAAAAAGAAAGTGCACCTGCGGCGGCAGCAGATTCGGGGGATGCCCAGACACTGGTCGCCTCTGCTTATACAGACTTGCAGCACCGCAATCTCGACGAAGCAAAGACGTTGCTGGATAAAGCTAAGGCCATTAATGCAGAGCAGGAGTGGCTTTGGACCACGTACGGATTTCTCAGCCTTCAACGTGGTGAGATGACGTCGGCCACAGAGGATTTTCAAAAGGAGCTGTCGCTTCACCCCGAACGTTACGAAACCTATGCCGCTCTTGCGAATGTGCAGGTGACGCAAGGCAAACGTACCGAGGCCGAAGATACCCTCCGCCGGTGGGAGATTGCCGAGACGACGAACCCGAACCCGGCCATACAGTTGGCGAACATGCAGATGCAGGACGGCGACGCATCTGGCGCGCTCAAGACGGTCGAGGGCGAAGTAACCCGCCTGCCGGATGAAAAGAAGAAGACGGACCTGCTCCAGATAACGCTGGGGGAGGCGCAGCTAAAAGCCAACATGACTGAGAAGGGCCGGGCGACTCTGCTCGCCGTCATGCAAACGACGGAAGACCCGCTCATGCTGAACGACAGCGCATACGATCTGGCCGACGCAGGAGTAGAGCTTCCACTGGCGGAGGCAAAGACCCGGGCTGCGCTGGAAAAATTCGACGCCGAGAGCAGGACCTGGACGCTCAACGAGAATCCGCAGCTGGTGTACGCGAAGATCAAATCGATTGAGGCGACATGGGACACCATGGGATGGATCCTGTATCGCGAGGGAAAACTAAAGGACGCAGAGGGGTACCTCAACGCGGCGTGGAGAACCGATCCATCAACTACGGGCGCCGAACATCTCGGGGCGCTGTACGTTGCTGCAGGAAGAAAAGACGAGGCGCTGGCGGTCTACGAGCTGGGAGTCGCGACAGTCTCACCATATGACATGATGGGAGTAAAGAGGGCTCCGACCACCGAGCAGAAGAAACTGCAGGGACTTGCCGATGCCCTGCGAAAGGGCGGGGCCAAATCCTCGATTCACGATGCGCAGGGCAAGCTCCTCGAGTTGCGCACATACACTCTTGGACCGGCCAAGGGTCTGAATGGCGAGGCCGAGTACCATCTCCTCTTAAGTGACGGGATCATTGCACGAGCCGAAAAGGCCGGCACAAAGGAGTTGGAGGGCGGCGAAGAGAGGTTGAAAGCGGCGAAGGTTGCTGATCTGTGGCCGCCTGACTCTCACGCAAATCTGGTGAGGTCCGGGATAATCAACTGCTACTCCGGCGTCTGCAAATTGATCCTTGTTCCGTAGACCGTCCTTTAGATCGCCCCTTGATCTGCGGTTGGCCCGCGGCTGATCTACTGTGAATTTGACACTGAAGTTGAACCTGAGCGTACTGTGTTGCGTAGCGTCGTGAGTGCAACGAGGTGAAGCGCATGGAAGGTGTCGTCCTGGAGGACAACTCCGCGACTGCCGAAGCGGTTTCGTGGGGTGGCGCGTGGTGGGTCGTGGGAATTGCGTTCGTCGTGGCGTTGATTCACGTCTTCACAAACAATCGGTACGGCTTCCACCGCGATGAGTTCCAGTTTCTCAGCGATGCCCGCCACCTCGATTGGGGATTCGTAGCCTACCCTCCGGTGACGCCTTTCCTCGAGCGTGTGGGGCTACATCTTTTTGGCGTTTCGATGGTGGGTTTGAGGATGTTTTCGGTCATCGCTCAGGCGGTGGCGATCGTGGTCACTGGGTTGATGGCGCGAGAGCTTGGCGGGGGACGGCTGGCACAGATCACGGCGGCGCTGGTCGTGGCGACGTCAGCGCTGCCGGTCTTCGAAGGGACAGAGTTCCAGTACTCGTCGTTCGACTACCTCTGGTGGGTGTTGATCGCCTACTTCGTGATTCGGCTGCTCAAAACCGAGGATCCAAGATGGTGGATCGCCATTGGCGTATTCGTAGGCCTCGGGCTGATGACGAAGTACACCATCCTGTTCTTCATCGCAGGGATCATATGCGGACTCGTGCTGACACCAGCGCGGCGATCTCTCGGTAGCATCTGGTTCTGGATCGGTGTCGCGATAGCGCTGGTAATCTTTGCGCCGAACTTCGTCTGGCAGGTGCGGCATGGATTCATCTCAGAACACTTCCTGCAACACATCCACGCACGCGATGTGCGGCTGGGACGAGCCAATGGATTCATCAAGGATCAGTTCATCATCTGCACGAATCCAGTTGCGGCGCCGTTGTGGATCGTCGGATTGGTATATTTTCTGCGGAATCGCAGATATCGCATGCTGGCGTGGATGTACCTCGTGCCGCTGGTTCTGTTTGCGTTCGGCAAAGCGCGAGGGTACTACCTCGCCGCGGCGTATCCCATGCTGATGGCGATGGGCGCTGTGGCGGCCGAACGGTGGGTGGCATCGATGAAGAGACGGTCGCGGCTTGCCGTGGAGGGTCTCTTCTTCACCGGATTAGCGGCGTGGGCATTGCTGGTCTTTGCCATCCTCGTTCCACTCGCGTCGAGTGGACGACTGAAGCAGTTTGCGCTTAGGAACAATGGCGATCTGCGGGAGGAGATCGGGTGGGACGAGTTGGTGCGGACCGTCGCGGGGATCCGCGACTCCCTCCCGCCAGAGCAACGCGAGAATGTCGGTGTACTTGTTGGAAACTACGGCGAACAGGGCGCGGTGGAGATCCTTGGACCCGCATATCACTTGCCGATGCCCATCAGCCTGACGAACGCGGCGTGGCTGCGTGGGTATCCCGCAGCGCCTCCATCCACGCTGATCGTGGTTGGTTTTTCGCACGAGGCTGCGGACAAGGCGTTTACATCATGCAGGCTGGCTGGGCACAACGGAAACTCCGAGGGTGTGAAGAACGAAGAGAGCCAGTCGCATCCGGATATCTTCGTCTGCGGAACACCGCGCCTGTCGTGGCCGGAGTTCTGGAAGGAATATCAGAATTATGGGTGACACGAATCAGGAGGCTCTCGTGAGGCGGAGTCGCTTGCGGAGCTGCGCGGTGGCTTCTCGGTGGCAGAGAAGGCAGAGGGTGCGGAGGTTGTCGAGGTCGCACTGACCGCCGCCCTCGGCAACAGGCCGAATGTGGTCGGCATCCCAGAGGCTGCGCCGCGTAGTGATGGATTTCATGCCGTAGAGTCGCAGGCCAGCGGCACGAGCAGCGCCTCGGGCTCGCTTCAGCGCGTTATAGGCGGCGAGAGTGTCGATCGCGCAGACGGCACAGATACCACGGTCGCGAGCGAGCACCTGGTCGCGGAGATAGCCGGGGTCGGTGCGCAGACGCCACTGGTGAACGCAGTAGTCGCTGCAAAAGGTGCGGCGGCGCTTGGCCATGATCTCAAGATCGCACCACCGGCAGAGCGGCAGATTGTTGGGGCCGACTGGCAGATCTTCGCGCGTGGCGCGGCCGCCGGGGAGAGTACGAGACACGAGCATGGTCTCTCCAGCATAGGGCGCGACGGCGGCGTGCGGAATTGCTGAGGTTGATTCCAATTCCCTGCGCTTGATTCGGTCACGCCTCGAAGTCGACCTCAATCGGATCGATCAGCGGAACGAGCCAGGAAAGAAGCTGAAGGTGAACAGGATGAGTCGAGTACGCGTCCAACGCCGCGCGGTCGGTGAACTTCATAACGCCAGCAAACTCATGCCCTTGAGAACGCGGGGAAAAATTGACGCCGACATTCGTCTCAAGAATACCGGGAATCTGGGCTTCTAAAGCGCGGATCTCATCTTGGGCGCGTTGCTTCTGCGCCTCTGTTACCCCGGGTTTCCATCGAAAGAAGAAGGTGTGGATGACCATCCGGCTATTCTAGTAGACCTCCCCGTGCCAGTTGATTGCTTTTGCGGTTTGATCAGGCGTTCTTCATGGCAACGCCCGGAGTTGGCTATTATCGGAGAGGTAGTGGGAGGGTGCAATGTCCAAAACGCAATCGACGATGGTAGCACTGGGGAGCACAGCTCCGGCCTTTGAGCTGATGGATGTCGTCAGCGGCAAAGCCTTGGGGCGCGATGACGTATTTGCCACAACCTGGGACGACGGACAGTCGGATGCAGAGAACCAGATGCCCGGCGGAGGAACATCGCCAAAGGGCCGTCACGGATTGCTCGTGATGTTCATCTGCGTGCACTGCCCCTACGTGAAGCATGTGGAGGAGGAGCTGGCGCGAATCGGGCGAGACTACGAGGGCAGGATCGCGATCGCGGCAATCTCGTCGAACGACGTCGAGGCGTATCCGCAGGACGGGCCCGCGGAGATGAAGAAGCAGGCAGAGCGGCTCGGATTCCGCTTCCCCTACCTCTTCGATGAGACGCAGGAGGTGGCGCGTGCCTATGATGCCGCCTGCACACCAGATTTTTTTCTCTTTGACGCCCAGATGACACTGGTCTATCGCGGTCAGCTGGATGACAGCCGGCCTCGACGAGGAGACGCCGGAAATGATATCCCGGTAACGGGAAAAGATCTGCGTGCGGCGATGGATGCAGTGATCGCGGGCAAGCGGCCGGATACAAATCAGCGAACAAGCATCGGATGCAACATCAAGTGGAAGGAATAGGTTGGCAGCCGCCGGATAAGACGGCATGATGGATAGGTCGACATCTATCTGGCTCTACGTATCGCGAAAGGGAGAACTATGGACGCTGCATTGGAAGAACTGAAGGCGGGAGTTCGGCGGTTCCGGACGGATATCTATCCGGACAACAAAGATGCCTACGTCAAGGCTGCAAGTGTGCCGCAGAAGCCGCATGCCTTGATCGTCACGTGTGCGGACTCGCGAATCGATCCTGAGTTGATTACGCAATCGCAGCCAGGCGATATCTTTGTCACTCGAAACGTCGGCAACCTTGTGCCCGCCTATGGCGAGATGCTTGGCGGCGTCAGCGCGGTGATCGAATACGCTGTCTCGGCGCTAAAGGTTCAGCACGTCGTGATCTGCGGGCATTCGGACTGCGGCGCGATGAAAGCTTTGCTGAATCCTGCGAGCCTGGAGAAGCTACCAACGGTGAAAAGCTGGCTGACAAACGCGCAGGCAGCGTTGAGCGTTGCAAATTCGCTGGCTCACAAAGACGACAGGCCAAGTGATTCGCTGCGGCAGCTAACAGAGGAGAATGTGCTGCTCCAACTCCAGCATCTGCGCACGCATCCTTCGGTCGCCGGAGCGATGGCGAGAGGCGAACTGACCATCTCAGGATGGGTCTACGACATCGGCCAAGGAGAAGTCCGAATCTCTGAGGATGGCGGGCGAGTGTTCGTGCCAGTAACCATTGAGGGCGACACGAAGTGATCGTTCCCCGCGGGCCGCAGCTAAGGCGGATGTTGATCTATGTTGGCAGGCCGCTGCTGCTGCTCGTCCTCTACGACCTGGGTGTGGTCGTTGCCTACCAGGTCATGCATCTGAACTGGATTGCGCTGCCGCATATTCCACTCGCTCTGTTCGGGTCGGCGATCGGTATCATCCTCGGCTTCCGAAACCAGTCGGCATACGCGCGATGGTGGGAGGCAAGAACGCTCTGGGGCGCGGTAGTCAACAACTCCCGCAGCTGGGGACGCCAGGTGACGACCTCAATGTTGCCATCGAAGAGCGATGAAGCCGAAGAAGTGAAGCAGATACAGCGACGCATGGTGTATCTGCAGATTGCATATGTTCATGCACTTCGCCAGCACCTGAGAAAGCTCGAGCCATGGGCCGAACTAGCCCCGCTGATGAGCGAGCAGGAGTTGAACTCGCTGCGGAACGAGAAAAACGTTCCCTTGTCGATCCAGGAGATGATGGGCAATCTCTTACGCGAGTGCCAGGTCCGCGGCTGGATCGATCGCCTGCAGTGGCGCGCGATGGACGAAAGCCTGAACGACTTAGCCGACGCGCAAGGTGGAGCGGAGCGCATCAAGAACACGCCGATGCCGAAGCAGTATGACTACTTCCCCCAGTTATTTGTACACATCTACTGCTTCTTGCTACCGCTGGCGCTGGTCACCAGCATGGGCTGGTTTACGCCGCTCGGATCGACGCTGGTAGGTTTCATCTTTCTTGCGCTCAATAAGATCGGGCAGGACCTCGAAGATCCGTTCGAGAACACCATCTACGATGTCCCACTTACTTCAATCACCATCGCCATCGAGACAAACCTTCGACAGCTCCTCGGTGAGACAGAGCTCCCACCCGCTACAGTGCCTGTGCAAGGTGTGCTCTGGTAAAACTCTGTGAACGTCGAGTAGCCCCGGCACTTCGCCGGGGCTTCCACATTAAAGCCTACGCGTGAGTCGTCCCGTCCGAGCCGTGAAGTTTTACGAGCTTGTTGTAGATGCCGAGGATCAGGAATGGTGCGGCCCATTGACCAACGAAGAGAGCCGAGTGCGGCTTCTTCGACGCCTGAAAGCCGACAGAGACGGCCATGGACGCGAGTGCGAGTCCAAGGTAAACGCTGGACGGAATCTGTGCTGTGACTTTTTCGATCGCTGCTGTTACCTGATCTTCCTGTACTTCTCCCTGGCTTACACGATAGTCGGTCATGCGAATCTCCTTGGCGGCGTTGCCGTCATATAGCTAGTTGATGCCGGAACGGGCAGCCGCATGCTGTGAGCGAATTTAACGACTTTCGCGCGGTCAACAGACGTCGAGATTGCTTTGATGGGATGACGTGATTCGCGCTAAAGCCATTTCATCTTGCGGAGCGCGTAGAGAAGGACTGCGGTAGCGATGACGGTCACCAGGGCAACCCACTCAGCCCCATGCGGCGAGTCTTCGAATGGAAGGCCCTTGAGATTCATCCCGTAGATGCCGGAGATGGCGAGAACAGGAAGAACGATCGTGCCAAGGATAGTCAGGACCTTCATCACTTCGTTGGTACGGTTCGAGACCGAAGACAGGTAGATGTCGAGCGTATTGTTCAGAAGATCGCGCTGAGTTTCAACAGAGTCGAGCAGACGGGCGACGTGGTCGTACGTGTCGCGCATGTAGGGCTGGTGCTCGGCATCGATGACGGTGTCGGGATCGCGCTGAAGGTGAAGTGAAGCGTCGCGTGTATTAACCAGGACCCGGCGGAGATCGATAAGCTCGCGTTTGATTGCGAAGACCGACTGCAAAATCTCAGGGGAAGGATCGTCAAAGACTTTGTCTTCAAGATCGTCGATGCGCTCGTCAAAGTGGTCGATGGCAGGAAAGTAGAGATCGACGATCGTATCCAGGATGAGAGAGAGAAGCTTGCCAGGATGTTCATCATCGCCATCTCGGCGGGCGCGGGCGAGAGCCTGTTCGGTGGTGGGGCAGGTTGGGTCAGAGATCGTAATGAGGAAGTCTTTGCCAGCAAAGACGTCGATGGTGGAAAAAGTCGGCATCTGTTCGCCGGGGTTATCAGGATCAGGAACCAGGCGCACAGGCTTGAAAACCGCAAACGTATAGGTAGACGTCGTATCGACTTTTACGCTCTCGTCTTCGTTGCGTGCATCCTCGACGTGGAGGGGATGAAGGTTGTACTGCTTCGCCAGGCTATCGAGTTTCGGGTCTTTGGCGTCGTCGAGTTGATACCAGGGCATGAGCGCTCCTACGTTAGAGGTTCCGTTGCCAACCTAAGACCACATGTGCGTCCATCGTACTGCGACAAACATACCTGATCCCAGATCGGCGGAAATTTAAGAGACTTTGAAAAGAGACTCAGATCTCAGGAAAGAAACCAGTGCGGATCGTTATTCTTCGTCCTGCCAGCGCAGATCGCAGCTCTTACAGTGCCAGGACTCTGAGCCACGAGGCAGCGGCAGTGCGAAGAGGTAAAGCGAAGCTAACGCGGCTTTGCGCCCTTGGCGCTCCCACATGATGTCGGTGGAGGTGCAACGAGGACAGCGAGGCTGCGAAAAGCCAGGCTGATCAGGAATGGAGAACTCGCTGGGGACAGGCTGCGAGAGGATCGCCTCGGCCGCTTCGACATCACTGGATGCGACCTGAAGGCGGATGCCGCCGATGAAGTTGGAGACCTGCCAGTCGAGACGAACAAGGTTCTCGTCTTTGAGGAAGCAGAAGATCCCGGCGGACTCGATGACAGCACGAGCGACGATGGCCTCGGAGAGATCGCGGTAGCGGCGAATGGTGATAAGCTCGCGGAACTCAGGAGGAGCATCTTCGACAGGCGAAGGAGGTTCAGCATAGTCGAGGCCGCGCGCAGAGAACTCAGCCGCGAGCGCCGAACGGGCCTCAGGCATCAGTGAGTGCCAGTCCGCGAGCAAACTCCGTAACTCCAGGTCGGACATCGGACGGTAGATGTCGGCGAAAGTGGGTTCGGGTTCGCGATGAAAGAGGTTGAACACGCTTCGTGATCGTAGCAGAGCACATCGAACGCCAGAATCTTGAGGTGTTCGGCCAAAACTTTAAAAGCCACGAAAAAAGATGTTAAAAATTTGGCACTTTTTCTGGAGTCGAAAAACGTGGTGTTTAATCACCACGTTTACCACGCATCCCACCACAAATTGACCATCAAAAAACCACGTTTTGCACGAACGTTTTCGCAAAAACCCCTGCAAAAACACCATCCAACCACAGCAAAAAAAACCGCTCTAAAGGTTCAAATAATTAGCCGTTGTTGCCGTCTTCGATGTGGGTGATCTCTCCGTCGCGCATGTGGAGTATGCGGTCAGCGATCTGAGCAGCCTCGGGATTGTGAGTAATCATGAGAACCGTCTGATTCAACTCGCGGCTGGACTGGCGAAGCATCTTCAAAACGGCATCGGAGTTCTTTGTGTCGAGATTCCCAGTAGGCTCGTCAGCGAGAACGATTGCAGGCCGGTTAATGAGCGCGCGGGCAATAGCGACGCGCTGTTGCTCGCCACCAGACAACTCGTTGGGGCGGTGGTCGAGGCGCCCCTGAATGCCAAGCATCTCGGTAAGGTGCTGCAAAAGCGGCCGATCCAACTCTCGCTTCGTCGATGCGCCAAGATTAGCGATGTCATGTGCAATCTCGATGTTGCCCATGGCAGAGAGTGTGGGCAGCAAGTTAAACCGTTGGAAAATAAAACCAATCTTGGCGCGACGAGTCTTCGTACGCTCGGCGTCAGTGAGGGTGGCGAAGTCGATGCCATCGATAAGGACAGAACCCGTGGTGGCGCCGGTGAGACCGCCCAGGATGTAGAAAAGCGTGGACTTACCCGAACCGGACGGACCGACGATGGCGACGAACTCGCCGGGAGTGATAGCGAAGTTGACCTTGCGAAGCGCAGGAACTTCAAGCTTGCCGGAGCGGTAGGTCTTGCCGAGGTCACGGGCCAGGATGATGGGCGTGGACGTCTTCTTAAGAGTGCCCTCTGGCGTCGTGTAAGGAGTCATTGTCGTGGAACGGCGGTCGGGCTGAGGAGTCAACGTGGAAGAATGAGGCATGTACTTCTCTTAAGTCTATCGTGAATGGGGTGGGGATGAGGGCGACAGAGCTTTTACTGCTGGGGACGGCAGGGTGGACCGGCTTAGGCTTGCTAGGGGTTTTGGTGTCGTGGCTGCGCGGGGAGCGAAGGCGTGTACAGCGCGGGATTCAGTGGCTGGTTGGGGTGTGGGTGGTCTATTTAGGGGTCCTGGTGGGGGTTTCCCTTGGGCAAAAGCAAAAGGTGATTGCGATCGGTGACGCACAGTGCTTCGACAACATGTGCTTCACAGTTACCGGGGCGGAAGAGATGCCGGGATTTTTAGTCAAAGATGGACGGCGCCTGATTCGTGTATCGATTCGGGTTACAAACCGTGGGCAGTCGGCGCAAAGCGAAGGCTTGATGAAGGCTTACATGGTGGACGGGCAAGGGAGGCGGTGGAAGGAGTCATCCGGAGTGAATGGAGTTGGCTTGACCACAAGGGTGGCCGGGGGTGACTCCGTGGTGAGTGAGCCAGTTTTTAAGGTGGCCGGGGATGCGACGGGGCTTGGACTGGTATTGACGCAGGGATGGCGGCAGCCTGGGGTACTTGTAATTGGAGATTCGGACAGCCTGATGCACCGTCGGACGGTGGTGAAATTGGGACAGTGACATAAGTCTTGCCAGCTTCGTATCTGGTGGAAGCACTTTGAGGCTTGGCACAAGCTATCTTTATGCGCCAGGAAGGACGATCGACCTGAGTTTTGGCGGAGGGCTAACACCAGACACGCCGAATCTGCAGTTTTCGGTGGCGCTGCCGTTCCGGATGGGGCTGTGGGGACCAAAGCCAAAGAAATTAGAGGTAAGCCCTCAGCTTTTCTTACGAGAGATGTCAGGCAGGGTCTCCAGCAGCAAGAAAAAGGGATTGGAGAGTTGCGTCTTCGAGGAAGCTGATCTCAAGACGGATGGCAACGATTTGTCCGAGATCGGCTGGTTTGCTGAGGTTCTTACGGCAGGTACAGAGATGGGTAAAGCCAAGATGGCCTGCGCGGGTGAGTTCGAGTCCTGAAGAGATGATGGAAGCGTAGAGATCGACTACAGCGCGAAGCTGAATCTCAAGACGAAACTCCATCGTCGTGGGCGTGAGTGTCTTGCGGTTGAGAATCCAGCCCCCGCAGTCGGCGAAGGCGGATGTGAGCGTAGGCAGGAGGCCGTAACGCTCTTCGTAACTAAAACCCTGGATGTCGAGCGATTGCATGGGGTAATAAGCCTCTTCGGCTGAGAGTGAAGTTTGCCGGTAGGTTGTTCATCGGAGGATGAGAGGCGAAGCGTGAGCCGGCGGAGCGGTACTGTGGTCATGTGGCCTCACACACGGGATAGTATTGAAAGGAGATAAGTTACGTTTCTGAATTTTAGATCTTGAAGGACTGGAGACACATTCTTTGTCGTTGGATCGGACAGATGTAGGAGGATAGTCAGTACGAGGTCTTTATGGTGCTAGGGCTGGGAACCGATCTAATCGAGACAAAGCGGGTGCAGGAGAGCATCGATCGATTTGGTGAACGATTTCTTGAGCGGGTGTTCACAGCCGGGGAGATCACCTACTGTCGCCGTAAAAAAAACGCGGCAGAGAGCTTTGCGGCTCGATTTGCCGCGAAGGAGGCAGGGGCAAAAGCCCTTGGGACAGGGATCAGCCATGGAGTGAACTGGAAGGAGCTTGAGGTGCGCCGGGAGGTGAGCGGAAAGCCTACGCTGCACCTGAGCGGACGCGCTGCCGAGCTCGCGAAAGCGATGGGCGTGCGCAGACTCCAGTTAAGCCTCACCCACAGCAGGGAACTAGCGATGGCGGTAGTGGTGGCGGAGGACTAAGCCATGTTGGAGGAAGTTGAAACCATTAGAGCGGTTTAGGCATCCATTGGAGACAAAGCACTTTAGCGCAATACAGTCCGCGATGAATTTCGTGATGGGCGAGTTGGGAGGTAATGTATTCTCTCAATTACTGACACCATGTTTGTGTCGAAGATAAAAGACGGCGACGACACGCCGAGTAGTGATTTTTTGCGCAACAAGGTCTAAAGGAGAGTTATGCCCAGCCAGCAGGAGGTCCGATGGTCGCAGTTGAAGGTGGGCGTGATCGTACTGATTTCAACCATCATTCTGGTCACTCTACTGTTTTTGATGACCAGTTCGTCGGGGCTCGGGATTCTGTCGCATAAGTTGACGGTTTCGACATATTTTGCGAACTCGGCGGGGTTAAAAACCGGCGCTGCCGTGAATCTGGAAGGTGTAACGATCGGCACGGTGAAGACAGTGACGATTGATAACTCGCCGGAGCACAAACTCACGCCTGTAAAGGTGGTGATGAAGATGAATGAGAAGTTCGCCACCAACCTGAAGAAGGATTCGAAGGCTTCGTTGTCTACGGTGGGGGTACTGGGCGATACAGTGGTGGATATCAACAGCCAGTTTGCCGTGGGACCGCCGCTGCAGGACGGCGACGTCTTAAAGACGTTGGAGACGCCTAGCCTCACTGATGTTGTGAAGGCCAGCCAGGGGACGATCGAGAGCCTGAATGTCATTCTCGCAAAGGCAAACGTAATCGTAGATAACATTCAGTCGGGTAAGGGCACGATTGGTCAGTTGATTAACAATCCCGAGCTGCATACAAAGATCAACGCGGCGGTGGACCAACTGCTGACGCTCGAGAAGAATCTGAACGCCGGACATGGCTCTGTCGGGAAGCTGCTGACCGACGATTCGCTCTATAACCGGCTGAATGATACCGTCGCCAAACTGCAGAACATCGCCACCGAAGTGGATAGCGGCAAGGGGACAGCCGGCAAGCTGCTAAAGGATGATTCGCTGTACAAAAATCTGAACTCCACGCTGGCGCATGCGAACTCCATCATGGCAGACGCAGATGCAGGCAAGGGTGGGCTGGGGCTGATGTTGAAGGATCCGAAGTTCCGGCAGGACCTGAGCCATACACTGGCCCAGATAAACGAACTAGTGACAGGTGTGAATGATGGCCGTGGCACGCTGGGCAAACTTGCGACCGACGATGCAGCTTACACAAATGTGAATAAGTTATTGGTTAGTAGCAACGAGTTGGTTGCGGCAATTCGGACCGATCCGAAGAAGTATCTAACTATCCATCTGAAGATTTTCTAGGATGTGGGCGGAGGCTGCAGCTATGCGGGCTACGTCGGCTCTACTGATTGGCGAACCAGGACTATTGCGGTGCTTAGAATGCGCTGCGTTAGTCCTGACTCACTTAACAGACCGTTATAACTCGGTACGTTATGCGAACTGCTCAAGAAAGCGCATGTCGCCGGAGTAGAAGTGGCCGATGTCGGAGACGCCGTAGAGCATCATCGCGATGCGCTCGACCCCCATCCCGAAGGCGAAGCCGGTGATCTTTTCGGGGTTGTAGGCGTCGTCTGCGGGGTTTATCTTTCTGCGCTCCGCTGTGACTGCTGCGAAGACGGCGGGGTCAACCATGCCGCATCCCAAGAGCTCGATCCAGCCGGAGTGTTTGCACTTGCGACAGCCGGTGCCGCCGCAGAAGATGCAGGAGATCTGGACGTCGGCGCTGGGTTCGGTGAAGGGGAAGAAGCTGGGGAAGAAGCGGGTTTTGACGTCGGAGCCGAAAAGGGCCTTCATGGCGTGGTCCAGCGTGCCCTTCAGGTCAGAGAAGGTGATGTTGGTGTCGACGCAGAGGCCCTCGATCTGGTGGAAGATGGGGGAGTGGGTGGCGTCGGCTGCGTCGTTGCGGTGGACCTTGCCCGGGATGACGATGCGGATGGGTGGGACCTGGGCGATCATGGTGCGGATCTGAACGGGGCTGGTGTGGGTGCGCATGAGGAGACGGTCGCGCGATGGGCGGGTTTGCTGGTTCGCGATGACGAGGGTGTCCTGTGTGTCGCGGGCGGGGTGGTTTTCGGGGAAGTTGAGGGCTTCGAAGTTGTAGAAGTCGGACTCGACCTGGGGGCCGAGGTTGGTGCTGTAGCCGAGATGGTGGAACACGGAGACAATCTCGTGCATGGTCTTGAGGAGCGGGTGGGGGATGCCGGGGGCTCTTAGGGTGCCGGGGAGGGTGATGTCGATTCCCTGCACTGCTGCTGCTTTCGTCGGCACAGGTGCTTCGAGAGCGGCTTCGATCTGCTGCTTGAGCTGGTTGAAGCGGATGCCCAGCGCTTTTTTCGCTTCGGGTGGTGCGGATTTTAGCCAGGCTTCGCTAATGAGTTTGAGGCGACCCTGTTTGCGGCCGAGCCAGTGGAGACGGAAGGCTTCGGGGTCGCTGAGGGAGGCGGTTTCGCTGCGGACCTCTTCGGAGAGGGTGGCGAAGGCGGCGTCGAGGGCCGCGTCGTCGTGGGTGGGGAGCTGAGGGATGGCTTCATTCATGATGGCAGTGATCAGAATAAATGACGGGGACAGGAAGGCATACTTGCTGGGTGAAGTATGACCGCCTCGTGTTCGCGGAGGGTATGCGTAGGTGGGCGCGGATACGGTGCCGCAGGCCCGAGCGAAGGAGATTCCTCCGCTCGGGGCTTGCGGCATGACTTTCAACTTAGGACGAGATTAACTTAGGACGAGACTTTTTCTGTGATCGGTGGGACGAGGACTGATTCTGCGAGGGCTGGATGCAATAGCTGGGTGGCGGCCAGGTGGCGTGCAATGCGGTCGGAGGTGAACTGCGCCCCAAAGGCAAAGCGGCAAAGAGGGCCGAAGCTAGAGGCAGAGGCCAGTCCGACGACGTAGAGGCCGGGGACGTTGGATTCGAAGTTGGTTGAGAGGACCGGGGTGTCGTCGATTTTCTCGATCTGGTTGTAGAGGCTCGAGTCGATGAAGGCCAGGCGCTTGAGCTTCGCTTTGTAGCCGGTGGCGGCGATGACGTGATCGACCTGAAGGTCTTTCGCGGTGCCGTCGCTCTGGCCAAGGTGGAGCTGGAGGCGCTTATCGATGATGTTGACCTGCTTCGTGTCCGCGCCATAGTGAACGGTGACGCGACCGACGACCTTATCTTTTGCAAACCAGCCGGGGGCTGGTCCGTTGATGGTTTCCAAGGCCCGGAAGCGAAGTTTGGCCGGGAGGGCATGAAAGATCAGGGGGAAGTCTGTGCAGAGGAGTGCACGCCAGCCCTGGCCGAGGCCGGAGCGGGGCTTGAGGATCCGTTGAGAGAGAGGGCGGGGTTCAGGGCCGGGCGTCTCGTGGAAGTGGATGGAGTCGCCGCGGACGATCATGTGGACGTCGGCTCCGGCGTCGGCGAGGAGGCCCGCGATGTCGGCGGCGGAGGCGCCAGCACCGATGACTGCGACGGTGCGGCCGCTGAATTGATCGACATGGGTGTGCTTCGAGCTGTGGGTGACGAGCTCTTCCGGCAGGTCGGCGAATATGGGTGGGACATAGCCGAAGTGAGTGATGCCGACGGCCACGACAACCCGGCGTGCAAGGACGGTCTCACCGGCTTGCGTGGTGAGGAGGAAGCCTTCGGAGGAGCGGCGCAGCGAGGTGATGTCTGTTTCTTCGAGGTTGGGGACGAAGCGGCGCTGAAACTCTACGCCATAGGCTGTGAAGTTTTCAATGGCGACGGGGGTTACGACGTCGTCGTAGTGGATGCCGCGCTCGCGGCAGAAGTGAGCAAAGGTGAACGCGGAGTCGGGATCGTAGAGGCAGGACGCGAAGCCGAAGGACTTCAGGAAGGTCCCCGCGGCCATGTGGTTGCGCCAGCTGGACATGGGAGTTCCGAAGATGCGAAAGGCTACCTTACGAGAGTTTAGGTGAGCCGCGATGGAGAGTCCATATGGACCAGCTCCTATTATGGCAACATCAATTGCTTCCCCTGGCATGTATCCCTCTGGAATATTGAGATTTTAACGTCCTAACGCAACAGAATTCCAGTTAGATTTACGGTCATTTGATTCAAAGTAAATTCGGTAACCTTATTATTGACGGAATTTAGCGAAGAGTCAGAAAAACTTTCGAGTTATTGACACTAAAGGGCTTGCAGCCCACCAGGCTAAAGGGCTGACAGGACAATGGCGATGACTACGAGACCAAGAAAAAGGCTGCGGCGGTCTGTGATGGCATAGACGACAGGGTCTTCGTCGAGCTCGCCGCGGGAGGCCGTGAGCCAGAGGCGGCTGATCCAGAGGAGAAGAACAGGGACCAGGAGCCAGAGGCGGTTGGTGTGTCCGTAGAGCTGAGCGGCATCGAGGTTTGAGATATAGAGGGTAAGGACGACGACCGAGGCGTAACCGCTGGCTGAGCCGAAGCTGCGAAGTTGCTCGATATCGGCAACATGGTAGCCGCGACCACCGGCTGTCGCGCCGCCGCGTTCGCGAAGGTTTTCGAGCTCGGCGAAGCGTTTGACGAAGGCAAGGGACAGAAAGAAGAAGATGCTGAACCCAGCGAGCCATGTAGAGACAGCGACTCCGGTGGCGGCTGAGCCGGCGAGAATTCGGATCGTGTAGAGACCAGAGAGCACGATGACGTCGACCAGGACGGCTCGTTTGAGGCGGAGGGAATAGGCAAGAGTTGTAACGAAATAGATGCCAAGCCAGAGGAGGAATTTATGCGGGAAAAGAAGGGCGGACGAAGGAGAGATTGCGGCGATGACGTAGGGGACAAGGAGGGCCAACGCAAGAGATAAAGCAAGGAAGACCGCAACAACGACGACTCCTGCGAGAGCGGATAGGTCGCCCGAGGCGAAGGGGCGACGGCGTTTGCTGGGGTGTTGGCGATCGGCTTCGAGGTCGAGGAGGTCGTTGACGATGTAGGTGGCGGACGCACAGAGGCCGAAGCTGAGGAACGCTACGGCTGCTCCGACGATGAGGCCGGGAGCCCGGAGGTGGGCCAGAAGCAGTGGGAGAAAGATGAGGACGTTCTTTGCCCATTGGTGGAGCCGGATAGCTTTGAGCCAGGCTTTGAAGCGGGAGGCTGTTTCATTAAAGGTGCGAACCGGGGCGATGCGTGACTTGCGGAGAGCGGAGCGGAGGCCTGAGGTTGGATTGGCCACCATAGGCTCTTTGCAGTTCTGGAGGAGCGTGAGGTCGGGGGTGGCATTGCCGATGTAGGAGAAGTTGTCGCCAAACTGGGAGCGGAAGGCAGCGAGCTTGTTTTTGCCAGCGAGGTTGAGCTTGCCATCGGAGGCGAGAACGCTGGTGAAGAGGCCGAGGTGATCGGCGATGCGGTGGGCAGTGTCGGCGTCGGCAGCTGTGGCGAGGTAGATGGGGCGGCCGGTAGAGTGTTGTTGTTCAAGATAATGAAGCAGTTCCCGGTTATAGGGAAGGTGGGCTACGTCGAGCTTTACGATGCCAGCGAGATGATGCTTGAGGGCGGCTTTGCCCTGAAGGAGCCAGCCAGGGAGCTTCAGGAGGGCGGCGGGGTGGTGACGGGCGACAGCAAGTGCGGAATCATGCAGGGTGTCCGACTTGACGAGGGTGCCGTCGAGGTCGACGCAGAGCGCTGGCAGCGCAGTGATGTCGAGAGCGGGGGCCGTGTGAGGCAAAAGTGTCCTTCCTTACGTCTAACAGAGGTATCGGATTGAGAGTGCACTTTGTTGCAGCGTGTTCGGCACGGATGCAGTGTTGGCAAAGACGCTTGGGCGACCACCCTCATTATCATTTATTCTTAGATATCTGGCACAGTAATCAATTTGTTCGTGCAGTGAATTTTCCCGAAGAGAGCTGAGACTACCTCCATGCTGTCAGCGCAAGTAAACGAGAAAGAACGACACGATGGGGTACCGGCGGATGAGCCGCAGAGAGGTTTGCGGCATGCCGAGCCGATACCAGAGGAGCCGAAGGGTTCGCCTGCGCGGAAGTGGGTCGTGGCGTTGATAATTGTCGCAGTGGTAGGGGCGGCAGTGTGGAAGATTCGCAAAAATGGGACAGAGCAGAACAACGTCCAAGTGATGATGGCGGCGCAGGCCGACCGACCGATCCCGGTGCAGGTTTCGGCTGTGCAGCAAAAGACGATGCCGATCTTTCTAACGGCACTGGGTACGGTGACGGCTTACAACACCGTCACGATCAAGTCGCGTGTGGATGGGCAGCTCATGCAGGTACCGGTCCGCGAAGGACAGTCGGTAAAACAGGGACAGATACTCGCTGAGATCGATCCGAAGCCCTATCAGGCCGCGTTGGAACAGGCGCAGGGCCAGTTGGTAAAGGATCAGGCAAATGCTGTGAATGCGCGCGCGGAGGCGGCTCGGTATACGGCGCTGTTACAGGCGGGCGTGACGTCCAAGGAGAGCCAGCAGGCGCAGATTTCGACCGCGGGGCAGGCCGAGGGGTCCGTTGCTGCCGATCAGGCGGCAATTGAAGCAGCAAAGGTGAACCTGGGGTATACGAAGATTCTGTCGCCGATCAATGGAGTGGTTGGACTACGGCAGGTTGATCCAGGAAATATTGTGCATGCCGCAGATACAAATGGGCTAATTGTTGTCACACAGCTGCAACCGATTGCAGTGATCTTTACACTGCCGGAAGACCAGCTGCCTCAGGTCTTGAAGCGGACTCGTGCCGGGGACAAACTGGTGGTCGAGGCCTATGACCGTTCGGATGCGACGCATCTGGCGAGTGGAAGTTTGCTGACCGTCGATAATCAGATCGATACGACGACCGGTACGGTAAAAGCGAAAGCAGTGTTTGAGAACCAGGATGGAGCTTTGTTTCCAAACCAGTTTGTGAATGTTCGCCTGATTCTGCAGGAGAAAAAGAACGCTGTGGTGATCCCGGCGTCGGCGCTGCAGACGGGAACACAGGGGAACTTCGTCTATCTGTTGAAGCAGGGGGAGCCGCCCGCGAATCTGGTGGAGAAGAAGAACTCGGATGGGCCACCGGCGATTGAGCTTCCAGAGAATAAGACGAACTACTATGTCGAGGCCCAAACTATAAATGTGGAGCTAACCGAAGGGGCGCAGATTATAGTAGGCGGCGGTCTAAAGCCGGGAGATCAGATCGTGGTGGATGGGCAGGAGAAGCTGAAGAACGGAAGCAAGGTGTTTCCGCGAACGGCACCTGTGAAGGCTTCGGATAAAGCAGCCGCAGAGTTGGGCATGGCACGTGAAGCTGCGGGGCAACCCTCGTGAGTCCATCAAAGCCATTTATTCTTCGACCGGTGGCCACCTCGCTTCTTATGGTGG
Source organism: uncultured Acidobacteriaceae bacterium (assembly GCA_963708755.1). Taxonomy (GTDB): domain Bacteria; phylum Acidobacteriota; class Terriglobia; order Terriglobales; family Acidobacteriaceae; genus Edaphobacter. The sequence continues at coordinate 85,830 of CAVPTN010000002.1, forward strand.
CCATTTTGCTTGCAGGGTTCGTTGCGTATGAACAGTTACCGGTGTCGGCGCTGCCGCAGGTGGACTATCCGACGATCCAGGTGCAGACCTTTTATCCGGGGGCGAGCCCGGAGGTAATGGCGTCGTCGGTGACGGCTCCGCTAGAGCGGCAGTTTGGCCAGATCCCAGGGCTCAGCCAGATGACTTCGTCGAGCTCGGGCGGAGGCAGCGTAATTACACTGCAGTTTGATCTGTTGGAGTCGATCGATATTGCGCAGCAGGATGTGCAAGCAGCAATCAATGCAGCGTTTAGTTATTTGCCGAAGGACTTGCCGAATCCGCCGGTGTACAGCAAAGTGAATCCTGCCGACGCGCCGATAATGACACTGGCGTTGACGAGCGATACGCTGCCGCTTGCGAAGGTGGAGGACCTGGCAGATACGGTGATCGCGCAGAAGATCTCGCAGCTTTCGGGTGTGGGGTTGGTGTCGATCAATGGTGGTCAGAAGCCGGCAGTACGGATTCAAGCAAATCCGACGGCTTTGGCGAACTACGGGCTGAGTCTGGAAGACATTCGCGCCTCGGTGGCGACAACGAATGTCGACCAGGCGAAGGGAAATCTGAACGGGGCGAGCCAGTCGTACACGATCGGCGCCAATGATCAACTGCCCTCGAGCGCGGCTTATAACAACGTGATTGTCGCCTATAGGAACGGGTCGCCAGTGCGGCTGTCGGATGTGGCCAATGCGGTGGACAGCGCGGAGAACCTGTTCCAGGCGGCCTGGATGGGGACGGCGGCACAGGCTCCTGCCGCGGGACAGCCGGGACGCGAGGCCGTGTTGAAACCGGCTGTGATTGTGAACATCCAGCGGCAGCCGGGGGCGAACATCATCGGCGTGGTGGATGAAGTGCAGAAGATTTTGCCGCAGCTGCGATCATCGATGCCGGCAACCGTGACGCTGCAGGTACTGACGGACCGTACGAATACGATTCGCGCTTCTGTGAAAGATGTGCAGTTTTCGCTGGTCCTAACCATCGGCTTGGTTGTGATGGTGATCTTCCTGTTTTTACGATCGATTGCCGCGACGATCATACCTTCGGTCGCGGTACCGCTGTCGATTGTGGGAACGTTCGGCGTGATGTACCTGCTGGGATACAGCCTGAACAACCTGTCGCTGATGGCATTGACGATTTCGACCGGGTTTGTGGTCGATGATGCGATTGTGATGATCGAGAATATCGCTCGCTATCTTGAACAGGGAGACTCACCGCTGGAAGCCGCGCTGAAGGGCTCGGAGCAGATTGGGTTCACGATCGTTTCGCTGACGGTGAGCTTGATTGCGGTGCTGATTCCGCTGCTATTCATGGGCGATATTGTGGGACGGTTGTTCCGTGAGTTTGCTGTAACACTAGCGGTTACAATTCTAGTTTCGGCGCTGGTGTCACTGACGTTGACCCCGATGATGTCGGCTAAACTTCTGAAGCATACGCCGGAGAATGAGCAAAACGCGTTCTACAAGAAGAGCGAAGAGTTTTTCGAGTACGTGATTGCGAAGTATGGGGTCGGCGTGCGGTTTGTGCTCCGGCACCAAACGATCACGCTACTGGTGACTTTGGCTACCTTTGCGCTGACCGTGTATCTGTTCCTGATCGTGCCGAAGGGATTCTTCCCAGTACAGGATACGGGCGTTCTGCTGGGAATTACCGAGGCTCCGCAGACTGTGAGCTTTAGCGCAATGAGCTCGCGTCAGCAAGCGTTGGCGAGGCTCATCCTACAGGACAAGGATGTGGAGAGTGTGTCGTCGTTCATCGGAATTGATGGGACGAATTCCACGTTGAACAGTGGTCGCATTCAGATCAACTTGAAGGATCGCGAGCAGCGGAACTCGTCCGCGCTGGAGGTGATCCAGCGACTGGAGCCGAAGGTGGCGACGGTGGATGGGATTCAGTGCTTTCTACAGCCCCTTCAGGATCTGACGGTTGAAGACCGGGTGAGCAGGACGCAATATCAGTATTCGTTGGAAGACGCGAACGTAGAAGAACTCGCGGTCTGGACCGACAAGATGGTCGCCAAACTGAAGCAGATCCCGATACTGAGCGATGTGGCGAGCGATGAGCAGTTGAATGGACTTGAAGCGAGCCTGGTGATCGATCGAGATACCGCATCACGGCTGGGAATTACGCCGCAGAATATCGACGACACGCTGGATGATGCGTTTGCGCAGCGGCAGGTTTCGACGATCTTCACGCAGCAGAATCAGTACCACGTCGTACTGGAGGTCGCTCCAAAGTATCAGCGAAATCCTGCGTCGCTCGACAATATTTATGTGAAGAGTTCGAACGGAACGCAAGTTCCATTGTCTACGTTCACTCACTTTGAGGAGAAGCAGACTTCGCTTGTGATTAATCACCAGGGCCAGTTCCCTGCTGTGACGATCTCGTTCAATCTGGCGCCGGGTAAATCGATCGGTGATGCGGTGGACGCGGTGAACAAAGCGAAGACAGAGCTGAATATGCCGCCCAGCGTCAAGGGCGAGTTCCAAGGTTCGGCAAAGGCGTTCGAGGCCTCGATTGCAAATGAGCCGCTGTTGATCCTGGCAGCTCTGATCGTGGTTTATATCGTGCTCGGCGTGTTGTATGAGAGCTATATTCACCCGATTACCATTCTGTCCACATTGCCGTCGGCAGGCGTGGGAGCAATTCTGGCGTTGCTACTGTTTCACGTGGATCTGAGTGTGATTGCGTTAATCGGCATTATTTTGTTGATCGGCATCGTGAAGAAAAACGCGATTATGATGATTGACTTTGCGTTAGAGGCGGAGCGTGAGCAAGGGTTGACTCCGACGGAGGCGATCTATCAAGCTTGCCTGCTGCGGTTTCGGCCGATCATGATGACAACGATGGCGGCTCTGCTGGGCGGGTTGCCGTTGGCGTTGGGCACCGGGACCGGAAGCGAACTGAGACGGCCGCTTGGCATAACAATTGTTGGCGGCTTGATTGTGTCGCAAGTGCTTACGCTGTTTACTACACCGGTTGTATATCTGTTCTTCGATCGGATTGCACGTAAATCGCGGCGGGGGCAAGGATCAAAGAATGTTGAGTTGCATGCACACGCCATATCTGCGGATTGATTGGAGCATAGGGCTTAGGGTTTCGAAGGTGATTTGAAGATCAGGAGTTTATGCATTTTTCCGCACCATTTATTCGGCGGCCAGTAGCGACATTCTTGATGTCGATCGCGGTGATTTTGGCGGGCGCATCGGCCTATGTGTTGCTGCCTGTGGCAAGTCTGCCGCAGGTGGAGTTTCCAGTGATCTCGGTGGGCGCGAGTCTGCCGGGAGCCGATCCCGAGACGATGGCATCGTCGGTGGCGACGCCCCTTGAGCGGCAGTTCTCGCGGATTGCAGGTGTCAACGAGATGACCTCGTACTCATCGACGGGCACAGTGGGGATCACGCTGCAGTTCGACTTAACGAGAGATATCAACGGCGCGGCGCGGGATGTGCAGGCGGCGATCAACGCGGCGCGGAGCCAACTGCCTGCGAACCTGCCCAGCAATCCTGGATACTACAAGGTGAATCCTGCGGATTCCCCGATCATGATCATCGCGTTGACCTCAGACACGATGAATATTCCGCAGCTATACGACGCTTGCGACAGCATTCTGGCGCAGAAGATTGCGCAGATTCCGGGAGTGGGACAGACGTTCTGCGGCGGGAGCGCGAAGCCGTCTGTGCGAATTGAAGCGAATCCGTTGCAACTCGCACATTATGGAGTTGGGCTGGAGGCGTTGCGTGCCGTAATTGGCACCGTGAACGTAAACCAGCCGAAGGGATATTTGCAGGACGACAGCAGGCGGTGGAGCGTCAGCGCGACGGATCAGTTATTTGGTGCGGCGGCCTATGCTCCATTGATCGTGTCGACTGATCGCGGGCCGGTGAGTACTGCGGCGGCGAGTTCGGGACTGCCGGCTTCAGTGGCGAGTGCGTTGACGGCGAATACGAATACAAGCTCTACGCCGAATGGAGGGACGAACATCGGCGGTAGCGCTCCTACCGCGGTTGCTACTGCGGCTCCCGCGATGTCAACGGGGTTAGCTACCGGCCCCACGACAGCTCATGGTGTCGTGCGAGTTCAGGATGTCGCTGATGTCGTGAACAGCGTCGAGGATGTTCATGCTACCGGCGTGTTCAACGGCAAGCCGGCGATTCTGGTGATTGTGTTCAAGACCTCGACCGCCAACGTGATCAAGACAGTGGACGATGTAAAAAAGATGCTGCCGATGCTGCAGGCGTCAATACCGCCAGCGATTCAAGTGCATGTTGCCATGGACCGAACGACGACGATACGCGCGTCGGTGAAGGATGTGACACGCACGTTGGTCATCTCGATTTTGCTGGTGATTCTGGTAGTGTTTTTGTTCCTGCGGGAGGTGCGCTCGACACTGATTCCAACGGTAGCTGTGCCGTTGAGCCTGCTGGGGACTTTTGCGGTGATGTATCTGCTGGGATATACGCTCGATAATCTTTCGCTGATGGCGCTGACGATCTCGACGGGATTTGTGGTCGATGATGCGATTGTGGTGATCGAAAACATCAGCCGGCATCTTGAGACTGGGATGTCGCCGTTTGAGGCGGCGATGTTGGGATCAAAGGAGATTGGGTTTACGGTGGTGTCGATGAGCACGTCGCTGATCGCGGTGTTCATTCCGATTCTGCTGATGGGAGGAATTGTAGGTCGGCTGTTCCGTGAGTTCGCGGTGACGCTGTCGGTAGCGATCCTTGTATCGCTGGTAGTGTCGCTGACAACGACTCCAATGCTGAGCGCGAAGTTTCTTGAGCCTCACGGAAGCAAGAGGCATGGATGGTTTTATCGCTCGGGGGAGCGGGTGCTGGCATGGATGGCAGCGGAGTATGAGTTGGGGCTGCGGTGGGTGTTGAAACACCAGACGCTTGTACTAACCGTGACGGTGCTGACGTTTGTGCTGAATGTCTATCTGTACATCCTTGTTCCGAAGGGTTTCTTCCCGGAGCAGGATGCCGGGCGCATCGGTGGGCAGGTGCAGGGTCAGCAAGACGTTTCGTTTCCGCAGATGAAGAAGAATGTGCTGGCGCTGGCGGCGATTGCCGGGCAGGATCCAGGGGTTGAGGATGTGACAGCGTTTGCGGGTGGACGCGGAAATTCAAACGGTGGCTTTATGTTTATGTCGCTGAAGCCGGATGCGGAGCGGCAAAAGAGAGGCGATACAGCGCAGGTAATCGTCAACCGGCTGCGGCCAAAGGTCAGCAATTTGCCGGGCGTGATTATGTATCTGCAGGCATTTCAGGATCTGCGAATTGGCGGACGGAACACAGCGACGGAGTATCAGTACACGCTGACCGCGGATGACCTGAAACAGCTGAATGAGTGGGGTCCGAAGCTGGAGGCGGCGATGAATAAGCTGCCACAGATCAAAGACGTTGCCACGGACCAACAGCAGCAGGGGTTGCGGGGGCAGCTCGTGATTGACCGTGCCACGGCGAGCCGGTTGGGGGTTTCCCCGCTGACGATCGATTCGACTCTGTCAGATGCGTTCGCACAAACACAGGTTTCGACGACCTACATGCCGCTGAACCAGTATCACGTGGTACTTGAGGTTGCGCCAAAGTTTCAGGAAGACCCGGATGCGTTAAAGGATATTTACGTGAAGAGTACGACTGGGGCGATGGTTCCACTGTCGGCGGTGACCCACTTTGAGACGCAACGGATTCCTTTGGCGGTAAACCATCAGGCGCAGTCCCCTGCTACGACGCTGTCGTTTAATTTGACGCCGGGGGTGTCGCTAAGTGAAGCAACGCAGGCGATTCAGCAGGCGAGGGTGGATATTGGGATGCCGTCTGCAATTCACGGAGGGTTTGCAGGATCGGCGCAAGCGTTCAAGGACTCGCTGAAGAGCGAGCCATGGCTGATCTTGCTTGCACTGGTGGCCGTCTATATCGTTTTGGGAATTTTATATGAGAGCTTCATCCATCCGCTGACGATTTTGTCGACACTCCCTTCAGCGGGTGTGGGTGCCATTGTGGCGCTGCTGCTGTTCAAGGTGGACTTGAGCGTGATTGCGATGATCGGGATCATTCTGCTGATCGGAATCGTGAAGAAAAACGCGATCATGATGATTGACTTCGCGCTGGTGGCTGAGCGGCAACATGGGAAGACACCACAGGAGGCGATCTTCGAAGCTTGTATGCTGCGGTTTCGGCCGATCATGATGACGACGATGGCAGCGCTTCTGGGTGGATTGCCGTTAGCTTTGGGTCGAGGGACGGGTAGCGAGATGCGACGGCCGCTGGGAATCACGATCGTCGGTGGGTTGATCGTGTCGCAGGCGCTGACGCTATTTACTACGCCGGTGGTTTATCTGTTCTTCGATCGGGTGAGAGCAAGGTTCGCACGGATGCGCCGGCAGAGACGACTGGCAGGGCGGGATGTCGCGCAGGTAGTTGCTGGAGATTAGAGCCTCTAAGAATTCAGTTGGTGCAATAGTCTTGGCCAACAAATAAAACAGGCAACGACGGTGTCGATCGTCGTTGCCTGTAATGACGTTTGTGGGCTTTAGACCAAGGCAGGTTCAGCGACTAAGGCGTCTTTCGCACGACGGCGCTTGAGTGGGGTTGGGGCTGTCGTGGAGAGTGGGGTCTGAGGGAAGTAGGAGTTTTCGAAGTATTGGGCCAGCATGCGGTGGGTGTTGAAGAAGCTGCCGTTGATGGCGATACAGTGCTGCTGCATACGCGCCCAGGCTCCCGGGTTGGCGTACATGGGGGCGATTTCATCTTCGAGTTTTTCGTAGAGGCTCGTGGCTTCAGCGACTTCGTCCACACCGTCTTCGATGGCCCAACCTGTAGTGTTCTCAGCGCAGCCTTCGATCCACCATCCGTCGAGGATGGAGAGTGAGGGAACACCGTTGAGTGCGGCCTTCATGCCGGAGGTGCCAGAGGCCTCGTAGGGTCGGCGAGGTGTATTCACCCAGACGTCGACGCCTTGAGTGAGTAGAGCGCCGAGCTCCCAGTCATAGTTTTCGATGTAGAAGATCTTCAGTGCCGAGGAGTTGAGTTTGGCTGCGGAAGCGAAGACATCGCGGATGAGACCTTTGCCTGCGGTGTCTGCAGGATGGGCCTTGCCAGCGTAGAGGATTTGAAGCCCGCCGATCTTTTCCGCGATGGCGACCAGGCGGGCCGGGTCGTGCAGCAGGAGGCTGGCGCGTTTGTACGTTGCAACGCGGCGAGCGAAGCCCAGCGTAAGGACGTTGGGATTGAAGTGGTGGCCGGCACGTTTTGCGATAGTGCTAAAGAGACGGAGTTTGCCTTTATTGTGCGCCGCGGCAATGCGAGCCGGGTCAATGCCGTAGACGGAGCGGAAGTATTGGTTGTCGGTGCGCCAGTGGGGAACCTCCTCGTCGAGGAGCTCCTGAAGATGCTTCGAGAGCCATGTGGCGGCGTGAACTCCGTTGGTGATGGAGTAGACCTTGTAGCCGGGGAACATCTGCTGGGAGACCTTGCCATGCTGCATGGCCACGCCGTTGACGAACCGGGAGAAGCGCAGGGCGATGTAGGTCATGTTCATCAGGCCATTGTGAAGGCAGCCGAACTGGTCGATAGCTGCACCGAGGTCATGTCCCAGAACCTGATACATCTGGTCGACACCGAACTGATCGTGGCCCGCCGGAACCGGGGTGTGAGTGGTGAAGACGCACTGCTGGCGAACAGCTTCGACGTCGGCTTCGGTAGCGTCTTTGAGCGGGGTGCCGGCGAGCTGCTCTTCGAGCAGACCTAGCGCGAGGAGGGCGGCGTGGCCCTCGTTCATATGATAGACCTCGGGCTTGCAAGCCGAGGGCATGGAGGAGAGCGACGCCGCCCAGGCCGAGGACGGTCTCCTGACAGAGGCGATAGTAGGTATCGCCGCCATACAGATGGTCAGTTAGCTTGCGATCCCAGGGGTCGTTGCCTTCGACGTCGGTATCGAGGAGGAAGACTGGGATGACGTGGCCAGTGACGCCGACGACGTCGAAACGCCAGGCACAGACAAGGACTGTCGCGACCCTGCAGCGTGAGGGCGATGATCTGGTTAGCGCTGGGAAGCGTGGTCTCGGGTGACCACGGGAACGTCCGACTTCGGTCTGCTGTCCGATATCGTCAAGCTTCTGCCGGAAGTAGCCGCGGCGATGAACGAGCGAGATCGCGACCATGGGTGCGGCGGTGTCGGCGGCGGAGCGGAGGGTGTCGCCGGCGAGCATGCCCAAGCCACCAGAGTAAGTGGGCAATGCCGGGGAGAGAGCTATCTCCATGGAAAAGTATGCGATCGTACGAGTGGAAAGATCAGGCATCGACGGGGGGACTGGGGCGGAGGGAAGAGTCATGCGGTGGTTGATCCTTTTCTCATCCGATTTTGAATCTCGTGTCGGTGATGGCATGAGTACAACAACACTGCTCTCTATCGGCGGAAGAGATGCACTGCACGAGATCCGAATGAGAGAGCATTTTGTGGCGTCGAAGTAGGCTGATTCTACCAAATGCCAGGCGGGTTACCGATAGAACCTCGGTTACTTACGCTGGTTCTATCGAGGTATTGTCTGTGGAGACCCGGACGGCTGCAGCATCGAGGCGCTGCCATATGTGGTCTAACCAAAGGAGATGCTCGGGCTTCATGAGAACGGATCGCAAACAGATGACTGTGGATTTCGCGTCCGTTGGATCAATATTTTTCCATGTGTGTGGTGAAAAAAAACGGACAGGAAGTTTCGCAAGGGCAAGGTGGAGATCATTTTTAGCTGTTTCGTCGAAGATGGCCTGCGCCAGAGCCGAAGACGCTTCGGGGGTAGCGGCGGTAGGAACCCAAAAGACAATGTCGAGTTGGGGCGGCGTCGACGGGGTAAGGAAGTGGGGAGATTCCGCGAGACGCTCGTAGAGTTTGAGGGCCGCAGTGTGGCCTGATTCGAGTCCCTGAGCGAATGTGCCACCGGGAGTGTAGGGGAGAAGACGCTGAGTCGCCCAGAGTGCCACGGCAGAGGCGCCGGCGCGGGAGCACTCAAGGGAGATCTCGCCAAGGTGGAGTTCTTTGGAGGAAAAGTAGGTGTAGGGGGAGTCGTGCTTGTAGAAGCGACCAACGGCGGGGTCTCTGAAGAGAATGCAGCCACAGCCATAAGGCTGAAGGCCGTGCTTATGGGGGTCGATGACGAGGGAGTCGGCGTGGGGGATGGCGTCGTAGGCGGCGCGGGTTTTGGTGGAGAGGTTGCTGGCGAGGGTGAAGTAGCCACCGTAGGCTGCGTCAACGTGGATGCGAAAGTTGAACTTCTTCCGCAGAGCGAGGACCTGGTCGAGGGGATCTACGGAACCGATGGCGGTAGTGCCAAGCGTGACGACGACTGTTCCTATGTTGTCTGTCGCGAGGAGATGTTCGAGAGCAGTAATGTCCATTCGGCCGTCGTTGTCGGATGGGACGCTGATGAAGGGAAGGCCGAGGACACTCGATATGCGACTGTGGGTGTAATGGGCCTGATCGGAGGCGGCGATGGCTTTTCCTGGCGCGAGTTGTCCGGCAACCCAGAGGGCTTCGAGGTTGGCGAAGGTTCCGCCACTGCTCAGATGGCCTAGATGTTGAGGCCAGTCGAACATCTTCGCGAGAGCAGCTACGGATTCGACTTCCATGGCAGAGCTAGCGCGGCCGCCGTCGAGGGCGTGGTTGTTGGGATTGACCGACATGGCCAGTGCGTAAGCGGCGCGAGCGATGGGATGAGGCGGCTTCAACATCTGGCCAGCGTAAAGAGGATGCGCATAAGGATAGTTGTCGTGGAGGCGCGTTGCTACCTGCTGGAGAATAGCGGAGGCGGCTGCGCCTAGTGGGGGGGCGGGGTTTGGAGGGAGGTGGGAAGAGCCTTCCTCCAACGTGCGTTGGGATTCGCTGAGGAGTTTTAGGAATTCTTCGGACATAGAGATTTTTAAAACGCAGATCGAGTGAGGAAGCCAAACTTCATCGCAAGTCCCAGCACAGCCGCAAGGATAAAGGCACATGCGGTCCAACGCCCGGACGTGACGAGGCGCTTCCTGAGGGCTTCGATGAGCAGAATGATGATAAAGAAGGCGAGCATAAGGAGAAGCCCATCGGCGACAAAGATGCGGGTACCTGCGGGGCCAGTGCTAAGGATGTGTTCGATATGAAATAGCGGGAAGAGAGAACCAGCAAAGAAGACAATCAGAAAGAGGATGAACTGCAGGATAGTAGAAAAGATATTTTTCATAGAGTTCTCGAGATGAGTTTAGCGCGGGCGATTGAGATCGCGTAGGTGTTTCAGGCAAGCGAGTTCTTCAGCGATCACATGACTGGAGGCGGGATGAAGGAAGCTCATGGCCTGTTACGGATCCGAGCCAACTTCGAGATCAATATTCGCTGCTGTCTCATTGCACGCTGGACTCGAAGAGGTCGTAGCGATGTTCAAGCTCCCATTGCTGAGCTGCTTTTTCGCTGGACTGCAGAAAACTCAAGCACTTTGGTGTGGGATTGGCGGAACCTAGCGGCTGGCCGGAACACGCCGGCACGGTCTGGGTAAACCTGTCTGGTTGCTGCCAGAGGCTGGGGCCCGGGAGAAAGCTGTGCTCGAGACCGGTGCGGGCGGAGCTCTTAAGATCAAGGTAGGAGAGGTTGAATTCGATCGCGGCGCGAGTGTACTCGTGTGTGAGATCGATTCGGGAGACGCCTTCGTCGTCCGTAGATAGCGCGACAGGCACGCCGGCAGCACGGTAGTTCGGCAGAGGATGCCAGGGCGCGGAGACACCGAGAATGACGTCGTTTGAGGTGAGATTGATCTCTACCATAATGTGACGGTCGGCGAGCTCCTTTAATAGTGCTTGAGGTTCGTTCTCGTACATGACGTCAACGCCATGGCCGATACGTTCGGCGTGGCCGAGATCGACAGCTTCGCGAATGTGGAAACGAAGGCCATCGGGCGGGACGAGGCCCAACGCGATCTCACCAGCGTGGAGGGCGATGTGAACATGCGGATAGACACTGTGAAGATAGTCGAGCATCAGCATCTGACGATGGTATTCGGACATGGATAAGTAACTGTCTTCAGGCTGCACAAGGTTAATGCCGACAACGCGAGGATCAACCGAGGCAACCTCGAAGGCAAGAAGCATCTGGGCAAAGACGTGTTGCGGAGGGAAGGCGCGGAGAACCTGATAAAGGAAACGAATTTTGACCGAGCAAGCTGATCGGGCACTTGGCTGGCCACAATTTTCAATGTTGTTGCGTGTGTCGAGTGCGTCATCCAACTCTTTGCGATCAACGGCGACTTCGTCGCGGAGGCCAGAGGAGAGGAGAGTGTCACGGAGGTGGCTGAGGTCGGCGCGGCTGGTACCGGTGGCGTCACCTGTACGGTTTTGCGCCGGATCGACTGGCGTACTTGGCCAGTCGATGTGGGAGACGATATTAGTGACGTTGGAGAAGATGGGAGTCTCCATAATTTCGAGGTATTGCTCGTTTTGTGTCGCTGCGCGCGACGCTACCTCGTCGAGCCATTCTCCAATATGGGAGTTGCTGACACTCCCAAAACGTCTGAAGGTAGCAAAGAACTGGTCATGTCCGCTAACACCGGCGCTGGGAACGAAAGCGCGCATGGAGAAGGAGTCAACTAACGCGTCATACAATTTCTGGTCTTGAAAAGCGGTCTCTGCGCGGACGTTGCCGTCGCCGCAGACAGGTTGCGGTGGAATGCTGCGGGTGGTCGCTGTCGGTTTAAAGAAGCTGTGCGTGGCAGGATCGACGCAGAGGAGGTCGGCTGCGCCGTTCTTAATAAACGTCTCTGCATATATGGCACCAGTAAGGTGCATGTGCAGGTCTGCGCCCTTTGGCATGCGAGCGATAAAGGCGTTGAGAAGGAGTGGGCTCTCCTTTACGGAGTTAAACGCTTTAGTGGCGCGCTGCTCGCGCGGTGTTGCGGTCAAGGACTTTGCTCTAGGTGCAGTCAAGGGTGTGGATGGTGCGGCAATTTGCGCGGAAGTGGCGGCGGTAACGAAACAAGAGATGAGGATAAGAGAAGCAGTGACGGGGTTGTAAAAGCGAGCGAGCATGGCGTCCTCGTGAATCATTAGCAATGAGAAAGGATAGCGCGAGGCGGGTGAGTTGGCGGTATGGCTCGAGGTTGCTATACTTAGAATGCGTTTGCGTTGCTGGCACCCGTCAGCGATGGGCTCCCTTGAAAAAGTCGGCAGCCGATGTAGAGAGTGCCCACGGTGGTTCTTGGCGATCCCCGATGGTAAAGCGTTTATGCCAAGGCCAGATAGCTCAGTGGTAGAGCGCGGCCCTGAAAAGGCCGGCGTCGGCGGTTCGATCCCGTCTCTGGCCACCACTTCAACATCCAGAAACTCTATGCGGAGAACTCATCGAAATTGATGGGTTCTTGTCGTCTCGTTGTTCAGGAAGATCAGAGCTTTGAGATCGAGGACAGCACTGGACCAACTCTACATTGATAAATGAGTGCCACAACGCCTCGAATCAAATTCGTGTCGCCGGAGCGAACTCAAAATCTCAATGGACTCAATGGAATTGATAAGCAACGCCAATACTGAGAATGCCTGGGGTTAGACCACTCGGTGGGAAGCCGAACCATCGCTGAAACTCGTACTCCCCTCTGACGTTCATGAAGCGCAACAAGCGATAGTCCGCACCGACACCAGCAGCTGCCAGGTTATATGCCAGATTTGCTGCCGCGCCACCCTGTGGATCGCCAAATACGGGAGGGTAGTTGAATACTCCGCGACCATACATCAGCTTGGCATAAGGAGCGAATCGACCATAGCGATAAACATACCGAGGTCCAATCTCATAGGTACGTTCGTAGATGGCGGATGTTGGATTCGAGTCATTGATTTGATGAAACTCGCCCTCAATTCCGAGGTGATATCTAAAGTCAAAGGTTGTGTAGAAACCACCACCTTTAATCTTTTGCGGAACATAGTCAGAGTTTGCAATGTTGAACATACCGCCTACCTGCAGAATTCCGGCGGCACTTGCTGTTGGAATTGCCTGGGCGTAAAGGCGAGTTCCTAAAAGGCCGACAAGACAGGTCAAGAGCAGGATCTTTACCCGCATCAAGCTATCGTTTACGACCTTTATTTTTGTTGTGACCTTATGTTTCATCATGCTGATGGTCTTTCTTGAAGCTGCGGTTTCTACTGTGGTGACTGATCAATGTGGAAGTCGACGCTTACTGTGTGCTGGATCCCATTGCTGACAGCGGTGACGGTGATGGGATAGGTGCGGTCGAAGTATCCGCTACCGCAACCTGTTAGCGTTCCGATAGCTCCAAGGGACGATAGGATCAGGATGGAATAGGTGATCATCCGAGTCAGCTTCCGACCCGAGCGACGAGAGTAGCGCAGACCGAGAAGCGGCAAGAGGAATAGGCCAAGCGCAACGCGAGAGAATCTGCTGGACAGGTCTTTCGGTGAATCGAGAGATGCGAGCTTTCGGGTTGCTACTGTGAGGGTGATATCGGTTGGGCCAGCCATCTTGGCGATCTCCGCAGGAGAGAAGGTATAGGTGGCGAGGATTGGACCGGTGGGGCTAGCGGAGAGCTGAACGGTGCCTGGATAGGTTCCTCCGATGGGAGTGATGTGGAAGGTGTATTGCCGTGTGGTGCCGTATGTTCCTTCGACGGTCGCGGCGCTGGTGAGTGTAATGGTGAAGTCCAGCGGCGTGATGGTGATGGTGTTCGCTCCGGAGGTTGCGGAGGCCGTACTTGAGTTGAAGTCGACGTCTCCGCTATAGACAGCAGTGATGACGTGGGTACCCACAGAGAGCGCTGTGGTGGAGTAGCTTGCAACTCCATTTGTGAGGGTTGCCGTTGCAAGAGCGTTACCGTTATCGAAGAGGCTGACGGTGCCAGTTGGCTGGCCGCTGGTTGTAGAGGCAACGTTCGCGGTAAAGGTTACAGGGAGATCGTAGGCAATGTTAGTGGTGCTGAGGCTCAACGTCGTGATGGCGGGTGCTTTGGTGACCGTCAGCATTCCGTTTTGCACGACCTGAATGTAGTCGTTGACATTGGTTCCGGTTGCAGCGGGGATGATCGGATATTGTCCTGGCTGAGAGGGAATGCTGGCGGAGTTAGAGAAGATTTCAGTAAAGGTATCGCCATCCAGAGCGCCGGTGATGCTTCCAGTGAAGGGCGGGTTTGGAGTGCCGTAGAGCTTCGTGAAGTTGTTAGCCGTTACAGTCAACGTAGCTTGACCAATGGTGAGGGTTCCGTTGACGTAGATGACGTTGTAGTCGATCAAGTTCGTTCCGGTTGCGACGGGAACGATTGGGTACGTGCCGACAGAAGATGCAATGGTGGCCGGGGTGGTCTCAGTAAGGGTAAAGGTATCGCCGTTGACCGATCCGGTCGAAGTGGCTGTGAAAGGTGGATTGTCGATACCATACTCGCGGCCGGCGTTAGCAGCTGTCACTGTCAGAGTGGCCTGACCGACAGTGAGTGTGCCGTTGATATAGACGACGTTGTAATCGGTCAAGTTCATTCCGGTTGCGATGGATGTGATCGGGTAGATACCGACCGGCGATGCCGAGGTAGCTGGCGTGGTTTCGGTGAAGGTGAAAGTATCGCCGTTGGCTGCGCCGATAGCAGATGCAGAGAAGGTTGGGTTTGATGCCCCATAGATACGAGTGGCGCTACCTGCCGTGACGGTCAGAGTGGCTTGACCGACGGTGAGGATACCGTTGACGTAAGTGACGGTGTAGTTGCTGAGATTTGCTCCTGTTGCGACGGGAACGATTGGGTAGGCGCCAACGGGTGAGGCGGGGGTAGCGACAGTCGTTTCGGTAAAGGTGAAGATGTCGCTATTTTCCGTACCAGATGCCGCGGCCGAGAAGGTCGGGTTTTGCGCTCCATATACGCGATTGGCGTCGACTGCAGTGACAGTGAGAGTAGCTTTGCTGACGGTAAGTGTTCCGTTGTTGTAGACAACGGTGTAGTCAGCGAGGTTGGTGCCGGTTGCAACGGGAACGATCGGGTAAGTCCCAACGGGGGAGCTGGCAATCGCGGTGGTGGTCTCCGTATAAGTGAAGGTGTCGCCATTGACGGCACCGACTTCTGTTGCTGTGAAGGTGGGGTTAGTCGCTCCGTAAGTACGGCTGGAATCGCCCGCCGTTACTGTGAGTGTGGCCTGGCTCACGGTCAGGGTTCCATTGTTGTAGACGACGTTGTAGTCGGCGAGATTCGTTCCAACGGCAACCGGGATAATCGGGTACGTGCCCACGGACGACGTGTTTGTAGCCGGAGTTGTTTCGGTGTAGGTGAACGTATCACCGTTCACTGCGCCTACTGCACTGGCAGAGAAGACGGGATTCGTTGCGCCATAGGTGCGAGTGGCGTTGGCGGCGGTGACGGTGAGGGTGGCCTGGTTTACGGTGAGGGTACCGTTGACATAGACCACGGTGTAGTTGGACAGGTTGGTTCCGGTAGCAACCGGGACGATGGGATAGGTGCCTACAGATGAGGTGATAGTAGCTGGGGTGGTCTCAGCGTAGGTGAAGGTGTCACCATTGACAGCACCCGCGGCGCTGGCACTGAAGGTGGGGTTAGCGACTCCGTAGTTACGGTTGGCGTCCGCAGCAGTGACCGTGAGTGCAGCCTGGCCGATGGTAAGGGTGCCGTTGACGTAGACCACAGTGTAGTTGCTGAGGTGCGTTCCAGCAGCGACCGGAACGATGGGGTAAGTGCCTATCGCCGATGCAGCGGTTGCAGGCGTCGTCTCACTGTAAGTGAAGGTATCTCCATTGACCGCTCCGGTTGCAGACGCGGTGAAGGTTGGATTCGTTGCACCATACGAGCGAGTGGCGTTGGCGGCGGTGACGGTAAGAGTAGCGGGAGTAACTGTGATCGTTGCGGTGGTGGTCTGGGTGGTGTAGTCCTTGGTGTCGGTAGGAGTAAAGGTTACGGTGACCGGGGTAGCGCCGACGTTTAATACTGTTCCGGCTACGGGGCTATAGGTGAAGGTGCCACCGACAGAGCTGGTGGCGACCAGCGAGCCTGCGCCAATAGTAGAAGCTCCGTAAGTCACGGTAGTAGGTGGCCAGGTGATCACAGCGGCGGCCTGGGTGATGGTAAGGGTGCCCGGAGTGGATGCGAGAGTGTAGTTGCTGAGGTTGGTGCCAGCGGCAGTGGGAGTGATGGGGTAGGGGCCTACACCCGAGGTGAGGACAGCGGTCGTCGAGAAACTTTCGGTGAAGGTGTCGCCGTTGACCGCGCCGGCGATAGTGCCGGTGAAGGCGGGGTTGGGGGTGTTATAAGCGCGGGTGGCGCTAGCGGCGGTGAGAGTTAGTGTAGCGGGATTGACGACGACAGTGGCTGTGACGGTCTGAGTGGTGTAGTTCTTGGTGTCAGTCGGGGTAAAGATCGCAGTCACTGATGTGGAACCGGCGTTCAATACTGTTCCGGCTACGGGGTTGTAGGTGAAGGTACCACCGACAGAACTGGTAGCGACCAGCGAACCTGTGCCGACAGTAGCAGATCCATAGGTGACGGGGGCGGGAGCCCAGGTGATATTGGCGTTTGCCGCGGCGATGGTGAGAGTGCCCGGAGTGGTAGCGAGAGTGTAGTTGCCGAGGTTCGCCCCGGTGGCTGTAGGAGTAATGGGATAGGAGCCTACACTCGAGGTGAGGACAGCAGTCGTCGAGAAGCTTTCAGTGAAGATGTCGCCGTTGACCGCTCCGGTGATAGTGCCAGTGAAGGCAGGGTTGGGGGTGTTATAAGCGCGGGTAACATTATTAGCTGTAAGGGTGAGAGCAGCCGGTGTAACGGTTATCGCTGCGGTAGCGGTTTGGGGAGTGTAGTCCTTGGTGTCGGTCGGGGTGAAGGTTACGGTGACCGAGGTGGTGCCGACGTTTAATACCGTTCCTGCAGCCGGGTTGTAGGTAAAGCTGCCACCGACAGAGCTGGTAGCAGCCAGCGTGCTTGAACCTATGGCAGTACCGTAAGTTACGGTAGTAGGTACCCAGGTGATCGTGGCCGTGGCCTGGGTCACGGTCAGGGTCCCGGGGGTGAAGACGAAGCTGTAGTTCTTGGCCGTCAGCGTTCCCACTGCCGCCGTGATCGGGTAGCTGCCCACCGGCGAGGTGGCGGTGTCGGTCGAGGTCAGAGACGCGGTCCCCGTGATCACCGACGAGGTGTCGCCGTTCACGTAGCCCGTGATGGTGTCGGTGAAGGTAGGGTCAGCTGCGCCATAGGCACGGGTCGCATCGACGGCCTTGACCGTCAGGACCGCAGGGGTCACCGTGATGCTGGCTGTGGCGGTCTGGCCTGCGTAGTCGGTGGTGTCGGTTGGGGTGAAGGTTGCGGTCACGACCACTGGAGTGGCGCTCACCGGAAGCACCGTCCCGGCCGCAGGGCTGTAGCTGAAGCTGCCCGCGATCGAGGCCGTCGCCTTGATCCCGCTGGCGCCGCCGATCGCAGTCCCGTAGACGATACTCTGGCTCGGCCAGGTGATGGTGTACGCGCTGGCCGTGGCCTGGGTCACGGTCAGGGTCCCGGGGGTGAAGACGAAGCTGTAGTTCTTGGCCGTCAGCGTCCCTACTGCCGCCGTGATCGGGTAGCTGCCCACCGGCGAGGTGGCGGTGTCGGTCGAGGTCAGAGACGCGGTCCCCGTGATCACCGACGAGGTGTCGCCGTTCACGTAGCCCGTGATGGTGTCGGTGAAGGTAGGATCAGCTGCGCCATAGGCACGGGTCGCATCGACGGCCTTGACCGTCAGGACCGCAGGGGTCACCGTGATGCTGGCCGTCGCGCTCTGGCCCGCGTAGTCGGTGGTGTCGGTTGGGGTGAAGGTTGCGGTCACGACCACTGGAGTGGCGCTCACTGGAAGCACCGTCCCGGCCGCAGGGCTGTAGCTGAAGCTGCCCGCGATCGAGGCCGTCGCCTTGATCCCGCTGGCGCCGCCGATCGCAGTCCCGTAGACGATACTCTGGCTCGGCCAGGTGATGGTGTACGCGCTGGCCGTGGCCTGGGTCACGGTCAGGGTCCCGGGGGTGAAGACGAAGCTGTAGTTCTTGGCCGTCAGCGTCCCTAGCTGCCGCCGTGATCGGGTAGCTGCCCACCGGCGAGGTGGCGGTGTCGGTCGAGGTCAGAGACGCGGTCACCCGTGATCACCGACGAGGTGTCGCCGTTCACGTAGCCCGTGATGGTGTCGGTGAAGGTAGGGTCAGCCGCGCCATAGGCACGGGTCGCATCGACGGCCTTGACCGTCAGGACCGCAGGGGTCACCGTGATGCTGGCTGTGGCGCTCTGGCCCGCGTAGTCGGTGGTGTCGGTTGGGGTGAAGGTTGCGGTCACGACCACTGGAGTGGCGCTCACTGGAAGCACCGTCCCGGCCGCAGGGCTGTAGCTGAAGCTGCCCGCGATCGAGGCCGTCGCCTTGATCCCGCTGGCGCCGCCGATCGCAGTCCCGTAGACGATACTCTGGCTCGGCCAGGTGATGGTGTACGCGCTGGCCGTGGCCTGGGTCACGGTCAGGGTCCCGGGGGTGAAGACGAAGCTGTAGTTCTTGGCCGTCAGCGTCCCTACTGCCGCCGTGATCGGGTAGCTGCCCACCGGCGAGGTGGCGGTGTCGGTCGAGGTCAGAGACGCGGTCACCCGTGATCACCGACGAGGTGTCGCCGTTCACGTAGCCCGTGATGGTGTCGGTGAAGGTAGGGTCAGCTGCGCCATAGGCACGGGTCGCATCGACGGCCTTGACCGTCAGGACCGCAGGGGTCACCGTGATGCTGGCCGTGGCGCTCTGGCCCGCGTAGTCGGTGGTGTCGGTTGGGGTGAAGGTTGCGGTCACGACCACTGGAGTGGCGCTCACTGGAAGCACCGTCCCGGCCGCAGGGCTGTAGCTGAAGCTGCCCGCGATCGAGGCCGTCGCCTTGATCCCGCTGGCGCCGCCGATCGCAGTCCCGTAGACGATACTCTGGCTCGGCCAGGTGATGGTGTACGCGCTGGCCGTGGCCTGGGTCACGGTCAGGGTCCCGGGGGTGAAGACGAAGCTGTAGTTCTTGGCCGTCAGCGTCCCTACTGCCGCCGTGATCGGGTAGCTGCCCACCGGCGAGGTGGCGGTGTCGGTCGAGGTCAGAGACGCGGTCCCCGTGATCACCGACGAGGTGTCGCCGTTCACGTAGCCCGTGATGGTGTCGGTGAAGGTAGGGTCAGCTGCGCCATAGGCACGGGTCGCATCGACGGCCTTGACCGTCAGGACCGCAGGGGTCACCGTGATGCTGGCTGTTGCGGTCTGGCCCGCGTAGTCGGTGGTGTCGGTTGGGGTGAAGGTTGCGGTCACGACCACTGGAGTGGCGCTCACTGGAAGCACCGTCCCGGCCGCAGGGCTGTAGCTGAAGCTGCCCGCGATCGAGGCCGTCGCCTTGATCCCGCTGGCGCCGCCGATCGCAGTCCCGTAGACGATACTCTGGCTCGGCCAGGTGATGGTGTACGCGCTGGCCGTGGCCTGGGTCACGGTCAGGGTCCCGGGGGTGAAGACGAAGCTGTAGTTCTTGGCCGTCAGCGTTCCTACTGCCGCCGTGATCGGGTAGCTGCCCACCGGCGAGGTGGCGGTGTCGGTCGAGGTCAGAGACGCGGCACCCGTGACCACCGACGAGGTGTCGCCGTTCACGTAGCCCGTGATGGTGTCGGTGAAGGTAGGGTCAGAGGCGCCATAGGCACGGGTCGCATCGACGGCCTTGACCGTCAGGACCGCAGGGGTCACCGTGATGCTGGCCGTGGCGCTCTGGCCTGCGTAGTCGGTGGTGTCGGTTGGGGTGAAGGTTGCGGTCACGACCACTGGAGTGGCGCTGACCGGAAGCACCGTCCCGGCCGCAGGGCTGTAGCTGAAGCTGCCCGCGATCGAGGCCGTCGCCTTGATCCCGCTGGCGCCGCCGATCGCGGTCCCGTAGACGATACTCTGGCTCGGCCAGGTGATGGTGTACGCGCTGGCCGTGGCCTGGGTCACGGTCAGGGTCCCGGGGGTGAAGACGAAGCTGTAGTTCTTGGCCGTCAGCGTCCCTACTGCCGCCGTGATCGGGTAGCTGCCCACCGGCGAGGTGGCGGTGTCGGTCGAGGTCAGAGACGCGGTCCCCGTGATCACCGACGAGGTGTCGCCGTTCACGTAGCCCGTGATGGTGTCGGTGAAGGTAGGGTCAGCTGCGCCATAGGCACGGGTCGCATCGACGGCCTTGACCGTCAGGACCGCAGGGGTCACCGTGATGCTGGCTGTGGCGGTCTGGCCCGCGTAGTCGGTGGTGTCGGTTGGGGTGAAGGTTGCGGTCACGACCACTGGAGTGGCGCTCACTGGAAGCACCGTCCCGGCCGCAGGGCTGTAGCTGAAGCTGCCCGCGATCGAGGCCGTCGCCTTGATCCCGCTGGCGCCGCCGATCGCAGTCCCGTAGACGATACTCTGGCTCGGCCAGGTGATGGTGTACGCGCTGGCCGTGGCCTGGGTCACGGTCAGGGTCCCGGGGGTGAAGACGAAGCTGTAGTTCTTGGCCGTCAGCGTCCCTACTGCCGCCGTGATCGGGTAGCTGCCCACCGGCGAGGTGGCGGTGTCGGTCGAGGTCAGAGACGCGGTCCCCGTGATCACCGACGAGGTGTCGCCGTTCACGTAGCCCGTGATGGTGTCGGTGAAGGTAGGGTCAGCTGCGCCATAGGCACGGGTCGCATCGACGGCCTTGACCGTCAGGACCGCAGGGGTCACCGTGATGCTGGCTGTCGCGGTCTGGCCCGCGTAGTCGGTGGTGTCGGTTGGGGTGAAGGTTGCGGTCACGACCACTGGAGTGGCGCTCACTGGAAGCACCGTCCCGGCCGCAGGGCTGTAGCTGAAGCTGCCCGCGATCGAGGCCGTCGCCTTGATCCCGCTGGCGCCGCCGATCGCAGTCCCGTAGACGATACTCTGGCTCGGCCAGGTGATGGTGTACGCGCTGGCCGTGGCCTGGGTCACGGTCAGGGTCCCGGGGGTGAAGACGAAGCTGTAGTTCTTGGCCGTCAGCGTCCCACTGCCGCCGTGATCGGGTAGCTGCCCACCGGCGAGGTCGCGGTGTCGGTCGAGGTCAGAGACGCGGTCGCTCGTGAAGCTCACCGACGAAGGTGTCGCCGTTCACGTAGCCCGTGATGGTGTCGGTGAAGGTGGGATCGAGCGCGCCATAGGCACGGGTCGCATCGACGGCCTTGACCGTCAGGACCGCCGGGGTCACCGTGATGCTGGCCGTCGCACTCTGGCCGGCGTAGTCGGTGGTGTCGGTTGGGGTGAAGGTTGCGGTCACGACCACTGGAGTGGCGCTGACTGGAAGCACCGTCCCGGCCGCAGGGCTATAGCTGAAGCTGCCTGGGATGCTAGCCGTGGCTTTCAGCGAACCTGACCCAATGGTGGCGGCCCCATAAGTAACGGTCGCGGAGTTCCATGTGATGGTGTACGCACTGCTCTGGGTAATGGTGAGGCTGCCTGGCGGTGGTGCTGGGAAGGTAAAGCTGTAGTTACTGGAGGCGAGCGAGCCGAGCGTTGCAGTGATCGGGTAAATCCCCGCCGCAGTGGGCACGGCCGGAGTTGTGGTTAAGATCGGGGCCCCTGTGACAGAGGTCGACTGAGTATCCCCGTTCACGAAGCCGGTAACTGAAGAGGTGTAAGCAGGTACGGTGTTGCCGAAAACAACAGATTCATTATTGGCTATGACCGTGAGAGGGGCTTTATTGACTTGAAGCGACACGGTCTTTGTGGCTGCCCCGTAGCTCGTACTCGTAGGGGTAAAGACGACGCTAAGTGGAACGGTGCCGGCGGCGGGGACAGTTCCGGACGGCGGAGTGTAGGCATAGGTACCTGGCACTACAGTTGGAGTTGACGACGTGCTGAGCGCCATCGCCACAACTACGATGTTGCGATTATTCGGGAGCGTGACGCTCTGCACCACCCTGGTGTTATCGAGAGGTAGTTGGAATCCGTACAGATTGGCAGTGCCGGTTGTTCGACCTCCGCTACCGGTGTTTCGATAGGTAGTCGTCGAAACGATGGTCTCGGCCACATAGTTCTCGGATTGTGTCCAGCAACTAAGGTTGAAATGGAAAATTGAGGAGGTGCCATCGGTGTAGGTAACCGTTAAGGGTTGCGCGGTCTGGCCAGTCGTAGTCGACGCACCAATCACTGACAGTAGAGCAAAATTTCCTTGTGGAAGTGCAATCGATGTACTGGTGACTGCGTCCGGAAGGTTCGCAGGTCCAAGTGAATATGTTTGTCCTTGCCAGACGATAGAAGAGCCGACGAGGTTAGACGAGTACGCATTTCCGCTATTGTCGAAGCCTCCGGTCGAGAAGGTTGATCCGTCGGTTTGGAAGGCATTCACGCGGTAGTAGGACGAGAGCGAAACCGATGTCGTTCCCGGAATCGTGTACGCAACTGCGTTGAGTTGTGTGCTGCTGAGGGCGGTCCCATACGTGATAGGTGCGGGCGTGGGCCAGTTGATAGTCGTTGCGTTTGCCGAATTTACGAGCAGATTTACGCTCCCGGTCGCAGACGTGTAGTTCGGCTGGTCTGCTGGAAGGGGAGTGAATGTGGCTGAAAGAGTATTTTCTCCGGTGGGCAGGACAGCGCCCAAAGCAGGCGTGTACACCAATGGTGGTGGCGGAGCGCCTGGAGCTGGAGCAACAAGCGCCATGGCGAGCATTACTATATTTCGCGTCGCTGGAAGCGTTAGGCTTTGAACTATTCTCGTGTTGTCGAGCGGAATCTGGTAGCCATAGACGCACGTAAGATGCCCGTCTTGGCCGCCGCCGGACGTATTGCGATAAGGAACACACGTTACGTTAGTCTCGCCAGCGTAGTTCAGCGGATAAACCCAGTCGCTCAAGCTTTGAGTTGTTGAGGAAGTTGTCCCATCGGTATACGTGACAACAAAGGTACCGGAGGGTGGGATCGCGTTATTTACGAGCGCGCCAAGCATTGCAAGAGAGCTGTAGTGACCGGGTGGGAGATTGACCGTCGTATTGCTAACCGCATCTGGCGCATTCGCAGGGCCTAACGGAAAGGTTATGTTGTTCCAAGTGACAGAAGTTCCCAACAGATTGGCTGAATAGGCGCTCCCTCCTCCATCAAATCCTCCCGAATTGAAGCTCAACCCGTCGGTATAAATTCCGCTGACGTTATAGAACGAGGCCAGAGGAACCATGTTGTAGATGCCCACAGTGGCATTGAGTTGTATTCCACTCAATGCCGTACCGTAAGTGATTGGCGCTGGGGTCGCCCAACTTATCTGCGGAGTTGCAAGATTTACAACGAGTGTGGCACTGGCTGCTTGCACTCGTGTAGTTGCTGCTTGTAGGGGTGAAGACGACGTTGAGAGTGTGAGTGCCGGGGGTAAGTAACGTCAAGGCGGAGGGACTATAGGAGTAGCTTCCTGCGACAGGGGATGACGCATTCAGTTGTGCACCCCATAGGAGCATCCCATAACTGATTGGTGCCGGGTTAGCCCAGGTGATCGTCGGGGCGCCCTGCCCCACAGTGAAGGTAGCGTTCTGGGTTGAAGCAACGTAGTTGGTGCTGGTAGCCTCAGACGCCTTCAAGACCACCGTGCCTACACCTGTCAAAGTGACAGTAGATCCAGAGACCGTAGCCGGGCCCGAGACTACCGAGTAGGTGAAGGCACCGGTTGAGTTCGATGTAGCAGCCACCGTGAAGGGGGTAACACCGTAGGTCTGGTTCGATACCGAGAAGGTGATCGTTGGAGTTCCCTTGGCTACGGTGAAGGTGGCGTTCTTGGTACCGGCGATGTAGTTGCTGTCCGCAACCTCAGACGCCTGCAACACCACCGTACCTACACCCGTTGGCGTCACCGTGTTACCAGAGACCGTTGCCAGTCCCGAGACCACCGAATAGGTGAAGGCACCGGTTGAGTTCGATGTAGCAGCGACCGTGAAGGGAGTTCCGTAAGTCTGGCTCGATACCGTGAAAGCGATCGTTGGGGTACCCTGGCTCACGCTGAAGGTCGCCGTCTGCGTAGCTGCCACATACTTGCTGTCCGCGGCCTCGGAGGCTTGCAGCACTACCGTGCCCGCACCCGTCAGGGTGACCGTGGATCCAGAGACCGTCGCCTGCCCCGAGACCACCGAGTAGGTAAAGGCACCGGTCGAGTTCGAAGTAGCAGCCACCGTGAAGGAAGAAGCCCCGTAAGTCTTGTTCGCCACCGTGAAGGCGATTGTTGGAGTCGCCTGACTCACAGTGATGTTCAGCGCAGCGGATGCGGGACTCGCTGCAAAATTAGTATCACCGGAATAGGTCGCGGTGATGCTGTTGCTATTTATCGTGAGGCTTGTCGTGTTAAGGGTTGCTACACCTCCCGAGATCGTCACTGGAGAGCCGAGCGTTGTGCCACCGTTTTTAAATGTGACTGTGCCCGTTGGTATCAGCGCACCAATCTGCATAGGGATGTTCTGCAACGTAGCCGTAAGGACCACTTGCTGCCCATACGTAGGTGTGGTCGTGCTTGCGCTCAAGAGTTCTGTCGTCGCTACCTTCGTCGCGGCCAGTGACAGGGTGTTGGAGATACTTGCGTTGAAGTTGGAATCTCCGGGATAGGACGCCTCGACATTATGGTTGCCACTACCGGGAATTGATACTCCGGTAATCAATACACTTGCGGTATCCGTGACCTCATTCAGAAGAATGCTTACGTTGTTGCTCGTGTTATTTGCGACCGCAAGATCTGCGCTTCCATCTCCGTTGAAGTCTCCTGTCGTTATCGAGAAGGGATTTGTTCCGACCGCTGGTGTCGCTTGAGGCTGAAAGGTTAAATCGCCATTTCCAAGCAGCACACTGGCGGTTGCAGAGTTGAAATTTGCTACCGCAAGGTCGATCTTGCCATCCGCGTTGAAGTCTCCCGCCACAATGGACATTGGGGTGGTGCCGGTGGCAACGGTTCCCTGCAAGGTGAAGGTGCCGGAGCTGCTTCCCTTGTAAATATCGACTCTGTTGTTATTGCTCTCAGCAACTACGAGATCAAGGTATCCGTCTGCGTTAAGATCCACTGCGATGATCGCAGTTGGGCTACTTCCATTGGTGATGTTGAAGGTGGAGGCAGTAAAGCTGGTTCCGCTTCCGTCACCACGCATGATGCTAACCGAATTGTCGTTTTTGTTCGCAACCGCGAAGTCCAGGTTTCCATCTCTATTGAAGTCTCCTGCTGCGATGGAAGACGGCGCATTGCCAACAGCGATTCCCGATGATGTGAGATCAGTAAAGCCACCATTTCCATCGCCCTCTAAAATGACTACCGCGCCACCGGTCGTAGGTTTACCTGCAACTGCGAGGTCGGGAACGCCATCGCCATCGAAATCGCCTACTGCGAGCGATGTGGAGCTAACGAGTGGAATAACGGCATATGAGGTCTGCGCGTTGAACGTGCCATCACCGTTTCCGAGGAGAATACCAACCGCACCAGCACTGGAGTTTGCTACTGCGAGATCGAGTTTGCCATCGCCATTAAAATCTGCTGTGACTATGGCGACTGGACCAGTACCAGTCGCGTATTTTGTTGTGGAGGCTGTAAATTTGCCCGCGCCATTTCCAATCAAAATGCTTATGCTCTTGTCGCTTGCATTGAGAACAGCAAGATCAATGTAACCGTCGCCGTCAAAATCGCCCGCAACTACACTTTGCGGATTTCTTCCGACAGGAATTGGGGAATTTCCCCCAACAACAGTCTGATGCCCGACGGTACCTGTGCCAAGTCCGCCTGTGCCTACGAGTAAGTTGGCATTGCTCGTATCCAGAAGAGATACAGTTCCAGTCGGTGACAGAGTTGTGGTGCCAATTCCCAAGATCGTCGTCGTAAGTGACCAGTTACCTGCTGACCCTCCCGAGCTAAGAAGACTCGCTGTCGTTGGGTAGAAACCGGTAACGGTTGCTGCAGCTGCCGGACTGGAAAAACTGCTTGAAAAAGTTTTTGGCGCATTAAAAGTTGCGACAACAGAATGCGTGCCAATTCCGCCTAACGGTTGTTGGAGAACTGCGTTGCCTTTGATCCCGTGTGCAGATTGAACTTGAACTGTTCCAAGTATTTCTGTGACGCCATTGTAAGTATCACGAAATGTGACCGTACCCCCCGTTAGAGCCGTTCCACCAGCTTTGACTGTCGCCGTCATATCGAATACGGATCCATTAGCCGCACTCGTAGGGCTAATCGCAAGCGTGGTAGTTGTGGCAGTCTGCGCTTCCGCTACAACACACGACATTGCAGCCGTGAGAACCATCAAGGCAAAAACTATCTTCGAGAAAGAGCGAGAGCTAGACCTTACACATCCAAAGTAGTTTTTGACAGTGACGCAGTAGGACGACATATACATCTCCATAACTTCGAATAGCCCAAGGGGAGAGCCTTCAGGTGAGCGAGCTACGAATTTGAAAGAGTTCTTTGGAACGGTTCGCCGTTCGATCTCTTGCATCGTCTTTACCTAGACTTCCTGAGGCAATAACTGGGCTGGTGCCATTTGGCTTTGGTCAAACAAATCATTCCGAGCTGCCTCCTAGCTGGCCTGCGCGGTCGCCGACTAAGAAATGGATGGATGGAAAGTCGATAACTGTTTCGACAGTTACAAGAATCCCCCAGTTGCCGTTACTCAGCCATAGTCCGAAGGTGTCAGCAAAATTCTGCAAAATGCAGTGATTTTCGCGGGAACCGTACAGCTTCCACGTGGGGCATGACACTGAAGTGTGAGAGAAACTAATGGAGGAGGGAGTTATGGTGGGGAGAATATTTGGAAGGTATATTCATTTTACGAACCACTCATGTTCTCCGTGGCAAAGCAGCGAATACCACAACTCAAAGACAGGGGCATCAGTGTGGGCGCTTGATTCAGTGCCGAACAACACCAGAGCTGACAGCTGAAGTAAGGCTATGAGGACGATTAATCGACTCACAACCCGCGAGATCTATTGAGCGCATCGCGCATGAGGACGAGAGTTAAAGGTCAATTGCTAATGAAGTAGTACGCTCGTAGGCAGTACGAGTCGTAAAGCGCCGGACTGATTAGAACAGGGACAATTTGCGAGAAGGCGAACGGCATAAAGAATCGCTCTCAAATAGAACAGCGATTACTGACGGACATAATTGCCCGGCAGGTCGATCACCCGCAACAACCCACACTATGCAACCTGCATATTCTTTTGATTTAGCTAAGCGAACAGTCTGAATTCGCGACGCAATAGTTGGCACGATGCCGAGAGCCGGTTGCCATTAATTTCTCAATTATCTCGATAGGCTGAATGCCGCCCCTGGCGCCGACTGCAGTGCAATTCAAAGCTGCCGCAGCACATGCAAAATCAAGTTGCCGTTCCAGCGACCAGTTTTGAAGTAGTCCATAGATAAATCCAGCGTGAAAGATATCCCCGGCCCCTGTCGTGTCGACTACAGGAACATGGTAGGCAGGAGTGTGGTGGAATTGTTTACCGTTCCACGCCAGCACACCGTCCTCTCCCAACGTCGCAGCGGCGAGACGGCATCCGTAACGGCGTTGCATCCGCCGCAGCGCTTCTTCCAAGTTGGTTTCTGCCATTAGCCGACATGGGAAATCCCGGCTCACAATGAGATAGTCAATGTTCGCAAGTAGGTCTTCCACGCCCGGATAGATCTCATCTAAATCCGCAATTACCGGAATTCCCGCAGCGCGAGCCCAGTGCGAAGCTACCGTTGCTGCAGCGGTATCGTAACCATCGAGGTGAAGAGCACGCGCATTGACGATCCATTCGCGCTCGAGTTCTGCAGGCCGAAGAATAAGTCTTTCATCCCGCCTACAAAGGACTGTCCGTTCACCCTCATCATCAACGAGTATTAGCGACTGCGGGCTGGCGCCTCCTGAAACGGTGATAAGGTTCGTTTCCACACCTGCATGAGCAAAGGCCTCCCGATGCAGTTTTGCAGCGTCGTCGTCACCAAGCTTCCCAACGTAGCGTGTATGAAGACCCCATTGTTGACACGCAACAACAGTTGATGCGACTTGTCCTCCAGGTAGGACAGTTGCATTCCGGTACTCAACCTTAGAGCCTCGTGGCGGATACTTTGAGAGCGGAATAACCGTATCAGTGGCGTTAAGCCCAACACCAACCAGGTCGACTTTCGACAATTTCGTCATACAAATACTGTAAATGGAGCCCCAACGTCTGCGATATGGATGACATATCGACAACTCGCCGCTCTTGATTGCCGCGTAATCTGTGATGAAGCGCAAAATATAAAGCCAGAAGAGATTTGGCTATCCGGCATCTAGTGAGTTCAAGGATTGAGTAGACTGAGGCATGGAACCGTTCCTTGTTTATTTGTTTGTTTGCATTGACGATATCGTGCTCCGCAGTGCTGCGCGCCGACGCTTATGATGCGATAGCTCTCGATGCGCCAGCCAAGAGAGCCCATACTAATCAGATGTTTCTCTCCGCAAGATAGGCAAATACATATTTTGTGCCCTTCTGCAACGTGGGAAGGTCATCGAGCTGTAAAAACTCCTGCCACCATGCAAAGCGAGATCGTGAACGGAGAGAACCCTGAGTTCACAAGCTTTGTAGGAGATTCCGCCGCCGCAAGCTAGCCCCGCCGTCAGTCCACAGATTATGCTCCAGGCCATGCAGCGACACTCCAAACCGCTTTATTCTTTGCACCTCACCATCTATTTTTGGCGCTAAGCTCTAACCTTTTGGGCTCTCGCGTAATCAGCGCAACACAACCAAGAGGGCCACACCAGCCAGCAATACAAAGAAGGAACCAGGAAGATGGCTATCGATAGCAATCGTCTTAATTTACCAAGACTCAAAATCAGCCTCAGCCATCAACTTAGACGCAAGGGACGATTTCATTTGCTCCCACCATAATTTCGTCAATATCACTGTCAACAAAATGGAGTTTAGCCGCGATGAACTTTACGGCGCAGGTTAAGATAACTTTCCAGATTGCGTCTCTAAATATTCAAGCAAGCTACTTCGGAAAAGCGAATCTCTCTGAGAGATCCCCAATTCTTGCTTGACTTTGCATGCACTGCAAAGGACAATCTCCAAGCGGCCCAGAACACTTGAGCGGGGCCTTTAGGCGTCGACTCTTGCCGGTCAATTCATGTTGTCGATTCTGCATTATGCATCTGAGCACCTTCATTCCAAGGGAGCGCTTATGATCTCAGAGACCCATCGCTACTTGAACTGCCGAAGGCTGTCACTTCTTCGGAAGCCCCTATATCTTTTAGCGGCTCTATCGCTAATGGTTCTGTGGGCGCCGCAGGCTTCGTTCGGACAAGCCAAAAAGCCGAACATCCTGGTCATCTTTGGCGACGATATCGGCCAGAGCAATATCAGCCGCTACACGCACGGTTTGATGGGGATGATGACTCCGAACATCGATAGCATCGGTGAACACGGAATGACGTTCACCGACTACTACGCTGAGAATAGCTGCACCGCCGGGCGAGCGACCTTCATCACTGGATAGGTTGCGGTAAGAACGGGAATGACAAAGGTAGGCGTTCCAGGCGCTCCGGTGGGAATCCAGAAGCGCGATATTACGATCGCGGAGGCAATCAAGCCGCTTGGATATGCAACCGGGCAGTTCGGCAAGAACCACCTGGGAGACCGTGACGAGTATTTGCCGACGAATCATGGCTTTGACGAATTTTTCGGCAACCTGTACCACCTGAACGCGGAGCAGGAGCCAGAGATGCCCTACTGGCCCAAGGACGATCCTATCTTTTTGAAGATATACAACCCGCGCGGTGTAATTCATTCCTTTGCAGATGGCAAAATCGAGGACACCGGGCCGCTAAACATAAAGCGCATGGAGACGATCGATGATGAGACGTCGAATGCTGCTATGGACTTCATGGATAAGCAAGTGAAGGCGAATAAGCCGTTCTTTGTGTGGATGAACTTTACAAGGATGCACGTCTTTACGCATGTCCGGCCGGAGTTCAAAGGAAAAAGCGGGATGGCGGGCAACGAGTACATGGACGGTATGTGGGAGCACGATCAGGACGTTGGCAAATTACTCAAGAAATTAGACGATCTTGGAATTGCAAATGACACCATCGTCATCTACACGACAGATAACGGGCCCAATATGTTTACGTGGCCTGATGCGTCGATGACTCCGTTCCGGAATGAGAAGAACTCGAACTGGGAGGGTGCCTACCGTGTACCTGCGATGATTCGATGGCCTGGGCACATCAAGGAGAATGTCTGGTCCAACGAGATCATCTCTGGACTTGATTGGTTCCCAACATTGCTGGCAGCAGCCGGAAACCCCAACATCACGGATCAGCTTCTCAAGGGCACCGGTCCAGGTGGCATGGCGCACAAGGTTCATCTGGATGGTTACAACATTCTTCCTTATCTAACCGGTCAGGTAGAGCACTCTCCACGAAGAAATTTTTACTACTTCAATGACGATGGGCTGCTAGTGGCCATGAGACACGACAACTGGAAGTTTGTTTTCTGCGAGCAGCGAGCGATCGGAGGCTACGCGGTATGGTCGAATCCGTTCACCTGCACTCGAGTTCCTTTGATTGAAAATTTGCGCATGGATCCTTATGAAAAGGCGCCTCTCATTTCGGATCAATACGACGATTGGCAAGTCCATAACGTGTATTTGGCGATTCAGGGGCAAATCTCCGCCCAAGAGTTTGTCGAGTCATTCAAGGCTTATCCACCGAGTCAGGCTCCGGCAAGCTTCACGATCGACCCGGAGATGTTTGTGAATATGGCCCCGAAACCCAAGGAATGATATTGGGAACGGAGCATGCGCTAATTTGATTTAAAGAACGTGTGACGAGCAGAATAACTGAACCGGGTTCATCCATCGTGAATGAACCCGGTTCATTTTTTACAGGGGTCCCGCATGTCGGCTGTGAAATCCGGCTCTGCTTCCAAAAACAAACTAAGAGATCGCAGTGTGAACAAACGTGCTGCGGAGATCAATTACCCAAATCATATTGATTTCAATGCGCGTCCCCTATTGTTTGTCTTCGTGCTCTTCTTGTCTGGCACAGCCTCTCTGATTTACCAAGTGCTTTGGATCAAGCAGCTCTCACTCGTCGTGGGTGCAGAAGTATATTCAGTGACAATCGCAGTGAGCGCGTTCTTCGCAGGGCTTGCGTTCGGAGGCGCATATTTTGGTTGGTGGGCAGATCGACTGAAGCAACCGTTCCTGGTCTATCCATATCTCGAAACAGGAATCGCCTTACTCAGTGTGGCAACGACTGTTGCTTTGTACCACTCCTCTTCCATTTTCGCAGCAATAGAAAATCGAGTAGGTTTGTTGGCATGGTGCCTCCCGTTCTTCCTCGTCGGAGCACCTGCGTTTCTCATGGGAGGAACGCTGCCGGTTGCCGTTCGTTTCTGGATGTTTGGGACAGAACGTATTGCTGAGGCAGGAGGGAGCGTATACGCTTCGAATACAGCCGGAGGCATCGCCGGCGCGCTGTTGAGCACCTTTGTCTTCTTGCCCCGCTTTGGCGTTCACGGTACGGCCTACGCAGCGGCAGCGCTCAATCTCGGAGCGGCAGCCGGAGCCATTGCTCTGAACCGCGATTCTCACAAGGAAAAGAATGCGCCTGAGACATTAGATTCTCAAGCGTTGACCAGGCCAGCCCTCTTCGCTCTCGCACTCTATGCGTCGGCTGGTGGCATTGCACTTGGTTATGAAGTTGTATGGGCACAAGCGATCGTACAGTTTCTCAGCACGCGAAGCTTTGCCTTTTCGATCGTGCTCGCGACTTACTTGGCGGGTCTCGCTGCCGGAAGTGCGCTGTATGTTCGCTTTGCCGATCGGCTATCCGACGCATGGGGAACTTTCGGTCTCCTGATTTCCGCCGCTGGCTTTATCGCGCTACTAGAAATCGCTAGCTTGAGCATATGGCATCTTCGCGTACAAGCAATCGTTGGAAACATGACGCTATCAGCTACTGGAAGCGAATTTGCAAGCACGTGCTCCCGTTTTTTTATAGCGGCGATCGGAATCGTATTCGTACCGACCGTTCTTCTTGGAGCTGCTTTTCCGGCCGCCCTTCGATTAGTAACGAGAACACACACGGCAGGGCGCGACGTAGGGACTGTTATCGCTCTAAATACTGCTGGCGGTATCGTCGGGACCTTAGTAACAGGATTCTTTCTTGTACCGACGTTCGGTCTGGTACGGACCCTTGCGATACTGGCAATTGCAGCAGCAGCATTGGGCTTCTCCGCTGTGTTACGCGGTTCGATGGTTAGACCCTCCATGCGATGGACGGTGTTGGCGATTGGATTCGTAACAGTAGCAATTGCTGTCATCACTCCACCCGATCGTATGGGGCGTCTACTGGCATCTACCCGTGGTGGCGGCAGGCTTACCTTCTACAAAGAAAGTACAGGTTCCACCGTCGCTGTACTAAAACAAGTGAGCGGGCACCACACTCTAAGAAGACTGTACATTCAAGGGGTCTCAAACTCAGGCGATGCGATGCCTTCATTGCGCTATATGCGGCTCCAGGCGCTGCTTCCCCTTATCATTCATACAGGGGAGCCGCGCTCGGCGCTAGTCATTGGATTCGGCACCGGAATAACAGCAGGCGGTCTTCTGCAGTACCCACAACTTCAAACGAGGGTCTGTGCTGAACTGCTGCCTGCGGTGGTGCAGGCTGGCTCTTCATTTGAAGGCAACTTCAGCGCAGCCTCCGATCCTAGACTGCAGATCCGCGTACGCGACGGACGTAAGGAGCTAGTTCAAAGCACAGAACGATACGACCTCATTACGTTAGAGCCACCTCCCCCGTCCGCTGCTGGCATAGTGAATCTCTACTCAAGCGACTTCTACAAACTCGCAGCAAAGCGCCTCGAACCCAATGGCCTTGTTGCACAATGGCTACCTCTCGCCACCCAGAACGACGCAGATACGCGCTCTCTGATGCGCAGCTTTCTCGATGTGTTCCCATATGCTACGTTGTGGTCGACCGAACTCCACGAGATGCTGCTTGTCGGCTCCCTGTCGCCGATTGAATTGAATGCTCAAGAGATCACGAGGCGATACAATCAGCGCCCGGTTGCAACATCGCTACAAGAGGTTGGGGTTAAAATCGCCGGCCGCTTTGTTAGCTACCTGGATGATGGATCAGAATGACATGAAGCGCTATGTTGGTGATGCACCCGCCGTGACAGACGATAGGCCAAGTATTGAATATGCGGCTTCGGTGCATGCTGGGGAGATTAAGTCTGTTCTTCCAGAGTTGTTGGCCCTTCGCACTATCGTGCCTATACAGGGGGCCGATTCTGCGTTGCTATCGGAGATACAAGAGCAGCAAAATACCTTGTTCGGGTTCTACAGCGCAGGTGTAGCTGCTTACAACGGGGACCGCGATCTGTGGCAGGAGACCATTGCAAAGGTACTCCAGCACGATCGCGATAATCCTTACTACCGCTGGATATTAGGGGATGACCGGTAGTAGCTGCTCCAAAGTGATGGAATGACCTCAAGAAACGATCAGCCCATCGTCGTCGATCCGCCAAGGTTACTTGCAGAAGCTTGAACAACTTTGTCGGCTGGAAGCACGCGCAGTAATTGGAGTTACCGATGTGTGAAGTAGATGATTGATAGCGGCGTAGAAGGCTATACGCGGGTGCTGCTTAGATTCGTTATATCGGATTTGCAGGTCTGATCTGTCACGTTATCCACCCAGTCTGGCGGTCGTGGCAAGCTGTCGCGCTTGTAGATAAGAAAACGGGCAGTCGCCAGTAGCCGGTACTTGCCAAGTTGTAATCGTAGCGCCTTCAATATGAAGCGTCACCAGGATTATCTAACCAGAATGCAGTGATCAACCTGATCAAGGTTGTTTGCTGGCGAATCGTGGTGGGTGGTTCCAGCTCCCGAAACCATCTTCGCGATGGGCAGAACAAATAGCCGCTCGTCCGTACGCTACTGCACAGATGTGAGCAAGGACTCTGTTTACCCTCCAAGCTTCTGCATCAATCTCTTTAGGTGCGACACAGCCTCGGCCAACTCCGATACTGGAACACACTCCCGCCGACTGTGGGCAGTACGCATGTCTCCGGGCCCAAAGACAATAATCTCCCTCGCTAGGGTGGCAAATACATTCGCTTCAGACCCGAAGGGAATTGAGATAGATTGCCTTCCTGTAATGTGCTCCATGGTCCGGACGAGGTCCGATTTTTCCGCGGTCTCAAAACCAGCTTGTTGTCGCAATATCTTCAGATCAAATTGAAACTCAGGATTTGATTCCGAAATCTGATTTCCTATCCTTACGATCGCCTCAAATACCATTTGATCATCATGCCCTGGGATCGGCCGCCACTCGATCAGAAAGCTACATCTCCCAGGAACGATGTTCTTGGCAGTACCTCCATGGATTGTGCCAATATTGATCGTCGTAAATGCCGGATTGAAAAAATCGTTTCGTGCCTCAGCTAGTCGTTGAGCAAGTATCTCAATCTCACGAATCATCTGCGCTGCGCCATAGATTGCCGACCTCCCCTGAAGGGGGTGAGCACTATGAGCCTCCTCACCAAACACAGTGACCTCAGCTAGCCAATAACCTTTACCTGCTCTTGCAGGATGTAAAGAGGTGGGTTCTCCGACGATAAGGCAGCGGGGAAGCATGAGAGCGGAATTAAAGTAGACGATTCGCTCCGAGGCATCCTATTTCTTCATCTGCAGTCAAGGCGATGCGCAACCCATGTTTGAGCGACTTCGTCTCGACTTCGCTCACAGCCGTCAACAAACATGCGAGAAATCCCTTCACGTCGCACGCCCCACAGCCATAGACGATGCCATCTGTCACGAACGGTTTAAGTGCCCCATCCCATTCATCAGCAAATGGAACGGTATCTGTGTGGCACAGGAACGCGAGTTCCGTTGCAGGATCGCTAGCACTCTGGCCTGGAGGGGCTGCAATTATATTGACCTTTTCAACACCACTCAAATCAGTGTATGTCGTCGTGGCGACGTCCCATCCTACCTTTAGAAAGACCTCAGAAGCATAGTCCACTACGCGACGGTTCGATATCGACGAAACCGATGGGATACGAATGAGTTCCAGAAGATATTCAACGACTGTTCTCATAATACGTTCCTAACGATGTAACCCGCTCCCCACACTCTGCGATGAACCTCTTGGTACCGTGCAACGATTTCAGCATGCAATGGATGCACTTGGTCCTGAACGATGCGTTTTCCATTCACCATCACATCCTGAATCGCAGATCTGGTTAACGAAAACACAAGGATCGAGAGTAGGTCTTCATGCGAATGACCCGCAATCGAAAGATCATCGAGATTCACAGTAAAAGCATCAGCAAGTGAACCCGGCACGAACTCTCCCGCGGGCACCGAGAGCGATTCGGCACCATTGCGAGTGGCACACGAGAGCAGCCGTTGGGCAAGTGTTTTCCGGTCAATCATGTCGAGGATGGCGCGCTGCTGGTGCCTCAACCTAAGGTGATAGTCGAGTTCGCGCGCATCTTCGAGTGGATCGATCTGCGCCTGGCTGTCTGATCCGAGTGCCACGCGGATATTAGCGACCATTGCTTCGTCCGCAGCAAAGATCCCATCCCCAAGATTTCTTTCGGTTGTAGGACAAGAACAAATCGTGGAGTGAGACCGTGCAAGCTCCTCCATCTCGTCTGACCGCACATGAATCGAATGAACAGCAGTGAACATGGGACTTAAAATATGGTTGATACTCAACAGTTCAACTGGCGTAAATCCATATTCGCGGATGCAAGCTTCGTTTTCAGCTACTTGCTCGGCTACATGCATGTGCAGTGGAAGCTCCTTAGCACGAGCCCAAGCCGAAATCTCTAGAAGATCATCGAGCGGCACAGCGCGAACGCTATGGGGAGCAACCCCAAAACTGATTTCAGTTGACCTTGTCGGATATTGAGTAACAAGCTCACTCATATTGTCCAGAAAATCATTCGTTGATTCGAAGAAACGGGTCTGACCAGGGTCTGGAGACAAGCCAAAACCAGATCGTAGATACGCTGTTCGGAGTAGAACGATACGAAGGCCAACTGACCGAGCTGCAGCGATGACTTGTTTACTTAGAATGTTCGGGTCGTCATACGGTCGGCCGGACTCGTCCGTGTGCAGATAGTGAAACTCTCCGACTGTGGTCGTCCCACCAAGGATCATTTCAAGGAAAGCCATTCGAGCGACATCGAATATTTCGTCTGGAGTGAGTCGAGCCGCGGCTCGATACATCGTCCCGCGCCAACTCCAGAAATCTCGGCCACTCACAACTCTGGACTCTGCCTTCCCCCGAATCAGACGCTGAAAGGAGTGCGAGTGTGTGTTAACGAAGCCAGGCAGAAGTGCCTTCCGAGGAAGATTGACAGTTGCAAAACTCCCGCTATCTCCTTTCGCAATTATGCGCTCAATTCGCCCTGTGTCATCTACAAGAAGCCCTCTATCTGCCACGAATGTGCCGTCGAGATACAACAGCTCTGGACAATAGAACGTGCTCATGAAACCTCCAGTCGTGGCACCAATACGAAATAAAAGTCGAGGAGTATCTTTTCAGGAGAGGCCGTCACGACCTACCCTTTGCCCGCGGGCCCAAACTTCATGCACAGGATTAGCACCCAGCGTGTACATCATCTCGCGCCAATCGCTTCCTTCAAGAACAAGAAAATCCGCGTACAGTCCCGTTTCAAGCCGGCCAACATCTGTGAGATCCAACGCACACGCGGCATTTACCGTGCCAGCTACTAACGCCTCTGACGCCGTGAGGCCATTCAGGCGAACCGCTAGAGCTAGAGCAGCAACGGTAGAAAATAAGGGACTAGACCCAGGGTTGAGATCAGTCCCAACCGCCACCGCAACGCCTGAATCAATAAGCTGTCTACCTGGAGCAGCAGGTATTCCAAGATGAAGCGAAACGCCAGGAAGAATGGTCGCGATAGTGGAGCTGGAAGCAAGCAATGCGAGTTGCTGTTGTGTGCAAGCTTCCAAATGGTCAACGCTCAATGCTTCCAACCTCACTCCCAACTCGAGCCCTCCAATGCGCTGGAACTGCTCCGTATGAAGCTTTATCTTCATGCCATGTCGCTTCGCACACTCAAGAATCTGTGCCGCTTCTTCTACATGCCACGCTTCCTGTTCCACGAAAACATCAACAGCCGAAGCCAGCCTTCGCGTTGACACTTCTGGGATCAGATCATTGCAAGTATCAATGATGTATTGTGCTCGCTCTAAGGGATCTGAGGGAGGGATATGGATTAGCAGCGTTGACAAAAGTCGAGCGGGCGTCGCTGTGCGAAGCATCTTAATTACTTCGAGCATCGCAATTTCAGCTGATGCGGTGAAGCCATAGCCAGATTTAACCTCGATCGTCGTGGCACCGGAACGGAGCAGACTTCTGATTCGTGGCGTGGCCAGACGAATCAAATCATCTTGCGCAGCTCCAGCAGTCGCACGAATGCTACTGCGAATGCCCCCTCCTGCTCTGAGGATTTCTTCATAACTCTTACCCGATGTTCTGGCATCGAAATCTGCAAGTCTATCACCGGCCCAAACCGCGTGA
Organism: uncultured Acidobacteriaceae bacterium; assembly: GCA_963708755.1. Lineage (GTDB taxonomy): Bacteria > Acidobacteriota > Terriglobia > Terriglobales > Acidobacteriaceae > Edaphobacter. Next base: position 123,382 of record CAVPTN010000002.1, read on the forward strand.
GTGTGTGGATCTATGAGTCCTGGGACGACAGCCCGTCCTTCTACATCGAACATCGCTGAGGCCTGGCCATCCCAGTCTCTAAATCTTCCGGTCCACGCAATGCGACCTTCCTTGATAGCGATTGCGGCTTCTTGCACAACCTCTAGCTCCCGCATCGCAACTCCATGCTTCGGGCCGCTCCCTCGAGCTGTCACAAGCTGCGAGATTCCCATAATAAGAAGATCCGCATTCATGGGATGCTCGGTAGATCGAGACCGCGTTCACGTGCAGTGGTCAACGCCTTGTCATAGCCCGCATCGGCGTGGCGAATGACCCCCATAGCAGGATCATTCTTCAGGCAAAGCCGCAGCCGCTCTTCAGCTTCGTCGCTTCCGTCCGCTACCGCGACCAGACCTGCATGCTGGCTGTAACCCATCCCCACTCCCCCACCGTGATGAAAGCTCATCCAAGCGGCGCCACTGGCAATTCCTGTTGCAAAGTTAAGGAGCGCCCAATCCGAAACAGCGTCGGAGCCGTCCAGCATCGCTTCTGTCTCGCGGAAGGGGCTAGCAACCGATCCCGCGTCGAGATGATCGCGGCCAATAACAATTGGCGCTTTGAGCCGGCCGTCACGCACCATTTGGTTGAACAGTAGTCCGGCACGATCGCGTTCCCGATAGCCAAGCCAGCAAATACGTGCGGGCAGGCCTTGAAATGCTACTTGACTTGATGCAAAGGTGAGCCATTCCTGAAGACGCTTGTCTTCCGGAAACAAACCCTGCAGTGCTTCATCGGTGGTTGCAATATCGGACGGATCTCCGGAGAGCGCAACCCAGCGAAAAGGACCGCGACCTTCGCAGAACGAATCGCGAATAAAGGCGGGGACAAAGCCGGGATAGCAGAAGGCGTCCTCCAGCCCACCGAGTTTCGCCTGCGTACGCAAATTATTTCCGTAGTCAAAGGCGACAGCGCCGCGTCGTTGCATTTCAATGATCGCTTGAACATGCTGAACAATGGAGGCTTGCACTCGCGCTTTGTAGATATCTGGCTGCTGAGCGCGCAGCGCATTCAAATCTTCGTCTGCTTTAGCAACGGGAATGTAGCCCCACATTGGATCGTGTGAACTCGTCTGATCGGTGACGAGATCAGGAGTGAATCCGAGTTGAACCATCTTCGGCAGCAATTCAGCTGCATTCCCCAGCAATCCGATCGAAATGGCCTCTCTTCGATTTTTTGCCGCCTGAGCCAATCGAATTGCTTCATCGAGAGATTCAGTCGCTTTGTCCAGGTAGCGCGTCTCAATCCTTCGCTGAACACGACTCGAGTCGATCTCGATACAAATACTCACGCCGCCAGCAAGTTTTATTGCAAGCGGCTGAGCGCCACCCATGCCGCCAAGTCCCGCTGTGACGGTAATGGTACCTGCAAGGGTATCGTTGAAGTGACGCTGCGCAGCACCTCGAAATGTCTCGTAAGTACCCTGCAGAATTCCTTGGGTGCCAATATAGATCCACGAACCAGCCGTCATCTGGCCATACATCATGAGCCCCGCAGCGTCGAGACGATCGAACTCCTCCCAGGTCGCCCAACGAGGAACAAGATTTGAATTTGCGATAAGGACACGAGGGGCAAACCGTTGCGTCTCCAGTACACCCACCGCTTTACCGGATTGCACCAGGAGAGTCTGGTTATTCTCAAGGCGATCGAGGGTTTCAACAATTTTGTGGTAACACTCCCAATTACGTGCCGCTTTACCCCGTCCGCCATAAACAATCAGGTCCTCTGGCTTTTCCGCGACCTCTGGATCCAGGTTGTTCATCAGCATCCGCTTTGCTGCTTCCTGGATCCACCCTTTTGCCGTTCTCACATTGCCACGCGGCGCACGAATTGGAGAGTATCCCTCAATCACCGACAGCCTCCCTGGTTTCAACATCCGCTAGTTTGATGTCAAAGGCCGCATTAGCCAGAAAGCTTGCTGCCTCCTCCATCCAAATTGAGAGCACGCAATCTTCCTGCCACTCCGGAATACGAGTCCTGAAGCGCGCGCGAGCCTCTTCCAATATCTCTGTAGAGACGTCGCCACGAATATCCAACGCACGCGTAGCAGCAAGTAGCTCGATTGCAATCACCATTCTCGCAAGTGTAACGGCCTGATCAAGTTTGAGCGCAGCGGTCATTCCCATGCTGACAAAGTCTTCCTGATTTCCGCTGGTCGGAATTGATCCCGTTGATGCTGGCGAAGCGAGCACCCGCAACTCAGCGACCAAAGCAGCAGCAGTGACCTGAGCCATCATCAATCCAGACTCAAGTCCGGGGCTCGAAGCCAGAAACGCGGGAAGCCCTTCATTGAGGCTGGGATTTAGCAGCCTCTCAGTTCGCCGTTCCGATATTCCGGCCAGTTGGCACAACGCGATCGATAAAAAATCCAGGGCCAAGGCTAGTGGCGCGCCATGAAAATTCCCTCCAGAGATGATCGCGCCATCAAACACCAGTGGATTATCTGTTGCGCTATTCAGCTCTATCTCAAAGACCTTGCGGGCGTGTACCAGCGTGTCCCAGACCGCACCGTGCACTTGGGGAATACAACGAAGACAGTAAGCATCTTGAATTCGACTGCCCTCCCCGTGAGTTCTGGGAATTGAACTTCCCCGAAGCAATGCTGAAAGGTGCGCAGCACTCAGCAACTGTCCTTGGTGCGGTCGAGCCTCATGGAGACGTGCATCAAAGGCAGCGTCTGTCCCCCGTAGGGCCTCGATGCTGAGTGCGGAAGTTGTTTGCGCCGAAAAAAATAGCTCTTCAAGCTCATGCAAACGTAGACATCCGATCGAGAGCATCGCTTGGGTGCCATTGAGGAGCGAGATTCCCTCTTTTCCCAAAAGGACGAGCGGCGTTAGGCCCGCTCGTGTAAAGCAAACAGATGCCGGCAATATTTCGCCTTCGTACATGGCCCGGCCTTCACCGATGAGCACGAGCGCCATATGGGCCAAAGGCGCAAGGTCTCCGCTTGCGCCAACGCTGCCACGTGAAGGGATGATCGGAGTAATTCCGTGGTTCAGCAAGTCGCAGATACGCTCGGCGACGACGGGACGAATTCCTGACAATCCTTTGGCCAGGACATTTGCACGGATCAACATCATGCCTCGTACTACCGAGACGTCCAGAGGAACACCAACTCCGCAACAGTGAGAACGTATTAGGTTCACCTGCATCGCCTCAATCTCGCTTTCATCCAAGCGAATATTGGCAAGCAGACCGACCCCGGTATTCAAGGCATATACCGGTTTTGAGCCGGCCATCGCCTCCTCAACTCGGCGACGTGAATCGTCCATTTTTTTCAGTGCCGAGGGTGCTATCCGAACGGGCTCCGCCGCTTTCGCCACCGCAACTACGTCTTCAAGTCTGAGATTTATACCATCGAGATCGATCATCTCGCCGATGCTAAGGAAATTCGATGCAAAATGGAATGCAGAACCCCCTCTTATATTCCTCTAAACGAACGGATTCCACGGTTATACTTCGATCTATAACGATAACCCATGGGAAATTTGACCTAACTCGAGAGAATCGCTGCTGCAAGCATAATGGGACGAAAAAAGAGAGATCAGATGCCACTCAACGATGAGATAGACCAGCTAGACAGGAAGATACTTCAGGAACTCGCCGTCGATGCTCGAGTTCCCTTTGCGGAACTAGGCCGCAGGGTAGGTTTATCTCCTTCTGCCGCCGCAGAGCGTGTCCGCCAATTGGAAAGTCTGGAGTTCATTCGCGGATATCGAGCTGAAATAGATCTGCGGGCACTCGGCTATTCGGTCACTGCCTTCGTACGGCTCACTTGCGACGGTAGCCGATACAGGCAATTTTTGAAAATCCTTCCGACTCTCCAACCGGTTCAGGAATGCCATCATCTGACTGGCGGGGATGCCTTTCTTCTGAAAGTAGTTCTTCCGTCAATTACGCAACTGGAAGACTTAATCGAAAAATTGCTCCCCTATGGGAGCCCCACAACAAGCGTGGTGCTTTCAACGCCTCTCGAAAGAAGACAGGTCTCCCACCTCTTGAATAACCTCTAGAAAGCTGCCCAAGAGCAAACGTGACATCTTCGCTCGAAAGGATTCGCGTCACTTCGACGCTAAACCCCAGAATCTATAAGCACGCGACAAGTATTAGAACTGAAAGTATAGGAATCGTGAGCTCGTATCGAGCATGAGGAGAGAAAGACAGAAGAGAACCATAAGCGCTAAACTCCAGGCTGCAGTCGGCCTCCAAATGAGGCGCGATAGCAAGCTAGGTAGCCGTACAGTATCCCGTGTAAGCTGGCCAAGAATCTCTTGCGTGTTGGGCATTCCCCAAACGACGACGAGGCAAGCTGCGATGGCAACAGCTGCGGTTGAGATCTTGGTAAGGAAGACCGAGGTGCGTGGGATCTCCTGCAGTAGAGGATTACCGTTGAAGGCCGGACCAATGCCATGCGCGCCGAACATGGTCCCAAGAATGTAGACCGCATCACGAATGCCGTTAGCACGGAAGAAGATCAGGCTAACGACAACACATAAAAACGTACCTAAGATGGAAAGGGACGTGGGAAGTTTTGCATGAAGACTGTTGCCTTTAGGGGTCAGTAGCCGCCAGGCATGATTGACGACGAGATAGAAGCCGTGGAGCAAGCCGAAGATAAGGAACTGGACACCTGCGCCGTGCCAAATTCCGGCGATGAACATAGCCGTCATCGTCGGAAAGAAGATCATTTGCAAGAAGCCTTCGAGCGTGGCCTGTGCCTTGCGACTAACCTTCTTACCCGCATCCATGCGGCGGCTATTTACCGCCTGGAGAATTGGGGTATAGAGATACTCTGCGATATAACGTGAGAGTGTCATATGCCAGCGCTGCCAGAACTCGATAATGCTTGGCGCCTTGTAGGGAGAATCGAAGTTGATTGGAAATTCGATCGAGAACATGCGAGCCAGGCCAAGTGCCATGTCCGAGTAGCCTGAGAAGTCGAAGTAAAGCTGCATGCTATAACAAATAACGCCAAGCCAAGTGCCCGCAAATCCAAGCCCGCCTGGATGCGCATAAAGAACATCCGCAAGTGGCGCTATGCGATCGGCGATGAGAACTTTTTTTCCAAGACCCAGAATGAACCAGGATAGTCCGAGAGCCATGTCGTCGGAACGCAGGCTTCCCATGCGATCTCCCTCCAATTGCGGCATGATCTCGCGCGGATGAATGATGGGACCGGCAATGAGATGGGGAAAAAAAGTGACGAAAACGGTATATGCGAGAATTCCTTGCTGTTTGGCAATCCCCTGTCGCAAGTCAATCAGGTAGGCAATCTGGGTGAAGGTAAAAAATGAGATACCCAAAGGGAGAAGTACATCCGCGAAGCCGTGATGGATAAGGCCGTGACGATGGAAGAAATTGAGAAGCGGGAAAAGATACTTGAACCACATCAGGAGCAACAAGTTTGCCGCAATCGCAGCGAAAAGCCAGCAACTGCGGGCTTTCTCATTGCTCTTTGAACCGATGAGCCGGGAGAAAAAAAAGTTTACAACGATCGAAGCTATCAAAAGCAGCAGGTAGGTGGGATTCCACCATGCATAAAAGAAGAGAGACACGAGAGCTAGCCAAGTTAAAAGAGCAGTTCTCCCTTGGCTGCTGAGAAGTTGATAACCGAGAAGACTCGCTGGCAGGAAAAGAAAGATGAAATCGTTAGACGAAAAAAGCATGGATTCAATGAGCTCCTGCGAACGACCCGCTGCGTAAGTGCTCCTCAACCTGCTCCGCAAGCATGTTCGAGAGAAGCGCGGACCCCTCGGCGTTAACGTGCAGCCGCCCATCGACGACATATGCCGAGATAGGCAAAGTCTCTACACGATTGTCGATGACTCCCGGCAGTTGCCGTTGGAAGAAGGGTAAGCTTCGATCACAGGTAGCCAAGGGCGTAGCATCTACCAAGACCGTTGTGCCCTCCTGCCCATATTTAGACCGCAGACCTGCGACCCATGCCTTGTCAGGTGGCGTATCACGGAGAAGGCTGTCACATTCGGTGAGCGATGGGGAACTCATTGGTAGCTGTCCGTTGGTGCGGTCGCGCAGATGCTGCACCTCGGGAGACGCCGGTTTACTGACAAGATTGACTAAAGTAAAACGCAGGCCTTGCTCGACCCACGCCACAAGTTCAGCAGGATGATGTGACGCCAGGTCGACAAGGCTAGCTACCTTATGCGGTCGTCGCATTCGATATACGATAGCCTCGAACGGTCCGTTATGGTGCTCGCTGTGGGGATCGAGATCTTCCGGAGCAAAATAAAAAATAAGAAAGCGGGGCGCCGCATTGTTCTCGAGGTACGTGTCGAGTAGCATCGTGCCATTCAACTTAGTCATCGGCTGGAACTCGGCGATGTTGCAAGTGCTGAGTCCGGTACGTGCGCGAATCACAGAAGGATCGATGCCAACCATAGCGCTCGAGTCACCATATACAAGAATCTGGCAGTTTGCTCCGTATAGTTTGGCTCCGTATGCGACATTTATAAGATAGGTATTTTTCGAACGCAGCGCGAACCACTGTGAGGGCAAGATAAAGAGGGCCGCCGTCAGAAGCAGAAAGGGACTTCCAATTAACGGCAAGAGGTAAAGGTAGAGACGGCGACGTGTTGCAGGAGGCAATGGGGGGCGACTCACCCTGGTCCTTTCGTCAACAGCAGATAATCCAGCCATGAATCTTGTCCTATGTTCATGCGAATTCTTACAAACGTTTGACTCTCGGTACACTTAGTTGAGTATGCCATAACGATAACGTCTGCAGATTCCGAGCCGCCAGTCGCGTCATCCCTCATCGTAGCCAGTCAACATACCTACATTCACGTGAGCTGATACTTAATTGATGGCCTTAGCTCCTGTTGCCATGGATGTTATTTTGAAAGAGCAGCAGTCTTGCATAGATTCATTGGTGGAAGCGATTCTACTTTGCTCAAGGTCCAACGTACTTCGATTATGAATCCACTAACTTACTCCTTAGACGAGCTTTTGATAAAAAGACGCGGGCTACGGCGCCAGCTTCTGACTCTTCACGGATTGAAAGAAATACGAATTGCTGTCCTCGGCGGCACGACGACGAACGAGTTAGTCGATCTGTTCGAAATTTTGCTATTACAAAGCGGCTTTCGACCTACTTTCTATCAGTCTGAATACGGCCGCTACTATGAGGACGCTGTATTGCAGCCAGAGGAACTCATCGAATTCAAGCCGGATATCGTTTACGTTCATACGTGTTCGCTAAACATACAAACATTCCCTCCGCTCTCCTGCACGGAAGCTCAACTACCCGACTACATCGAAGCTGAAATGGCTCGATTCCGGGCCATATGGCGATCGTTGGACGAGAAGATCGGTTGTCAGATAATCCAAAATAACTTTGAACCGCCACCCCATGCCGTTCTTGGAAATCTAGACGCAGTAAGCTCTGGCGGAGCAACTCGCTTTGTAAGCGAACTCAACCGACAGATTGCCTCCGAAGCGGCCGCAAACCCTCGATTGATAATGCAGGATTTAAGCGCGATCGCGGCTACGATTGGAATGAATCAATGGCTTGATCCGGAACGATGGTTTAGCTATAAGATTGCAAGCACGGTAGAGGGAACATTTGCTATGGCGACATCCCTCACCGCACTAGTGAGTGCAATATATGGACGCAGCCGCAAAGTGCTCGTGCTGGACCTAGACAATACGTTATGGGGCGGAGTCATCGGCGACGATGGCGTAGACAGAATACTGATCGGCCGTGAGACACCCGTAGCCGAGGCATACACAACATTCCAGAAATATTGCCTGCGGCTTCGAGATCGTGGAATTCTGCTTGCAGTGTGCTCGAAAAATAATGAGGACGTGGCGCAAACTGGATTTACGCATCCGGACTCCGTCTTGAAGCTGGAGCATTTTTCGGCATTTAAGGCAAACTGGGAACCGAAGCACGAAAATATTTTGGCCATAGCGCGGGAGCTGAACCTGGGTACAGACAGCTTTGTTTTCGTCGACGACAACCCGGCAGAGAGAGCCATTGTAGAAGCACAGGTTCCAGGCATCGCGGTGCCTAACGTTGGCAACGAGGTTGCGAAATATCCGTCAATCGTGGATGCTGGGCGATTCTTCGAGCCAGTATCTTTAGGAAAAGAAGACATCGCTCGAGCGCAACTGTATGCGGAAAACTCACAGAGGATGAAGCTCGAGCAAAAGTTCGCCAATTATGGCGAGTACCTCGACTCCCTGGAAATGACGGCAGAGATCGGCAACTTCAACGCAACTTACATGGAACGCATTGCCCAATTGACGAACAAGACAAACCAATTCAACCTTACGACACGGCGTTATACTCTAGCGGAGATTCAAGCCGCTGCCGCAGACGGGAAACACGTCGCCATATACGGTAAGCTGACAGATCGGTTCGGAGATAACGGACTCATCTCTATTGTGCTTGGACGTCTGGACAAGACTGACTTACATCTTGACTTATGGTTGATGAGTTGCCGGGTTCTAAAGCGCGACATGGAGGTCGCAATGCTGGACTATCTCGTGGAACGAGCACGGCAGAAAGGTGTAACGAGACTAGTGGGATACTATCTGCCAACAGCGAAAAACGGGATGGTCTCAGACCACTATGAAAAACTTGGGTTCTTGCCTGTTCAACAGGGCAATGTGACTGGGACAGTTTGGTCGCTTGACGTAACAACATACACGCCGCACAACCGCCATATCAAAATTTTGGAGAGACACAATGCATGACCTTTTACCCGAAATCCAAGACATTTTTCGAGATATATTCGACGATCCTAGCTTGGTTATCACGCGTGATTCAAATGCGTCGACCGTCGAAGATTGGGATTCGCTGGCACATGTAAACTTAGTGACCGCTATCGAGAAGAAATACAAGATCCGATTTGCACTAGGCGAGTTGCAAGAGTTGAAAAACGTCGGTGACATGATCGACCTTATCCAAGAAAAACTTGCCACGAAATGAACGCATATCGATGGGAGGAGTTGAGGGTCGGCATGAAGCATGATTTCTCGGCAACCTTTACCGAAGATATGGCGCATAAGTTTGCGGAAATCTCTGGCGACGTGAACCCGCTACATCTGGATCGCGAGTACGCGTCCGCCTCAGGATTTCCAGCACCAGTACTCTTCGGAATGCTGACATCGTCGCTCTACTCCCGATTGGTGGGAGTATATTTACCCGGCAAGTTTGCACTTCTTGAAGGGATCGATCTCGACTTCAACTCGCCATCATTTGCTGGAGAGAAGTTGACAGTGCGAGGAGAGATCACATTCATGAGCGAATCGTTTCGGCGCATGGAGATTAAGGCGACGATTCGAAAAGAGAACCAAAAACTGGTTTCGAAAGCCATCATACGGGTGGGAATGCATGCCTGAATTGGTCTTGATTACTGGAGCATCGTCAGACCTCGGGATTGCTCTGACCCGCCAACTGCTGGAGAAGGATGAGAAAACAACGATCATCGCTCATTCCTACAAAGGCGGAGTACGGATTGAGGCTCTAGTAGCAGAGTTCGGCGTACGGGTGCAATCGGTGAAGGCTGACTTTTCGGACATTCCTTCGGTCGAAGCGATGTCCGATAAAATCGTCGACAGTTTTGGAGTACCAACGCAGATCGTGCATCTACCCGCGTTGCGATTAGGCTATGAACGATTGGCAAAGTTTAATTTAGAAAGATTCCGACAGGACATGTCGATCCAAGTAGAGGCGGCGGTCATTCTTTTGAAGAAGCTCGCACCAAAGATGGCAAAGCTTCCTGCGGCACGGATGGTATTTGTAGTGTCAAGCGTTACCCGAAACTTGCCGCCAAAGTTTATGTCCATGTATACCGTGGTGAAGTATGCGCAACTAGGTCTCATGCGGGCAGTCGCAGCAGAATATGCGGCGACCGGTCTTACAGTTAATGCAGTTTCGCCAAGTATGATCGAGACCCAATTCATTGAGGAAATCGGCGAGGTCGCAGTTAGGTTGAGTGCGGCTGCAAACCCAAAAGGACGTAACGCCATGCCAGCTGATGTGATTGGCATGATCGAATTTCTACTATCTCCGGCCGCCGGTTACATGACGGGTGTCGATGTTGCAATTACGGGCGGAAGCTACACATAAGTAGTAGCTCTTTGGAATAAAGGGGTTCGATCTCTATCACCGAGTAATTTCGGCTGTAGCTGTGTCAAAAACGCTGATACCTCTGCGATGAGATATCGCAGCGAAATATCTATCGTCCTGCCGCATTCACTACCTGTTCGAACAATCAGTGCGATAGTTTCGTCTGTCGATCCAGGTCAAGATTGAGCATTAAAACGTTGACCCGGGGCTCTCCCAAGAAACCAAGCTGCCTTCCTTCAGTGTGTTGCGATATTAGCTTTCTAACAGTGTCCTCTGACAGGTGGCGCTGCTCGGCTATGCGGTTCACTTGGAACTCCGCCGCCGCAAGAGAGATGTCGGGGTCAAGGCCGGAGCCGGAAGCAGTGACCAAATCGACAGGAATATCGCTTCCCGGATGCTCGGGCTGAAGTATAGCAACGTCCTCAGCAACGCGGTCAATCAGTTTTTTATTCGTTGGAGCATAGTTCGATCCACCAGAGTTGGCAGCGTCATATCCGTTGCCTGCCGACGACGGACGCGAATGAAAATACTGCGGAGCGGTGAAAGGTTGTCCGATGATGCGTGATCCTACCAACTGACCGTTTCTCCGAAGCAACTGGCCATTGGCCTTATCGCGAAACATCAACTGTGCCAAACCGGTGACGACAAACGGATAAACCAAGCCAAAGATAACAGTAGTGACAATGGTATAGAGTACAGCGGTGATTAGATTACGGCGCATAAAAAAGCCTCAAGCCAAGTGAATGGCAGTGATAAGAATGTCGATAAGCTTGATTCCCAGGAACGGTGCCACAATGCCACCGAACCCATACAAAATCAGGTTGCGACGCAGCAGCGCTGCAGCCGACATCGCCTTGTAACCAACTCCTCGGAGAGCCAATGGGATAAGTCCCACAATGATCAACGCATTGAAGATCACGGCCGACAAGATTGCCGACTGCGGCGTCCGCAGGTGCATGATGTTGAGTGAATTGAGTACTGGAAAAGTCGCTGCAAACATGGCCGGAATAATTGCGAAGTACTTTGCGACGTCATTGGCAATCGAAAAGGTCGTCAACGCCCCGCGGGTCATCAGCAACTGTTTGCCAATCTCCACGATCTCAATCAGCTTGGTAGGGTTCGAGTCGAGATCAACCATGTTCCCGGCCTCCTTCGCAGCTTGTGTACCAGTGTTCATGGCGACGCCCACGTCGGCTTGCGCCAGCGCGGGAGCGTCGTTAGTTCCATCCCCAGTCATCGCGACGAGCTTACCCTCGGCTTGCTCACGACGGATCAAATCCATCTTGTCTTTTGGCTTCGCCTCAGCGAGGAAATCATCGACTCCCGCCTCCCGTGCAATGGCCGCCGCAGTCAAAGGATTGTCGCCCGTAATCATGATCGTTCGGATGCCCATCGAGCGCAGTTGAGCAAAACGCTCCTTCATGCCACCTTTGACAATGTCTTTCAAATGGATAACTCCGAGCGCCTGACGATTCTCAGCCACCACTAGAGGAGTTCCTCCGCTGCGTGCAACGGTTTCGACAGCTGCGCGCACCTCATCTGGCAAACTGCCACCATTCTCCTTCAAGAAAGCCGCTATCGCATCGGTAGAACCCTTCCGAATGATCCGGCCGTCTAAATTCACCCCGGACATTCGTGTCACAGCGCTGAAGGGAACAAACTCTGCCTGAAGTTCACTCAGTTCGCGTCCTCGAAGACCATACAACTCTTTCGCGAGCACGACGATGCTGCGCCCCTCTGGAGTCTCGTCTGGAAGTGAGGAAAGCTGAGCAGCATCCGCAAGCTGATCTTTGCTCACACCAGGTGCAGGAATGAACTCTGCCGCTTGACGATTCCCTAACGTGATTGTGCCTGTCTTATCAAGCAGTAACGTATTCACGTCTCCAGCGGCTTCAACTGCGCGGCCCGACATCGCCAGCACATTGTGCTGTACCAGTCTGTCCATACCGGCAATTCCAATCGCCGACAACAATCCACCGATAGTAGTGGGAATCAAACACACAAGCAGCGAAATCAACACAAACACCGACTGGGGCGCTGTTGAATAGATCGCGATCGGCTGCAAAGTAACCACGGCCAGCAAAAAAATGATGGTCAATCCAGCGAGCAGAATATTCAGAGCAATCTCGTTCGGTGTCTTCTGCCTCTCTGCGCCTTCGACCAGAGCAATCATGCGATCCAGAAAAGTCTCTCCAGGATTCGACGTAATTCGGACCTTGATCTGATCCGACAACACTCGAGTTCCACCAGTTACCGCAGAGCGGTCGCCACCAGCCTCACGAATCACGGGGGCAGACTCACCAGTAATCGCAGACTCATCCACAGAAGCAACGCCCTCGATTACCTCGCCATCACCCGGGATCATACTGCCCGCGATTACGAGGACAAGATCACCTGCTCGCAAATCCGAGCTGGGAACCTCCTCGGTGCTTCCGTCCATACGAAGTCGTACTGCAGTTGTCTCGGACTTGGCGCGGCGAAGGGCATCCGCCTGGGCCTTGCCACGGCCCTCCGCCATCGCTTCGGCAAAGTTCGCAAAAAGCACTGTGAACCACAGCCAAAGCGTGATCTGCAGGTCGAATCGAAAGGAGCCATGGTGCATCAAGATGTCGCGAAGCAAGTAGATGGTAGTGATGACGCTACCAATTTCAACTACAAACATGACCGGGTTCTTCATCATCGTACGAGGGTTCAGTTTGACTAACGCATCAATCAGCGCACGACGTACGATCGTTGTATCCCAGAGAGAGCGTTTGCGAGTATTTGCCATTTTGTTTATCAGCTTTTCTTTTCGATTAGAAACTTTTACCGGCATGCATAAGTAAGTGCTCGAGGATGGGCCCGAGCGAGAGCGCAGGAAAGAAGGTAAGCGCGCCAACAATTAGGATCACTCCTACTAACAGAACCGTGAATAGGGGCGTGTGCACCGGAAAGGTACCAGGCGATGGTGGCACAAGTTTCTTTCTCGCCAGGCTACCCGCAATTGCTAGCATGGGGACGATCATCAGGAATCTCCCTATTAGCATTGCCGCGGCCAACGAGAGGTTGTACCAGTGCGTATTCGCGTTCAACCCTGCGAAAGCAGAGCCATTATTCCCTGTTGCTGAGGTGTACGCATAGAGAATCTCTGAGAGTCCGTGCGGGCCGCCATTTGCTAACGACGACAGGCCCAGATTCGGCATCATCAACGCCATAGCCGAAAATCCGAGGATCGATAGCGGAAAGATGAGCACATACAACATCGCCATCTTCACGTCATACGATTCGATCTTTTTGCCGAGATATTCTGGAGTTCGCCCGACCATAAGCCCAGCGATAAAGACAGCGAGTACCACGAAGATCAACATTCCGTAGAGTCCCGCGCCCACGCCACCAAAGATGACCTCGCCCAACATAATATTCACGAGCGGGACCACCCCCCCGAGCGGCATAAACGAATCATGCGTCGAGTTGACAGCACCACAGCTGGCATCGGTTGTAACGGTAGCAAACAGCGCCGAGTTGGCGATGCCGAACCGCACCTCCTTGCCCTCCATATTTCCACCGGCTTGCGTCGCCGAAACGTGTTGGTTGACGCCAAGTAGTAGCGGATTTGGCTGGGCCTCCGCGTAGTAAGCAACAAATACACCTACAAAGAAAAGCGTTGCCATAGCAGCAAATACAGCCCAACCATGCTTCGGAGCTCGCGTCATCCGGCCTAACGTAACGGTTAGGGCGGCCGGGATCAAAAAGATCGAGAACATCTCCATCAAGTTAGAGAGTGGCGTTGGATTTTCGAATGGGTGTGCGCTATTTGCATTGAAAAAGCCGCCACCATTCGTACCAAGCATCTTGATGGCCTCTTGTGACGCCACTGGACCCTGGGCGATGCTTTGCGTTGTAACCACTTGAATTGTAGATTTTCCATCTGTGCCGGTCGCGCTTATGGTTTGCGGCTGCACCAATGTCGCCTGATCATACGGGCGGAAGTTCTGCACAACGCCTTGGGAAACCAACAGTAATGCGTAAATTAGACATCCAGGTAAAAGCACCCACAGGGATGCACGCGTCATGTCAACCCAGAAGTTTCCCAACGTCTTCGACTCGCGCCGCGAGATTCCCCGTATAAGTGCCACCGCCAACGCCATACCAACCGCGGCGGAGAAAAAATTATGGTATGCAAGGGTGAGCATCTGGGTCAGATAGCTCATCGTCGTCTCGGGCACATAGGACTGCCAGTTCGTGTTAGTCGTAAAAGACGCCGCAGTGTTCAACGCAAGATCAGGAGCAACACCCGCTAAATTTTGTGGGTTCAGTGGAAGCAGATGTTGAAGCCGCTCGATTGCATAAGTAGCTAGCATCGTGACGAGACTAAACAGAAGCATCACGACCGCATACTCGGTCCATGCCATCTCACGGGTCTCATCGATTCCCGACAATCGATAGATAAGTCGCTCAAAGGGACGGAAGATGCCATCCGTCCAGGTACGCTCACGCTCAAACACGCGTGCCATATACACACCCAGAGGCTTTGCACAGATCAGCACCAATGCAAAAAAGAAAAAAACCTGAAACCAACCGTTCGCCGTCATGATGACTACTTCCTCTTAAAACTTTTCTGGGCGCAGGAGCGCATACACCAGATAAACCAGTAACAGAACGGTTACCAGACCAAGCAACAGTGTCTCGATCATCCTATTTCTCCTTCGTCCCCAACCGGTCGCAACCTATCGTGTACGCAATCGCGGCCAGGAAAAATAAGACACTCGCAACCGCACATCCAAAATCCCACATAGTCTCGCCTCCAGCCGCTTAGGCTAATTCTGCTCCATCTCTTTCGAGCGACTACGGAACTATCAAGCCGCGTATTGTGGCGACTCGCTCCTCAATATGGCCTCACTCATTGAAGCAGGCGATACATAAAATATTTATAGAAAAGGCATAAAGAAGTCATAAGTGCTTCAAGGTCTAAGCGGCCCAGGACGCGCCAAACCGCTCGATTTAGGCGTTATAGATACACGCTCGCTTACGTGTCTGTCCGGAGTTCAAGGTATTGTCACCGCGAGCCGCTGTTCGCAGAAACAGCTCGCTGTAGCGATCTTAGGATGGAGTATCTAGGTTCCGAAGGCCAGGCCGCGGCGTTCCCTGCCAGCGGCCGCCATGATGGAGGCAAGTATGAAGACGCTAACGGCGGTTAACGCCATCGCACTGGCATAGCTGGTCTTTTGCGCGTAAGCAGCTTCGATATAGACGACAGAGCTAGCAATGATGCCGGCAGTCTGATAGGCGAAGCCGGGCAGAAGGCCACGGACGGAGTCCGGAGACAGCTCGGCGAGGTGGGCAGGAATCACGCCCCATGCCCCCTGGACCATAAACTGCATGAGAAAAGCTCCGGTGATCAGCAGTGTCTGGTTAGGAGCGTAAGCCCAAAGCGGAATGATAATGATGCCGAGGATGAAAGCAGTGATGATGGTTCGTCTGCGGCCCAACCTGTCGGAGAAGTGGCCGAATATTATGCCTCCGAGGATCGCTCCAAGACCTGAGATGCCGGTGACAACTGCTCGATGTGCTGGGGTGAAGTGCCACTCCCGCTGCAGGAAGGTGGGGTACATGTCCTGGGTGCCGTGCGACGCGAACAGCATCATCGTCATGAAGGCGACGAGATACAGAAAGAGCTTCCAGTGAGAAACGACCTCACGTGTCTGCTCGCCCCAGCTGGTTCTGCGAGCCTTTTGCCAGACCTTCGACTCTTGCACGCGAAATCGAATAAAGAGTACGAGGAGAATTGCAGGTAAGCTACCGAGGAAGAAGAGAGGACGCCAGCCGATGCGTCCATACAGAAAGAAATAGGAGATAGCAGCAAGAACATTACCTGCTGCGTAACCCTCCTGGAGCAATCCCGACAGCATGCCGCGCTTATTGACAGGTGCCCCTTCCATCGCGAGCGAGGTGCCAACGCCCCAATTGCCGCCCATGACGACGCCAAAGAGTGCCCGTACGATAAGAAGGGCGGTGTAGTTAGGCGCGATGCCGGTCAGGATCTCAGCGAAAGCGAAAAAGCCGATGTTAATCATCAAGGGCAGACGACGGCCATAACGATCTGCCATTAGACCAAAGACAAATCCGCCAACGGGTCGAAATAGGAGCGTCACGGTAATGACCAACGAGATCTCGGCGTCGGTCTTATGAAACTCCTTTGCCATGGCAGTGAGGCAGAAAGTGACAAGAAAGAAGTCGAAGGCATCGAGGAGCCATCCTGAGAATCCGGCGATGACGGGTGCGCGATGGCTGGTTGCTTCGGTACGCCGTGACGGAATCGCCTTGTCAACCGGCGGCTGCTGCTGTTTAGACATTCTCACCCTCTAAAAATTCGCTAAAGCATGCTGAGAATAAGAAACAGATAGCAGACAAAACCTCCGCCATCCATTTAGAACAACTTTAGAGTTATCTGCCCACAGCGGCTTTACTTTGTCGGTTGATCAGGACTCGGCTGACGAAGATGGTCAAAGTTAAGGATGGCGTTGAAGACAAGGTTGTAACTGCCGATTGTTTCTCCACGATAGACGGGATTGTTCGCGAAAAGAAGTACGTTGCCTGAGCCGAGGTGAGCGTTCACGACAATGGCACGCTCCGCAATGGACGCAGGTTTGTCGAGCAGGC
Organism: uncultured Acidobacteriaceae bacterium; assembly: GCA_963708755.1. GTDB lineage: Bacteria > Acidobacteriota > Terriglobia > Terriglobales > Acidobacteriaceae > Edaphobacter. The sequence goes on from CAVPTN010000002.1 coordinate 140,153, forward strand.
CGGAGAGCAGCAACGTCTTTTGATCAGAGAAGCGCAGGATCACCTCAGGGCGCAGCGGAACAGGGATGGCCTGCGGGTTGTTACGAAGCTGATCTTCGTTGAGTGGCTTGGCCTGCCAAGGTTGGAGCTTCGGGATCACGTCTGCTTCCGCGAGCTGACGACCTTGCACAATGTCGTTCTCCTCCGGACCACCTCGCCCAGTGGGTCGGTGCTCGTAGGGGTCCATCAGCATGCGGCCGCCCTGACGACCGAGCGTATTGCTGACGTTGAAGACCAGGCCGTTGGCGCTGATGACGGGCAACGTGGGACCATACCCATTCGCGATCGGACTCGTGGGCGCGACAAAAACGCTACTAAGGATGCTACCTACGACACGGACATCATTGTGTGGAGCAATATTGACACCAGGCGCAAGACCGGTCTCGATAGCGAACTGTGCTGTGTCTTCACACGTAATCAGGAGACCACCCTCTTCGACAAAAGACTTTAGATGCGTCAGCCCCTCGTAGCTCAGCCCGGGACGCATATCGGCAGTCGAATCAATTAAACCGAGGTTAGGGGTAAGATCAGTTTTTTGCCACGGCAGCGCATTGCCCCACATGGGCATGCCATTGATGATCTCTTGCGATGAACCACGCCCAACCGGCGCGAAAACGATGACGTCGTACTTACTCCGAAGATCGCCTTCCGAGGCCACCGTCTGCGTGCTCACGTAGCTGTATGGAACACCGGCCCTGTCGAACGCGAGACGCCACCAGCCTTCAGTCTGCGTACCAAGCCAGGTATGCATGAAGGCCACACGCGGCACAGGAGCAACGTGCTTCGGCACATCGGGCATCGTGCTAAGACGGATGGCGTCCAGAAAAAGTTTGTGGAGTGAGGAAGTAAATGATGGTTCGTCGACTTGGGTAACAAGTAGAGAACCTGCTGCATAGTGTCTTCCGTCCATATCGAATGATTTTTCAGTCGTTTCTATATGCGCTTGCTTCAGGGTATAGATCAGCGGAAGAAGTGATGTCTGGCCCGTGTTAGCTATCGCATAAATTGTGCCTGTACCAGTTACTTTTCCAGATGCTTCACCAAAATCCACTGTGGCGACCATCGGTGATTTGAGAATCGCCGGATCGGTAACGCGCACAGCTTTGACATTGAAGAGCTGGCTGAAGGACCAGCCGGTATCGTCGTAAGGATGCTTCTGCGGGTCGTCCGGCGCCCAATATTGCTTATCGAGCAACGCATCTGCTACACGAGAGTAGGGTTGGTCGAGACGAACAATGTAACTGCCCACCGGAAAGGTTTCCCGAGTGGGTTTATCGCCGCGCTTCGCAGCTGGAACGGCGCTGCTTGTTGCGCTAGACAGTTGCTGAATCTCCACGTGCTGAAGTTTGAGGACATTAAGAAGCTGGAGCTGGCGGTTGAGTTCTGCGGAGTCAGCGGGCAGAATGTATGCGGCAGGGCCGTCAAGCGCGGGCTTCTGGATGGACCGCTTACTCTTGAGGTAATAATTCTCTAGAAAATGGTGAGTATTGTGGGAGAAATAGGAGAGAGTAGAAAGAAGAGCACTCTGTTCGTAGTTGTTATTGTCACGCTGCGACCACATAACAGTCGGCAGGGGTGGGTTTTGACGGTACCAAGTGCGAGAGTACTCCTCAGGCTCGAGAATTCGTTTTTCGGTGTCGGCGCCACCATTGCCAAAGGTCTCGTAGAGGCGGCTGATGCCATTGTGCATACCAGCGAGAAACATGAGATAGCCGGGACTCCAGGTATCGAAGTCACCGTGAGTGAAAACACCCGGCATACCGAAGGTCTGCATCTGGGCAACATTGTTCCAGCCAAGTTCAGCCCATTCGTCGGCGAGTGTGGGGTCGATCCAAGCGTTGTACGGACCATCGCCGACCGTATTGTCGTAGAGGAACGGCACGGATTCGTGTAGGTCGTGGAGAACCTGCGCGTGCCAATCGAGATAGGTGTTGAGTACGTTATTAGTAAGGTTTAAGGTCATGCCCATAGCGTCACGATTGTTGTCGTGCGCAACGTAATGCCCCCAATAAGCGAGACGAGGCCAATCTTGCCCAGGATGCTCCTTGTGCCATTTGTAGATGTCGACCATACGGTCGCGGCCATCGACTTCAACCACAGGAGTGATGAGCACGATCATGTGCGAGCGAATGTATTTGATATACGGCGCGTCATCCACGGCGAGGCGATAGGCTAACTCCATCAGCGCAGTTGGAGCGCCGGTCTCAGTAGAATGGATGGTGCCGGTGATGTAGTACACAGGGTAGGACTGATCAATGAGCGGTTGAGCTTTGCTGTCGTCGAGGCCAATCATGCGCGGGTCGGCAAGCTTCGCGAGTCGGGCGTCGTTCTCTTTTTGGACCTTCAGCAGCGACTCGTCGGCGATGGCAACTGCGATCATCTCCCGGCCTTCTTCGGAGTGCCCGATAGAGACGACTTTCACTCGAGGAGACGCCGCTTGGAGTTGGCGGAAGTACTTGTAGACATCCTCGGCATACGGGAGCATGTCGGGCGCGCCAGCGACATCTCCCAATGCTTTGGCTGGAGTGGGAACTGTGGTCGAGGCAGGCAAATAGTCGACCAGATGCGAGGAGAATTGTGGATCGGTCGTATATTTGCGGATGTGATCGGTGTAGGTTTGATCTATGGGCTGATGACTGTCCCTGGCAAAGGTCTCGTTCAAAGCCGTCTGAGCCATCCCAGAGTTGATGGCAAAGCATAGGGTCGTCGCAGGAACTAGGGCAGACAGCAGGTGGATGAGTCTCATAGCCTCTTTCAAGTGCCTTTTGGAACGATTCTATTGCGTATCTCCAAAAGACTGACCAGAAAAGTGAAAGGACACCCATTCTTGTTAAACATTGCAGACCGCTAGCGAACGTGATTTGGATCTCTCAGTTCAGCTTTAGCTGCTCCCGCAAAAGATCATCGACATCATCGATCTTCTCAGTAAGCATATTCAGTTTGCGCGATAAAGTTTGAATCTCAGCCTCGGCGCGGAGGTTCACGTCGTAGTCCAACTCGCCACGCACACGATCCTTCGTATCTTGACGATTCTGGCTCATCATAATCACTGGTGCCTGAATCGCCGCGAGCATCGACAAAAATAGGTTCAGAAGGATGAATGGATAGGGGTCCCATGCTCTTCCCTTCAGCACAATGTTCGTCCCTGAATAAACCACAAGGACGACTCCGAACAGAATGATGAAGGTCCACGAGCCGCCGAATCGTGCAACCGCGTCGGCAATGCGATCACCGAAGCTCATCTCTTCTTCGATCACATCATTGGAGTTTCGACTCGCCCGAATCCTTACCAGATGTTGCGACGCGTGAAACTGGCGACTCACGACAGTCAACATATCCATCCCTGCCATCGGTTTTTGTCGCAACAAAGCTGCGATATCGTCTCGACTGACTTCAACGCACGTCGTCTCCTCCACTGCTAGCGCTGCGGTCTGGTGTGGCGTATCTTCAAGCATCGATGCGAAGCCAAAGAACTCCCCATCGTGCGGCTCATCGACCAAAACCTCCTGATGGTCCTCGTCGACCGTCGTCACCCGCACCAACCCCGACATCATCACATAGGCGTGTTTACCAGGTTCACCAATCTTGTAGATGCGCTGGCGCGGCGCAAATTTCTTGATCTCGACCTGTTCTGCCAGGACCGCTATCTCTTCGTCGTCCAGTAGCGCAAACAGCGGAATCTGCCTTAGCTCTTCTACCTTACAAGCCATTATTCACCTCGTCTTAGTCTTCAGCTATTTTGCACGGTAAACGATGCATTTGGGACCCCTCCTTTTTATTGTGAATGTTAAAAACAGCGCATCAGCCAATCCAACCTTCTGCAATCGTTGCGATGGCAATGACCCTCGCGGCATACGAGATCATAAAGCCTCGTATCATTTGACGAAAAAATCGACCGCTATACATGTGGAAGTAAACTAAGTTGGAACCATTAAAAGGATTGGATTTATCGCGAAACCGCTAAAAACCGCTCTATCCCGCAATTGGCAATCGGAGATCGGCTCTGCAGCCAGTTTGGCCATCTATTCGATTGGATAGTTGAACTGATCCCTTGTGCGCCTGCGCAATCTGCTGTGCCAGCACCAGGCCAATTCCTGTCCCACCTGGCTTGGTCGTGTAGAACGGAACGAACAAGTTGCTCGCATTGGTTAACCCGGGGCCATTGTCTCGGACTGCAATAATCACCTCGCCCCCGACGGTCTCCCATTCAATCTCCACTCGGGGAGCGGCTCGATCGATCGCATCCGGGCTAAGAGCGGCATCAGCCGCATTGCGTATCAGATTGATTAAGGCCTGTTCAATGTGATCCGCATCCACCTGAAGCACCACGTCCGCCGTCTCTTCAAAGCTGACCGCGACTCGCCTTTCCAACAACGCAACCCTCTGCACTAGAGCGTTCAGCGACACAGGTGCCAGTCTCGGTGCAGGTAGCCCCATCAACTGCCGGTAGGCCTGCAGAAAACGATTGAGCGAATCTGAGCGATTTTCAATCACCTCAAGACCGCGCTCGAAATCAGCGCTGTCGCCGGACGTTCCGTTCAACGCCGCAAGTCTCCCCCGCAAACTGCCTGCGATTGATTTGATAGGCGTCAGTGAGTTGTTAATCTCATGTCCCAGCACTCGGATTAGCCTCTCCCATGCAAGGCGCTCCTCCTCACGCAACGCGGCACTCACATCCGAAAGCACCAGCAGCGTGTGGGGAATGCCGCGCAGTCGGAAGCTGGTCTTTTTGACCACGCACCGTATCGCCTGCTGTCCGCTCCCCAGCGAAATCACCTCGTCATCATCAACATTGAGCAATTGTTCCAGCTTCAATTGTGATGCTGAGTGGCCAAGCGCCATCTGGACGCGCAGCCCAAATGCTCGCTCTGCCGCTGCATTTAGCAGTTTCAATCTTCCTTCAGGGTCGAATGCCAGCACCGGCGACTGCATCGACCGCATCACGCGCTCGACAAGCGCCATTGCCTCCAGGGCACTAGCACGCTGTCCCTGCAATGTTCCAGCAAGGCGATTGATCTCCAGTGCCAGATCTCCCATCGCATCATTTCTTCGCCCTCCTCGAGCGCGAAAGGAGAAGTCATCTTCACGCAACGCCGCAACGACATTTGCGAGTGTCTGAAGGGGGCGAATAATCTGCTCCATCAACACAGAGATCGCAAAGATCCACGCCATAGCCACGCCAAGCAAGGTAATCGTCTGCAACGTGGCTTCGACTGAATGCTGTCGCAGCACAAGCCAACACAAAACAACCATCGGCAGGCCAAGAAGATACAGCCAGAGGCGCAATCCCCGCTCGAAACTCAACCGTCTTGCGGACCTCCCCAGAGGCACACGCCTTAGCGGCGGGCTGCCCCTGACTCAGTCTCAATTGAATCTTCAGAGGCCATATTTTTCGATGCGGCGGTAAAGAGCGCCTCGGCTCAGTCCCAGCGCATCGGCAGCGTGACTCACATTGCCGCCCGCACGAGCCAGCGCTTTACGAATCAGAATCGCCTCCACCGCCTCCAGACTCATATCGTCCATGCTCTGCGCAGTACCGCGCTGAGCAGTTAGTCCCAGGTCTGCCGATTCAATCCTCTGCCCTCGTGTCATCAGAACCGCGCGTTCAATCGTGTGGTCAAGTTCACGCACATTACCAGGCCATCCATACTGCATCATCATTTGGAGCGCGCCCGGCTCCAGCCCCTCGATCGGCCTGCGATAGCGAGCCGCGTAGCGAGCCATAAAATGTCCAGCCAGCGCCGGAATATCCTCACGTCGTTCACGCAGCGGAGGTATGGATATCTCAACCGTATTCAGCCGGAATAACAGATCCTCGCGAAACCGCCCAGCGGCAGACTCCGCCCGCAGATCCGCATTCGTCGCTGAGAGCATTCGAACATCAACCTTCTGGGTCTTAGAAGAACCCACGCGTTCCAACTCCCCCGTCTCCAGCACGCGCAATAGCTTTGCCTGCTGCCGCACCGGAATATTTGCAATCTCATCCAAGAATAAGGTTCCGCCACTTGCCAGTTCGAAACGCCCGATGCGATCCGTGCGTGCATCAGTAAAGGCACCCTTTACATGCCCAAACAACTCGCTCTCGAAAGTACCCTCTGGCAGTGCGCCCGTGTTCACAGCCACCAGTGTTCGCTCCGCCCGCGACGATAAACGATGAAGGGTCTGGGCCACGACCTCCTTACCGGTCCCATGTTCGCCAGTAATCAAAACATTCGCGTCCGACGGCCCAACCCTCGCCATCGTCTCCAACACAGGGCGCATTGATGCCGCTGACGCAATAAAATCCGGCGCACCCGAAGCCCGGAGAATACGATTCTCTGCTTCCAGCCATTGCATCTTCTTCTGGCTACGATGCAACTCCATCTGCGTCCGCAAGATACTCAGAAGCCGCGCGTTCTCCCATGGCTTCTGGATGAAATCTCCTGCGCCTCGTCGCATCGCTTCTACCGCAAGATCTATATTGCCCCATGCCGTCATCACAACTACTGGCAGCTGCGCGTCTATCTCTTTCACCCGAGCCACCAGGTCCAACCCCTCCTGCCCCGAAGTTGTGTCGCGAGTGTAATTGAGGTCGATCAGCACTCCATCAAAACTCTCGTGCGCCAGGGCGTCGAGTACCAGCGCCGGCGTTCGCACCATCTCCAGTTGGTAACCCTCTGGTTTCAGCAGTAGACGCAGAGCTTCCAGGATATGCGGCTGGTCATCCGCAATGAGAAGCCTGCACGACGACTCTGCCTGTTCCGTAACTAATGCGTCTTTACCGATCCGCTCCGCCAACATGGGTAAACCTGCTCCTGCGCTATTGACCACTCGGCGCTATTCCCGTCTTCGCTGATTCTATCGAAATATCATTTGCTTCCAACGTGGAACCAACCGAACGATCCAACTCAATCTTAGCCTTCTGGTATGCCGTCATCGCGGCAACCAGAGTGGACTCCGCCTCCGCCAGATCGCGGCGCGCCGTCAAAGTCTGGAAGTTCGATCCCGCACCAAGCTCCTGCTCTTTCGCGGTAATGTCGAATGTCTTCTGCGCCAAATCTCGCCCCTTGCGCGCAGACACAACCCTCGCCTCACTCTGTTCCAACGCATATTGTGCGTTCCGCACCTCAATGCGGATCTGTTTCTTCAACTGCTGCATACGTAACTCCGACTGCCTCGTCTCCAGCTCCGCGCGGTATTGGTCCGACTTCGCCACTCGGTTTCGAATCGGCACATTGACCGCTATTCCTACATAGTAGTCAGGAGCACTATTGTTGAAGGCTGTGCGAAGAGATCCAGCGAAATCGGTTGGAGACGTCGATATCGTCCCCGATTCAGGATTCTGCAAACCCGCCAGACCCGAGCCACCGTAGTACGCGGTCAACGCAACCGAAGGCAGAAGAGCATTGCGTGCTGCATCCCGGCTCAGGCGCCGGTTTTCAAGATCGATATCCGACTCACCCAGTTCCAAGCGATCCCTGAGTGCTCGCACTGCCATATCCTCTGTCGGCCCTTGAGCTGTGGTGTCCGGCATGGTGCTTCGATCCGTCGGACGCACGGGCATCGCTTCCAGAATCGGGTCGTCGAGGTTTTTCGTTAGTGCGTTTTTGATCAGCAGTTCTTGAAACTGTAACGTAGTCTTCGCGATCGTCAGATCTTGCTCCCTGCTGGCCTCCTCTGCCTCTTCTTTCATGACATCCATCGCCGGAATCGCCTGCAATAAAAGCTGTTTGCGCCCGCTATCCAGAGTCTGACGTGCAAAGTCCAGCGACCTGCTCTTCACACCCTCATCTTCGTAGGCAGCAACCAGATCCCAGTACATATTTGCGATCTGAGTCACCGTCGTAACCAGCTGCAGCTTGAACGCTTCGTCCGAGATCCGCTGATTGTTCTTCGCAATCCGCAAAAACCTCAAGTTTGGACCGAGCCCGAAACCTGCAAGCAACTGCTGCTGAAGAGCAATATGATAGTAGGTGTTCAGTGTCGGAACGAGAAAGCTCTCAGGACTGTTTGTCGTTCCTCGATTGTTATCGAAGACCGCCGAAATTGAGGTACCTGTAGGGAATGCCTGTGTATAGCCTATGTTTCCCGTCGTCGTATTCTGCTGCAACTGCGGAACTCCATAGACGATCGTGTTCGAGAGCGGCTCAGCATAATGCTCAATGTTGAACGTCCCCGAAATTGCAGGATCGTAGGAGGAAACGTTAGTCCCAGCACCAAGGGTCGACGAAACGAGACCAGACGCCCCCGAACCCGCACCGCCCGCACCGCCCGACGTACCTCCAGCACCAGCGCCGCTCGATCCCGAACCGAATCCACCCACACCGCCACCTGGCGTATTCTGCACCACGCCCGTATTCACACCACGAAATGATCCGCCAGCCTGCGTACGCAGAACGTCAGCCGCCGCGATTGGAATGTTGTACCGAGCGATCGCGATATCGAGATTGTTTTCGAGCGCCAGCGCGATCGCGTCCTTCAAACTGAGCTCGAGAACTCCATCTTTGACGAGAGAATCGATCCGCGATGAATTGGCAAGATTCGGCTGTGGCACCAGCGTCGCTCTATAAGCATTCAGCGGGTTGTCCGAGTGCGGTATATCGAGACGCAACGCAGGTTGCGCCGGCGCTGACGGCACTTGCGCTACCGTCGCTTGTTGTACCTGTGCCAAGACTGGCACCTCCATCAACACCACTAGGCCGAAGCAACGAAACAGAGACAGACTCGCTCTCACGCACGCACCCCCGTACCCTCAGCTGAGACCAAACCCGCCGTGTCCCGATACATCCAGCCATCCCGCAACTCGATCGTGCGTGTGCCATACTCGGCGTTTGTCTCGGAGTGCGTCACCTGCACTATGGTTGTACCCTCCTCGTTCAGCTTTCGAAAGAGCTGCATGATCTCCTTCGCCTGTTCGGAGTGCAAATTACCCGTCGGTTCATCAGCCAATAAAAGGTCGGGCTTGTGAATAACCGCGCGGGCGATGCCCACCAGTTGTTGTTGCCCACCAGATAGCTGGTTGGGGAACAAATCCTTCTTACCAACGATATTGAAGCGGTCCAGCGTATCCGCGACCAGAGCCTGACGCTCCAACTTTGGAATGTCTTTGTAAGACAAGGGCAGATCGATATTCTCCGCAACCGTCAGGTCATCCAACAGGTGATAACTCTGAAAGACCATGCCGATTCGCCGTCGCGCCAACTCCGCTCGCTGCTTACGGTTCATCGCATGCACCGGCTCATCGGCGAAGTGAAACTCACCCTTCCATTGATCGTCCAACATTGCAAGAACATTCAGCAGCGAAGATTTGCCTGCACCTGACGGACCCATTACGGTTACAAATTCACCTTCACGGATCGTAAGATTGATGCGCCGCAGCACCCACGTCTCCGTATGTCCCGTCTTGTAGCTCCGCTCTAATTGCTTCAATTCAATCATCTCGTAACCCCGTCCTTCTAAGCTTTCGTCTTTTGAAATTTCCGCTTCTACTCTGAACGCAACGCCTGCATAGGATCGAGAGTTGCCGCCCTCCGCGCCGGCGCGATGCTCGCCAGCAGCCCTACGAGTATCAGCGTGAAGGTCAACCCTGCAAGAAGAGCGAGGTCATGAGCAGCGTGCATCACTACTACCGTCGCTAGAACTTTTCTAAGTGCGAACGCGAGTATCCATCCAATAGCCACTCCAACGGCCATTAGCACCGCGACGCGACGCAAGATCTGGGCCAGAACAACCCCTCGCGTCGAACCCAAAGCCATACGTATACCAATATCCCGAGTGCGCAACTCTACCTCATGGTTGATCAACCCGTAGAGCCCAATGACGGCAAGCAAAAGCGCAAAGCCCGCAAAAACCCCGAACAGCCAGCTCTCCATCCTCTCGAAGACCAGCGTTTCATTCACTACATCAGTCATCGTCGTGGGAATCTGGAACGGCACAGTCGGATCGACCTCATGAAACGCATTTCGCAGCGATGGCACCAGTGCGTTCAGATCTTTATCCGACCGAACTACCAGAACCATGTTCGACAAATTTCCGAGGCGATCTTTTGGGTTGATCTCATCGATCAGCCAATCCATCTCCGCCATCGGGGGTTGATTCAGATCCTGACGCACGTCCGTCACAGTCCCCACGATACCCGTCTTCAACTCTGTCTTGTCGTTGTCGTCTAGATGCGCTCCCACAGGATCTCCTCCTCCCGAAAAAAACTTCCTTCGGAACGCCTCGTTGACAACGATAGAGCCGGCGGGATGATCTGGCGTGTCCAACGCCTGAGATAACATCCGCCCACGCACAAGCTTGATCCCCATCACGTCGAAGTAGCCATGTGACGTCAGCCTGCTCTCTGCCAACATCTCCAGATTCGAAGGATAGGGCGGTTGACCAGCAATGTGCACGTCAGAGTTACTACCGAAGTTCTGAATCGGAAGCACATTGATCAGACCTGCTCCCTGAACTCCCGGCAGATGCGAAATCCTCTCCAGCAACGGCTGGTAGAAGGTCACCAACGGATCCCGCCCCACGTAGCTACCAGGCGACAAATCGATCTCAGTCGCCAAAATCGCCTTCGCATCAAAACCAAGATTCGTCTTCAGTAAGCTCTGAAGATTCTTCAGCAGCAATCCGGAAACCACAAGCAACACCAGCGACAACGCGACCTGCGTCACCACAAATCCCGATCGCAGCCGATGCTGACCCAACCCCGTCCCTGCTCCTCCGCCCGCGCGAAGCGCACGATTAGGGTCCATACCGGAGAGCCGCAGCGCCGGCGCCAGGGATGCTAAGACGCTCGTGGTTGCCGAGAGCGCAAGCGCCACAATAAGCACCGTCGTATTCATGTGAACGTCGACTCCGCGTGCAATCGCGCTCACCAGAAATGTTCGCAATGCGGCAAGAAGAGCCCAGCTCACCAGCATCCCACCAGCCAACCCAGCCACGCTCAGTACGAGACTCTCCGTCACCATCTGTCGCACCAACCGAATACGACTAGCGCCGACTGCTGCCCGGAGCGCGATCTCACGCTCACGCTTTACGCCACGCGCCAGTAGCAGACCAGCCACGTTCACGCATGCGATTGCCAAAAGAGCCAACACCGCCAGCGTCAATATCTTCAGCGGACCGTTAGCCTTGCCGCTTACCTGCACATGCAACGGAACGATGCTTACCGTCCGTCCCGCATCAGTATGGGGATACGCACGCCCGATGTCCGCCAGTACGCGAACGAAGTCTGCCTGTGCTTGTTCCTTGCTCACACCCTCCTTCAAGACACCGACTGTTCGCATCCAGTGGGACCCACGGCTGCTCACCCACTGCGGATTCGCATGAAGAGGTGTGTAGATCGCATTTCGTGCATTCAAAGGAAACCTGAAGCCCGCAGGCATGACGCCAATCACGGAATACGGCATTCCATCCAGCCGTATCTGTTTGCCTACAACATTCGTCTGCCCACTAAATTGGGTCTGCCAGACCTCGTAACTCAACACAGCAATATCATCTCTACCAGTCTGATCCTCACCTGGCAGGTAGGTCCGGCCCAGCAACGGTTTCACTCCAAACACACTGAAAAAATTATCGGTGCCCTTCACAGCTTTCAAAGACACAGGGCCTGCAGGCCCGTCCAGATTGATCTTGGTGAAGTCCCAATATCCCGCTAAAGCATCGAACGTCTTCAGCTGAGACCGTGCATCAAGATAGCTCGGGTATGACCATGGCTGCGTATATCCTTCGCGCGCACTTGTATCAGGGAACACCAGCCTATCCTGATTCGAAAACGGAAGTGGGCGAAGCAACACCGCATCTACCACGCTGAATACCGCAGCTGCAGCACCAATGCCGAGCGAAAGCGTCAGCACGATAATTACTGCAAACCCAGGTGACCGACTCAGTTGTCGCAGAGCAAAACGAAAATCCTGCATCAAACGATTCATCGCGCTCCTTCGCCCGTTCGTTCCTGGCCACTCAAACAGCCTTCCATTACTCGGTCCGCAAAGCTTTTACTGGATCGGTCGAAGCCGCGCGGCGCGCCGGTATCAGCCCTGCCACACAGACGGATACGATAAGCACCATTACCGCTCCGGCAAGAACGGCAGGGTCCTGCCCAGTTGTTCCATATAGCTGCGTCTTCAGGAAACGCACGCATAGCAGTGCGATCGGAACACCAATCGCAAGCCCAATGCCAGCCTGTAGCATCGCCTCGCGGAGTACCATGCTCACCACGCTGCCGCGCCCTGCGCCAAGTGCCATCCGTATGCCGATCTCAGAGGTCCGCCGCGCAACGGTATATGCCGTCACGCCGTACAAACCGACCGAGGCCAACACCAGCGCCAGCACACCAAACATCAACGTCAATCGAGCTATCAACTTCTCCTGGCTAAATTGCCCATCGATCTGATCGCCGAAGCTACTGAAATTAACCACAGTCAGGTTCGGATTGATACTCGCAAGTGTTTGCCGCACCTGCGACTCAAGCCCGGTCGACGGCCCCTTCGTCTGCAAGGTTATCGCCCCCGCATACAGTGATCGAACATCAGCTCCATCGGAGATCGGCGCATGCTGCAGCAGGGGACGGAAGTACATCGGGCGTACATCATCGCGCGGGTTCATGTATTTCACATCAGACACAACGCCAACAATCTCGATCTCACCCGAACTCTTCACGCCCTCCAGGCCGAAGTGCGTTCCGATCGGATCGCCTCCCATCGGGAAGAACTTCTTGACAAACGCCTGGTTCACCACCGCCACCGACGTCGAGGTCGCAGTATCTTGCCGGCCAATACCTCGTCCCCGCAGCACCTTCTGCCCAATAGTCTGGAAAAAATCCGGACTCACACGCGCCCACGATGCACCAATGTGATCATTCGGGCCTGGCTCCGGCCTGCCTTGAACAAACACGCCTTCACCCCAGTTATCGCCATCCAACGGTGAATACGACGCGAGCCCCACTCTCTCCACTCCCGGCAGCGCACCGAAGCCCTGCTCGATCTGGTCGTAGATCGACTGCAACTGATCGGGCTTGTATCCTGCGTTATCCGGACTAATGTGGACCACGACCCGGTTCTCCGTCTGCAGGCCGAAGCTCTGATGCTCAAGCTTGTTCAAGCTCCGGGTTAGTAAACCCGCGCCCACCAACAACACCAGCGATAAGGCAGCTTGCACCACCACCAGCGATCGCTGCAGCAGCGATGATTTATCCCGCGTCGAACGATTCGATCCGCGCAATGCCTCGGCGGGCTCTGAGTGTGACGTAATCCAGGCCGGCGCTATACCGAACAGCAATCCCGTCGCCATCGAGAGAGCAAACGCAAACCCCAGCACCGTCAGCGATGGGCTCGCATGTATTGGAAGATTGGGTGAATCCGGGAACGCCAGCGACAGCAGCAGCTTCGTCCCGCCATACGCCACCACAAGCCCTGCGAGGCCGCCCAAACAGGCGAGCACAACGCTCTCGGTAAGCATCTGCCGGATGATCCTCTTCCTCTGTGCCCCCAACGCCATTCGCAACGAAGTCTCCGCGCGACGCGCCATCCCACGTACGAGCACCAGGTTCGCAATATTAGCGCACGCAATCAGCAGCACCAGGCCGGAGATCGCCATAAGCAGATTAAGTCCGCTCCGATACTGCTCCTGAAGATTGGCTATCCCCATTCCACCAGGCGTCAGTATCAGGCGTGTCTTTGCCAGCGCCTTCTTTCCATCCTCTGTTTGGTAATTCGCCAACCTCGTCAGCCACTGCCTCAGACTGGCGCTCATCTTCTCTTGCAAAGGAGCCAGCACAACACCAGGCTTCACACGTCCAAGCAGATAGACCCAGTTCAACTCAGGCCGGTGCAAAAACGCCCCTGAATCGAGCAACGGCTCCATCGCCATTGGAATGAAGAAATCTGGCGGCGAATCACTCATCCTGTCGCCATAAAACGATGGCGGCGTAATGCCGATGATCGTCACCGGATGCGTGTTCAAAACGAATGTGCTTCCCACCACAGAAGGGTCTGTCGCATAGTCGCGGCGCCACGTCTGGTACGACATCACCGCCACCATCGGAGCTCCCTCGACGTCGTCGGAGGGTAACATCATGCGTCCGGCAAACGGCGTCAGTTCAAAAGTCTGAAAGTAGTTCCCCGAAACAAACTCCCCCTGCGAAGGCTTTGCCAGCCCACCACCTATACTCCGACGCGCTGTAATTGATCCCGGTCCGCCACCTGCCTGCATAGCAGCGAGGTTCTCGAACTCCGGAGTAGTATCCCGCAGCTGCTTATACAAGTCATATGAGAAGAGCGAGTAGTCATCGTTCTCAGGCGGTCCACCAAGCACGCAACAATCGCCCTTGTCGCCCACCCGCACCAGGGTCGCCGGATCACTTACCGGAAGATTCTGCAGAAGCACCGCATGCACGAGCGTAAAGATCGCCGCATTCGCGCCAATCCCCAGGGCCAGCGTCACAATCGCCGTCAGAGCGAATCCAGGCGCCTTCCGCAACTGCCGCAGCGCATACTGCACGTCTTGAATAAATTTGTTCAACGATCTCCTCACCTGTGCGGCCCCGCTCCCACACTCGGCACTCAGCAATTGCGGCTATGCTTCTGATTAACTTTTTCTGCAATCCTCGGTGGCGATCGTCCGACGCGCGATGTTTAATCCCGCAAAGCCAACTTCCAAACGCATTCCAGCAGACTCCATCTGTTGGCCCATACCCTGCCGCTGTGCCGAGCACCATCTCCGACGACCGTCACCAATCGTCTTCAGAGTCGAAACCAGTACCGCTCGCGCCACCTTCAACTCCGTCAGAGCCACGCAACGCAGAGCCGGCTTTTTGCAAGCTGAAGCGTGTACCGGACGAACGCCTCCAACTACACTAAGAGCCATCACGTTGAGAGCAATACCAAGCAGGACGAGCGGAACTACAGTCGCTGCCGTTCCTGACAATCCAATCGCTCGGCACATCTGCCGCAACTCCGCTCTCAAGTCTTCTAATAACGTCGTCATGCTTCTACCTCCGCTAACAGTTGATTGAGTTCGCCCTCCGCCACAACCTTGCCGTCAAACAGATGCACCTGGCGCTCCGCATGAGCAGCAAACCGCGGGTCGTGCGTCACCATACAGATCGTCGCGCCCTCCGCATGCAGCTCCTGAAGCAGCTTCATCACGGCCTCGCCATTCTTTGAATCGAGGTTTCCGGTCGGTTCGTCCGCCAGTAGAATCGACGGCGAACCCGCCAGCGCTCGCGCCACCGCAACCCGCTGCTGCTGACCACCCGAGAGCTGCGCCGGATAGTGACGCATGCGATGCGCCATATTCACCCGCTCGAGCGACTCCTGCACGCGCTTCTTCCGCTCCGTAGCCGGCATTCCTGCCCGATACGTCAGCGGCAACTCAACATTCTCAGCAACCGTCAGGTCGCCAATCAGGTTAAAGCTCTGAAAGATGAAACCAATCTCCTGGTTGCGAATCCTCGAACGATCCGCAAAGTTCAGGTTCGCCACCTCTTTGCCGTTGAGCGTATACCGCCCGGCAGTTGGCGTATCGAGCAGCCCAATGATCGACAGCAGTGTCGACTTTCCGCATCCTGAAGGCCCCGACATCGCCACATACTCACCACGGTTGATATTCAAATGCACACCCGACAACGCATGCGTCTCAATCTCGTCCGTATAAAAGATCTTCTTCAGGTCCTCGATTTGAATCATCGTCTCTGCGGCCATCGTTTGCTCTCCTTTTATCGTCGTTTCCGCCAGGCCTTTGCCTAATTCAAGCGGATCTTATCTGTGTTGTCCCAGCGAGACATATCGGACAGGATGACGGTATCGCCCTCCTGCAGTCCCTCAAGTACCTGAATGCTGTTCACCGATGCGCGTCCAACCTTTACTGGAACCCGCACCGCTGTCTTTCCTTCCGTACCCAATTTGAAAAGACTGATCGTACTGTTTTCGTTTCCAAACGCCGGCCGTCCTACAAACAACACATCGGACATCCGGTCCAGGTCGATCGTTCCATCCACACTCAGGTCGGGGCGCGCGCCTTGCGGCAGCGCTCCAGCAAGTTCTACGTCAACCGTCACAGTTCCGTTCAATACCGCGGGATCAATTCTCATAACCTTGCCGTTGATCACGCCGTTATGGGTATCAATCTCAGCCGGTTGCCCGATCTGAATGTCCCGCGCCTGCGTCTCGGCAATCTTCAATGTCGCCTTCAACTGGTCGAGCTGCACCACCTTAGCCAGAGTCGTACCGGGAGCCACATGTTCGCCCACCTGGTGTGGCAACTCAGACAGAACACCACTGATGCCTGCCTTCACACTCAACGCATCCAGCTGCTTTTGCTTCAATCCCAGTAGCGCCTTCGCCTGATCAACCTTGGTCTGCTGCACCGCAAGCTGCGTTTCAATCGCCTTCTCGTTCAGCGTCACCCGCTGCTTCTCAAGGTCGTTACGTGTCGTCAATTCGTCAGCCTTACCCTTGGAGGCGCTATAGGTCAACCCACTGATCACTCCCAGGTCGTACAGCGATTTATCGGTCTGCGCCTGCAGTTGCGCCTGGCTGTGATCTGCTCCTACCGTTGCCGCGGCAGCCTTCTGATCCATCAGATCGCTCTGAACCTTGGCGCGCGTGTTGATATAGTCCGCCTCAGCGCCCTTCAACTGCAGCTGAGCATCCAGCAACTCCTGTTGCAGCTGAGGATCCACGAGATCCATCAACACCGTGTCCGGCTCAACCTTTGCCCCCGGCAGCACGCGAATCCGCACCACCGTAGCCTCGGTCTCCGACGGAATCAACCGAATCTTGTCCTCTCTCGGCACCAGCGATCCGGGCCCACGCACCTGCCTCAACAACGGCCCTCGTTTCACCGCATCAGTCCACACCGTTGCGCGGTCTACCTCAGGCGCAGCCGGCTTCAGCCGCGTCACGAAAAACGCAATCACCGCAAGAGCAATCACCGCGCATCCGCCAACGATCCACTGCTGACGCATCTTCTTTTTTTTGATATCCGGTCTAGAGATGTCCATTGCGCCAGATGAAGTTGCAAGCGCGTGGCCAATCTCAGCCATTGATTTTCATATACTTAGACGTATAACCGACACCAGACCGTCCGCAAACGAAACAAACTGTCCACTAGCGAACACTCCAGCAAGAACTCTTCACTTGGTGAGTGAGATCTTGAAGCGATCCAGCAACTTCGAGGAGATATTCTGCTGCGTTTTGAAGAACAGCTTCCACGGGTCGCGGCTCAGCCTGCCCTTCCATTCAGCAAAGTCTGCCACACGAACCACGGGGCGCTCTTGCAACTTCAAATCGTTCCAGCTCAAGGGTAGCGAGACCGCCGCACCAGCCCGAGCCCGCGGAGAGAACGCCGCAACTGCAGTCGCCCCGCGTTCATTCCGCAAATAATCGAGAAAGATCTTCTCTTTCCGCGCAGCCTTACTCATCTTCGTCAGATACAAAGCTGGCTGAACCTTCTCCATCTGCAGCACGAACGCATGGGCGAACTGCTTGATTATCGTCCAATCATGTTCCGGCTCAATCGGCACCACCACGTGCAGCCCCTTGCCACCCGTACTCTTCAAAAAGCTCTCCAGCCCAAGCTTCTTAAGCTCCTTGCGAACTTCACCGGCGCTCGCTGCGAGCGTGGCCCAAGGCACCGTCGGATCAGGATCAAGATCAATAATGATGCGGTCAGGATGTTCCAAATCATCATTACGAGATCCCCACGGATGCACCTCCAGCACACCCATCTGTGCCAACCCCGCCAACGCCTCCCCGCTGGACAACGTAATGTACGGCTCGATCTTCCCCGTCTTCTTGTCCGGCACATCGACCGCAGTCACGCCCGGCGGCATCAAGTGGTTCACATGCTTCTGATAAAAGCACTGCTTCTCACTCCCCTCAGGACAGCGCACAAGCGACAGCGGACGCCCTGCAACATGCGGCAGCATGTGCGGCGCAATCGCCCAATAGTAGTCAGCAAGTTGCTGTTTGGTGAGCTGCGTCTCCGCATCAAGAATCTTCTCCGCATGAGTCAGCCGAACTGGAGCACTCTTCACCACGTTCGCTTTCGCAGCCTTCGTCGGTACGGTCTTTGCCCGCGCAGCTTCTGCAGGAACAGCCTTTGCTGCAATACCACCAACAGGAGCGGGGTAAGAAGCGTGCTTCATACCATGAGACCGCGGCACCACAGTAGGCTCTTCCTTTCGAACCTCTATCGCAGATTTGTCCTCCCGTAATCCCTTGAACGACGCCTGCCGCACAAGGTTATCTGCCGTCCATGTCGCAAAGTTGACCTGTGCCACCAGTTGCGGCTTCACCCAGATAGCCCCTTTTCGAGCGTCCGCTGGCGGCTTCTCAAAAGGTATGGCACTTTGACGCAGTTCGTCCAACTGATCGCGAAGCACACGATGAGTCTTTTGTGTAAAGCCCGTTCCAGTGCGCCCCGCGTAGATCAACCTCTTCGCGTCGTAGTACCCAAGCAACAACGCTCCAACTCCATGAGTTCCATTCGATGGCAACGTAAACCCACCAATCACAAACTCCTGCTCATGAACGCACTTCAGCTTCAACCAGTCGCCACCCCGCCCACTCGAATACTTGCTGCCCGCACGCTTTGAGATGATCCCCTCGACATGCAGCTCGCAAGCCTTCTCGAAGAAGACCTCACCGTTCGTCTCGATATGCTCACTGAGACGCAAAAACTCACCGCCCTCTCCAAGCAGCGTGGCAAGCAAAGCCTTTCGTTCGACCAACCGCAGCCCCCGCAGGTTGTGCCCGTTCAAATGAAGCAGATCAAAGACAAAATAGCTAAGCGGCTTCTTCACACCCTCTTGAAACGCTGCCTGCAAATCAGCAAAGCTGGTGTTTCCATTCTCGGCGAGCACCACCACCTCACCGTCCAGAATCGCCTTCTCAGCCTGCAGCCCCCTTACCAGCGTGGCAATCGTCTTCATCCGATGCGTCCAGTCCAACCCCGTTCGCGTCAGTAGTTGAACTTGGTCGCCGTCCTTACGAGCCTGAATCCGATAGCCGTCAAGCTTCAACTCATGCAGCCAGCCTGCGCCACTCGGCGCTGCGGTCGCCTGCAACGCAAGCTCCGGTGTAACAAACTGCGGCAACTTCTCCTTCGGTGCACCATGTGGCACAGAGAGTTTGACCGCACGCGCAGATTTACTCGGAGCCCCACCGCCAGGCGTCGCACTCTTCGCATCGTTCCGGTACCACGCGTTACCCTTCGCGGTTTCCTTAGAGTTCCACACGTGGTCTTCGTTCTTCGCAATCTCTTCGAGGCTTCGCCCGGTTACAACGCTGTTCGGTCCCTCGTCCGTGATCGGAGGATCATCCTTGCCTCTCTCAAAGTCGTCATGCTCTTTAATCAGCAACCAATTCGGCTTGCTCTCATTCGCCGCCTTGCCGCCCATGCGAATCAGCGCCCACTTCCCCTTCATCTTCGTGCCATGCATGATGAACTTCAGCGAACCCGTACGCAGCCCCGCGTCCACATCGGTATGACCAGCCTGCGGCTCCCAGGTCCCTTGGTCCCACACCATCACGGTGCCGCCGCCATACTGGCCCTTCGGAATGATCCCTTCAAACCCACCGTAGTCGATCGGATGATCTTCCACCTGCACAGCTAGCCGTTTATCACCCGTAAAGTAGCTCGGCCCCTTTGCGACCGCCCAGCTCTTCAGCACACCGTTCCAGCCAAGCCGAAAGTCGTAGTGCAGGCGCGTCGCCGCGTGCTTCTGAATCACAAAGGGCAGCGGCTGATCGTTAAAAAACTTCTTCTTCGCCGAGCCACTAGGCTCACCAGTAACTTCAAAATCCCGCATCGAACGGTATAGCCCAAGCTGCTCATCGACCGCGTCTGCCGCTGACGCCGGTGCCTTCGACTTTGTTCTCTTCTTCGTAGCCATAGCGTTTTATGCTGACTTCTGCTGCTTATTCGTCTTCGCACCTGCAGGCTTTACCAGCGTAATGCCCTTCTTCGCAACAGCAGACTTCGTCGCAGCTTTTTTCTTTACGGCTGGTGCCTCATCGCCACGCACGCTCTTCCGCAACGCATCCATTAGGTTGATCACCTTAGCTGACTTCGGTGTGGACTCATCCCGCGGAATCGGCTTGTGCGCAATCTTAGCTTTTACCAGCTCACGCAGCGCAGCCTCATACTCATCTTTGAACTTCTCCGGCGCAAACTTCGCAGCCTTGCGCTTGATCAGCTCCATAGCCAAAGAAAGTTGATCCTCATCCACTGCAACCTTCTTGATATCTCCAAAGTATTCCGCTGGATCCCGCAGCTCTTCAGCGTAGCGCATCGTGTAGGCCATCATGCCCGCCAACTTGTCATCACTAGGCGCAGAGATCGCTACCAGATGCTCACGCCCACCAAACGCGATCTTCCCCAAAGCAACTTTCTTCGTCGTTTGCAGTGCTTTCCGCACCACTGCAAAAGCTTCAGCCTGCACATCGTCTTCCGGCACGACAAAATAAGGCTTCTCGAAGAACTCGGGGTCCAGCTCCTCCTCATCGACGAACTGCGCCACCGCAAGCGTATGCCGCGAAGGAATGCGCAGATGCTCAATCTCTTCCGGCTCAACCATCACATACTCCCCCTTGCGATATTCGTACCCCTTTACAATGTCGGCATTCTCGATCGGCTCTTCATCGCCCGAGACCTTCTGATGCTTGATCCGCTCTCCACTCTTGCGGCTTAGTTGGTGGAAGCGAATCTCGCTCTTCGCCTCCGTCGCAGGGAACAATTTGATACCGAACGATACAAGAGAGATTTGGATCTGACCTGACCAATATGGACGTGGCATATGGAGTTCTCCAACAGATAGGAAGCAAATTTACGCTTGAAAGATGCTTTCAGCCGAGGCTAAGAGAGTCTGAACCCACTTCAACTGGCGCTACGTCTTGCTCGCGGCAATCGCCGGAGTCTTCTACGGCAGGGCCTGGCGTCAAGAGCGGCGCGTCGGCGCCTCCGCAGTCACCCACGCCACCGTCGACACCTTATGGTCCATCTGGTTGAGATGATGCTGCCCATGCGGGCGATACTTCAGATAACCAAGCCCCACTCGCATATCGTGCTGCACCGTTGCAGGAACAGTAATCGCAACACAAACGCCAAGAATCGCGTGCGCAATCCCCAATGTAAACAGGTTGCGATAACGAAGAAAAACCACGCACGCCGCCACACCCCAGATTAGTGTCATTACTGTCAGCACCGGATTCGGTAGATGGGCCAGTGCAAACAATCCTGCCGCCACCAATACTGCCACCCGCCTGTCCGGCGTCAGTCGCTGCAAACGGCGCAGCATAAAATCCTGCAACAAAAACTGCTGAAAAAGCGACCAGGTCGCATAGCCCCAGAAGCTTTGCACAAACCGGAAAGGGCTATGCGGCGCATGAAACGTCTGCAGTCGTATCGCCAACAGAGTAGCCCCCACCGAAACGCACAGCGCCACACCCACCACCCACAGCGACGAAACGAAGCCCTTCACCCGGACCCCCATCGCATCCCAGCTATCAAACGAACGCCACGTCGCAAACCCAACCCAACCGACAGTTACGAAATACAACACACTCCGCAACGGCTGAGGCGTCCAGATAACAATCAGAATGAGACCATATCCAACGGCCAGATCAACCAATGAACGTCGTCTCCAATACGTGGCTTCAGACCGACCCTCCACCGGTAGATCCAACGCGCCAATCGTGCCGGAGCTCATAATATCTCGTTCAAAAAGCCCTCAAATAGTTAGACTGCATCCGCGTGAATTCGTGTCACGCAAATAACAACGCGTCTCCACTATGCCCGCAGAACGATTCATCGCTCGGCCATCGAAGTTAATCCTCGGAGTCGTCATGAACTGGCTGCTTTGCACTGGCCAAAATCTTTTCGGCTAGCAGCGGTGGTACCACATCGTAGTGGTCCATCTCCATTCGAAAACTCCCCCGCCCCTGTGTAATCGAGGTAAGCGTCGTTCCATAACTCAGCATCTCGGCCATCGGCACCTCAGCGCGAACGGTGGTCCCCGCGCCGCCGCTCTCCATCCCCTGCACACGGCCACGCCGCCCATTAAGATCACCCAGCAACGCGCCCGCAAACTCATCCGGCGCTTCGATCTCGACCCGCATCACCGGCTCCAGCAGAGCAGGCTTTGCCTGTTCCATGCACTTGCGAAACGCAAGCCGCGCCGCCATCTTGAACGACATCTCACTCGAGTCCACATCGTGGTAGCTGCCATCAAAAACAGTCACCTTCAAGTCCACTACCGGATAACCCGCCAAAAACCCACGCACCGCCGACTCTCGCACACCCTTCTCTACCGCAGGAACATATTGACGCGGAATCGACCCGCCAAAGATCTCGTTCGCAAACACCACTCCACCCCCACGCGGCAGCGCCTCCATGCGAATCTTACAGTCGCCAAACTGCCCATGGCCACCAGTCTGCTTCTTATATCGCCCCTGCGCCTCGGCCCTGCCGCGGATCGTCTCGCGATACGGAATCTTCGGAGCCTTCAACGTCACATCCGTGTGGTATCTCCTCTTCAACTTCGACACCACCGCCTCAATATGCTGCTGTCCCGCACCTGCCACCAGAAACTCATTCGTCTGTGGATCGCGGAAGAACTTCACCATCGGATCATCTTCCATCACCTTATGCAGAGCAGGAGCAAGCTTGTCCTCGTCTGCACGCGACTTCGGTTCGATCGCATACGTCATCGCCGGCTCAGGCATTGGCACTGGCTCGAGATAAACCTCATGAGCCTTATCGCCCAGCGTGTCGCCCGTCAATGTCACTCGCAGCTTGGCTACAGCGCCAATATCCCCGGCGTGCAGCTCTGTCACCTCAACCGCCTTCCGCCCTTGCATAATCGACAGATGTGCCAGCCGCTCCGGCTCATGACGTGTAAAGTTCTGCACCGTCTTGTCCGTCGTCATCATCCCGCTGACCACCTTGAAGAAAGAGATCCTCCCTGCAAACGGGTCAGTCATCGTCTTGTATACAAACAGCGCAAGCGGCTCCTTATCATCCACCTTGCGCATCACAATCTCGTCCTGATCGTCGACCGCCCCCGCACCGCTACCATTGACCGAAACAGAATGCAGCACCCCCCGCGTAGCCACCGGCTCACGCTCCGTGGGCGCTGGTGCATACACCTTCAGAAAATCAAGCAGATGGTCGGTCCCTACATTTTTCAAACCACTCACATAGAGCACAGGAAAAATGCGATCCTCGCGAATCGCCTCATGCAGCGCGACGATCAGGTGTTGCTCAGGAATAGTGCCTTCGCGAAAGAACTCCTCCATCAACTCATCTTTCCCCTCGGCGACAAGCTCCACTAGGGCCTCATGCGCAGCCTTAGCATCTGCCTTCACCGCCTCGGGAATCGGTCCAACCTCGCCACGCCCATCACCGTCCGGCTTGTACAGATAAGCCTTCATCGTCACCAGATCCACCACACCATGAAATCCGTGTTGGTCAACAATCGGCAACTGCACCGGCACAATCTGGCGTCCCCACTTCTCCTGTAGAAGCTCGATCATTCGTTGCCGTCCCACCCTGCTATCGGCCTTGGGGTGATCTACCTGGTTGATAACCACGACACGCGGCAAGCTAACTTCTGCAGCGTACTTCCACACTCTGTCTGTGACGGCCTCAGCACCGCACTGCGCATTCACGAGCACGAGCGCCATCTCAACAGGCAACATTGCCGCACGAGTCTCGTGCACAAACATGTGAAAACCAGGCGTATCGATCAGGTTGATCTTGATTCCACTCCACTCTGCAAACGCAACTGCATTTGACATGGTCGTCCGGCGCGCCATGTCCTCTTCGTCGTAACACGTCACAGCCGAGCCATCCTCCACCCGACCGCGAGTCGCGGTCATCTTCGCGGCATGCAGCAGCGCACAGATAAGCGTTGTCTTTCCACAATGCGCGTGACCCACCACAGCCACGTTGCGGATATCGCCTCCCAGGTAAACCTTCATACTCAGACTCCTTCCAGAAAAATCTGAATGGATCAATCTCAGTTACAGATGAGGGCTCTTTCCCAAGTGTTTCTCTGCTGCATCTGTTGTAAATAGAAATACCGTCACTGGCTTCAAGTTCAGACCGCTCACAGGCCCATATCTTGAGGAGCACGGATGCTATCACAAACACAGTGATGGTTCCTGTCGAAATTTTGCCGAAATAGATCTCAGCCCTGAAGGCTCATCGTGCGGAATATCTCTTTCCGCACCTATCGTTTAACCCTGGCCGGAGCGCACGTCGACTCCCGTACCACTAGTTCGGGCTCGACGACGATCTGTTGCGCATGCACCGTCGACTCAGAGGCCCCAATCTGCTCCAAAACAGTCTGGGCAGCGAGCATCCCCATCCTGCGCAACGGCTGTCGCACCGTCGTCAGCGCCGGATTCTGAAACGCAGCTGACTGCACATCATCAAACCCCACCACAGAAACATCCTGCGGTACATTCAGGCCCGCCTCTCTCAAGGCTTTGATCGCGCCAATGGCCGACACATCATTGAATGCAAACAACGCCGTAAAAGTTTGCCCCTCCGACAACAGCGCTCGAGTCGCAACATATCCCGGCTCATGCGTTGGCTGGTCTCCTTCCAGTTGTGCGACAAGTTTCGGAAAAACCGTCAATCCCCTCTTCTCCATCGCATGACGAATCCCGCGCCAACGCGACTCCGTATCCGAGCTGAACCTCTGTCCTTTGATAAACGCCACTCGACGGTGCCCCAACTCGGCCAGGTGATCAATAGCAAGCTCCGCCGCCATCCTGTGATTCAACACAATATTGGTCACGCCTTTGGGCTCGTGATGACCCGACACCGTAACAGTCGGAATCGCCCATCGGTCCCGCAGCAACGTGTCCACAGCAATCACCCCTTCCACCGCCCGGTCCCGAAACAACTGTTCACTCCTCGCGATCATCTCCTCGCGATGATGATGGCTTACCAGAAAATAAAAGTAGTCCGCCTGCATCAGAGCATCTTCGATTCCGCTCAGTACAAGCGTTGCATAGCCTTCACTCACCTCGGGCACAATCACCCCGACCGTCTGGCTTCGCCGATTGCGCAGAGAGCGAGCAAACAGGTTCGGCCTGTAGTTCAACATCTCCGCCGCGGCAAAGATGCGGTCCTGCGTCACCTTCGGAATCGAACGAGCCGCAGGCGCCCCGCTCAATACACGCGAGATAGCCGCCACCGACAGTCCAAGATGCTCGGCGACGGCTTTTAGATTCGTCGCCTTCGACTCCACCTTGGGCGATGCCGTCTTTGCAGCTCCTGAAATGCGCGGACTTCGAGGCATCCAAGCAGTCTGTCACAAAATTCGTCATAAATGAACTAGGAGTTATCTCCTTTCCTCTCCTTTTCATAACGAAAACGATATCGTTTAGGCAAACGATTGCCCGACTGTGCCACAATAGAAACGAAAGCGCCAAAAGTTGCATCAAACTGGGAGGCACTTAAAGCTTTTATCAACCAAAAGAGTCAGATAAATCGGTACCGACAAGAACGTACGATAGATAGAGAATGAGTTTTAGCCCTTCGGCTCCGCCAAAAATCACGCGACGCAGGGCCACAAAGTTGCTCGGTGGAGCTATCGCTACCGGCCTCATCTCCCCGCCTCTCATCGCGCAGCAGGCAGCAACCGCAACGCCAGCTTACTCCCGGCTCCTCAGCGACGAAGACCTCGCCTTCCTCGAAGAGATGGAGCGCGCCGGCTGTCTCTACTTCACCGAACAGGCTGATCCCGCGTCCGGCCAGGTCCTCGACCGCGCCACCAACAAAACCTCCACCGGCGAACTCGACACTCACTTTGCCTCCAGCATCGCCGCCACCGGCTTCGGCCTCACCGCGCTTTGTATCTCCGACAAACGCGGCTTTCTGCCTGCGGATCGCATCAAGAAGCAGGTCACCGCCACGCTCGACTTTCATCTCAACAAGATGCCCAACGAGCATGGCTTTTTCTACCACTTCAACGACGTAAAAACCGGCAAGCCCCTCATCAACGTAGAAGTGTCCTCGATCGACACGGCCATCTTTCTCTGCGGCGTCCTCACCGCCCGGGCCCACTTCAACGACCCGAAGATCACCGCCCTCGCCACGCAACTCTACAACCGCGTCGACTTCCCCTGGATGCTCAACGGTGGCAAAACCTTCTCCATGGGCTGGCGGACTGAAACCGGCTTTATCGCGACACGTTGGGACCACTATAGCGAGCTGATGATGCTCTACCTCCTCGCCATCGGCTCACCCACCCATCCCATCTCGCCCGACTCGTGGAACGCCTTCACGCGTCCTCCCATGACCTTCGGCCCCTACTCCTACATCAGCGGACGCGATCCCCTCTTCATCCACCAGTTCTCCCACGCATGGTTCGACTTCGCTCGTCAGCGCGACGCATACGCCGACTACTTCGCCAACTCCATCACCGCCACCCGCGCTCATAAAGCCTTTTGCCTCGGCCTCAAGCGCGGCTACACCGACGACTACTGGGGCGTCTCCGCCTCCGACTGGCAGCACGGCTACACCGCTTGGGGAGGCCCTCCGCTCATGGGCCCG
Organism: uncultured Acidobacteriaceae bacterium; assembly: GCA_963708755.1. Classification (GTDB taxonomy): domain Bacteria; phylum Acidobacteriota; class Terriglobia; order Terriglobales; family Acidobacteriaceae; genus Edaphobacter. Next base: position 166,736 of record CAVPTN010000002.1, read on the forward strand.
GTCGACGGCTCAGTCGTCCCCTCCGCTGCGGCCGGATCACTCCCCTTCCTACCCCGCGAATGCGTCCATGTCCTCCGCGCGCTTCGCGATAACTTTGGCGCGGACGCCTGGGGCCGATATGGCTTCTGCGACGCCTTCCACCCCGATCTTCACTGGTATGACCCCGACGTGCTTGGCATCGATCTCGGCATCGGCGTCCTCATGGCAGAAAACCTCCGCACCGCCTTCGTCTGGGATACCTTCATGCAGAACCCCGAACCCGTCGCCGCCATGAAGGCCTGCGGATTCCACAGCAGCCGCCAGGTAAACCCTCCAACTCAGAAAACAGGCCCTGTCCCCAGCCCGAATCAACAACCAGTCACTCCGAGCACGATTCGCCCCTCTGGGCCTTAGCCCGGGCCATTCTCCAGCACCTTCAGCAGCCCAGCCTCATCCAGCACCGGAACACCCAGCGAAGTCGCTTTATCCAGCTTCGATCCAGCCTCTTCCCCCGCCACCACATAGCTCGTCTTCTTACTTACACTCCCCGAAACCCGTCCCCCCGCGGACTCGATCTTCTCCTTCGCCAACTCTCGCGTCAGTGTCGGCAGCGTCCCCGTCAGCACAAACGTCAACCCCTCCAACGTCGAAGTCGTCACTCGCTTCTCCGCCGTCATCGTCAGTCCTAACGTCGTCAGATCTCTCACAAGATCCTTGTTCTTATCGACAGCAAAGAACTCCACGATCGCCTGGGCCACCTTCGGACCAACCTCTGTCACAGCCTCCAACGCTGTACCGGCCTCTTCAGAATCTTGGCTAGCCGCCCTCTCCAACTCCTCCATCGAGCCAAAATGAGCCGCTAACAACTGAGCCGTCCGCTCACCCACAAACCGAACTCCTAAACCCAGCAGCACCCGCGCCAGCCCTGCTCCCTTCGATCGCTCAATCTCAGCCAGTAAAGCATCCGCGGTCTTCTCGCCCACCCTCTCCAAACTCAGCAGATCATCACGCTTCAGCCGATAAAGATCTGCAATCGTATGGATCAGCGCCTTGCGCGTCACAACCGGAGCACCCTCCTCTGTTACAACCTCCGAATCGCCTCCCAGCTCAGCGCCCTGGCCCAGCAACTGCCCCACCATCGCATCGCCCAGCCCTTCAATATTCATCACTCCACGCGCCGACCAATGCAACAACTCCTCACGAACGCGCGCCGGACAAGAATTATTCACACATCGCCAATCAACCTCACCCTCCACCTTCATCAAAGGGCTCTTGCACACGGGGCAAAACTCCGGAAACACAATCTCCTTCGTCCCACGCGGATGCGTCTTATCCTCCACTACCTCGACGATCTTCGGAATCACATCTCCGCCACGCTCCACCGAGACAAAATCGCCGATGCGAACACCAAGCCGCGCAATCTCATCCGCATTGTGCAACGTCGCCCGCGACACCGTCGTCCCCCCAATCAAAACCGGCGTCAGCGCCGCAACTGGGGTCACCTTCCCCGTGCGGCCTACCTGAAACAACACCCCTTCAAGCTTCGTAATCCCCGCCCGCGCCGCAAACTTATACGCAATCGCCCACCGCGGAGCCTTTCCTGTAAACCCCAGCCTCCGCTGCTGCGCCGTAGCATCCACCTTGATGACGACCCCATCAATCTCATACCCAAGTGTGTCCCGCAACGGCTCCGCATCCGCAATAAACTTCACCACCTCATCGATACTCTTCAGCGCCTTCGCATACTTGTTCACTCGAAAGCCCGAAGTTCGTAACGCCTCCAGCGTTGTCGACTGCTGCGGCAGCAAAAACTCCCCATCCTTCAACAAGAAGTAAGCGTAAAAATCCAACCGCCTCTGCGCCACGATGTTCGGCTCAAGCGTACGAATCGTCCCTGCCGCTGCGTTCCGTGGATTAGCCGCCGGAGCCTGTCCCGCAGCCTCGCGCTCTTCATTCATCTTCACAAACGCAGCCTGCGGCAACACCACCTCGCCCCTCACCTCAAAGCTCTCCGGCAGTCCCGCCGCCTTCAGCTTCGCCGCAGAAATACTCAGCGGCACCGACCGAATCGTCCGCACATTGCTCGTCACATCCTCGCCGATCGACCCATCCCCACGCGTCAACCCACGCTCAAGATGAGCCGAACCGTGCGCTCCCGGCCCATAGTGCAGCGCCAGCGACAGCCCATCCAGCTTCAGCTCGCACACATACCGCACCGCCTCCGAGCTAGGCAGCGCATCCCGCACCCTCTGGTCCCACCCCCTCAGCTCTTCTTCGTTGTACGCATTATCCAGCGAGAGCATCGGCCGCGAGTGCGGCATCTTCACAAACCCATCCTTCGGCTTGCCCCCCACACGCTGCGAAGGAGAGTCCGTCGTCACTAGCTCCGGATGCTTCTCCTCCAGCTTCTTCAGCCGGTTCATCAGCACGTCGTACTGCGCGTCGGTTAGCTCTGGCGCATCCTCGACGTAGTACAAATACTCGTGGTGGCGAAGCTGATCGCGCAGCTCCTGTATCTCTTGTTCGGGAGTCAATGAAGACGACATAAGCAAATTATAAAGACGCATGTCTTGCCAGACAGGCCCACTACGCGTGGCGCGGTCACTTCGTGACGTGTATACCGTTCGGTGGCGAGTGATAGGATGTTCTCCTCCCGCTGGTCGGAACAAAGATAATGCCGACCAGCGGAAGGCCCAGGAAATCAATCCTACCCAGACAAGTTAAAAAGGCGTGCAAACGCCCGCTCCACGCGCAGTGGGCCCGTCCGGCAGGACACAATCTTCCCCCAATCATCATTTCCGCATCTCACACCCATGCCCTTTCGTCTCCGCCGCTACCCCGTCCAGCCCGCCGCCCCATCCTCGCAAGACGCCCAGAAGAACCTCGAGCGCCCCAGCGCCCAGGACATCTACGAGCAGGTCGCCAACAACGCCCGCCAGGAACTCGGCCGCTCCAGCGTCTCCCTCGCCATCTCCGGACTCGCCGGCGGAATCTTTATGGGCCTTTCCGCTCTCGGCAACGCCATCGCCATCGCTCTCCTCACCACCCCCGGCACCACGCCCACCGCCAAAATCCTCTTCATCGCCAAGATGTTCTACCCCCTCGGCTTCATCGTCGTCATCCTCGGCCGCTCCCAGCTCTTCACCGAGAACACACTCTACCCCGTAGCCCTCGTCCTCGCAGAAAAGAAGCACTTCTGGAAGACACTCCGCCTCTGGGCCACGGTTCTCCCTGCCAACGTCCTGGGAGCCCTCGCCTTCGCCGCCATAGCCGCCCTCACCACCGCGCTCAAACCGGAGATCGTGCAATCCCTCGCAGGCCTCGGCCTCGAAGCCATTCACAACCCACCCGCCACCATCTTCTGGAGCGGCGTCATGGGCGGCTGGATCATCGCAACCGTCGCCTGGCTCGTCTCCGGCTCGCACTCCATCACCGGTTCCGTCATGATCATCTGGATGCTGACCTTTGTCGTTGGCCTCGGCAACTTTGCTCACTGCATCGCCACCAGCGGCGAAATTCTCACCGCCATCCTCATCGGCAAAGCCGCATGGTCCACCTATCCCATCTGGCTTCTCCCCGCCGTAGCCGGCAACATCTGCGGCGGCGTAGGCATGGTCACCCTCCTCGAATACGGCCAGGTCATCTACGGCGGTGACGCCGAAGCCGAAGCCATCGCCCCGCACATAAAAGAAGAAACCAAAGCAGAAGAATCAACCAAAGCGTAGCGTTCCCGCCTAATCAACGAATATCGCAAGCAGTCTGTGATTTTCTCGCCAATAATCGGGCAGCATCAGTCTCACTCATCCACATCCTGCATCTTCTGTCCTCCGCGGTCGTCCAATGGGAAGCAATACGCGAGTCCCAGGAGCATGCATGTCCAATACCGTAAAGTTCGTTCGCTTCCACAAAACAGGCGGCCCCGAAGTTCTTCAGTTCGACGAGCTCCCTCTCCCCGAACCCACCCACGGAGAAGTTCGTCTCCGCGTCAAAGCTCTTGGCCTCAACCGAGCCGAGGTGATGTTCCGCAACGGCCAATACCTCGAAACTCCCATCCTCCCGGCAAAGAACGGCTACGAGGCCTCCGGCGTCATCGAAGCCGTCGGTTCCGGCGTCGATCCTGCATGGATCGGCAAGTCTGCAAGCACCGTCCCCGGCCTGTTCAGCCTCAACGCACACGGTGTCTACGGCGAAGTCGCCATCGTTCCAGCCGCAGCACTCGCGGAATACCCTGCCCAGCTCTCCTACGAAGAAGGCACCTCCATCTGGATGCAGTACCTCACCGCATACGGCGGCCTCATGATGCTGGGCCATCTCAAAAAAGAAGACTTCGTTCTCATCACAGCAGCCAGCAGCAGCGTAGGCATCGCAGCAATTGAAATCGCGAAGGCAGAGGGAGCCACCAGCATCGCCGTCACCCGCACAGCCGCAAAAAAAGCGGAGCTACTCAAACACGGTGCCGACTATGTCATCGTCTCCAATGACGAGGACCTCGTCGTCCGCGTCAACGCGATCACCGGCGGCAAAGGTGCACGAATCATCTTCGATCCCATCGGCGGCAAGATCGTCGAATCGCTCGCGGCAGCCGCATCGAAAAACGGCATCATCTTGGAATACGGCGCTCTCGCCCCCGAGCCAACTCCCTACCCACTCTTCACCGCGCTCAGCAAATTCCTCACCATCAGGGCATACACCCTCTTTGAACTCGCCACCGATCCGGTAGAGTTTCCCAAAGCCAAGAAGTACATCTTCGACCACATCGTCGCGGGCAACTTCAAGCCACTCATCGACAAGACGTTTCCCTTCTCCGAGATCGTCAACGCCCATCGCTACATGGAGTCCAACGCTCAGATCGGCAAGATTGTAGTCACTCTCTAGTCCCGCACGTAAAAACCAACCAGCGCCGCAGCACTCTACTGCGGCGCTTTGTCTTCGCCCAGGTTCAACAGCGTGTCGACGTTGTTCTTATCAATCAGCGCAACCCCCGTATCGATAAACGAAGGTGCGGGCGCAAACGAATCCAGCGCATAGTCCCGCACGAGCGGCTTCACCGGATAGTGATGGATCTCATCCAGCGCCTTCAACCCCACCAGCGCCATCGTGTAAGGCTTCTGCGAGATAGTCGAATCGATCGTTCCATCACGAATGCCTTGCAGCACGGGCTGATCGACATCCATCGCAACCAGCAACCGGTCCTTCACGCCCGACCGGCGAACCTCCTCAGCCACATCCCGCCCCGAAGCCGCCTCCAGGCAAATAATCGCATCAATCCTGTTCGCGCCAGTTCGCAACAAATAATCTTTCGTCTGATCCATCGCAAGCCCCGAGTCTCCCTTCATATCGAAGACATCAACCACCTTGATCCCCGGGTACTTCGCAAAAGCATCTTTATAACCCTTCAACCGTTCATCAATGTTGGGCTGACCCGGAATCGAGAAGAAGACCACATTCCCTTTCCCATTCAGCTTTGCTGCCACACGCTGTCCGCCCAACCGTCCAGCCTGCAGATTGTTAGTCCCAATAAAGTACAGTCGGCCACTCTGCGGCGCATCTGAGTCCAACGTAATCACTGGAATCCCCGCCCCCATCGCGGCGTTGATCTCCGGCGTCATCAACTGTGCGCTGGCCACCGAGACCAGGATCCCCGCCGGCTTTCGCGCCACAACCGTACGGAACTCTGCCACCTCACCCTGCGGGTCGAACGTACTCGTGCCACGCATCTCGGCTGAAACCCCGTACGCAGCCGCAGCCTTCTGGAAACCCGCATTCGCAGACTTCCAGTAAGCAAGGTTGATGTTCGTTGCAATCAGGTAATAGTGCTCGTCCTTACTATGCCGAGCGCATCCAGCAAGCAGTGGCAGCAAAGTCGCAGTTAAAAATGCAAAAAACAACTGCCTCTTCAAAAAACTCATGCTCGTCCTCCGGCAAGAAACTTTCTATGCGGGCCAATAAATAGGTCAAAAAGCGGGCCGAAGCACAACTTATTCTTTTGGGAGCCAGATACTACTCCAAACTATTGAGAAGAGTAAACTTGCCCCAAAAAGCCACACCGGACGAACAAATTGAAGCCTTCAAAGAATGAGCCAGGCATCCGATGTAGGGTCACCGTAAGCGTGGACACGCGTGAAAGAACGCACACCCCCACGGATGCAGGACTCTCCACAAGCCTCTCGCGCGACAGACCTACTTATTCGCTGCAGCCTGCTTCTTCAAAACAGCATCAAGATTTGTCTTATCCACCAGCGCAACGCCTGTATTCACGAAGGCCGGGAACGGCGAATAAGGATCAAGCGCAAAGTCTGCATCAAGCGGCTTCACAGGATAGTGATGTATCTCATCCAGCGCCTTCAATCCTAGAAACGCCATCGTGTAAGGCTTCTGGGAGATCGTCGAATCGATCGTTCCATCGCCCACAAGCTTCAACGTGTCAGAGTCCACATCCATCGCAATCAACAAGCGATCCGTGGCATTCCTTCTCTTGAAGGCCTCCGCCACATTCACGCCAGATCGCGAGTCCAGGCAGACAAACGCATCAACCTTAGCCGCCCCTGTCCGCGCAAGGTACACACCCGCCTGGTCCAGCGCAGTTCCCGGATCAGCCTTGATGTCGAACACCTCCACAACCTTGATCCCCGGAAAAGCGGCAAAGATGTCCTCGTAGCCTTTCAACCGTTCGTCCAGGTTCGGCTGCCCCGGATTGGTGAAAAAAACAACATTGCCCTTACCGTTCAGCTGCGCCGCCACTCGCCTTCCACCGAGTCGTCCAGCCTCCAGGTTATTCGTTCCGATAAAGAACAGCCGCTTGCTCTCCGGCGCATCCGAGTCGATCGTAATCACCGGAATACCTGCCGCAATTGCCGCATCAATCTCGGGTGCCATCAACTGCGAGTTCGCAACCGACACAAGAATCCCTGCAGGCTTTCTCGCCACCATCGCCTTGAACTCATCCACCTCTGCCTGCGGGTTCAACCCTGCCGGACCGCGCGTGTCGACCGAAACTCCATACTCAGCGCCGGCCGCTTCAAATCCCGCCGCACCAGCCTTCCAGTAGGGCACAGCCGTATTCGTAGCGATCAGGTAATACTGCTCGCTCTTGCTATGCCGGTTGCATCCCGACATCAGTGGAAGCACCACCACCGCCAAAAGCGCAAAGGAAATCCGTTTGTTCACCATCGTCAACCTCCGGAACTTCTTCTCTATAAGTCATCTCGATCCCGCAGCTAGCAAACGCCCAGTGGCATCATTCCCACGAGAGCAGGATATTACTCCAACTGTTGAGATGCTGAAAACCGAACATCAACTAAAATCGTTTCAGCATGGTTCTTCCCTTCGTCCGCGAGCTCCTCGCAGACTTGGAGCATTCTGAGGCATTCGAGCGTGTACGCCGTCATCTGAGCGGAGGCACGGGGCGCAGACGTGTCTCTGGTCTGACCTTCACCGCCCGCGCTCTCTATCTTCCTTTCTTCGTCCGCGCCGCGCAGGCCCCTTGCGTCATCATCGTCGCCGACAACAAAGCCGCAGAAGCCCTCCAGGCCGCCGTCGTCGCCGCCTGCGAGCTCACCGGAGCCCTCCCAGCCGAGTCCGTCCTGCGCCTCCCCGCCCACGACGTCCTCCCCTTCGAAAACCTCTCCCCCCACCTCGAAATCCAGGAGACCCGCGCCGCCACCCTCTGGAAGATCGCCACCGGTCAGGCCAAACTCGTCATCGCGCCCGTCGAAGCCGCCTGCATGAAGCTCTTCCCCCGCGACTACTACCGCGCCCTCACCCTCTACCTCAAAATCGGCGAAGAGTACATGCCCGACATGCTAGTCGAGCACCTCCTCTCCGTCGGCTACACCAAAGTAGACGTAGTCGAAATGCCCGGCCAGGTCACCCTCCGCGGCGGTATTCTCGACGTCTACTCCCCCGAGATGGACCGTCCCGTCCGCATCGACTTCTTCGGCGACGAGATCGAATCCATCCGCCGCTTCGACCCCGAAACCCAGCGCTCCGCCTCCACCCTCGACAGCGCTCTTCTGCTCCCACTCACCGAAACCCCCGTCACCGACAAACTCCTCGCCGCCATCAACGCCCGCCTCACCCGCGCAGGCACAGCCGGTGCGACAATCGAAGGCGGCGAAGAGCCCACCGAGCTCCTAACCCACGTCAGCACCCGCACCGGCGAAGCCACCATCTTCCCTGGCTGGGAGTTCTTCGCTCCCGTAGCAGGAGCAAACCTCACCCTCCTCGATCTACTAAGCTCATCAAGCCCGGCAGCACCACGCGTCTTCATCGAAGAGCCAGCCATGGTCAAAAATCAGGGCGAGCGTTGGTGGAACAAGATCGAGCAGCGCCACGAGCGCTCCGGCATCGGCAACCTCGTCCGCCCCGAAGACATCTACCTCTCCCCCTGGGATCTCGACGACCGCCTCCACAAATTCTCCGGCATCGAACTCGACCAACTCGGCGCAGTCGATGTCCTCGACGCCGACCGCAGCGACCTCTCCGAAGTCGACTTCGCCACCCGCCCCACCCAGCGTTTCCACGGCGCCATCCCCGCCCTCATCGACGCCATCAACGCACTGATGAAGCAGGAGGCCCGCATCCTCCTCACCGCGCCCAATCAAGGCGAAGTCGAACGCCTCGCCGGCCTCTTGCAGGAGTATCAAGTCCCCTACCGCCTCGGCTCACGCAACGAAGCCCCCGGCAGCTCCACCGTCTACACCGAATCCAGTTACCTCGGTGGAAACACCATCGACCTCCGCACGCCCGTCATCGTCAAAACCCCTATCGCCACTGGCGTTCAGGTCCTCGACCTCGACAGAACCACCGCCCGCCAGATCGTCATCTTCGGCGCGCAGGATTTAATCGACGACGCCGACGTCACCGCGCGCCCCGTCCGTCGCGGCAAGTCCAAGGCCTCCGCATTCATCTCCGACTTCCGCGACCTCGCCGTAGGAGACTACGTCGTTCACGTCGAACACGGCATCGCTCAATACTGCGGCCTCCGCGTCATCGAAGAAAACGACCAGCCCCCACTCGAACTCATGATCCTCGAGTTCGCCGACGAAGCAAAACTCTACGTCCCGCTCACTCGCCTCGACCTCATCCAGAAATATCGCTCCAGCGAAACCGGCCCACCGCCGGAATTAAACAAGCTCGGCACCCAGTCCTGGCAAAAGACCAAGGCCCGCGTAAAAAAAGCGATGGCCGACATGACCGGCGAGCTGCTCAAGCTCTACGCTCAGCGCAAAGCCGCCGTCGGCACCCCCTTCTCACCCGACACCAACATGCAGCATGAGTTCGAAGACGCCTTCGACTTCAACGAAACCGACGACCAACTCACCGCCATCGCCGACATCAAGCGCGACATGGAATCCACCCAGCCCATGGACCGCCTCCTCTGCGGCGACGTCGGCTACGGCAAAACCGAAGTCGCCATGCGCGCCGCCTTCAAAGCCGTACAGGACTGCAAACAAGTAGCAGTCTTAACGCCAACGACAGTCCTCAGCTTCCAGCACTTCGAGTCCTTCAAAAAGCGCTTCGCCAACTTCCCCGTCAACATCGAGATGATCTCCCGCTTCCGCACCCCGAAAGAGAAGAAGATCATCCTCGAAAAAGCCGAAGCTGGAAAGATCGACATCCTCATCGGCACCCACGCCGTCCTCTCGAAAGACTTAAAGTTCCAGGACCTCGGTCTCCTCATCGTCGACGAAGAGCAGCGCTTCGGCGTCCGCCACAAAGAGCGCCTCAAGCAGATGCGCGCCGCCATCGACGTGCTCTCCATGTCCGCAACACCCATCCCGCGCACGTTGCATATGTCACTCATTGGGTTACGTGATATGTCCGTCATCGAAACCCCACCCAAAGACCGCATGGCCATCCAGACCATCGTCGCCAAGTTCGACGAAAAACTCATCCGCACCGCAGTCGAGATGGAGCTCGAGCGCGGCGGCCAGGTCTACTTCGTCCACAACCGCGTCGAAACCATCTACGAACTCGCCTCCAAAATCCGCGAACTAGTCCCACAGGCACGCATCGTCATCGGCCACGGCCAACTCCCCGAAGCCGAGCTTGAGCGCGTCATGCTCGCCTTCATGAACCACGAGTACGACGTCCTCGTCGCAACCTCCATCATCGAAAACGGCCTGGACATTCCCCTAGCCAACACCATCATCATCAACCGCGCCGACCGCCACGGCCTCAGCGAACTCTACCAACTCCGCGGTCGCGTAGGCCGCAGCAACCGCCGCGCCTATTCGTACTTGTTAATCCCACCCGAGACCCAACTCACCGAGATCGCACGCCGCCGCCTCGCCGCACTCAAAGAATTCTCCGACCTCGGCGCAGGCTTCAAGATCGCCGCCCTCGACCTCGAACTTCGCGGTGCAGGCAACATGCTCGGCGGCGAGCAATCCGGCCACATCGAAGCCATCGGCTTTGAGATGTACACCACCATGCTCGAAGAGGCCGTCCGCAAGATGAAGGGCGAAGAAGAAAAACCCGCCCACGCCAACACCGTCATCAACCTCGGCATCTCCGTCCGCATCGACTCGGACTACATCCCCGAAGAAAACCAGCGCCTCCGCATGTACAAACGCATCGCCGGAGCCCAAACTCAAGCCGACCTCACCGACGTCCGCGCCGAACTGCAAGACCGCTACGGCACCCCACCCGAGACCGTCCTCAACCTCCTCGCCGCAGGCGAAATCCGCCTCCAATGCGAACAACTCGGCATCTCCCAACTCGACCGCAAACGCACCCAGGTCGAACTCCCCAATCCCAACGGAAACAAAAAGCAGCCCATCAAGACCTTCGTCGAGATGCTCCATGTAAAATTCGCCGCCGTCAACGCCGACCAGGCCACACTCGCGCAATCATCCATCAACCCCGGCATGCTGATGAAGCTCGTCAGCCGCAACGCCAAGCGCGGCGCACAGTTCACACCTCAAGGCACCCTTCGCTGGCCGGTCCCCTCCGCCAAAGCCGAAGACGTCCTCTCAGAGACCCGCGCACTCCTCGACTCCCTCACTACCACTCCATCGACCTAAGCGTCAGCGGGCAATCTTCCAGGAGCTATCCGGGTCATAAGCGGTCATAGCCTTTACAGCTGCCGCTGTATCCTGCCCCAGATCCTTCTGGTAAACCTTCCCACCTCGTCCAAGGACAAACGTCATCACGCCACTTCCGCCGAGCCCATACTCCGCTGGCCACGCAACAATCGCAAATCCGCCCGTCATCTTTCCATCAATGATGTAATCCTTCGCACCGCCGATCGCATGCTCCCCCTGCGACTTCAGCACTCGATAGTAGTACCCATAAAACGGTACCGGCTTCTTACCTTGCTGAATGTCATACCCTTCACTGGTGGCGTCGGCAATCAAGCTGCCGGCTGGACTCTCGTCTTCTCCATCCTTCGTCTCCCAGTAAAGACCGTTCTGTTTACCCGGAGAACTCACTATCCTCTGCGCAAATACGCCGGGAGGATCTCCGTCATGTCCTGTCTCCGCGTACACCTTCTGCGCATCGCGCAAAGCGCGGCACACCTTGATCGCAGCCAGTTCGTTCTCCCCGATCCGCCGATACGCCAACTCCTGCGCACCTTTCAACGCATCGAAGTGCCATGCACCATCCGACTTCACAATAGGAAAAGGTAGTGGCCACGCACTCGACCCGATCGTAAGCGTCACCGAATCCGGCGAGTCGTGGACAAACGCATGCGCCTTCTCGTAGCCCTTCAGGAAACCGGCTCTGCCATTCTCATCCGCAACCGTATCGCCAGACGAAAGCAGATCCTGCGCCTGCGCACCCAGAATCTCCTTCAAAGCCGCATTGTCATCCGCCTTGACGGCTGAAACAAACGCATCCGCAGCCGCTCGATACGTTGGAAAACTCTTCACTGGCGAGTCCTGCGCCAACCCAGACACCGCACCAAAAGTCAGCAGCGTCGTAACGATAAAACCAGCTATCCAATCACGTCTGTAAAGCTTCATCGAGGTTTGCCTCCCGGACGTGCTCCACCACCGCCAGCACTGGCCTTGCCGCGGTTGCTGGCCTGCCGTGCCGCTGCGCCATTGTTATTGCCGCCAAATCCGCCCGGCCGCGCACCAGTCTGCTGAGGCCGTGGCGCTGGCTTCGCTCCTCCCTGCGGATGCCCCGAGAAAGAACCTCCCGGCGCAGGCCGAGTCGCAGGCCGATTCGTCGGCGCAGGCCGAGTCGACGGTGTAGGCCGCGCGACAGGCGTAGGAGCAGGACGAGTCGCAGGTGCAGGTCGAGTTATCGGCGTTGCTGGCCGAGTAGTAGTCGGAGGCCGGCCTCCGCTACCATTCCCAGGCGGTCGCGTCCCACCACCATTCCCCGGTGGCCGAGTCCCACCCGGAGGATTTCCCCCTCCGTTCCCAGGAGGACGAGTGCCTCCGCCATTACCCGGAGGGCGTGTGCCTCCACCATTGCCATTACCCGGCGGACGAGTTCCACCGTTTCCATTCCCAGGTGGTCGCGTTCCGCCATTCCCGTTCCCAGGTGGCCGTGTCCCTCCACCATTCCCAGGCGGACGATTGCCTCCACCATTATTCGGTGGCGGACGATACCCCGTTCCAGGACGACCACCACCATTGTTCGGCGGCGGCGGACGATACCCCGGCTTGTTCGGTCCATTCGGACGATAGCCCGGAGGCGGAGGACGATAGCCCGGCCGATTGTTCCAGTTGTTTGGCGGTCTTGCGTAGATAGGTCGGCCATACACCGGAGGTCGCGGCCGATAGTACGGACGGGGACTGTGATAGTGGTTGTTCACCACCCACACATTGTTATGGACGATCACTCCGCGCCCACCCCAGCCCCAACCCCAGCCGCCCCAGCCCCACGGTTGGTTGTTGTTACTGATCAGCGCCCCAATCGCAATCCCGGCCCCAAAGCTTAGCAACGATGCCGCGACTACATCCCCTGTGCTCGGGCCACTCGGCGCAGCAACATAAACCTGTTGCGGCTGATACTGCGGAACATAAACCACCTGAGGATTCGCCGGCTGCACCACCACAACCTTCGTGCCGCCGTCCTGCTGCACCGAAACCGTCTGGTACTCATTGCTATCAAGCGCACCATTCGCATAGGCCTGCTGCCGCAGCACCTGTATCGCCGACATCACCGTCTGCTGATTCGCCTTGAACGCCGCTCCGAGCGCCGCATAGTCGTCTATGTTCGCCGCCATCATGTCCAGCACTTGGGGAAAAGTCACCAGCGAAACGAAAGCTGGGTCAAAGCCGGCCTTCAGTGCCGCGTCCTGTAACGCCTGTCCCTGTAGCCCCTGGTTTTGCTTTAACCAGTTATCCGCGTCCATGACCTGCTGAGGATCCGTCGATGCAGCGCAGATCTGTGCCAGCAGCGTATCTGGATACAATGCAATCGGCGCCACCAGTTGAGTCAACTGATCTCCCGTAGGAACCGCCTGTGCATGACTTATGCTGCCCGAGACCCACTGGCACGCCATCAAAGCCGCCAGAACCACCACCATAACCCTGCGAAGGCACATCGAGTATCACCTCGAAACTGTCATCTAAACCCTGTACAACGCGTACGAAATAATGAATTATCGGAGTGCAGACCACCTAAGCCTGCCAATTATATGACAACCGCAAAAACAACCCGCCACGATATTCGAAGGGATCAACATGCTGACCAATGCCAAAGGAATCTTTGAAGTAAAGACGCTCCCGCAGCCCTCTGACCCCGCTGCCGGAGGCGACGCCCTCGGCCGTCTCCTTCTCGACAAGCAGTTCCACGGCGACCTCGAAGCCATCAGCAAAGGCACCATGCTCGCCGCCGGAACAGCCGTCCAGGGCTCTGCTGGCTACGTCGCCCTTGAAATCGTCACCGGCACCCTTCACGGCCACACCGGAACCTTCGTCCTCCAGCACACCGGGACCATGACGCGCGGCACTCCTCAGCTCAGCATCACCATCGTCCCCGACTCCGGCACCGGCCAGCTCGTCAACCTCTCCGGAAAAATGTCCATCGACCGCGCTGATGGCAAACATACTTACAGCCTCGAATACACTCTCCCTGAAGCGCAGTAATCTGTCCCATCCACATCGCGCTTTTTTCACCGAAACTTATTCTGGCATTTGGCGTCTTATCTGACATCGTATATTTCACTGCGATGGGAGAGCGTCATGCACCATCCCATAAAAATCGGCAGAATCACTATCACCTTTATCAAAAGCCGGCACGATACCAGTGGCGCCTTCGATCTCTACGAGCTCATCGTCCCTCCCGACGCTTTCCTCAACGTTCCCCACCTGCACCGCGACTACGACGAGACCATCCTCGGCATGAACGGCATCACCACCTGGACCATCGAGGGCCAGCAGTTTCAGGTCCATCCTGGCCAGAAGCTATGCATCCCTCGCGGCACCGTGCACTCTTACTCCAATCTGCACAACGACACCGCCCGCATGATGTGCCTCCTCACACCCGGACTCGTAGGCCCCGAATACTTCCGCGAGCTCGCTGCCGCTATCCAACCCGACGGCCCTCCCGATATCGCTGAAATAAGCACTGTCATGGCGCGGTACGGCGTCATACCGATCACCACATAGCCCATCACCACCTGGCCCAGCCACCCACGAATCACGACTCCTGCCGTAAACTCATTGCAATGCCAATGAGCCGCTCCGTCCTCACCTCCCTCCTCCTCGCACCTTGCCTGCTGGCATCCGCAGCCGCCCAGCACCTCTCCGCCGACGGCGGCGTCCAGACCTTCAACTTCCTCGCCGACCAATACTTCACCGACGTCTACTTCCACTTCAGCCCCACCAACGGCACCGCCGCGGGCCTCCATCAATACGACACCCAGCTCGAGGACTACTCCGCCGCCAGCATTCAAAAAGAGGTCGCCGCCCTCCACACCTACGAGAAGAAGGTTGAGGCAATCGACCCCAGCTCCCTCGACGCATCCGTCGCCGGTGACCGCGCCATCCTCCTCAACAACATCCGCAGCTCCCTCCTCACCCTCGAGGTCATCCGCCCCTGGGAGAAGAACCCCGACAACTACTCCTCCGGCGTCACCAACTCCATCTTCGTCATCATGGAGCGCCCCTACGCCTCCGCCGACACCCGCCTCCGCGCCGCCGTCGAGCGCGAAAAACAAATCCCCCAGGCCCTCCTCGAAGCCCGCAAGAACCTGAAAAATCCTCCAAAGATCTACACCGAGATCGCCCTCGAACAGATCGACGGCATCGTCGGCTTCTTCCAGACTGACGTCCCCTCCGCCTTCACCGAAGCCGCCGACGCCGACACCAAGGCCGCCTTCGCCAAATCCAACGCCGCCGTCATCGAAGCCCTCAAGTCCTACGGCGCATGGATGAAGTCCGACCTCCTCCCCCGCTCCAATGGCGACTACAAACTCGGCGCCGAAACCTTCGCCAAAAAACTCAGCTATGACGAGATGGTCGACATCCCTCTCGATCGCCTCCTCGAGATCGCCCTCACCGACCTCCACAAAAATCAGGCTGAGTTCGCCCGCATCGCAAAAGAAGTTGACCCCACCAAGACCCCGGAGCAGGTCCTCGCCGAACTAGCCACCATCCACCCCGCGCCCGACAAACTCCTCACCACATTCAGCGACACCTTCGCCAGCCTCATCGCCTTCATCAACACCCACCACATCATCACCATCCCCTCCAAGGTCGAGCCCACCTTAGAGGAGACCCCGCCCTTCATGCGCGCCACCACGTCAGCGTCAATGGACCCTCCCGGCCCCTTCGAGACCCACTCCACCAAGGCCTATTTCAACGTCACCCTGCCTGAGAAAAACTGGACAGCCCGAGCACATCGCCGAGCACATGTCCGAGTTCAACACCGGCACAATCATCAGCACCAGCGTCCACGAAGCCTATCCAGGCCACTACGTCCAGTTCCTCTGGGAGCCGCAATTCCCCAGCAAGATCCGCCAGCTCCTCGGTGCCAACACCAACATCGAAGGCTGGGCCCACTACACCGAACAGATGATGCTCGACCAGGGCTACGGCCAACCCGGAACCGAAATGCCCGGCTCGCCCAAAATCGACGAGCGCGAGGCGAAACTAATCCGCCTCGGCCAGATCCAGGACGCGCTCCTCCGCGACGCCCGCTTCGTCAACTCCATCAAGCTCCACAACGGCCAGTTCACCTTCGATCAAGCGGTGAACTTCTTCGTCACCGACGGCTACCAGTCCCACTCCGTCGCCCTAGTCGAAACCAAGCGCGGCACCGCCGACGCCACCTATCTCTACTACACGCTAGGCAAGCTCGAGATCATGAAGCTCCGCGAAGACATGATGCAAAAACAAGGCTCCGCCTTCAACCTCCAGAACTTTCACGACACGTTCATGCGCCAGGGCTTCGCCCCCATCAAAATCGTTCGCAAAGCCATGCTCCACGACGACTCCCCCGTTTTATAAGAAATTCACCAAATAAATGGCATCCATAAATGGTAAATTGCCATTTATGGATGCCATCGCCGAAATCGACAAAGCAGGTCGTCTCGTAGTTCCGAAGAAGTTGCGCGATGCCCTCCGCCTCGTACCAGGCACCCGACTCACCCTCATTCAAAAAGGCAATGCCATCCTGGTGCAAACTGAGGCAAAGCCGCGCGGACTTTACAGGCAGAACGGAATCCTCGTCTATGATGCTGGGCAGGATGTCCCGCCCGACTCCGTCGATTGGTTGAAAGCAGACCGTGAAGAACGGATGGATAAAGTCGAAGGTAAAAGGAAAAAAGTCTGACCTTCTTTGACACTAACGTCCTGATTGCGGCTTCCATCGCTCATCATCCTCATCATGAAGCTTGTAGTAAACGGTTGGCCCAGATTAAGCGATCGGGAGCCTCCTGTGCCGCTCATACTCTCGCGGAAACTTATTCCAATCTCACGCGTGAAGGCAAAGGGTACTCCGTTCCCCCTCTAATCGCGCTGCAGATCCTTAGCAACATTAAGGACAACTTCGACCTGGTCTCGCTGACAGCAAACGAAATGATGCAGACAATTTCAAAGGCGGCCGAACGCGGTCTTTCGGGCCCCCTCATCTATGACGCTCTTATCCTGGCATGCGCACGCAAAGTTCAGGCAAGATCCATCTACACCAACGACGTGCAGGACTTCAAACGCATCGCCCCCGATCTCGCCTCCCGTATCCACGAACCCTGACTCGCCATAGACTTTCCTTACACACCCAATAGAAGTATCCCGTCCTTCATCTCCTCCTGTTAGCATTTTCAAAGTCTGAAGTGCATCCAAGGAACTAATGACACAAAACATGACTCCCCAAAAAATCCGCAAAGCTGTCTTCCCTGCCGCAGGCATGGGCACTCGATTTCCTTCCCGCCACCAAAGCCACCCCCAAAGAGATGCTCTGCCTCGTCGACAAGCCTCTCATCCAGTACGGAATCGAAGAGGCCGTAGCTGCAGGCTGCACCGAGATCATCATCGTCACCGGCCGCGGCAAGTCCACCATGGAAGACCACTTCGACCGCAGCCCCGAGCTCGAAGCCTCCCTCGCCGCCAAAAATAAAACGGCACTCCTGGAAGTCGCCCGCTCCGTCTCCAAGCTCGCCAAGATCACCTACACCCGCCAGCCCGAACCCCTCGGCCTCGGTCACGCCGTCCTCATGGCCAAAGAGCTCGTCGGCAACGAACCCTTCGCCGTCCTCCTCCCCGACGACATCGTCGACGCCACCGTCCCCTGCATGAAGCAGATGGTCGAAGCCTTCAACGAAACCCAGTCCAGCATCCTCGGCTCCGAGGTCGTCGAAGGCGCAGCCATCCAGAACTACGGCTGCCTCGACTGCACCCCCGACCCCAAAAACCCTCGCCTGCTTGTCGTCAAAGGCATGGTCGAAAAGCCCAAACCCGAAGAGGCGCCCTCGCAGAACGCCATCATCGGCCGCTACATCCTCACCCCGCGCATCTTCGACATGCTCGAGCACATCACCCCCGGCGCAGGCGGCGAACTCCAGCTCACCGACGGCATCTTGGCCCTCCTCCAGCACGAAAAAGTCTACGGCTTCAGCTACCAGGGTAAGCGCCACGACGCCGGCGACAAACAAGGCTTCCTCCGCGCCACCGTCGAGTTCGCCCTCAAGCACCCACAGCTAGGCGCCGACTTCCGCACCTGGCTCAAATCCTTCCCGCTCTAATCATCTGCCCTAAAAACGCCTTTATCTCCACCCAAAGCGGCTCACAGCACGTGAGCCGCCGCCTTTCCCTTTGCCCTTTGCTTGTCATTCGGCAGCGCAGCGGAGGAATCTGCTTTTATCATCACCCACCCTTCATAAACTCCGTCTATAGTTTCTGCATCTCAAAACGAAGACAAAAGAAGCAGCATCGGAGAAGAGAGAAGACATGCCCACCGCAAAAGAAACTGCACCAGACGCCCCGCTCACCCGCGAAAAACTTATCGACCTTCTCAACGAAGATCTCTCCCGCGAATATCAGGCCATCATCGCCTACGTCAATTACTCACAGGTCCTCAAAGGCGCGCAGTACATGAACATCGCCGACGAGCTCGCCGTCCACGCCACCGAGGAGCTCGCCCACGCCATCGCCATCGCGAATCACATCGATTACCTGGGCGGTATGCCCACAGCCACGCCGAAGCCCGTCAAAACTTCAGAGAAGAATGAAGAAATGCTCCGCTTCGACCTAGAAAACGAAACCGTCACCATCGCCAACTACCGCCGTCGCATCAAGCAGTGCGACGAGCTCAACGAGTTCGCCATCGGCGAGTCCATCCGCGAGATCCTCATGCAGGAGCAGGACCACCTCATCGCGCTAGCCACCGCCCTCGGCATCGACCCACCCAACCCCGGCATCGCCGACTAACCAAAACCTCATCACGATCAATGAAGAAATCGTGAACCGCAGCGGGGTAGAGAAATCGTCATCCTGAGCGCAGCGAAGGATCCCCGTATTTGCTTTTGATGTGCACCTGCCCAAACGGCAAGATGGCGCCGGATCACCCGATCCGACGCCATCAGTCGCACACCCACAAACTACTTCTCTAACTTCAGATTGATATAAAACGTGTTCTTGCTATCGAACGAGCTGATCGTCTTCACGCCGCTCTTTTTGCCATTGCTCTCGGCCCATATCTCATAGTCGATATTCGTCGCCAGCTGGCCAAATCGATAGCCGCCCTCGTCATCGGAGAAAAAGCTCTTCACCGACAGGCTATGATCGTCCTTCAGATACACAACTGCGCCTTTCACAGCCACTCCACCTGCATCGACCACCTTACCCTGGACGACGCGTTGCGTTGGCCCACGCTGTTCTGCACGTACGGAGATCCCGCGTAAAGCCGCGGAGCCAATCAGGACCAAACAAGAGGCAAGAACCACCTTACCGGCAAGAGATCGGAGCAAGAGATCGGTGCGCTTCATAGGATCAGTATACGGCTATCTCCATCCAGAGCCGCCCTTTACTCGTCTTCCTCATCGCCAACGTGCGTCGTATCTTCATCGTCATAACCTGCATCGTCCACCGCCGCCAGCTCCAACGGATCGACTGAGACAATCTCCAGGTCCATGCCGCACTCGTCGCACTGCACCGTCTCACCCTCTTCTACTTCATCCACATCGACAACAATCGGGTTATCGCATTCCGGACAAACAACAGCCATAATCTGCCTCCAGGGTCTTTGGGCCCACTCGCCCGTCTATAGGATTACAGGAACATCCCCGCGGACGCTCTTGCTATTTATTTAGCGGCCATCCAGCCC
Source organism: uncultured Acidobacteriaceae bacterium (assembly GCA_963708755.1). GTDB lineage: Bacteria > Acidobacteriota > Terriglobia > Terriglobales > Acidobacteriaceae > Edaphobacter. Next base: position 186,443 of record CAVPTN010000002.1, read on the forward strand.
ATCCGTCAAGCATACGATCTATGTAGCGCTTCGGTTTCCACATAAGGAGATTTTTCGTGACCGCCGCACCAATCCGCACCCTTCGCTCATCACGTCTCGTCCGCATCTTTGCCGTATCCGCCTTCACCGTGGGCCTCCTTCACGCGCAACAGCCTCTCCCCACCGGCGATCCCATCACCCCCGCACCAGCCGATCCCGCCATCGCCGCCGCCCTCCAGCAAGTCTCCCCCACCAGCATCCAGGCCGTCATCGCCAAACTCGTCTCCTTCAACAACCGCAGCACCCTCTCCAGCATGGACACCGACCTTCCCACCGGCACCGGTGTCTCCGCCGCAGCCGACTGGATCGAATCCGAATTCAACCGCATCTCCTCTGCCTGCAACAACTGCCTCGAAGTAAAGCGCGACGACTTCATCGAGCCCGCCAGCACCGCGCCCTACGCCCGCATCACCAAACCCACGAAGATCACCAATGTCTACGCCATCCTCCGCGGCTCCGACCCCGCCCAGGCCGCGCGTATGGTCCTCGTCACCGGCCACTACGACTCCCGCAACACGCTGAACGCAAACACCCACGACGCAGCCCCTGGAGCCAACGACGACGCCAGCGGTGTCGCCGTCTCCATCGAATCCGCCCGCGTCCTCAGCAAACTCAAACTTCCCAGCACCATCGTCTTCGTCGCAGTCGCAGGCGAGGAGCAGGGCCTCAACGGCAGCGCCCACCTCGCAAAACTCGCCAAATCAGAGAACTGGCAGCTCGAAGCCGTCCTCAACAACGACATCGTCGGCGGCGACACCACCCCCGGCAACACCTCCGCCCCAAATATTCAGGACAAGACCGCCGTCCGCGTCTTCTCCGAAGGCGTCCCCGCCAACGCCACGCCCGACCAGATTCGCGCCATCCAGAACCTCGGCGCCGAAGGCGACTCCCCCTCCCGCGAGCTGGCACGCGCCATCGTCGACGTCGACTCTACCTACTTCCGCACCTCCTCGCAGCGCCTCGGCGGTGTCACTGCACCCGGCCGTCCTCACAACATGGCGATGCGATTGATTCCCGCCTTCCGCCCCGTCCTCATCTTCCGTCGCGACCGCTTCCTCCGCGGCGGCGACCACACCTCCTTCAACCAGGAGGGCTTCGCCGCCGTCCGCTTCACCGAGTGGGCCGAAAACTTCGACCACCAGCACCAGAACGTCCGCGTCGAAAACGGCATCCAGTATGGCGACCTCCTTCAATATGTCGATTTCAACTACGTCGCCAACGTCGCCCGCCTCAACGCCGCCACCCTCGCCACATTGGCCTCCGCGCCCGGCACACCGCAAAACGTCCACATCCTCACCACCGCCCTCGACAACAACTCCGAGCTAACCTGGGAGGCCCCAATCGGCGCTCCCGCCAACACCACCTACGAGGTTGTCTGGCGAGCCGCCGACCAGCCCATCTGGACCAGCTTCGCCTCTGCCGGCTCCGCCCACAGCCTCAAACTCGCCGTCTCCAAGGACAACGTAGTCTTCGGTGTCCGCTCCACAGACCCCGCAGGCCATCGCAGCATCGCCGTCCTCCCCACCCCAGAGCGCGGCCAACGCCCAACCACTCCACCAGCAAAACCATCAACAAACCAGTAACGCGGTCGCCGATCAATTTAGGGCGATCAAACAACTCCGGGTGGCCCATCCTTCATGGTTTCATCATGAAGGGTGGGTTATTCGCGCTACGCGCGAACCGTCCTCCATTCAGTCAGCGGCCACGTCTAACACTACGAACCACGTACCCATACAACCCGCGACCACGCCTCCCCAACCACCCGATTTTCCTTGGCTGTCATCTCCACACACCATCGCCTGTGGTCAAATAAGAAAGCAACCAATGCCCCGCTCCGGTCCCATCTCGCTTAGCCTGCCAGCCTTCCAGGGCACCACCCGCAAGCTCATTCTCCTGAACGTCGCGACCTTTTTCGGCTTGCTCCTTCTGCGCTGGCTCTCCCCGCAGTTCGAAGCCGTCCTCTTCGGCCATCTCCTGCTTGAGCCCCTGGCCGTCGCACACGGCGAAGTCTGGCAACTCGTCACCTACTCCTTCGTCGAAACCGGCATCATCGGCATCCTCTTCGGCATGCTCACCCTCTGGTTCACCGGTTCGCTCCTCGAGCCCTCCTTCGGCGGCCGCTGGCTAGGCGAGCTCTACCTCACCTCCGTCATCGGCGGCGCACTCCTCGCCTCCGCCATCTCCTTCACCCACGTCCTAGGCCTCCGTCCGGACGTCGTCGCCACCGGAGCATGGGCAGGCATCTTCGGCCTGCTCGTCGCCATCGCCATGATCTTCGGCGACCAGGAGTTTCTCCTCTGGTTCGTCCTTCGCATCAAGGCCAAGTACATGGTCGCGATCTACATCCTCATCGCCATCGCCATGCTGCTCAAACAGGCCGACAGCTTCGGCGCGCTCCTCCAGCTCTCCGGAGCACTCTTCGGCGCCCTCTACGTCAAGTTCGCTCCGCGTCGCGGCTTCGCCTTCGGATTCAGCGAGCGCTACTTCGGCATCCGCAATAACTACTACCGCTGGAAGCGCCGCCGTGCCGCACGCAAGTTCGAGGTCTACATGCGCAAGCAGAATCGCGAGGTCCACTTCGACAAAGACGGCCGCTACGTCGACCCCGACGAACTCCGCAAGAACCCCAACGACAAGCGGTGGATGAACTAGCCAAGCACTGGATGAATTTAGAGCCACGCGCAGTTGATGTCAGCCGCCTGCGCTTTTTTGTTGTCATTCCCGAAGGGAATCTGCGTTTGCAGCCTCCATTCCCAAGAACATCCAGCCCTACTTCGTCACCTCAGCAACGGCTCCCGCCACAAGATCGGAAGCCTCTCTACCCTGTCCCTGTCCAAGCCTGATCGCAACCCGTTCGATATCGTTCTCGTTGAGATTCTTCGCCTCAAACGCACCGATAGCCTGAATGATCCGCGCGATGCATCCCGTCCATCCCGTCTGATGGCTGGCCCCAATGCCTGCCCCTGTATCGCCGTGGAAGTACTCGTAGAAGAGAACATTGTCCCGCCAATGCGGATCCGTCTGAAACTTCTCCGAACTCCCAAACACCGGCCGCCTTCCCGAGCTGTCCTTGGTAAATGTCCCGATCAGCCGCTCTCCCAGCATCATTCCCACTTCAAACAACGTCATCATCGTCCCCGAACCCGTCGGGCACTCTATCTTGAAGTTGTCCCCGTAGTACGCCCCAAGTCGCAACAGCGACGTAAACAGCAGGAAGTTCACAGGCATCCACACCGGCCCCCTCCAATTCGAGTTCCCGCCAAACATTCCGCTATCCGAGTCACCCGGCACATATCCAACCCGCGACTCCTGCCCATTCAGACTGAACACAAACGGATGATCCACGTGATAACGCGACAGCGCACGAATCCCATGCGGACCCAAAAACTCGTTCTCATCCAGCATCTTCGTCAGAATGCGCCTTAGCTTGTCCTCATTCACCGTGGCCAATAGCCGCCTGCCCGCCAACCCCACCTCCGACGGCATGTGCAGGTTCGCCTCCAGCTCAGGATGCCGCATCAGAAACTCCTTCGCCTGCGCTCGGAAATTCGGCAGCTTCTCCAGCACGTCCCCCTCGAAGATTGCCACCGCAGTCAGCGGCAACAGCCCCACCATCGATCGCACCTTCATCCGAAACGCCTGCCCATCCGGCAGACGCAGCACGTCGTAGAAGAACCCATCCTCGTCGTCCCACATCGTATCGCCGTGTTTGCCCATCCGATCCATCGCACCGGCAATCCACATCGTATGCTCAAAGAACTTGCCCACAAACTCCTCGAACGTCGGAAAGTGCAGCGCCAGCTCCACCGCGATCCTCAGCATCTGCTGGCTGTAAAACACCATCCACGCCGTCCCATCGGCCTGCTCCATATACCCGCCGCCCGGCAACGCCGCGCTCCGATCGAACACCCCAATGTTGTCCAGCCCAAGAAACCCTCCCTCAAACAGATTGTTCCCCGCACGATCCTTCCGATTCAGCCACCACGTAAAGTTCACCAGCAGCTTCGAGAACGCATACGTCAAAAACTCCAGGTCACCCTTGCCGTTCCGCTCCTTGTCACTCAAATAAATCTGCATCGTCGCATACGCATGCACCGGCGGATTCGTGTCGCTGAAGTTCCACTCATACGCCGGTATCTGTCCATTCGGGTGCAGATAATCATTCCGCAAAATCATCTGCAGCTGATCCTTCGCAAAGTCCGGATCGACCGTCTGAAACGCCAGCATATGAAACGCCAGGTCCCACGCCGCATACCACGGATACTCCCACTTATCCGGCATCGAGATGATGTCGTTGTTGTACATATGAAACCACTCGCCGTTCCTCACCTTCAGACGAGTCGCCGGGTCGCTCCACGGCCCCACCTTGTGCTCCCTCAGCCACACATTCAGGTCGTAATAAAAATATTGCTTGCTCCACAACATCCCCGCCATCGCCTGCCGCATCACCAGCGCGCGATCCGGATCCGCCTTCACCTTCGCCGGCGTAGCCACAGCGTAGAAGTCGTCCGCCTCCTTCAGCCGCGTCGCAAACAACTCATCGAACTTCGCAAACGGCTTCGCCACCTTCTCTGCAACCGACCGCGCCAGACGCAGTCGCACGACCTTCGTCTCCCCCGGCCCAACCGTCAGCACATAATGCGGAGCCGCCTTCGTCCCCTCCAGCGCCGGATTCACCGCCTCTTTCTTGCCATGAACCACGTACTCATGAAACGCATCCTTCACATACGGCGAACCATTCTTCGTCCCAAACAGCTTCTCGTTATTGCTCTCATTCTCGGTAAACAGCAGCGGAGCATCGCCCTCACAAAACAAGCTGTAATCAGCCAGCGACTCCGCAAAGATCGGGTCCGTATGGTGCGCCGAGATCACGCTGAAATCCTTCCCCTGCGTTCCCTTCATCTCCGGCTTGCCGCCATGCTCCGACCACATCCACGTATTGCGAAACCACACCGTCGGCAACACATGCACCGTCGCCGCCTCCGGCCCGCGATTCGCCACACTGATCTTGATCCCCAGATCCTCCGCACCCGCCTTCGCATACTCCACAAACACATCGAAGTACTTGTCCTCGTTAAACACACCCGTATCCAACAACTCGTACTCCGCGCCCTCACGGCCCCGCTCCCGATTCGTCTTCACCAGATCGTCATATGGATAAGCAGCCTGCGGATACTTGTACAGATACTTCATGTAAGAGTGCGTCGGCGTGCTATCCAGATAGAAGTAGTACTCCTTCACATCCTCGCCGTGATTCCCCTCGCTGTTCGTCAGTCCAAACAGCCGCTCCTTCAAAATCGGATCCTTCTCATTCCACAACGTCATCGCGAAGCACAACACCTGATGATCGTCGCTGACTCCCGCAAGCCCATCCTCACCCCACCGATACGCCCGCGACCTCGCCTGGTCATGCGTAAAGTAGCTCCACGCATTCCCATCCTCGCTGTAGTCCTCACGCACAGTCCCCCACTGCCGCTCGCTCAGATAAGGTCCCCACTTCTTCCATGGAACCAGCTTGTTACGCTCCGCATCGAGTCTCTTCTGTTCCTCAGTCATCATCCCCTCCGGCAGAAATCTGTTCAGTGGAACGCGGTCCGAACGCGCGAGCGCGTGTCCAAACATCCTACCCCCAACACATCGCAAGCGAAGCAACCACCCTCACCGCCCAGCCCTGGCAGACTCGCGATTACCCACGCCCTCTCCGCTCAAAAATCTTGTCAAGCCCCTTAACGCATAAAACCCGCGTCAATCAAGGAGAAACGCGTGGCGTATGAGTTATGTCCAATTCGTTACACTAGATGTAGGAATAAAAAAGGAAAAGCGCAGCAGGTTGTCTTTCGACCTGTGGGCTATCCCATTTAGAAACTGATATTTACCCGTAAACCCTTTGGTTGCAAATTTTTAGCGAAGGCTATTTCGCTATCTACTTGCAACCATTCGACTTTTAACCACCACCCCCGGGGGTACCCCGCAAGGAGTCAGCCATGATCGAGCTTCCACTCTGTCGCCACATCAAGACCAATGGACTTCAATGCCGCGCGGTAGCGCTCGCAGAAGCCAGCTTCTGCTACTTTCACCACCGACTCCACGCCCGCCAAACAAACTATCGCCCCAACGATCTCACCCGCCCCTACTTCGAAGTAGGCCGCGACATCGAACTAGGTGCCATCGAAGACCGCGAGTCCGTCCAGTTCGCCCTCTCTGTCGTCATCAACGCCATCGCCACCAATCGCATCGACACCAGACGCGCCACTGCTCTTCTCTACGGCCTGCAACTGGCCTCATACAACGCGGTCAATATCAACATTGCACCCGACACACCCGACGTAGTCCGCACAATGGAATCGCGGCCCGACGGCCTCGACCTCGCCGAACCCGGTGCCGTCATCGAAGTCTACGAGCGCCTCGAACACACCCAGTCGCTCAACCCACCAACGGCCGAGCCACCAACATCAATGTCTACTGCCGACCAACGGGAGGCCCAAGGCGAAGCCGGTATACAAGTCACGAAGTGACCGCCCCACGCGCAGTGGGCACTTAGCAGTGAGCACTTGAAAGCAGTTAGCCCCGAGTCACAGTCTTCAAATGCAACTCACGCATCTGCTGATCGCTCACCGGTGTCGGCGCATCGACCATCAGGTCGATCGCCTTCGCCGTCTTCGGAAACGCAATCACCTCACGCAGGCTCGTCGCACCCGCAAGAATCATCACAATCCGATCAAGCCCCAGCGCAATGCCACCATGCGGAGGCGTGCCGTACTCAAGCGCATCCAGGAAGAACCCAAACCGCTCCTTCGCCTCTGCATCCGACATGCCCAGCGACCGGAAGATCTCCGCCTGCACATCCTGTCGATGAATACGGATCGAGCCCGAACCAAGCTCCGTTCCATTCAGCACGATGTCATAAGCCAGCGCCCGCACCGCTCCCTTATCGCTCGTCAGCTTGCCCGACTTGATGTCCTCTTCATGCGGCGAGGTGAACGGATGATGCGCCGCATTCCAAACCTTGGTCTCCTCATCCCACTCATACATCGGGAAGTCGGTGACCCAAAGAAACTTGTAGTCGGCCGCCGTGCCCGTCTTCTCAAACCGTCCATGTTTGTCGGCGAACTTCGCCGCAAGCTGCAACCGCAACGCACCAACCCGCTTATAGATCCACTGCGGATCGTAGTTCCACTTCGCCGGCGTCCCCAGCTTCGGAGTCACAACAATGATCAGATCGTCAGCCGACGTACCAGTAGCCGGAAGTGCCGACAGAACAGCTCCGGAGGGTGCCCCATCCTTTCCAGCCTTATCGGAAAGGGTGGGTTCCACAGAACTTCAACTTAGCCTCAATCGCCGAAGCCAACGGCGCAAACGCCTCGTTCGTCTTCAGCCGAGCCACATCCAGAAAGTCCAGACCACAATCACCAAACGTAGCCCGAATCTCCTCCACCAGCGCACGCTTCTGCGTCCCGCTCAACCCGCCCGCCTTGGGAATCACGAACCCAAGCACCGGCAGCTCCTTTTCAATCTTCAACGACTCACGCAACTCAGGCGTCAACTCATCGGTCAGCGAAACCATCGCCGGCAGCCGCATATCCGGCTTGTCGATCCCGTAGTTCTTGATCGCATCGTCATACGTCATCTGCACAAAAGGAGTCGTCAACGAGATCGAAGCCGTCTTGAACGCCGCCGTCAGAAAACCCTCGACCACGCGAAACACCTTCTCCTGCTGGGGAAAGCTCATCTCAAGGTCGATCTGCGTAAACTCCGGCTGCCGGTCTGCACGAAGATCCTCATCCCGAAAGCAGCGAGCAATCTGGAAGTACTTATCGAACCCCGAGATCATCAGGATCTGCTTGAAGATCTGCGGCGACTGCGGCAGCGCATAGAAGCTGCCAGCATGAACTCTGCTGGGAACAAGGTAATCACGCGCTCCCTCAGGCGTAGACCGCGTCATGAAAGGAGTCTCAATCTCAAGAAAGCCCTGCTCAACGAGGAAGTTGCGAATCGCCATCGCAACCCTGCTGCGCAGCGCGAAGTTATTCTGCATCTCGGTACGTCGCAGGTCGAGATACCGATACTTCAGCCGAACCTCTTCGTTCGCAATCGCATCATCCGCAGGAGAAAAAGGAGGAGTCTTCGCCTCATTCAGCAGCAACAACTCGCTGGCAACAACCTCAATCGCGCCCGTTGGCATATTGGGGTTCTCTAGGCCAGCACCGCGCCGCCGAACCTTGCCCTTCACGGCAACCACGTACTCCGACCGCGCAGCCTCAGCCTTCGCATGCGCCTCACCGGACACCTCTTTGTCGAGCACGACCTGCGTAATCCCGCTCCGGTCCCGCACATCGAGAAAGATGAGATTGCCATGATCCCGCCGACGGTTAACCCAACCCATCAGGACAACTTCCTGACTATCCTGCTCCACGCGAAGCTCGCCGCACATCTGGGTCCGCTGCAAACTACCTAAAAAATCCAACATGATCTCATTCACTTTCAAAAATCGAAGTCGCTCGCAAGGAGCTAATCAGGAAGCAGATTCACTAAGCGCGCAGAAATCCAGCAAGTTCGGCGCGAGGAACCTTCGTCTGCTCGCCAGCACTAAAGTCTTAACCGTCAGAATACCCGACGAAACCTCATCTTCACCCACAATCACCATTCTCCGAGCGAGCTTATCGGCAGCTTCGAAGGACTTCTTCAGCCGAAAGCTTCCATCTCCAACCTCAACCGAAAGTCCCGAACGACGAAGCTCCTGCGCAAGCGCAAGCGCAGCAGCATTCTGCCCAACTCCCATCGGAGCGACGAACGCATCTAGCTTCTGCGCAACAGCCACCGATTCCTGCGCCTGCAACGTCAGGATCAACCGATCTTCCCCAATCGCAAACCCAATTCCAGGAGCCTTCGGACCACCAAGCATCTCCGACAATCCGTCGTATCTTCCGCCGCCAAGCAGAGCGTTCTGCGTGCCCAAACCGCTTCCATCAGGCACGGTGAACTCGAACGTCGTTCGCGTGTAGTAGTCCAAACCACGCACCAACCGCGGATTCACCGAGTAAGCAACTCCACAGGCATCGAGCGCAGCAAGCACCTGAGCAAAGTGCTCCTTACTCGCCTCATCCAGGAAGTCGGCGATCTTCGGCAGACCATTGATGATCTCCTGATCGCCAGCATCCTTTGAGTCCAGCACGCGAAGCGGATTCGTCTCCGCCCTTCGCTGGTTGTCAGCGCTCATCCGATCCTTCACCGGAGCCAAAGCCTCACGCAGCGCAGCGATGTACTTCGGCCGATCCGTCGACGAACCAACCGAATTCACCTCCAGCTTCCATCCCTTCACGCCCAACTCGTTCAGGAAGGTAGAAAGCATCTCCAGAACCTCAGCGTCGCGCAGCGCACTATCCGCTCCAGACCAGGCCGGACCAAGCACCTCAGCCCCAATCTGCCAGAACTGCCGATATCGTCCACGCTGCGGTCGCTCGCGCCGGAACTGAGGCCCAATGTAGAACAGCTTCTGCAGCATCCCAGTATCTGCAAGCTTGTGCTCGATGTACGCGCGCACCACGCCAGCCGTATTCTCCGGCCGCAACGTCAGGCTCTGCGCGCTATCACTGTCAGCTCGCGCACGATCCTCCCACGTATACATCTCCTTGGAGACGATATCCGTCTCCTCGCCCACACCACGCGCAAACAGCGCCGTATCCTCAAAGACTGGCGTCCGAATCTCCCCAAACCCATAACGTGCGAAGACAGCCCGAGCCGTAGCCTCAACATAGTTCCAAAGCGCGGTCTCCGGAGGTAAAAGATCCCGAGTCCCGCGTACTGCCTTCAAAGTAGCCATCCTTACCAGTGTAGCGAAACAGAGCCGGATTTACGTGCCAGCTGTCTCCGCCAGATAGATCGCTGTGTAGTCCAGGTAGTTCTGTGCATACTTCAGGATCATCGCCCGATCGTCGTCTCCAAGCGTACGTCGTATCTTGCCTGGAACGCCAGCAACCAGTGAGTTAGGCGGAATCACCATATGTTCGGGAATAACCGCGCCAGCCGCGATAATCGAGCCCTCACCGATGCGAGCATCATTCAGGATGGTTGCGCCTATGCCAACCAAAACTGCATCCCCCAACACACACCCATGCACAGTCGCGTTGTGTCCGATTGTCACCATCTCGCCCACGATCACAGGATAAAGATGTCGCATTCCGTGCAGCACGGCACAATCCTGCACGTTGCTCTTCGCACCTATACGGATGGCATTTACATCACCTCGAATGACTGCGTTCATCCATACACTCGACTGCTCACCGAGAATGACGTCACCGATAACCTGCGCAGACGCGTCAATATAACAACTTGGCGGAGCAATTGGTTTGTTTCCGTTATGGCTTCGAATCATGAAGCAGATTTTACGCCCCACGTGCAAAAGTTTTCAGATTACGGCCTTTAGACCCATTCAGGCCGTAAGTTACCATCGATTTATATAATTTTCGTCGTAAACGGGCGTATCCTATAGATATCCCTATTGGGACTGTTTGGAGGTGTATTTTTCTTGGCAGAGGTTCGAGTACAAGAAGGCGAACCCCTTGAGAATGCCCTACGACGCTTTAAGCGCAAGGTGCAGACCGAAGACATCATCAAGGAAGTCAAGCGTCATTCTTTTTATCTGAAACCAGGTGAGAAGAAACGAGTGAAAGAAGCACTAGCTCGCAAACGCAATCGCAAGAAGGTCCGTAAGGAGCAGGATTAATTCCAGCTCCATAACCACGGCGGCCGTCTCCTCCTCTTCTTCAGAGTTTGAAGGGCGGCCGCCTGAATCGCCAGAGGTGGACTCCCGCCATCGACTGGCCCCGGCGAAGAGCCTGTACATCGGCTTGCATTCACCGGCAAATTGATTCCACGAAGTCGCGTTTCCGGGCCCCTTCAGATCCAAGAAGTAACGATCATCAGCAAAGGTAGACCCCTTGGCGATGTCATCACGATCTTCCCTTTGGGTGTTCTCCTTTCCGTAAGACGGGAGAAGCGGCATGGAATTTCTCGATCGGCTTTTAACGTGCGCAGACTGTGGCGGAGAGTTCATCTTCACCGCCGGGGAACAGCTTTTTTTCTTCGATAAACAGTTCAAGAACGATCCGAAGCGGTGTAAACCGTGTAAGTCCAAACGCGCTGGCGTTGGCATGAAGGCGGGTACGGGGCCTGCTGCTGCTGGCTTGTCACGCACTGAGACCCGCACGGAGTGCTCCGAGTGCGGCATTGAGACGACGGTGCCGTTCAAGCCGACTCAGGGCCGGCCGGTGCTTTGTCGGCAGTGTTTCCAGAGCAAGCGCGCTCCGACAACAGGCGCTTTGGTGACCGCAGCAGCAACTGCTGAGATGGTCGCCGGCACTGCAGGGGACCGTCCGGCGCCATCGGCAGAGCTTATGGTGGCAGCACAGGCTACGCGGCTCTAGTTTCAGGCGACCGGGATCGCTGCTCCTCACAGTACGACGCAGATGAGGCAGCGATACGCTCTGTAGAGATCCAGAAATCACAACGTCGGCCGCAAGGCTGATTCGGTGCCGAAGTATGCGCGGACCGCAGGATATTCCGATGGGACGACTCGGGATTAACGAGGAGGGCAAGCCGGTTTTGGTCGCGAAAGAGTGAGCTTTGGGTGTGTTCTGGCGTGAAAAAACCCTGCCTAGGCAGGGTTTTTAGTGCAAATTTGTGGTGACTTTATGGTGACTTGTGGTGCGTTAGACGGGAACTGATGTCAGTTCGGCTGGGTCGACGTTGACAAAGCGACCCTGCTGGCCCTTGTCCTGAAAGCGGACGATGCCGTTGACCTTTGCGAAGAGGGTGTCGTCCTTGCCGCGACCGACGTTGGCGCCGGGCTTGAGCGGGGTTCCACGCTGACGGACGATGATGCCGCCGCCGAGGATCGTCTGACCACCGAATACCTTGACTCCGAGCCGCTGGGCGTTTGAGTCGCGGCCGTTTTTGGAAGAACCTAAACCTTTTTTATGTGCCATTCGATTGCCTCTTTCGCGCTGCCCTCTGGGCCTTTGCGCTCACTGAATCTTGAATTCCTAAATCTAAACTTTTGACGAAAGCTTTGTCTTACGCTTCCTTGAAGCTCTTGCCGTTGACGAGAATCTCGTTGATTTTGACTTCAACGAAGTTCTGGCGGTGTCCCTGCATCTTTTTGTACTGCTTCTTGCGCTTGAGCTTGAAGACGAGGATCTTTTCGCCGCGGCCCTGGCCGACGACGGAGGCGAGAACCTTGGCGCCGGTGAGGTCGGACTCGAACTTGCCCGCTTCGCCGCTGACGGCGAGGATGTCGGAGAACTCGATGTTGCCGTTCTCGTGGGCGGTGGTTTCAATCTTCAACTTCTCGCCAGGAGAGACCAGATACTGTTTGCCGCCGGTGCGGATGACTGCGTACATGACTAGAACCTCAAGCGGGTCGCGTGGAGCTGGCCGCTTCCTTCAAAATAGATTGTGCTGCATGGGCGCATACAGGAGCACTACAGTAAGCCAACCGGTCAAGCCATCGCAGTCTGATTCCTGACCGCCGGGCTTAGGCCTGTCGTCCCTGCAACCCTTGAGGTGAAGACACAAAGAGCTGCAGCGCCAAACTTAATGAGTGTATCGCGTTCCTTGGACGGGGTCAACGATTGATGCCCTCGTGGGGCTCCATTTCGTTCGGTCTGACCCTCCCCCCACCCCTTGGGGTATCTTGCGTGTAAGTCCTTTCACTGCATGGGTTTGCGGAATGGGACTGCCTGCAAAATATAGATTCCAGATGGGTTACGTGCAAAATATAGATTCTATTGGTGTTAGCTCGAAGGCTCCGGCGATGTTCTTTCTTTCGTGTTTACTTCCCTTCTTAATTGTATCGGGTTGGTTGGGGTAAATGCGCAACGCGAAAACCCGCGTCTGGAGCGGGTTTTGTGGTGGTTGGGGGTTGACAGGATTTACCGGGGCGCAGCGTGGCGTTGAGGCGTCAGACGATGGGTACGATGGACGTGTAAGAACAAAGACAAATACGGAATCCTTCGCTGCGCTCAGGATAATCTCCGGCAACGTAGGGCGGCCGACTTCCGTCAACCGCATCAACTGGACTAATCGGCTGAATTGTCTAAACCGAGTTCAATGAGTACATCGGCCTGTTTATCGCCAACTGTCTTCGCCTTCTCACAGTAATATAGGTTCGCATTACATAAGTGAGATCGCTTTAAATGCTGAGACCAATGAACGAGCCAAAAAAAAACGTTCTCTTCGTGTCTATCTCAATCGCAATACTTGCGTCGTTACTTTACATTTTTTTTTGGTCGGACAGGTTCGGCAATCCTGCTAGTGCGGGAATTGAATCTCACTATGTTGTTTCCGATTCGCCACCATCTGATCGGAAGACATTGTGTGTCGTTTTCGTTCACGGGATATTCGGTAATGATTCAACGTGGGGAAAGGGGGAGACATCGCTGCCGAAGCTACTGCTGAGCGATCCGGCGTTTGATGGGAAAGTCGATGCGTTTTTGTTCGAGTACACCTCTCCGTGGTTGAAAAATGCTAGCAGTATCTCTCAACTTTCCCGAAAATTGAGCGGGGCTCTCAAAGATAATCACGTCTGGGACTATCAGAAGGTGATATTCGTCGCTCATAGCATGGGAGGGATAGTTGTACGCGAATATCTCGTTGCCCACAGAGATCACATCTCACAGATTCCGATGATGTATTTCTATGCAGTACCGACTGATGGAGCGACACTGACCAGATCTGCGAGCCGAATATCGGGAAATCCGCAACTTCGAGGTATGCTTCCGCTAGAAGACAACGACTTTCTCGATGGCGTCCAAGATGCTTGGATGGGTGATAAAGAGTTAAAGCGGTTGCCAACATTTTGCGCGTTCGAAAATCTTAGACTGACGGCGTCTTGATTGTTCCCGAATCTAGTGCTACAGCTCTGTGCACCGAAGACCCTGATGTTTTCGATGCGGATCACGTTGGGATCGTGAAACCGACTGGCCCAAAAGATCCGAGATTTACGAGAATGGCTACAGCAATACTCGACTCAATGAAACCGCCGTCGAGGAGTGGAGCGGTGACGCCAATGCCAAAGTCGCCTCCTCAACATCCAGAAGCACCTCCACCAAAAGCCGCCCCTGAGCCGCAACCGGCTACGGTTCCGTCGCAACAGCAACGACGCTCCCGCTACAACAGCCAACTACTCCCCCCGTCAGCCCATATCAAGAACTTAAAGACGCGCTGGAGAGGGTTGAAAGAACAGAGGAAGGGCAGGAAAGACAGGTGTATGGCTGGGGTAAACATCCACTTCCCGAGCCGCTTCCGCCGGAGATAGTTCAACAGCTATACGACAGCGACCGGGATTTTATAGATGGTTTCAGAACGAGTACATTGCCCATAGTTGTGAGGGCTCACAACGACGCCATTGAGCACATGAACCTCTCACCCAATGTAAGAGACACGGACCAGAAGGAATTTGTGAGCGTAAGCCAAATCAATCGTTGGTCAATCGAAGATGTCAAAGATAAATCGAAGCGAGAAGCCGACCGTCTTGCCGGTTTAACTGGTTATCTGCGCGATTTGCTAAAGCGGTTAGGAGATTATCCGCAGTTTTAGGATGTCTCAATAGCTGCTAATCTACTTTGTCTGAAAATGGATAATCGAACAGTTGACTGCGATACGATTTTGCTCAAGTGGTGCTAAATCCTAAAGTCACTCGAGTCACTCATCGAGGAATTACAAGTATCGATAAGTCTTAGTGCTATCGGCTTATGTGGAGCAACCCGTCGATGTCTACAAACGATCCATGCAGTAATCTTTGGGCATGAAGGTTGCGATTGTTACCGGGGCGGCGCAGGGGATTGGGCGGAGGACGGCAGAGGTTTTGGCGGGGGCTGGATATGCGTTGTTGCTGATGGACATGCAGGCGTGTACGGCCACGCTGGCTGCGGTGAGGGCGGCAGGCGTTGAAGCTGACGAGGTGTTGGGGGATATTTCGGATGAGGGTGTGGTGGAACGAGCGGTGGAGGTGGTGCGCTCGCGGTGGGGACGCGTGGATGTGCTGGTGAATAACGCAGGGATCAGCTTTATTGCGCCGGCAGAGGCGGTGGATGCGAAGGCGTTTTTGCGGGTGTTGCAGGTGAATCTGCTGGCTCCGTTTCTGCTGGCGAAGGCGTTTGGCGCGATGATGCTGGAGCAGAGGAGCGGGAGCATCGTGAACGTTGCTTCGATTGCAGGGCTGGTGGGGATTGCGGATCGTTCGGCCTATAACGCTTCGAAGCATGGGCTGATTGGGCTGACGCGGACGCTGGCAGCGGAGTGGGGTGGGCGCGGGGTGCGGTGCAATGCGGTGTGTCCGGGGTGGGTGAAGACGGAGATGGATGTCGCGGACCAGGCTGGCGGTGGGTACAACGATGCGGATATTGAAGGGGTGAATCCGATGGGGCGGTTTGCTTCGCCCGAGGATATTGCGAGGGCGATTCTGTTTCTGGCTGAGCCGGAGCAGAGTGGGTTCGTGAACGGGCACGCGCTGGCTGTGGATGGTGGGTGGACGACCGATGGGAGCTGGCAGAGTTTGCGGATGCGGAAGCGGTAGTTTCGTTTGTGAGTGAAGTCCGGTGTTCGCTATGTTGCATTGTTGGCGCGTTGCATGCGGCGGAGTTCGGCTTTGATCTCTTTGCGGAGTTCGGGCGGTGCGATGGCTGTTGCGCGAGAGCCAAGGCCGAGGACGACGAAGCGGGCCTGGTGATAGTTTTCGAATTCGACGTGAAAGAGACGCCAGCCCTTGTGCAGCGTGCGTGATGCGCGATGGTCGAGTGCGGGAACCATCGGGCACCAGCGTTCGGTGGAGACGACGGCCTCGTCGGTGAGTGCCAGCGTGGTGGTGACGGGGTGCTGGCGGTCTTTGAGTTTGGCGGTGCTCTGCTTCCAGTAGGTGGCGAGATCGAAGCTTGGTGGCCGCGTGAATGGTAGCGCGAGGGCGACGGCGTCGCGCATGCGAGAGACGCGGTAGGTTCGGGTGCCTTCGGTCGTCTGGGCGATGAGATACCAGACGGTTTGTTTGCAGACGATGCCGAGGGGGTCAACGGTTCGGGTGTTGGTGTCGCCGTCGGTGCGGGTGTAGAGGAAGGTAAGTTTGCAGTCGCGGGCGAGGGCGTCCTGCACGATGGGGAGCATGGAGAGGTCTTCGTTGGAGGGTCGCCAGCCGGTGGGGTCGATGTGCAGGCGGGCGCGAATGGAGTCGGCGTGGAGGCGCATGGAGGTTGGCATGGAGGCCATGAGTTTGTCGAAGGCGCGCTGGGCGGCGGCGGTGAGTTTGCGATCGCCGAGCGCGCTGGGCTGAGCCATGAGGAGGGCCTGGAGTTCGGCGTCGTCGAGGCCAGGGACCTTGGTGCGCCAACCTTTTTGCAGCTCCCAGCCGCCGCTTGCGCCGCGATGGGCGATGAGTGGAATGCCCGCGAGGCAGAGGGCTTCCATATCGCGATGCGCGGTGCGTTGGGAGATCTCGAGGCGATCGGCGATCTCACGTGTGGAGAGGCGGCCGTGAGCCTGAAGGAGCATGAGTGAGGAGAGGAGGCGGTCGGATTTCATGTTTAGGCTCTCTCCTCTTTCGTTTAGAACTAGAGTTATTTTTGATATATGACAACAGATGTCATATATACGCAACTACCTTTGCGATTGTCAGGCCTGAGGGCCTCACAGGAGGCAGTGCGATGGAGTTCAAGCGATATTTTCTGGAGCAGTTGGAGACCGAAGCGGAGGCGTCACGGAAGGCGATTGAACGGGTGCCCGAGGGGCAGAACGGGTGGAAGCCGCATGAGAAGTCGATGGAGCTAGGCAAGCTGGCGGCGCTGGTTGCGACGATGCCGGGATGGGTTGCTGTGATGATCGACCATGATGAAGTTGATCTGAATGGGAATGGGAGGGCGTTTCAGACCAAGACTTTGGAGACGCGGGCGGAGTTGCTGGCAGCGCTCGAAAGCAGCCTTGCGTCCTCGCGTAAGGCTCTGGAGAACACGACGGAGGAGCACCTGATGAAGACGTGGCGGCTGACGATGGATTCGCAGGTGCTGTCGGAGGGGCCGCGGTACTTCACGATCTCGAATGGCGCGCTGAGCCATCTGGCGCATCATCGTGGGCAGCTAACGGTGTATCTGAGGTTGAATGAGGCGAAGGTGCCGGCGATCTATGGGCCGAGTGCGGATGAGTCGCACTAACGATGAGAGCAGGTAGCGGGATTTGATCCTGCTGCCTGCTCGTCAATGCTCGGCTGGTGGGTTGCTTGCTTTACGCTGCGAGGGCCAAGGTGTGAGCCTGGAGGTCTTCGAGCCAGAGGGCCAGGTCGAGTTTGCGGGAGGCGATGTCGCGGCTGGAGATGAGGCTTAGGATGGCCTCCTGAAGCTCAAGGGGGAGCTCGGTGAACCCGTAGCCGGTGCGGGTGCGGGAGATGGTTTCGAGCTCGTCGAGGCCAAGGCGGTAGTCGAAGGCGATGGGGCGGGATGAGGCTTCGCTGGAGTTGGTGACCATCGCCGCGTCCAGGCGGGATGCGACGTAGGTTGAGCCGGGACGCGAGCACAGGATCGTGATCGCCTGAAGGATGGCAAACTGAGAAGGGTTCAAGTTTTGTGGAACATAGAGAGTGCCGTTGTCGATGAGCCGCTCGAGCCAGACGGTCGGCGACGGGTCAGTCGGACGGCGCAAAGGAGTTGCAGTCTGCTTGTCGTTCAAGGTCACGGTATGACTCTCCTGGTGATCTATACACTGCATGGCTATACGTCCCTCGCTACTCATTGGACGATGCAAAGCAGAGGAAAAGCCGAAAAATGATCCCGAGGTTCTCCCCCAAACGGGGGATTTCGTGTCGAAACATTCTGTCGGTGTTCGGGTCGAATCTTGTCTATCGTTTTGGTAACAATAGGAATAGACAGAAGAGGAGATTGCAATGACAGAAGATGTGGAAAGATCAGGTTCTGTGTGGATAAAGGTGCTGAAATTGAGGCCGGATGCGCAGGTGCCGCGGTATGCGCATACTGGCGAGTATGGTGATCTGGCGGCGGACTTGTACGCCGTTGAAGCTGTCCTGTTGGATGCAGGAGCGACGATTGGGGTGGCTACAGGGATCGCTTTGGAGTTTCCGTCAACACATGGCGCGCTGGTGGAGGACCGTTCGGGGCTGGCGATGCGCGGAGTGACGACGCTGGCTGGGGTGATCGATCCGGGGTATCGCGGGGAGATCAAGGTGGTGGTGACGAATCTGAGCGCGTGCAGCGGTGGAGATTAAGGCTGGGGATCGCATCGCTCAGCTGCGGATTGTGCGGAGGATCGAGGCGGAGTTTGAAGAGGTCAGTGAGTTGGTGGAGGCTCCGCGGGGCGCGAAGGGATTTGGGAGTACGGGGAGTTAGCTTGCCCGTGATGTCTTGCTTCTGACGGCGGCGTATGCTTTGTGCCAGTAGATCAGGAGGAGTTATGGGCGAGATGCGATGGCCAGAGTTGCCGTGGGACGGGTGGGCGGAGACGGCGAATACGCTGCACATGTGGACGCAGATCGTGGGAAAGACGCGGCTGGCGCTGACTCCGCTGCAGAACCACTGGTGGAATGTGCCGCTGTATGTGACGGCGCGGGGGCTGGGGACCTCGGCGATGGTATATGGCGACGATGTGCTGGATATTGAGTTCGACTTTGTTGCACATGAGCTGCATTTGCGGATGGGGTCGGGTGCGGTTCGGACCATGAAGTTGAAGCCGCGAACGGTGGCGGATTTTTATAAGGAGTATATGGGCTGCCTGGCAGAGCTCGGAGTTTCGGTGAAGATCAATCCGATGCCGGTCGAGGTGGCCGACCCGGTCAGGTTCGATATTGACACGGAGCATAAGTCGTATGACCCGGAGTATGCGCACCGGTTCTGGCAGGTGCTGGTGCATGCCGAGAAGGTGTTTCGCGGGTGGGGGACGGGATTTCTGGGGAAGGTCAGCCCCGTTCACTTCTTCTGGGGCAGCTTTGATCTTGCGGTGACGCGGTTTTCAGGGCGTGTGGCTCCGCCGAGGCCGGGAGCAGATTCGATTCAGCGAGAGGCCTACTCGCATGAGGTGATCAGCGCTGGTTTCTGGCCGGGGAATGGCGGTTATGGGGCGGCAGCGTTCTACTGCTATGCGGCGCCTGTGCCGGAGGGGCTGGCGGAGGCGAAGATTCGCCCGGACGCGGCGGGGTGGGATAAAGCCTTGGGGGAGTTTATCTTCAAGTATGACGCGGTGCGGGCGTTGGCTTCGCCTGAGCAGGCGATGATGGAGTTTCTGGATAGCTCCTACGCTGCGGCCGCGGATGCGGCCAAGTGGGACAGGGCTGCGCTGGAGCGGCGCTGAGGTGCAGCGGTCGCGGTGAGGCTCTGAGCGTGCGACAATCTTAATAGCGAGCCATGCCAAATCAGCAAGCCCAGCAAGCCCAAGTCCCCACGCCAGCTACCATTACTCCGGCGCTGCTCAAGCAGCACAGCATCACTCCGGACGAGTACACCCGCATCGAAGCAGCGCTTGGACGCACCCCATCCCTGACTGAGTTAGGGATTTTTTCTGTGATGTGGTCGGAGCACTGCTCGTACAAGTCTTCGCGCGTGCATCTGAAGCGCCTGCCGACTCGCGGTGAGAGAAAGAGCGGTCCGGGAAGCGTCGTGCAGGGGCCGGGAGAGAATGCCGGCATCATCGACGTAGGCGATGGATGGGCTTGTGCGTTCAAGATCGAGTCGCACAATCATCCCAGCTACATCGAGCCATATCAGGGCGCGGCTACGGGTGTGGGCGGGATTCTGCGGGACATCTTCACGATGAATGCGCGGCCGCTGGCGGTGATGGATTCGCTGCGGTTTGGACCGCTGGATGAGGCAGAACCAGATGAGGCGCTGCGGCGCAGGAACCACCAGATCACGACTGGCGTGGTGCATGGTGTTGCTGGATACGGGAACTGTTTCGGCGTGCCGAATCTTGGTGGCGAGACGCGGTTCGAGAACTGTTACTCGGGCAATCCGCTGCTGAATGCGTTTGCGCTTGGGCTGGTGCGTAGCGACGAGATCTTTTATGCGAAGGCTACCGGCGTCGGCAATCCTGTGATCTATGTGGGCGCGAAGACGGGCCGCGATGGAATTCACGGAGCCACGATGGCGAGCGAGGAGTTCACCGAAGGCTCGGAGCAGAAGCGGCCCAATGTGCAGATGGGCGATCCGTTTCTGGAGAAGCTGCTGCTGGAGGCTTGCCTTGAGGCGATGGCGACCGGTGCGGTGCTGGGGATTCAGGATATGGGCGCGGCTGGGTTGACCTGCTCGACGTGCGAGATGGGTGCGCGCGGGGATCTTGGCCTGACGGTGGAGCTGGATCTTGTGCCGCAGCGTGAGACCAGCATGTCGAGCTACGAGATTATGCTGTCGGAGTCGCAGGAGCGAATGCTGCTGGTGGCGGACAAACCGCGTGCGCAGGAGGTTCTGGATGTGTTCGCGAAGTGGGGGCTGGATGCTTCGATCGTCGGAGTGGTGACGGAGAAGCCGAATATGGTGATCACGCAGCATGGTGAGCTGGTCGCGGATATTCCGAATCGCAGCCTGACCGATGATGCTCCGCTGTATCACCGGCCCGTGGGCGTCTGGAAGGCTCCGGTGCCGCTGGATGCTCCGGCACATTTGATTGAAGAGTTGAACAGGTCGCGAGACTATACGGCCGATCTGAAGAAGCTGCTGGCGAGCGCGAATATCTGCGACAAGCGCTGGGTCTTCGAGCAGTATGACTCGATGGTACAGACCAACACCGTGCAGGGACCGGGCGGTGAGGCTGGCGTGATGCGGATCAAAGGCACGGCGAAGTCTTCCGGTGCGCCACGTCATCCTGGACTTCTGGGTAAGCTTGCCGATCTGGTGGCATCATCGACTCCGAAGGGTGAGGCTACGCTCTCGACGAATAATCAAGACGCCGCGAACCCTGTGGTTGCACCGGATGACTCGCACGAGTTTACGAGCACGGTAAAGGGTGATCGCGGGCTTGCGATGGCGCTTGCAGGAAATGGGCGCTGGACTTATCTCGATCCGAAGCTTGGCGCGATGCATGCAGTGGCCGAGGCGGCACGAAAGGTCGCTTGCACCGGTGCGTTGCCGGTGTCGGCTACAAACTGTTTGAACTTCGGAAATCCGGAGAAGCCAGAGATCATGGCGCAGCTTTCGCAGGCGATCGACGGGATCGCCGAGGCTTGCATTGCGCTGGGGACGCCGGTGACGGGTGGGAATGTCTCGCTCTACAACGAGACCAAGGGTGAGGGGATCTATCCGACTCCTGTGATTGGGATCGTTGGAATTATCGAGGACGTGACGAAGGCTGTGCCGTCAGCATTTCGTAAGGCTGGAGACAAGGTTCTCTTTCTCTCAGCGTTTCAGGGCGGGGGGCGGCATATTCGGCGAGAGTTTGGTTCGACCGAGTATGCGAAGACGGTGCTGCATGAGCTGTGGGGAACGCCGCCGGTGCTGGACCTGACGGAAGAGGCAGCGCTGCACAAGGCGCTCGTAGCGCTCGCGGAACATGGTCTGCTGGCCTCGGCTACAGATATTTCCGATGGCGGATCCGCGGTTGCGTTCGCGAAGGCATGTTTCCCTCGCGAGTTAGGTTTGCGCGTGTCGATGACGGTTTCCGAGACGGAGCCGTTCGCGTTGAAGGAGAGATTCTTCAGCGAGATTGGTTCGTCGGTGGTTATTTCAACGGATGATGACCATCTTGAAGCGATTCGAACTGTGCTCGCCGGTCATCCTAAGGTGTGGATGGCCCCGCTGGGCGAGGTGACCAACGGCAACTTTGAGATTTCGATCAACGGAACGAAGGTTATCGATGAGCCGGTTGCTGCACTGAAGGGATCGTGGGCGGGTGCGTTAGAAGAGCAGTTGGCCGATGAGGTGGTGACGGCGTAATGGATAAACTTCTCGAACTGCAGAATCATCCGGTGGAAGATTTGGACGAGGAAGAAGACGGGACGCCGTTCGATAAGCTGCGCGAAGAGTGCGGAGTGATGGCGGTGTATGGCCATCCGGATGCCGCGCGCATGACGTACTGGGGCCTGTATGCGCTGCAGCATCGCGGGCAGGAGTCGGCGGGGATTGCGAGCGCGGATGGGCAGCAGGTGAACGACATCAAAGGCATGGGATTGGTGTCGGAGATCTTCACCGATGATGTGCTGGGGAAGCTGCCGGGACATATTGCGATTGGGCATACGCGCTACTCGACGACGGGAGATTCGGCGCTGCTGAACGCGCAGCCGATCTCGGTCGAAAGCACGAAGGGTTTGATTGCGATTGCGCATAATGGCAATCTGATCAACCTGGGTACATCGAAGGAGCGGCTGGAGCGCGATGGAGCGATCTTTCAGACGACGTCGGACTCGGAGATCATCATTCAGTTGATCGCGCACTCGACGAAGAATACGCTGATTGATTGCATGGCGGAGGCGTTGACGCAGGTGCAGGGTGCGTTTTCGATTGTGATGATGACGCGGAACCGCATCTTCGCGGCACGCGATCCGCATGGGTTTCGACCGCTGGCGATGGGGCGAATTGAAGGCAAGGACGGCGCGCCGGATACGTTCGTGTTTGCGAGCGAGACGTGCGCGTTCGATCTGCTGCATGCGAAGTATGAGCGCGATGTGAAGCCGGGCGAGCTGGTGATGGTGTCGGAAGATGGCGTGACGAGCCGCTACTTCAACACCACGACCGAGCAGGCGAGCTGCGTGTTTGAGCATGTTTATTTCGCAAGGCCAGACTCGAAGATCTACGGCCGGTGGGTGCAGCAGTCGCGTGAGGAGATGGGGCGACAGTTGGCGCGGGAGTCGGGTGTGCCGGCAGATTTGATTGTGCCGGTGCCGGACTCGGGCGTTACAGCGGCGATTGGATATGCGGCGGAGTCGGGGATACCGTTCAACTTCGGGCTGATTCGAAATCACTATGTGGGTCGCACGTTTATTCAGCCGGAGCAGAGAGTGCGGGACTTCGGCGTGAGGATGAAGCTGAATCCGATGCGAAGTCTGCTTGAAGGCAAGCGCGTGATCCTGATCGATGACTCGATCATTCGCGGAACGACCTCACGGAAGATTGTGCGCATGGTGAGGGCGGCAGGAGCGACGGAGGTGCATCTGCGGATCTCGTGTCCGCCGACGATTTCTCCCTGTTTTTATGGGGTGGACACGCCTTCGAAGAAAGATTTGATCGCTGCGAATAAGTCTGTCGCGGAGATCTGCGAGTATGTTGAGGCGGATTCGCTGGCGTATCTTTCGCTGGTGGGGCTGACGCACTCCTGTACGAAGGGGGAGCCTGCGGATGGGTTGTCGCCGGGGAGCTTCTGTACGGCCTGTTATACCGGGGACTATCCGACGCAGTGGGTGGATGTATCGGAGATTCTTCCGGCGGTGACTACAGCTTAGGCGATCTAATACATTCAGTTTCGGCTGAGCTTAGATCTCGGCGAGGGCATCTGTGTATGCCTGCAGCACGTCTCGTCGCAGTGTGTAGCTGACGAACTTTCCTTCACGAGCCGCACGCACCAACCCGGCTGTCTCGAGCTCCTTCATGTGGTGAGACAACGTCGGGGCGCTCACCGGATGCATCTCTTGAATTGCAGCGCATGGCGTTGGGGTCTCAGAGCTTCCGATTTGCCGTAGCAGGTCATATCGTCGCGGATCAGCCAGGGCTTTGGCGATCAGGTAAACCTGCTCGTCGGTTAGCTTCACCCGCTCCTCAGCTGCCGTCCGCTTCGATGTACTCATGGCCCACCTTTAGCGAATCTGTACCAGCTCCGCGCCGGCTCCATGCCCCGAGGCACCCGGCGTAATCTGCGAGGTCTGCGGTGCGCGCCAGTGATCGATGTAGCTGACCTGGTGCACGCAGCTGATCGTGCAGCTCGGCGCACAGCTCTTCTCTGTCAGGAACTCGCGCTTCACGTCCGCCGTGGTGTACTCCGACAGCGGAACCGCTGGATAGCCGCGCTGCTGGGAGCAGTAGTGCACCAGGCCGTTCTCGCAGATGTACAGATACCGTCCGCCTGCGCGGCAGCGCCAGTCATTCGGCTTGCCGTTGGCGATGGCTTCCTGGAAGTGATTGAACCGCGAGTAGCTTCGTCGCGGAGGTTGCGAACCTTATCCCAGACGCCGCGCTCTTCGGCGCCGAGCGGCTTCAACTGGCCGCTGCCATCGTGAATGATCCCGATGGTTGAGCTGAAACCAAGCTCCAGCGCCCGCTCACTCACTGTCAGCGCATCATTCGGGTTGGCAATACCTCCACCCACGACGGAGTTGATGTTGACGTGAAAATCGGCGTGCTCGGCGAGCATCTGCAGCTTCTTGTCGAGAACCTTCAGGCTCTTCTTCGAGACCTCGTCGGGCATCACGTTGTCGATCGAGATCTGCATGTGGTCGAGGCCGGCGTTGTTCAGGCGCTGGATTCGATCCGGCATCAGCAGATAGCCGTTCGTGATCATGCCCGCAATCGCACCGGTCTTGCGGATCCTGCGCGATGATCTGGTCCAGATCCGGGTGCAACAGCGGTTCGCCGCCGGAGATCGTGATGACGGAGGTGCCGAGGCGTCCCAGGTGGTCGATGCGTCGCAGCATCTCGTCGAGCGGCACGGGATCCGAAAAGTCGTCGTATTCGTTGCAGTAGGTGCAGGAGAGGTTGCAGCGGCGCATCGGCACAATGTGCGCCATATACGGGTGCCCGGTGGACATCACGGCAGACCCGATCGAACCCAGCTCACGCAGCTTGCGCGTCACTGCCTTCCAGCGGCGCTTAGCAGGCATCGGACGTCTGCCATTCGCCACGGCAGTTTTAGGAGCAGAAGACATATCACTTTCAAGTATATCGAATCGTTGCGCCTGAGGACTCGTTTTGTCTGAAAAGGCTGCCTTTAGGCTTGCCGAGGGCGCTTCGGTGTTTTACTGCTGCGTCGCTCTCCATCTCTCATCGGCCAGGACCACAGACGTCTCAATCTGGCGCTCAGGTACGCTCCAGTACTTCTTGAGGAGGCGATCTTTCTCCTGGTTATCAACCATTTGGAAGCCGTGTCGCTCGTAGAAACGAATCGCCCATGAAGCTGACGCCCAGGTGCCAATCAATACCGGAGCTGTTGCTCGAGCCCGAAGATGAGAGAGTAGCTGTGCCCCGATGCCCTGCTTCTGACTGCTCGTACGAACGTAGGCGTGTCGAATCAGCGTAACGTCCTGGACCTGTTGAAGGCCCATCACACCGGCAATCGAACCGGCCTCTTCGAACCCCCAGAAGCCCACACCCTCGTCGATCTCATGCTGCAGCTTTTCCCGCGACATATAGGGTTCCGACCAGCGATCTGCTGGGATGATCCCTCGATACGCCTGCGCACCATCGTTAATGATCGTGCAGATCTGTTCGAAATCGCGGTCGTCACAGAGGCGAATCATCAGTCGCAAACTCCTGCTTCTTGTGTCCAATAAAAATGGCGCCCGAGGCGCCACTTCGTCGTGGTGTACTCCGCCACCTTATAACTTGGCCAGCAGCTGTCGCGTGTACTGGGTCGTTCCTTCAAAAAAATCTTCGAGGCCGAATGCCGGCTTTGCGCTGGACCGCTTCTTTCCATCCGGCGTCAGCGTCAGGGTCTGTTCATGCTTGTCACGAATCACCACGACGGGCACCGGCTTCCCCTTGTTGTCGTGAACGGTCTTGGTCCACTCTGTTCCGCTCGACACGGCGATAGAGTTGACACGGATCACAACATCTCCCGCCTTCATACCGGCTTCCTCTGCCGGGCTGTTGGTGTCGACGCTTCGCACCAGCAGACCGGCGCCGCCTTCTGAACCGAAGTAGTCCGCCAGTTGAGGCCCCATGACTTCGAGCTGAGCGCCGGTGTAGGACGAGTTGAGAATCATACTCATCGCAAGGACCTCTCGATGTCCCTTCGGCGTGGGCGTCACGCTGCTAGACGGGGATGCTCCCATAAAACTATTTGCGGGCGCGCCACTTCTCACGGAACCGGACAGGCCTTCGCCCGGAGCAGGAACGGAGTAGTGCTGCTCCCATGCCTGCAACCCGACCATCTGGCGATCCGCCATCGCCATCGACATCGTCTGCGTCTGTCCATCGCGGCTGATCAGGAAACTTACCGTTCGCCCCACCGGCTGGTCCCGCAACATCCGCTTCAAATCTTCCCATCCGCCGATGGCCTGGCCGTTCATCTGAAGGATCACATCGTGGACACGCATCCCCGCCTTGCAGGCAGGTCCATCATGGTCAAGGTCGATAATCTCCGCGCCTTTGGTCTCCTTGAGCTTCAACGTTCCAAGCTGGTCGTCGCTAATATCCCGAGCCATCACTCCGAGATAGCCCTGTGCGGCGTGCGCATGCGATCCACCCAAGAGCACCGCGAACATCTGCGGTCCAACCTGCGAGGCCATCTGTGCGGCGTGCAAAACCTGTCCCCCATCCAGAACAGCAACTCCCGCGATCAGCACTACGACTCCGAACGACCTGCGGTGTTTTATCTTCATAACCCTCATCCTGGCGCTGCGTTGACATGAAGCGACCAACGCGGACCTCGTTCCCGCACCTACTGAATATTTGGAGAGCCCTGCAGTGCCTGGTACGACGCGGTTCGAATATAAGGATTCGCATCCTGCGTCGAAACCGTTCGGAGCACCTGCCGCACGCTTGAATCGGACTGCACCGGGCCGAGTACACCGATCGCTGTCTCGCGCACCTGCGGATCGGCGTCGTGCATCACTGCCTCGAGCACCGCATCGCGTACGTGTTGATCCTGACCAACGTATCGCTGCAATCCTTCGAGTGCCTTCATCCTCACTCCGGCGTCCTGATCGTAGCGTAGCGACACCATCAGTGCGTGACGAATCCCCTTGCCATCCGGCGTAGGCTGGCACTCATGCCCAGCGACGCATTCGCTCGTCAGCAGCGAGACGGAGTTCATTCGCACTCCGGGTGTTGCCGCGGGATTCGTTCCGACCATCAAGAGTTTGCGAATCTCGGGACTATCCAGCGATCCTTCCATCGTCTCCGGAGTGACCCTGTTATAGTTCACCTGCACCAGCTCCGAGTTCGGTGTCTGCACGATACCGGTCACATTTGCGATCACGCTGTCAGGGTGTGTTACCGTCACCACCGGCGCAGGCTTCGGCGTATGCGCCACCTGGTACCGCAAAGTAAAGTTCCCGGCAAGAAAACCAACGCCAAGCAGTAGCGTCGCCAGCGCGGGCGCGCTCTGCACATGTCCTAGCCATCGATAAAGATTTGCCCTTAGTTGATCCAGAAACCTACGCGGCGGGATCATGTCCAGCGCGTCATCCAGCCGCATCCTTGATTGTGCAAGCAGATTTGGAGATGGCTCCAGAACGGGCAATACAGCCAGATGTTCCTCAAACTCCTGGAACGCGTCCAGCTCTGAGGAGCAACCCTCGCAGCTCATCAGATGTTGTTCCAGCGGTCCGGCCAGCTCGTCAGGCAGCTCGCCGTACTTCAGTAGAACGATGCAGTCTCTTGCGCTCTCACACTTCATTGTCTTACCTCGACCAGCCTCAAAGTTTTTCTTGTCATAGCGGGGTCTTTAGCTTCGCCCTTTCGCCAATCACAACGTTTCACTTCCCTACGAACAACTCTTACCGAAGCCCTGCCAGATTGGCCCGTAACTTTCGCGTGGCCCTGAACAAAGTATTCTTGGCAGTCTCTTCGGTCGTGCTCAACATCTCGCCGATGGTCCTGAGCTTCAGCCCCTGGTAGTGCTTCAGCTCGAAGACCGTTCTTTCTCGCGGAGTCAGCTTGCTGAGGGCTTCGCTGATCCGTTCGCTCATCACCTTCCTGTCCAACTCGCGTCCCGGGTTCGCCATCGCCCGGTCGTCCGTGATGTTGGCCATCAGGTCCATCTCATCGCCACTGGCATCCAGCACCGTTGCCGGGTCTTCCCTGCGGCTCTTTCGCCGGCGGAGCTGGTCCAGGCAAAGGTTTGTAACAATCCGATACAGCCAGGTGTAGAAGCTGCATTCGAACCGGAAGTTGCCCAGGTGGCGGTACGCCTTGATGAAGGCCTCCTGGTGAACATCCTGAGCATCCTGCTCATTTCCAAGCATATGCAGCGCCAGTCTCAGCACCGACTGGTCATATCGCCGCACCAGCGCATCGAAGGCGGTCCGGTGCCCCTTCTGGGCCTCGCGGATCAGTTCATCGTCTTCGGTTCGCTGCTGAGCCCGTGCGTCGAGCTGCGCCTGGGTCAGCTTGCCGCCGTTTCTGGTTCCGGATTGGGCTGCCGCCTTTGCCATGACTGGCAATGATTCTACCGGCCTGACGCCCAGAAGTCCCGCGGCAAACGGACTAATTCGCCGTTTTCCAGTCCCTATCGCGAGCGAAGAAGACAGCTCTCCGCCAAGGTCCAATCCAGCAGCATCTGCATTCATCAGTCTGACTCCGGAGTCAGGAAATCGGATTACATTCAAGTAGACCCGCGAACTCAGGAAAGGTGAGCACAGGGGTTACCCTGTTTTCTTCGGCTCGGCATCCGGTAAACTCACCCAATGCCTCCCCGTTCGACCGCCGCCCCCAGCCTGTTTGCCGAATCCCCGTCGCCAACACCCCCGCGAACCCAGCAATCCGGCTGGATCAACGCCCACTGCGACGGCGGAGCCCGTGGTAACCCCGGGCCCTCCGGCTACGGCGCACTTATCCAGAACGACGAAGGCGTGGTCTTGGCTGAACTGTCCGAGTTTCTCGGCATGCGAACCAACAACTACGCGGAGTACTCCGGCCTGCTGGGCTGCCTTCAATACGCGCTCGACCACAACCACTCCCGACTTCGCGTGGTCAGCGATTCGGAGCTAATGGTCAAGCAGATTCAGGGCAAATACCAGGTCAAAAGCCCTGACCTGAAGCCGCTCTTCGAAGAGGCAAAACGCCGCATCGCAAAGCTCGAAAAGTTTGAGATCAGCCATGCCCTCCGGCATAAAAATAAAGACGCCGACCGGCTCGCCAACGAGGCCATGGATCGCGGAATGCGCCGCGGCAATAGCAGCGAAGTCCGCCCTTCGGCTTCGGGCCAGCCTGCTCCGACTCCGCTCAAGGCGACCCCCTATCCGAACAAATCCGAAGCCCCGCCCAACCCTTACGCGAAGGCGGACGCGATGCTTCGTGGCTTTACCAAAGACGGCGTCGTTCACGTCCTCGGGGGCGCAACGCTCCCCGACGGGATCTTCGTCAAAATTATCCGCGAATAGATCCTATTTGCTTGAGACGTCCACGTTGGAGTCGTTCGCGTATTCAATCCGGAAGTCGATCTGGGCGGCCTTCTCCAGCATCTTCGAGACCGAGCAGTACTTATTCTTAGAGAGTTGAACCGCGTCTTCGGCAGCTTTCTTTGAGACCGCCCCACCAATCAGGTAAGTCAGCATAATCCTTGTAAACACCCGAGGCGGCGCAGCCGACTGTTCAGCCGTTGCAGATACAGTAAGGCTGGTCAGAGGCTCGCGCTTCTTTTTGAGGATCGAAACGACGTCGACGGACGTGCAACTGCAAAGCGCCATCAGCACCGCCTCCATTGGTGAAGGACCGTTGGCGTGCCGATCGCCAGCATCGAAGACGACGCTATGGCCACTTTCGGAGTGACCCTCGAACTCCATCTCCTTCGTCCAGACTGTCTCGGCAATCATTGGCCTCTCCCTCCTAAATTCATCTGATACTCGGCTAATACTGGAAAGCCACTCGACAGCATCTTCGCCGACTTTAAGACTAATGCTCAGCGTCCGGAAGCAGCCATTCGTGTACAAAGCTCCTCGACCGCCGTCATCTGCGTCAACATTGTCTCCAGCTTCTGCGCTCCCATCCCATCTTCGAAGCGCCGCTGCATTCGATCGAGAATCCCCACCACGCGCACCGCGCGCTTCCTGCCGAGCGGACGCAGTACGAGCTGCACCGCACGAGCATCGTCGTGGTCAATCTGACGCTGCACCAGGCCCTTCGCCTCCAGCGACGAGATGCAATGACTCACATTGCCGCGCGTCATCTGGAACGCCTCCGCCAACGCCGACGGCTTGATCTGCCCGCGCTTCTCGAAGAAAATCGCGGCGAGCACCAGCGCTTCAAGCAGGGTCACCTCTTCGTTCTGCAAGATGAGATTGAGAGAAGCATCCATCCTCCGTGCGATTCGATTAGCCTGAAAGACGGGGCTCTGCTGCAAAAACGCTTCTATCCGCATGGCGACCTCAGGACTAGTTTACAGATTCAACTATTTATGGCGACACCAAATTAGCTCCCCGCCCCATCCGCTGCTGGCAGATGATGAAAACATCATTCATGCACGCTGCATGAATTTGAACCACAGGTCGGCTTCACCCCATGAAAAAATACCTCCTCTCCCTGCTTTGCCTCACTCACGCGTTTGCTCAACAGCCCACCGTACAGCCAGCCACCACGTCGAGGCCGACGAACGCATCCGTTGACCCCGTCGCGCAGAGCATCTCCGTCACCACCACGCTCGAACCCCTACCCCTCGCTGAGAGCGACCGCTCCGTCAACCTCATCTCTCCACGCAATCAACCTCTCGTCTCAAACTCCGTCGTCGATCTCCTCCGACAGGATCCCTCACTCAACCTGCAGGCTCGCGCAGCCAACGGCGTCCAGGCGGATCTCTCCATCCGCGGCACCACATTCGAGCAGTCGCTCGTTCTGCTCAACGGCCTTCGCATCAACGATCCAGAGACGGGCCACCTCAACCTGGACATCCCTGTCCCCCTCGACGCCGTCACACGAATCGACATCCTCCACGGCTCCGGCAGCACGTTCTACGGCTCCGATGCCATCGGTGGCGCCGTCAACCTTCTCACGCAGCCGCCCGCTCCCGGCTTGAACGTCGTCGCGAGCGCCGGCGGCGGAAGCTACGGCTCAATCGAGCAGCACCTCCGCGCCTCGTACGCAGATGGCCCTGTCGCCGAGCAGCTCACCGGCAGCCGCGACACCTCCGACGGCTTCATCGCAGACCGCAACTACTCCTCGAACGCTCTTGCATCGGAGACCTGGCTCAACCTCAAGCCCGGCACAACCGACATCCTGCTTGCCACGAGCGATCGTCCCTACGGTGCCAACCTCTTCTATGGCCCGTACCCATCATGGGAGCGCACCAAAGGCTGGTTCGCCAGCATTCAACAACAACTCGGCCAGCAGACCGCGGCGAGCTTCGGCTACCGACGCCACACCGACCTCTTCGTTCTGTTCGTCGATCAACCCGACATCTACGAGAACAACCACATCACAACCAGCTACGAAGGCGCTCTGCGCCGCGCCGATGCACTTGGTCCAAACACGACTCTTTCCTACGGCCTCGAAGCCGACGGCGACAGCATCCACTCGAACTCGCTCGGCGATCATGCCCGCAACCAGGGCGCCGGCTATGCGAACCTCAGCCTCCGCGCGCTTGGCCGCTTCTCGCTCTCCATCGGAGCGCGCGAGGAGATCCTCAGCAGCAACGGTTCGGTCTTCTCACCCTCCGTAGCCGCTGCGTATACGCTCACCCGCACGACTCGACTGCGAGCCGCCGCTGGCCACGGCTTCCGGCTCCCCACCTACGTCGATCTCTACTACTCCGATCCCACCACCATCGGCAACCCGAACCTGAAGCCCGAGTCATCGTGGAGCTACGAGGCTGGGCTCGACTGGTCCCCAACCAACAGCCGCATAACACTCACCGCGACCGGATTCCGCCTGCAGCAAAAAGACACCATCGACTACTCAAAACTTGCTCTCGCTACCGACGCGCTTACCTTTGCCGAGCCCTACCAGGCCGTCAACATTCAGAACCTCAACATCACTGGAGCCGAAGCCACTGTAAGGCTTAGCCTGACCAGCACGCAGCAGTTGCAGTTCAGCTACGCCGCCGCCCATGCTGCCTCTCCTCCGCCGAACCTCATCTCCGAGTACGCCTACAACTACGCCGCACAAAACGCCTTGTTCGCCTGGAACGGTAACTTCCGCCAGATTGCCGCACGCACTCAGGTGAACATCGTTCAACGGACCCAGCACACCGCCTATCCACTCTGGGATGTCGCGCTCTCCCGCAACACGGGCCACCTGCGACCCTATCTACGGCTGCTGAACCTCAGCAACACCGGCTATCAGGAGATCCCGGACGTACCACTGCAGGGCCGCACCATCATGGCAGGAACGGAGTTCAACTGGTCTCGGTCCTCTCGCTAGACGGCTGGTGACCAAATCGGGTATCGCCGCTTCCCAACGCAAGAATTGTTTATAACCATAGAGACTGTTCATCGCTTGGAGCGATTCCGTGTGACCGACACCAGGAAGCTGATTTTATTTGAGCCGTGGAGCATGGGAGACGCTCTGATCGCTACGGCAATCGCACTGCAAGACCCCGCACGGCTCGTGCTGGCCTGCAACTCGCGCTGGCACGATCTCATCCGCGCAGCAACGCAGGGGGTTGCGGCTCCCGAACTGATTGCTGCTGACCTGATCTACGTTGATCGTGGCCGTAAGGGACGATGGGATTTTGGTTCGCTGCCAGTGCTCTCCACGTCAGCGACGAACGTAGCGACCATACGGGGCGACATCAGGGACACCATCGCTGCAAGAAAGCTGTTCCCCGGAGCATCCGTCCGGTCAACGGGCTGGCTAGCCTTCGCAGCGCGCCGCTCTGCGCTGTTAGACATACCCTATGCGAAGAGGTGGCTTGCCGTACGAAACCGCTATCGCGCATGGGCCTCTGTCGCCTCGGTTCCCTGGCAACAAGTGCAGAGCTTTTACGAACAGAAGCTTCCCGAACCAGCTTCGCCGCTGGTCACAGTGCATATAGGAGCGCAGTGGCGCTCAAAACAATATCCGCATGTGGCGAGCCTGGTCGATCTACTCTCCAACATCTGCCGCGTTCAGATCGTCGCAGCGCCAGGCGATCCACTCCCTGTTGGAATCGCCGAGGCGGATGTTCAGCGCCTCATCAATCAAGAGCTCGTAGACATCTTCCGCACAAGCTCCCATGTCATCGTCAACGACTCAGGCCCCATGCATCTTGCGGCCATCCTGCGCTGCCGCACGTTGCCGGTTGTTCGCACATCCGGCATCCGGGAGTGGCTCCCTCCAGACACCATCCCCGTCGAAGCAAAGAAAACACCGCAAGGCTACCGCCCGCACCCGGAGTATATATCGGACTTGGTGATCGAGGGATGGCCCTCGCCCGAAGAGATCGTCAGGACCGTCGCTGTCACATTCGACCAGCCAAGACGATAAACCCGCCGACCTGCGCTCACCTAGAAGTGATGAAACGTACGCAGATGCGCTATCTCTTCCACCAAAACAAGGACCAGCGTGACGAGCGACAGAGCAAGTTGCACTCGCTCTTTCCGAATCTTCCCACGCGTCAGCGGCTTTTGACGCCACTGCGAGGCAGGGCGCTTGCGAAGATAGCGCACTTGCGTCAGGACAATCAGATTCAAGAGCGCACCGGCAAGCGCTAATCCCACCATTGGCGCTCGTATCCAGTCCGTATGGAACCTGTCCCAGACGTTTTCAGCCCCGACGATGCTGGTCAGAGCACCCAATCCGATCAAAACCCGAAGACCGTCAAGAGCAGCAAAGAACGTACAAACACTCTGCAGCAGCACGAAGAGAAAGCTCGACCAGGCGACAACGAGATTCACCCCGACTGATACCGCGGGCAGCGGCAGAGAGTCTTCCGACTCGTTCGGCTTGACAGGAGGGCTCGTCATTGGAGGGCTCGTCATCGAGAAGGACCCCTTGTGAAATCTATGCTGTCTTCGTTATCGCTCAGTTTCTATTGCTCCGCACTCTGACCGAAAGATCAGTTCTTTCTGCCATCAAGAACGTACGAGATCCAAACTCTCTACAAGTCTCGGGCCTGAATAGGAGGCGACCACGAGCAACTACTTCGCCAGCTCCGCCTTTACAATCTCGCTGACCAGCTTGCCATCCGCGCGCAGCCCATCGGCAAGAATCCTCTGCTGCACAACCTTCATCACCGCACCCATCTCCTTTGGCGTCGGTTTTGCACCACCTTCAGACATTGTATGGATCGCCCCCTGCACCACGCCGCGAATTACATCTTCCCCTGCGGCCTGCGGCAGGTAGCCTTCGATCATCCCGATCTCCGTCTGCTCCTTCTCTGCCAGCTCCGGCCTGCCACCCTTGGTGAACGACTCCACCGACTCTTTGCGCTGCTTGATCAGCGTCGTCAAAATCTGCGACTCCTCCGCATCGGTCAGTTTCTCGCGCTTGTCGATCTCCTTGTTCTTCAGTGCCGACTTCACCATCCGCAGCGTCGTCAGCCTGTGTTCGTCCTTGGCCTTCATCGCCACCACAATATCCGTTTGAATCTTCTCGCCAATCGTCATCGTTCCCTCGTCTCATCCAATCCAATCTCTAATTATAAGTAAGCCGAGCAACGCGAGGCCCCAAGCCTCTCACCAGCCAAGAAAAGGTATACAAGTCACGAAGTGACCGCCCTCCGCGCAGAAGGCTCGTCCGGCAGGACCCCGCTACAATAAGTTCATGATCCGCAAAACGCGCCTCTTCACCCCTGGTCCGACCCCCCTCCTCCCCGCCGCCCAGTTCGCCATGGCCGCGGCCGATATCCACCACCGCACCCCCGAGTTCCGCGCGATGTACACCCGCGTGCTCTCCCAACTCAAAGAGTTCGTCGGCACCAAGAACGACGTCATCATCCTGTCGAGCAGCGGCTCGGGTGCGATGGAGGCCTCCGTCTCCAACCTCACCTCTCCCGGCGACCGCGTCCTCGTCCTCACGGCCGGTAAGTTCGGCGAGCGCTGGACCGGCATCACCAAGGCATTCGGTTGCCACGTCGACGTCGTCAGCGCCCCCTACGGCAGCACCTTCTCCCTCGACGAGATCAAAGCCAACCTCCACCTCGAGACCCGCGCCGTCTTCGTCCAGGCCACCGAGTCCTCCACCGGCGTTCGCCACGACATCGAGGCCATCGCCAAGCTCCTCAAGCAGGAAAAATCCGAGGCACTCCTCATCGTCGACGGCATCACCGGCCTCGGCACCTCGCACCTCGACATGGACGGCTGGGGCATCGACGTCCTCATTGGCGGCTCGCAGAAGGCCGTCATGATTCCCCCCGGCCTCAGCTACCTCGCCGTCAGCTCCCGCGCCTGGGACCGCATGGAGGCCACCTACAACCCGCGCTACTACTTCGATCTCCGCAAGGAGCGCAAGAACGCGGCCAAGGGTGAGTCAGCCTACACGCCATCGGTGGCGCTCATCGCCGCTCTGGGCGCAGCGTTGAACTACATCGCAGCACAAGCCGCGACGCCCGAGAAGCCTGAAGGCGATCTCGCTGCAGGCCGCGTCAAACTGGTCGACAACGCGATCACCTGCGCCGCCATGACCCGCGCCGCAGCCACCGCGCTCGGCCTGAAACTCTTCGCGCCCGTCGGCAACGAAGCAGCAGCAGCAACGGCCATCGTGGCGCCTGAAGGCAGCGACTCCGGCACGCTGGTCAAGGGCCTCAAATCTCAGTTCGGAGCCATCGTCACCGACGGCCAGGGCGAGATGAAGGGCCAGCTCTTCCGCATCGCCCACATCGGCTTCTTCGACTACATGGACACCATCGCCATCCTCGGTGCCCTCGAGCAAGTCATCCACAAAACCAAATTCCCCGCCCCCAACTTCGACGTTCGGCAAAGGCCTCATCGCCGCCCAAAACTTCTTCGCCGAACACGCCAAATAACACTGTCTCACGACTCGTCTACTCGTCGCCAATGCGCATTGCGCGAGAACGCGATCACGACTGCTCCTTCTTACGCAACAGAGTCCGTGATCATGACGCAATTTTTCGTTTGAGGATCAGAACCGAATCGCGTCCGCTATGATTTGCCTCTGACTTGTCTGCACTTTGCGAGAGAATCACTCGCTCCACTAAATCTGAAGCTTCTTTCTTAGCCGTTGTTCGAATCATGTCTGCTTAAACGGTCGCGTTCATTGGCGTCGCGTTTCCAGATCGTCATGCCAAGGTTGACCATCATAGCGTCACTATTCCGCTCATCGGAATCGAACGATCGAGAGCTTAGAAGAACAGTCGATTACAGCAAAATTCGGAACCCGCGGTGCGTGTCTTGATCTTTCGCTTTTCTGGCATAGCTGAGTCGCGTCATGATGATCAGACAGGCGATTCGCCAACCTCAACAACCGACAGAAGATCATCAACTGGGTTCGGAAGCTTCTGATTACCAGTCCCATCAACATTGAGGTAGTAGCTCTCGATGTCCGTCCAAAAACTTTTCGCGACAAAGGTCGCTCTTGCCTTCGTCCTACTCTGTTCCGCCGACTGCGTTGCCGCCCCCGTCTACACCTACAAAGTCATCGCGAAGTACCCACACTCCACCGACAACTACACCGAAGGCTTCTTCTACCTCAACGGCCTCTTCTACGAAGGCACGGTTTGAACGGCCACTCCGGCATCGTAGTCACGCAGCCCGAAACCGGCACCCCGGTCCAGCGTTTCGATCTCCCCTCAAAATACTTCGGCGAAGGCATCATCGACTGGGGGCCAAACCTCCTGCAATGGACCTGGCAGTCCCACACCGGCTTCGTCTTGGATCGCTTCTCCCTGCGCATCGTCAGTCAGTTCCACTACTCCGGCGAAGGCTGGGGCATCACCCGCACGGCGAAGGAGCTGATCACCAGCGACGGCACCGCCACCCTCCGCTTCCGCAACCCCAACACCTTCGACGAGACCCGCCACATCGTCGTCAAAGACGGCTCCAAAACCATCGACCAGCTCAACGAACTCGAATACATCAAGGGTGAGATCTACGCCAACGTCTGGCACTCCGACCGCATCGCGCGCATCTCGCCGGTCGACGGCCACGTCATCGCCTGGATCGACTGCACGGGCCTGCTTCCCGACGACCAGAGCGTCAACGCCGAGTCCGTCCTGAACGGCATCGCCTACGACGCAAAGAAAGATCGCCTCTTCGTCACCGGAAAGCAGTGGCCAGCAGTCTTCGAGATCAAAGTCGTCCCAAAATCGAAGTAGATCCCTGCTACTCTTTCAACGACCCCAAACCATATGCGCCGCTCAACCCAAGTCGCCGCTCCACTCCTAGCCGCAGCCGCCCTCTCGATGCTCACCGGCTGCCAAAAACCCGAGATGCAGCGCTGCGTCGATGAGCAAAACCACGTCGTCGACGACAAATTCTGCGCCAATCTTCCCGCCGACCAGCAAGGGCTCCAGCAGCAGCAACGACCAGACGGCCACGGCGGCTTCCTCCCCATCCTCATCCCTTATCGCTACTACTATGGTGGTTGGGGCGGCTATGGCCTTGGCAGCTTAGTCGGTGGTGGCGGCTACGCCCCAGTCGCCGGTCGCAGCTACGCCAACCGCTCCGGCATCACCACACGTGGAGGCTTCGGCCGCTTCTTCGGAGGTGGAAGCCATGGCAGCAGCAGTGGCGAAGGCAGCGGCCACGGCGGCAGCGCAGGCGAGTAACAACGGCGACACAACAATATCAGGAGACCCATGCAGCGCATCACCCTCACCCCACGCGAAGGCTGGCAACAAAAGGTCGAGTCCGTCGGCCTCACCTTCCACACGCTCGACAACGGCACGCCCTACTGGGACGAGTCCGCCGCCTACAGCTTCACCGCCGCCGAGATCGACACCCTCGAAGCCGCCGGCAACAAGCTCCAGGAGATGTGCCTCGCCGCCGCCCAGCACATCATCGACGAACGCCGCTACGCCGAACTCGACATCCCCGAAGCCGCCATCGAAGCGATCGAGTGGGCATGGAACAACGAGCCGCCCGCCCTCTACGGCCGCTTCGACCTCTCCTGGGCAGGCGCGCAATCCGGCCACGCCCCCAAGCTCCTCGAGTACAACGCCGACACCCCCACCTCGCTCCTCGAAGCCGCCGTCATCCAATGGCACTGGCTAAAAGACATGCCATCCTCACTCGTCTCCGCCAAGCCCGACCAGTTCAACTCCATCCACGAAAAGCTCATCGCCAAGTGGAAGGACATCGACCCCTACCTCTCGCAAGCCCGTCTACTTCGCCGGCGCTCGACGACCCCGAAGACCAGCTCACCCTCGCCTACCTCCGCGACACCGCCCAGCAGGCCGGGCTCGAAACCCTGCAGATGTTCATGAAGAGATCGGCTGGAACGACGAGCAGCAACCCTTCCTCGACCCCGACGACCAGCCCATGTTCTCCATCTTCAAGCTCTACCCCTGGGAGGCGATGCTTCAGCCGAAGAGTTCGGCCCCGCACGCCCTCGACACCTACCAGCAGCATGCGCTGGATCGAGCCCATCTGGAAGATGCTGCTCTCCAACAAGGGCATCCTCCCCATCCTCTGGGAGCTCTACCCCAACCACGAACTCCTCCTCGAAGCCCACTTCGCAGACAACAGCAGCTCCGCCACCATGAGCAACTACGTCCGCAAGCCACTCATGTCCCGCGAAGGCGCGAACATTACGCTAGTCCGCGACGGTACCAACATTGCCACCACGCCCGGCCCTTACAACGGCAAACAAATCGTGCAGGCCCTCGCCCCCGACGCCATCTTCGACCATCGCCACACGGTTCTCGGCCTGTGGATGATCGATCAGGACTGCTGCGGCCTCGGCGTTCGCGAGTCGTTCAACCCCATCACCGACAACCTCAGCTCCTTCGTCCCCCACTTCTTCGTTTAAACACCGCCTCCTCACTGAGATCAAAATGGAAACTACCGACGACGAACTAATCACCTTCGAAGCGCACGGCGCCGCGCCTTTGCCCGTCGCAGACGATCACGGTTACGTCGAACATGAGGCGGCCCGGATCTGGTACAGCACCTACGGCTCCGGCGAGCCTGTCATCCTGCTGCATGGAGGCTTCGGTCACGGCGGCAACTGGGGCTATCAGGTTCCCGCGCTGGTAGCGAACGGCTATCGGGCGATCTTGATCGACAGCCGCGGCCACGGCCGCAGCACGCGTGATGCGAGACCATATACCTACGAACTCATGGCGTCTGACGTCCTGGCCGTGATGGATGCGCTGCACCTCGAACGGCCCACAAGCGTCGTAGGCTGGAGCGACGGCGCATGTATCGCCATGATCCTCGCGTCGAGGCTCCCGCCCGCTTCGCGGGCGTCTTCTTCTTCGGCTGCAACATGGACCCAAGCGGCCTGAAACCACTGGAGCCCAAACCAATCATGCACCGATGTTTCTCCCGACACATGCAGGACTACGCCGAGCTATCTCCCACCCCGGACCAATTCAACGAGTTCGTCGAAGCCGTCAGCTTCATGGAGAAGACACAGCCCAACTACTCGCAGCATGATCTGGCCCAGATCAGCGTGCCCGTCTCCATCGTTCAAAGCGAACACGACGAGTTCATTCGCCACGAACACGCCGAGTATCTGGCTCGCAGCATTCCAAACTCCGAGCTGGTTCTGCTCAATGGTGTCAGCCACTTCGCACCGCTGCAGCGACCTGATCAGTTCAACAGCGCGATGCTCGCATTCTTACGCAGAGTGCTACCCCAAAACGAGATAAGATCCGGCCCGACGTCGCACGAAAAACCAACTGCCGCTGTGTCATGAGGAGTCACCATGCTCGACGTCCACCCGCCCCACGACCCCGTCCACTCTTGGAAAGATTTCTTTATCCACATCGCAACCATCGTCCTGGGACTGATCATCGCCGTGGGCCTGGAACAGACGGTAGAAAAAATTCATATCCACAATGAAGTCGCGGAGACCCGCGCAGCTCTGTCGGAAGAGCGCGAGCAAAACAAGGAGACCTACCGCCGCAACACCGAAGGCTATCCCGCCACCGCCGCCATCTTTCGCAATAACATCCGCGTATTCAGCTATCTTCTTGAACATCCAAACACTCCTCAAGCTAAACTGCCAGGCGTCGTCATCTGGCCCAATCACATCTTCGAACCGGTCACGTCTGCCTGGACCGCTGCCGGCCAAACCAACGTCCTATCCATGATGCCGAGAGCAGAAGTCCGCAACGACTCTGGAACCTACTTCGATCTGCAGCGTGCACTTGACGGTTACAACGTCATGGCTATCGCAGCCGCCCGCGCCGCCGCCTACACCTCCGCGACTTCGGATCCATCCACTCTTT
Organism: uncultured Acidobacteriaceae bacterium; assembly: GCA_963708755.1. Taxonomy (GTDB): domain Bacteria; phylum Acidobacteriota; class Terriglobia; order Terriglobales; family Acidobacteriaceae; genus Edaphobacter. The sequence continues at coordinate 226,592 of CAVPTN010000002.1, forward strand.
CGCCAGAGAAGATAAAGCAGGAGATCGACCTGCTCGAGCAAGCTAATGCACTCCACATGCTCTATGGGCTATGGCTGCAAAGCGTCAACCGCAATCATCCCGACTTCGTCCCCGGACTCACGGACGCGCAAGTCTTCGCCTTTTCCCAGATGTCGAATGCGGAAACGCTGCGCGCCAGGTTCCCCGAGGCCTACTCCTTCACCCAGCGGGACCTCGACTCCGCCGCCTCCATGATGCACGAAACGCCCGCAGCACACTGAAAACAGGGTTCAATGAGCTTCGCGAGGACCCGCAGAGTTCTCCCCGAGCAGCCTAAAAGAGCCCTGGCCCTTCCGAAACTCGTCCGAGCCCAATCCCAAGTACACTAGATACTTGCACTGTCTCCATGTTTTCCCGTCCCAAACCGCTCCGCGCGGCCACTTTGCTCCCATAAGCAAGAAGAAGAGGAATCAGAAGATTCATGAAGATCGTTCTCGCCGAAAAAGTCTCCCCCGCCACCCTCGCCGTCTTTCAGCAGGAACCAGGCTGGCAGATCGTCACCCCCGACCAGATCAAGAACGGCCTCGCCGCCGAACTCGCCGACGCCGACGCCCTCGTCGTCCGCTCCGCCGTCCAGGCCGACGCCAAGCTGCTCGAGTCCGCCCCCAAACTCCGCGTCATCGGCCGCGCCGGCGTAGGCGTCGACAACATCGACACCGACGCCGCCACCCACCGCGGCATCGTCGTCATGAACACCCCCGGCGCCAACGCCGTCGCCGTCGCCGAGCTCACCCTCGGCCTCATGATCTCCATGGCCCGCTCCATCCCCCGCGCCAACGCCACCATGCACGCCGGCAAGTGGGAGAAAAAATCCCTGCAAGGTCAGGAGCTCCGCGGCAAGACCCTCGGCATCGTCGGCCTCGGCCGCATCGGCCTCGAGGTCGCCCGCCGCGCCGCGCCTTCGGCATGAACCTCATCGGCTACGACCCCTTCATCGCCCCCGTCATCGCCCGCGAGAACGACGTCACCCTCGTCCCCATCGACGAGCATCTTCAAAGCCTCCGACTACCTCACCCTCCACGTCGGCCTCACCACCCAGACCGAAGGCCTCATCAACGCGCACCTCCATCGCCATCATGAAGAAGGGCATCCGCATCATCAACTGCGCCCGCGGCGAGCTCATCGTCGAACGAAGCCCTCGCCGACGCCCTCAAGTCCGGCCACGTCGCCGGCGCCGCCCTCGACGTCTTCCACCAGGAGCCGCTCAAAGAATCGCCCTTCTTCGACCTCGACAACGTCCTCCTCTCGCCCGCACATCGCCGGAGCCACCGACGAAGCCCAGGAGGCCATCGGCATCCAGCTCGCCATGCAGGTCCGCGACTACCTCAAGCTCGGCGTCGTCCAGAACGCCGTCAACCTCCCCTCGCTCTCGCACGAGGAGTACGTCGAGGTCGCCCCTTACATCGAGATGGCCGAGCGCCTCGGCCACTTCCTCGCCCACGCCACCCCCGGCAACCTCGAAAACATCCAGATCACCTACACCGGCCGCCTCGCCGCCGGCAAGACCGACCTCATCCGCAACGCCGCCATCGCCGGCATCTTCTCCGGCACCGACGGCGGCAGCACGTCAACCGCATCAACGCCGCCGCCATCGCCGCCGAGCGCGGCATCCGCATCCAGGAAGACAAGAAGGAGTTCACCACCGGCGGCGCAGGCTCCGTCCTCAAGCTCGTCCTCCACTCCTCCGACGGCGACACCAGCGCCTCCGCCACCGTCCTCCACGGCACCTCGCCGCGCCTGCTCACCTACGACGGCATCGACATCGAAGCCCCGCTCAACGGCACCCTCGTCGCCATCCGCAACCACGACGTCCCCGGCGTCGTCGGCCGCATCGGCACCATCCTCGGCGAGCACTCCGTCAACATCGCCAACTTCGCCCTGGGCCGCGCGCACTCCACGCAGAGCCAGCGCGTCCCGCAGGGCCAGGCGCTCGCCGTCGTCCAGATCGACGTCCCCAACGCCGCCTCCGCAACCGCCGCCATCGAGGCGCTCCGCAAGGTGGAAGCCATCGCCAGCGTCCGTCTCATCGAACTAGGCAAGCTCTAACGCACGAACGGATGAGGCCTGAAATCGCATCGTCAGGCCTCATCCCGCATCACATTAAGTTAAGCTGGAAGAACAGAAAGAACATCATGCCGCTCTACGAATACGAATGCACCACCTGCCACAAGCACACTGAAAAGATCCAGAAGTTCTCCGACCCCGAGATCACCGTCTGCCCGCACTGCGGCGGCCATCTTGAGCGTGTCCTCTCCGCGCCTGCTGTCACCTTCAAGGGCGGCGGCTGGTACGCCGACGGCTATGGCAACGCAAAGCCCAAGTCCTCGGGCGATGGCGCCAGCGCCAAGAGCAATGGCGATAGCAAGAGCAGCGAGTCAAAATCCAGTGGCGACTCTTCGAGCAGCAGCAGCCCAGCCTCTGCGCCATCTACACCGGCACCGGCAGCAGCCCCTGCAGCAACTTCTTCGTCGTCAGACAAATAGCTAAGCCCACTCGAACGAATTTACTGACCAGAAAAAACGCGCCGAAGGCGCTTCAGCCTCGATGGCAGATCGCGCCGTGCGCGCAGCACGCACTTGCAGTTGCCGTCGTATCCTGCCCAGCAGAAGATACCGCTTCGTCCGCAAGCCATCTTCAGCTATCCTCTCTCTAACTCCCAGTCAGCCTAAAAAGAAGTAGCACCAGGCCAACCTGCATCGGCTTCGCATCTGCACATTCACCGCTATCGCCACAGCGCACGAGGAGACCAGCACCATGGAGCAGAACGTAGCCACACTATCCGAGTCCGCTGCTCCCACCGCTCCACCCGGCCTGCGCGCAGACATCCTGTCGCCGATGGAGACCCTCGCTCAATCCATCTCCACCATCGCACCCACAACCACGCCAACCATGACCATCCCCCTGGTCTTCGTCCTCGCCGGCAACGGAACCTGGCTCGCCTACCTCTTCGCCACCGCCACCATCCTGCTCATCGCCCTCTGCATCAGCCGCTTCGCCCGCTACACCTCCTGCTCCGGCTCGCTCTACACCTACGCGACCTCCGGCCTGCCACCTGCCATCAGCGGCATCGCAGCCTGGGCGCTTCTACTCGCCTACATCGCCACGGGAGCGTCCGTAGCCGGCGGCTTCCTCCACTACGCCAACGTCTTTCTCCTCTCCATCACCGGAAGAACCGCGCCAACCGCACTCCTCGCGATCCTCTGCGTCGGCGTCTCCACCTTCATCGCCTATCGCGACGTGCAGGTCTCCGCGCGCCTCATGCTCTGGATCGAAGCCATCTCGGTCGCACTGATCTCCATCGTCCTCGCGCTGCTGCTCTGGCGCAACGGCCTCCACATCGACCACGCTCAACTCCATCTGCAGGGACGTCACGCCCTCCGCAGTCCGCCTCGGCGTCGTCCTCGCCCTCTTCAGCTTCGTCGGTTTTGAGAGCGCCACCACCCTCGGCGCCGAAGCGGTCAACCCGCTCCGCACCATCCCCCGCGCTGTCATCCAAAGCGCCATCTTCACCGGCGCCTTCTTCATCCTCTGCGCCTACCTCGAAACACTCGGCATGCACACCGCCCACCAGAACCTCGGCGAATCCACCGCACCCATGCGCACCCTCGCCACTCTCGCCGGCGTCAACATCCTCGGCCCCTTCATCGACTTCGGCGCTCTCGTCAGCATGTTCGCCTGCACCCTTGCCTGCATCACCGCAGCCGCGCGCGTCCTGATGCGCATGGGCCACAACGGCCTCGTTCACAACCGCCTCGGCACGGCCCACCACAAAAACGCCACCCCCGGCTCCGCGGTCCTCGTCACCGGCCTGCTCACCGCGCTGCCCGTCTGTGTCTTAGCCCTACGAGGCGTGGCCGGAACAGACATCTACGGTTGGATGGGCTCGCTCGCCGTCTACGGCTTCATCACCACCTATGGCCTTGCCGCGATCGCGCTACCGATCTACCTCAAGCGCAACCACACACTCGCGAAGGCGCCGCTGCTCATCTCAATCGCGGCAACAGCGGCGATGCTTCTCGCGCTTGCGGGAACGCTCTACCCCGTACCGGAGCGCCCCTACAACTGGCTCCCATACGTGTATCTCGCCTACATTCTCTGTGGCATGGCGTGGTTTGCCATCGCAACGCGACGCAACGAAGCAATCTAGCCGCGCCGACTAACGGAAGAAGCCCCAGAGATTCACTAACTAAGAAAAGGTAACAAGTCACGAAGTGACCGCACTCCGCGCAGGAGGCCCGTCCGGCAGGACTAGCCTCTCAGGATGCATCATCATCTCCGCAATCTCTTCGATCCGTTCCATCGGAATGCCATTGCGCTGCTCAATAGCCAGCGGATGCTCCTCATCCACAACAGTGAACTGCGGACGCTGCCCCACCGGCTGCGTCTGAACACTCACTTCAAGGTTGTACGTATCACCGAACACAGGAAGCTGTGAGTTCAGCCAACCCGGAAATGCCGGCTCATTCTCTCTTCCCTGCACCGTCCAAAGGTCATTCGTCTTCACGAAGTTCTTCGGACTCACCTCCGCCCAAATGCCCCATACAAATGGTTCATCCAAACCAATCACCGGCACAAGAATCCGTCCGCGAAGATAAAAATCCCTGCCATCGATCACGCACTGATCGGGAGTAATCACCACGCGCTGCTCCAGCTCGTCACCAGGAATCGCCGCCGCAGCCAGCGGAGCCTTCACGCTGTAACTCAACGGCAGAACATGACGCTCGCCACAAACACTGCACCCAAAACCGCTCTCAACCTCATTACCCATCTCTCCATCATTCCACATCTGGGCAAGATAAACGACCAAGTCCACCTAATAGGTCGTCATCCTGAGCGTAGCGAAGGATCCCTGTATTTGTATTTTGCCGCTGCACGGAAAGCGCAAGCAGAAGCACTACTCCTCCCCAATATCCTCGTTCCAAATCTCAGGATGCTCTGCAATAAACCCGGTCAGCAGATCCGAGCACTCCTGCGAATCAAGATCGATCACCTTCACCCCAAGCTCCTTCAACCACTCCACGCCGCCCGCAAAGTTTCTGCTCTCCCCAACCACCAGCGTACGAATCCCAAACTGTCGAATCAGCCCGCTGCAGTACCAGCAAGGCGCAAGCGTCGTTACCATCACCTTGTCCTTGTAAGACCGCTGCCTGCCCGCTCGCCGAAACGCATCCGTCTCTCCATGCACCGACGGATCATCCTGCTGCACCCTGCGATTTCTTCCCGAGGCCAGCAGCTTTCCATCCCCATCAAACAACGCCGCACCGATCGGAACGCCACCCTCGCTCCGCCCGGTGCGGGCCTCTTCCAGCGCAACCTCCAACATCGCGCGATACCGTGCAACCTCCGTCATTCCTATCCTTTCTCTGGCGGCGGCGGAACCTTCTTGCCAGCCTTCCGCGCCTCTGACAAACCAATCGCAATCGCCTGTTTCGGATTGGTCACCTTCTTGCCGCTGCGACCACTCTTCAACGTGCCCTTCTTCATCTCTTTCATCTCAGTCTCGACGTTCTTGCTCGCCGAAGGACTGTACTTCCGTGTCGAACTCTTCTTCGATGCCGTCTTCTTTGCTGCCTTCTTGGCTGGAGCTTTCTTAGTTGCTGACTTCTTCGTTGCCGTCTTCTTACTCGATGCCTTCTTCGCTGCCTTTTTCGTTGCCATGGTTTTGCCTCCTCACAGTAAGAGGCCACAACCCCACATCAACGTTGCATGAAGAGGTCACATCGAATCGACGTCGCCAACACGAATCATTGTCTACGTCTTCGTCGCCACAACACAACTCCCGCCAACAGCACCAACGCCGTCGCGCCCACAACCCGCAACGTCATCTTCCGTATCCACGAAGGCGTCCGCTCCAGCGAGCCATCCTGCCATGCCGCATGCACCGCATCCAGATCCGCCGTCAGCCCCGGAATCGTAATCAAGCTGAAGTCCGTCACGCGGCAGCGACCCAAAGATCCTTCCGGCTCCGGCGGCGCTCCATTCCGGTCCTTCGGTATCGCCAGCATCATCGCATTCACCTCGGCATCGCGCGGATCATCGAACAGCGCTGCATCCGCCGTGTTCGGAAACAGCGTGTCCTGCCCCGTCATCTTCTTCTCGATCGCCGCCACGCCATCCTGGCACACGCCCAGCGCATAGTACCCGCCAAACGGCAGCTCCGGCCGAGCCAGATGCTGATGCATATACGCCACCAGCAACTTCCCCGCCAGCCGCGTCACCTCCACCGCATCCGCATCCCGATACTCATGCGCATGACGCCCCAGCACCCACGCCTGATCCAGCGTATCCATCGTGCGAAACTCCGCCTTCCCATCGATGCCGAAGTACCAGCTCACATCCGCATTCACCTTCGGCCCGCGCATCTCCCACTCATACTCCGCATGGCTCACCGGCACCAGCAGCGGCCTCTTCGTCCCCGGAATCGCAATCTGCGAGTTCACCCAGAACGGCATCATCACATCCTGCCCCTTGAAGTGAAAGTGCCCGAAGTTCGCAAAGTACCGCGCAGTCCGACACCGTCACGGTATGCCCGCGTCTCCATCAGCGCCTGAACCAGCGCCTGCGGAGTCGTCGCCGTCTTACCCGCCACCTCGGCAGTGACTGTCGCCGCGCCATCCAGACGCATTCAGCCCCAGCCGATTCAACACATCCGCCAGCCGTCTGACTCTCCGCATGCATCGGCGCAAGCTTCGGATTCGCCCATCCCCCCGCACCACACCCGCGCCCAGCATCGCTCACCAGCTCGTCATTCGAAAGCCCCGGCAGCGTCGACGGCTGATCCAGACTCACCGTCTCCGCCTTCTCCGGCGCATAGCTCCCCAGGTCGAGATACTCCGCAATCACACCCTTGTCGGCACCGTTCGGCCACTTCTCTGTCGGCGCGCCCGACGGCGTTCCCGGCGGCGTGTCCGGATGCTTCACCGCGCGATTGATCACCCCCACCGTCGGGGTGACCTCCCGCATCGTCCATCCCGGAAAGCGATCGAGCCCCTGCCAGTCCTTCCCGAGAATCAGCTTGCGCAGCTCTTGATCAGCGCCGGCGTCATCAGCGCCGGCCCCTTCTTGCCGCCCTTATCCAGCTGCGCCAGCAGCGCCTCCGTGAATCCAGGCGTGGCCGACAGCTCCCGCATCATCTGCGACAGCAGCACCGTGTTCGCCGGCATCGGCTCCTCCGGCACAACATACGGAGCCTCGCTCCGGCACCCGATCAGAGCCAGCAAAACGCTCACACAGCACTCCACGACAGACATTCCTCGAACGACGACGAGACGTACGCGCATCCGCCCATTAAACGCTACGCCGCGCCCGACGCACGAACTTAATCGAACTCAAAAAATACTAGGTTTTCCCCGCACGGAATCGCAATTGAAATACAACGCCACCTGAGCGAGTCATCTGACGGCAAAACTATCGCCCTACAGCGGCCCCAGTGCATCCAGCTTCTTCGTCACCAGCTCATTCAGCACCGCCGGATTCGCCTGCCCCTTCGACAGCCGCATCACCTGCCCCACAAAGAACGCCGCCACCGTCTTCTTCCCGCCGCGATACTGCTCCACCTGCTTCGGATTCGCCGCGATCACCTCATCGATCATCGCCTCAATCGCACCCGTATCCGAGATCTGCTGCGGCTTCTCCCGCTCATACACCACCGGAAAATCCTCGTCCTTCTGCAAACGCCGTATCCAGCAGCTGCTTCAGCATCTTGCTCGAAAGCTCACCCGACTCCGCCAGGTCCGCCGCCATCACCACGCCCGTCCATCGACACCGGCGACTGCTCCAGCTCCAGCCCCGCCAGCCCGCAGCCGCATCGTCAACTCGCTCGTCAGCAACGCCGCCACGCGCCGCGGACTCTTCGCCTTCTTCGCCGCCGCTTCAAACCGATCCGCAAACTCCCGCGTCGCCGTCAGCGTCGCCGCATCCTGCGCCGAGATCTCATACTCCGCAATCATCCGCGCCCGCCGAGCCTCCGGCAGCTCCGGCAGCATCTTCAGAATCTCCGCCTGCCACTCCGCGCCAACCACCAGCGGCGGCAGATCCGGCTCCGGAAAATACCGGTAGTCATGCGCCTGCTCCTTCCTGCGCATCGAGTACGTCCGGCCCTCCGCGCTGTTCCAAAGCCGCGACTCCTGCACCACCCGGCCGCCATCTTCAATCACGCCGATCTGCCGCTCAATCTCGTACTCCACCGCCGACGCGAATGTAGCGGAAGCTGTTGACGTTCTTCACCTCCGCCTTCGTCCCAAACTCCTTCGCACCCTTCAGCATCACGCTCACGTTCGCATCACACCGCAGCGAGCCCTCTTCCATGTTGCAGTCGCTCACGCCGGTGTACAGCAGAATCTCCTTCAGCTTCGTCAGGTACTCGAACACCTCATCCGCCGTCCGCAGATCCGGCTCACTCACAATCTCCACCAGCGGCGTCCCGCACCGGTTCAGGTCGATATACGTCTTCGAAACCGAGTCCGCAAACCCATCATGCATGCTCTTGCCCGCATCCTCTTCCATGTGCAGCCGCGTCACGCCAATCCGCTTCGTTATCGCCGCACCGCTGGCATCGAACGCCGGCACCTCAATCCATCCATGCTCCGCAATCGGCTTATCGAACTGCGAGATCTGGTACCCCTTCGGCGAGTCCGGATAAAAATAGTTCTTCCGCGAAAAGATGCTCGTCTCGCGAATCTCGCAGTTGATCGCCTTCGCCGCCAGCACCGCAAACTCCACCGCCTGCCGGTTCAGCACCGGCAGCGCACCCGGCAGCCCCAGGCACGTCGGGCAGACATGCGTATTCGGCTCTCCGCCATACTTGTTCACGCAGCCGCAAAACGCCTTCGTCGCCGTCAAAAGCTGAACATGAACCTCCAGCCCAATCACAGGCTGGTACTTGGCAAGAATCTCAGGCGAAAGCGCGGTCAAAGTAGGCATAGACACCTCGATTCTAACAAGCTCATGTCCTGCCGGACGGGCCCACTGCGCGTGGAGCGGTCACTTCGTGACGCGTATACCTGCCGCGGCAGGATGATCAGCACAGGTCCTCCCGTTGGTCGGAATCAGCATGTGCCGACCAACGGGAGGACCGAGTTTCAGCGAGACAAGGTATACAAGTCACGAAGTGACCGCCCCACGCGCAGTGGGCCCGTCCGGCAGGACATAGCATCAGCTAACATCGCATCAGCTATGGAACCCATCACCCACCTCATGACGGGAGCCGTCCTCTCCCGCGCCGGCTTCAACCGCAAGGCTGCCTACGCCACCGTCGCGATGACGATCGCCGCCGAAGCCCCCGACCTCGACACCCTCTGGTCCATACGCGGCCCCATCGCAGCCTTCCAACACCACCGCGGCATCACCCACACCTTCATCGGCATACCGTTCGAAGCCGCCATCATCGTCGGCGCCGTCTGGCTCTTCCACCGCTGGCGCTCTCACCGAAAACAAACCCATCCGGACCCCATCCCCGACCAGCCCTTCGACCCCACCACCACCCACATCCCCAGACCACAAGCCCCTATCCGCTGGGGCCTCCTCTACTGCTTCTCCCTCATCGCCCTTCTCAGCCACATCCTGCTCGACTGGACCAACAACTACGGCGTTCGCCCCTTCTTTCCCTTCAACCCCCACTGGTACGCCGGCTCCTTCGTCTTCATCTTCGAACCCCTCATCTTCCTCCTGCTGCTCATCGCGCTCATCGCCCCATCCCTCTTCGGCCTCATCAACAGCGAAGTAGGCGCACGCAGACCAGCCTTTCGCGGACGTGGCTGGGCCATCTTCGCTCTCCTGGGAATCGTCGCGCTCTGGTGCCTTCGCGCCTTCGAACACCAACAGGCCCTTCAACTCGCTCAAAACAACGACTACAACGGAGCCTCCGTCTCGCGCGTCTTCGCCAGCCCTTACCCCATCAATCCCTTCCATTGGCAGACCGTCGCCGAAACCCCGCAGTTCTACCAACTCGCTTCGGTCAACACCCTTAGCTCCGCCGTCACCACCACCACCCAGGCCGACGTCATCTACAAGCCTCCCACCACACTCGCAACACTGGTCGCCAAGCGCAGCTGGCTCGGCGAGGCCTACCTCGATTGGTCGCAATATCCCATCGTCGCCGACACAGGTGTCAATCCGGATGGCCTCACCGTCGTCACCTTCCGCGACCTGCGCTTCTTCTACGACACGCCACTCCTGGCCGGTCGCGAGAATCCCCCACTCTCAGGCGCTGTCTACCTCAACGACGACCGCCGCATCGTCCGCATGGAGATGGATCACCGCATCCAGCACTAACGAGCAGTCATACGAAGCGAGCTACTCCTCTTCCACCGGCAGAGGCGTTCCACGCCGCGAGTCGAAGACCTTCCGCAACACATACACCAGCAGCAGCACGATCAAAATCCCACCCACGCCCAAAATCAGCGAGTGATGATGGCGCATCGTCTGCGTCATCGTATGCAGGATCGTCGGCCCGTACGTGATCGTAATAATCGCCCAGATCAGAAATCGCACAAACTTGCCCAGGCAGATCGCGCTGAAGAACCACAGCGGCTTCATCTCGAACACGCCCGCCGCAAACTCGAACAGCTTCACCGGCGTAGGCGGCGGCATCATCGCCGGAACCATGATCGCCAGAAACTCCTGCTTCTCGAATCGGTCGCGCATCTGCTCATATCGCTGCCGATTGATCCGCTTCAGCAGAAAAAGCTCCCCACCCGCACGCCCCAGATAGTACGGCAGCAAGCTCCCAACAGCCGACCCAAACGCCGCCATAAAGCAATACAGCAGAAACCGTCGATGGTCATGCGCGACATAATCAATCAACAAAGCATCGATCGGCACCGGGATCGTCGACGAATCGATTACCGCAAGCGCACCGATCCCCCAGACACCCAACGGCTTCAATGCCGCAAGCATCATGATGTTCAATTTATTCAGGAGCGCAACAGGAGAGATTTTCACGGGATCAACTTACATTCTACCTGTCGTCGGCACTTTCATGCTCGTGGACGCCCGTGGATTCGCCATGCTCCGTACGCCCCGCCAGCAGATCCAGCGCATGCGGCAGAACCGGCAAAATCGCCGCCAGCGAGCTGCTCGCCCCCGCCGGACTTCCCGGTAGATTCACAATCAACGCCGTCCCCAGCGTCCCGCACACCCCGCGGCTCAGCGAAGCCAACGGCGTATGCAACAACCCATCGGCTCTCATCCGCTCCGCCAACCCTTCGATCAGCCGCTCACAGACCATCTTTGTGGCCTCCGGCGTCACATCGCGTGCTGCCAGTCCCGTCCCCCCGGTCGTCACGATCAGGTCTACAACTTTTGCGTTACGCCACAGCGCCGCTGCAATCAGGTCCACATCATCCGGCACCACCTCGCTGATCACCTGACCAACTCCTGCGCCTTCCAACATCTCGCACACCGCAGGCCCGGACAGATCCACGCGCTCGCCCCGCGAACAGCGATCGCTGACCGTTAACACCGCCGCTCGAACATTGGATGGAAAGCTCTTGCTCACCCTCCCAGTCTAAAGGTTTTAGCCGCTCTCCCCAACTATTCCCTTCGCCCAATAAGCCCCAAAGATGAGAAAATGAAGAGGACTATGCACACCGGCGGTTCGACCGGCGACCACCGTCTGTTCCACCCACGAAACTTTCGCTCCCCGCAGCCGTCAGACCACATAGCCCATGCCGTCACTCGAGACCCCGCCCAAATCCGCACCGCCCAATCAACCCATCAAGGTGCGCACCGGCCGCTTTGGCGAACTCGACGAGCATGAACTCATCCACCTCCTCGACTCCCTCGACGACGAGCGCTCCAAGGCTCGCTTCCGCGAGTCCATCTACATCTCTGTCATCATTTACCTGGCCATCATCTGGTTTCTGTTCTATGGCCCGCGTGTGCTCTTCCATCAGCCGCGCCTCATCAATCCCGTCGACGTCCTCAAAGAGCGCGACAAGCAGCTGACCTACCTCGACGCGCCAAAAAATCTTCCCCACACCGCCTCCAAGGCCCCCAAGCCACGTCCGCAGCAGCTCGATCAGAAGACCCTGAAGCAGCTCCAGCAGATGCGCAAAGCTGCCCCACCGGCCCCCACAGCTCCCCCGCCGCCAACACCCACGCCACCCCCAGTTCAGCAAGCTGCGCCCCAGCAGGCCGCAACGCCCCTCCCGCCATCCCCCCAGCCCCAACAAACCCAGCCGCCCGCGCAGCAACAGGCTCTGGTCGAAGCCCCTAAACCCGTCCCAACGCGCCCGAACTTCGGCAACCCGAACCAGACCGCAGGCGACGCCATCCGCCAGGCCGCCCAGGGCGCAGCCCATGACCACGGCAGCGCCGGAGACTACAGCGGCGGTGGTAACAGCGGACGCACCGGCATGGGCACCGGCGCCGAGATCCTATCCGACACCCAGGGCGTCGACTTCGGCCCCTACATCCGCCGCATCCTCAGCGACATCAAGCGCAACTGGATCCCCCTGATCCCCGAAGAGGCACGCCCACCCCTCAACAAGGAAGGCGAAACCCTCATCCGCTTCACCATCCTGCCTGATGGCCGCATCGCCGCAATGAACCTCGACGGCTCCAGCCAGGATCAATCCATCGATAAAGCCTGTTGGGGCGCCATCACCGGAGAGGGCCAGTTCCCCCCACTCCCCGCCAACTTCCACGGCCCCAACCTCGAACTCCGCATCGACTTCCTCACCAACAAGCCGCTACGCTAGACCATAACAAGGTATACAAGTCACGAAGTGACCGCCCCACGCGCAGTGGGCCCGTCCGGCAGGACAAATCTTCAATCAAGCCCGCCCGGCAAACTCCCGATTCTCCGTCGACACCTTCACCTTCTCACCTTCTTTGATGAAGAGCGGAACGCGAATCTCAAGCCCAGTCTCCAGCTTGGCAACCTTCGTCACGCTCCCGCTCGACGAGTCGCCCTTCACCCCCGGCTCCGTCTCCGCAACATCCAGCTCCACAAAGATCGGCAGCTGCAGCCCAATCGGATTGCCGTTGTACTTATGCAGTTGCAGCAACGCCCCTTCGATCAAAAAATCCAGCGCGTTACCAATCATGTCTTCGTTCAAAGTCAGCGTCTCGAAGCTCTCCTGATCCAGAAAGTGAGACCCGTCCCCATCGCTATACAGATACGAGGCCGGCACCAACACCAGGTCCGGCTCCTTGAACTTGTCGTTCGCCTTGAAGGTCTTCTCAAAGACCGCGCTCGTCAGCAGGTTGCGCATCTTCAGCCGCACCAGCGTCTGTCCACCACGCGCAGTAGGCGAGTTCACCTCCGCCTCCAGGCACGCGTACGGCGTGTTCTCAAACTCAAATACACTCTTGCGCTTCACGTTGATTGCATCGATCAGTGCGGCCATGAACCCCTCAAAGACGTGTCAACACTCAATCGAGCGCGACACAATCTGTAGTCTCCCCCAAGTATAAAGTGCACCACACGCAAACGCGGTCGATCGCTTGCACCAACCCCTCGCAACGCAACCGCATCTACCTCTCCAGATACGGTGACCAGCACCTCACCGCCAACGTCCTCTCCGTACGTTGAGAGTCACTCGAACCTCTGCTTGATCGAACAGCAGAGCACATGCACGACACAAAACTTCAACCACCACAGGCGTGCACCATCCGCCCACTTGGCTGCGTTCAAAAACAAGTGTCGTCCTCCCACGAAAGGAAAAGCAATGAAAGCACTCGTCTATCACGGCCCCAAAAAAGTAAGCATCGACTCAGTCCCCGACTCCAAGATCGAGAAGCAGACCGACGTCATCATCAAACTCACCACCACCAACATCTGCGGCTCCGACCTCCACATGTACGAAGGCCGCACCGACGTAGAAAAGGGCAAGATCCTCGGCCACGAAAACCTCGGCGAAGTCGTAGAAGTCGGCAAAGCCGTTGACTCCGTCAAGAAAGGGACAAGGTCGTCCTCCCCTTCAACATCGGCTGCGGCTTCTGCGCCAACTGCGAACGCGGTCTCACCGGCTTCTGCCTCACCTGCGCCGACCCCTCCGTCATGCCCGGCATGGCAGGCGCCGCCTATGGCTTCGCTGGCATGGGCCCCTACTCCGGCGGCCAGGCCCAGTACCTCCGCGTCCCCTACGCCGACTTCAACTGCCTCCAGCTCCCCGACGACGCCACCGAAAAAGAGAAAGACTACGTCATGCTCTCCGACATCTTTCCCACCGGCTGGCACTCCACCCGCCTCGCCAATCTCAAGCCCGGCGAATCCATCGTCATCTACGGAGCCGGCCCCGTCGGCCTCATGGCTGCACTGTCCGCCAGCATTCAGGGTGCCAGCCAGATCTTCGTCGTCGATCACAAAGCCGACCGCCTCGCCCTCGCCAAAAAACTCGGCGCCACTCCCATCGACTCGCATGACGACAACGTCAGCGAACAGATTCGCGAACTCACCAACGGACTCGGCGCCGACTGCGGTGCCGAGTGCATCGGCTACCAGTGCCACAACTCCAAGGGCAAAGAAGTCCCCAACATGGTCATGAACGCCCTCGTCGACGCCGTCAAAGCCACCGGCACACTCGGCGTCGTAGGCGTCTTCATCCCGCAGGACCCCAAGGCCGACGACAACCTCGAAAAGAAGGGACAGATCGCCTTCGACATGGGTAAGTTCTGGTTCAAGGGCCAGAAGATGGGCACCGGTCAATGCAACGTCAAGGCCTACAACCGCCGCCTCATGGACCTCATCCATCACGGCAAAGCCAACCCGTCCTTCCTCATCTCCCACGAGCTTCCACTAGCCGAAGCCCCCAACGCCTACAAGCACTTCGACAACCGCGACGAAGGCTGGACCAAAGTCATCCTCCGTCCTCACGCTGCGTAAACCAAAACGGACATCAACAAAATCCGCATGAACGAAAAGCCGAACCATCAGGTTCGGCTTTCGTTCGCACCCACTCAACGTTTGACACCTACATCACCGCACGTAAGAGAACGTGCCGCACAAATCCGTCGAATTTTCCATCGCATCCAGCGTAAAGACGGGCATCTTCGGGCCTGAGAAAAATGCGATCTCCAGAGATTTACCCGCGACATAAGTGGCCATCCACTGCGTATCCTCATTGCCACACAGAGTGTTCTTGTGCAGAAACTTCTTGGTCGCCGGCACGTTCAACCTGTAGAGGTTGCCGCTCCCACCCGCACTGGCGTCTGCATTGAAAGCGGCGCCCATCTCGGCCGGTTCGAGACGACGTATCTGTGCGATGACAAAGCTGGAGAAGTTGATCGCCAACTTCTCATCCGAGAGCGCCACATCGCCCGTAATGGACTGCGCCGTCTTACTCGCTGCGCGCCATGCACCTTTTTCCTGAGCCACAGCCGACATACAGCAGGCCAGTACTGATCCCACAACCGCGCAGAACAGTCTTCGTTGATTCATCTCGTAAGGATCACACCCCAAGCGCCTTTGGGCAAACTCGGCCGCCTGCGCACAGCCAGCGGGAAGACCTCCCTCACTCTATCCGGGTGGCCCATCCTTCGTAGTCTCACCACGAAGGGTGGGTTATTCGCGCGGAAGCGCGAACCGCCTTCTCCTACGCCTCAAAGACCCAAATCCAGACGAACACCCACCATCATCTATCATCGAAAAAGACGGCCATCACCATCGCAACTCCACTCCAACACGAACGCCGCCGCCAGATTCGCGGCCTCCTGCTGCTCGCCTTCGCCGTCTTAGCCTTCAGCATCCTTCACGCCGGCATTCACAACGTCTTCCACCCCGGCTGGTGGCATCCGTGGTGAAGCCACCCGACCACCCACTCATCGTTCTGGTCGGCCCCACAGCCAGCGGCAAGACCTCCCTCGCTCTCCGTCTCGCGCAGGAGTTCAACGGCGAGATCGTCAGCTGCGACTCCGTAGCCGTCTACCGCGAGATGGAGATCGGCACCGCAAAACCCACCCACGAAGAGCGCGCCCTCGTCCAGCACCACATGATCGACATCGCATGGCCCGACGAGGCCTGCACCGCAGGCGACTACAGCCGCCAGGCCCGCGAAGCCCTCACCGGCATCAGCGCCCGCAGCACTTCAATCGATGCCCGCGGCACCTCCATCAATGCCCGTAGCGGTTCTGCAAACACTCGCGGCCACCTCCCCATCGTCGCCGGAGGCACCGGCCTCTATCTCCGCGCCCTCATCGACGGCCTCTTCCCCGCGCCACCACAAAAACCCGGCCAGCGCGAACGCCTCCGCAAGATCGCCGCAACCCGCGGCGCACCCTACCTTCATCGCCTCCTCACGCGCCTCGACCCCACCGCCGCAGCCGCCATCCACGCCAACGACGTCCCCAAGGTGGTCCGCGCCGTCGAAGTCTCCCTCGCCGTCTCTCCCGCAACCGAACAAGCCCACGAAGCCGGAAAACGCACCGCCGCACGCGCCCGTACCCCAATGACAGCCCAATGGCAGCAAGGCCGCGACGCCCTCACCGGCTACCGCATCCTGCGCCTCGGCCTCAACCCACCCCGCCCCCGCCTCTACGAGCGCATCAACGAGCGCGCCGCCGCCATGTTCGACCGCGGCCTCGTCGAAGAGACCGAACGCCTCCTCGCCCGCTACGGCCCCGACTGCCGCCCCCTCACCTCACTCGGCTACGCCGAAGCCACCGCCGTCCTGCGCGGCGAACTCACCCGCGACCAGGCCGTCTCCCAGGCCCAGCAAGGCCACCGCAACTACGCAAAGCGCCAACTCACCTGGTTCCGCCGCGAACCCGACATGCACTGGCTCCCCGGCTGCGGCGGCGACGCCGACATCATCGACCAGGCACTCAACCTGGTCTCAAAACACCTGAACCACACCAACCAAACGACCTAGCAACATCACCCGCAAAGCCAAAAGATGATCCGCAGTTACGGCGAAAAATTGCGCGAAAGAAAAATGCGCTTTTCCACAAAAATCTTTACCAAATTTGGCGCATTTTTCAGAGCCGAAAAAGCGTGCTGCAAATCACCACATTCACCACGCATTCCACCACGTTTTCACCATCAAAAAACCACGTTTTGACACCCCCTTTTTCCAAAACACCCTCAAAAATCCAGCAAAACAGCAAAGCCCCGAGTCTCCCCGGGGCTAAACTTTTTCCGCACACTTTTTACAAAATTCCGTCTCAGTTTTTCCTAAGAAGGCTGCACCACAAGGTTGTCCGCCAGCTTGAACCGCACAATCGACTCGGCAGGAATCTCAATATCCCGATTCCCCGTCAATCCACTCAGCAAAGTACCGCCACCGCCGCCAACCAGCCCGCCAACCAGCAACCCAACGCCGCCAGTAGCCACGCCACCAACCAACATTCCAAGACCAGCGCCGCCGCCAATCATCGCCGCCGAGCGCTTGCCTTTGCCCTTCTTCGTCTGCGTCAAATCAGACGTGTCCAGCGCATACCGCGAACCGTTCAGCGTAAGGTATGTCAGCCGCAACTCCAGTATTGACGAGCCTTTGAAGTGTCCCCGCCGATGCGACGCAACCACCACGCCGCTCACCGGCGCTCCCTTCGGAATCACAACGCGATCATTTTGCCCCACAACCGGATCAACAACCTCTCCGGTAAATCGGTCTCCCGCACGACTCGTCTTCACGCTGATGTGCTGATTAATCCGAATCGTCAGGTTCGTTCCAGCAGCAATATTGATATCGGCTGGCCGCACAATCGGAGCCTCATTAGGCGCAGGCGCAGCCACTGGCTGCCCTGAAGAGTCCACCTGCCCCGCCGTCACCGGCGCTCCCGTGGCACCCGGCGCGGTCGCTGGGGTATTCGCCGCTACAGCCGCCGCCGGTGTCACCGTAGTCGAAACAGCCTGCGCCGTCTGTCCAGGCACTGGCGGCTGTACCGTAGTCGTCGTCACATTGCCGTTGCTATCGGTCGAAACCACGTTCTGGGCCTGCCCGGTCGCGGCTGCCTGCTGCTTCGCCTTATCAATCGCGGCATCCTGCTTCGATTTGCAGCCGGCCAGCATCACCAACGCCAGCGTCATCGCCGCAACAGTTCTTGCTGAATACTGAAAGCTCATTGTCACGTCCTCATTCTCCGTACGGAATGGTTATGCCCGCTTCAAGCTAACTGATTGAAAACGGTTCAATCATACGATGCTTATTTTGCCTCCGAGACCGCCCAACCATGAAAGGTTTAAGATAATTCCATGACTACCGCTGCCGCCAAACGCCCCCAGCTTGCCCATCTCACCGCCCAACTCGACGATCTTCGCGAGCGCGGCACCTTCTTCAAGCTGCGTGTGCTCGACGACCAGCAGGCTCCCGTCTGCACCTACGACGGCAAGCGCGTCATCAACCTCGCCTCCAACAACTACCTCGGCCTCTGCAACGACCCGCGCCTCGAAGAGGCCGCCATCGCGGCAACAAAAAAGTATGGCGTAGGCTCCGGTGCCGTCCGCACCATCGCAGGCACAATGCATATCCACATGGAGCTCGAAGAGAAGATCGCCGCCTTCAAAGGCGTCGAGGCCTGCGTCGTCTTCCAGTCCGGCTTCGCCGCCAACGCCGGAACCGTCTCCAGCATCCTCGGCAAAGACGACTTCATCCTCTCCGACGAGCTCAACCACGCGAGCATCATCGACGGCGCACGTCTCTCAAAGGCCAAGATCAAAGTATTCCGCCACAAAGACATCGCCCACGCCGAGCAGCTCCTGCAGGAGATTCAGAACGAGCCCGGCAGGAAGCTCCTCATCACCGATGGTGTCTTCTCCATGGACGGCGACATCGGTCCCGTCGACAAGCTCGCTGAACTTGCCGAGAAATACGGCGCCATCATGATGGTTGACGACGCCCACGCTTCAGGTGTCCTCGGTCGAAACGGCCGCGGCTCCGTCGATCACTTTCACGCGACCGACAAAGTCGACGTGCAGGTAGGCACCTTATCAAAAGCAATCGGAGCACTCGGCGGCTACGTCTGCGGCAGCCGCGACCTGATCGACTATCTCTACCACCGCGCTCGCCCGTTCCTCTTCTCCACCTCGCACCCACCCTCAGTCGCAGCAACCTGCATCGCAGCCTTCGACATCCTCGAGTCCGAGCCTGAGCGCATCGAGCGCCTCTGGGCCAACACCGCCTACTTCAAGCAGCAACTCACCGACGCCGGATTTGATGTCGGCGGCAACACCACGCCCAAAAGCGAGACCCCTATCACCCCCATCATCATCGGCGACGGCCGCCGCACCATGGACTTCTCCCGCGCGCTCTTCGAGGCTGGCGTCATGGCTACCGGCATCGCCTTCCCAACCGTCCCTGAAGGCAAAGCCCGCATTCGCACCATCATGACCAGCGAACACACCCGTGCCGAGATCGATCAGGCCCTCGAAGCTATAACCTCAGTCGCCAAAAAGATAGGCATCCTTCAGGCCTGAAAAATTCGACGTTCAACTCTCTATCTCCGTGCGAAGGCCTGCGACGCTCGTACAGCGTTAGGGAGCAATCTGTGCCGTGGTCCGACTCGCCGGGGCAGCGGAGGCTTGGGTCGTTGCATCCGGCGGAGTACGATTTTTGTGAAAATGCCCGATCACATCAGGCGAAAACTCAATGAGAAGTGCGCCGAACACGCCCTCCGCGGTTACTAGCAAACCCTGCTCGATCGTCAATCCAAACCCTCGATCCGCCGCCGGATAGTAAAGGTTTGAGATTCCGCCCGCAGCTAGATTCCCCAGAAGGTTCGAGAAGTTAGGCTGCCACTTTCCGTTATCGCCCTTACAGCGAACCGTTGTGCTCATCGAATAAAAGAACCGCTTCTTGAAAGAGCCCTTCCCCATCCGGTAGTAGCGCGCGTCTTGATGCAGCAGCACAGGAAACACGCCATTGCCAAGAATCGTTCCGTTGAACTGATCGGTGTACGACGACCCAAAGCGCTTGGCATAAGCCCCCCAGCCCTGCTGATAACCCTCCGGCTTATATTGAACCGGATTTGTACCCGGAATCGGATCGTAGCTGGAATGCGAATTCTCTGCCTGCCCAATCGCCGACGTAAAGAGCGCCAGTCCAAACTGATACGGATCGACCGCGCTCCGAAAAGCCGCCTTCATCTTCTGTCTCGGAGTCAGCGGGAGATTATTGCCATCGAGCACAGCGTTGAAGTTCGGCACAACCACACCAATTCGCTGGTGAAGTTCTTTCCGGAGTTCCTCTTCCGAAGCAGTCTTTTTCTCCTCATCTGTCATCGGTTTTTGGCTCGTATCCGGCTGACCGGACGAACTCGACTGTGGCGTGCTCGCCTGTGGCGGCACAGCTTGCTCATCATCAAAGATGGCAGCGCTCAATCCGTCCGTGGCGTCTGCAAACTCTGTCGGCGTTTGCGGTAGAGGCGCGTCAGGCAGCGTTGGCTCAATCGAAACAGGGCCTTGTGACAGTAGCGGGGAGGCTGAAAGAATCAGGAGTGTCGGACTAAGGACAGAAAATAGAAGAATGCGGGGAAAAACCATCACTATAAAATTTTACCTGACGGATACTGCTTCAAATTCGCGCCGCAAACCTCGGCGGCAACGTTGTCGCATGACATTCACTGCATCTCTTTCGTGATTGCTGCACTAACTTATTCTCACAAAGAAGGTCTACGCAGAAACTGACCTCGGGCACTGTCCCATGGTCATCCCTGAGTATGGATATAGACGAGCCAAACGTGTTTTCCGCCTACAGTCTATGAAGAAATAGGTCGCCGCGACACGTAATTCGTTCGATTAACCCATGCCTCGATATGGCTAAACTCACTGCCATATCCGCCAGCATTCCGTTGACCTCATCGACCAGTGCGTTCTATGTTGAATCTGTCCCTCGCGAGGCCGGAGGCCGCCGGTCTCTACCTGCATCGCAAACCAGTTCGCGGCGATGTGGATGGAGGAGTCAGCGATACATGCTTTCCTGAGGACAGCCATGCCCCATTTGAAGATCGTCTATTTGGAGTTGCCAGCCCATGACCTGGCGGCAAGCAGGAACTTTTACACCAACCTCTTCGGCTGGACCTTTCAGGACTACGGCCCAACGTATGCAGCCTTTTCAGAGAGCGGTACCGAAGGCGGTTTCAACGCTGACCCAGCCGAACGCACCAAGAGCCCTCTACCCGTGATCGAATCGCAAAATCTCGAAGAGACCGAGCAGAGCATCCTGAAGGCGGGCGGCAAGATCACACTGCCCATCTTTAGCTTTCCGGGTGGTCGCCGCTTCCACTTCACCGACCCCGCCGGCAACGAACTAGCCGTGATGCAGCGCGATCATTCCCAAACGTAATCGTAAATGCCCGAAGCTAGCTCTTGAAGACGACGCGCCCTTCGCTCAACGTGTAGGCCACTCTGCCAAGCATCGGCGCGCCGTCAAAGGGAGTATTCCGCGACTTCGACCTTGTCTTCGCAGCATCAAAACTCCACTCCGCCGCAGGATCAAACACTACTACATCCGCAAAACTATCCACCCTCAGCGTGCCGCGCCCTGCAAGAGAAATAATCCCCGCTGGCTGCGTGCTCATCAACTCAATCACGCGCGAGATCGACATCCCGTGCCCCTTATGCAGTACCCGCAGAGCCAGCCCCAGAGCAGTCTCAAGGCCCGTAATTCCATTTGGAGCCCGTTCGAACTCCTGCTCCTTCTCAAACAGTGCGTGAGGAGCATGATCGGTGGCGATGCAGTCCACGGTCCCATCCATCAACCCGGCAATCATCGCCAGACGGTCTGCATCGTTCCTCAGTGGCGGATTCATCTTCGCATTCGTGTCGTAGTCCCCAACCGCTTCATCCGTCAGGGCGAAGTGGTGCGGAGCCACCTCACAGGTCACATGCAGCCCCTCACGCTTTGCCTGACGAATCGCCTCCATCGCCTTCGCCGTCGACACATGCTGTACGTGCAGATGCGGCCGCAACCCATCCTGCCGCTCGATATCCCGCAGCAGCCAGATATCCCGCTCCACGATCTTCGACTCCGCCTCAACCGTCATGCCGCGCAGCCCAAGCCGGAACGCCACCGGCCCTGCATTCATGCTGCACCCTCCCGTCAGCCGCGTATCTTCCGCATGCTGCGAGATCGGCACACCAATTCCGGCCGCGGCAACCAGAGCCGCCCGCATCACCGGATCACGCAGCACCGGCTTGCCATCATCGGTAAACCCCACCGCCCCGGCGCGCGCCAGTGCGTGGTAGTCCGTTATCTCTTCACCCAGACTGCCGAACGTCGCCGCCGGCATCGCGAACAGCTTCACGCACGCCCCACGCGCCGCATCGAGCATCCATTCCAATCCCGTGACAGAATCATTCACCGGCACTGTGTTCGGCATCGCCACAACGCTGGTAAAACCACCAGCCGCAGCAGCAGCCGTGCCCGTCTTGATCGACTCCTTGTACGTTTGCCCCGGCTCGCGCAAGTGAACGTGCACATCCACCAGCCCAGGCGCGACGATCATCCCCTTCGCATCGATCGTCTCCTTCACCTTCGCCGCCCGCAACGCACCCGGCATCTCAATCGCAACGACCCGTCCATGACGGATCAGCACATCTCGCTCTGCATCCACACCGCTCGCAGGATCGACCAGCCGCCCATTCAAAATCGATAGGTCACTCATACTGTTACACTCTCGAATCCACCCACACCCAACGCCCGCACCAGCAAAGCTGACCTCACTCCAAGCCCGTGGCGTACCTGCTCTTCAATCGCTGAGTTAGGGCCGTCCGCTACCTCACCTGAGATCTCGAGCCCCCGAATCATCGGCCCGGGATGCATCACCAGAGCCTCCGGCGCCCGCGCCGTCAAGCGCTCCTGATCCAACTGATAGTGCGAAATGTACTCCGCCAGATCCAACTCCAACCCCGCCAGCCGCTCCCGCTGAATCCGCAACATCATGACCACCTGCGCCTGCTTCAAAGCCTTATCGAAGTCCCGCTCAATCTCCACCCCCGAACCGAGTCCGAGAGCATCCACCGGCAACAGAGCGGCAGGTCCACATAACAGCACTCTTGCTCCCAGCCGCGGCAGCAGCATCGCATTCGACCGCGCCACACGGCTATGCAGAATGTCTCCTGTAATAACCACCGTCACGCCATCGAGCGTCTTTGCATTCACCAGCCTACTGCTCATTCCGGGCAACCGCGCAAGCATCGTCCGCAGATCCAGCAGTGCCTGCGATGGATGCTCGTGCATACCATCTCCCGCATTCAACACCGGCAACCCCGTCAACTTCGCCAGCAGATGCGGCGCGCCGGAGTTCGCATGACGCAGGATGATGCACTCCGCCCCCAGCGCCTTCAGCGTCAGGCCCGTGTCTTTCAGGCTCTCGCCCTTCTCAATCGACGACGATTTATCGCTCACCAGGGTCGTCATCGCACCTAGGGACTTCGCCGCCAGCTCAAACGAAGTCCTGGTCCGCGTACTCGACTCATAGAAGAGCAGCGCGATCCGCCGCCCCGCCAATATCCTCGCCCGATCCGCAGTGGCCATCCGTTCAATACGATCGGTCGCGGCCAATATCGCTGCGACCTCCTCTACCGGCAGCCCCGCCACCGTCAGCAGCGAACCCGCAGCGTACCCGGAAGTCTTCATCTCACCTTGCATCTTTGAGGACGTCATCGAAAGCTGCCTTTAATCCGCCAGCTCAACCAGCAGCACCTGCTCCTGCCCATCGACCTCGTTCAACTTCACCTCGATGATCTCGCGCTTCGAGGTAGGAATGTGCCGCCCAACATAGGTCGCCTCAATTGGAAGCTCACGATGCCCACGATCGATCAGCACCAGCAGCCGGACACTCTTCGGCCGTCCATAATCAAACAAAGCGTCCAGTGCTGCACGTATCGTGCGGCCGGTATACAGCACATCATCCATCAAAATGATGTCCCGCCCGTTCACATCGAACCCGATCGCCCCCGGAGTTACCTTCGGACGCGGCCCATCGGTTGAAAGATCATCTCGATAGAAGCTGATATCCAGCACGCCTGTATCCACAGGATGCTTTTCGATCTTTTCAATCAAAACCGCGAGCCGCTGCGCCAGCGGGACACCTCTGCGCTTGATCCCGACCAGGCCGACATTGTCGCTACCGCCATGTTTTTCCACGATCTCATGCGCCAGCCGCACCAGCGTGCGCTCGATCTCCGAGGCAGACATGAGCCTGCCCTTTTCGCGAAACTTCGGCTTCAGAACTTCCTTATCGTCACTCATACAATTGCGCTTGATGATATCAGCCCAGCGACCGAATTTCAGGTCACCGACTCATTCAAAGCGCCGTTGTCGAAGTTTTGAAAGTAACTTTCTTCTCGCACCGACTGAATCTTTGTCTATTGCACCAATAGGGGATCTTTTAACCCGCTTTTCGCCTCTTCACTTCGCCTCAAGCGGAAAGTTCGAGCGTAACCCTAAAAACACTTGAGTAATAGGGTGCCGGTGCTAAACTCGACTCGCACTTTGACCCCGTTGTCGGAAATATTGGAAAACTTATGCTATCTGCCAAGGCCCTGTTGAGTACCCTGAGCGGAGTTCGATCACTCCCCCTTTTTTTGATCGCCCTACTGATTTCTGCCTCTGCTTCTGCGCAAACGCCGCCAATCTTCCCCCTCCCTCCTACGGTCTACACCCTTACCGACTATGCAGCAGGGACGCCCTTGGTCGCGGGCGATTTCAATGGTGATGGGCAACCAGACATAGCCTACTTCTCGGACCTGGGACCTGGAGTGGCCGTACGTTTGAACCAAGGTTCCACCACCCCCACGGCCTCCTTGAGCTGTCCCCCCACAACGCTCATTGCAGCCGACGTGAACGCCGACAAAAAGCTCGATCTGGTTCTTACCTGCTCTAACGGATATGTCGTTGTAATGATTGGCAACGGGGACGGCACCTTCCAGACCCCGGCCTACTACGCGGTCCCTGGTGTTTCTGCATCGACAGGTTCGGCAGTCGCAACAGACCTGAATGGAGACGGATATCCCGACGTTGCCGTGATAGGTGCTCAAGGGACGACTCCAGTGATCGCCGTTCTCCTCAATCAGGGCAGTAGCACGGCAGGAATTCTTGCCAGCCCAAAGCTATACCCGGCGACAAACAAACCTCAGTCGTTTTACTCGATTGCGGCTGGTGACTTCAATGGCGATGGCAAGCAGGACATTCTTGCAGGCCCTACTCTCACCATCTTCTATGGGAGTGGAGATGGAACGCTGCAGACACCGCAGACTGTGTCAACTCCTGTGGGCGTCGGCTATAACTTTGTTGCAGCAGACCTGAACCAGGATGGAATCACTGACATTGCGTACCCCTCAACTCCAACTCTTTCGATCCAGGTGCTGCTGGGCAGTTCGAGCGGACAGTTCACGAACGGCACGAATCTACCCCTGAATTTTATTAGTTCGAATACCCCCATCCTCGCCCCCGCCGGCACAACAAACGGTGGCAAAAATGTGGATCTCGCTTTATCCGGCGATAACATTTCAATCCTGCAGGGAGACGGCAAAGGAGGGTTCTCTCTAGGCCAATCGTTTGCTCAAACTGGAACCGTCACTCCGGAGGTTCGCAGCGATGGAACAACCGATCTCGTCGTTCCCGCGCCTGGTGGCTTCACACTTCTCTCAGGCAATGGTGACGGCACGTTTCAAGGACTCACGACCCTACCTCTGCCAGGTCAAAGCATCGCCGTAGATGTCAACAATGATGGCCTTACTGACGTGTTGTCTCTCGGCACCTCAGGTACTTTCCACCGCCTTAGGGCCGCGGCAACGGAACATTTTCGGTCATTGAACTCAGATCACACACCGGCGCACAATTTAGTTCTCTCATTGCGGGCGATTTCAATGCGGACGGCAAGGTCGATGCCGCCGTGATCATTCCTGGCAACGGCATCGGTCACGGAGCGACCACACAACAGGACTCCGAGCTCTTTCTTCTTACGGTAACGGAGACGGTACTTTTCAACCTGCAAAGGCCGGGGTCGATCTTCAGGTAATAGGAGTAACCAGTGCGATTGTCGGGGACTTCAACGGCGACGGTTTTCCCGATGTCATCGCGGCGTATACGAACCTATTACGATAGTCCGACCTCCTGGAATAGGTCTTGTCTTTGTGCCTGGCAAAGGAGATGGAACCTTCGGCACCCCGGTTCCCTTCTCACAGAGCAGCAATCTTTCCGTGATCGGTGGAGTGAACATCCTTTGTGCCGACCTCAATAACGATAAGAAGTTGGATCTCATCTGGAACGGTGCCGTCTATCTAGGAAATGGCGACGGAACCTTTCGGCAAATACCACTCGGAATACTCTGGAAACCAAGTCTCCGCCTCTGGCGATTGGCGATCTGAATGGAGACGGCATTCCGGACATTGTGGTCGGACTCCAGTGTCTACGCAGGCAATGGCGATGGAACTTTCCCAGTCATTCGCTCCTCGTTCTACACTGCGACGCTACCGCAATATACTATCGTCAAGTCTCGGCGTCGATTGGAGACGTAAACGCGGACGGCCATGCTGATCTGATGTTTCAATACGGACACGGCAATCAACTCAACGGGGTCGCTCTATTTTTGGGAGATGGTAAAGGCAACTTCGTCACAGACAGCAACACCTATTACACAGGCACTCTGAGCGAGTTCAACTTATGACTGCTGGTTCGGGGATCGCTGCGCTTGCCCGCCTAAACAATCAAGCTCCCATGTTACCCAACGACAACGCGTTGGACTATCTGACCTTCACCAATGGCGGAGCTACTTCTCTCCTCAATCTGACCAATCCCACACCCACTGCGCCAGCCCCGCTGCCCTCGAAGACGGCACTCACTCTCTCTGCAAACAGCGCCGCACCGGGTCAACAGCTAACCGTAACGGCTACCGTCAGCGGTGCTAGTCCCACCGGCAACGTGTCGTTTATCTCAAGCGGAACAACGCTCGGAACAGCAGCCGTTACCAACGGCGTGGCTTACCTTCCAGTTCTCCTTGCCCACGACCGGCACCTTCTCCATAACCGCAAACTATGCGGGCGACACCAACAACACGTCCAGTACCTCCAATGCCATTCCCTTATCGATTGCGCTGGTTCAGTCGACGACATCCCTCGCTATCTCTTCAATGAATGCCAACCTGAATCAACAGCTCAACCTCACCGCAACAGTCACAGGAGTCAACCCAACCGGAAGCGTCACTTTCGTTTCAGGAACCACGACGCTCGGAACTGCCACCGTCAGCAACGGCACAGCAACCCTGCCATTCTCATTCACGGCTGCAGGGACATACGCGGTCGTTGCGAACTATGCGGGCGATTCCGCAAATCTCGCGAGCATGTCGAATTCGGTCTCTGTTGTCGTGATCGCGCCCGATTTCACCATCTCTGCATCGCCCTCGTCAGCAACGATCTCCGCAGGTCAGTCGGCAACCACCACGCTGACCATTACACCCATCGGAGGTTACAGCAGCACACTGCGCTTCTCCTGCGGCACGCTGCCCGCCGGAGTCGCCTGCACGTTTACGCCATCCTCGCTGACACCAAACGGAGCGGCGGCAACAGTCGGGCTCACCGTCTCAACAACCGCCCCGGGAGGTTCCGCGCAACGCACTCTCGACAGAGGTTTATCTGCCATCGCCTGGGCCGGAGTCGTCTTCCTCGCGTTCTCTCCCAGGCGCATGTGGCGAATGAATCAGCTTCTGAAGCATTCCTGTGTTGTGTTGCTCCTGATCGGCGCTCTGTTCTCACTTTCAGGATGCAGTTCGGGCTCAGGCTCCAGCGCCAATCCAGGAACACCCAAAGGAGCACAGACAATCGCCGTGACGGCAGCTGACTCATCAGGCAATCTCTCTCACCCGATCAACTTTCAGGTGACCGTTCAGTGATGAGCAACCCGGGAAAAACAAGAACGCACCGTAGTCTCGGCGCCTAACACGAACTAAAAGTGCCGGCTTGAGTGCTTTACACAAAGACGTGTTCAGCATTCAAGCCGGTTTAGCTTAAGGAACAAATTACAAAGAAGGACGGCTTGTCTCTGACGGAACAGGAGCGGCAAGGGCCTTAACTCCAGGCTCGGTCCTCACAAAAGACACGCCCCGAGGCTTCGTCTCTTTACGCCATATCCGAATCATCTCAAGCGAATCAGCGCTTGAAGAGCCTAGGCCGGAACATTTCGCCGCATCCGCAGAAATCCACCAAGTGCCCCACCGACCGTAGACAGAACTAGCAGAATCCCCGACACCATCCCGAATCCCGTCAGCATCATTCCCGCCTTCACCTCAGGTGAATACAAAAACCGCAGCAGTTCCGGCGTCTCAGGTGTCGTCGCGGAAGCCTTCTCAATCTGAGCATGCAGCATCTGGGTCAGGTCGGCGTCGAAACTCGCCATGCTATGCAGCCCGTAGCGCGCCACCAACCCGGTTCCCGCAGCCACAATCGCCAGACACACTACGAGCGCCAAACCCACAACCACGCCGATCCGTGCCCCAACTCCAGCATCCATCCAGGCGAGCGGTCGCCGTCGCTGATACAGCGCTAAGGCAATGAGCGATCCGCTAATCGTCCAAAGCCAGCTCAGCGGCGATATTAGCTCGACACGCGCCGACACCAGGCTTAGGACCGCCGCCACTCCAGCCACCAACCATGCACATCGAATCGCCGTCTTCCACTCCACCTGCTGAGGCCTCGGTGGAGGCGCCGCGCCAGTCGTATCGCCGTCGGCAGTGCCTGTCTGCTCCTCGTAGTCCTGCAGATAGATCTGCGGTGACCCGCAGTGGGGACAAAACGGCGAAACGCCATCACTGGCAGAAAGCTCGCCGCCACAACGGTGACAATACTCATGCATATCTTATGAAGCTATCCCACCCAGCACAGCGCGGCAAGCGCGGGCCCTTCGCAAAACCCGCGCACTAGAGCCGCGCCCACAACTATTGCTTGCTGGAGTCATCCCCATCCCCCACTGTGAGGTGCCCCGGAAGATCCAGCGCAACCAACCCAATCTTCGTTCCACTCCCATCCGGATCGATCCCGACAATATGCTGGTGCTGCTTCGAACCAGCCTTCAGCTCCATCTTTCCCGAGACATCGTTATCCACCTTGATGTGATTTTTCTGGTCGTCCGCGCAGGTTAAACCCTCTGCCGTCTTCGTCTGCGAACTCACCGGCCTGTCGTTCTGACACTCAATCACATCACCATACCTGCCTAGCGCCTTACGATAAAACGCAGTAACAAGATCCGGGCTATCGTTCGTCTTGTAGCTTGCAGCTTTTACCCGCAGCGTAAAGCTCCCGAAGCTCATATTGATATCGGCCGCGCCATCATTTTTATCCTTCTTCTTCACCAGCTCCGCCCCCGGATACACCGGCAGGCCAAGTCCATCGATCACGGCAGAGTCATTCGTCTTGACCGTCATCCCACCAAAGGGTGTGGCGATCTTTACGTTATCGGCGTCGCCATGTTTGTCGTTCTCAATTCGGCATCCACTCATCAACAGTGTCGCCAGGAACAGCGTCGTCGCCACTGCGCTCTGATTCACCCGCATCTCTCTGCCTCCAGTTCGTCATGAAAACAATACGCTGCTTTACTTCGTCAGGTTCCGTCCGTCAAAATTGCTCAAGAAAAAACAGATACCTTGTCATGTTTTGTGTTGAAGAAATAACGACCATCTTCTCACCACGTTCACCACGCATTTCACCACAACTTCACCACGAAAAAACCACGAAAATCTTGCAACTCCCGTAGAATCTCCCTCAAATACCCCTTGGAATTTAAACCATCCGTCCAAACCTCTTCAGCTACATCCAATGTATTGTGACCCAAACCATGGACCATCTCTTCGCCCCGCTTAAGCTCCGCAGCCTCACTCTGCCAAACCGTATCGCCGTCTCACCCATGTGCGAATACTCCTGCGTAGACGGCTTTGCCAACGATTGGCACCTGGTTCACCTCGGCAGCCGCGCCATCGGCGGTGCCGGCCTCATCATCACGGAAGCCAACGCCGTCAGCCCCGAAGGCCGCATCACGCCTGCTGACCTTGGCATCTGGAAAGACGACCACATCCCCGAACTCAAGCGCATCACGAACTTCCTCCACGACCACGGCGCCTACGCTGGCACCCAGCTCGCCCACGCAGGTCGCAAGGCGAGCATGGCCGTCCCATGGGAGGCAGTCCGCACCATTCCTGCCTCTGAAGGCGGCTGGCAACCCGTTGCCCCCTCCGCCATCCGCTTCGACGAAACCTACCCCCTCCCCGTCGCTCTCGACCGCGCAGGCATGGACAAGATCATCGCCGACTTTGTCGCCGCCACCCACCGCGCACTCGCCGCAGGCTTTGACCTTGTGGAGATCCACGCCGCCCACGGCTACCTTCTCCACGAATTCCTCTCTCCGCTCTCGAACCATCGCACAGACGAGTACGGCGGTAGCTTCGAAAACCGCGTCCGCTTCCCCCTTCAAGTAGTTAAGGCCGTCCGTGCCGCATGGCCCCAGCATCTCCCTCTCTTCGTCCGCATCTCGGCCACCGATTGGGCACCAGAGTCCCTTGGCGCAAGCTGGGATCTCCCTCAGGCCGTCGCCTTCTCCAAACTCCTCAAGCAGGCGAACGTCGATCTCATCGATGTCTCCACCGGCGGCAACCATCCCGCCCAGCAGATACCGGTAGGCTCCGGCTATCAGGTTCATCACTCCGACACCATCCGCCGCGAAGCAGAGATCCCCACCGCCGCAGTTGGAATGATCACCGAACCTGCTCAAGCCGACCAGGTTATTCGCACCGGCCAGGCCGACCTCGTCCTGCTTGCCCGCGAGCTGCTCCGTAATCCCTACTGGCCCCTTCATGCTGCCGCTGCTCTCCACCAATCCACCACCTGGCCCGTCCAGTACCTCCGCAGTGCCCACGGAAAAACCGAGCCACGCCAGCCCGTCTCCGCCCCGGCCTCATAACTTCCACAACTCCACCCAGGAAAATTGCTAACCGTGTCATAGGGTTGGCCTATACTTACCTGAAGCCGGATCACGGCCACCCACCGCCAGCAGGGCGGTCACGGAGTTTCTGGCATGGCGCAGCATCAGCCAATCCGCAAAACCGCCCCTCCTTCGGGACCCGATATCCCGGACAAGCTTTACTTCCGCATCGGCGAAGTAGCTAAGCTCTGCGACGTTCCTGCCTACGTCCTCCGCTTCTGGGAGAGCGAGTTTCCCCAGCTCAAACCACACAAAGGCGGGACCGGCCAGCGTCTCTATCGCCGCCGCGACGTCGAGATGGCTATGCGGGTCAAGAGCCTTCTCTACAACGAGGGCTACACCATCCCCGGCGCCCGACAGGTCTTCAAAAGCGAGCTCAAACAACGGGAGCCTCAACTCGCCCTCGCCATCGACGACACCAAACCCGGCGCCAATCCTCGCCAGCTTCAGAAGCTCCAGAAGGATCTCCGCGATCTCCTCACCCTGCTCTCGAAATCACCCGCCCGCGCTGCGGTACACCCGATCAGGGCGCCCCGGCCACACAAGAATCCCCGTCAAACACCCGAGAAGCTCTTCGATCTTCCTCTTCTCCCGCGAGATAATAAGAGCTGACGATGAGAATCGAAGATGAATTTAGCGGGAAATCCCGCCGCAAAGACCGTTCCCGCTCCTCAAAGATCCGTACATCCTACTTTGGAGACGAACCCCGCAAAGGCGTTCCCATTCAATGTCAGTTCTGCTCCGGCCAGACCTTCCGCCGCTCCACCGTTCGTTCGGAGGACCTTACCGAGATCTTCCTCATGCGCTACCCCGTGCGTTGCCTTCGCTGCAGCCAGCGTCAGATGGTGAGCTTCACCATCGCCAGCCTCGCTCTCTCCTCAAGCATCAAGCCCCATCGCAAGCCCCGTACACTTGACACGTCCAGCCATTGGAGAGAACCTGCCGGCGTAAGCGGTCCCGATACGCCGACGTCCTCTCAATCGTTACAGGGAGATCCATCCAATGTGGATCGCCCACAGGGACAGACTCGCAACAACAATCCATAACGTCACGCCCTGTACCAGCGGCCGTACGCCAACTTCCTTCAAGGTGTTGCGCGTGATGCCGGTGCCGATCAAAAACAGCACCACGGTCAGGGCCGCTCTTCCCAATCGATTCAGTGCCGAAAACAACTCCACCGACTGCGGTATGTATCGCGGGACATAGCTCGCCAGCACCGCCGCAACGCAGAAGTACAAGATAAACCACGGCCAGCAGACCTTCGCCTTACTCTTCTTCAGCATGGCCGTTGCGATCGCCAGTGGCACAATCCACAACGCCCGCGCCAGCTTCACCGTCGTTCCAACAGCCAGTGCCGTAGGCCCATACTTCGCCCCGGCGCCAACCACAGAACTGGTGTCGTGAATCGCCAGTGCGGCCCAAAGTCCAAACTGTGTCTGCGTAAAGTGCATCAAGTGCCCAATAAATGGAAAGGTCAACAGCGCCACCGAGTTCAACACGAAGACGGTTCCAAGCGACACCGCCATCTCCTCCTCGTTCGCCATCAGCACCGGCCCCATCGCCGCAATTGCGCTTCCCCCGCAGATCGCCGTCCCAAAGCTGATCAACAACGATTGTGTCTTCCCCACCTGCAACAACTTTCCCAACAAAACTCCCAGGCCCAGCGCAAACGTGATGCTGATCGCGGTGTACATAAACCCCGAAGCTCCCGCGTGTGCCACCTCTTTCAGATTCATCCCAAATCCCAGGCAAACCACCGCCGCCTGCAGCAAAAACTTGGACAGGTTTCTTCCCTCACCGTGGAAGGTGTGCACGGTACTCAAACCGAAAGCCAGCCCCGCGGCCAGCGCGAGTGGCGGCCCAATCAACCCACTCGCTGAAACGATAATCCCGATATAGAAAAGGTTCTTCTTCCACATGCTTAAAGCATGCGCGTGCCTATATTCCTAGTCGAGACGTACTTTTGAATAGGTGATAAGTAATACTTATCGGCCCGATCGCCTACTTCACATCGGCCGAAGCCATCGCAAATCGCTGAAATGCAGCCGCCGCGCCGCGCAGCTCCGACCCCGCAAGTCGAACAAAGCTGAAGTCCCGCACGATCTCCAGCCCTTCCACAGCAACCACCCGCACCGATCCCAGCCGCAGCACCTTCCCTATCGCCCATCGCGAAACAAATCCCACCCCCAGCTCCGCCTCGACACCCGAGATGATCGCCTCTGTCGAATCCAACTCCATCGCCACACCCAGCGACCGCAGCGGTATCCCCACCTTCTTGAGAGCCCGCTCCACCACCCTTCGCGAGCCAGATCCGCGCTCCCGCAGCAGCAACGGCAGCTTCGCCAACTCCGCCGGAGTAATCACCGCACCCTTCCGCAATGCTGACGCATGATTAGGACTCACAATCAACACCATCTCGTCCCTCACCATGCGCTCCGTCTTCACATCA
Organism: uncultured Acidobacteriaceae bacterium; assembly: GCA_963708755.1. GTDB lineage: Bacteria > Acidobacteriota > Terriglobia > Terriglobales > Acidobacteriaceae > Edaphobacter. The sequence goes on from CAVPTN010000002.1 coordinate 259,931, forward strand.
CGCCGCATCGCCGGCCCTTCGATAATCCCCAGCGCCACCTTCTTCTCCGCGACCGACTCCACAATCCGCTCCGTGTTCCCACTCACCAGCGAAAGCTTCACCTGCGGATATTGCCGCAAAAACGCCCCCAGAATTCGCGGCAAAACATACTGCGCCACCGTTGTCGAAGCCCCCAACCGCAGCTCCCCCACAACCTCATGATTCAGCGCCGCCAGCGCCCTCCGCGCCTCCACCATCGTCTCCGCCGCGGTATTTGCATACCCCAGCAACACCCGTCCCGCCTCGGTCAGCGAGATCTGGCTCCCATGTCCCTCCCCTCGCGCCCGATCGAACAACTGCACCCCCGCCTCCTCCTCCAACGCGTGGATATGCTGACTCACCGCAGGCTGGCTCAGGTGCAGCACCTCCGCTGCCTTGCGAAAGCTCATCTCATCCGCAACCGCCCGAAACACCCTAAGCCGAAAGTTCTCCAAGCCATCTCCTGACAACGAACCACCCCCGCCACCCATCAGCATAAGCCCTTACCGATAAAATCAAATCAACCCGTGCCCGCAGACGAACAATCCATCCCGCCTATTGCCCCGCTTCGCCGCAGCCCCTTTGCCTTCCTCCGCCCCGCCGCCACACACAACGCCTTCTCAGCAACTCTTCTGCTGATGTTCTCGTCGCTACTCTCTGGCCTACTGGGCCTCGTCCGCATCAAGTACACCAACTACCTCTTCGGTGCCGGCGTCGCGCAGGATGCCTACCGCGCAGCCTTCGCCCTTCCCGACCTGCTTGCATACTTCCTCATCGGCGGCGCCGCTTCCATCTCGCTCATCACCATCCTCAACCGCTACCGCGAAGCTGGCGATGAAGACGGCGGCGATCACGCGCTCTCGGTCATCCTCAACAACATGCTGGTCGTCCTCACCGTAGGCGCGCTCCTTGCAGAGATCTTCGCCCCCCAGTACGTCTGGCTGGCCAACAAAGGCTTTCGCGGAGACGAAGCACGCTCCTCCCTCTGCATCGCCATGACGCGCATCATCATCCCCGCGCAAATCTTCTTCTTCGTCGGCAGCGTCATGGGAGCGCGGCTACAAGTCCGAAAAATCTTCATCTACCAGGCCTGCGCTCCGCTCATCTACAACCTGGGCATCATCCTCGGAGCCGTCTTACTCCACCACTCCATGGGAGTGAAGTCGCTCGCCCTCGGCGTCTTCGCTGGAATGCTCCTCGGCTACGCTTTGCTCAACTCTCTCGGAGCCTTCCGTTCCGGCCTGCGCTATCGACCTATCGTCAGCTTCAAAGATCCAGCCTTCCGCGAGTGGCTCAAGCTCTCACTTCCACTCATGATCGGCGTCTCGCTGGTCATGTTCGACCGCCAGTTTCTGAACTACTTCGCCTCCATTCGCGAGGGCGGCATTACGCTGATCGGCAACGCGAAAGACCTCTTCAACGCTCCCTTCAACGTCATCGGCCCCGCCGCTGGCGCCGCGTCGCTGCCCTTCTTCGCCTCACTCTTCCAGCAGAACCGCCTCGCAGACTTCTCCCGCTCCGTCTCACGCGCCGTCTCGCGGCTCTTCGCCGTCGGCATGCTGGTCTCTGCCTGGATGATCGCCCTCGCCCCCTGGCTGATGGACCTCTTCCGCGGCGGCAAGTTCAACCACACCGACGCCGCAGGCACCACGCATCTCTTCCGCGTCCTCGCCATCACACTCGCCATCTGGGCCGTGCAGGGCATCTACGCACGCGCCTTCTACGCCGCCAGCGACACCCGCACACCAGCTATCACCGGCACCATCATCACGCTGCTCTCAATCCCCATCTACGCAGGCTTGTTTCACACACTCAACCTCGAAGGCCTTGCCATCGCATCCGACATCGGCATCCTGGTCCAGACAGCCACTCTAGCCGTCCTGCTCCATCGCAAGCATCTGGTAGATTTTCACCATCTCGAGTTCTCTGAGTTAGGCCGCTCCCTTGTAGCCTCACTGGTCGCCTACGCCGCAACCGCCGCAGCAACGCACTTCCTGCCGCCAGTCTCAACTCATCCGAAAGACATCCTCACCATCGCGGCAGCAAGCATAGTCTGGGCAATCGCGGCCTATCTCACACTCGCAGCAACAGGCTCGAAACTCCCGGCACAGATCCTACGCCGCAAAAGCTAGAAACCGGCGAGCGAAGCGGTATACAAGTCACGAAGTGACCGCACTCCGCGCAGGAGGCCCGTCCGGCAGGACACCATCTTCACTTCGCGTCCTCATACTCTTCATTCCAAGCTGCCTGAATCGCCTCAAGAATTCCCTCATTCGACTTCCCAGGATCACCCACGAACCCCGGCAGCCCTGTCACGTACTTGTGCAGATCGGTAAACCGAACGGTATAAGGCTCAGTCTCCGGATACTTCTCCTGCAACAAAATCCCGATCTCTTCCGAATCCGTCCAATCAATCTCACGCGGCATAGCATCTCCCCTAAACTATTCTTGAGACGGCGGCAGATCTTCGCCTCATCAAGAGAGTACAAGAAACTCGCAACGATTTTATGACGCACAAGCCTCAAAGCGCTCAGGAGATCTGGTCGGCATCGCTTCTCCGCCGCGACCTCAACGCTCGCGCTCAGCACCTCGCCACGACGAACCGTCTTCTGCACGAACAAACCACCGGCACCGATCCCAGCATCATCTTTGGCCACGAAGAAAAAGCCGAACAAGGCGAGCAGGCCACTCACGGCAACTTTCATCCGGCCAGTTACGCCGCCATCTGCGCCAACCCCGACTGGTCCCGTCGCCTCACCAAGACCCACACCGCGCATCGTCGCGTCCGCGCTCGCGCCGACTGGCAATGGATGGAGCTCGACTGCGCCAACAGCTCAGACGCTCTCCTGATGAACATCTTCTGCCACCCAGCAGTCTTCACCGACGGCCATTTAAACATCGCTGTCGCAAATTTGCTCGGCGTACCGACAGACGCCAAACCCAACTTCGGCCTCCACCCCGGCGTACCTCTTCGTCAAACTCGCCGCCCCCGCACCAAACAGCCAAGCCACGCTCAACAAGCCAACATACAGCTCTTCCAAGACCCATCCACCACCCAGAAAGATCCAACCGAGTCCCTCAAAGACCGAACCGAGATCGACCTCCAACTCGGCAACCTCTTCATCGAAGCCAAGCTCACCGAATCCAACTTCCAGACCGCAAACCTGCGCCTCATCGAGCGCTACCGCGACCTCGAAACCATCTTCGCCGTCGAACGCCTGCCCGTCAAAATCATCACACCCGCTTCAACCCACCCATCCGCAGAAGACTTCTCCGACCTCGAAGAGCCATCGCCCGGCACTGCATCACCGCCCCGAATATCGCGTTCGCGCACCGTCATCCAAGGCTATCAACTGATCCGCAACGTCCTCGCCGCCTTCGCTGCCGACGCGTCCTTCTGCGTCCTCTGCGACGCTCGTCGACGCGACCTCATCGAGATCTGGTACTCGGTCCTCTCCGCAGTCCACTACCCAGGCTTCGCCTGGCGCCTCAAACTTCTCACATGGCAGGAACTGGCCACAGCCTTACCCGAAGATCTGCAAAACTTCCTCGAAGCAAAGTACGGAATCATCCCCGCCGACCTGCGGCTGCGATAAATCCTAGGCGCCCGGCCCGTGCGAAGGCTTGCCCTCTTGAACATAGTTCCGATTCCACTTCGGAATCTCCACCACATAAGTTCCCGGCTTCTCAATCACCGCCTGGCAACCCAGCCGCGAGTTCAACTGAATATCCGCAGCCGTCTCCATCCGATCCAGCTCCAGATCCTCTGCTTCGCTGATGCCCTGTGCGCCTTCCTTCACATGAATATGGCACGTCGTACACGCACAAACCCCACCGCACGCATGATCCAGAAAGATGTTGTAGTTCTCCGCGACATCCAAAAACGACATCGGCAAGCCATGCCCTTCGTATGGCAGCGTATCGAACGGGAACTCCACCGTCCGGCCCTCAGGCAAAAACGTCACGCGAACCATCCCTTCACCCGCAGGCTTCGACAAATCCACTACTTCAGCAACCATATTCGTATCACTCATGATTCAGTCTTCCGTCGACTCTCCGGCCGTAGCCTCTTCCTTGATTGATTCTTCAATCTGCTTTGTCTCAGCATTCGCATCAAGATGCGAGCTCGTCACCTGCGCCTTCGCAAACGGATGCGGCGCCGTAGGCCCATCTCCTATGCTCTCACCTGCAGCCTCCATCGTCTTGCCCTGCATCGCGCCCGAGACCGCGTTGTCCATCATCAACTCCGCAAATCGCCGCGTAGCCTTATCCAGCCGTTCGATGCCCTGCCGAATCACCTTGTACTCGACCACCCTGCACCGCACGCCTCCAAAAACGAGACCTCGATCTCAATCTTCTCGATCTCTTCACTCGTCAACATCTGCCACGCAGCATGACTCTTGCCCTTCTTCACCGCAGTCAGAATCGTCTCAGCCTCATTCTTCGCCTCGATCGTCTGCCGCTCCTGAATATCCGTCTCCGCGTTATCGAACGAATCGAGAATCATCGTCTCCACCTGCTCATCGGTAAGCCCATAGGTCGGCTTCACCTCGACCTCAGCCTCTTTGCCGCTCCTCTGCTCCCGCGCCGACACATGCAGAATCCCATTCGCATCGATCAGAAACTTCACCTCGATACGCGGCAGCCCCGCCACCATCGGCGGAATACCCTTCAGATCAAACCGCGCCAGCGACCGGCAATCCTTCGCCAGCTCCCGCTCTCCCTGCACCACATGGATCGCCACATTCGTCTGCCCATCCACACCCGTCGTAAAGTGCTCCGTCGCACTCGCCGGAATCGTCGAGTTCCGCTGAATGATCTTCGCCACCACGCCACCCAGCGCCTCGATCCCCAACGACAGCGGAGTCACATCCAGCAGCAGCAGATCCTCCGTAGCCGCCGACCCACCCGCAAGAATCTGCGCCTGCACCGCCGCGCCCAGCGCCACCACCTCATCCGGATTCAACTCCGTATGCGGCTTCTTCCCACGAGCCTTCATCTCAAACAGATCATCCACCAGCGCCCGCACCGCAGGAATCCGCGTCGATCCACCCACCAGCACAACCTCATCGATCTGCGCCGCAGACAAACCCGCATCCTTCAGCGCCTGCTTGCAAGGCCCTGCCGTCCGCGCAATCACGCCCGCAATCAAACCCTCAAACTGCTCCCGCGTAATCTCCCGCAGATACCTCTTGCCGCTCGGCAGCGCCACATCCAGCCTCGCCGACTCCGCCGTCGACAGCAGAATCTTCGCCTCAATCACCGCCTTGCGAACCGCCTGCACCGCCTCGCCATTCCCACGCACATCCTCGCCCAGATCCCCGGCAATATCGTCCAGCGCAATCGCAATCAGCAGGTTGTCGATATCGTCCCCACCCAGGTGCGTATCGCCACCCGTCGCAATGACCTCAAAGATCCCCTCATGCAGCTTCAGGATCGAGACATCGAACGTCCCGCCGCCAAAGTCATACACCGCAATCAGCGCCATCTTTGTTCTTATCCAGCCCATAAGCCAGCGCAGCCGCCGTAGGCTCATTCACCAGCCGCAACACCTCCAGCCCCGCAATCCGCCCCGCATCCTTCGTAGCCTGCCGCTGCGCGTCATTGAAGTAAGCCGGAACCGTAATCACCGCCTTCGTCACCGGCCCGCCAAAAAACCTCTCCGCATTCTTCTTCAACTGCTGCAGCACATACGCCGAAATCTCCGGCGGCGTCAGCATCAACCCACCCACGCTCACCTTCAGCACCTCACCCGGCTTCAATCCCTCCGCCAGCTTGAACGGAAACAGCTTCAACTCCTCCTGCACATCCTCGATATCCCGCCCCATCAGCCGCTTCGCCGAATACACCGCGCTAGCCGAGTCCGCCATCAGCGTCCCACGCGCAGCGTTCCCCACCACCACTCCGTCATCCGTCCACGCCACCACCGACGGCACCAGCCGCTCGCCATCCTCACCGGGAATCACCACCGGCGTACCACCCTCCATAAACGCCACCAGCGAATTCGTCGTACCCAAATCGATCCCTACAACCCGCTCATCCGCCATCGCTTCAAACCCTCTATTAGTCCATCTTCTATTGTCCTACAATCGCAGCAAGAACATCGCCACCCACGCCCATCTCCTTTCAGATGTGCCCCAACCCGAGGTCGATGCATGCTCTACCCGGAGCACCAACCCCATCCCCATAGACGAGCAAACCAAAGCAGCACCCGAAGGGGTATAAAAGTCACGAAGTGACCGCCCTCCGCGCAGGAGGCCCGTCCGGCAGGACACCCTCCCGCATCGCCGATTTTTCCAAGACCACCAAGCACAAGGAATGGCACACTCCCAACCATGAACACACAAATCAACACCACCCACTCCACCATCATCCCGAGCCTCCGCTACCGCGACGCACTCGCCGCAATCGAATGGCTCGTCACCGCCTTCGGATTCAAAAAACAAGCCGTCTACCTCGGCCCCGACAACAAAACCGTCATGCACGCCCAACTCACCTTTGGCGGCGGCATGATCATGCTCGGCTCCGTCGACAACGGCGGCGAAGCCAGCAAATACATGGTCCAGCCCGACGAGATCGGCTTGCGCGAAACTCAGGGCGCCTACCTCGTCGTCCCCGATGCCGACGCCGTCTACGCCACCGCAAAGGCCGCCGGAGCCGAGATGGTCATCGACATCCGTGACATGGACTACGGTGGCCGCCACTTCTCCTGCCGCGACCTCGAAGGCCACACATGGGGCATCGGCACCTACGACCCCTGGGCTACAGAAGAAACAAAAACCAACGAGCCCGTCACAGAAAGCGCAGGCCGATAACCAGGTCACCTGACCTTAAACAAGTGCGGAATCTTAGTTGAGCTATGGAGAAGCTTGTGGGGCTGCCAGACGCGTAATAGCATGGCTGCATGAGAGCCCTCTGTATCTGGGTTGCTCTCGTTTCACCTTTGGCCGCCCAAAGTTTTAGCGTAAAAGTCGTCAAGCGGCAAACTGGTGAAACGAGATACACCTATCAGGTTACTGGTCACTTGACCTCCACCTCTCGCGACAGTTCAACCTGCTACGGGACTGCATACGGCAACTTCGCAAATGTCAATTGCAACGCGTCGACACCAACGAACACCGAAATACCAGCTCCCCAGGTCTTCTCATTCCATTTGACCGGAGCAACATTCTCGCTTCTTTTACCCGATGGACAGATTGCGGTGGTGAACTGCGCGAGTAAATTCGCAGAGCACTTCGCTGGACGGGCAGGAAACCGCAGAAGTTGTCGCATGCCACTTGTGGACGACATACAAGCCGACTTCAAAGGAAAGAATGCGAAGCTCTCCTGGCCCGTCAGCCCCGACGGAAAGAAGAAGGACTCAGAGACCTACACCACACTGGTCGTCTTGCAAAAATAGGTGGATACGTCACAGTATCCGGATTCAACATAGACTCTTCAAATCGGCCACATCGATGAAAAACGAAATCTAGCCTTCCCCACACCCCCACGTGATACCGTCTCCCCATGGAGCTAAACCCCTACGCCAAATACCTGGACGGCCGCGACCCCATCCCGATCCTCACCAGCACCTCCGAGCGTATCCACACCCTCACCGGCCGCCTCTCCACCGCCGAAGCCAACACCCCGCCCGAGCCCGGCAAATGGAGCATCAGCAACATCGTCGCCCACCTCGCCGACACCGAGATGGTCTTCGCCTTTCGCCTCCGCCAGACCCTCGCCGCACCCGGCGAATCCCCTGCGATCATCCAGCCCTTCGACCAGGAAGCCTGGGCCCAGCGCTACGCCGTCTACAACCTCGAACCAGCCTTCGCTCTCTTCCACGCCACACGCAACTGGAACCTGCTCTTCCTCGCCACCGTCTCACAGGACGACCGCGACCGCCCCACCACCCACCCCGAACGCGGCGACATGAAGCTCTGGACCATCGTCGAAACCATGGCCGGCCACGACATCAACCACCTCCAGCAGTTGGAGCGCCTCACCGCCCACCGCTGAACAAAGCTCGTCTGGTAGGTGCGCATCGACACCCCATCCTGCTGGCCAGCAGCGACCGCTTCGAAATCTCGTCCCCAAACATAGCTCAAGCCACTGGCGAGTAGCAGGCGTGACCTCGACAGGCGCCGCAAATCCTGGTAGTGGGTTAGTTTAATGTGAACGACTGAACTTGCCGAAAACCCGACTTTGCGGATGTGTCGACTCGTCAGCTCCAGAACGGACGAATTGCATTAAGCTCCTACGCTGCTGCTAGCAGACAGTTCCGGCTCTGTTGCTCGTGAACTGTGAATGTCCGTGTACAAACCGCAGTCGAATCTCAGATTACATGAAGCTTCGAACTGCCTGCGTCTGCGAGACTGTCGTGTCATTGCCCCAAACTGTACCGACGAGACTTTCCGCTCCTTATAGTTCTCTATTCGAGCATTCTACCATATCAACTGCGTGAATTCCCTGGCGATCCGTCGGCTAGCTGGGTTGTACGCTCCCGACTTAAGATGAACTCAAGCCTGCCGTATGGGCTTCACCGGTAGACCGTCAGGGTGCGGGTAAGCGTGAATGTCGAAGCTTCCATTATCGCTTGAGGGTCACTAGCAGTACTTTCCACGAAAAACAGGGTTTTCGGCAACTCTGCTTGCCCGGAGTCGAAGCTGACCAACTACCAAATCCTGTCAAGTGCCAAACCCAGCCATCTCATTATTTTTCAATGGATTACGCTTGGCGTATGAGTTATATCCCAACCGCTATACTGGATACAGAAGCAAAAACCCCAGTCGATACTGGGGTTTTGTCATTAAACCCGTAACCCCTTTAGAAAGAAATTTTTACCTCTAAACCACCTGGAATCAATATTTTGCAGACTCAAAAATCAGCAAGTGTATGAAAATAAACAATTTAGCCACACCCACCCCCGGGGGGGTACCCCCAGAAAGGTCGCCTTGCAAGCCATCTCACGACACGGATCACGATACCCTCTACAGCCCCAGCGCCTCATTCACATCCCGCACCAGGTTCCGCAGATAGCTCCGCTTATTCAGCAGCACCACCATGGCATCCCTGGCCTTGGTCTTCACGGTCTCGTTCCCGGCATCCACACCCGAGTCCCATGTCGTCCACAACTCCTCCAGCTCCGCCTGCGTCTCCACCATCTTCGCGTCGAACGCATCCTTGGCTGTCATCAGGTCGCGCCGCAGCTCCGGCTCATCCTCACCCATCGTGTTGGCCGCACGCATCTCCTGCAGCTGCATGTTCAGCTCGAAGACCTCCTCCAGCAACTCCGGAGGCACAATCTGCTTCTTCTGCTCTCCCGACGCCCGCGCCGCGTCAGTCGCAGCCTTCGACTGCTCCTCCAGCTCCACCCCTTCAAGCGTCAGCAGATACTGCGTTCGCAAGATCGGATCTTTCAACGTCCGATACGCATCGTTCAGCAGAGAACTCTGCGCCAGCGCAGCCTCCTGCTCGGCCAGCGGCTTCGAAGCGAACCGATCCGGGTGCAGCTTACGGCTAAGCACATAAAACTGCTTCTCCAACGCCACAACATCCAGCGTCAGCTTCCTTGGCAGGCTGAAAAACGAGAAATAATCCATCGGTCTTATTCTAGGGCTTTAGGCGCCAGAAGGTTTTTAGGCGTTAGAAGGGTCCCTGCTTCTCGACGTTCGCGATCACAGCCTCAAGCGGCGCTGTCTGCTTCTTGTAAGCAGTAAGAATGCACGCCTTATCCGTACCACATTTGTTGCGAACAGCAGGGAACGCCTGTTGAGAGTCACCCAGATCTCCGCGCACACCCATCCCGACAAGCCCAATGGCAATCTCGTAGTACGCAGTCATCCGCGCATCAGCCTGCAGCAACGTCGGCGTATGGCAAATTGTTCGTTCCGTGGGGCTACTCGCCTTCGCGCAGTCAATCGGCGAAGCAGCATGCGCAGTCAAAGAAACAGCAAACAGAATCAGCGATAGAGGAACTCTCATCACGCTCCGCACAACAACTTGAACTATGGAAATTACGCTCTGATCCGAGTCCAACTCTTCGACGACTAGGCGGTGAAGCTCGACCCACACCCGCAGCTCTTGGTCGAGTTTGGATTGATGAAATTGAAACCCTGCCGCATCAGCGTCTCTTCAAAATCGAGCACCATGCCATGCAGGTAGATAAAGCTCTTGGGATCGACAAAGAGGCGAATCGCCGCGCCGTTCGTAGGATCGCCGGCCGTCGCCAACCCTTCACCGAACGAGTACACCCGATCCCGCTCCCGAGGCTGCGTATCGAAGCGAATGTTGTAGCTCAACCCCGAGCAGCCACCGCCCTGAATCCCCACCCGCAGGCCACCCTGCTCCGGCGAAACATTCTCCTTCGCCATCGCAACGCGAATCCGCTTCAGCGCCTTCTCGGTGATCTGGATGCCCTTCTGACCAGGCTCCTGCCCCTGCGCGGTCAGCACATTCATTCCAGCCAGCGGATCTTTGGCCTGTCCCGATGCAGCAGCCTTCTGGGCCGCCTCCATCTCCGCCGCGGTTTGTAATGTCACCATCGCCATCGTATGCCTTCGTTCCGCTTTGCTTCTAACTACTCCAAGGCGGCAGCCTTGGTCTCAATCTAACAAAACTTTGGGGCTCAGCCCCTGCGGCATGCACTCTTCAGCATCACCCCAAGAACCAGCCCCGCCGTAGTTTCAAACTTAGTGAGCAACTGCAACCGCTGCCGTCTCGGCAACAGCGTTCTTCTTCTTCCAGTCGCCAATTGCCGCCCGAATCGCGTCTTCCGCGAGCACCGAGCAGTGAATCTTCACCGGAGGAAGCGCAAGCTCCTTCACAATATCCGTATTCGAGATCGTCAGAGCCTCGTCGATCGTCTTGCCCTTCACCCACTCCGTCGCGAGCGAGGAGGAAGCAATCGCCGAACCGCAACCGAAGGTCTTGAACTTGGCATCTTCGATAACGTTCGTCTCAGGATTCACGCGAATCTGCAGACGCATCACGTCGCCGCACTCAGGCGCTCCAACCAAACCGGTACCAACCTCGGTCGAGCCCTTGTCCATCTGACCGACGTTCCGGGGATTGTTGTAGTGATCGATTACCTTGTCGCTATATGCCATGGTCTACTCCTCATCTCTTTAGTTAGATGATACTCCCGTGCTTTGGGGTTCGCTATCGTTTAGGACTCTTTCAGCCCAACCGAGAAGGTTAGCCGGGGGAGGGTCCATTACTGAACGCACAATGCGCCGTTCTAAGTTTTTTGTAACTCCGAAACAGTCTGGAAGATCTACCGGCAGCCTTTGCAAGGTCACGCAATAAGACAGTCACAAGAACCAGAACGATTATGCTTTCCAACTGCAGTTTACAGTGCAGAAGTCGGCGGTCTAACTTTTAGTGAGCCGCCCACTCAATCTTCGTAAGGTCGATTCCTTCTTTCACCATCTCATACAAGGGAGAAAGCTCGCGAAGCTTCAGAACCACGTCGATCAACTTGTCCGAAACATAATCTACTTCGGCCTTGGTGTTGAAACGACCCAAGCCAAACCTGATCGAGCTGTGCGCCACATCGTCGCCCAGACCCAGAGCCTTCAACACATACGATGGCTCAAGCGTCGCCGAAGTGCAAGCCGAACCCGAAGAAACCGCAATATCGTTGATTCCCATCAACAGGCTCTCGCCCTCGACGTAAACAAAGCTCATGTTCAGATTTCCCGGCAGGTGGTGTTCCATGTTGCCGTTCACATGCACGTAGTCCAGCGCCTTCTCGAATTTACTTCGCAGGTAGTCGCGAAGCTCCATCTCACGCTTGGCCTCAGCCTCCATCTCCTGGCCCGCAATCTCGCAAGCCGCGCCCAGGCCAACGATGCCCGGAACATTCAACGTACCCGACCGCATTCCGCGCTCGTGCCCACCACCGTTGATCTGCTCGGAGATCTGCACACGAGGATTGCGGCGGCGGACGTACAGCGCGCCAACACCCTTCGGCCCGTAGAGTTTGTGTCCCGACAGCGAAAGCACATCGATGTTGTCCTTCTGCACATCGACCGGGATCTTGCCCACGGCCTGCACTGCATCGGTGTGGAAGATGATGCCCTTCTCATGGCAGAGTTTGCCAATCTCGGCGATCGGCTGAATCACGCCAATCTCGTTGTTCGCGTACATGATCGAAACCAGGATCGTCTTGTCGTCGATTGCGCGCTTCAAATCCTCAATATCGATCAGACCATCCGCCTGCACCGGCAGATAGGTCACGCGGTACCCTTGCTTCTCTAGCTTCTTGCACGTATCAAGCACAGCCTTGTGCTCGGTTACTTGGGTGATGATGTGGTTGCCGCGCTCGCGATACATCTCAGCGATACCCTTGAGCGCGAGATTGTTCGACTCGGTCGCACCGCTGGTGAAGATGATCTCCTTCGCAGTTGCGCCAATCAACTTGGCGATCTGTTCACGCGCCTTCTCTACCGCCTGCTCCGCCTCCCACCCAAACGAGTGGTTGCGGCTCGCCGCATTGCCGAACACTTTGCCGAAGTACGGCAGCATCGCATCCAGGACCCGCGGATCCATCGGGGTCGTCGCGTGATTGTCCATGTAAATCGGCAGGGTCACACCTGCTGGTAATGGCTTCGAAGAATCGCTGATTACTACTCCGTTATCACTCATGTCGTTCCTCATCGTATCTCTCAACCTTGGTACTTCTGAACTTCGTTCGTTACAAATCCCCACCAGCTAGAGCGCGATGCTCACCAGACCGCCACCCACCGGTGTTCCAGTCTGTTCTGCTTCTCCAGCCTCGATCAAGTCGGCGATGCGTATTCCGTTCAACAGATCCTTGATGCTGTCATTTACTTTGCGCAATGGTTCTTTGATGGTGCAATGGCCCGCAAGGTCGCAAGCTCCATGAATTGTTATGCAGCTTGTGATAAAAAGTGGCCCGTCAATCGCCCGGATCACTTCAAAGGCCGTGATCTCGTTCGACAGCCGCGAGAGCGCATAGCCTCCATTTGTCCCGGCGTGTGAAACCAGCAGCCCAGCCTTTGCTAAAGTCTGCAGAATCTTCGCAAGTAGTTGCGGAGGAATGTGATACGCCTCAGCAATGTCTTTGGCGCTATGTGCGGTGCCGTCCTTCTGCTCTGCCAGATACTTCAGAGCCATCAGACCGTAGTCGGCTTTTTTGGTCAGACGCAGCATGTAGGATTTGGGCTCCCGGCCAATCTGAAAACTGCCCAACTCAGACAATTCCAGTCCTAGATAGTGTACGTCCAGAGGCGCGCGCATGCAACCACGCTTTACCACTCTTTCACCACAACTTCCCCATCAATTTCGCACTCAAAGTCACCCGAATTCGCAGTTGACAAGGTGACTTTGGACGGGCAAAATCCATACCATTCACATTTTTCTCCCCAAATGACAGCCATCTGCAAACATCCCATCGTCAAAATCGTCGCCCGCGAGGAAGACGCTGAATTTGTGGAGTGCCAAAAGTGTGGAGAAGTCTTTGATTCAGCCGAGTTTAGTGACATCGCGATCGAAGAAGAAGAGGCTCTCGCCGAAACCCCAGCCGAGGACTAAACCGCGGTCTGCTCCGGCGGCGAGTTCATCCTGCGCAACACAATCCATGCATACTGAGCTGCCGAAAGCGGCGCCAGCACTGCAATCGCGCGTACCAGAACGTCCCGCAATGTCGCCACAGCAGGAGACATAAACAGCTTCTGGCATAGCACTGCGACCAGAGCGATGATCTGCACAAACGTATTGAGCTTCCCGAAGAGACTCGGCCGAAAATCCCGCAGACTCCCGGTAACAAACAGCAACGTCGAGATTAGCAAGATCCCCACATCGCGGCTGAACACCAAAACTGTCACGTAACGCGGAATAAGACCAACGTGGGTCAAAACTACAAAGAGCGAACTCAAGAGCAGTTTGTCCGCGATCGGATCAAGATACTGACCCAACGTCGTCTTTTGGCTCAACCATCGAGCCAGCAACCCATCGAAAGCGTCGCTAATTCCCGCGAGCATAAATAGCGCAAACGAGATGCCATAGTGCCCATCAAGAATTTCAATCAAAAGGAAGGGGATGATGAACAACCGCATCAACGTAAGGAGATTCGGCACGGCGCGAAATTGGCTGAGCAGGGGCACGTAGCGGGGTGAGTTCATCCTAACCCAAGTCAGGCGAAGGTTGCTCCAAGCTCGTACTTCCGTTTAGACTGGTAAAACGCACAGGCGCGTAGCTCAGTTGGTTAGAGCGCTACCTTGACACGGTAGAGGTCAGGAGTTCGAGTCTCCTCGTGCCTACCACTTATTTCCTTGAAATTCGTGGCTTGCAATATGCTCTCTTCCTCCCGCATCTTTATCCGCTATGCAAGTTATGGAAGCCCCTAACGCACAATCGGTCCTCGTAAAGTTCGATGGAGCGAGCGACGAGTTGTCTGCTCTGGTTCCGTCCTTCGACGAATGGAACACCTCTTCGATTTAGCATACGAGCATGCAGGAAATTCTGGTTGGTGGCAGACAGAAGATCGACATAGAGACATGGGAGCGCCGCGGAACCTATAACCATTTTAGGAATTTTACCGAGCCCTACCATGGAGTATGTCTCCGCGTTGACTGCACGGCGACATACCGTTATGCCAAGCAGCACCACATCTCGGTCTTCTTATCACTACTGCATCGCTCTCTCGTTGCTGCTCACCAAGTCGAAAACTTTAGGACACGCGTTGTCGACGGCGTCATCTGGCGCTACGAACAGATCAATGGCGGCAGCGCCGTTGGTCGCGCAAATGGCACCATTGGCTTTGGACACTATCAGTTCCGGCAGCGCATCGGCGAGTTCGTTCGCGAGGCGTCCATCGAACTCGAAAGAGTGCGGCAGCGAGATGACATCGAACGCTATCCAGATGCCAATTTGATCCGCTATTCAGTTCTTCCCTGGTTCGACTTCACATCCATCTCCCATGCACGCGACTTCTCCCGCGAAGACTCTGCGCCTCACATCACCTTCGGCAAAATTACTGATGCGGACGGTTGCTGCACCATGCCTGTATCGATACATGTGCACCACGCTCTGGTCGACGGCCTGCACGTGGCCCAGTTCGTCGAGAAGTTCCAAGAGTCTCTCGACGCCCCGGCATCCGAAACCCTGTAGCAGCGCATCGGATACACAGCAAAAAACATCTCACTGACTTAAGATTCAGACCATGTACCGGGAAGACCCAGGCGAGATTGAAGTTGTCCGCGGTAGCGTCGGCTCAACCGCAGCCTGGTTCCGTCGTTGAGCAGCACGTCATACTCACCACTCTCGTTAAGCTTGAGACCGCGTACCCGATCAAGTTGAACGATGGTCGAACGGTGGATCCGGCAAAAGACTGACTGATCCAACTCCTGATCGAGCTCCGCCATGCTACGGCGTAGGAGATGTGACCTTGTCCCCACGTGCAAGCTGGAATAGTAGTCCGCCGCCTCGATCCAATCGATCTCAGAGATTTTTAGAAACGAGACCTGTCCCGCACTCTTCACCGCCAGAAACTCTGCGGTTCGTGGCGCGCTCCTGCCCTGCGCGATCTTCTCCTTGGCCCGATCAAGTGCTCGTTCGAATCGAGCATTGTCGAATGGCTTCAAGAGGTAGTCGAGCGCTCCGGCGTCAAAGGCCCGCAGCGCATACTTGTCGTAAGCCGTGACGAACACGACAGCGAAGGGTAGATCTCTTCCCAGCATCTCAAGAACATCAAATCCGTCGCACTCTGGCATCTCAACGTCGAGAAAAACCAGGTCCGGCTTCAGCTCGCGAACAGCTGATAGCGCCTCAGCGCCAGACCCACATTCCCTGACGATTTCAATCTCTGGATGAAGACCAAGCAAGACTATGAGATTGCTGCGAGCCAAGGGCTCGTCATCTACAACCAGCGTACGAACTCTCTCTGGACGCTCTTTCAAATGCACGAATCAAGCCTCCGCAGCGGGCGAAACAACTGCGAAGGGCAGCGAGACCGACACCTCCACACCGCCCGCGCTTCGATTCCGCATGCTCATCTCGCAGTCGTTTCCATAGAGACTCTGCAACCGTGTCCGAACATTCGAGATGCCGATTCCAGAGCGAGTCGTCTCCCAGTCAGGGGGAAGACTTGGGCCATCGTTGCAGACACTGAGCGTGAGCACATCATCGCAGCGAGACGCACTAATGCGAATCGCTCCTCCCTGCGCT
Source organism: uncultured Acidobacteriaceae bacterium (assembly GCA_963708755.1). Taxonomy (GTDB): domain Bacteria; phylum Acidobacteriota; class Terriglobia; order Terriglobales; family Acidobacteriaceae; genus Edaphobacter. Next base: position 276,119 of record CAVPTN010000002.1, read on the forward strand.
CGTTTCGCTATGCCATGTTTAATCGCATTTTCGACCATGGGCTGCAGAATAAGACTTGGAACCTTAGCCGGATAGAGCTCGTCTGGAACATCCACACTAAGTTGAAGACGGTCCGCAAATCGAACTTTCTGAATGTCCAGATACTTCAATGCAAACTCCATCTCTTCCTGTAGCGGCACTTGCTGCCGACTGGAGTCCTCCAGCATCCGGCGCAGAAAATCACTCAACCCGGCAATCATACTTACTGCGGAATCATTTCTTCCCTCACGCACCAGCCCGGAGACCGCGTTGAGCGTATTGAACAGGAAGTGAGGCTCGATCTGTCGCCGCAAAGCATTCAGTTGCGCCTTCGTCAACTGCTCATTCAGCCGGGCCGTTTCAGTCTGCTGAAAAGCCAGACGCTCCCTTGAATCCAACATGGAGCTAACTATCAGAATTACAGCGTACAGCACCATGGACGAAAGAAACCCATTGTAGAACTTACTATGCCAAAGCTGCACGAACGTCGCCGGAGACACTTCAGCATATGGATTCAGAAGCACCTCCAGCAGCGAATCCCAAGCACAAAACATCACTCCGACTGCAAGCCACGCCGCGATGTGTGCAAACCAGTTCTGGAAGCGCCAAGGCTTAAGCGGCGGAAATCCGCCGTCCCAGATGCAGTATCAACGGCGTCATCAGCGCCCACGGAAGCCATGAAAGCAGCGTTGCAACGAACAACTTCAGCCATGCGTGATGCATGCCCTCCGAGCGCATAACAAAGACGGTCTGCAACGCGCCGAACAGCGCAAATCCGAACCAGATTGAAGCTACCCACCTCCATCGATACGACCCAGTCTGAATGTGGTTGTTCGTAGTCATACTGAGATCGTAGTCCTCAACTTACCGAACGGGTCAACAATGCAGTGAATCGCCGGACCCTTGCAGTAAGCGGTCTCGCCCACACATGAGAGAAGGTAGATACTTCCTCCATGCTCACTGGTGCGAAAACTCTCCTTCTCTTTGCAATGGTTCTCCTTCCTATCTTTACCCCTCAGCAAAATAGCGCCACGAAGAGTTACGCGCCAGAGTACACCAGCGACGCTCAGCTCAAGCTCCCGGAAAACTACCGTCAGTGGGTGTATCTAACCTCTGGGTTCGATATGAGCTACAGCGCCAATGCGCAGATGGACGACCACCACATGTTCGACAATGTCTTTGTCGATCCCGAGTCCTACAAAAATTTTGTAGAGACGGGGACCTGGCCCGACAAAACCACCCTTGTACTCGAAGTTCGCGAAGCCCATGGGAAGGGTTCGATCAATCAGAAGGGCCATTTTCAGAGTGAAGTCATGGGTTTAGAAGTGCACGTAAAAGACGATTCGCGATTTACAGGGAAATGGGCATTCTTTGGATTCGAAAACAGTGAGAAGACAGGAAAGATGGTTCCAACGACTGCCTCCTGTTATAGCTGCCATGCAACGCACGCAGCAGTAGATACTACTTTCGTCCAGTTCTATCCAACACTGTTGCCGATAGCCAGGAGCAAGAACACACTCAGCGCCGAGTACAAAAAAGAGATCGAGAGTCCTGCCCTGCCCTCTAAGTAAGTTAGTAACCGGCACGGTGTTGACGGCTTCACTCTCCCAACCAGATACCTTTATGATGTCGATAGATGGCATACGAGGTTGAAACGTGCGTTTCGTCATCCTTGTTTTGCGTTCATGTTTGCAGGGTGTTCGAAATCATGGATCTCCGCGCCCCTCACAATGCAATCGTCAATTCCAGTCTCCATCGCTCCATCGTCACCGCTACAACAACTTTTTAGCTGGTTTGAGTGGACCTGCTTTAAGAATCTTTCCACCTTCTTGAATGACATAAAGCTGGTTCACATCAAGATTTTTTAGTTGATCCACCTGTCCACTCAGCCACCGTATCTCAACCATATCTACCTTCTTGGCTTGATCGAGGCCAAAGTGCAGACGCATATCATTCTGCGAGAAGTAACTGCCCCCACTCCGCAACTCCTCCAACTGCTTCGACGGCTTAGTTGCATCCGGTGTCGTAGTAGCTGTGACAATTACCCTGCTACCAATCCCGGAACGATTCGACTTCACTCCCACAAGCTTTATCTTGATCCAGTTGCGATTCAGCGTTGAGTCGCAGCGCAGAAGTTGTGGCGTCGCATTGATGCAGTTGACGACGATATCTATGTCACCATCGTTGTCATAGTCTCCAAACGCGCAGCCGCGGGCAGGAGCATCCTCAAGAATTCCTGGACCACCCTTGTTCGTAACGTCCTGAAAGCGCCCATTCCGCAGGTTGCGATAGAGATATTTGTGCTCCGCGTACTTCAAGTCGGCCTTGGACTTATCGACCTCTGGATAGACGTGGCCATTCGACATAAGAATGTCGAGCCACCCATCATTATCCATATCGAAAAACCCCACTCCCCACCCGAGCAGTCTAGTATTCTCCCCCAGTCCGCTGGGATAGGTGTGGTCTTCAAATGTTGCATCACCCATATTCGTATAAAGCGAATCAGTATCACCAGCGAAGTTAGTCTTTACAATGTCAAGATTTCCACTATGGCTATAGTCGCCAATGGAAACGCCCATACCCGCCTGAGGCTTCGCTTCGGCCGAAAGTGCCGCGCCCGCTTCGATCGCAATGTCGCGGAAGGTCCCGTCCTTCTGGTTGAGATAGAGCGTCGCCGGCGCTGAATCATTCGCAACATAGATATCTGGCCACCCATCATTATCCAGATCCGAGGCCGCAACGCTCAGACCATATGTTCCAACTGCGGTCCACATGCCCGACTTCTCACTGACATCAGTGAAAGTACCATCCCCGTTGTTGTGGTACAGAATATTTCTCCCACCAGGCAATCCCGGAGGGCCACAAGCAACAAGCATTCCCTTATAAGTACACGGCCCGTCCTCCGGCAAAGGTGCCGTCTTCAAATCAAAGTCGACGTAGTTTGCGACAAACAGATCGAGATGCCCATCACGGTCATAGTCAACAAACGTACAACCAGTATTCCAACGAATCTTTGGACCTGGTTGAATAAGGCCTGCCTGTTGCGTGACGTCGGTAAAAGTTCCATTGCCGTTGTTGCGATAGAGAGCATTTTGCCCATAGTAAGTCACAAACAAATCGTCATTGCCATCGTTGTTATAGTCTCCAACGCAGCAAGCCTGGCCCCACCCTGTCTTGTGCTCCAGTCCTGAGCCCGTAGTCACATCCGTGAAAGTCCCATCACGGTTGTTTTTGAATAGATGGCACCGTGGCTCTTGCCCACTTGGGAAACCATCTAGCCTCCAACCGTTCACCATGAATAGATCCAACCAGCCATCGTTGTCATAGTCATAAAATGCCAACCCGCAGCCAGTTGTTTCGAGAAGATACTTATTTTTACCTTCTGCACCATAGATGGTTTTGTTCGTAAGGCCCGATTCCTTCGCAACATCAAGGAAGCGAATGCCAAGAGGAGTATCTTCAATCGGAGACTTCTCTCCCGGAGGCGGTACTGCGGGCTTCGCCTCGTAACTGCGTTCCTGCGGCCCAATACCTTTCTGAGGAGGCGCTGCCTGCTGCAACGGCGAGGCCAGTGCCAAAATATCCGCGAATGGCAGGACCAAAGCAGTTCGGCTGAGTGACTGAATGAATCTGCGGCGGTTCAATGCAGTAAATGTTCTTTTCAAGATCACCCTAATCCTGCATCGGCAGCGTGAGCCATCTTGCTGTCTACACGCGCCGTACACTCTCGTTCGAAGTTCACGCCTAATAAAGATGTAATGTCAAAAATTCTTCCAAGACCTGAAGTAGCTCTTACTACAATCGTTGCCAGGTACCGTGGGCCGAATTATATCGAACGATTTAAACCTATGTACACGCATCTATCTATCCACCAGGCGTTGACTCAATATGCAGCGGGGCTAGGGATTTACCTTCGCCTTTGCAGCTTCGGCCTTCTGACGCTCTGCCACCGCTTCAACCGTCTTCCCTTGCCGATCTAAAGCATCCGCCAGTCCCATATGAGCTTCGGAATAATCTGCGTCGTAACTCAAAGCATCTCGAAACTGTGTAATCGAGCCGTCCACATCTCCATTTCGTAACTGCGAGTTTCCAGCGTTGGTAGCAACCTCAGCACGCTGACGATTCATGTTCCTGCGCATCAGATCGGCCGCTTTCTTCCGCTCCACAGTAGCTTCCGCAGACTGGTTCTGCTTAGTGAGAACAGTAGCGAGGGTCAAATGTGGATCAGGCTGATTCGGCAATTGACGAATGGCTTCACGCAGTGCGACTGTGGCTTCCGTTGGCTTATTTAACTTGTCGTATACGCTACCCAACGCGGCCCATCCGTCACCATTTTCTGGGCGCAGCTTCAAAGAGAGATCCATCTCTCGTGCCGCATCCTCGTAGCGTCCTGTCTGCATATAAAGTACGCCGAGAAGGTAAGGGGCCTCTGGCGCAGACGAATCAAGTCTCTCTGCTATCTGCAACTCAGGTATTGCCTGCGCTGCATCATCTTGCATCTTGAACGCCAAACCAAGGTTGTAATGCAGCTGAGGTTGATCAGGCGCAAGCTTGATTGCCTGATGCAACTCAGACACCGCATCACTAAACTGACTTAGTTGCACATACGCTGCCGCAAGATCTTGATGAGCCGTTACACTCTCAGGCGCAAGAGCGACTGCCCGTTGCAGCATTGGAACTGCGTCTTTCGCAAGCTGCGCCTGACAGAGTGCCATCCCGAGATTCGTCATCGCCTCGGCATTGTTTGGCTCCGCGGCCACAACTTTTTTCAGCAGCGGAATCGCCTCCTGCACTTTGTTCGAACGCTGTAAGGCAAGTGCGAGTTGATACGAAGCTGCAGTAGATTCGGGATCGACTTTCAAAACATGCTGAAAGGTCGTAATCGCCTGTTCGTCTTGCCCACTGGCCTCGAGCGCTTTGCCATACTCGATAGCGATCACTTCATTTTCCGGAGCTATCTGCGATGCCATCGAAAGCTCCGTTAGCGCTTCTTTATCTCCTTGCGCCTGCATTGCAAGGCCAAGATGGAAGTGAGCAACTGCCAGATTAGGGCTCAGACGAATCGCCGTCGCAAATTCGCTCTGAGCCTGCGTCCAGCTCTTTTGTCGCGCATACAACGAGCCAAGTTCATCATGTAACTCTGCGCTCTGCGGTTCTATTGCGATAGCAGACTTCATCTTCGCTGTAGCCAGCCCAATCTTTTGGGTCGCAGCGAGCGAACGAGCATAGCTCGCCAGAACGTACACGGGCAATGGACGCCCATGCAAATGGGCATCAGCTTCAAGTTTGGAAAAGAGTGGAAGAGCCTTTTCTGGTGATCCGACCTGTTCGTACGCCAATGCAAGATTCGTTTGTGCCGCGCCATCGCTGGCTTTGATCGCAAGCGCCTTTTCAAGCTCTCGAATACCTTCTTTCAAGCGTCCGCGATTGACCAAAACTGCGCCAAGAGCGCTATGCCCCTGCTCAGCCTGTGGCGCTAATTGCACTACTTGCTCAAAATCCGCTTGAGCTGTACTCAGGTCTCTCTGAGCCAAAGCAGCTTGCCCCGCGCGATAGGCTGCATCGGCTTTTTTCAGCGCGACCGAAGGCTCCTGAGTATATGCAGCGGCTCCCAGAGCAACTAATACAATTAGCCCCGCACTCCCAACGACAAGTCCGTTTTTTCGAAGTCTATTCATGTTGGTCCAGAGAGACGATCTTATCCGTTCGAAACTTCATCTGCCCTTCACGAAGATCACGAGTAGCTAACCAAACTCTCTCACTTATAAGTCAGTTCCCTATAAAGATGGGTCAGATTCGTCTCGCCAACACTCGCTGCGCCCACACCGAAGCACGATGAGTAAAATGCAATCCAGAGTAAATCGACTAGTTCACACAAGAAGATTCGGCTAAAGAAAGAACAGAATCCGCATTGGTCTCTTAGCGAAGCTCGCATCGCTGCCCCGCATATGTTCCAGAAGTCAAAAACTTTCGAAGCGTCGGATCATCAGGGTTGAACAGTGAAAGCCTCGTCAGTATCTCGAGCGCTCTCTTCTTATCACCCAGTCGACACTCAATAAAAGCGAGATTCAACCCGGGAGCCATCTGGCTTGGATCGGCATCAACCGCACGTTGTAACAGAGCTATCGCCTCTTCAACACCTCCTGAGGCCGCGTCCAAAACGGCGAGATTTCCCAGGACAGTCGCCTGGTAAGGATCCTCTTTCAACGCATCCGCATATTCCTTGCGAGCGCCTGCTTTGTCCCCGGACATCTGCTGAATGAACCCGAGTTGTGTGTGAACCGGTGCATCGTTATGACCCTCCTTTTCTGCCTTCGCCAACAGGTGAACAGCCTTCGCCGCTATCGCGCGATCGCCATGTTCAGCCAACTGCGCATACGCCAGTCCCAACTCTCTGTCTCCAACCGAAACGCTACCCACGGGCACCAACTCAGTCGATTCTCCGAGATTCGTAAATCGCATCGAGGCCGTGGACGCTGGCCGACGCTGAATGTTGTGGTCTGTCGCCTGCTCGTGGGAGATGTCCGCCGTCACGCGAGTAGGCATGTGACACACCGCACAATCTCTCTCCTCCGGATGATGCATGGTCGCAATCTTAGGATTCGTATGACACGCAAGACATCTCTCGCGGAAGTAACTGACACGTCCCTCCGCGCTGGGCGTGCTATGCGGGTCGTGACAGGTCGTACACGTTAGTTTGTCCCCGCTCGCTACCTTGCATGCGCTACGCAGAAGAGCTTCATACTGACTGCTTGCTCGCCCGCCCCCCGATTCGGCACTCGCCTTCACAAAATACACAGCGTAGCCTGCGAGATCGTCTCCCGCATGAAACTGCGCAAGCGATGTGCCCGCACGATAGATTGCTACATCCCCTTCAAGATGACACTGAAGACAAGTGCTATCTCTTTTGGCCGGCGCAAGTTTCGCCGGATTGACGATCGGACCGTGGCCTTTCTCGGCGAGATGTCGTGACGAATCTCCATGGCATGCCGCACATCCAACTCCACCTTGCTGAAATGGTGCTCCTTCATACTTGTTACGAGCCTCGGGAAGCGCCGTCTGCACCGCCGTGGCATGACAATGAAGGCAGTTCGAATCGACAGGCAGTGCCTCCGGCATAGTCTTCGTCGCACCATAGTTCGGAGCCATATCCCACAGCTCCCGTTTAGCTGTAATAGTTGATAGGAGCCTCAAACCACTGGCCCTCGACCTGATAAAGATATGTACGCCCACGGAGTCCGGAACCAACAAAGTAGATGAGTTGTTTCTCTCCATGCAGAGCCGGTTCATGGTCACGATCGTAAGACATCCATGCCTTGCCATCACGCAGAAAAACCCTATAACGAACACCGGAAGCGTTGTGCTGAAAGCCCCCTTCCAACAGCGCTGAAGTAGCTACCCCGCTACCCTTAGCCATCGGCGTCCGTTCGTACTTCTCGTAAATGTCTTGATGACAACCAGCGCATACAGCATCAGGATGAGAGGAAAGTGCAGCCGCAACAGGTTGTGCCTTAGGGGCTACAGAAGCCCGCACCGAAAGATCGGCCATAGCACAAACAATCCCGAAAACCACCGCAGCAATCGCAGATGCGAAGATCACCCGCCCGAAACTTCGCAGCGATCGGTTAGAGGCCATTGAACTCTTCGACCACCAACCATAAATGGAATGTAGATGCCCATCGCCCTCAGATTCACGCCCGATTGGTAACTTCCTCGGCAAGATGGCCCCTGCATTTCTAGCGAACCGTCTCCAACTTGGGTTCACTTGCTGCCTGTATCTTCTGCGAAATCTGGATCTCACGACTGGCATCGTCGGCTCTACCCAACGACCGATATGCCTGCCCCAACAAGCTATGGGTTATGTAGTTACTGGAGTCCATCTTTTCTGCTCGTTCAAGGTACATCAGCGCGCTCGCAGGATCTTGTCGCTTGAGTAATACCTTGCCCAAAAGAATATATGGTCCAGTCGAATTTGGCTCCAGCAACAGTGCCCGTTGCAACGACTGCAACGCCTTCGTGTAGTCCCCCGTCCGCGAATAGGCATCTCCCAGCCTGTCATAGATGTTTCCATCAAGTGGATTACGGGCTCGCTCCTTCTCAAATTCGCTGACAGCTACATCAACATGTTGGCCTGCCAGCGCAATCTCACCAAGCAGAACATGCGCCAGCGGTAGCTGTGGGTCCACTTCAAGCGCCTTCGTCGCAAACTGCTGTGCTACTGGCAGGTACTCCCGTCGCAGTAACATGCGTGCAGCCAGAAGATAAGCCGGCGCCGAATCTGCTGGGAAGCCATATTGCACCGCGAAGGCTCCGCGAGCCTTGTCATATTGTCCCGTGTCGATGTAACACAGCGCGAGCACGTAGTTCGGATCGACTCTGGTCTGCGCCGTCAGATCATGCGCTGCCTCCAACAGCGGAATCGCGTCCGCCGGCCTGCCCAGTCGAAACAACGTCAACCCACGTAACTGAACAGCCTCTTGATCATGCGGATCTTGCTTTATCGCGCTCGCGAACGCAGTGTCTGCTTCCGCAAATTGATTCTGCGAATACAGAGCAAGCCCACGCAGTCGATTCACCGCTGCCGATGAAGACTGCTGGGTCGCCATACTGTCCAGCTGCTTCAAGGCACTCTCAGTCTGTCCCCGATCGATCATCAACCGCAGCCGCGCTAAGTTTTCAGGAGTGTCAGCACGAGCACCGTCGCCAGTGACTGCCGATGCTGCCTGCGTCTGCGGTGCCGGTGCAGAAGGTAGTTGCGCCCACGCAAGCGGAGGTGTCAACACTGCAAGAGTGAGGGGAGAAAGTAGTAAGACGATTGTGTGCAGGCGGCGGCACATAGAAGATCAGGCTCGAGTGTAAATGTAAACCAACAGAAAGGGAGGAGCCGTAGCCCCTCCCATCGTGCTGGCTACCGTCAACTTCAGAACTGAACGCGCGCCGAGAATTGAAGTTGACGAGGATTGGCGGAGGAGTTCGGGAAGGGTCCGGATGAAATCCCTCCCCCTTGGTCAAGGTTCCCACCCGGCGTTCCCCAGTTGATATGGTTGAAGGCGTTGAACCCATCTGCTCGCAACTGGAAGGTCACCTTCTCGCGAATGAGGAAGTTCTTCTGAATCGACAGATCCGCGTTGAAGAAATGCGGTCCAAAAACAGTGTCCCGGCCCACATTGCCGATTTGGTCCAGGGCCGGCCGCGTAAAGGGCCCCCCATTGTCAATATTTTGAGCCTGGTAGAACAACAGGTTGTTACCCGGATAGCCCGTCTCGTGTGAATGGAACCGGCGAGTATCACCGTTCACTCGACACGGGGCGTCGCCAGGAATCTGCTGGGTGCAGTTGGAGTAGCCCAAAGTAAATGGCAAGCCGCTCGAATAGTTAATGACCGGGCTGATCTGAATCCCGCTCACGATCGTGTTAACTACCTTGTTCGCATTCGAAAGCAACAACTTATTCTTGCCAAACGGCAACTCAAACAATCCGTAGACAATGATCTGTTGCTGACGGAGCGCACTGTCGCGACCAGCTACGATGGCCTTGTCCCAGGAGGAGTAGCTCGTCGCATCGCTTATCGCCTGCTGCCACGCGTAGTTCGCATTGAGAGAAATACCGTGCGCATACGTCTTGGCCAACGTCGCTTGTAACGCGTTGTAGTGTGTGTCTAGATTATCGCTGAAATCCTGTATATCGTTCGTCCACAGACAAGGTCCGTTACAGGCCGCCAACGTATTGCCATAGTACCGTCGCAGCAGGTTCTGATTATTCACCGCACCGCCGGGACCAACTCCATTGATGTATGGGCTCGAACCATCCGGCAGATTCGGTAGATTTGGGTTCCAATGTAGCGGTTGGCCGTTGAAGCTCTGATCCCCAGGCAATGAAATTGCAGCCTCATTCGGGTTAGTCGTGTTCCCCGATGCATCGCCAAAAGTATGAGTCCCCTTGTTGCCGACATACGCGATTGTCATCGACAAAGTAGGTGACAACGACTGCTGAACGCTTAGATTCCAGGCATCGAGCGTCGGCAGCCGAAGCGGCGTAGGCCGAGCACGTGAGCCTACGAGTGAACCGGGGTTAGGTAGCAGACCATTGTCCGGCACCACAATCGGGGTCGCCTGCGGTGGACCGACCGCCAAGTCGAATGCAGAGCCCGTTCCGCCTGACGTGATCTGCTGGTTCTGCAGCACTGGCAGATTCTGCGTGGCAGCATGCCCGAAGATCGACCCGAACACACCGATGTCGAAGCTCCGTCCGTACCCGGCACGGATTACAGTCTGTGGCGTTGCCTGGTAGGCAACACCGATCCTGGGGTTATATGTGTTTCTGGGCAGCCCGTAGTTCATGTTACTGCCGATATTTCCGTAACCGGCCACCTGGAGAAAACCGGTGTCCATGTTGAGCAGCGCGCCATTCCCCTTGCCGTTCACACTCTCCGGGAAGTACAGCTCATACCGCAAGCCGAGGTTAACAGTCAGCTTCGGACTCACACGCCACGTATCCTGTACGTAGAAGAAGTCGCGCTTCTGAAACTCCTTGGCGTTCGTCGTCGTGCTCACATAACGGTTCAATTGCGTAACCTGTCCGGTGACAAATGACGCAAATCCAAGGCCAGTCGCTCCGTTTCCGTTCGATGACGGTCCAGTTCCGAATAACAGAAGTCCTGTACGGTCGTTGTCGCTCGGGACTCTCAGGTTGCGCGCATATCGCAGGTCGACACCAAACTTTATGGCGTGTACCCCAATTGTCTTGGTCCAGTTGTTTGCAAGTTGGAACTGGTCTTCACGCTCGATCAGCGGGCAGTTGCAACGGTCCACGTTCAACCCGGCACCGTACTGCGGCCCTGTTGCCTGCGAGTTGTTGGGGGCACCGAAGCTGCCGACCTCAGTCAGTTGAAATGAGGGAGAACCGCTAGTAATTGCCGTCCCCAGGTTTAACCCTGGCGCTCCTATGTTGTCGGCTAGTTCGACACCCTGGTCATACTTCTCCGTACCGATGTTGTACCGGAAGTAGCCTAGTCGAACGTCGGTCACCAAGCTTCCGCTCAAGGCGATGTCCACACCTGCAGCCGCACTATCGTTAGCACCCTTCGATGTGCCACCGTAGCCGCCAAGTCCAAAGCCTGCACCACCAGCATCGCCAAAGATCGTCTTACCCGTCAGCGTGTCGGTAAACCGGCTGAATCGCCCAAAGACATGCACCCGCCCGTTCGCAGTCCAGTCGCCTCGCACATCCCACTGATCGCTGTTGAAGCCGCCCGTTCCGCTTCCTGCATAGTTGTTCTTAAGGCCGGTAACTCCGCCAACCGGTGAACCCTGCGTGTTCGGTGCATAGGGTTGCAGGAGTTTGAGGAAGTTCAACGCTGGAGCCGATAGATTCGCTGCAGGAATAACATTTCCTGCATACGCAACGGATTGGCCGTTCACTTGTTGATACAGCTGCCCAACGGCCGGCGTGTATTCGCTAAAGTCGCATCCCGCCGCTCCAGTCACCGTCGGAGCCTGCCCAAGGCAGGTCGAAACCAGGTGCGCCGTCGGAACGGTCTGCACGTTCGCAATTCCAACCTTCTGTCTCACTCCTTGATAATCCCCAAAGAAGAACAGCTTGTCCTTCAGGATGGGGCCGCCGATCGATCCGCCAAACTGGTTCTTCAAGCCATCAGGAAACGGATTGGTCGCCGAAAGCTGTGCTGGACCCTGCGTAAATGGATCGCGCGCCAGGTTCGCGTTGCTCTCACGATAATCAAATGCCGATCCATGGAATGAGTTGGAGCCCGACTTCGTCTGCGCCGTCACCACCGACGACACCGCCTTACCAAACTCAGCGTCGAAGTTCTGTGTCGTGATCTTCGTTTCCGACAGCGAATCCGCGTTCGGATTGACCACGATAATTCCAAGGATTGGATCCTGGTTGTCTGTTCCGTCCAGTTGGAACGCGACCCCGGCGAACGCTTGACCATCCACTTCGATCTGCTTCGAACCCTGTGGATTCTCACTCGCCGCGTGGCTCCAGCCCAATAGCTGTGCGCCCGGCAGAAGCAGTTGTAAATTCGTGAAGTTCCGATCAGGAATCGGGAGATCCGTAATCTCCTTCGATCCAAACGTGGTCGACACATCCGCCCGATCCGTCTTCAGCTGAGGGACGTCGTCTGCGCTTACCTCCACCGTCTCGTTCGCGGCGCCAGTCTCCAACGTTGCGGTAACCTTCGCGGCGCTATCGGCAAATATTCGAATCTCATTTTGCTGGAATGTCTTGAAACCTGACGCCGTCACCTTCACCGTGTAAACGTCCGGAATCATGTGGTCCACTGCAAATTCACCAGCGCCGTTGCTGGTAACCGTCGACGTGGTTCCTTTGCTCACGTCCGTCACAACCACGGCCGCGTTCGGAATCGCCGCGCCCGTTGAATCGGTCACCGTTCCCACAATCGAACCGTAAACCGCCTGGCCGTAGGCAATCGGCGAGAATGTCAAGAGAACGACAGCAGAAAGCATCCCAACCAGTCGACGCGTCATGAATCTCATAACAACCTCCAAAAAGGGTCCTGCGGTTCCTGTTGGCGATGTTGTCGTCATTGCTTGACATCGCTCATGCAAGTTTTCTGAACTAAAGCAGACGGTCGAACCTTGCTCTACCTCGCCCAGCGCCTGAAAATACCTGTCTTCAGAATCGCCCCGAAAGCTACGCGAGAGTTGTAGGGCATGTCAACGCCAGTGGTACGTCTGTTTCCTGGCGGTTAACTGCCAAATGGCGCTAATAAAACGATTGCCCGAAATATTGGCACTATTGGTAAGACCACTTTTCAATAACCCGATTCGGTTTTTATTCCCAAAATTGCCAAGATACTCAGCACACAATGGATTTAGCGGCGCCAATCACAATGTTGAAATTGATTTGGGATGAGTTCAATCTCAATCAAAAGGTTGACCACCTCTCAAAAACATAAAAAATGAGAATTTGTTCGTAGGCAGACTTTGTCTATACGTTAACCACTACGCTGATCTAGGCTCCAATTAAAGCGATCAGGGAGTGCATGAAGACCGAACTCTCATCTCGAACCACAGATCAGGAAGCTAAAACTTCTGTTCCCGAAGCCACCCTCGACGAAAAAGGCACGCCCTCACCTCCAAAATACCGGCAGGTCTACGAGGACCTCCATTCGGCCATCATGACCGGTTCGCTGCAGCGTGGAGATCGCCTCCCCAGCGAGGCGGAACTGGGAAAGCGCTACAACACCTCTCGCATCACGATCGCAAAGGCAGTGCACGAGCTCCAACTTCAGGGCCTGGTCTCGCGTCGCCCTGGATCTGGCACCCATGTCATCGCTCCGATAACCTCTCACGGCCACGTCTTCGGTCTACTCATTCCAGACCTCGGCCGCACCGAGATCTTCGAGCCAATATGCCACGGCATGATGCGGTCGCCATTAGCCAAGCCACACTCCCTTCTCTGGGGACACTCCATCGGAGACATCGCACAAAAGGAGAAGGAGGCCGAGCATCTCTGCCACAAATACATCTCGCAGAAAGTATCCGGAGTCTTCTTCGCCCCGTTGGAGTTCACACCCGAGAAAGACGCCGTCAACCGGCGCATCACATCCGCGCTCGATCGCGAAGGCATTCAAGTCGTCCTGCTTGACCGTTGTTACACCGCTTACCCCATGCGCTCGAAGTATGACCTCGTCGGAATCGACAATCGTCGCGCAGGATTCGTCATCACACAACACCTGCTCCTCCACGGAGCGAAGCGAGTCGCCTTCGTTGCCAAGCCTCTCTCAGCCTCGACTGTCGTCGGCCGCATCGCCGGCTATCGCGAAGCTCTCTTCGCCCACGGAATCCAGCTGCAGCAGGACCTCGTATGCCGCGGCGACCCCGAAGACCCACACTTCATCCACAGATTGCTGAAGCTGTGTCGGCCCGACGCAATCGTCTGCGCCAATGACGTCACCGCGATCAAAGTCATGGAGGGCCTGGCCGCATACGGCGTCAGAGTCCCCGAAGAGATCCGCATCGTCGGAGTCGACGACGTAAAGTACGCGAGCCTGCTGCCGATCCCCCTCACCACGCAGCATCAGAACTGCGCCGAGATCGGAGCCATGGCCATCGCAACTATGCTGCAGAGATTGGAAAGGCCGGATCAGCCCACACGCGACATTTTCCTTCAAACCAAAACAGTCGTACGCCGATCATGCGGCAGTCACACAACCTCAACTCACAAACTAATCTAGAACTCACCCGTTCAACTCATTGCTGCGAAACGCAAACACAATGCCTTGTCAAATAGCCGCCTTTGCCATGCTGAATGCTATAGTGTTCCGGGACTCCCCGGAGGCATGAATGACCATCAACCGACACTCTAAAACATCATCATCCGCACGGTGGATGCGTCTTCCTCAAACCCTCGCCATTCTCGCCGCGTCCATCCTCTGGAGCGCCGCGACACCAGCCGTCAGTCAGGCCCCGCACAACGACGGTCCCTGGTGGAAGCACGCCGTCCTCTATGAGATCTACCCCCGCAGCTATCAGGACTCGAACGGCGACGGCCTCGGCGACCTCAACGGCATCACCCAGCGCCTCGACTACCTCCAGAACCTCGGCGTCGACGCCATCTGGATTGCTCCCATGTACCCTTCGCCTCAGGTCGACTTCGGCTACGACATCTCCGACTACGAAAACATCGACCCCAACTACGGCACACTCGCCGACTTCGACCATCTCCAGACAGAGGCCAAAAAGCGCAACATCCGCGTCATCCTCGACATGGTCCTCAACCACACCTCTGACAAGCACCAATGGTTCATCGACGCCGCCAGTTCGCGCACCAATCCCAAGCACAACTACTACGTCTGGAATGACGGCATCCCCGCCAACTCCCCCGGCGTCACCGAATTTCAAAAGCGATACGAGCACGACGGCCGCGTCCCACCCAACAACTGGACCTCCACCTTCGGCGGCTCAGCCTGGCAGTGGGTACCCGCCGTCCACCAGTACTACTACCACTTCTTCTACATCCAGCAACCCGATCTCAACTGGCGCAACCCAGCCGTAGAAAAAGCCATGTTCGACCAGATGCGCTTCTGGCTCGACCGCGGTGTCGCTGGCTTTCGCCTCGACGCCATCCCAACTCTCTTTGAAGATCCTCAGCTCCGCGAAGAAAAAGCTCTCGGAGGCACCAACGCGCAAGGCGACCCCAACTACTCCGACGCCTATCAGTCCAACCTCCCCGAGGTCCACGACGTGATCCGCCGCATGCGCGAGATGATCAACTCGTATCCCGGCGAACGCGTCCTCATCGGCGAAACCTACCTGCCCAACACCGCCGCTCTCAACCTCTGGTACGGCGGCGAAAAGCATGACGAGCTTCAGCTCCCCATGGACTTCCTCGTCGGCTTTCACGGCGACCACGACAAGCTTGACGTCGCCAAATTCCGCAGCAACCTCAACGAAGCCGAGACGCAGATTCACGGCTCCCAGCCTCTCTTCGTCTTCGACAACCACGACAACGTCCGCTCGTGGGACCGCTACGGCGATGGTGTCCACAATCAGCAGATCGCACGCATCCTCGCCACGATCCTCCTGACCACCCGCTCCACCGCTCTCCTCTGGGAAGGCCAGGAACTAGGCATGGTCACCACACCCCCCACCCGCAAAGAAGACGTCAAAGATCCCATCGGCATCACCGGCTGGCCCAAAGAGAAAGGGCCGCGACGGCGAACGAACCCCCATGCAATGGGACGACTCTAAAAACGCTGGCTTCAGCGATGCCGCCACCACATGGCTTCCCGTCCCTCCCAACTTCACAACAGTCAACGTCAAAACCGAAGAGAGCGATCCCGACTCACTGCTCAACTGGTACAAGCAGTTGATCGCGATGCGTCGCAGCGACCCAACCCTCCGCGATGGAAAACAGATAATGATCGACGAGTCGAATTCATCTGTGCTGTCGTACGTTCGCGAAGGCGTCGCAGGCCACCCCTCAATCGTCGTAGCGCTCAACTTCACCGATCAGCCCCAGACCATCTCGCTCGACCCCAGCAAAGCCAAGGTCTCCGGCAAAACCGTAAGCACGCTCCTCACCAACGCCCCTGACCTCAAACAGTCAACCAGCCTCAACATCACCCTGCCGCCGTATGCTTCATGGATCGGGTCCATTAAAATAAAATCGTGTGACGCAAAGAGGGACGCTCGTGAACGAAACGCGGAATCGCACCTCAACTCTTGCGAACCATCTCCTCTGCGCAGCTCTCGCGCTCGGTAGCCTGCTGCCAAGCGCGTTCGCGCAGACCGCCACTCAAGTCCCACCTGCCGTCGACCAGAAAAACACAACTGCCGACCCCTGGTGGAAGCACGCCGTCATCTACGAGATCTACCCCCGCAGCTTTCAGGACTCCGACGGCGACGGCATCGGCGACATCAAAGGCATCACCTCGCGCCTCGACTACATCAAGCAACTCGGCATCGACGCCATCTGGATCACCCCCATGTACCCCTCGCCCCAGGTCGACTTCGGCTACGACATCGCCGACTACACAGCCATCGATCCGCAATACGGCACCATGGCCGACTTCGAGCACATGGCCGCGGAAGCCAAGCGCCGCAACATCCGCGTCATCATGGACTACGTCCTCAACCACACCTCCGACCAGCAGCCCCTGGTTCAAGGAGTCGCGCTCCTCCCGCACCAATCCCAAGCGCGACTGGTACATCTGGCACGACCCCAAGGGCTACACCGCCGACGGCAAACCCATCCCGCCCAACAACTGGCAGACCTGGTTCGGTCACTCCGCCTGGAGTGGGACGCCACGACGAAGCAGTACTACTACCACTACTTCTACGTCCAGCAGCCCGACCTCAACTGGCGCAACCCCGAAGTCGTCAAAGCCATGATGGACGTCCTCCGCTTCTGGATGAACAAAGGCGTCAACGGCTTCCGCATCGATGCCGTCTCACGCCTCTTCGAAGACCCCAACCTCCACGACGACCCCTATCCAGCCCGGCCTCAACGCCTTCGGCGACCGCAACATCCAGCACAAGTACACCGACAACCTCCCCGAGGTTCACGACATCCTGCGCGAGATGCGCAAAGTCGTCGACGAGTACCCCGGCAACCCCGTCCTCATCAGCGAAGCCGACGAGCCCAACATCTTCGAGCTCTCCAAGATGTACGGCGCGAACAACGACGAAGTCCAACTCCCCATGGACTTCCAGATCGCCGACGTCAACGAACTCTCCGCCCCGAAATTTCGTCAGCTCTTCAACGAAGTCGAAAACAATCCCGCCCACGGCCAGCCGTACTTCTTCTTCGGCAACCACGACCAGGCCCGCAGCTGGGACCGCTACGGCAACGGCGTCAACGACCCGCGATGAAAGCGCGCATCGCTCGCATGATGGCCGCGCTCCTGCTCACCTCCCGCGGCACGCCGCAGATGTACTACGGCGAAGAGATCGGCATGCGTCACCACAACACCCACCCGCATCGAAGACGTCCGAGACCCCATAGGCATCACCGGCTGGCCAAAGCAAAAAGGCCGCGACGGCGAACGCACCCCCATGCAGTGGGACGCCTCGAAGAACGCAGGCTTCAGCACCTCCAACACCACCTGGCTTCCCGTCGCCCCCGACTACAAGACCGTCAACGTCGCAGTCGAGTCTCCCGACCGCGAATCCATGCTCAACTGGTACACGCGCCTCATCGAGCTACGCCGCACCAACGCCGCTCTCTACGAAGGCAGCATGCAGATGCTCAACCCAAACGAAAACGTAGTCTCCTACCTGCGCAAGGGCCCCGCCGGCAAACCCTCTGTCGTGGTCGCACTCAACTTCTCCGACAAACCCCAAACCCTGAAGTACGACTACGCCCAGCTGGGCCTGGTCAAAGGCGCAACCAAAACCCTGGAAACCAACGACCCCGCGCTCACGCAAGCACCCCTCACCAAACACGTCACCCTCGCACCCTACGCAACCTGGATCGCCGAAGTCCAATAATCTGAGAGGCGACCTGATTCAATTCCGCGCTGGAGTCTCCTGCGTGTGGGGGTGCCAACGTAAGTAAGGGCTCTTCTTAATGAGTCCAAACACTCGGCGAAGACATCGGTTCTTTATCACCTCTACAATAGACAGGAATACCTTGCGTCGTGGATCAAGGAGATAGCAAAACGAAGTAATGGCAAACACGACTGCGGGGTTCGCACGCACTTTCCGCGCTTTTCGTTACCGCGACTTCCGCTTAATGTGGATCGGAGCATGCGCGTCCACGATTGGGACGTTCGTGCAGCAGTTCGCCCAGAGCTGGCTGGTCTATGACCTCACAAAAGACCCGTTCTATCTTGGCTTGGACCTTTTCTTAGGTCAGCTCCCGATCATGATGTTCTCACTCTTCGGTGGTGTCTTTGCAGATCGCATGGATCGCCGAAAGCTGCTGCTTGCCTCGCAGTACATCCAGATGACATGCGCGTTTCTTCTGGCGCTTTTGTTCGCACTCCACGTTGTCAAGGTATGGCACATCCTCGCGCTGTCATTCGCCGTCGGACTTGGCCAGTCCTTCGGCGGCCCCGCGTACTCCTCGCTCCTGCCGACGCTGGTTGGTCCAGAGGATTTCTCCAACGCGATCGCAATGAACGCCATCCAGTTCAATCTTGCCCGAATCGTTGGTCCGACGATTGGCGGTTTGGCCTACACAACGCTTGGTGCAACCTGGTGCTTTGCTCTCAACGGTGTCTCCTACCTGGCGGTGATAGCCTCGCTTTTTTTAATTCACGTAAAGTTCGTCCCTGCAAAGACAACCGAGTCTGTCCTGTCGAGCATGAAAGAAGGAATTCGTTTTATACGCCAGCGGGATGGCATGAGCGCTCTGGTTGTCCTGGCATTTTGTACGACACTGTTTGGTTTTTCTCTCAATGGCTTTCTCCCGGTCTTTGTTCGCACTGTGTTCCACAAAGGACCGGAGACGTACACACTGCTTCTCGTCTGCTCCGGCGCTGGCTCAATCTGTGGCGCGCTCGCAGTTGCAGCTTCAGAAAAACTAAAGGGGCAAGGGCGCCTGACGCTCCTGATTCTCGTCCTGCTGGGATTGCTTACAACCGGATTCGCCATATCGAGATGGCTCCCGGCATCCTGCACTCTGATGTTCTTCGCGGGTGCGGCAGTTATGGCGTCTGCATCGTTCATGCTCTCTTTGGCTCAACTCATCTCGACGGATGCAATGCGGGGCCGTGTCATGAGCGTCTACAGCCTCGCCTTCCGCGCCGGCATTCCGCTTGGCTCGCTCGCCCTCGGGAAGCTCATACCTATATTCGGAGTTTCAAAATCGCTGGCCGGCTCGGGCATCGCGCTAACCGGCCTGAGTCTCTTTTTCCTCGTCTCAAGGAAGGATGAGACGTTTAGATCGTCTCGTTCCGCACCCGTTTAGCAGGTGGCTGTATTTGTATTGGAATGGAATACGAAAAGTAGCTCCGAGTACAAGTAAATAGCTCTGATCTGATTGCCACGAATTGATCGGCATCCTCCAAAAAACAAACGTTACGAGATCAACCCATATCCGGCCAAAAAACCTGTCAAGCCCCAGGACCACCTAAACCAAGCCTTTACAGCCGCTTACACCTTGCGCATTAGTTCCTCACCAGTCGCTATACTTAATACAAGTATGGAAAAGCCTCGACCCAAGACAGGGTTTTCTCTCTAACAGCCCATAAGTCCTTTGACTGCAGAAATTTAGACGCAAGTCCTTTTGCATGAATAATTTGCAAGAAGCTCAGCCCGCAAACCGTTAAATATAAAGGACTTACGACCAGGTATGGGGGGGGGGGGGTAGCAAGAGAGAAGGTACCTACCAACGAAGCGTAACGCCCTGCCCTTGATAGCCGGCTCCTGCGGGGAACTTAACTACGAGCCTCTCCACACCTGTTGCGGTTCCAGCCGGAGAACCCTCGATCGTCCCGCCATCGGCATGAAGAATGAGCTTCGCTGCATTCCGCCGAACCTTAAGCTCAACAACCGAACCAGCCTCGGCCTCCAGTTCTAGCTTCAACGAGTGCGCATCCAGGGTCTCGCCCAACACCTTCATCTGAGCCGTTCGAGCACCCGGCAACGGCAGGCCATGCGGCACCGCAACCTCCACCGCAGGCAAAGCGAAAACGATCGACGTCCCATCAGACGCAACCTTCGAGCCCTTCACCGCGCTAGCCAGCCGAACCGCAGGCCCCGAAACACCCGAGATCTTCACCACCAGACTCTGCCCCTGACGCTGATACATCAACGAACAGACAGACGCCCCCACATGAATCCGCTCGACCGAAGCATTGTCCCAGTCCGCAGGAAGATGCGGATCGAGCCGAACCACTCCCGAAAGCCCGTCCACATCGATCCCAAACAAGCCACGCAGCGCAGGTGTAATCACCATCGCCGAGGACCACAACTGATGACTCGTACTCCGGCCAAACGGCTGGAAGAAAGCGCCAGACAACAACTCGGTCACCGCCCCCAGATCCTGAGCGGTAGTCAGATCCGCATTCTCCATCAGGTGCTCATACCCGGCCAGCGGATGCCCCGCACGATACTCCGCCACCGACTCCCACCCCGTAAACAGCGGCCAAACCGATCCCTGGTGGTAACTGATCGGATCGTAGACAGGATCGCTCTCCGCCACATCCCTCAGCCCCCAGTCGGTCGAAAAATCATGCGAAGCCCATCGCCGAAAGCTCGCCTCGGAATGAGCCAACCCGGCACCACCATTCCACCACGCAATCGCCGGATAAACCGTGGCACTGCGATCGAGTGTTCCATCGGGATTTCGGCTGAACGCATAGGCCTGACCCGCAGAATCGTAATACTCCGCCTCAATCTTCTTCGCCAGATCAAGCCCGCGCGTCGCAGCAGCGTCCGCAGTCGCCTTATCCTCCAGCAACCCCGCAAGCTTCGACATCGCAACCGAAGCCTGCTGATCCAGCAGCGCTAAATAGATCTCCTGATGCGGCATCCCCCTCGGCCAACTCTCCACCCACCCCGTCCCCTGGGAGTTGTCATAAATTCCATCGCCATCGGAGTCATGCGACGTCTCAAAATGCCACGCTTTTTCAACAATCTCCCGATGTTCGCGTAGAAAATTCACGTCTCCACTGCTCTGAACATAGTCCAGCATCGCCGTCAGAAACAGCGGCGTCGAATCAGCCGCAGCATAAGCGTAAGAAAAGTCCTTCCAGATCAAACGAAGCTGCTGTCTGCGGATATTCATGCATGATCTTGCCGTCATCACGCTGTCGCTTCATCAGGAACTCAAGCTCTTCCCGAGTCAGCTTGAAGTCGCCAAACCCATTCACCGCGTAGAGCGTATACAAACTGTCACGCCCGAAGTACCAGCCAAACCCAGGTCGCGCCGAATCGCCCGAAGAGTAATATCCCGCAACCAAACCGATCTCGCCGCTTGGCTTAGCCTTCGCCCTCAGTTGCTCAATCGACGTCTCAGCCCACGCAAAGGCCTCGTTCAAACCCACATCAGGAGTACGAATCGCCGTCAGATTACCTCTCATCTCCTCATACCGAGCCGCATGTTTCGCATATACCTCAGGCAAAGTGGCATTCAACCGCTCCAGCTTCCCTTGCAGCGCGGCACTAGTCGCGGTCTCCACGGTATTGCCCATCGCCATCAGTAAAGGGAAGTAGCGATTCGTGTCCCGCTTCGGGTCATAGTGCAGCTTCAGCTCCAGCGGATAGAACTTAGGCTTCTCCTGGTAAGGAGCCAGAATCCCCGGCTGCGCAGTAGGCATCGCCACCGCTCCCGCCAGATCCGGGAAATCCGTATGCAGCACATACAGCCCACCTCCCCCGCCTTCACCCACTCCGCCGACGGCACCCCTTGGCTACGCTGCGGCCACATCGGCCGCATCTCCGGCATAAAGCTAAAGGTCAAATCCATCGGACGAGTCGAATCGATCTGAAACAACACGACCGCGCCAGTGCCATCTTCCGTGTCATCCGGAGCGAACATGATCTGCCTCACCGTAACGCAATATGCGAGTATGTAATCACGGTGTGATCCGGAAACACCTCGATCTCCGCCGCATCTGCGTTCAGGTCGATCGGCACTGAATAGCCTTCGACATCGGCTCGAATGGCAAAGTGACTCAGCAGCTTGACCGGCAGCACCCAAGCCTCAAAAGTTCCTTCCTGCTGCCCAGGCATCGCCCCGTGTGTCCCTGCGACAGTAAAGGGCTTTCCCGCTTCAACATGCTGCCGAATTGCCAGCCCATCTTGCCTGATCGAAAAGGCATCAAGCGGTCGCAAGTGTGGTCAGTCTGTGAGCTGGCAACTCCGCCAAGCATCACGAACACCCAGAAATAGCTCGCATGTTGCCTCCGTCGTTAAAGGATCACCAGTCTACATGTTGCAGCATTCTCTTCTAACACAGTACGATGCGACTGATAAGAGGCCAATCATGCTCCGCAAGTTGCTACACTCCGTCCTATTGCTGGCCGTTGCCACCCCCGCGTTTACGCGGCTTCACAAACCGTGTCTTCAGACACGAGCAGTCCAGCCGCTTCTATCGAAACAAAGGTAATGACCGCCGTTGAAGCAGCAAGACTTCTTCCAAACACGGTCTTTTTCCGTGGACAGAGCGCACCGATCCAAGCCAGAAACTCCAGCGGCGTGCAATTCACGAAGGACTCACTGCTCCTCGTGACGCTCGTCGACACAGCAGGTTACTCAAGCGCATTACAGGAGAAATATCAGGCCTATCTCATAACGGAATCACCTATAGACATCGAGGGCCATCGACTTCTCCCAGGCGCCTACGGTTGCGGCTTCTGGTGCGGATGACTTCGTCGTCATGGACATCGGCGGCCACGATCTATTCTCCGTCAGTTCCGCTAAAGACGCCGACCTACACCGTCCAACTCCTCTGCAAATCTTTCCAGCAACCAATGGTTCTAGGATATCGGCTATATTCTGGCCGAAACTACGTCAAGTTCACTCAAGCGCCGCTGTGATGGGCCTAATGCCCTCTCTACCCTCGTGATTACAATCGATGTCTGATATGCGATTTTCTCGGGCACCTTCGCTACTGCTGCATAGTGTCATAGCGGCCATTCTTCCACTAGCGCAAGCGCAAACCGTTGCTACGCCACCCGCGACAACAGACGAAAAGTTGGAGTCTGCAAAGGAAGTTTTTCGTGCCGGATCCGCTGCCTATCAGCAGAATGATCTACATTCTGCGCACACACAGTTTGCGAAGTTAGTGCTAATTGTCCCCGACGTCGCCGCTGCTCACAGTGCATTCGGCACGGTACTGCTCGCAGAAGGAGATACCGCATCCGCTCTGGTGCAGCTTGAATTGGCACATAAGCTTGACCCTCAGGATGCAGGTGCAATACTCAACCTCGCAATGGCTTATGAACAGCTTCGCGACTACCCAAAATCAGTTCAGATGTTCCAACTTCTAGATCAGACAGCCCCGTCGCAAAAACTAACACCACAGGCTTCGATCAACTACGCCATCGCACTTAGTGC
Source organism: uncultured Acidobacteriaceae bacterium (assembly GCA_963708755.1). GTDB lineage: Bacteria > Acidobacteriota > Terriglobia > Terriglobales > Acidobacteriaceae > Edaphobacter. Next base: position 299,631 of record CAVPTN010000002.1, read on the forward strand.
CGTTGCGGAAACTAGCAGCTGCACAAAAGCAGCTTGAGAAAGCTCTGATCGACTCGCCAGATAACGCAGCACTGTATGACACCCTCGGCACGGTCCTGGCCCAGCAGGAACACTACGCTCAAGCCAGTATTCAGATTCAACGGGCCATCTCGCTGGACCCAACACTCGCCTCTGCCCACTTTCATCTTGGCTCGGTTTACCTCAATCAAGGTGACACATCTGCGGCCGTCAAGGAGCTGAGCAAAGCAGCTGAACTTGCCAAGGACAATGTCGAGTACATATTGCAGCTGGGGAGAGCTCTTCGGGCAGACAATCAGGACGACTCATCCCTCGCTGTGTTACGGCATGCGTTGAATCTGGATTCCAAGTCGGTGGACGCGAGGTACGAACTTGCTCTCACTCTGCAAGCAAAAGACAACGCCCGTGAAGCTCTGCCACTATTTGAACAGGTCGTTGCGGCGCGACCGCAGGATTTCTCCGCACTCACAAACTTGGGCCTCGCTCTAGTGCAGACAGGTGATGCAAAACGCGCAATCCCAATTTACATTCGCGCCTTGGCGATCAATGGGCAAAGTGCGACGCTTCGCCAGGACCTAGGTGTGGCCTATCTCCAGCAAAGTGATCTCGACCACGCTATGGAACAGTTCCGTGCCGGTCTCGCCATCGAGCCAGACAGCGCGTACCTCCACTACGACCTTGGACTTGCCCTCAAACTAAAAGACGATGCTAGCGCAGCAGTTCTAGAGTTTGTGCGGGCAGAAGAACTCAATCCTAAGTTGCCGGACCCGCCTTACACGCTCGGAGTTCTCTATCTGCAGCTAGGCCGCTTCGCCGAAGCCCAAGCTGAATTGGAAAAAGCAACTACACTCAGTCCCGACAATGGCAACGCTTGGGCGATACTGGGGAACGCCTATAAAGAATCCGGCGACTTGCAGAAAGCTGCGCCAGCCTTACGGCGCGCTATCGAGTTACTACCAAACCAGCCCAGCCCGCATATCGGCCTTGCGGCAATTCTCAGCCAACAGGGCGACCGTGTTGGGGCAGCAGCCGAACGAAAAAAAGCCGCAGAACTTAGTCGAATCGCCGTAAGCCGTCAGCGTGCCAACTTTGCTCTCGATACCGGCAAGGCCCTTCTCAAGGAAGGTAAAACTCGCTGACGCTCTTGTCCAGCTTCAAACAGCGGTAGAGGCCGATCCGAACTATGGAGAGGCACATTCCGCCTTGGCGGATGCGTTCGATCGCCAGGGCAGAAGCGCCGAAGCTGCGCTTGAACGACAGAAGGCCCAGAAACTTATGCCAACTGCTTCGCCAAGCGACGCTCCTCTTGCTCACCCCTAAAATCAGTCCCATTGTCACTCTAAAAAGCACATTGCCGCGACAGTGGAAGCTTCTCTATACTCAGTGAACTACTTTCGAGACTCTTTCTACGCCGTGGTATTTGTGTTTACAAAAACCCAGCAGGTGAAGAGCTCTGAACGTCATTACCGGGTTGCGGTCCGGAGGGGTGTCCTTTTGAGTTGGTCTCGCCGCAGGTTTTTCACTTCGCTATCTGCCACTGCGCTAGTCCTCACGCTCGATGATGTTCTCGCTCTGGCGGTACCATCAAGTCATCAATCGGCTCCTCAAACAGGATCGCGTCCTACTTACGATGCCATCCCTCGTCCCGCACCCAAAGGCCCTCCCTCTCAAATTGCCGGCACTCCACTTGGAGTCAACTTTATCGATGTGGCCCGTCAATCGGGCCTCAACGCGAAGACCATATACGGGGGCGAACACAAGAATCGGTATCTTCTAGAGACGACCGGGTGCGGTGTCGCGTTCTACGACTACGATCACGACGACTGGATCGATATTTTTCTGGTCAACGGCACACGGCTGGAAGGCTTTCCCAAAGGACAGGAACCCGTATCCCATCTCTTCAAGAATAATCGCGATGGCACCTTCACCGATGTCACAGTCAAAGCCGGCCTTGCACGCGGAGGATGGGGCCAGGGTTGCTGTGTTGGCGACTACAACAATGACGGATGGGATGATCTATTTATCAGTTATTACGGACAGAATGTTCTCTACCGCAACAACGGCAATGGCACCTTCACCGACGTGACACAGAAGGCGGGACTACTTCAGTCTAAGACTCGATGGAACTCTGGCTGCGCTTTTCTCGACTATGACCGTGACGGCCATCTCGATCTTTTTGTGGCCAACTACATCGACTTCGATATCAAAACCGCTCCGCTTCCAGAAGCTGCGGGCTGCGCTTACAAAGGCATCCAAGTGGCTTGCGGTCCTCCTGGCTTGCAAGGTGGTAAGAACATTCTTTATCACAACAATGGTGACGGAACCTTTACAGACGTCTCGCAAAAAAGTGGCATGTGGGACACCATTGGCACCTACGCCCTCTCTGTAGCGGTCTCCGACATCGATGGTGATGGGTGGCCCGACATCTATGTTGCCAACGACTCCACTGCCGCGACATACTACCAGAATCAAAAGGATGGAACGTTCAAGGATGTAGCCATCGAATCTGGCATTGCATACTCTCCAGACGGCAAACCTCAAGCGGGCATGGGAGTCTCTATTGGTGACTTCAATCGCGACGGCCGCTTCGATATTGTTAAAACAAACTTCGCCGGAGATACCGATTCGCTCTATGTCAACTTGGGCGATGGAAACTTCGACGATCACACTTATCTCTCTGGTTTAGGTGTTAACACGCGATACCTCGGTTGGGGCGTCGGCTTCTTCGATATGGACAATGATGGTTGGCCAGACATCTTCATCTGCAATGGCCACGTCTACCCAGAGGTCGACGGAACCACCATTGACGCCCCTTATGCTCAGCATAAATATCTCTACCGCAATCTTCGCAATGGACAATTTGAAGAAGTAACCGCGCAAGGTGGTCCGGGCATCAATACGCCGGCAGCCGGCCGCGGTTGTGCTTTTGGTGATTACGACAACGATGGTGTCATCGACGTGGTCGTAAACTGCGTCAATAGCTTTCCTCAGCTACTCCGATGTGATTCGACGACAGGCCGTAATTGGATCAAGATTCGCACAGTCGGTACAAAGTCCAATCGAACAGGCATCGGTGCAAAGATTAGCGTCACGACATCAACACCGGACGCGGCAAAACCCTTTATTCAAATCGACGAAGTTCGAAGCGGAGGTAGCTACTACTCCCAAAACGATCTCCGCATTCACTTCGGCCTCGACCACTCTTCAAAAGCCGACACAGTCGAGATCAAATGGCCATCCGGCACGACGGATAGACTGACTGACCTCGCAGCCAATCACCTCTACGTCATTCAGGAAGGCGGGAAAATTCTGAAGACAGTGGCCATGGGCGCGTCGATCCCATCTGGCTCAAAACCAGGCGCACAGTTTTCACCAACATCGAAGACATGAAGCTGCTAATCTCCCTCCTCTCGAATAGCGTCTTCATCTTCTCAACGATTGCCTTCGCAGGCCAGGCCTATCCTCCCTCAACCGATCACGCGCCTCCCGCGTGGTTCGTTGATGTTGCGGCGAAGGCCGGTATCACCGTTCGCGACGTCAATGGAAGCGTCGAGTCCAAACGTTACATCATTGAAGCAACCGGTTCTGGTGTTGCCATTCTGGACTACGACCGAGACGGCTGGCCCGATATCTTCTTAGTCAACGGCACCGACCTTCCGAGCAAAAACGCCAGCAATAAAACTACGCAGAATAAACCTTCAAACCACCTCTTTCACAACAACCACGACGGCACCTTCACTGATGTCACCGTGAAGGCAGGCCTAGTCTCCACCGGATGGGGTCAGGGAGCCTGCGTTGGAGACTACGACAACGACGGATATGAGGACATTTACGTTACCGGCTACGGCAAAAACCGTCTCTTTCAGAACCAGCGTAACGGCACCTTCAAAGAGGTAGCCGAGCAGGCCGGCGTTGCTGGAACGGGCAAGGAATGGGGCACCGGTTGCGCCTTTGTCGACTACGACCGTGACGGAAAGCTAGATCTTGCCGTCGCTAACTATGTTCACTTTGACCTTGCACGAACGCCGGCACCCGGCCAGACAGCTGGATGCATCTGGAAAGGTGTTCCCGTCATGTGTGGCCCCCGTGGCCTCGAGAGCGCGCCAAACATTCTGTACCACAATCTTGGCGCAGGAAAGTTCAAAGACGTCAGCAAACCCAGTGGATTCGAGCACACCCAAGGTCACTACTGCTTCTCTATCACGACGCTAGACTACGACGATGATGGATGGCCCGACCTTTACATTGCGTGTGACTCTACACCTGCGATCCTCTATCGAAACAACCACGATGGCACCTTCACCGACACCGCCGCAGACGTCGGCGTGGCTTTCAACGAAGATGGCCGCGAGCAGGCTGGCATGGGCTCAACTTCAGCCGACTACGACGGCGACGGCAAGCTCGACCTCTTCAAAACGAACTTCTCCGACGATACCTCTACTCTTTATCGCAATAACGGCGACGGCACTTACACCGATACAACCTTCGCCGCCGGACTCGGCATTAACGCGGATGCCCTCGGCTGGGGAGCCATGTTCGCCGATGTAGACAACGACGGGTGGCCTGACCTTCTTGTAGTTAACGGCCATGTCTATCCTGAGGTCGACTCTGCCAAACTCGGCTCTCTCTATCGTGAACCGCGCTTCCTCTATAACAATCTTGGCAACGGTAAGTTTCGCGATATTAGCAAGACATCCGGGCCTGGCCTTGCTGACCCACGATCAAGTCGTGGATTGGCTATCGGCGATCTCTTCAACGATGGTCGTCTGGAAGGCGTAATCAACAATCTCAGCGACAAGCCTATGCTCCTCGTCAACCTCGCAAAAAATCAGAATCATTGGCTTGGTCTGCGTCTTATCGGCACATCATCTAACCGCGACGCTATCGGAGCGCGTGCAACTTTGAAATCTGCAAACCGGGTTTGGGTCGATGAGGTTCGGAGCGGCTCCAGCTACAACTCGTCAAGTGATCTCCGCCTCCACTTTGGCCTCGGCACCGAGACGCACCTTACGAACATTAAGATTCGATGGCCAAATGGAAGAACTGAGTTCTACGACGCTCCTGCTGAGGTTGATCGGATCATTGAGTTGGAAGAAGGGAAAGGGCGTGACTCGCCAACAGGGAGTCGACCACTACCATCTTCTGCTGCTGTTACCCCTTGAGCCAGCGCTCTGAGGACAGGAGCTAGCAATTCGTCCCCGTGTGATAAACATGATGCTGCGGCCGTCCGTTAGATTTTTATGCTAAGGAAGCTTCACTGATGCAAGAAAAGAAATCTGAAACCAGAAGGACGAGCTTCGTGACCCTTCATCATCGTTCTAACTTTGGCTTGCCATCCATCATGCTAGCTCTCTGTGCCACGGTCTTAGCAGGTGCAGGAGCGCTGCTCGCGCAATCCACTGCTCCAAACTCTCATTCGACAGACACTCAGTCGGACAAGCCTCAGGAAGGCGGCCAGGCCCCGGCAGTAGGCGGAGCAAATACCGGTGGCGTTCATGCGGCAGTGCTGGACAAAGAGCGAAGACCCATCACTGCCGGCGGATTCGTCAAAGATGGCCCCATCCTCTTTCAAGACATCGCAAAAAAATCAGGTCTGTCAGGCTGGACCCACACAATGGGAACCACAGAAAAAAACTTTATCATCGAGACGAACGGATCAGGCGTAGGTCTCATCGACTATGACAATGATGGTTGGCTCGACATTTATCTGGTGAACGGCTCAACCTATGACGCAATGAGTGGCAAAACGTCTTCACCACATGCAGCGTTATTTCATAACAACCATGATGGCACCTTCACTGACGTCGCTGCGAAGGCACTCGTTACGAATGACCGCTGGGGCATCGGCGTTGCCATCGCTGACTACGACAACGACGGCTGGCCAGACATCTATGTAAGCAACTTTGGCAAGAACCGCCTCTATCACAACAATCATGACGGCACCTTTACCGACTTAGCGGAGAAAGCTGGCGTCACTCTCGGCAACTGGTCAACTGGAGCCACATGGGGAGACTACGACGGTGACGGCAAGCTCGACCTCTTCGTCCCCGGTTACGTTCACTACGACATCGCGAACCAACCAGCATCCGGAGGCAAAGATGTCTCCTACAGCTTCTGCCAATTTCGCGGTGAAAAAGTAATGTGTGGTCCGCGAGGCCTTAAAGGTGAACCAGACCACCTCTTCCACAACAACGGCGATGGAACATTCACAGATGTAAGCGAAAAGGCTGGCGTAGCCGACAAAAATGCTTACTACGGATTCGCGTCCGTATTTATCGACGTCAATAACGACGGGAAACCCGACCTTCTCGTTGCGAACGATTCCACTCCAAACTATCTCTATATCAACAAGGGCGATGGCACCTTTGAGGATGCCAGCTACGCCTCCGGCTATGCCCTAAACGAGAACGGGCGCGAAACCGCCTCCATGGGAATTGCGGTTGGAGACTATCGCAACAACGGTCTCATGGACGTCTACAACACAACATTTTCAGATGACTACAACCCTCTTTACAGAAATGATGGTGACGCCAACTTCACCGACATCAGCTATCAGCTAGGCATCGCCGAACCGACCATCCCATTTCTTGGTTGGGGAACTGCATTTCTGGACTTCGATAACGACGGCTGGAAAGATCTTGTGATCGCGAACGGTCACGTTTACCCGCAAGTGGACCATACGGCTTGGGGAACTACTTGGGCGCAACGTCCCTTACTCTTCCGAAATATCGATGGGAAAAAATTTGATCTCGAGCCTGCCGTCGAAGGTACAGCCCTCGCAAATGTGTACGTCAGTCGTGGCATGGCCGTTGGAGATATTTTCAACGATGGCAAATTGGATGTCGTCATCAACGTCCTTGATGGCCACCCCGCGCTTCTGCGCAACGTTTCACCAGACAACCATCATTGGATCGAACTGAAGCTTGTCGGCGGATCGAAAAGCCCTCGAGATGCCATAGGCGCTACGGTCTATCTCGTCGCCGATGGGAAAAAACAGCGGGAAGATGTCTTTTCCGGCGGAAGCTTTGCCTCCACCCATGATCCTCGCCTTCACTTCGGTTTAGGAAACAGCACCACGATCGACTCAATTGAAGTTCATTGGCCCAGCGGCACAAAAGAACAATTTGCCGTCAATAAAGTTGATCAGATCGTAACCCTCACAGAGGGCAAGGGCACCAAAATGTAATTGGAGACTTCATTTTGAGCCTCTCAACCTTTTGATTGACATTTCTATCCACGCGCAGGCTGATAGTCAGCGATACTTCAGGTTCATTACAATTCATGGTTCTATGAAAAGGGCTCTCGGACAGGTTGGCCGCATCGTTATCGGATCTCTGCTCGGCGCTGCGTCTGCATGTATTTTCATGGCCATGCAAAAAGACAAAGCTCACGCCTCGGACTCTGTTGATACACCTGCTCAACGAGAGATTTATACACAATCGGTCAAACAGCACTACAATCTTCGATTCGGCCAGGACAAACCTTTCCTACCTTCAAATGCAACTACAGACACTGGTCAATTCATCAACCCAAAAGCTTTTCCCACCGCCAAATACTGTAGTCACTGCCATCAGGAGGCACATGCCGAATGGCGCGAGTCGGCTCACGCTAACTCCTTCCGTGCACCTTGGTACATCAAAAACACAGCACTGCTCACGGCGGAAAAAGGCATCGAGTACACGCGACACTGCGAGGGTTGCCACAACCCAATCGCACTGCTTTCGGGAGCACTCACAAAAGGTTCCCCGGTCAATCGCAAGTTCGACGAAGATGGTGTGACCTGCACGGTCTGCCATTCCATCCAGAAGGTAGATACACGCGGCACGGGCAGCTATGTCATGGCGCAGCCAGCGGTCCTTGTAGATGAAAAGGATCAACCCATCTACGACGATGTCTCCGACAAAGAGATACTCTCCCATCTCGATCGCCACTCAAAGGCTGTCATGAAAGACTTTTACCGCTCCAGCGAATTCTGCTCGGCTTGTCACAAAGCAGCGCTGCCGAAGCAGTTAAATGACTATAAGTGGCAGCGTGCGATCTTCCTCTACGACGAGTGGCAACTCTCCTCATTCGCCAAGCAGTCTCCCCTACCCTTCTACGTCAAAGATGGCGTCTCTACCTGCCAGACGTGCCACATGACACGAGAGAATCTCACCACCTCCGACTCCGGCGCCAAGGAAGGCAAACTCGCCTCACATCGCTGGCTGGGTGCAAATACTGTTCTGTCGAAGTACTACAACTACGACACCCAGATGCAAAAGACCGTAGCTTTTCTGAAGGCTGGCGTCTTCAACGTCGACATCTTTGGCTTGGAGAGAAATGCAGACAAAATCATCGCGCCGCTCGGCAATGAAGATTTCACCGTCTCCCCGGGAGATCTCCTAACAACATCTATCGTCATTCAGAACAAAGGAATAGCGCACAGCCACGTCCCTGAGCAGCGCGATATGTATGAGAGTTGGGTAGAGTTCGAGGCCAAAGACGCCGCAGGCCACACTCTGATGCACTCCGGAGCGATTCAGCCCAACGGCGATCTCGATCCCCGCGCCCACAGCTTCACCAATCGTCTCGTCAACACAAAGGGGGAAATCAATGATCTTCATCAGGTATGGAACAATCGTGTCGTGGCCTACAACAACACCATCGCTTCCGGTCGCTCTCAACTAGTTCGCTACCAATTCAAAGTCCCAACAGACGCTAAAAGCCCGATCACCGTTACCGCCAGAGTCAACTATCGCCGCTTCGATCAGCACTTCATGGACTTTGGAATGGGTAAACACTATGAAATGCCTGTCGTAGCAATGGCCGAACGTACTCGCACATTCAATCTCGGAAGTAACTCCGCAACCGTCGATCCGCAAGACAACAAGGAGTGGATGAGGTGGAACAACTTCGGCATTGCGATGCTAGACGCCCAGCAGTACGCGGAAAGTGTCCATGCATTCGAGCACGTCGCCCAGTTACGACCCGACTACGCTGATGCGTTCACGAACATTGCCATCGCCAACTTCCAATGGGAACGCTACGAAGCATCCCGCACCAGCCTTAACAAAGCGCTGGCGCTGAGCCCTCATAATCCACGCGCACTGTACTACCTTGCGTTAGTCGAACGAAATCAGGGACAAGTAGATAATGCCATTACCGATCTGCGGGAGGTCATCACAAAGTTCCCACGTTCACGCGACGCGCATCGGGAACTCGGATTCTCTCTATACCAACAGCACAAGTATGATGAGGCCCGAGTCGAGTACGAGACTCTCCAATCGATAGACCCTGACGATCTGGCCGCTCATTACATCCTCTCCATCGTCTATCGCAGACTAGGAATGAAAGAAAAGGCATCATACGAGGCAGCCATGTTTGCCGATCAAAAAGACGATCCCACGGCCAGCACGTACGCACTCGAGTTCCTTCGCAAACATAATGAAGTCGCATCGGAGACTGTACCCTGGCACACACACACCGATTTTGCTCCAGAGCCAACCCACTCAGTGGCACCATCTATCCAATGAATCTGTCACGTTTCCCGGCCATCCTTATCTTTGCCGCAACTTCGTTTTTTCCGGCACTCGCATCAGCAGCCGACAAGAGTCACGGAGCCGCACTGTTTGCCGACAACGGCTGTCAGCACTGTCACACCATCCGCAAAAACGGGGGCAACAAGGGACCTGACCTCTCTGGAGTTGGCCGCTCTCTTAGCAAAGGTCAGATACGCACGCAGATATTACAAGGCGGTCATGAGATGCCGGCCTTCGCAGACATCCTCAAAGAATCTGAGGTCAATGATCTTGTCGCCTATCTTCATTCCTGCCGCGACAAATCAGAAATAACCCTGCAGCGTTCAAATCAATAGGCCGTATCATCCGAGTTGTAACCAATCCGGCGTAGCAAGTTCAACATGCAGCAAACTCGGCATGAATCTTCCTTCTTTTCTCCATTTCGTCTTGCGACCTTCTCTTCTATGCACCATATGCGGAATTGCCGCGCTCTCGCCTGTCGCCCACCCTCAAGAGTCGACTAACCTGGGCCATCAATCTTGGTCTACTGAGAATGGCCTCCCACAAAACAGCGTTCATAGAATATTCCAGGCACGTGATGGCTATATTTGGATAGCAACTGAAGGTGGCGTAGCCCGCTTCAATGGTGTCGATTTCACAACCTTCAATCACGAAACCAGCCCCGCCTTTACCAGCGACGATATCTGCTGCTTTGCGCAGGATCCCACGGGTCGAATCTGGATTGGAACCGCGGATGGCTTGCTTCAGTACTCAGGTGGAATATTTCGTCGGTACTCTACCAGTGATGGACTTCCCGCTGGCGAAATCATCTCTCTCGCAGTAGCTGATGATGGAACTTTACTGATTCTCTCTGGTGCCCTCATCAGCAGATTCGACGGAGCTCACTTCTCGATACTCGCCTTACCCAACTCTGCCGCTCCTACCGCAATGATGTCTGCTGACAACGGCGATGTCTGGATTTCATCAACCTCTGGGGTGTTTTTATATCAGCGTGCTAGCTTTCGCTCCCAGCAGTTCAGCCCATCATTGCCATCTGCGGACATCCAGGGCATTGGACCTCTACCAGACAACAATCTCTGGTTACGAACAGGAACGACTTTTAACCACAGTTCAAAACGGCATCGCCCACACTTTACAAATAGACACTAGTACGTCTGCCACTCGAATTCAGGCGGTCTTAGCTGATTCAATAGGAGAGCTTTGGATAGGCACCAACAAAGGTCTTTTTTGCATGAATAAAAACGGCACCCATCCACAACTCCAAACGGCACTCGGCTCCAACAGCATTTTGTCTATCTTTCAAGACAAGGAAGGTAATCTCTGGATAGGCACAGAAACCAGTGGACTAGAAATCCTCCGGCGGCAAAACTTCCGGACCATCCCCGGTCTATCCGATCACACAATTACAGCCATCACTCAGGCATCCGACAGCGCGATGTGGGTTGGCACGAACGGGGATGGCCTGGACCGCTGGCAGTCAGGAAATGTCAAACACTTTTCTACTCGCGATGGCCTACTTAGTGAGGTCATCCTCGCCTTAGCACCCGCAGCGGATAGCAGCATGTGGGTCGGCACACCCGACGGCCTAAACCATATCGAAGGCACCAGGGTGCAGGCTTATACCTCCGCCGATGGACTTCCCGACGACTTTGTCCGTTCTCTCCTTACCGACGCGGACGGCTCTCTTTGGATCGGCACGCGCCGCGGTCTCGCGCACTGGCAGAATAATCGGTTCACCACACTAACGCAGGCCGACGGCTTCAAAAGCGACCTTATCGGAGTTCTGCTTCAATACCACTCCCACATATCTCCCCCCGACCTTTGGATCGGCACGCTGAACGGACTCTCACGCCTCCACAACGGAAAGATAACGACGTTCACCACGAAAGACGGGCTATCGGGAGATGTCATCACCTCACTCGCCGAGGGACACAACGGAACACTCTGGATCGGAACGAAGGGAGGCGGTCTGAGCGCCTGGTCACCCACCGGCTTCGAATCTTTTCATCGAACCGATCTGCCGCAGGAAATTGATTCAATCATCGAAGACGATCATGGCGATCTATGGTTAGGTTCAAATCGAGGCATCACACGCGTCTCCGCTCTTAAACTCACTGTTTGCGGCACTTCTCCAAACTGCGACCCTCACCCGTTCTCTTACGGACGCGCCGACGGCATGCCAACGGAGGAGGGAGGCTCCATCGGCCATCCCGCCTCATGGAAGAGCACCGATGGGCTTTTGTGGTTTGCTACCAGACGGGGTGTCGCAGTCGTAGATCCCGCCCAGCTTGCCGAAAACCACATTCCTCCACCCGTTCTTATCGAACGATTCACGGTGGACGATATCGAACTACCCCTCCCCGCGACGGAGCAAGATATCGCTCCCGGTCATCACAGCTTTGCCTTTCAATATGCTGGTCTCAGCTACGTGGCGCCTGCCAAAGTCCGCTATCGATATATCCTCGAAGGATTCGATAAACAATGGACTAACGCTGGCTCACGCAGAATCGCCTACTACACGAACCTCCCTCCGGGTCATTATCGTTTCCGTGTTCAGGCTGCAAATAACGACGGCTTATGGAATGAGCTGGGAGCGCAGGCTACTTTCTATGTCAACCCACCCTTCTATCGAAGACTATGGTTCATTCTTTTAGCCCTCCTTTTCATTGCGGCCATCGGGTTTCTCCTCTATCGTCTTCGTATTCGACGTCTCCAATCAAAATTTCAAGCGGTTCTCGCCGAGCGCAATCGAGTCGCCCGCGAGATCCACGACACCTTGGCACAAAGCTTTGTGGGCGTCTCGGTACAGCTTGAACTCACAGCCCAACTTCTCGCTCAATCGCAGGTCTCCGCTGCTGGCCAGCAGATCGATAACACCCGAAAATATGTAAGAGAAGGATTGGCAGAAGCTCGTCGCAGCATCTGGGATCTTCGCGCGATCACAGCGCAGCACACTCTCCCCACACGCCTTAAGAATCTTGTGGAACAACGTGCAGAGAAACAACTTGTCATTCAACTAAACGTTGGTGGCACCTACCGTCAGCTCCCCCCGGCGCTTGAAGATGAAATCCTCCGCATTGCCCAGGAGTCTCTAGCGAATGTAGTACGTCACGCAAACGCAACTCAGGCATCGGTCGATCTGCGCTACCATTCGGATCAATTGACGTTGATAATCACTGACAATGGCCAAGGATTTGCGGCCTCGGACAACTCCCTCTCCCGCAAAGGCCATTTTGGCATTCAGGGAATTCGCGAACGCGCAGATCAGATTCGTGGTCAACTCACCATAGAGAGTTCGCAGGGAGAAGGAACCACCATCAAGCTGGAGGTTCCGATCCCTGCAGAGAAAGGTGCAACTAACAATGGCTGAACGCATTCGCATCCTTGTAGTAGATGACCATCACGTTGTTCGACAAGGACTCGTGGCACTACTCAATATCATGCCTGGCATTGAAGTTGTCGGCGAGGCCGGCGACGGTCTACAGGCAATTGAACTCTACCGTACTCTACTTCCAGACGTAACTCTGATGGATCTACAGCTGCCCACGGTTGGGGGTGTTGATGCCATCTTGAAGATCCGTACCGAAGCGCCTGCCGCAAAATTCGTCGTACTCACCACTTTCGACGGCGACGAGGATATCTTTCGCGCCCTTCAAGCAGGCGCAAAAGCGTATCTCCTCAAGGGGATGACCGTCGACGAACTGCTCTCGACCATTCAAGCCGTTCACGAAGGCAAAACCAGAATCTCTCCTGCCATAGCGGAAAAGCTGGCTGAGAGAATGGGCACGCAGGCACTGACGACACGCGAGCTAGGCGTCTTAGAGCGCATCGTCGCCGGTCGAGCCAACAAGGAAATCGCCTCCGATCTCGACATCAGCGAAGCGACCGTGAAGTCTCACATCAATAGTCTACTCAGCAAACTTGGCGTCAGCGATCGCACGCACGCCGCAACCGTTGCTCTTCAGCGAGGAATCGTACATCTCAAATGAGCCCATACCCTCTGAAATCTCTCCTTATCACTCTGCTCATTCTGCTTGTGCCGCCGCCTTTTGCCGGCGCTCAGCAAAGACCTGTCTGGCGGTCAGCAACTCCGGCAGAGTTACAGACTGCACTGCCTGCTCGTGCACAGGTTGAAAAAGAGAGGATCGAAACTGAGATGCGCACCGCCTCAGGCATAATCGATTCGCACGGTAAGATCATCGCGGGAGTTGTCCTTATCACGGCAGGATACTCCGCCGATGGAAAATACTCTCACTACCTCTTGGTTCAGTCTCCCATCACAATCGGCGACATCTCACTCTCCGCAGGCAGCTACGTTCTCGGCTGGAGAAGAGACAACGACAGCCTCTCCGTCAAGTTCTATGACGCAACAACCGGCGATCAACGCGGCACCGTTGAAGCTCACCGTCTGACGAATGGCGCACGCGTTGAATCTTTTCGCATCTGGCCCCCGTCCGACAACGCATACATTCAGATCGGGCGTTTCGCTGTACCTTATGTGCTGGGGAATCAAGGAACAAAGTAACACTCACTCATGAAAGCCACGCAGAAGTTGTTATCGACTCGCTGGCACTGTACTTTGTACACATGAAAATGTGGAGCAGGATAGGTCTATCAACAGCACTACTCTGTGCAGCTACTTTGCACGCACAAGATACAGAAAAGTGGGAGATCGGCCCTTTCACTCGCCCTTCGCAGGGTAATCCAATCATCACGCCACGCTCGCAATCGACATTCGCAGATCCCATACTCAAGGCTCCTGTCCATTGGGAGACGCTTCACACCTTCAATCCTGCCGCCGTTGTGCGCAATGGCAAAGTGTATGTTCTCTATCGCGCCGAAGACGATTCGGGCACTATGCAGATAGGCGATCACACTTCTCGGCTGGGCCTTGCCGAAAGCCAGGACGGCATTCACTTCACCCGACTCGCCGAACCTATATTCTATCCAGCCGAAGATGCTCAAAAATCACGCGAATGGCCCGGCGGCGTCGAAGACCCACGCATCGTCGAGACAACGGACGGCACCTATGTCCTCACCTACACACAATGGAATCGCACGACTTACTCGGTAGGGATCGCAACATCTTCAGATCTGACGCACTGGATAAAGCACGGACCGGCCTTTGAAAACGCCGCAAACGGAAAATACGCGCTTCTGAAATACAAGTCGGCCGGTATAGTGACGCACCTCGTCAAAGATCGCCTCATCGCAGCAAAGATGGACGGAAAATATTGGATGTATTGGGGAGAAGGCGCTATACATCTGGCAACTTCGAGCGACTTGATCCATTGGAATCCAGTCGAGAATGCGGCCGGCAATCCCATCGAAGTGCTGCGGCCACGGCCCGATCACTTCGATAGCACGTTCCCCGAGACCGGTCCGCCGCCAGTCCTGACACCCGCAGGGATCGTCGTCCTCTACAACGGAAAAAATGCGGTAAAAAACGGCGATCCGAATTTAGGACCAAACGCCTACGCGGCCGGCGAAGCTCTATTTGATGGCAACAACCCTGTTCATATCCTGCAGCAGACGGAGCGCCCCGTACTGAAGCCCGTAATGCCCTATGAGAAAACGGGCCAATACGCGGCGGGAACGACCTTCGCTGAAGGTCTCGTATACTTCCACGCGCACTGGTTTCTCTATTACGGATGTGCCGACTCTTTGGTAGCCGTCGTGACGGCGCCAAATAATTAGTTAGTTATTATTGGCAGACCGGTCACCGGCCAATGATCCACACGAGAGTCTGCGTTGGGTGCAATGCCGATGCCTGCAGATGACGCAACATTGACGCCGACGTTCCATCCATCGACAAGCACAAGAGCGTCATCTCCTTGGAGATCTGAGGTGGCAACTTCAATCGTGATCTCTTTACTCTCATTCGGTAACAAAGACACGTAGTTGTCGCTGTAATAAACGGGCAAAACCCTCTCACCAGATCGCTTACGCCGCACCTGAAGATGCGCCATCAGTGCAACCTGAGTACCAGAATTGTGCAGCGTGACAGACAAGTGGCTCTTACCCTCCAGGTCGCTGCGTGTGACCTTGGCATCCAGCGCTACCGTTGGCATACTACCCAACGCCTTCAGGTCGTCTTGTTGTTCCGGCAACCCACGCCAGTAGAAGTTATCCGAAACTAATTTGCCCGTTGCGTCACGCAGCTCGAAGCTTAACGAAATGGACCGCAGACAAATTCGCAGGCCAGGAAACAGGCCCTAGCGAAGTCGCGGCACTCGCTGGAGCAGCGACATCAAAATCATGTTGGTACTGAACGGAGGCATCGAGGTTATAGATTGCGAGATGAGCACGGGCACCGGTCAATGGAGCATCCAAATTATTAATTACCTGTACGTCGCCGTTCCCTTCGTTCAGTTGAATGTGTATGGGCTCAGCCGCCTTCTTCACTGCAAATAAAGCCGAGTTGGGTTCAAGATCGTGATGATAGAGCTGCCACACAAAACTGGGCTGCGCAGGGTTGCTCATCCACGTAAGTATGCCGGTCGTTGGATGAAACAACTTTGCATTGCGTCCCTCATACATCGCTCGAAATGCTTCATAGTTCGCAAGCTGCGACTTACGCACAAAATCAGCAAGGTTTGCCACTTTGCCATAGCGATCCGCGATCATCTGGGGATACGAATCACCACCCGATGCGCCCTTGGCAAAGTCATGCTCCGCCCAGTCGTCGTTGATCGTCTCCCAATCCTTCTCTGGCATCATCCCATGGATCGACTCAAGCGTCGGTACCGACACGCTTCCGATCTCGGTCTTGAACGCCTCGTCGTACACGTAAAACTCTCGTGGCGTCCTCCAGTGATAAGGACCATGCGAATTGACGCCGCGCCCATCCGCGGAGTTTGCCTGATACAAACGCGTAGGCTCAAGCTCCGCCATCAAAATGCGGAGTGCGTCGTCAATCTTTTTGGGAGGATACCCTTCATTCCTTGCGCACCACAAAACGATGGAAGGATGGTTACGGAATCGCAAAATCTTATCTCGCACATTGGCCATATACGTGTCGAAATCATCTGGATCCGGGCCGTCCGAAGGATTCGGCTGAAAAAACTCATCCCACACCAGCAGGCCATACTTGTCACACAACTCGTAAAAATCTTCACTTGTACTCTGCCCCACCCAGTTGCGAATCATATTGAGATTGGCAAGTTGATGCATCCGAATTTGAGCCTCGAGTCGCTCTCTCGGATTGCGCTTCATCGCTTCATCCAATCCCCAATTGCCACCACGAATGAAAACACGCACTCCGTTTACTGAGATCGTAAGGTTCGGCGAATCCGGAACCTCATACGTAAACTTCCGAACTCCGAAGCTCACATCGCGGCTATCGGAGTCCTTCCCATCGACCTCAAAACTAAGATGCAGCGTGTAGAGATTCTGCGGCCCGTATCCGTTTGGCCACCAAAGTTTAGGATTTTTAACATGGAGCGCGGAAGTCGTTCGAGGATCAAGCAAAATCGTCTGCGAGCTATGTGGCGCCACTTCCACAGCTTGCTGAAAGGACACATCTCCAAAACTTCCCTTCAACACACCCTTTTGCGGCAGATCCGTAATGTTGTCGAGCTTCGTTTGAACGGAGACATCAGCTGAATCTAGCTTGGGCAATGGCAGATCTGTTGTCACCAATGGATCCTTAATCACAACCGGACCACTCGCGGAGATAAACACCTTCTGCCAAATGCCTGTGTCGCGATCGCGAATTGCCGGAATCCAGTCCCAGCCAATCGTTGAAAGAAACGTAGGACCATCAATAGCAGTGATACCGCCATTCTTTCCTACGCCGTCGCGAATTGTATGCTCATGCGGATCGCCGGGATGAGGCTGCGGAGACACAAGGACGGCCAACACCGCCTTCTTGCCCGGTGTCACCGCTGTCGAAATATCAAAGATTCCTCGACGGAACGCCCCTTTTACCGTGCCAATCTGACTTCCATTCACCCACACCTGAGCTGAAAAATTAATGCCCTCAAGATTCAGCCATACGTGCTTACCCCCATACGACTTTGGCACAAGGAAGGTTGTTCGATACCAGTAAGGTGTACGGGCCAGGCTATCAGGGATCTTTTCCGGACGATTATTTTCCCCATACAAAGGCTCTGGATAAACACCCGCATTGACAAGGCTAGTCAGCACGGTACCGGGAACAATCGCCGGATACCAACCCTGCGTAGAGTATTTCGCAGCTGAAACATCTGCTCCAGCTTGGGGTACCTTCGCAGCATCCTGTAGCTGCCAACCCGCATCAACTACGACCGGCTGTGCAACCGAATTTGCTGCCAATGCCACCGCACCCCACCCCACTAAATTGACAGCAGCTGCAACAACTATCCCAGATCCCCAAACTCTCATTCGCATTCGGTCATGCCTTTGATCTAATAAATTTTCGCAATCCACGACGCAGACTCTCTGTCGCTAGCTATAGAAACCCTACACGATTCCACATCTCCGGTCATGCCGCAGGACTACTTCTGAATCGTTGTCTCCGCCTTCGTGAGTTTCTCGGAGACTTGGGCTGGGGTCGGCAGCTGCGTCCTATCCCATCCGCCACCTAACGCCTCAATCAACTGCACCGACGCAGTCATCTCCTGCACATGTAGCGAGGCAGCCGTCTGCTGATCAGTCAGTAGCGTCGTCTGTGCCGTCACCACATTAACATACGGATCTATACCAGTCTCATACCGAGCTGTCTCCAACTTCACAAACTCCTCAGCAGACTTCACCGCTTGTTCCTGCTGTATCAGCTGCTGCGAAAGAATACGGACCGAGGCAAGCGAATCCTCGACCTGCTGAAACGCCGTCAGCACGGTCTGACGGTAGCTGGCTACATCCGCGTTATACACCGCGATGAACTGGTTTACAGTTGCCCGGCGCAGGCCCGCGTCGTAGACCGTCTCGCTAACCGACGGCCCAAACGACCAGAAACTGCTTGCCAATTCGAACAGGTGTCCAAAAGTTGAACTCTCGTAGCCTCCACTTGCGCTCAAGGTGAGATTTGGATAGAACGCCGCATATGCGATGCCGATCTGAGCGTTGGCCGAGGCCATGTTTCGCTCTGAAGCCGCAATATCTGGCCGACGCTCGAGCAACGCCGACGGCAGACCAATTGGAATCGGCGGTGGATTCACAACGTGCGGCCTGACTGAAATAGAAAACCCCGAGGCATTCGCTCCAACAAGCACCGCAATTGCATGCTCATACTGAGCACGCGCGACTCCAAGGTTAATCGCCTGCGCCTGCACATTCTGCAGTGTATTCTGCGCCTCCACCACCGAGATGCGATCACCAACCCCGGTCTCATATTGCGCCTGCGTCAACTCAAGCGCCTTCTTATCTGCCTCAACCGTATCGTTAAGAATCTTCTGCAGCGCATCCTGTCCTCGTATCTCAAAGAAGAACGTAGCGAGACTCGCCTGTTCGGTTAGCCTCTCATTTTCCAGATCGGCGGCGCTCAACTGCGCGTTGTACTGCTGTTCGTGAATGGTGTTACGAACCTTTCCCCAAAGATCCGGCTCCCACGAAATCGTCAGCGGTAGCGATCCTATCGAACTCTCAACGCCAGGATTGGCAGTCGCCGTATTTCTCAGGTTGCCCGAAGTCCGCGAACGTTGAAACGACGGTCCAACCGAAGCCGTAGGATATAACTGCGAGCGCGCCTGTGCGATCAGCGTCCGAGCTTCCATGAAGTTTTCAAAGAACTGTTTAATATTTTCGTTATTGATGTTCAACCGTTCTTCCAACGCGTTCAGTTCCGGCTCGTTGTAGATCTCCCACCACTTCCCACGAAGCATCGCGTCTTGCGGCTGTGCCACCTTCCAACCATCCACGTCTTGAAACTGCGCCGGCGACTCTTTGTAGGTAGCAACAGGAGCCTGCGCTGCAGGCGGGGGCGGTGGTGCATGATATTTAGGCCCTACCATGCAACCACTCAGCAACAGTGTCGCGAGGCTGAGACTCGTCGAAAATTCGGGTCGAACAGTGGTCATAGTTTTAGACATAGGGATCTACTCCGCCCCTGCAGCAGCCGCGCTGCCTTTGGGATTAAACGTATCGCGCTGTCTGCCCAGCACACGCAGACGCAGGCGATCAAGTGTGAGGTAAACAACTGGAGTGGTGTAGAGCGTAAGCATCTGGCTCATGATCAACCCTCCAACAATAGTGATTCCAAGAGGCCTGCGCAGCTCCGAGCCCGTTCCAGTCCCAAATGCCAACGGCAAAGCGCCAAAGAGCGCCGCCATGGTCGTCATCAGAATGGGTCGGAAGCGCAGCATACATGCCTCAAAGATCGCATCCTCCGTGTTCATGCCGCCTTCTCGCTCTGCCTGCAAGGCAAAGTCGATCATCATGATCGCATTCTTCTTCACGATCCCGATCAGCAGCACGATGCCGATGATCGAAATAATATTCAGATCCTGCTTGAAGAGCATCAGTGCGAGCATCGCGCCAACACTCGCAGAAGGAAGCGTCGAAAGAATCGTCAGCGGATGAACCAGGCTTTCATACAGTACTCCCAACACAATGTAGACAGCGAGCAATGCAGTCACGATCAACAGTGGCTCCGTGCCTAACGACTGCTGATACGCCAGCAGGGTTCCTGCAAAGAATCCGTGAACCGATGTGGGTGTCCCCAATCGTTGCTGCATCTGGGCAATACTGAGCGTTGCATCACTCAAAGACACTCCAGGTGCAAGATTGAACGAAACTGTCACAGATGGAAAAAGACCGGTATGGTTCAGCGCGAGCGGCGTCGTGTTTGTCTGGCTCGTCGCCATTGCGAAAAGAGGAGCATTTCCGGTTGCCGTAACGCTGCTGCTACCAGTGGGATGAAAGTAAATGTTGTTCAAACCTGCCGGCGTCTGCAAATACTCGGGAGCTACCTCAAGCACTACGTAATATTGGTTCAACTGCGTATAGATGATCGAGACCTCCGACTGTCCAAACGCACTGTACAAACCCTGATCCAGCGATTGTGCAGTTTGGCCCAGCCTCGCCGCAGTCACGCGATCGTAGGTCAACATCTCGTCGAGGCCGCCATTTTGCTGGTCGGTGTTCACATCCTGCAATCCGGGAAGCTTCTTCATCTCAGCCAACAACCTGGGTCCCCATGTCTTCAAGTCGGTAAGGTTGTCTGCCTGAATTGTGTATTGATACAGCGCATTGCTGGATCTCCCTCCAATGCGCAGGTCCTGCGACGCCTGCAAAAAAGCAGAAGCGACTGGAAGACGGTTCAACTTCGGGCGGAGACGATTGATGATATCCGGAGCGCCAATCTTTCGTATATTGAGCGGCTTAAGAGCCACAAAGATATTCCCTGAATTAAGCGTCCCTTGGCCACCGGTAAACGCGATTACATTCTGCACCGCTGGATCGGCCTTGATTACCCTCCCTAACTGAATGATGGATTCATTCATCGCAGGAAATGACGAATCCTGCGGTCCCTGTACACCTCCCGCGAGCGAACCAGTATCCTGCTGCGGAAAAAATCCCTTCGGAATTTTGATGACAAGCGCAACATTCAGCGCAATCGTGAGAAACAGCACCGTCAGAGTTAGCCCGGGATTCTCCAGTACCCAGTGCAGACTGCGCCGATACAGCGACAGAATCCAGTCGAAGAATCTCTCCGAAGCCATATAGATGCGGCCATGTTTGCGCTCATGTTCATTCTTGAGAAGATACGCACACATCATTGGTGTCGTAGTAAGAGAAATCACCATCGAAACCAGAATCGCCGTTGAAAGCGTTACGGCGAACTCACGAAAGAGTCTGCCGACAATTCCGCCCATCAGCAAAAGAGGAATAAAAACCGCGATCAGCGAGATGCTGATTGACACCACGGTAAAACCGATCTCCCTCGCACCTCTCAAAGCAGCAGCAAACGGTGCCATCCCATCTTCAAGATGCCGCGTGATGTTCTCCATCACTACGATCGCATCATCCACCACAAAACCGGTCGAGATGGTCAGCGCCATCAGCGACAGGTTGTCGATGCTGTAGCCGAACAGGTACATCACAGCAAATGTCCCAATCAAAGACACCGGAACCGCAACTGCCGGAATCAGCGTAGAGCGACCGTTACGAATAAAAACGAAGACGACGACGATGACCAGTACGATCGAGATGACCAACGTTCGTTCAACGTCGCTCACCGAGGCACGAATCGTGGTTGTGCGATCCAGAACAATCGTCGTAGTAATCCCGTTAGGGATCGACGCCTCCACCGAGGGCAACTGTGCGCGAATCCGATCGACCGTATCGATGATATTTGCGCCCGGCTGACGAAACACAATGAGCACCACCGCACGCTTTCCATTGAGGTACCCGGCCGTACGCGTATTCTGTACGGAATCGACTACGTCCGCCACATCGGACAGGTGGACCGCCAGACCCTTGTTATAACCGACGATGATCGGCTTGTAGTCTTCCGCATGAGAGATTTGGTCATTCGCCAGAATGTCCGCGGATATATCTCCGTTAGTAATCTGCCCCTTTGCCAAATTCGCATTTTGAAGACTCAGAACGGACTGAACATTAGCCATCGTCATCCCGAGACTTGCCAGTTTTGTCGGGTTAACCTCAACACGTACCGACGGCAGCGCACCACCACCTGTACTTACCTGCCCAACCCCCTGAATCTGCGATAGTTTTTGTTGAACGACGGTCGATGCTTCGTCGTACAGTTTGTCCGGTCCATATTTATCTGATGTCAACCCAATAATCATGATCGGCGAATCTGCCGGATTCACCTTACGATAGGTCGGATTCGCAGGCAGGTTTGCCGGCAGGTATGTTCGTGCAGCATTGATCGCCGCCTCCACATCGCGCGCAGCGCCATCGATGTTACGACTCAAATCGAACTGGATCGTGACCGAGGTCGTGCCCAGGCTGCTCGCCGACGTCATCTCCGTGACACCAGCAATATGACCGAACTGCCGCTCCAGTGGCGTCGCCACCGAAGACGCCATAATCTCCGCACTAGCGCCAGGCAAACTCGCCGCCACCGCAATCGTAGGAAAATCCACCTGAGGCAACGGAGACACAGGTAGCACCTTGAACGCTATTGCACCTGCGATCGCAATCGCCACCGTCAGCAGCGTCGTCGCTACAGGCCGGTGGATGAAAGGTGCGGAGATGTTCATGGTTGGCCTTCCGCCGCAGGCTCATTCGTAGCACCATGCGTCGTCTTCTTTCTCGAAAATCTCTGGGCCAGATTGTCAAAGAAAATGTAGATCACAGGCGTCGTATAAAGCGTCAGTATCTGGCTAAGCAGTAGTCCACCCACCATGGCAATACCGAGCGGTCTGCGCAACTCCGAACCGATGCCACGTCCAAACGCCAGCGGCAGACCGCCCAACAGCGCTGCCATCGTAGTCATCATGATCGGCCGAAAACGAAGCAGGCATGCCTCATAGATCGCATCCGTTGAGCTCTTTCCACGATTGCGCTCGGCGTCCAGCGCAAAATCCACCATCATAATGCCGTTCTTCTTCACAATACCGATCAGCAGAACAAGCCCGATAATGGCCACTACGCTAAGATCCTGATGAAAAAGAATCAACGATAGAAACGCGCCCACACCTGCGGACGGCAGCGTAGAAAGAATTGTGATCGGATGGATAAAGCTCTCATACAACACGCCGAGCACGATATACACCGTAACCAGAGCTGCAAGAATCAGCAGAGGCATACCGGACAACGAGTTCCGGAACGATGCTGCGGTCCCTTGGAAATCCGCCTGCAAGCTGGCAGGCATATGCATGTCCTTCTGTACCTTCGTGATCTCTGAGATCGCCCCGCCGAGCGCAGCGTTAGGTGCAAGATTAAAAGAAACAGTAATCGCCGGGAACTGCCCCTGATGCGTAATCGAGAGCGCTTCGGTGGTCGTCTCAAAGTGCGAGAACGCGCTAAATGGCACCGCGCTGCTGTAAGCCGAGCTTGTCGTTCCCGCCGAAGTCGAACCTTTGCTCGAAGTCGAAGTTGATGTGCTCCCGGTCAATGCATTCACTGGAGGAGCAAGTGTATTCGCCGACGCCGTGAACAGTGCCGAGGTCGTCAGTGCGTTCGATCCCGCCGAGGTAGACCCATTGCCGGAAGAGGATGTCGCTGCCGCCCCACTCGTACCTGCTGCCGAGTTCGATTGAAGATAGAGGTGGTTCAACTTATTCGGATCAAGTTGAAATTGCGGTTCAGCCTCTAGAATCACGTGATACTGATTCAACTGCGTATACATCGTATTGATCTGGCGCTGACCAAACGCGTCGTAGAGCGTATTGTCGATCGTCGTCGGTGCCACACCAAGCCGCGAAGCGGTCGCGCGATCAATCACCAACGAAACCGCCAGCCCGCCCAGCTGTTGATCCGTCGCAACATCCTCAAGCTCCGGCAACTGCTTCAGCTTGGTCACAAAGCGGTTGGTCCAGTCATTCAACTCATTCTGGTCCGGATCTTCCAGCGTGTACTGATACTGCGTCCGGCTCACCCGGTCATCGACGGTAATGTTCTGCACTGGCTGCATGAACATTTGAATGTCTTGTACATTCTTCAACTTCGACTGCAGTCGTCGAACAACATCTGAAGCGCTCAAGTCACGATCTTCCAGCGGCTTCAGGTTGATTGACATTCTTCCGCTATTGATCGTGGTATTCGTGCCATCCGCGCCGATAAAAGACGAGAGGCTCTCTACCGCCGGGTCTTCGAGAACTATCTTCGCGACCTCTTTTTGCTTCTCGGCCATCGCCTTCGATCCAATCGTCTGCGACGCCTGCGTTATACCTTGGATCACGCCCGTATCCTGCACGGGAAAGAACCCCTTAGGAATAATGATGTACAGATAGACCGTCAGAAGCAGTGTCGCAAGCGCTACCAGCAGCGTAATCGTCTGATATCGAAGCACCACCTTCAACGTGCGGCCATAGAACGCAATCATCCGTTCGAAGACGTGCTCAGACGCTCGATAGAATCGCCCTTGCTGCTCCGCTGGATTATGCTTCAGAATGCGCGAGGCCATCATCGGCGTAAGTGTGAGCGAAACCACCGCCGATACAACAATCGTAACCGCCAGTGTTACAGCAAATTCGCGGAACAACCTGCCAACGACATCGCCCATAAACAGCAGCGGAATCAACACCGCAATCAGCGAAACGGTTAGCGACAGAATCGTAAACCCAATCTGCTCCGCGCCCTTCAGCGCCGCCTCCATCGGCGGATCGCCCTCTTCCAGATAGCGCGAGATATTCTCCACCATCACGATCGCGTCATCGACAACAAACCCGGTCGAAATCGTCAACGCCATCAGCGATAAGTTATCGAGACTGTAACCCAGCGCATACATCGCAGCGAAGGTGCCGATCAGCGACAGCGGCACCGCCACGCTGGGAATGATCGTCGCGTACAAATTGCGTAGGAACAGAAAGATGACCATGACCACCAGCCCGATGGTCAACATAAGCTCAAACTCCACATCGCTGACTGACGCTTGAATAGGCGTCGTCAGGTCTGTAAGAGTGATAACGTCGATGCCCTTAGGAAGGTTCGCCTCAAGCTGTGGCAGGAGCGCCTTGATGCTCTTGACGACACTGATCGTATTGCCGCCCGGTTGGCGCTGCACATTCAGAATCACCGCCGGCGTCTGATTCATCCACGCAGCCTGCGTGCTGTTCTCCACTCCATCCAGAATGTGCGCAACATCGGTCAGCATCACCGGCGCGCCATTGCGATACGCAACCACGACCTTCGTGTAGTCATGGCTCGTTACCAGCTGATCGTTCGCATCAATCTGGTAGTCCTGGCGCGGCCCATCGAAGTTTCCCTTCGCCGCATTCACGCTGCTCTGCGTCACAGCCGTGCGCAGGTCTTCGAGGTTGATGCCATACGAAGACAGCGCCGTCGGATTTGCCTGGATCCGCACCGCCGGTTTTTGCCCGCCGCTGATGCTTACCAGCCCACGCCGCTCAACTGAGAGATCTTCGGCGCAAGCCGCGTGTCAACGAGATCTTCGACCTGCAGACAGAGGCATCGTCTTCGATGTAATCGCCAGCGTCAGCACTGGTGCGTCAGCGGGATTCGTCTTGCTGTAGATCGGAGGCGCAGGCAGGTTCGCAGGCAGAAAGCTCTGCGCAGCATTGATCGCCGACTGCACCTCCTCCTCCGCGATATCGATATTCAGGTTCAGGTTGAACTGCAGCACCACCACCGACATGCCGCCCGAGCTGGTCGAGGTCATCTGACTCAGCCCCTGCAACTGGCCAAACTGCCGCTCCAGCGGCGCCGTCACTGTCGTGGACGTCACCGTCGGACTCGCGCCCGGGTAGAACGTCAGTACCTGAATCGTCGGATAATCAACCTCCGGCAACGCAGACACCGGCAGTTGCGTGTAACTCACAATACCGACTAGCAGAATGGCAGCCATCAGCAACGACGTTGCGACGGGTCGCAGAATAAACGGACGCGATGGACTCAAGGAGCGCTACTCCCACTCGTGTTCGCAGGAATCGCCTTACTCGAAACAATAATCTTCGAATTATCCTGCAGCTTGTCGAAGCTGCTATTGGCAACGACATCCCCAGGGTTAATCCCTGTCAGCTGTGTGGTATTTCCTTCAGTTACACCTGGCTTCACAGGACGCATGTGAGCTGTGTTGTCCTGCAAAACATAGACAAACGACGCCGCCCCATTGTGCTGAATCGCAGATGTCGGAATCAGCGTCGCACCCTGAAGCGTATTCACCAGCAGGCGAGCATTAACAAACTCATTCGGAAACAGCAACAAATCTTTGTTTTCGAAAGACGCTCTCGCTTTGACTGTTCCTGTCGTCGTGTCGATCTGGTTATCGAGCGTCAGCAACGTCCCTGTGGCAATCTGCTTCAACGCCGCCCGGTCATATGCATCCACGGTCAACTTCGCATTCTGCCGAAGCCGCGGCTGAATCTGCCCCAGGTTGTCCTCTGGCACAGTGAAGATCACCGTTATGGGTTGTATCTGCGTAATCACCGCAAGCGTGACGGTCCCTGAAGACTGAACCACGTTGCCCGGATCGACCAGCCGAAGTCCCACTCTCCCGGAGATCGGAGCCCGAATATGGCAATACTCCACCTGTATCTCGTCGAATTTGACCGTGCCCTCGTCGTTCTTCACAGTGCCCTGCTGCTGCAGCACTATTTTTTCCTGGTCATCCAGCGTCTGCTTTGGAATCGCGTTCCGCGACCACGCATCACGATATCGATCGCGGTCCATCGTCGCCTGTGCCAGCAGCGCTTGGTCACGTTCCAGCACGCCTTGAGCTTGAAGCAAATTCGCTTCAAACGGCCGAGGATCAATCTCGATCAACGGATCGCCCTTGCGAACGATCTGCCCTTCCTTGAAGCGCACCGCGATCACCGGCCCAGTTACCTGGCTAGTGATGGAAGCTGTATAAACCGGCGTCACTGTGCCGATCGCCTCCAGGTAGACGCCGATATTGCCTTTCTGCGCAGTGGCAGTAGTCAGCGTGACTGGCCCACCGCCGCCGCGTCGTGGCGACGCTGCACTCTTCGTCGTATCGTCGTGATGACGTAACACCAAAAAGAAACCGGCAGCGAAGATAAGTAGCAACACAATCCAAACGACAGTCCGAACCCACTTGTGTCGGGACGTCTCTGGAGCAGGGGCCAAAAGTTGATGGTCAGGCCCTATAACTGGATGTTCACTAGAATCGGCTGGCAATACGTCTCCCTTGCCCACACTTGAATTTTGGACTCTAAGTACAACCTGTCCGATACTCTATCGACGCATGGAGGTACTTAAAGACTCAAGGTGGTCCATCCATCTGTCAAAATTCAGGAGTATCGGTTGCCACAAACATCTAGGTCTCAATAAGATGCCCTCAAGCGCTCTCAAGCCGCCTCCCTCCACCTCGCAGATCACTCTAATTGAGCCCGCCGCCCTCATCATGGTATGATTACGAATCGGCAGACTACCCTTCACACGGTAGCGGTCAGGAGCCCCGACGCTCCTCGTACCACCCTTCCCGGCACCGTTTTGAGGCTTTTCGTACTCAGGCTAGAGCCCCGGGAATCTTCTGCGACTCAAGATTGGAGCATTTCGTCATGGCACAAAAATGTGATCTTTGCGGCAAAGGCCCGCAGTTTGGCAACAACATCTCTCACGCACACAACACCACCCGTCGTCGTTGGAACGTGAACCTCCAGCCCGTCAAAGCCCAGGTCAACGGCGGCAGCAAGCGCATGCGCGTCTGCACCAGCTGCATCAAGACCGGCAAAGTCGTCAAAGGCTAATCAGCCCAGATAAAACTCCAGAAACAGGTCGCCCCAGCCGCGTTGTAGCCGGCTGGGGCTTTTCCTGTTTTTCTACGTTGTTTTACTTCTTCTCAAATCCCAATGAAGCGCTATTGATGCAGTACCGCAGTCCGGTAGGTTTCGGGCCATCAGGGAACACATGCCCCAGATGAGCCCCGCAGGTCGCGCACTGGACCTCAACCCGCCTCATCCCGTAAGAACTATCCTCCAGCGAGACAATCGCATCCGGCGAAACCGGGTTCCAGAAGCTCGGCCAGCCGCTCCCCGATTCGAACTTCTTGTCCGAGGTAAACAACGGCGCATTACAGGACCCGCAGTGATAGATCCCATCTTCGTGGTTGTTCACGAGCGCACCCGTAAAAGCACGCTCCGTCCCGCCCTCACGCATGACATGAAACTGCTCCGGAGTCAGCAGAGCGCGCCACTCTGCCTCCGTCTTATGCACCTTCTCAATCTTTGTCCCTTCGGCCATCGTTTCGACCTCCTGTCGTATACCGATTAGATGTTCGGTCGTCGATTATGTTTCACGCTACGCCTTGGCGATCACCTCGATCTCAACGAGTGCATCCTTCGGCAGTCCTGCCACAGCAACCGTCGATCTCGCCGGCGCCACTACCCCCTCAGGCGCCAGATACTTCGCATAAACCTCGTTCATCGCCGCGAAGTCAGCCATGGTCTTCAGATACACCGTCGTCTTTACGACATGGGTCATATCCAACCCAGCCTTCGCCAGAACAGCCTTCACATTTTCGAGCACCCGGACCGTCTGTTCGGTCACTCCACCCGCTACCAGTTGTCCGGTCGCCGGATCCAGCGCTACCTGCCCCGAAGCAAACAACATATCGCCCACGCGCACGGCCTGGGAGTACGGCCCGATAGCAGCGGGGGCCTCTTTGGTAGAAATTGCAGTCTTGCTTTGATCGCTCATGCCGCTAAGTCTATCTCGTTCTCTTTACGATGAAAATCGGCTTTGCCTGTACGATGTCTCCCATGCGCCTTCCTCTTAGACCTACCGCTCTGCTAGCCCTCGCCTTGTCATTCGCAGCCATCACCACCCAGGCCAGCGCCGAAAAGTTGAATGGCTTCTACTCCGGCAGCGGTGGTCTCTCGCAGGAGGTCCATCGCGTCCTCATCATCGAGTTTGCCGCCGACGGCACAGCCATCCTGCAGCAGAAATGGCACGAAAAGGATCCCCAGACCTGGCACGGCCACTGGAAGCAGGACAAGAAGACCGTCACCATCACCTACGACCCAGCAAGAGACGCAAAAGACAGCCAGCTTCCCGTTCCGCTCGTCTTCACCCTCAAGCACGGCACGCTAACCGCGACCTCCTGGGACCCAACCACGCTCGGCCCCCTCGGCCCGCCCAAACTAACCACATTCGGCGGCAACGTACCTCAGGTCACCAGTGTCGGAAGCTGCCAGGCCCTCAACACCATCGACCCAACTAAAAACTGCATCACCTGGGACTCTCGCCGCTAGCATCTCAACTGCTGCGTTCCCAGCCGGTGAAACTACCGGCGCAGCTAAACCGTCTCCCCTGACGCAGTTTGCGCTCGTCTACGTGCGTTCTACGTGCGCAATCTCGTTGTATCGCAAGTCAGGGTACGAGTCGTTGAGGAGTTTGACATGAGCATGTCGTATCGGGCCTGGGTCTTTTTCATCTGTCTTTCGTCGCTAAGCCTTCCAGGGTTCACGCAACAGCAACAAGGCCAGGTACCAGAAACAGGCCAGATTCAGCCATCACTCCCTCCGCAAAACTCCTCCCACCCCTCTCAAATCCTCCTCGACGTCGTTGTCACCAATCGATCCGGCACGCCGATATCGGGCCTTGCGGAGAAAGATTTCGTGGTGCGCGACAACGGAAACGTCCAGAACATTCTCTCGTTTCGCGCGCACGGCAGTGCGAACGCAACCGCTGTCGTACAGGCCCCAAAAACTCCGCTCAAGATCATCCTGATGGTGGATGAGGTCAACACCACATTCGACCGCGTGGCGTACGAGCGCGACCAGATCAAGAAGTACCTGTTGCAGAACGGTGGAAAGCTCTCCCAACCTCTGCTGCTGGGTTACTTCTCTGACAACGGAACCGAGATACAAGACCAGCCATCCCAGGACGGCAACGCCCTCTTAGCCTCCTTCGACCAGCACCAGACGGCGCTCCGCACAATCCGTCGCAACACTGGCTTCTATGGAGCGGAAGAGCGCCTTCAGCTCTCAATCAACACGATGAGGGCAATAGCTGCCAAGGAGGCACAACTGCCTGGCAGAAAGATGATCATCTGGATCAGCCCGGGCTGGCCCCTGCTGACCGGCCCTCGCATCAACATGACCAACAAGCAGGCGGAACAACTCTTAGCATCGATCGTCGATGTCTCGACAGCACTGCGCCAGGCTCGCATCACCATGTACAGCATCGACCCCCTCGGGCTGGCCGACGCCGGAAGCCTTCGACTCACCTACTACCAGGAGTTCCTCAAACCGGTGACCGCGGCCAAAGACGTACAGATAGCGGATCTCAGCCTGCAGGTCCTCGCTACGCAAACCGGCGGCCTCGCCCTCAACTCAAGCAACGACATAACCAGTCAGATCGCCCGCTGTGTCTCCGATGCGGACGCTTATTACACCTTGACGATCGACGCCCACCCAGCCGATAAGCCAAACAACTTTCACGCGATCAACGTAAAGGTCGAAACGCCCGGACTCACGGTCCGAACCCGCAACGGTTACTATACGCAGCCTTAAACCTTCCAGACCGAACCTCCCCAAGGATCGAACCGCTAAAGACGCCGGACACGATATGATAGAGACAGGCGTGTGTTCGCGTGGTGCGGCGTGCGTCTTCCGGCCATTAACCATTCCTTGGAGAACACATCCGTCGTGAATCAACGCAAATCAGCGGTTATTTTGGGTGCCCAGTGGGGCGATGAAGGCAAAGGCAAGATCGTCGATGTGCTCTCGGAGAAGTTCGCCGTCGTAGCACGCTACGCAGGCGGCCACAACGCCGGTCACACCGTCATCATCAAAGGCAAGAAGTTCGTCCTGCAGCTGATTCCATGCGGTGTCTTGCGCCCAGAGTGCAAAGGCGTCATCGGCAACGGTGTTGTGCTCGACCCCATGGCATTTTTGAACGAGGTAAAGAAGTTGAAGGACGCCGGCCTCCCCGTCGACGGCCAGCTCTTCGTCTCGAACCGCGCCCAGGTCATCCTCCCGTACCACCGCATGATCGAACTCGCAGCCGAAAACGCCCCAGGCCGCACGAAGATCGGCACCACCAGCCGCGGCATAGGCCCGGCCTACGAAGACAAGATGCATCGCAGCGGCCTCCGCGTCGTGGATCTGCTCAACTCAGCCCTTCTCCGCACTCACATCGAGAACGCCTGCCACGAGAAGAACACCATCGCCCACGCGCTCTTCGGCACCGAGCCGCTCGATCCCAAAACCATGTACGAGGAGTACTCCCGCGCTGCCGAGCAGATCGCCCCATTTGTTACCGACACGGCCGTCATGCTCAACCAGGCCATCGACAACGGCGAGAAGGTAATGTTCGAGGGTGCACAAGGCGCTCTGCTCGACATCGACCACGGAACCTATCCCTTTGTCACCTCATCCTCTTCGACCGCTGGCGGAGCCGTCACCGGCACCGGTGTCGGCCCAACCCGCATCGGAACTGTCATCGGCGTCACCAAGGCCTACGTCACCCGCGTCGGCGAAGGCCCCTTCCCCACCGAGATTCACGACTCCACCAGCGATCTCCTCCGAGCACGCGGTCAGGAGTACGGTGCCGTCACCGGCCGTCCACGCCGCTGCGGCTGGCTCGATCTGCCCCTCCTGCGCTACAGCAACATGATCAACGGAACAGAGTGGCTGGTCGTCACCAAGATGGACGTCATGGACGAATGTGTGGAGATTCCCGTCTGCACCGGATATAAAGTGAATGGAAAGCTCACCGACCTGATTCCCGCCGACATGCCCGGCTACAACGCGATCGAGCCGGTCTATACCAAGCTGAAGGGTTGGAACTGCTCCACCGAAGGCATCACAGAGTTCGATAAACTGCCACAACTCGCACAGGATTATCTGAAATTTATCGAGCAGGAGTCCGGAGCGAAGATTGGAATGGTCTCAACCGGGCCCGATCGTGACCAGACCATGACGTTACCAGCGTTCGAAGAAGCTCTCAAAGCGTAAGGAAAAGGCTGATTATGCTTAGTTTTACCGTGCGAATGACGTTTGAGCAATCCGACCGCGAGGATATCACCGAAACACTCTGCCAACTCGCCGCGGCGTCGCGGAAGGAGCCCGGATGCGTAAACTACGTTCCCCACCTGGTCGAAGGGGAACCCTGCACCGTACTGATCTACGAACAGTATGCGGATGAGGCCGCGTTGGAGCATCATAGAACTACGCCACACTTCCATCAGTACGCAGTCGGCGGGCTGTACCAGAAGATGAGGGATCGCCACGTCGAAAACCTCACTGCCGTTTGCTGACGTCATTCACGCGGACTTTTCAAGCTGTGATTACGTCTTATCGTCTTAGAGGCCGGGTACTACTAAAGTTGTTTTGACTCTGCGCAGTAAATCGGTCTACCATCCGGTACGCTTATGCGCTTGTTTGGTCGTCTAATTCGTAAGTCGCAGATGACCTCTGCTGTCCTGCTGACCGCTGCGGTCGTAGGTGTCCCTGCGCCGTTTGCTTTTGCAATTCACATGCAGCCGCTGCATGAGAAAAAACACGATGCCAAGCGTCAGGTGGAGGCGCTTGAAGAGCAGTGGCGCCAGGCCCAGCTCTCCGGTGACGTAGCCACCATGGACAGCCTCTTATCCGACGATTACATCGGCATCAGCATGACCGGCCAGGTCAATACCAAGATGCAGCAGTTGGATAGGATGCGAACCCACAAGCTTGCGATCAGCAAGCTTGACCTAGGCGAGATGCAGGTAAAGCTCGTCGGAGCAATCGCAATCGTAACCTCCCGCGCAGAGGTCGAAGGCACAAACGAAGGGATACCAGTCAAGGGAACCTACCGCTACACACGGGTCTACCAGCGCCTGCCCTCGGCAACTGGAAGATCACAAGCTTCGAGGCCACACGCTTACCGGGTCCCCGGGGCGAAGCATCCAACCCTTCGCCCGGGCACGATGCACCTCCCAAAGCTGCGAGCAGCGTACCTCCGGTAGGACCATCGTAGAGCGACATCGCAGTTGGTGCAGATTTGCCGCGCTTTTGCTTGTCATTCCGATAGTAATCTGGGTTTGCGGTCTCTCCACAGTACCGAAAATTGCCCTAATCGTCGGCCCATCTTAGGATTGGCGACCGGCCGCTCAACGAAAACGAACAACAGTAAAAGACCCTGCTCACATTGGCAGGGTCTTTTATTGATGCTTCATCTGGGGAGGTAAACCTTCTAAGCTGAGTATCAGGCGATCTTGGGAGAAACTTGGGGACCCAAAGGAGCCTTCCGCATCTCGGAAAATCTCCGAAGATCGTATGGAGCGTCCGTCTGCGCTTCCACGCGAGGAAGATTCAAAGCAAGCAACCGCCGATAGAGAGAGCGAGTCGAGCCAGTCAAACGGGCATCCTCTGATTCGTGCGGGAAAAGTGCAAGATACTTTTTAGTCGAAACGGCAGGTTTGCGAGGTGGAATAGGAACAATGTATGGACGACGATCAAGCACCGGCAGGCCGCGGTTCTCACGCGAGGCTGGAGAGCCGGATCGAAGGTTTGCGGGGAATGTCTGTGTAAATGTTGCCATTGGACCCTCGATAGACAAGGCGTGAGCCTAAGTCTTCTTACATGGGTTGGATGGAGATGGCGAACGCTGAGTTGTATTAATTCTTGAAGGGGAGTCGCAGCTTTGCCCATGTTACATCCAACGACTCCGGAAGTACACGAGTTTCTGCAGTCACAGTCATAAAATTTGTATCCCCGCTCCACCGCGGCAGCGCGTGCAAATGAATATGGTCGGCAATCCCGGCACCCGCCGCCTCTCCGAGATTGAGCCCCATATTGATCCCGCCGGGTCGATAGACCTCACGAAGGGCCAGCTCACACCGCTGAGCCAGAACCATAAATTCCTGAGCAGCCTCAGCTGCGACCGCCGCCAGCGAGTCGACATGCTGGTAAGGCAGAAGCAACAGATGTCCCGTTGAATAAGGGAAGGCATTGAGGCAGATAAAACAGTTCTGACCGCGATAAATGATATGAGCGGCCTGCTCAGCGACCTCCCGAGACATTCCATTCTCAATCGCGTAGTCAACCGCAGCGATCATATTGCAGAAGACACAGTGTTTATCCTCGGCATCGGACGGCGGCCACGCATTCAGCGCTTCAGGAACTCCGCTCCGGGCCTGTGGATCCGAACGAGTGATATAGCTGTAGCGCCAGGGAGTCCAGAGGCGATCCATTCGGCGAGTATAGCGTGGCAAAGCCCTGGCCACAGCCCCGACCCAATTCAACGTCAGATCCGAAACATAATTGAGAGGACTCACCCACCGGAACGCCTCCCTAGCCGCCCACCTCGCAAATACTCAGGCTCGCTTGCACACTTATGCCCCCAATGCGCATCAAATCTATGGGATCCAAAAGATTTCCTCCGCTGGATGACATGGTGATGAAAATGCATGCAATGGGCCTGCCATTTGTTGACGTACCGTATGCAAAGTTCTATGCTTTATCAGTGAGCTATTGCGTGTGGGACCCAAGTGCAGTAGCTCCTGTGCAAGACCTGATTCCTTCCATCCTGCCGGAGCTGTCGAGAGGATAGAAACAAGCCAGCATCCATGTCAGGATCGCTGATTGTTCTAGCCCCACGCGCTGCTGAGATGGATTGAGTCCCTTGGATCCCGGAGTCCGCATATCACCATGGTAGAAAACCATAATCCTGACCACAACGAGAGCAAACCCCTGACCACCGAAACGGAAGTCCTAGCGCCCGAAGCGACAGCGGCTCACACAGACCTGTCTTCTGAATCCACCTCAACCCAACAGCATGAGACCGCCCACGAAACGTCAAGTGAAGCCGCACAGCATGTTGCACCCGCTGCCGCCGCTCACCAATCTGCAGACCACGGAACCGTTGCTACGGTCACCGCTGCTGCAGGCGACGAATCGGACGATGATTTGAACTACGACGCAGCTGACTTCGCTGCCGCCCTTGCGAACTTTGATCGCGAGCAAGCCGCAGAGTCCGCCGCTGCCCAGAACCTGACCGCAGAAGAGGTCATCGTTACCGGCACCGTCGTCAAAGTCACCGACAAGCATGTTGTTGTCGACATCGGGCTTAAGTCTGAAGGTCTCATCCCTCTGGAGCAGGTTCTGGACATCAATGGTGTCTCGAAGTTCCAGACCGGTGACACTGTTGAAGTTGTCGTGGAGCGCGAAGAAGCCGAAGGCGGATACCTGGTCAGCTATGACAAGGCTCTCCGTCATAAGGTCTGGGACAAGCTCGAGCAGGCCGCGAACGACAAGACCCCCGTCAAAGGCATGGTTCTCAGCCGCGTCAAGGGTGGTCTTACCGTTGACATCGGCATCAAGGCATTCTTGCCAGGCTCGCAGGTCGAAGTCCGTCCCGTTCGCAATCTCGACGGCTACATCGGCACCGAGATCGAAGTCCGCGTCATCAAGCTCAACAAGAAGCGCGGCAACGTTGTCATCAGCCGCAAAGAGCTTCTTGAAGAAGACCAGAACGCCAAGAAGTCCGTCACTCTCGCCACCTTGGAAGAGGGCAGCGTCCTCACTGGCACCGTGAAGAACCTCACCGACTACGGCGCATTCGTCGATATGGGCGGCCTCGATGGCCTGCTCCACATCACCGACATGAGCTGGGGCCGTCTCACCCACCCCCGCGACCTCGTCAACGTTGGCGACGAGATCCAGGTCAAGGTGTTGAAGTTCGACAAGGATAAGCAGCGCGTCTCCCTCGGCTTCAAGCAGCTCACGCCTGATCCGTGGCTCGACGCAACCGAGCGCTACCCCATCGGTGCGCAGGTTCGCGGTCGCGTCCTCTCGGTTACCGATTACGGCGCGTTCGTTGAACTCGAGCAAGGTATCGAAGGTCTCGTTCACGTCTCCGAGATGACCTGGTCCAAGCGGATGAAGCATCCGTCGAAGATGGTCAAGCCCGGCGACGAGGTCGACACCATCATCCTCAGCGTCAATCCGAACGACCGCCGCATCTCGCTCGGCATGAAGCAGCTCCAGGACAACCCATGGGAGCAGCTCGAAGACAAGTACCCGACCGGCGCCATCATCGAAGGCCGCGTCCGCAACCTCACCGACTTCGGTGCCTTCATCGAGATCGAAGACGGAATCGACGGCCTGGTACACGTCTCGAACCTGAGCTGGACCAAGCGCATCAAGCACCCCTCCGAAGTCCTGAAGAAGGGCGAGAAGGTTCGTGCGATCGTCCTCGGCGTCGAACCCGAGAATCGCCGGCTGTCGCTTGGCGTCAAGCAGCTTCAGCCCGATGTCTGGGATACGTTCTTCGCCCAGCACCGCGTTGGCGATGTCATCAAGGGCAAGATCCTGCGCACCGCGCAGTTCGGCGCCTTCGTTGAGATCGCTGAAGGAGTCGAGGGCCTCTGCCACGTCTCCGAAGCGGTCGATGCAGAACGGCAAGCCAGTCGCGATGGATGTTGACTCGGAGCACGAGTTCAAGATCGTCAAGATGAACCAGGAAGAGAAGAAGGTCGGTCTCAGCATCCGTGCAGTCGGCGAAGAAGCCAGCCGCGCAGAGGTCGAGAGCTACAAGGAGCGCGAGAAGTCGCCGAAGGGCAACAACTCCGGTTCGTCTTCCTCCTCCTCTTCGGGCAACAGCAGCAGCACCACGCTGGGCGACCTGATCAACTGGAAGCGTTCTGAGTCTGAGCGCGACTAATCTCCGACAGAGAAACTAAAAAGGCCATCCCGATTGGGATGGCCTTTTTACTGTTTACTCGAATCCGCGAAGCCGTTCGTTCAATCCTGTCTAAGCAGAGATGGAATGCATCGTTGTAGTGGACTCCAGAGCGCCTGCCGCCATCTTCGCAGAAGCGCGACGCATGACCTCAAGCTCCGCCGGTGCAAAGAGCTCCGGAGGAATACCACCAACTGCAACGTGTCCAGGATCGTCTCCAAGCGCCATCGATATCTGATTCCAGCGAAGGAACGGCGATGTGGTTGGAAGTGTAATGATGCGACGCTTCGGCTCCGGAAACGCAAAGTAGGCAGACCAGATCAAAAGCACCAGGCCAACGACAAACCCGTTGATCATGCTCATCGTGGAGTACATATTGGAGTAGTGAGCGGTCCAGGCGGAGTTGACCAAACTGGTTGTAGCCAAAAAGCCAAGGCCCAAACTTACCCCAAAGATGCGGCTGCGGTAGGAAAGACCCATCGGCCGGATTGCAAAGCAGACAAACAGCAGCAGGCACAAGGTAAGTATGCTTGAGGTCTGTTGGAGCTGAGTGATCATGGCGACCATAAAATTGATCCCGGTCAAGTGCGGAGTTACCGCCACTCCAATTGCAACAGCGATAGAGATCGCAGCCACCCAGCGAAAGACCAGCATGCCTAACGTCTGAAGTCCCTTCAGAGGAGCCATGGCAAGCTTGAAGATGCTGTAGATAACAAGGAGGGAAAGAATCGCCTCCAGCGCATAACTTATCCAATACACATAAAAGTAAGCCTGATAGGCAATGTGCCGATCCATCATGTGCCGGCTGAAGTAGAGCAACGGCAGGCAGACCGCCGAGCAGGTGAACCGGACACACAAGAGCGCGGTGAGAAAACCAAATTGCCGAACAGCCTTGCTCCGCACAAGAAAAATAACCATCATGCCGCAGAGAATTGGCTCAAGATATTCAAAGTGCAAACTAGATACAAGACTCGTCATAGTGTGCTCGTTCCTCTCGAGGCTAAAACAGGCTAGCCTATCCCGGGAGCGGACACAAGAAGTTTAACGTTGCTAATATGCAAAAAAGTGCTATCCGACTACCGAGTGCCCATACCACATGCATGCGGGTCATTCGGCGCGCAGACCGGAATCGGCAGCATGCTTGTGCGAGCGATCGTTACCTTGTTGTGGTTGGCGTCTGGCGTCTGTGAAGTAGCAGCAACACCAGTCAGAACTAGGAATGCGACGAAGGTACGGATAGCAATTTTCATTTTGAGACCTCGGATTTACTTGTAAGTCGTTATAAATACAATATTTAACTGGAGCTACCGGGTTCCCATACCACATGCATGCGGGTCATTCGGAGCACAGACAGGAATCGGCAGCATGCTTGTGCGAGCGGTAGTTACCTTATTGTGGTTGGAGGTCGCAGGCGTCTGGGAGGTGGCAGCTACACCGGTAAGGACAAGGAACGCGACGAAGGTTCGGATAGCGATTTTCATTGAAGACCCTTTCAATAGTGACGTTTACCTAACACCCACAAATGGCGTGAATGCTCAATTCGATCAGCGCGTGCCCATTCCACATGCATTCGGATCGTTCGGTGCGCAGACCGGAATCGGCAGCATGCTCGTGCGGGCGACAGTTACCTTGTTCTTGGTCGAGGCGGACGAAGTCTGGGTTGTGGCAGCGGCGCCAGTAAGAACGAGGACGACAACGAAAGCGCGAACGATATGTTTCATAGCGAGATACTCCCTAAGTTGTATTTATGTAAAAAGATTTCTCTGGACAAACCAGATGATGTAACAATAGGATACAAACTAGAGTAAGTCTAATAGAATCAGCTATATACGGAAATATTAAACAGCTAGGGTTACTAAAGTACTCGTACTGTGCGCTCAAATGGGTGAGGGAACGCTTCAGATAGCCGATAGGCATCCGCAATCAACTCTTTAACTTGTCGGCTTGAGACCTAAACTCCCGGTTGTATTGGCTCGAAAAGTGAGAGGAAACCCGTAGGGCAAATGGCTCTAAACTACCGTGCTGGAACGGTAGGAGCACTTTTTGATGCGAATCGCGAACGCAAAGGTACTCCGCAAACGGAGAACCTGACGCTGGATTCTTGATCCGCTGGGTAGCTTAGCTGATGCGCTGGACGAAAACTAAAAAAAAATGAAGTGTGAAATTCTCTGCACACCCACTTCAGCGTAAAAATCAAGCAAAAGTGGGTGTTTTTTAGGCTTGAACTGTGGCCGGAGCGGGTGCTTCAACGGTCTTGGTTCCAGCAGCAGGAGAAGCCGGAGCAACAGCCTTTTTAGGAGCTGGCTCAGCTTTTTTTGACGGGGCGAGAATCGCGTGCAGTGTAGTTCCTTCCATGCGCGGCATGAATTCAACCAGACCGGCATCGCCGATATCCAGAATCAATCGGTTGATGATCTTGTAACCGAGATCGCGATGAGCCATCTGTCGTCCCTTAAAGCGCAAGGACGCTTTGACCTTATCGCCTTCGCCAAGAAAGCGAACAGCCTGGTTCTTCTTGGTCTGATAGTCATGTTCATCGACCGTAACCGAAAACTTGACCTCTTTGATGACGATGACCTTCTGCTTCTTGCGCGCTGCGCGGTCACTCTT
Organism: uncultured Acidobacteriaceae bacterium; assembly: GCA_963708755.1. Taxonomy (GTDB): domain Bacteria; phylum Acidobacteriota; class Terriglobia; order Terriglobales; family Acidobacteriaceae; genus Edaphobacter. The sequence goes on from CAVPTN010000002.1 coordinate 338,978, forward strand.
GTCCTTCTCATAGAGGTACTTGCCGTAGTCCTGGATCTTACAGACCGGTGGCACGGCATTCGGCGAAATCTCTACAAGGTCGAGCGAACGCTCACGAGCCATCTTAAGGGCGTCAAAAGGTGCCATGACGCCGAGTTGTTCGCCGTTTTCGTCGATGACGCGAATCTCGCGCGCGCGGATCCGTTCGTTGGTGCGGATAAATGACTTCGCGGAACGTTTATCAATCGGTGGAATAAGTCGCCTCCACAGCAGGGTTTTCAGCCTGCTATGCGTTGTTTAGGGTTAGATGCAGTTCGTACGAAAGGTTGCACCGCAACATAAAGTATAGCACCTTGACCGCGACGAGATTCCTCCAGCAAACACGGTTCAACTCTCGCCGTTGAGTGGTAATACGGCCACCAAGCCTCCCATGTTCCACCGTATGCTCCCGATTCATCTCCTGGCCACTTCACCGCTTTGGAAACCGACGCTCAATCATGTATGTTTGCTCGAAAGCAGTAGAAAGGAACCAAATGAGACGTCGTATCTTGCTGGTTGATGATGAAGTCGCTGTGTTGCTGACCTTGAAGGCCGTGCTCGAGATCAGCGGGTTTGATGTGGACACCGCAGCCTCCGGTCGCGAGGGCGTCTCCAAGCTCCACACGCGCGAGTATCAGATGCTGATCACCGACATGCGCATGGAGCATGATGCCGCCGGCGTCGAAGTCATCAAAGCCGCACGCGCCGCCTCGTATCACCCCGCAGTCGCGCTCCTGACGGCCTTTCCCGTCGCCGAGGAAGACTGGCAGGAGATGGGCGCCGACGAGCTCCTCGTCAAGCCGATGCACACCCGCATCCTTCTCCAGCAGATCGAAGACCTCATCGCATCGCACGAACGGAAGCTGGCAAAGCTCGGTCTGCCGACCGGCATGGAAAAACAAACCACACCGCCCGCTTCAAAAAAATCTGCCCCAAAGAAAGCCCCAGCCAAAGCCACCGCCAAAAAGGCAATCGCGAAGAAGTTCGTAGCGAAGAAAGCCTCGAGCAAAGCGGCCGCAAAGAAAGCCACTGCGAAAAAGCCCGTCGCCAAGAAGGCCATAAAGAAGCCTGCAAAGAAAGCCCCCAAGGCCTCCCGCAAACCCAAGCCAACTCCCCGCCGCGCTAAAACCTAACCGGACGCAGCCGTCCTAGCTGGACGTGTGTTCTTTGATGTAAGTACGCAAGGCCTGGTTGAGGTTCATCGCCTTTTCCACGCCGCTATCCAGCATGCGCAGCCAGTCCGACGCCGGCTCCTTCAACTGAGCCGTGTTAAGCAGATAGCTGGTCTGCACAATAATCTCCAGCGCGTTGCTCAGGTCGTGTGCGATCTTGCGCATCTCGACTGAGATCTCTTCTGGAATTTTTTCGAGTGTCTCTGGAGCCTGGGAGTTAATCTTCGATTCAGTCATGTGTTGGGTGCAGCCTTCCTTACAGACTAGACGCCTTTTCCGATCAGAAGTCTCTAGGTCCCTTAAATTTGGATGCAACGCGAGATTGGATGCTCACAAACTCCTCTGGTGAAGCCTATAAATCCAAAATCACGCCTGAGTCGTCGCATCCCGTCCGATTGACAGCAACCCCGGTGTTTGTAAGACTAAAGACTCGCGGTTAGCGTGCTCCGGCCATCAGTGCGGAGTGTTTGACACCGTGCCGTAGTGGCGGAATTGGCAGACGCGCATGGTTCAGGTCCATGTACTCGCAAGGGTGTGGGGGTTCGAGTCCCCCCTTCGGCACCAAAGCTTTCAATAGAGGTAGCGGCTAGACAGCAACAGGCATAAGCCGCTACCGGCCACGCGAGAATCGCTTCCTCTGCCGGTCTGTGAAATTGTCCATACCGACGACGCACTCGCCAACCTGTTGGATCGCGAATACTCCCCCAACATCTAATTAAAAGTAGACGCCATCGCGAGAGCAGTATCACCGCGAATCGAGTCAACCATGTGGATCAAGATCTGCGCGAACACAAACCTCGACGACGCCCAGCTAGCTACCGAGCTAGGTGCAGACGCAGTTGGCTTCGTATTCGCACCCAGCGCACGCAACGTGACCGCAGCCGAGGTAGCCAGGATCACCCCGCATATGCCGTCATGGATCGAGCGCGTCGGCGTCTTCCCCGCGCTCGAAGCCGAAGAGATTGCCCACACCGCACAACAAGCTGGCCTCAATGCCATCCAGCTTCACGGCGGCGTCAACCTTGACCTCGTGCGGCGACTACACACGATCCTCAACGGAAGCGTAAAGCTCATCCAGACGGTGCATTGGAACGTAGCCGCGGACGACACAGACAACGCAAGCGCCACAGTAGTTGCGGGTCACCTTCGCGAGATCGCCGCAGACGGCCTCATAGACCGCGTACTCATCGACTCAAAGGTAGGCTCAGCCACAGGCGGTACCGGCGTCACATTCGACTGGAACGCTGCACGCATCACATTCACTGAAGCAGGTACAGGCCTCAAGCTGATTGTGGCTGGAGGCCTGCGCGAGGACAACGTAGCGGATGCAATTCGCGGACTGCGTCCGTGGGGTGTGGATGTTGCCAGTGGAGTAGAGCAAGCCCCCGGCAAAAAAAGTCCGGAAAAGTTGGCCGCATTCATTCGCAAGGCGCGAGAAGCCACCCAATAGCAAACGACGCTTTTGGCATCTACTCTAAGTTTTAGTTCTTTGGGATTCGCAAGAGCGTTATGCTCTTGATTGCATCCGGCCAAACTACACCGAATATTTTAAGTTACGCGTGATGGGGAGGCGACTGGTGATAGTGGGCCTTCGGGCTGCGATCATGAAACGTCTGTGTACGCAGATGCACAGATGCTTCACGCGGCTTCGCCAAAGCGAACGCAGGAGCCAGGGCCAGCAAGAAAGCGATAGAAATCTTCATCTTCATAGCGGCAACCTTTCTAAATATGAGACGCGCTGCAGGCCCACCCGGATTCATATTTCATTCCCCAGAAACCATGAAAATCAGACCAAGGAATATACAACAAACGGGTAATGTCGTAAGTATGAGCGTCAAAAAGCCTTAGGTCATTCGATTTCGCGCACCAGGTAGCCAACCGTCTATTGCGCAACTAGTATCTGCGCACCACATAGTGGTTCGCCTCACCCGCTACACACCAGGTAGCCCACCCCATACACATGGATAGCCCACACAAACACACCCGTAGCCCACAACACCGATGGCCACCACCCACAAATCGGGTGGCCCATCCTTTGCAGCCTCACCGCAAAGGGTGGGTTATTCGCGCCACGCGCGAACTAGCTCTTCGTTTCACATTCGAGTTACTTCAGCGGAGCAATCCCCAAAGCCCGCACCATAAACGCATACTGATCCACCGTAGCCTCGATACGTTTACTCAACGGCATCCCAGCCCCATGCCCCGCTCGCGTCTCCACGCGAATCAATATCGGATTCCCCCCAACCTGCGCAGCCTGCAACGCTGCCGTGTACTTGAAGCTATGCGCCGGATACACGCGATCGTCATGATCCCCCGTAGTAATCAACGTCGCAGGATATGCAACACCCGGCCTCACGTTATGCAGCGGCGAGTACTTATAAATTGCAGCAAACTCCTCCGCGTTCTCCGACGGCGCACCGTACTCTTCCTTCCATGCCCACCCAATCGTGAACTTATCGAAGCGCAGCATATCCATCACACCAACCGCCGCCACCACTGCACCAAACAGCTCTGGCCGCTGTAGCTCACAAGCAGCCACCAGCAACCCACCATTACTCCCACCAGAGATCGCAAGCTTCCCCGCCGACGTGTACTTATTCGCAACCAACCACTCTGCCGCCGCAATGAAATCATCAAAGACGTTCTGCTTCTTCAGCCGCGTTCCCGCATCATGCCACGCCTCGCCATACTCCCCGCCGCCACGCAGACTAGGCTGCGCATAGATCCCGCCCATCTCCATCCACATCACATGCGCTGACGAAAACTCCGGCATCAACGGCACGTTGAACCCGCCGTACGCATACAGCAGCGTCGGCGCACTCCCATCGAGCGCAATCCCCTTCTTCCTGCTCACGAACATCGGCACACGCGTGCCATCCTTGCTCGTATAAAAGATCTGCTCCGTCTCATACAGACTCGGATCGAACAGCAGCTTCGGCTGCCGATACACCGTCGACTTCCTTGTCTTCATATCCAGCCGATAGATCGTGCCCGGCGTCGTAAAGTTGCTGAACTGATAAAAAGTCTCGGTATCCTCACGCAACCCACCGAACCCATACGCCGTCCCAATCGCCGGCAGCGCAAGCCTCTCAATCAACTTCCCATCCAGACTATGCAGCTCTACCAGACTCTGCGCATCCGCCAGATAGTTCGCGATAAACGTGTTGTCGATGACCGAGATATCACTCAGCTTGTTCTTACTCTCCGGAATCACCGTCTTCCAGTGCTCCCGCTCCGGATGATTCAGATCGATCGAGATCACCTTGCCATTCGGTGCATCCAGCGTAGTCAACAACCAGAACAGCGTGCCGTCGTTGTTGATCGGAGCGTACGTCGCATCCGCAACATCGATCAGTCGAACGATAGGCGCATCAGGCTGCTGCAGATCCTTGATCGCCAGTTCGTTGTTAGGGCTCGTCCCTCGCGACTGATGCAGCACCAGGTACCGCCCGTCATCGGTCACCTGCGCGCCCAGGTTCAACTCTTTCTCATCCGGCCGATCGAACACCAGCTTGTCTTCGCTCTGTGGCGTCCCCAGCTTGTGAAAGAAAACCTTGTGAAAGTAGTTCGCAGTCTTCAGCGCCTCAGCCTCAGGAGCGTCATACCCCTCATAAAAAAATCCGCTCCCATCCTTCAGCCACGAGGCTCCGCTGAACTTCGACCACTCCACAACATCCGGCAGATCCTTGCCCGTCGTCACATCGCGCACATGCCACTTCACCCAATCACTACCCGCATCCGCAATCGAGTAAGCCGCCAGCGATCCATCATCCGTGATGCTCAGTCCACTGATCGCAACCGTCCCATCTTCTGAAAAGGTATTCGGATCCAGCAGCACCTTCGGCTCGCCCTCCAGCCCCGTGTGCCAATAGATAACGTTCTGGTTCTGCAACCCGCTGTTATGCGAATAAAAATACCGGCTCCCACGACGAGCAGGGGCAGTGTACCGCTCAAAGTTGATCAACTCCATCAACCGCCGCTGCATCGTCTCGCGAACCGGTACCTCGGCAACATAGCTCTGCGTCAACTCGTTCTCAGCATCCACCCAAGTCTTCAGCTCAGCCGAATCCACATCCTCCATCCACCGGTAAGGATCGCTGACCATCGTTCCAAAATAATCATCCGTCTGCTCAACCTTGCGAGCGACTGGGTAGTTGAGTGTCGAGGAGGCTACGGAGGAGGTCAGTGCAACTTCAGAAATAGGAGTCATTAAGAGAGATCTTGAAAGTTAAATCAAGCATTTGAGCGTCTATTGCGAATCATGCCAATGAAAATGGAGGCAATAAAGGGGACAATTGCCGTCAAATCCGGAGAATCATGAGATCAGCATCAGCCACCCCGTAAACGTGCTGGCGTCACATTAAGTCTCCGCGAATTAACGCTCCCACCTGGCTGAGAAGGGCCACTAGAGCGCAAATGCCTGCAACTTTCAGAGCCGACATGCCAGCCATACTCTCACGCCGCTAGCAGCCCTACAAGGCCAAGCGCAGACTTTGCCTAGTAGAACGGATGAGAACGACAAAAAATAAAGTTCAAAAACATGGCGTATTTTTCGCCGCCGAAAAACGTGGTGCTTCAAAGCACCACATTCACCACGCAAACCACCACAAATTGACCACAAATTACCATCCAAAAACACCCCAAAAACTCAAAAACCCCCAATAAAAACCACACTCCACCACGCCAAACTTTTTCCGGAAAAAACACACTCCAAAAACCCAACTTCCCTCCGGTTAGACTTGAAGCCATGCGGGCCATCGTCTCCCTTCTCCTCCTCTCAAGTGCCGTAACCACCATGGCGCAGGAGCCACCCGCCACCGGCGACCAAAGCTACACGCTCAAAACCCAGTCAAACGTCGTTCTGGTCCCCACAACCGTGCAGACCAAGCACGGCGAGATGATCTACGAACTCAAACCCGAGCAGTTCGTCGTTGAAGACAATGGAGTTCCGCAAACCGTGCACCTCGACGAAGACACCGACTCCCTCGGCCTCTCCCTCGTTGTCGTCGTCCAGTGCAGCCGCGCCGCCGGCTTCGAATACACCAAACTAGTCGGCCTCGGCACCATGGTCGACGCCGTCGCCGGCGACGCCCCACGCGAGGTCGCCATCGTCACCTACGGCTCCGCACCGCTCCTCCTCGGCAAGTTCTCCAACGACGTCGACTCCATGAGCGCGGCCCTCGCCCAGCTGGAGCCCTGCGACGACCCCGACGCCTCAACTCTCGACGCCGTCGCCTACGCAACAAAGTTGCTGGAAGCCCGCCAAAACCACTACCGCCACGCCATCCTGCTCATCAGCGAAACCCGCGACCACGGCAGCAAAGCCAAGCCAGCAGAGGTCGTCGCAGCCCTCGGCCGAACCAACACCGTTGTCGATTCGGTGGCGTTCGGCCCAGGAAAAACCGAGGTCATGAACGATCTAAAGTACGGCGGCGGCAGCGGACCAATCGGCCTGCTAGTTATGGCAGTCAACGCTTTGAAGAAGAACGCCGCACACGAGTTGGCCGCCCTCTCAGGCGGGGAATACATCAACTTCACCACGCAAAAAGGTTTCGACGAAGGCCTTCATCAGCTCTCAAACCACGTCCACAACTACTATTTGCTCAGCTTTCAGCCCCACGCTGAAGCAAATGGCCAGCCCGCGTCCGGAATGCATCGCATCCGCGTAAAGATACCGGACTATCCCGATGCACGAATACGATTCCGCGAAAGTTATTTCTCAGGCGAACTGGACTCAGCGGCAGCCAACACGAACTAATCGACTTCGACAGCTCGTTGGACAGAAGATTCTGCCTCTTTTCTACGATCAATCCGCCCCTACGAAGGGAGCATACTGGGTCTGACGAAGCGCTGATATTAACCATTGCCTTCGCCGATAGAGTATTTTCGGACTAGTTATGGGTATCGGTTCCTTGGATGAGAGTGTAGAAAGCCGTCTACCGCCTCTCAAACGGCTGGCACTAATCGGACTTGCTCTCGCATGTCTGGGTGCCGCTGCGTTACTGCTCAACATGCACAGCTGGAACGAGGGCGGAGTCACGATCATGTGGCCCTCAAACGGCCTCCTTATTGGGGTGTTGTTGTGTGTTCACCGGCGTCAGTGGCCCGCTTACATAGCCGTTGGCTTCGCGATCGATCTTGGAATCAATCTCGCCTTATCGTTCGCATTCTGGGTCTCTGCATATCTTGCGTGCTGCAACATGGTGGAGGTCGGCATTGCAGCGGCTTTAATGTATCGAACTGTCTCCCCCAAGCCGGACCTGACCCAACGCAAGCAATTGATCAGCCTGCTCCTGTACGGTGTTGTAGTGGCTCCAGCAATCGCGTCGCTGCTTGCACAGCTAAACACCACCAGTGCGCACTCGCAACATCTATTCACCTCCTTCAAACACTGGTTCACAGCCGACGCTCTCGGCGTCGCCGTTATGACGCCCCTCTATCTCTCATTCGCGGAACGCGAGCGATTTCTTGGACGGTCACGATTTGAAGTCGCAGGTCTTTTAACGCTAGTGAGCGTCGCTACAGTTGGTATCTTCTGGCAAAGGCAGCTGCCTCTTCTATTCCTCCTGTTACCGTTGCTGCTCGTAGTAGGCGTTCGCTTGCGATTGGCAGGTTCCGCATTGGGGCTGTTGATCGTCTCGATTGTCGGAGGATTTCTTACGATTCAAGGACGCGGCCCAGTGGCGCTGATTCGTTTTGGCACGGCGACGACGCATGATCTGCTTCTACAGTTCTTTGTTGCAATCTCGATGTTGATGCTCTACATCGTAGAGGTTGTTATCGCCGAGCGCGAGCGGTTGCAAATTGATCTCACAGCGAGCGAGACGCTCTTTCGCCTGCTGGCCGAAGCTTCCAACGATGTAATCGTACTCACGAATCTCTCTGGCAAGAGACGCTATATCTCACCCGCGGTGATCACTGTTCTGGGGTGGCATCCGGAAGAGCTCACCGGGCACAACTATCATCAGATCGTTCATCCGGAGGACATCACCGCCGTGGAAGCGATGATGGAGAGCTGCCGCGAGGGCGACTCGACGGAGCCTCTGATTTACCGGTGCCGCAAAAAGGATGGTAGCTACGCGTGGATGGAGGCCAGCATGAGACTCTACCACGACGAGACGACCAACGAACCCATCGGATTCGTCAATGTAGTCCGTGACGTCTCAAACCGCAAAGCTGCAGAGGATGAGCTAACCCATGCCTTCCGCCTGGTAGAAAATCTTGCGATGGTGGATGGCCTGACGGGCATCGCAAATCGCCGACGGTTTGACGAAACCATAGACCGCGAGTGGCGACGCGCCATGCGGGACGGGAGCCTGCTCTCCCTGTTGATGATCGATGTCGACCACTTCAAGCCATATAACGATATCTACGGCCATGTACTGGGTGACGCGTGCCTGCGCAGAATCGCCGTTGCAGCACAGGAGGTGATTCACCGCTCCTCCGACCTGTTTGCGCGCTATGGCGGCGAGGAGTTCGTAGTTGTGCTCCCAAACACGGATCGAAACGGAGCACTATTGGTCGCAGAGCAGATTCGCCGAGCGGTTGAAATGTCCAGCCTACCCCACTCCGGCAATCCCCACGGAGTGGTCACCGTAAGTATCGGATGTGCAACTCTGGCACTTGGCCACGACTCCGCCTCAACCGCACTAGTAGAGACTGCAGACCAGGCCATGTATCAGGCCAAGTCTGCAGGGCGAAATCGCGTCGAAGTGTCCGCCTCATCAGTAATCACAGACGATCTGCCTACGAAAAGCTAGGCAGTGATGACCGGCAACTGAAGCGTGGTTCCAATCGGAACACTATTGGGATCGGCTAGATTATTGGCTTTAGCGATTTGAGGATACTTGTTGGCGTTGCCGTAAAAGAGAAGGCTGATGGCCGAGAGGGTGTCGCCCGATTTGATGGTGTAGGGCTGGGTGTCGCCGCCGGTGTTTGTAATCTCGTGGTGAAGGTCAGAGTAGGTGGCATCTGCCTTTTTGATGTGATCCCAAACACGCTCGAGGACAACCTTTGAAGGAACGGTACCTTTGATGTGAAGCTGCTCTCCATCGAGGTCAACTGCATCCAGGGTGGCTCCGTACGGAGCGAACTTTTGCAGGGATTCAATGACACCAGCATATTTCTGTTTTAGAGCTTCAAGATCTGCCATGGCGTAACTCTCCTTTGTCAGCGTGACTGACTGTTGTGTGATGCTGTTTGGAGCGAGCGCTGTGGTCAATGCGCCCATCGAGATCCGGTCAGATCGGAGCCTGGCCAGAGGTAAGTAAGGTTGACTAAACGAACTTGCTAAGAAGCGACTGCGCCATGCTACCCATGGAACTCTGAGGCGTTGCTTGTCCATTTGGCGCGAAATGCTGGATGAGCATAGGTAGAACGGTTGCGAGCGCAGCTTGGACGATTTGAGGAGATACACCCGCCTTCTCTGCAGTTTTTTCTATTAGGCCTGTGCCTCCAAGACCCTGCTGAACCTGCTCTGGCGTTGCTGTGGCAGACTGCCCGGCTCCCCAGGCACCGACGTGCTCCGCCATGCCATTGTTCTTGAAGGCGTCCAAAACGCCTTGAATGCCTTCAGGGTGCTGGGTAAGAGCTTCAATAAAGCCTCCAGCTACTTTGGCCTGATCGGTTCCAGCTGCCGCCCCGGTCTGTCCGGCAAGCGATTGAATCATGTCCATAATTCCCATGTTGTTCACCTCGAACCCACTATATGTCTGATCTCTGCGCAATACAGCCACAAGGTCAAAATATTTTATGAATTCTCATGAGACTGAATGCGAAAACCGTGTCATTTCAATACTGAAATAGCTGTAGCTTCATTTTGATAGCGCAACCAGTAGATCTGCCGTTATTCTCCTCATGCGCGCTCGATCAAACCCGTTCGCCCAACAAATACAAGTGCGCCCAAATCCAACGCACCTCCGGTCCATACATGCTTGCACCACGCCTGTTCTACGGCTTCACAGTCTTCCTAGGCGCCTTTCTGCTCTTCCTGGTTGAGCCGATGGCCGCCAAGCAGCTCCTTCCCGCCCTGGGCGGATCCTCAGCCGTGTGGCTCACCTCCCTGGTCTTCTTCCAGATCACGCTGCTCCTGGGTTATCTCTACGCCCACTGGCTCACCCGTCCCCACGCCCAAAGCTGGCGAAACTACCTCTATCTCGCTTCTTTGGCCATAGCCATCATCCTCATCACCACCCAAAGACTCCTTCCTGCAAAGCTAAGCGTTAGCTCTGACAACCCCGTCACCACAATCTTCATCGCTCTCACCCTCACGATTGGCCTGCCTTTTCTGCTACTCAGCTCAACCAGTCCGCTGCTGCAGATGTGGTTTCTCCGCGCCAATGGCGGCACAATTCCTTACCGGCTCTTCGCCCTGTCAAACGCTGGTTCGCTTCTGGCATTGGTTGCCTACCCCTTCGTCGTCGAACCCAACTTAACGCTCAAACTACAACGAACCCTCTGGTCTTTTGGCTTTGTTCTATACGCTGTCCTCTGCGTAGTTCTGGCCCGTCAAGTTCGCTCCGGTCAACAAACGGAGACACCGGTTGCAGAGCCGATAGGAGCGACAACACCCGCGCTTACAAAATGGTTATGGTTTCTCCTCCCCATGGCTGCTGCGATGCAGTTAAGCGCCGTCACGCAGCATCTCACCGTCAACATCGCCGCCATTCCCCTGCTCTGGATGCTCCCTCTGGCTGCATACCTTCTCAGCTTTATCCTGGCCTTCGAGTTCCCCTCTCTGTACCGTCGTGGGATCGTCGTGCGCCTCCTGGTCGTCATGCTGGCCGCATTAGGTTATGCCATCTCAAAAACCGACGTCAGCCTTCCCATTGGCATCGCCATCATCTTCTTCCTTGCGGAAGCATTCCTCGCCTGCCTCTTCTGCCACGCCGAAGCCTGCGCTCTACGCCCCCACCGCTCCGCTGAAACAACTCTCTTCTACCTCTTGATCGCCGCCGGAGGAGCAGCCGGAACCTTCTTCATCGGCATCCTCAGTCCACTCATCTTCTCCGCCAACTACGACCTCGCCATCTCTTTTTTCGTTACCGCTGCCCTTGCCATCGCCGTCACCTGGAACGATGGCTGGCCGCAACGTCTTCTCTGGTCCACCGCCAGCGCGCTGTTGCTCTTCTTCGCCATCATGCTCCACACCGCCTACGGGCACGACGCCATCCTCGAAGTCCGCAACTTCTACGGCACCCTTCGCGTGAAGCAGCTTCCCACCACTCACGGCGATATCGAACGCATGCTCCTCAATGGAACAATCCAGCACGGGACCCAGCTCTTTGCGCCTGGTCTCACGCGCACACCCACCACCTATTACGCCGATAACTCTGGGATCGGGCTCGCCCTGCAAAACTGCTGCGACGGTCGCCCGCGAAACATCGGCGTTATCGGGCTCGGCACCGGCACTCTTGCCACCTACGGCAATGCCAGCGATCACATCCGTTTTTACGAGATCAACCCACTCGTCCGACCCGTCGCGCAAAATCTCTTTACTTACCTCCGCGACTCCCCTGCTCAGATCACCTTTGTAGACGGCGACGCCCGCACCTCACTGACCCGCGAATCGCCACAAAACTTTGACGTCCTCGCCGTCGACGCATTTTCGGGCGACGCAATCCCGCTGCATCTACTCACTACCGAAGCCATCGAGCTTTACAAAAAACACCTCGCACCAAATGGCATCCTTGCCTTCCATGTGTCAAACCAATACCTGAATCTGCCACCTGAGATCGCGCAACTCGCCAACGCCGCCAATATGCAATCCAAGCTGATCGAAAGCCAACCTGACGAATCTCTCGGGGCCTTCCGTTCCACCTGGGTGTTGCTGACCACCAGCTCGACCTTCTTCAGTCGCCCAGAGATCGCTAACGCCGCCAGCGCAACACCCACAGATGCGCACCTGCGTCCCTGGACCGACGACTACTCCAGCATCCTGCCCATCCTACAGCTAGCCCACCACTAGCTGTCTACTTCGCCCATGCCAATCCGTCCGCCGCGACACCAGCATCGATGAGGCGCGTCATCTTCCATTGCGCCAGATCGATCTGCGCAACCTGCTTGCTTCTGGTGCAGGAGACGAACGCCGACCTCCCATCCGGACTCACCAGAACCTCAGTCGGGCCATCCGCAACATCAATCATCTGCGCAACCTTCATCGTCTTCAAATCCACCACCGCCACTTGCTTGCCCGTCCGCAACGTCACCAGCAGCCACCGTCCATCCAGCGTCGCCGCTGTCCCATAGGCAACTGCCGGCAACGGCACCCACATTTTAAGCTTGTTCGTGGCAGTGTCGATTACCGCAAGTTGAGGTTTCGTCTGGTCAGCCGTAAAAACCATGCTGTCATCCCGCGAAATAGAGATACGTTGCGTATCTGTCGAAATAGGGATAATAGCCAGTGTCTTCCGCCCCTTCATATCCAGTACCGACACCGTTCCCGGTCCTACATTCGCTGTATACCCCCGCGATCCATCCCGCGACAGTACCAACATGTGCGACTGCTCCTGCCCTGTCGGCACACTGCCTACGATCTTCAACGACTTTGGATCGATAATGCTCACCGACTTATCCAACTCCGTCGTCACATACAACATGCCGCTGTTTCGGTCGTATATCGCACAGTGCGGCCGTACTCCGTGGCCAAAATCAATTGTGTGCACGACCTTCTTGTCCGCCAGATCGATGACAGAAATCTTGCTGCCATCCGTCCCCGCCTTTCCCACGCCTGAGTCGCCATAGATCGGCACATACGCGGTCTTGCCGTCCGGAGACGCCGCTACTTCGTGACCAGTGACACCATCCACCGGCACAGTTGCAATCTGCTTGCCTGCGGCAGGGTCGACGAGGCTCAAATCGCGATCACCCTGGTTGACCACCAACAGCATTGGCTGCGCACTTTTGCTTTGAGCACTCGCAAAACCCGTGGCAACACCCACCACTCCACACATCACCAGAGAACGTAGAGAGAGAACATTATTCATAGGGCGATAAGTATAGCTGGCCGTAGCCGACTCTCGACTAAATCGCACAATCGCCCGCCAATCAACCTATACTTGCAGAAGGCCATGCCCGAACTTCCCGAGGTCGAAACCGTAGCAAACGGCGTCCATGCCCGCATTCATGGTCAGACCGTACGCTCCGTTTGGACCAGCAACAAGCCTCAGACCTTCAAGTCCTCACCAGACGAGATCATCGAAGTCCTTACAAATAGCCAAATCGACCGCGTACACCGCGTCGGCAAAACCATCGTCGTTGACCTGATACGCTCCAAAGATCATGGAAAAAAGTCAGCTCAATTCCTCGTTCATCTCGGAATGACTGGCCGCCTACTCGTCTCTACTCCGGAGACTCCGGTCCCTCTCCATACCCACGCCATTCTGACTCTGAGCAGCGGCAAAGAACTCCGCTTCGTAGATGCTCGACGCTTTGGCCGTCTCTCCGTCGTCGCATCTGCCAGCCAGGAAGAAAAATATGTCGGTCCGGGTGCCGAACCCCTCACCATTTCGCTCGAAGACTTCATCGACCTATTCCGTAACCGCAAAACCCCAATTAAAGCCGCTCTGCTCAACCAATCCCTGCTCCACGGTGTCGGCAACATCTACGCCGACGAGGCGCTCTTCCATGCGGGCATCCGCTCCACCCGCCATGCCGGACGGCTCACCCGCGCGGAACTCACTCGCCTCCGCGCTGCTCTCATTAAGGTTTTGTCCGAAGCCATCAAGCTGGGCGGCTCATCGGTCTCCGACTACGTAGACGCAGACGGCGTCGCGGGCTTCTTCCAGCTCCACCACCACGTGTACTCACGCACCGGGCAGCCCTGCCGCATCTGCACCACACCCATCAAACGGATCGTAGTAGGTGGCAGAAGCACCCACTTCTGCCCCACCTGCCAGAAGTAGAGCTGGTCACTTCGTGATCATAAATAGCCACGAACTATCGCGTTGCCGCCTGCTCCGCCGACACTGCGGCTCCGATCACCCGCACCTCGGGCGTATCCTCAACGATCTCCAGCGAATAGCTCTGCAGCGGGCTCATCTTAACCATCTGTTGCAGGTAGTCCTTCAACATAGGCATATCCAGAAATCGCACATTGAAGCCAGATAAAAAGATCTTGCCCGGCCCTGCCATGTGAATCGTCGTCGCCGAAGCAGCAGCCAAGGCCTTGTGCCATAGCCGCTTGAAATCCAGGCACCTCTGGTCGCCAGTCTTTGCGGCCTCGAATACCTCCTCCGGCTCCATATCCAGAAACCGCAGCCGCATCGCGCGATGGCCCATAATCCCTTCCATGTGTCCACGTCCGCCACATCCGCAGAAACGCTCTTTCTCGTCAAGCGTCACAACGGAGTGGCCCCCTTCCCACACGCCGGGAGCAAACGGATATCGCCCGTAGCCGATCCCTACTCCGAGGGTCCAAACTCGGATCATGCTGTCCAGCTTTCCATGCATCGAAGCCAGACCCGCAGCCATGCCGTCGGCATCGTTCACCGCCGTGACCGTGACGTCCAGCCCATGACTGCGTAAATGAGCCGCCAAAAGCTCTTGGATTCTCGCACCCTTCAACTGCGGCAGGTTCGGAGCTTCCTCTACCACTCCGTTCTTCACCAGCCCCGGCAGAGCTACTCCAACGGCCATGACATCTGTGGCTCCATCCGCCGCTAGCAGGACTTCTTTGCTGATCGTCTCGACCAGAGCATCGGTGTGCATCTCGACCAGTGCATCTTCGTCGTCGTGGTCTTCTGGAAAACGTCGCACTGACCCTACGAGCTTGTGGTCCACCACCAACCCGGCCGAAATCCGTTCCGACAAAATGACCCCAATTGTCTTTGCCATTACCCTGTCCGCCTCATCCTGGCCGCCGCATTCCTATTCAAATTTGCTCACGCGGTTCAACCCGTTGAAAGCCGCAACTTTATAACATTCCGCGAGAGTTGGATAGTTGAATACCGTATCGACGAAATAATCCAGCTTTCCGCCCAGTGCCATCACCGCCTGCCCAATGTGCAATAACTCGCTCGCACCTTCGCCAATGATGTGCACCCCAAGAATCGCATGTGTGGTCCGGTGGAAGATCAGCTTCAATCGGCCCGTCGTATCGCCGCGAATCTGTCCCCTTGCAATCTCCCGATAATAGGCCACGCCAACCTCGTACGGCACGTCCTCCTCGGTCAACTGCTCCTCCGTCTTCCCAATAAAGCTGATCTCCGGGATCGTATAAATCCCATACGGATACAGCCCCGGGTTCGACAGCACGTTCTCGTCGCCAAACGCCCTCGCCGAAGCTACCCGGCCCTGCTCCATCGACACCGACGCCAACGACGGAAACCCGATCACGTCACCTACGGCAAAGATATGCGGCACCTTGGTCCTGAAGTCTTTATCAACAGGAATACGTCCACGCGAGTCCGACTCGATCCCCACAGCGGCCAGGTTCAGCTCATCCACATTGCCTTGCCGCCCAACCGCATAGAGCAATGCATCGCCCTGAACCTTTTTCTTACTCTCCAGGTTTGCCACAACAGTGCCATCCGGCATCTCTTCGACTGAATCCACCTCTTCGTTCAGACGCATCGTGACCCGCGAATCTCGCAGATGGTAACTCAGAGCCTCGATAATTTCTTGATCCGCGAACTCCAACAGCCGCGGTCTGCGCTCGATCAGCGTCACCCGCACTCCCAGAGCCGCGAACATACAGGTGTATTCCACTCCGATTACGCCGCCGCCTACGATAATCATCGTTTTCGGCAGGTTCACCAGCTCCAGCACAAGGTCGCTGTTGATGATGCTTCGGCCATTAATCGGCACCTTTGGCGACGAAGCGGGCTTGGTCCCCGTCCCTATGAGGATGTTCTTGGCCTCATACACGGTCGATCCGCGAGAGTTGGTTACCTTCACGTGCGTTTCGTCTTCAAAACTTGCCACACCAACCAACATCTCGATGTTATTTCGCGAAAGCTGTGCTTCGGTCACATCGATCTCGGTCTTGATTACATGCTGAACCCGGAATGCCAGATCAGCCATCGTGATCCGTTCCTTCACCCGGTAGTTCATCCCATAAATGGACTTGTAGTTGTACCCCGAGAGGTGCAACACGGCCTCACGCATGGTCTTTGAAGGGATCGTACCGGTGCTGATGCAGGCGCCTCCAACTACCTCGCGCATCTCCACTAGCGCGACTTTTTTACCCAGCTTGGACGCATAAATTGCAGCTCGTTGCCCGGCCGGCCCGGACCCGATGACAATCAAATCATAAACACTACTCATAGTGGCACATACTCATGGACATCGACTCCAACGCCGTGGCTGGTTCTTGTCCCGTTATCGGCCCCGACATGGCGATCGTGAGGGGCCAGTTTCTCGACTGTGTGGGCGTTCGCCTTACTGCCTTGAAACTACCACACCGACATCAACGCCTCCACATAAGGGCCCTTGGCAACATACACTTAAAACACAATGCTTCGCTACGCCATCACGGGCCGGATAAATTATCCAGGCGACGAGCAGCAAAAAGTCAGCGCAATCATCAAAGACGCCCTGCGTTGGATCGCTGAAGACATCAACTTCATCCAGGTTCGCGAAAAAGATCTTTCTGCTTTTGAACAGGCCGAACTGACCCGTAAGATACTAAAAATAAGTAATTTATCTTCCAACCCAACAAAACTCCTGATCAACTCCCGGCCCGATATCGCCCTTGCAACCGGCGCTCACGGCGTCCATCTTACAGGCGGCCCGGACGAACTTACCCCCGCCCAGATCCGAACCTTTTATGCTGCTGCCGGCCACGCTCCCCCCTTCATCACCATCTCCTGCCACACCCTTGCAGACGTACAACTTGCTCGTCAAAACAAAGTCGACGCCATCCTCTTCTCCCCCGTCTTCGAAAAACCTCTACCAGACGCACTCCCAATATCCGGTCAGGGGCTAAAACAACTCCACGACGCATGCGCCGTTGCGTCGCCTACCCCGGTCTATGCTTTAGGTGGAGTCACTCTCCAGAATGCTTCATCCTGCTTGGCAGTCGGAGCCGCCGGCATCGCCGGCATTCGTCTCTTTCAAACTGTTGCTGCGGCAAAGTAGAACAGACGGGACCGCCTCACGGCTTTTTTGCGTTCCAGCCCATTCGCGGTAGTATGGCATCCACTCGTTGAACTCGATCATCTTGCAGAATCAGAGAGGTGTCGGCCATGACGCACCCTGATCCCCACGGGCCCCTGTGCGACGCAACGCCTGAACACCGCACTGCACCCGCCTACTTCGCCTGCGTCATCAACGATGCCGAGCGCCTAATGCAGTACGCTGCCGAAATCGGCCTCGATGTCTCAAACGACACCCGACACGCTATCCTCTATGCCCGCACCATCTACCCCGCCGACTGGACCGAAGAAGCAGCCGCAAACCTGCTCGCTGCTGTAACAGCCCTCTCCAACCGCCTCAAGCCCGTCACCGCCGAAAGTCTCAAGGCCTACCATGACGACACGCGCCCCACCGTCCGCTCCTACCTGCGAATCGCAATCGTCTTAGCCTGCATTATCATCCCGGTCTCCGTAGCGTCTTTCGTTACCTCAGCCATCTCTGTCGCAATCAACGCCGATATTACGAAAGCGAATGCCTTCGCCGTCAAACTGCGAGCGCAACTAGGCCCTCCACAAACCGTAGGCGAAGCCGTCGCATCGCTCCCGAAAGGGATCAGCGAAGCCGATTTGATCTCTGATCTGCAGGAATATGCTTCGACCGTCCGAATCCTCAATGCTCGCGCCCGTAAACTGAATTACTTCATCATTCCCTTTCACCGAATACCATCGGAAGACGTAGGCACGCCGGAACAAAGGAAACAACGCTTCGAACTCCCTATTGGCATTCCCGACCCTATCGCCGCCCGCGACAATATCACCAACACGTATCAGGATGTGCGCTACTTTGCTCAGTCCATCCTCACCGACGTCGCCGTGTTCTACGGAGCGATCACAAGCTGCATTCTGCCGGTACTCTACGCACTGTTGGGTACGTGCGCCTACCTGCTGCGCAGCTTTGAAGACCAGATGGGCAGCCGAACCTTCACTCCATCCGCTGCCAACTCCGCCCGTTTCCTCATCGCGGCAATCGGAGGAGCAATCATCGGTCTCTTCAACAACTTTACTGTTAGCCCAGACGCTTCGATTCCACCGCTAGCCCTGGCATTTCTAGTAGGTTACGCGGTCGATGTCTTCTTCGCCTTCTTGGAAGGCCTCCTCAAAGCTTTCACTCGAAATGCGAGCCACTCTAACCCACCGCCAAAAGCCGAGTCGGCCTGAAGGGGTTAAGACCTACGAGGGCCGCAGCGCTGCCTCAATACCCGAGTTAACCTCGGCCTGCGCAAACTCCGCCGCCACCCGCACGCCATTCATAATCGCTTTCTCATTCGACGAACCATGCCCTACGATGCACACTCCCCGCACCCCCAGCAGCACCGCCCCGCCGTACTCCGAGTAATCCAGTCTCTTCTTGAACTCAGCGAAGGCCCTACGCGACAGCAGCGCGCCAACCTGCGAGGTTACCGTCGACTTCAATGATTCACGCAGCGACGCACTGAGCAACTGCGCCGTACCCTCAATCGACTTCAACGCCACGTTCCCTACAAAACCATCGCATACGGCCACATCGCAGTGGCCATTGAATAGATCCCGGCCTTCTACATTGCCTTTGAAATTAATATCCTTCGTTGCACGCAGCAGCGGAAGCGTATCCCGGGTAAGCGCATTGCCCTTAGAATCCTCCTCCCCAATGGAGAGAAGCCCGACACGCGGATTATTAATCTTCAAAATATTCTTGGCATACATATGGCCCATCACGGCGAACTGGACGAGGTTATCCGGGTCGCAATCCACGTTCGCCCCTACATCCAGCAGCAGAGATGGAACACGGTGGACTGTCGGCAGAATCTGCGCCAATGCTGGCCGATCCACTCCCGAAAGCATCCCCAGGACCATCTTTGCCGTGGCCATGGCAGCACCAGTATTGCCAGCAGTGAAGAACCCAGCGGCGCGGCCCTCACGGACCATCTTAAGTCCTACCCGCATCGTAGAATCCCGCTTGGACCGAACCGCCTGGGCGGCTTTATCGTCCATCGTGATCCATTCGCTCGCTGGCACAATGAACACTGGAAGCCGTTGTCCGCGTAACGCCTGCCGCAAAATCGGACGTAGCTTGTCCTCGGGACCAACCAGGTGCACGCGTACATCATACTGACGTGCAGCAAGTACAGCCCCGCGAACCTCAGGTTCGGGGGCCTTGTCGGAACCCATTGCGTCTACAACGATGTCAGTCGGCATCAGCAGGGAAGAGCAGGGTTTGAGATGGAATGTTAGCTGGCTTCTTTGGTCACGAGAACATCGCGGCCCTTATACGTACCGCATTTGCGGCAGGCACGATGAGGGAGCTTTCGCTCGTGGCAGTTGGGGCACTCAGAGAGGCCTGTGGGGGTCAAAAAGTCATGGCTGCGGCGCTTGGCAGTCCGTTGCTTAGAGTGGCGCCGTTTCGGATTAGGCATTGCGGTATCCCTTTCAATCTTCCGCGGCAATCACGTAAGAAGCACGCGGTCGACGAGGCAAAAACTTGATTAGTGCTTCAACTCGAGCTTATCCGCCAGACCCGCAAGCGCATTCCAACGCGCATCAGCCGGAGCCTCGTCGCAGGAACATTTCGCTTGATTCAGATTCTGACCACAGCGCGGGCAAAGCCCCTTGCAGTCTGCCGTACAGAGGGTGCGACTCGGCAGGGAGAGTAACACCTGCTCACGCACCACATCCTCAAGCAAAAGACCGCTCTCTTGATAATACCCGATTTCGGTCTCGTCCGCAGTAATAGAACGCTCTCCAGCGTCCGCATCGGCGCTCTCAGGCCGAAAAATCAGGTCAAATTCTCCTGAAAGCGGCACTCCCACAGGATCCACGCACCGAGCACACAAGATCTCAAAATCTGCGCTGTAATTTGCACGTAAACGAATGTCGTTCACGTGCGTGCTCGAGGTTCGGTGCTCAATCAGAAGGTCAGCCACACCATTCACAGGCAGTGGACCAACCTGTTTTATGTCGGGCGCATAATCCAACACACCGGCAGGGATCACTTCATTGAATTCAAGAGGTTCGTCCACGAGTTGGAGAGGGGTAATCAGCACGCTATTAACGTTAGCAGGTTCCTGCAGCAGATCAAGTCGCACTGAAACGATGCGACTTCTCACGCTCCCAACATGAAAAGCCACGTTCTTTGCTGTACATCTTTGCAGCAGCTTTACTTCTCAGGAGCAGCCCTTCTACGTCGCCCGCTCAATAGATAAATAGCGGCACGTAGCTCCAGCAATGGATCATCCGATGGTTCAATTCCCTCAACCCGCGGGATCGGATCAAAGATAATCTGCTTCTGCTCGTGCGCATCATCAGCCACCGGCGCAGTCAACGAGATCGTCCCCAGTTCCAGCAACTTCCGATCCTCCGGCCAGTGAATCGTAGCGTCATCCACCACATCGCCATCGTTCGCTAGCTGCACGAGAACCTTGTACCTGACCGGCCCCTTAGCGATTCGCTCTGCAATCTCATCGAAGAGAAAGTTCACACTCTTTGTCGCAACGGCACCATCATCCAAATGCTCCACACCCGCTTCAGGGACAATCCGATACCGCCCAAACCGGCTTACTCCATCTCTATTCGTGAACTTCATTGCCGTCACACCGAAGTAGCTTTCACGTGCAAAGCTCGACGGTGCAGGCTTCGGGGCCTGGACAAACGCCAGAGCCTTCGGGTGCGAGCCAAGAAACGCCTCCAGCGGTGAACCCTTCAGATTCTTCAGATCACTCGACGCTAACGCCTTAAGAAATTCCAAAAACTCCTGCCCCGTGTGTGTCGGGAAACCATCCGTGGAATGACTGACGATATCTGTATGCACGTGTTCGGCAAGGTTGAAACGAACAGCAAATCCGCGTGGATTAGCATTCGGATCATTATCTGGAATCAATGGAACTCCCGTTGAATTTGAAAGCCGCACTGTCACCGGCGTCGACTCTTTCACGATATGCGGCGCTTTCGTCAGCGAAACAGCACCAACCGTGGGAATAAACGTCCCCGTCAGCATCGTGCCCTTCGCATGAGCGGGCCGAAAACCCGGATTCAGCCCAAAGATTGCATCGAACTGCTGCAAAAGCTCCTGGCTCAGCGCGATAAGTCGTTCATCAGTAGGAAGCGGCATCGTTATTTCTCCTTTTCTCAATATCTGCTCTCGATCTTCACAGGAGCAAAAGTGACTCGACCAACTGCATAAATTCTTTTTAGCAGACAGGGCGGCGCCCTCCCATCTAACACCACAAATACTTCGCATCTTAATCTGCCCCCTCCTTCGTCCAATAGCGATGAGTAGAAAGTGGCAAGCATCCGATATTCCCTCATTGACAGACAAGCGTGTCCTCATAACAGGCGCGAACAGTGGCATCGGCTATCATGCCGCATTGAAGCTAGCCCGTAAGGGAGCCCATGTTTTGCTCGCCTGCCGCAACCGCCAACGCGGCGAAGCCGCCCTCGCGCGCCTGCACACAGATTCACCAGGCATCCAGGCAGAGCTTATTGTCGTCGACCTCGCCTCGCACGAATCCATTCGCAACGCGGCAGCAGCAGAACTCGCGCAACATCGACCGTTGCATCTATTAATCAACAACGCAGCCGTCTTTGCCCCGCCAACCCGCCAAGAGACCTCTGACGGTTTCGAGCTTCAATTTGGCACTAATGTCATCGGCCACTTCGCGCTGACAGCTATGCTCTTTCCCGCCATTCAACAAGCCGCCAGCGAATCAAGTGGCTCCGTCGCCAGACCTCGCATCGTCACCATTGCCTCTATCGCCCACAAACGAGCGCAAATCAACTTCGACGATCTCCACTCCTCGCAAAACTACTCGCCCATGCGGGCTTATCAGCAGTCCAAGCTCGCCAATCTTCTCTTCACCTTCGAGTTAGACCGCCGCCTTCGCGCGACCAACTCATCCATCATGAGCGTGGCAGCCCATCCCGGCGTCGCCCACACCAATCTCTTTCAATCGGGCGACTACTCCCCGTTCGAGAAGACCCTCCGCAACCTCTTCGGCCATGCCATCGGTATCGTCCTCAACTCAGACTCCGAAGGTGCTCTGCCGACGCTTTATGCTGCGACGGCGCCGGAGGCAAAAGATGGCGGCTACTATGGTCCCCAAGGCTTCCAGGAAATGCGCGGCCACGAAGTCGGACCCGCTTTCATTGCGCCACAAGCTGCGGATGTCGCCGCAGCTGCTCGTCTCTGGCAGATCAGCGAAGAACACACTGGCCTCAAGTTCCTTTGACTTTTGATGGCCGAACTCATCACACAAAGCGCGAACCAGACTCAGGCCTCATGTCGTCGCACTCTTACAGAAAGACATCTCTCCCCGCCGCAATCTTTCGCCACTCAGATTTGAGTGGATCGGCAATGGCTTCAGCAGCGGCCTCCTTCACCACCAAACTGACTCCTTGTGCGACGTCGAAGCACCCTATAGCCGGACAGAACGCGGCACATACTTGATCTTCAAGCCTTAGCCTAGTCACCGAAGAGGTCGACCATCCCAAGGTCTTTCTTCCAGCAAGAAGAATCGGCAAGCCACCTCTCACCGGTCCGATTTGGTCATTTCTGGGTTACATTTTCTCCCACAATCATGGATTTTAGGTGCGATATCTAGTTTCAAAACCAATAGCGTAGCTGGCTGCCTCAAAGATACGTAATTTGGTCATCGATAATACTTGACACTAAAGGTCCAACCACTATACCGTTTCGACCCGATAGGTGAGACCACGGTTTTGATGCGCCAAATTCAATAAGCTTCGCGAAAGATCAGAGAACTCGCGACGTATCAGTAAGTCATTTCGGTGGTTTTGCGATGAGTTTCGTCACCCTCGAATCGGTTGCAGAGTATTCGCCCACGATGGCGAGCATGTCGATTGATGGTTATTACCACTACTTATGGAGGCATTAATGAGCATACTTAGTTTGAAGTACACACGAATCGCGAGCTTTCGATACGCAATTTTAATGTGTATTGCCGGGATTTTGTTTGTCGCACAAGGCATAGCCCAGACTGCGGGAACTGGAAATATCCAAGGCGCCGTTACAGATGCGACGGGCGCCGTCATTCCGGGTGCAAATGTCACAGCCACCAATGTGGCGACTCAAGTCAAACACACTGCCGTTACAGGCTCAAACGGATCATATAGCTTCCCAAATCTTGATATTGGAACCTATGCGGTAGGAATTGCGGCCCAAGGATTCGAGCATTATGAGCAAACAAATATCGTTCTGGAAGTCGGCAGCAGCATTGCAATTAACGTAAGCATGATCGTCGGAGCAACAGATCAAAAAGTCGAAGTTCAAGCAAGTGGTCTGGCCTTACAGACGGAAGACAGCTCGTTCAAACAGACGATCGATCAAAAAACGCTCACAGAACTGCCTCTCAACGGACGTCAGGTAACCTCTTTGATTACGCTCTCTGGCGGCTCGGTTAATGCAAATGAGAACAACGACCAACAAGGAAGCAAAACTTTTTTTAGTTCAGCAGTCATTTCAGTAGGCGGCGGACAAGGCAACGCTACGGACTATCGACTAGACGGTGGCGATCACAACGACTACATGACGAATGTGAATCTGCCGTTTCCTTTCCCAGACGCTGTAGCGCAGTTCAGCGTTGAGACCACTGCCCTTGGTGCACAAAGCGGCCTCCACCCTGGTGGTCTTGTCAATGTAGTCACACGATCAGGATCGAACCAGTGGCACGGAACAGCGTTCGAGTTTATCCGCAACAATTTCATCGATGCCACCAACTTCTTTTCTACTGCCAAGGACACGCTGCACCAGAACCAATTTGGAGGCACTTTTGGTGGAAGAATCATTAAGGACAAGCTATTTTTCTTTGCCGGGTATCAGCGTCTCAAAGCAGATCAGAGCCAAGCACTAACAACAGCGTATGTTCCTACCCCTGCAAATTTATTGGGTGACTTTTCGGTCACAGAGAGCGCCGCATGTCAGTCGAGCGGTAAAGCTATTCAACTAGTCAATCCGCATACCGGTGCGATTCTAGTGAATAACCAAATTAACCCCAGTTCTTTTAGTCCTGGCGCACTCGCACTGCAGAAATTTCTTCCGGCCGCAACAAACGACTGCGGCCTCGTAACCTTCGCAATACCGAATCTTGTCGAAGAGAATCAGTTCGTCACTCGTATCGACGCAACGATCAACTCGAAGAATAGTTTGTACGGCCGCTATTTTCTGGATGGCTATCAGAGTCCCGCTTACTACCAACCAACCAACCTATTAATTACTTCTCAACCGGGAAACTATGAGCGTGCGCAGGCTTTGACGATCGGCGAGACGTACATCATCAACTCACAGATGGTGAACTCGTTTCATGCAACGGGAACAAGACGACGCGACGATCGCGGTCCAGCCGGAACGGGCATCAATGGCTCGACGATTGGATTGGACATGTACGTTCCTATCGCTGTAGGTCTGCAGGTTACAGCGACCAACAAGTGGAGTTCGTATTGCGGCACATGCGCCGTTGCCCACTTCAATGACAATACTTTCTCTTTTGCAGACGATGTGAACTGGGTTCGCGGCAAGCACCAGATTGCATTCGGCGGAGAGTATGTCCGGTCTCAGCTCAACATCTCCAACGTGTATGAGTCGAACGGAACCTTTACCTTCTCAGGCGTTTACGGTCAAAAAGGGCCTGCTGGCACAAGCGCAGGCACCGGCGCGGACGCGAACCTGGACTTCTTGACCGGATCGATGAGCGCCTTCCAACAAAGCAAAGCACAACAGAACGCTCTCCGGGCACCCATACCAAGTCTTTATATTCAGGATACCTTTCACCCGACCAAGACACTTGTACTCTCTGCCGGTGTGCGTTGGAATCCCTTTTATTTCCCAACGGATTACTTTGGTCGCGGATCGATCTTCAGTATGAGCGGTTTTGAAAGTAACACCTTCAGCACAGTATTTCCAAATGCTCCTGCCGGCAGCTTCTTCTATGGCGATACCGGCGTTCCCAAGGCATTTACAAAGAATTCCCCGTGGCAGTTTTCTCCACGCGTAGGCGCGACTCTCGATCCTTTTGGAACTGGTAAGACCGTCTTCCGTGTCGGCGCGGCATTGGTCTACGACGAGCCGAACTTCTTTACTGGACAGCGCACAAACCAGAACCCGCCGTTCGCCCAAACCATTTCGAACAATCCTGTGAATGCTCCGTTGAGCTTCGACAGCCCATGGTCGAACGGAACTCAGACCACAAATCCGTTCCCGCAGCCATTCAAGCCGACGGCGGCTACAGTCTTCCCGAGCGGAGGACAATACATCGTCCTAACATCACAGTTTCACGCACCGTACACGATGCAGTGGACGGCCAGCGTTCAACAAGAGTTCGGGCGTGGCTGGGAGTTCCAGATCGACTACATCGGCAACAGGACCGACTTCAATCCTTACGGTTTCCCAATCGATCCCGCAACCTATATTCCTGGACAATGCGCAAAGGGACCATGTTCGACGATCGGCAATACTGCTTCGCGCTATTCACTTACCCTCGCCAACCCCACACAGGGACCGAAATACCTTGGAGGTGGTGCAGGCTCTATATTGATCAAACCAGGCGCCAACGCAAGCTATAACGGGATGATTGCAACCATTCAACATCGCGTTTCGTCCAACTTCGTCTTTCTGGCGAATTACACGTGGTCGCACTGCATCGACATCTCGGACAACACAGCCGACGTGGCAGGAACGTCCGTTCAGAATCCTTTCAACATAAGAGGCGATCGTGCCAGTTGTGGATTTGACTATAGAGATGTTTTCAACACAACCGTCGTAGCGTCGAGTCACTTTTCTCTGACCGGATGGAAAGCGCTCGCGTTGAACAATTGGCAAATCGCCCCACTGGTGCACATCACAGATGGGAGCCCATTCAACGTGACCTCCGGTGTGGATAATTCGCTGACAGCTGTGAACAATGACCGTCCGAATCTGGTTAACCCAACGGGAGTCTACACACACGCGAAGATTAAGAGCGGCAGATCAACTAACGCGCAGTTCATCAATCTATCTGCCTTCACTGCAAATCCAACGGGCACTTTTGGAAACTCCGGACGCAACGCCTATCGCGGTCCTGAATTCCTCCAGGTGGATGCCGCAGTAAGTCGCGTCTTTCCACTGCATGATCGCCTCGCGTTGAATCTTCGCTTCGAGGGTTTCAATGTTCTCAATCATCCCAACTTTGCCGCTCCCGGTAGCACTCTGGGTTATGCCGGCTCAAACTCATCTATCGTTTCCTCCACTTTCGGACAGGTGACGTCTACGGTAAACGGCTACGGAGCCAGAATCTTCCAGGGCGCCGTGAAGTTGACCTTCTAGAAAACTCCGTCCAGCAGACGGCGCGCAAGATGCATTGATCGGCAGATAAATCGTATGGCCGTGAACACGACTCTTTAGAAACGCATCACCAACCTCGGTCGAAGGAGATACTGATATGGCAGGGCAGGATAACAATCGCAGAGATTTTTTAAAAATGAGTGGTGCTGCGCTGGCAACAACCGCGATGTCGTGGACCGCAACCAGTTACGCAAGCATTATTGGCGCAAATGATCGGGTCAAAGTTGGTGTGATCGGGTGTGGCGACCGAATGAAAGGTGCGTTAATTCCTGCCTTTACGCAAAATGCAAAGGACATGAACTTCCAATTCGTGGCTGTCTCTGATATATGGAACCGACGTCGCGAAGAAGGTGCTGCCTACATACAGAAGGTGAGCGGAGATACGGTTACGCCCGTACGAAACAACGATGAGTTGTACGCGCGGAAAGATGTGGACGCTGTACTTATTGCGACCGCAGACTTCCAACATGCTCGGCACGGAGCCGAGGCCGTAAATGCTGGTCGCGATGCGTACGTTGAGAAGCCCACAGCCCACACTATGGAAGATGCTCGCCTATTTCTTGCTGCTGTGAAGAAGACAGGCAAGATAGTTCAGGTCGGAACGCAACGCCGCAGCACGCCAAGCTACCAGAAGGCGGCTGAATACATCCAGTCAGGAAAATTCGGTGACATCGTCATGGTGGAGATGACGTGGAACGTCAACCAGCCTGGACGATGGCGACGCCCCGACGTGGTGCCTCTGTTGAAAGAGGAGGATACAGACTGGAAACGTTACCTGATGAATCGTCCGCACGAGCCATTCGACGCTCGCAAGTATCTCGAGTTCCGTCTCTTCTGGCCTTACTCTTCTGGGATCCCCGATCAATGGCTCGTTCACCAGATCGACACCGTGCATTGGTTTAGCGGACTGCCACATCCACGTAGCGTCGTCGCAAACGGCGGAATTTATCTATGGAAAGACGGCCGTAAGAACTGGGACACCATGACGGCTGTGTTTGACTATGGTCCGCTCGACGACCTCAGCAAGGGCTTCCAGGTGCAGTACTCCTCCCGATTCACGAACTCCGCCGGCGGAGTAAAAGAGCTCTACTACTCGAACGCGGGAATGATCGATATGGATAAACAGCGGGTCACTCCCGACGGCGGGCTGAAGGAGAAGGCCGCCGCAGAGATGGGCATGAAGCCCAATCTTCTACCTAGCTTTGCGCTAGGCGAAAATGCTGAAGCCGTCTCAACCGCAGCCGACACGAAGGGAGATCCACAAACCTCAGCAAACATGCGGAACTGGATGGAGTGCGTCCGTTCCCGCAAGACACCGAATGCAAGTATCGAAGCCGGCTATGCGCACTCAGTTGCACTTTGCATGAATGTAGCCGCCATCCAGACCGGACAGAAGGTCACCTTCGACGACAAGACCCAGCAGGTGATGGTAGGAGGAAAGGTGTATGCCTAAGCTGTTGGTGCTGAGTTTTCTTGTTGCAAGCTTTGGGTTCGGAGGAGATAACCTTGCGAGTGCGGCGGTGAAAGGCGTTCAGGTAGTTGCCGATGAAGCACATCAGCGAGTCGACATCACAATCGACGGAAAACCATTTACCTCGTACATCTGGCCGACATCGTTGAAAAAACCCGTTCTGTATCCTCTGATAACCGATCAGGGAATAACAGTAACTCGCGGCTATCCACTCGAGCCGCGACCAGGTGAGCGAATTGACCATCCGCACCATGCGGGGTTGTGGTTTAACTACGGAAATGTAAACGGATTTGACTTCTGGAATAACTCCGATGCGATCAAGCCGGAAGGCCGCGCAAAGATGGGGAGCATCTTTCAGAAGAAGATCGTCTCAACCAAGAGCGGAGCCGACCGAGGAGAGCTAGTCGTTGAATCGGTATGGATCACTGGAGAAAATAAGGAGATCCTCAAGGACACCACAAAGTATGTCTTCACAAAGCGCAAAGACGGTCGCTCTATCGACCAGATCACCACGTTAGAAGCTTTGGACAAAGTCGTCTTCAATGACGACAAAGAAGGCTTGCTGGGAATGCGCGTCGCTCACTGGCTTGAATCCGCCGATGAGAAGGGCGGAATCTTCATGGACGCTAATGGAAAACCCACGAAGGTGGATGCTGCCGACACAGCGAGTGCAACCGGAGTCTATTTGACTAGTGAAGGCGCGAAAGGTGGAGCAGCATGGGGCACACGTGGCCGGTGGTGCACCTTGACGGGTAAGAACCCCGATGGTCATGTGGTCACGATCGCCATCATCGATCAGTCGAAGAATCCAGGCTATCCAACCTACTGGCACGCACGTGGATACGGACTCTTCGCAGCGAATCCACTTGGACGAAGCATCTTCGATCCGAAGCAGCCGGCGTTCAACTACACAATCGAGAAGGGTCAGACTACAACCTTTCGTTACCGAGTGATCTTGTTCTCACAGACCGTCGACGCCGCGCAGATGAACCAGGAGGCAGATCAATTCAGCACCAATTCGAAGTAGTCGCGTAAAAAGATCAACAGGCCTTCATCAGCTTTAGTGAAAGCGGATGTGCTGAGCACATCCGCTTTCAACTTAAGAATGATCAGTCTCCCAACAATACTAAAGCCCGGTCATAGTGGTAAGTTACAGAATGGCCATCAATGTTGGGGATCTCGTCGGCGATCACGAAGTAATCGGCACACTCGGTTCTGGAGGGATGGGCCACGTTTACCAGGTACGCCATACCATCTCGCACAGAATCGAGGCCATGAAGGTCCTGCTGCCGGGCCGCCCTGCTACCGAAGAGATCGCCCAGCGATTCCTACGCGAGATCCGATTGCTGGCACGACTCGACCATCCAAATATCGCAGTTCTTCATACAGCCTATCGCCATGAAGGCGAGCTCATCATGATCATGGAGTTCGTCGAGGGACTCACCCTTCGTGCAAAGCTCGATTCAGACTCAATCACGATGGGAAAGAGCGTTGACTACATACAACAGGTCCTCGCGGGCTTAGCCTATGCTCATGATCTTGGAATCATTCATCGCGATATAAAACCATCGAACATCATGATAAGCAGGGGAGATCGGGTTAAGCTGGTGGACTTTGGGCTTGCTTTCCCGACCATTGGCTCCGATGTGACGCGCACGGGCGCAATCCTTGGCTCACTGCACTACATGTCTCCGGAGCAGGTCATGGGGGAGCAGCTCGATGCTCGGTCAGATCTATATTCCGTCGGCATAGTGCTCTATCAATTATTGACAGGACGCCTCCCCTTTGACGGCGCAGGCGAGTATGCAATCGCCAGCAGTCATCTCCGAGGAGTGCCGGCCGATCCTGCCTCAATAAATCAGAACATCCCCACCCGGCTCTCCGAAGTCATGCTGAAGTCTCTGGCAAAACTCCCCGACAATCGATTCCAAACTGCCGGGGACTTCCTTCAAGCCCTGCAAGCTGTCCACACAGAGGCGACCACACTCCTGGTTCCACCACGTCATACGAAGGAATCGAACCAGTACCCCACTCCCCCTGACAGCCGCGCAGCATCTGCCAACTCCCTCAAGTCAGCGATCAACGAGAAGCATCTCGAATCGGTCAGCCGTGACCTCGCACTTCATATCGGGCCTATCGCGAGACTCGTAGTTAACCGCGCTGCAAAACGGGCGATCAGCTTAGATGAGCTTTACACGCTCGTCGCAAATGAAATCGACTCCGAGGAGAAGCGTAAGGTTTTCCTGGCGACTAGACATAAATACTCATCGTCATCATGACGAGCCTCATTTGTCGAGCATCTCGATTGCCTTTTTAAGGCTCACATACATTCGATTGAACGAGGCAGTCACCTCAGCAATCTCGTCTCTTCCTTTATTAATCAACTCGGGTTGACTCAAGTCGCCTTTGCTCACGAGGTCAGCAGTTATCGCGAGTCGCCGCACAGGAAGGATGATGATGTAATAGAGACCCAAATCAATGACCGCCAGGGTAGCGATGAACGAGGCAGAGATATACAGCAGCAACGTGTGGAAGATGTGGGAAGCGATTCGCTCGGCAACCGCTGTCGGTACTGAAACAATCTGAGCTCCGATCACTTCGTTGAGTGTCCATCCAAAACCGTTTGCATTTCCATAGGTTTGAATCTGGGTTGGCGGTGCGGCCGCTGGAGAGCCGTGGCACTCCAGACAGCTTGCGTTCGTAACGATAGGCTGAGACAACGAGATCGATGTACCGGTGGCCGTTTGCCGCTCACCGATCAACTGCTTCTGATCCGGATGGTTCCGAAAATACTCGATAATGTCTGCCTCCCACTGGTCGGCGCGGTCACGCGGATTGGTGGGGTTGAGAGCCGCTTCTTTGTATGTGTAATCCGGATAATCTTTACGCAGATGATTGAACGTAACTGTTGCAGCGTAGAAAGGAATCGTCTGCGGCAGGAAGCGCTTTGCGCTCTCTGGGGTCTTTTCAAGCAGAGGATCCAGTTCCTGCTCGGTATAGTCCCTTGTTGATCGTGCGCTGGAAATCATCAGCTTTGCCTGTTGCAGGGTTTGGTCGCGCGCATTTTCTTCGAGAAATCTACGAGAAAGCTGCGATACCAACAGAAGGCCGATACCAAACAGCAGGATGAGCATCAAATTGAACTTCGCTAACAGTTTCAAAAAATTACCTCACTTGTGAGGAGCTGTTTTTGCATAGCAGGCCGACTCACCTGAATATCCTCTCAATTTGAAAGGTTTGATGCTTGAGGGACTTCGAGTTATTCCTCCTAGATACAGCTAAGAAAACAACGACTGATCAAATAATGATGGACAAGGATAACCGCAAAGCGGATGATTTGTGACGAGACAGCACGGTCAAACTTCGCCCTAAAAATAAACCTGAGAATAGGCATTGATCCGAGTCAGAATTGAAAAAGTGCATCGCCAAGACGATCCCCATCATTGCACTCCTGTGCGACTTCTTATTGGGACCTGGTAGCGTAGCGCAAGTTTCAGACAAGACAGGCTCGCCCACACCCCAGACCCAGTCTCCTCCCGCTCCCCCGCAAGGTGGGTCAGCTACAGCAGGTGTGTTCGCTGCCGTCAAAGACTCAGAGTTACGCCCTATAACCGCTGGCGGATTCGTCAAAGACGGACCGGTGATATTCAAAGATGTCGCCAAACAAGCGGGCTTGACGAGTTGGCACCACACCATGGGGACTCTCGAAAAGACCTACATTCTCGAGACGACAGGTTCCGGGGTCGCCCTGCTGGACTATGACAACGACGGATGGCTCGACATCTACCTGGTAAACGGTTCCACCTACGAAGCGATGAAGGGTACTGCGGAGCCACCTCACGCTGCCTTGTTTCACAACAATCACGACGGCACTTTCACCGACGTCACCGCCAAGGCAGGCGTTATAAACGACCGGTGGGGATACGGCGTGGCCATTGGAGACTACGACAACGATGGATGGCCGGACATCTATGTTTCCAACTTCGGCAAGAATCGGCTTTATCACAACAACCATGATGGAACCTTCACCGATGTCGCAGAAAAAGCCGGGGTCTCCCTGGGAAACTGGTCTACGGGAGCGACTTTTGGAGACTACGACGGAGACGGACGGCTTGATCTCTTCGTCCCTGGATATGTGCACTTCGACCTGAACCATCCGCCCGATCCCGGTTCAGCCGCCGTTGGACTGAGTTACTGCCAGTTTCGAGGCGTGAACACGCTATGTGGCCCCCGCGGCCTGGAAGGAGAACCAGACCATCTGTTTCATAACAATGGCGACGGAACCTTCACTGATGTCAGCGAGAAGGCCGGCGTGTCAGACAAAGCTCACTATTACGGTTTCACCGCAACCTTTGTCGATATAGATAACGATGGCAAACTCGATCTCGTCGTTACCAACGATTCATGCCCCAACTATCTGTACATGAACAAAGGGGATGGCACATTTGAAGACGCCAGCTACTACTCAGGATTTGCATTGAATCAGCAGGCGCGCGATCAGGCGGGTATGGGTCTTGCCATTGGAGACTATCTCAACAACGGATTGGTCGACCTTTACACCGGCACCTTCTCCGACGACTACAAACCGCTCTTTCGAAACGGTGGAGACCAGGGCTTTACCGAGATCAGTCCTGAGATGGGTATCGCCGAGCTGACCTACCCTTTCCTCACTTGGGCGACCGAGTTTATTGACTATGACAACGACGGATGGAAGGACATCTTTCTCGTCAACGGTCATGTCTATCCTCAGGTGGACAAGAATGATTGGGGCACCTCCTACGCCCAGCGTCCGCTTCTCTTCCATAACGTGGACAAAGGAAAGAAGTTTGAGGCCGTACCGGCAGTGATCGGTACGGGCCTGGCCGAGGTGATTCCAGGAAGAGGAGCTGCGTTCGGAGATCTGTTCAATGATGGAAAGACCGACGTAGTTATAAATTCCATGGACCACGTCCCGTCGCTCATGCGTGATGTCAGCCCCGATCACCATCATTGGGTAGGTTTGAAGCTGATCGGTGGGCCGAAGAGTCCCCGCGACGCCGTAGGGGCGGTCGCCTATCTAACGGCCGGCGGAATAAAGCAGCGAGCCGACGTCCTAAGTGGCGGAAGCTATGAGTCCTCCAACGATCAGCGCCCCCACTTCGGCGTCGGCGACGCAACCACCGTCGATGCACTGGAGATTCATTGGCCGAGCGGAGTCATTGAACACGTGACCCTCCCGTCAGTTGATCGCTTCTTCACAATTCAGGAGGGGAAAGGTATCGTACCGAATAACTTGGATGAGCCCGCAAAAGCCAAATCGTCCGGGCCGCAGGGCAGACAAAGGTCGCGATAGCTGAGTAGAATACGGAACACATTGAGCCACCGCGATCTAGGAGACAAGAGAGTGGAGGGGGCCATGCAACCGCTATTGGAGTGGGCCAGAACGCAATCGGCAAGAGTCGTCGGTTTTTCTCGGCGCTCTGTCGCCCTGCGGGCAGCATACGTGGGTTTGGTTGCGGTTCTTTCCCTGGCAACCGTCTTCGCCTTCCTTCCTGAGATTCATGCACACTCTGACCAAAGCCAGACGCAGCAAAAAATAACGGATCAAGAGGCAGCTCGCAAGTTGTACGCCGAAAAGGTCGGCAAAACCTACAACTTCGCCTTCGGCCCAAACAACATCTCGACCCCTGGAAATGCGGCCGTAGTAGGTGATACCTTCCTTCAACCGGATGCGTTTCCCACGGCCGACTACTGCGGCCACTGTCACCAAGAGGCGTACCACCAGTGGCGCCAGTCGCTCCACTCCAACTCGTTTCGCACTCCCTTCTACCGGACCAGCGTCAACATCCTCATCAGAACTAAAGGAATCGAGTTCTCCCGCCACTGCGACAGCTGTCACAACCCCATCGCGGTCCTCGGCGGCGGACTCACGCAAGACTCCTTAGTAGACCGCAAATTCGATCAAGACGGCTTAACCTGCACCACCTGCCACTCGGTCCAAAAGCTGCAATCAACCCTGGGCAATGGCGGTTATGTCATGGGCGTACCCGCAGTTCTGGTTGACGAAAACGGTGTGCGCATTCCCGGGCTCGTACCAGACTCAGAGATCCTCGCGCATCTGGATCGGCACTCGAAGGCCGTCATGCAGACCTTCTACCGCACCCCCGAGTTCTGCTCTGCATGCCACAAAGCCAATCTGCCGAACCCCCTGAACGGATACAAATTCATTCGCGCCTTCACCGCCTATGACGAGTGGCAGAACTCGAAGTTCTCGCAGCGAAATCCCCTCACCTTCTATCAGGCCGACTTCACCACCTGCCAGGGCTGCCACATGAAACGCGCCGTCAATGCATTGAAGGAGCCAGGCGCAAAGAACGGAACCTTCGCCTCACATCGGTGGGCCGCAGGAAACACCGCCGTTCCCTTCTACTATGGCTTCGACGAGCAGCTGGCAAAGACAGTCGAATTCCTCAAGACCGGCAACTATCTCAATATCGACCTGTTTGCAATTCGAAAGGCGAATGACGACAAATTGATCGCGCCCCTCGGTTCAACTACCTTT
This sequence comes from uncultured Acidobacteriaceae bacterium, assembly GCA_963708755.1. GTDB lineage: Bacteria > Acidobacteriota > Terriglobia > Terriglobales > Acidobacteriaceae > Edaphobacter. The sequence continues at coordinate 373,620 of CAVPTN010000002.1, forward strand.
ACACTCGCGCCGGGCGACGTCATACAAACAATGGTGGTCATACAGAACAAGAACATCGGCCACTCCCTCGTACCCGAGGTCCGCGATCTCTACGAGGCTTGGGTTGAGTTTGTAGTAACCGACTCCGATGGCAAAGAGATCTACCACAGCGGTTTCATCAAGCCGAACGGAATGTTGGATGAGCGAGCCCACAGCTTCACGAACCGCCCAGTCAATACGGAGGGAACGTTTGTCGACAATCACAAGGTGTGGACAATCCATTCGGTCGCTTATGACAACACCATTCAAGCAGGCCGTTCCGCCCTGGTTCGCTACGAGTTTCGTATGCCGACCGCTGCAAAGGGAGCTGTGAAGATCACGGCTCGCGTCAACTACCGCCACCTGCGACAGAGTTATCTCAACAACGTCTTCGGCGAAGATCACGTCCCCTATCCAGTTGTGGAACTCGCTTCGCGCACCCGTACCCTCAGCATCGGAGAAAATTCCCCCACCGCACCTGAGCCCAACGATAACGCCGACTGGATGCGATGGAATAACCTTGGCATATCCTACCTGGATCAGTTGCAATACACCGATGCAGTCCAGGCATTTGCCCAAGTGGTGAAATTACGACCCGACTACCCAGACGGCTACACCAATATTGGACTCACGAACATCGAATGGGAGAAGTATGGTTCAGCACGCGCCAGCCTCGATAAGGCGTTGGAACTGAATCCCGGCAATGCACGCGCCCTGTACTATCTAGCCTTGGTCGAACGAAGAGCAGGACACTACGACGCCGAAGTGGAAGACCTGAAAAAAGTTTTGGCGCAGTATCCCCAGTCTCGAGATGCTCGTCGTGAACTCGGAATCTCTTACTATCAACAGCGCAGGCCTCAGGAGGCAATGGAGCAGTTTGAAGCCCTGCAGGCAATCGACCCTGACGATCTCGCCGCACACTACAATCTCTCGCTTCTCTACCGTCGCATGGGAATGAAGGACAAGGCGAAAGAGCAGTCTGCAATGTTCGTCACCAAGAAGGTAGATCCCGGCGCTCCCACATACTCCCTGGATTTTCTCCGCAAGCATCCTGAGATCTCGATCGAGAGCGTACCGTGGCACATGCATACCGACATGCCTCATCCGGGCGTAAGCAGCGGAGGAGAGCAGTGACAGAAGCACAGCAAAAACCACTTCCTTGGGCCTGCGGCTTCTCTATCTCGCCCCAAAGGATGAAAGTGAAAAAACTAAGATGGCTCGCGCTGGCGTTTGCTGTGTTCGCCGGACAAATCACCGGTCAAACACCCTGTTTCGCAGAGGCGCCATGCCCCTGGCTCAATGCGGCGACCGCAGGTGGAGTTCTAGGCGGAGAGGTTCAATCGAGCACAGTCGCAATAACGCCAGAGGGTGATGGAACTTGCCATTTCGTTCGCAAACAGGCCTCCTTCACGTTCACATTGAGCATCAGTGTGCACACGATGCCTCTTCCGTCGAAGACCTTTGCAACTTATCTGGCTCAATGTAACGGGGCTTCCCTACCGCTCACCGCGATCGGCAATGAGGCTTTTCAGTGCGTCTCGCGTAACCCAGACGATGGTGAGGAGAAAGTCATCGGACGAGTAAGAGATCGCGCTTTCGTTCTAACCATCGATGCAACTCTTCCCAAACAATCTCCAGCTAAGACCGGTCTGAGTGCGGAGACAAGAAACGTTGCCGAACAGGTAGCGGGAGCCCTCTTCTAGAAATGTCACTGAACAGACGGTTCTCCTCCATTAGGTCTCGCGTAGTACGGTATTGTTTTATTGGATTTGTGGGCCTTATTCTCACGTTTCACGCCCGTGCCCAACAGAGCAGTTCCGTACCCGCTACGTCGAACCCTCCTGCCAATTCTGCATCGAATGGCGCAACCACCGTCGATGACATCCAGCGGATGATCTCGCGTGGCCAGTTGAGTGAAGCGGAGGCACGCTTAAACACGCTGGCCACGGAGCAGCCTGAGCCTGCCGGGGTCGAGCGCATGCGAGGCATGATTCACTACCAACGCAACGAATTTGCAGCAGCAAATGCTGCGTTTGAAAAGGCGATTGCTCAGCAAAGTAACGACCTGCAGGCTGTACAGATGCGAGGAGTGACGCTGTATCGCATGGGCCAACCGGTAGAGGCGATTCCTCTGCTCGAACGGGCCAATACGACGATCGCAAGCGTTAATGCGGATGGGACCTACGTTCTCGCTGTCTGTTACCTTGATGTGCATCGTTACGACGACGCGCGGCGCATTTTCGCGAAGCAGTACAAACTTCCATCTGATTCGGCCGCATCGTATCTATTTGTTGGGCGAATGCTGCTGCGTCGCAACTATCCTGCCGAGTCGGATCAGATGGCACGAAAAGCACTGGAAATTCAGCCAAATTTGCCGCTCGCGCACCTTCTGCTGGGGCAGCTTGCTCTCTCCAGATCGCGTGAAGCCGAGGCTATCGTCGAGTTCGAAGCAGAGCTCAAGATCAACCCGATGGATGGAGAAGTCTATGAGCGACTGGGTGATTCGTATCTACGGGCTTCGCGATATGAAGATGCACAACAGGCTCTAAACTGTGCGCTTTTGCTGGAGCCGAACGCAACTGGACCTTATATTCTGCTTGGCCAAGTGCTGCTAAAACGGGAGGATCCGCTGACTGCGCTTAACTATCTGATTCGTGCTGAGCACATGGATTCGGGTAACCACCTTACGCATTTGCTGTTGGGTCAGGCTTATCGAGCGCTAGGGCGGAAGGAAGATGCTACGCGTGAGTATAAGAGCGCTGAAAGTATTCAAAACGCTACGGAAAACCAAAAATAGCGAAGGATGAATGGCGCATTCTAGGCTGTCGCGCGGCGACAGGAATAGGTTTCCGGCCGCTTTGGTTTCCGGAATTTATTCGCACGGTCTGATCATGGTGAAGGTATCGTTTTACAGGGGTTTTCGGGAAAAGTGGGCGGAATATTGTGGTGTTTTGATGGTCAACTCGTGGTGAATTGCATGGTAAACGTGGTCAGTTAGCGGACGCTTTTTCAGGCTTGAAAAATGCGCCACAGATTCCGGATTTATTTTTAGGGCCTTCCCATTTTGGGAATTGTTCTGCTCTCTCGGGCGATGATGTCTGAGTTGGCGCTTAATGAATGCCTAAATTCGTTTGAATCGCTTCCAGCGTGCTTCCTTTTGTCTCGGGATAGGCCGCGAGCACAATGAAGAATTGCAGCAGCATCATGGCAGCGAAGAAGACGAAGGGGGCAGCTTGTGATCTCGCAGCAACCAGGGGAAAGGCCCCGGCGATAAGTGCGTTCATGATCCAGTGCGATGACGATCCGAGGCTTTGGCCTTTTGATCGCACACGGGATGGAAACACCTCTGCGATGTAGACCCAGATGACTGATCCCTGCGAGATTGCAAAGAAGATGATGAAGAGCACGAGGAGCCACACCAAAAGACCTTGGTGCGCGTGGGTATAGAAGATAGCGGCGACGCCTGATAGCGCCGCCGTCATTCCGATTGCCCCGATCAAAAGAAGCGTCTTTCGTCCGAGCTTGTCTATCAGGCTCATGCCCAGGAATGTCGCGAGGAGATTGACGAGGCCGACTCCGACTGTTTGCAACGCGGCTGAGTTTGAACTGAAGCCTGCGGAGGCGAAGATGTAGTTCGAGTAGTAGAGGATGGCGTTGATGCCTGAGAGCTGATTGAAGAGTCCGACGGAGATGGCAAGAAAGATCGGCTTGTTGTAGCGCCCATTGAAGAGGGGCTCCTGCTTCGCACCGCGCTCAAGGTGTATCGAGTCGATAATCTCCTGCAGTTCAGCTTTGGAGTCAGGTGAACCCATCATCTCCAAGACTTCACGCGCCTCGTCGGTTTGATTCGTCGTAACCAGCCACCGCGAACTGCGCGGAATGCCGTAGAGCATGATCAGGAAGAGAATGGACGGGACGATTGCTACACCAAACTCCCAGCGCCATTGGAGTGGCCCCAGGTTTCGCGTGGTGATGATGTAGTTGGACAAGTAGGCGAGCAGGATGCCTATGACGACATTGATCTGAAACATTCCGACCATACGTCCCCGGTATTTGGCAGGCGCCAGTTCTGCGATGTAGACGGGACCTAACACGGACGATCCGCCGATACCGAGGCCGCCGATAAACCGCGCCACCATGAGGACATCCCAGCTCCAGGCAAATGCACAACCGATCGCCGAGATCGTATAGAGGATCGCCATGATTCGCAGCGCATCGCGTCCACCGATCTTTTGTCCCAAGACGCCTGATGCCATCGCGCCGACCACAGTGCCTACAAGTCCGATGAAGACGGTGAGGCCAAGGGAAAATGGAGTCAGATGAAATACGTCGGATAACTGTTGGGTTGTACCGGCGATGACGGCAGTATCGAAGCCGAAGAGCAAACCACCCAACGCACCCACGATCGTTGCTTTCAATAGATAACGGTTCAAAATTTTCTCCAGATCCTGGCGCTACCCATTTCGTGCGGGTGTTGTGAGTCGATTATGCGATATCGACGCAATCTTCCACGCATCCATTTTTACTTCATTCTCGTTTGTCCGCACCTGAATGTCTGGGGCAGTCGATCCAGTGTAATAAAAGCGCTTGGTATAACCAATGCGTTCACTCAAGATCAACTCGATCACTGATCCATCCACGAACGCGTGAAGGGTGGGCAGATCATTTGGCTCGAGCACGATGTTTTTTCCATCCGCGACGAAGGTGTGGCTTTGGCCAGAGTACGTGACATGCAGCAGTTCGGAAGCATCAGTGCTTAAGGTAAATTCGAAGCTTTTCTTACGAGGAGCAGAGCAGATCACTTCGCCAGAGGCGTTCTGTAAAGTTCTGTGGGATCCGCTGCGTGATTCCTGATGCGGCACAACAGTCGAACGCAGAGCCGATGCCTGTGGGAGTACTTGAATGCGGAGGGTGCCGTCTTTATCGAGGTTCAAGACTCGCGGCAGACTCATCATTCCTGACCATCCGGCCTCGCGCATCGCGGCTTCGGTCCGGCGCTCTGGAATCCAACCCCAGAGAATTCTGCGGCCCTGCGCGTCAAGCTGCGTCTTCGGAGCGTAGAACGCATCGAGGTCCAGTAACCCTGTCTTCTGTCCATTGAATTTCATGGTTTTCTCGTCGAGTACGCCGGATTGCCAGAAGACTTTTCCCAAGGTCGAGTAGATTAGCAGATGGCCACCATCAAGCGCGAAGAATTCGGGACACTCCCACATCTCGCCGTCATCACATGGGTTTGCAGTGTGGTTGCCATTCCATGGTCCACTTGCCAGTTGGTGGAGGTACTCCCAACTCTTGAGATCTTTCGAGCGATAGAGCAAGACGCAGCCACCTACCTTCGCAATACCTGCGCCCACGGTCAGGTAGTACCATTCGCCCTGCTTCCAGGCCGATGGATCGCGGAAGCCTGTTATTTTCATCCCTTCAGGGGGAAGCGGCACGACGGGTTGCGGATCTTTTGTCCACGTTATGAGGTTGGGATCGTCAGACCAGGCCAGACATTGTGACTCCTGGACCTTGTCTTGTCCGTCACGAATTGTGGCGAGGTCCGGTGTGCTCTCTTTTGTGCCCGTGTAGACGACGTACACGCGCTTATCTACTTGTAGCGCCGAACCTGAGAAGCATCCGTATGAATCAGCAGTGCCGGGCGTTGGCGTGAGGGCGATGGGAAGATGAGACCAGTGCAGCATGTCGCTGCTTACGGCGTGATTCCAGCTCATATCGCCCCACGTTGCCGCGAGAGGGTTGTACTGGAAGAACATATGATATCGGCCATTGAAGTAGATGGGGCCGTTTGGATCGTTCATCCAGTTTCTGGCCGGGAGTAGATGAAACTCAGGCCGCATCGGGTCGGCCGCCAGCTTCGCCTCGGACACGACAGAGCCGGCCGGAATCACCTGAGCTGAGATACCGCGCGAAACGATCGACGAGGCTGCGATTGTTGCAGCCGAGGACAGGAACGTTCGACGTGTCATCGGCTTTCTTGATCTTCTTTTCATTGGAGATACCTCAAACAGATTGCCGAGCGATGCGCAAACCGAAGCAAATGCGGTGCATCGAAATCGTACGCCAATGCGCCATGAAACATCGCGTTGACAACCTTCATTTTTTTTGATGAGAGGAACACTCACGGTGGTGGTTACTCTTCGTCGGGGAATTTCCTTTATTTGGATCTAAGTTCGTCTGGAGGCAATAGGCATAAGATTGGAAGGGTGAGGTGCTCCTATGCTCTACAAGAAGATCAATGTCGAACTGATCGTCGTTGCCGATGAAGCTGAAGCAGTGATTGTGGAGTTGAACTCCGCGCTCGATCAGATGGAAGAGAGATACACGCTCTTCGGTGGTGGAATCGAGACCGTAGCCGTCAAACATCCAGGAGCACGGAAGAGATCGGCACTTGCTCATACGATAGCCGCGGGTGAATCGGTTGGCGTTGCTCTGAAGGTGGCACGTGAGAGCGTGACTGCTGCCTTTCGCGCAGTCATCTGATCGCTAGCGCTGCTTCGCGGAGAGTACGGCTCTGTACCTGATGGATGGTGTAACCTTGATATGGGATCAGTAAGGTTACAGCTCATACAAGGGGGCAGATGAAAACCAAAGTAGCGGAAACAGATGTAACTTCTCCGATTCATTCGTGGGCGATCACCCTGCCATCGACTTCGTCAATACTCTTCGTATGATTGAGAATGAGCTGACCGATACATGGCAGAGCGATAAAGATGTAGCTGCATGGATTGTCCGAGAGGGAATGCGCGATGCGCTGCCTTCAACAACATGGCCGGCTGGCGCCCTGCTTCGAAAGGCACGAAATTTACGCGAGATCACGCGGAGAGCAATCGAGGCGAGAAAAGCAAAGAAGGCGCTTCCACTCGACGAGCTGAATGGTTTTCTTGAACAGTCGGACAGCCATTGCGTTCTCGAGGCGAAGTCGCGAATAGAGATTCACTTCGAGCGTGTATATAGCCAGAAGACGGTCGAGCAGTATCTGGCTCCCGTTGCTGAATCCGTAGCGGAACTATTGTCCCACGGAGACTTTGATCTGGTTCGTCACTGCGAAGGTGGAAACTGCGTGCTGTGGTTTTACGACCGAACCAAAGCTCATCGGAGACGATGGTGCAGTCCGCAGACCTGCGGCAACAGGTCAAAGGTCGCGGCGTTTCGGGCGCGGGCAAGAGGATGAGGCATGCTCGCGTTCTGCTTGAAAAGCGAGCGCCGCCCGAGCCCAAGCGGTAGTGCTGGTAGAAATTAAAGTTCCTCCTCCGAAGTTCATACCTGTGAGCAAGATCCGGCTCTTTTCGGTCGATTTAAAAAACAGCGGCAAACTTCCGAAATCCATTTGGCATCTTTGTGAATCCTAGTAAGTACTGGAAGAATCTGCTCTTGTGTAACGTTTGACTTTATTTTTACAAGTTACAGTCAAATATGCGGAGACGGGATTTACGGGCTCTGTGAAAGTAAGAGGATTTAAATAATGGAAAAGAAAAAGACAGTTATCGTGACCGGTGCGTCGCAAGGCATCGGAGCAGCGATTGTTCAGGCCTTTCTGAACCGCGGCTATAACGTAGTTGCAACGTCACGCAGCGTGTCCAAGGCCGGCTTCAAACCATCGCCGAACCTGGCACTCGTCGACGGGGACATCGGCCAGGCAGCGACGGCGGAGAAGGTTGCAAAGACTGCGATCGAGAAGTTCGGCTCGATCGATCATGTTGTAAACAATGCGGGCATCTTCGCAGCCAAGCCCTTCACGGATTTCACCATAGAAGACTTTCGCGGTCTCGTCTCTACCAACCTGGAAGGATTTCTCTTCATCACGCAAGCCGCGGTTAAGCAGATGCTCTCACAGGGCACAGGTGGCAGCGTGACAAGCATCACGTCGTCGCTGGTGGTGAACCCCATCTCGGGCGTTTCTGCTTCGGTTCCAATGATCACCAAGGGTGGACTCGAGGCGATTACAGTGAGTCTCGCGAGCGAGTATGCGAAGAGCAACATCCGCTTCAACGCGGTCGCACCTGGCGTCGTCGACACCCCGCTGCACAGTCAGACCCCGAAGGACTTCATGAAGTCTCTTTCGCCTATGGGGACGGTCTCGGACTCGAAGGATATTGCCGAAGCTGTTGTTTATGTTACGGAAGCTCGTCACGTCACTGGGGAGGTGCTGCATGTGGATGGCGGTGCGCACACAGGGCGATGGTAGGCGACAAAGGTTCGCAGCCGGGCGGTGCAGAACGCCGGTTGCAGGATCTTGGTATTGAGCTCCCAGCTCCTCCTACGCCGCTAGGCAGTTACGTCGAAACGGTCCAGACGGGCAATCTTCTCTTCTTCAGCGGGATGCTTCCGATTGTCGATCACAAGCCGAAGTACATCGGCCGGCTTGGGAAAGAGTTCGACGCAGAGGCCGGACGAGATGCTGTCTACACTGCAGCACTGAACGTGCTGGCTGCGGCTAAGGAGCATTTGGGATCGCTCGATAGGGTAACTCGTGTCGTTCGGCTTGGCGTGTTTATCGCAACCTTCGGGGACTTCTTCGATCAGCCAAGGGTTGCGGATGCTGCCTCGGATCTGTTTCGGGATGTGTTTGGCGTTGAGAAGACGTCCGTTCGACAGGTAATCGGCATCGCCAGTCTTCCTCTGGGTGTGCCAGTGGAACTTGATGTGATCTTCGAAGTTGCAGAGTAGAAACTACAGGCAGAGACAAATTGTCTCGGCCTATAGTTTTTAGAGGGTAGTCATGAAGCAGGAGTTCACCAGTTCATCGTCGCAGTGGAATAAGACGCGTATTTCTTCAAGCATCGGAGTTGAGTATCCGATCATTCAAGGTGCTCTTGGTGGTTTGTCGACGCAGCGATTGACGGCGACTGTCTCGAATTTTGGCGGCCTCGGTTCCTTCGGAGCGCACGGCTTGATCCCTTCGGCAATCAAGGATGTGATCGCTGAGATTCGTGCGCTCACTGCCAAACCGTTCGCGATCAATTTGTGGGTCTCGATGGAAGATGAGGGTGCGCGCACTTCTGGTAGCGAGGCATTTGCGCGAAGCCTGGCGCCGCTCGCGGGACACATCAAGGATCTGGGAGGCACGCTCCCAACTTACAAGCCTTATGCATCGATCAAGTTTGAGGACCAGGTGCGTGTGGTGCTCGACGCAAAGGTTCCCGTCTTCAGCTTCATCGCCGGAATTCCTCCGAAGGAGATCCTTGACGAGTGCCGCGCGCAGGGGATCGTTACGATCGGAACTGTGACGACCCCGGATGAAGCTATCGCTCTTGAGCAGGCGGGAGTCGATGTCATCGTCGCTTCAGGCTTTGAAGCAGGTGGTCACCGTGGTTCTTTTCTGCGTGCTTCCGAGGATTCGCTGACCGGAACGTTCTCGCTCGTGCCTCAGGTTGCAGACTCCGTTTCCGTTCCCGTCGTTGCCGCCGGAGGTATCACCGATGCTCGCGGAGTCGTCGCAGCGTTTGCGCTGGGGGCAGAGGGCGTACAGATCGGTACGGCATTTCTGGCGAGTGAAGAGTCGGGTGCGAGCATGCATCATCGCAAAGCGCTTCTGAGTGGGAATGCTCGCAGAACAACATTGACCAAGGGTTTCACTGGAAGACTAGCCCGAGGAATACATAACCAGTTGATTGAAGAACTCAATCGCCCAGGAGTTGAGATTCTTCCGTACCCGCTGCAGCGTGCTCTCGTTAAAAATCTCGTCACACTTGCTGAGAAAGCTGCGAAGCCGGAGCTTCTTCAGCTTTGGGCTGGGCAGAGTGCTAATCTTGCACGGCAGACCGACGCGAAGACGCTGCTGCAGACGCTGGTGACCGAGGTTTCTGCCGTTGCCGGCTCGGTTGTGCGCTGGAACTCAGAACGAGACAGCAGATGATCCGCCGAAGCTGAAGGAATTCACAAGACAAAGTGGACGACCATGCTCGCGTACCCGATCGACGATCCGCGCGTGGTAATCCCCTCTCCATCATGGATGACTCTAAGTGTTCGACGCCGGACACTTCACACTTGAGAACGCGGTGCAGGATTCCTGTGGCCGGAAGATGCTTCGGCAGTTTGTGACGAAGCGCAGTCCAATGTCATTTGTTTTAGATTGACATCGGAAATTTTCTGAGTAGCTTAGTCGTACCGCGTTTTTTTGATTTGTAAAAAGCATCCGGCGATCTGGGCTAAGGTCTCGATTATTCCCGTCGAATCAGAAACTCCTCTTTCTCTCTGTGAAGAGCAGGACAACATACTTCGAAGCCGTTCAGCCTAGTCGAATCTGGTTGTTTAGCCGCGCACTACTTTGTAGTTGCAGTCTTCCACACACAAGAACCGCCTTGAGCCGATGGTACCGAAAGGGGTTGTGATGAGACGCATAATGATGAGGGCGGAGTGTTCTAACTCTGCGGATGGCCTAACCAACAAAACTTCGTTCAAACTATCTTTTTTCATTGTTTTCGCTCTCGTACTAGGAATCTGTCCGGCTTTATACGGCCAGGCCACTGGAAGTTTTTCGGGAACCGTCCGCGATAAATCCGGATCGAATGTTTCCGGAGCCGCCATCACCGTCACCGCCCAGAGCACCGGCCTGACTCGAGAAGCAAAGACCGATAGCGCTGGCCACTATCTGATTCCTTTACTTCCTATCGGCATGTATACCGTTCGCGTCGACATCACGGGCTTTCAAAGCGCCGAAACGAAAAATCTCAATCTGCAGGTCGATGAAGCCCGTGAGCTCGATTTTTCCATCGCACCTGCGACCGTAGTCTCTTCGGTGACAGTCTCCGGTGACGCTGTAACTACCGAGACCACGAACGCTTCTCTCGGCCAGGTTGTTACCTCGCAGCAGGTGTCGCAGCTTCCTTTGAACGGTCGCGACTTTGTCCAACTCGCCACGCTGACTGCAGGTGCTACGGCAGAGACGAACCCCAATAGCTTTTTCACCTCCGGCACCGACAGCGAGGTGGCCGCGCGCGGTTCCTTCTCTCTGTCGGTCGGCGGTTCCCGACCCAACAGCACCGATTGGCTTCTCGATGGAGTCGACAATAACGAGCTGACGGCAGGCGGAATTGGCGTTCTTTCTTCGATCGACGACATCCAGGAATTCAAGGTGCTTACCTACAGCTACTCCGCGGAATATGGCACACGCGCAGGCCCCACCGTGCTGATCACAACCAAGTCGGGCACAAATAACTTCCACGGATCTCTCTTCGAGTTCGTCCGCAATACCGCTTTTGACGCGAAAGGCGACTTTGCCACGACAACCCCGAAGTTCAATCTGAATCAATTTGGCGGCACTATCGGAGGGCCCATCCTCCACAACAAGCTGTTTTTCTTCGTGGATGGCGAGCAGAAGTATCAGCGTCAGGGAATCACCTTCACCGGTTTCATTCCTTCGCAGGCGATGCGCAACGGCGACTTTTCGGCCGACCCCTTTGGCAACCCTGTCTCAGGTTTCGCCATTGCCAACCCCAATATGGCCGGCACATCCACCGACCCGACGGCTTATCCGAACGTCTACTTCCAATGCAACGCCGCCGGCAACCCCATCCCCGCGAACGCAGACGGCAGCCAGGCCCAGGGAACCCCCTGCAACAAAATTCCTTCAAACCTAATTAACAGCGCTGGCCAGGGACTGCTCAATATCTATCCCACGCCTAACGTTAATGGCGGCAGCTACAACTATGTCAACGAGCCCGTCCGCGTCCTGAACGAAACCAAATTCGATATTCGACTGGACTACACGCTCACATCCAAGGACAACCTGTTTGGCCGCTTCAGCTACGACCAGGCGTTCTCTTTTGCGCCCGGTGGCGCGCCCGACCTCGCTGAAGCCAATGCCTTCGGTAGCAATGAAAACCTCATCAATCACGGACGCAATGTCGGCATCGGCTGGAGCCACGTGTTCGCGGCCAATACACTGAACCAGGCCACCTTCGGGTACGACCGCATCTTCAACTACATTGATTCACAGGGTAACTTCACCTGCGGATCGGCCCTCCTGGGCATTCCCAACGCGAATACCGGCTGCTCACCTACCGGTACCCCACTTGCTGGAGGATCCTACAGTCAAGGCATCGTTTCCATCGAGCCCACCAGCGGATATTGGGCACTTGGCGATCGTGGCTACTCCCCGTTTCAAGGTGGAACCAATATCTACTCCTTCAAAGACGATCTCGACCTGATCCGCGGCAAACACGATATTCACGTCGGCATCGATCTGCGTGCCAATCAGATGAATGTGGGCACAGAAGCCTTTGGATCCGGCTTTCTGCTTCCTGGTGTCACGGGCAACTTCAGCGGCGGAGGTACTGCCCCTGGCAGTCCGATAGCCGATCTACTGATGGGGATAAGCGGAGGCGCCATCCACGACCAGACATTCAATGGCGCAGTCACCGGTCGCCGCTGGAAGATCGTAAGGCCCTTCGTCGAGGATGACTGGCGGATCACTCCGTCGCTGACCGTCAATCTGGGCCTGGCGTGGGCCATCACAAGTCCGATCACCGAGGTGCATGACCGGATGGCGAACTACATCCCCTCGACCAGAACACTTCTGATCGCGGGCCAAGACGGTGTGAGCCGATCGGCGGGCATCAATAGGTTCGGGGGTGCGTACGAACCTCGCCTGGGCGTCGCCTGGAAGGTTCTCGGTAGCGAGAAGACTGTGCTCCGCGCCGGCTTCGGCATTTACCACGACTCGGTCTGGAGCCAGGGCGCGCAGGGCCTGTGGCAAAATCCTCCCAACCTCGGCGAGACGGATCAATTCGCCGGCGCGGGCTGTGCCTTTGCGACTTCCTATTGCGCCATTAACGGTGAGACACCTTCGGGAACCTTTTTCCTCTCCGACGGCTTTCCGATTCCGCCCACGCCGGGGACCGTGGACAACTTCCAAGGCACGTTCTACTACCAGCCGCCCAACTTCCAGCCAGGTAGGGTTCATCAATATAACGTCAACGTGGAACGCGAACTGCCAGGCGATGTCCTGCTCACTGCTGGCTATGCTGGCGCGGTCGCCGGCCACATACTGGTAAGCGGCAATGCCATCAACGTCAACAGCCCAACTGGTTGCGGAACCATACCCAGCTATACGATCGGCTGCCTGCCCGGCGGCGCACCATACATCTTTCCCTACCCTACGGAAAACTTTAACTCGATCATTCTCTTTGGCGATGTCGGTAAGACCCATTACAACTCGCTGCAGATTAAGGCAGAGACCAAGACGCCCAAACACGGTCTTTACGCGCTGATCGCTTACACCTACTCGCGCACCTACGACAATGGTCTAAGCGACGGCCTGGGCTCGTTGTTGAGTGCACCGTATTTCCCGCTGCCCAACTGGGAAAACCTCGACTGGGGCCTGTCGCAGATCAACCTCAATCACAGCTTCACTGCAAGCTTCATCTACGACCTGCCAGTCGGCAAGGGCAAAACGTTCGGAAGCGACATGGGCACCGTAGCAGACACGCTTCTCGGCAATTGGCAGGTCACGCTGATTGAAAGGATCTCGTCCGGGTTCCCGGTTCCATTGATCGACAGCAGTAACCAGTCGGGCTCTACCTTCAATGAAGGCGGCAACAGCTTCAACTACAACCGGCCCGACCAGATTGTCGGCTGCGATACGCACGCAGCAAATCACAGCCACTATCAGTGGATCAACTCTGCTTGCTTCGCTCCCCCACCTGCAGGCCAGCTCGGCAATGCGAATCGTGTTCCCGCCACTGGCCCCGACTTCGTCAACTCTGACTTCTCACTCATCAAGCAATTCCGCTTGCCTCGTGAGATGGGCTTGAACTTCCGCGCTGAGTTCTTCAACCTATTCAATCATCCGCAGTACGGAGCTCCAATCGCCGACATCAACTTCAATTCACCGGCCGCGGGCACAGTGTCCCCCTTCTTCGGTTCGGTGAACTCAACCGTCAACAATCCGCGATTAATACAACTCGCCCTCAAGTTTAACCTTCTGAGGTCGAAGACTGTCTTCCGGGAAGGTAAAGCCCCGAAGTAGATGGGGCTTTATCTGTCTGTTCGACCGTCATCTGGCTATTTCCAGTTATGAGGTTCGACACACAAACCTTGCTCGATGAGGCCGATTGGGGTTATATTCGCTACCATCCGCTTGTGTTAGTAAGAGCACTGGTCGTCTCGATAACCGTTGTTCAAAGTGCGTTGTGAGACGTAGATTTTCCAAACGGCGGGTAGT
>CAVPTN010000003.1:0-45467 GCA_963708755.1 uncultured Acidobacteriaceae bacterium
AAAACTCAATTTTATGGGGATTTTCGCCAGTCTCTGCCGCAGCCAATCGCTACTCCGATACCGAGCAGACAAAATGGCGGAAGAGGAGGGATTCGAACCCCCGATACCCTTTCAGGTACGCCAGTTTTCAAGACTGGAGCCATCAACCACTCGGCCACTCTTCCCTGTTTGAAGTTTAGTACGTGACAGACTGATAGTGCAAAAAGACTGGTCAAAGAATTTTCCACCTCGTATTGATGGGGAAATTATCTCTCATTTCAGCGGCAGCGCCTCTTCTGGCATCTTCATTAGGAATATACCCTTAGACGTTGGCAACGCATGCCTTCGCTAACCGATTTCAGTTACCATTTTGCGCGCCGTTATTGCACATGCGCAGATGGCCTTTGCATATAATGACGCGTACGGAATCTGGACATTTGCTAACCAACTAGTTTCGTCATCGGTAGCTCGCAATTGAATGGTCGCCCTACATTTATGGCCACGGAAGGGTCATTTTGACCGCTATGGAGCATTCAAAACCGATGAACTACTCCCCCGCAGTCTGGATGGTTTGGAGGATGGCCGCGCTAATCGCGAGACGCGACCAAACCCTTATCGAGCCGAAACATTTTCTCACCACTATTTTCTCTCTCTCAACGCTGCGCGATACCGCTCATTTCGAAGAACCGGACACGGCGACGGAATTGGTTGAGGTAGCCAAGTCGTTCGAAGCATTCGGTCTGAAAGCCGACGAAATCCTCAAACGCTTGCAGACGTCTGCAGATGTGCAGCACATGATGACAATGCCAGCACATCAATCAAGCGGGGCTGCAATCTCAAGGTCAGAAATATGCAAACGAGCGTTCGAACAGGCTGGCGTTGCTGCAGCGGAAGAGTCGATCACTCTCGCCCGCCTGCGTCACCTAGCTGGCGGTTTTCTCATGTGCAGCAAAGATCTATATCCCGCCTTAGGCATCACGTCAACAATAGCTGCGCAGCTTATATCGAGTCTGTTGCGTCCGGGTTCTGCCGCCCCTGCGCCACCAGTTCCCTCACCGTTTGCCGTTTCGCCAAACTTCCACGGGCCCGAGACCAGAGACATCGTCCTTCACACTCTGGATGCGAATACCGTCCTTGAACCCCAGATCAACTGGAGCATCGTGGGACCCAAGTTTGCCACCCTCTGTGAACTCGCCTGGGAGGCCGGCCCTAGTGGGAGCATGAGCACTCTCCTGCAAGCGTTGACCGAGAAGATCCTTAGCTTTATTCCACGAGCGACGCACGGTGCGATTCTGATTGTCGATCCTGTAACTGGTGATCTCGACTTAAAAGCTCACATGCCGCGCGGGAATGTCTCGCTGAGCAAATCATCGGCGCTTCAGGCGCTCAAAGAGAAGAAGGCATTCATCTGGCAGAGACAACAAAATTTGAGCAAGACACAGTTTGAGAGCCATCTCGAATCTGGAGTATATGCGCCCATCATCGCCGACGGCAGGTCGTTCGGAGTGATCTGTCTGAACTCAAAGAGTGCTGCATCACGGCTGACGGCGGAAGACCTCTTCCTCGCCGCATCGCTCGGACACCAGATCGGTCTGGTTCTTGCGAATCGCGACCTTAAGGCGGAGATCGCGCAAAAGATTCACGTTCTCGAACGCTTGATGACTAACTTTTCACCCCAGGTGCGGACGTATCTTATTCAACGCGCGCAGGCTGGACGACTCAAGCTTGGCGGCGAGCGATCGAACGTGTCTATCCTTTGTGCAGACATCCGAGGCTTCACCATCATGGCTGCCAGCATGGACACCGACGATCTGCTCCTGCTGCTCAACGACTACTTCGCCGCGATGGTCGAATGTGTTTTTCGGCACCAGGGGACCATCGACAAGTTTATTGGTGACGCTTTGCTCGTCGTCTTTGGGAGTCCGGAGGCTCATCCACGTCACGTCGAGCAAGCTGCGAAAGCTTCAATCGATATGATGGAGGTCACCCAGGCAGTTAGTGAGAGGCGTAAGGCGAAGGGCGAAAGGGTGTGCGAGATTGGCATTGGCGTCCATACAGGTGAGGTAATCCACGGTTTCATTGGCTCGGTCGACCGCATGGAGTTCACGATCATAGGCGACGCGGTTAACATGACAACACGCTACTGCGCCGCGGCAGGACTCAGCGAGATCATTATCAGCCCGCAGATCTATGAGAAACTCTGGCGCGATCTTGAGGTGGAGCCGCTGGAGGTCGCAACAAAGCACGAAGGCAATCTGACCGCTTACAAACTACTTGCTCTGCATAACTCGAAAAGTTAATCCGCTCGGCGGCAATTGCGGCTTACCTAACCTAGAGAAATAGATAGGCCGCGGCTCCCGCTAATAACATCGTGATCGCAAGTGCAGTTAAAAGCTGTTTTTGGCTGAAGCGCTTGCTTGTCGAAATTTGGGCCCGCTTTGGTGCCTTCCACGCTTCACTTGCTCGAAGTACTACTATGCTGATGTTGTCTCCTGCTTCGCCCGCAAGTGCGAAATGAAGCAGCGCATCGGCGATGAATGCAGTGGTAGCTCCCGGCTTGAAGAGCTCCTGCTCCATTGCAGGGGCTGGTGCATATGCCCAGAGCCCGTCGGAGCAGATGAGCATTACGTCGCCCGCCAATATTTCATGCGAGGAGAGCTCGAGCGACGCATCGGGCTGTCCAAGGCTGCGCGTCAAAATGTGCGCGCTCGGATGCGACTGCGCCTGCTCGTCGGAGAGAAGGCCTTCGGCTATCATCCTCTCCACTATCGAATGGTCTCGTGTCAGCTGTGTGCATTGGTCGCCACGAACTCGGTACACCCGCGAGTCTCCGATATGTCCGACGTATGCCGCTCCCTCATGGATCAGTACAAGTGCAACGGTCGATGCCATCTCTTGCATTGTGGGTGGTCCAGACTTTTTAGCCTCTTCCAACCGATCCTTAACCCATGTAGTAGCTCGTTGCAAGCCATCAAGCGGATCTGCTTCAGCGGGCAAGCCAGATAGGAATCGCCCATACTCTTCAAGTCCAAGCATCGAAGCTCGCGCTCCGCCACTTCGTCCGCCGACTCCATCCAGCACAAGAAAAATTTCGCCAAAAGGCGTCTGAAAGCGACCGACGCAATCCTGATTCTCTTCACGAACTGCACCAGGATGACATCGCAAGCTGGACGAAATGCCCGCCGGATCTCCCGCGAAGTCGATGCGTGTGATCTGTCTGGTACGTTGCTCGGGAGCAGTCTCTTTGTTTTCCATGAATGTACGGGAATGCCCTTACAAAATATCGCGCATCTTCAAGAAGCCAAGCACGCATCCAAGCAGGATTACCAACATAGCTCCCAATACTCCAAGCGACTGTATAAAGGAATACCGCAGAGTCTTTCTCTCGGTTGGGGCTGTGGGTTGGCGGATTTCGTCTATAGTCGTGATTGCCTCCGGAACTTGTACCGTGGCCGCGTCAACTCCTTTACCGCCAGACGGACAAGAATCCCACCTCAGCGGGCCGGGCAGATAACCGCATACATGCCCCTTTGCCTCATCGATCATGTTTCGTTCGAACGCCCAACGCGAAGGTGCGACATAGCTCATAATGCGCGCGGGTATGGGCATCCTGTAGATCGCCCGAATGCCCCCGCCCAGGGTGATGACTGGAAGAAGCACTACAGGAAGAAGCGCAATTGCAGTTTCAGTCGTCGAGCTTCGCGCTGAAATGGCAAGTCCGAGCGCCGCTCCGACAAGGGACGAAGCAATCAGAATAGTGGCTTCGCGTACAAAGCTGCCGCGCAGACCGCAGGCGAAGTAGACGACCGTAAGCAGAGTGAGGCATTGGAAGATGCAGAGACCAACAAGCACAATGAACTTCGAGAAGACATACGATGGCAACTTAAGATTGACCATACGTTCGCGTTGGTAGATTGACCACTCACCGACAACATCGCGCGCAGCATTGTTACAGCCAAACCAGATTGCCGCGACGACAAGAAGGAACTCGATACCGACCAGATTGCCGCTTAGTTGACCGAAGTCCTGCTGTGCCTTTGCCATGGAAACGGTAGCTTCGGCAGCGGGAACATTCAACGTCTTCGAGAGGGTCTCTGGATCCTTCACTTTGCCGAAGACGAGCGCAATCAACACAGCGAATAGCGGCGCCTGAAGCAGGGTAATGATGAGTTGCGCACGGTCGCGCGTTCTAAGAACAATATTGCGACGGAGCAGCGTCCACCACTGACCAAAGCCGAGGCTACGCGTGGAAGAAACATCTTTCTGTGCGCCTTCGCCCTTAACCATACCCGCCCGATCGTCAATAAACATCTTCTGATACCGCGACTTGCTGAAGCGAGTGACCCAGTTGGCGGTCGTCTCCTTAGAGAGACCCGTAAGGAGCATCTCTGGATTGAGCGAGTTCTTATCGGCCTGCTGCTGCGCAGGTGGATGAAAGAACTCGATCGAATCCGGAAAGGCCGGTCCATAATAGGCGAGCGATCCGCAGCCGCCGCGATCCCGCGAGATCATGATCAGATTGTCGAACTTTCTGTAGACATCAATGCTTGGCTGATGAATGGTCGTGATTATTGTCTTACCTTCGCCAGCCAGCCGCTTCAGAAGATCAACCACCCCTTCAGCATCGTATGAGGACAACCCGGATGTCGGCTCGTCAAGAAAGAGCACCGGCGTATTGGTGATCAGTTCCATAGCGATATTGACCCGCTTACGTTGTCCACCGCTGAGGACTTTCTTCTCCGGCGACCCAATCAGCGTGTTCTTCTTATCCAGGATGCCAAGCTCATCGAGAATCTTGTCGATGCGCGCCTCAATCTCTTCATCACGTAGATCGGTGCGTAGCTTCGTCGAGAAATAAAGCGCTTCTCTGACTGTGAGCTGCGAATGAACAATGTCATCCTGCGGGACATATCCCATCTGCTGGCGGAACTGATCGTAGGACTGATAAAGATCCACACCATTGAAGAGAACGCTGCCAGACTCAGGAGGGGTGTAGCCGTTGAGAGCCTTAAGGAATGTGGTCTTGCCCGCCCCGGCAGGGCCCATCAGTGCCACCATCTCCGACGGATAGACTGTGAGAGAGATAGGATCGAGAAGGCGTCTCCCTCCGACTGCAACACAGACACCAACAGCAGAGATCGAGACGTTGCCATGGTACTCGCGGCGTTCCAGCTTTCCGTTGGCCACGAGTCTAAACTGGAAGCCGCCGAGGCCGATCTCCTGGCCCTCACGAAGTTCAGTTCTGCCGGTGATCCGAACACCGTTGAGAAACGTACCGTTTCGCGATGACAAGTCTTCAAGAAACACAGCACTGCCGGAACGACTGATCTTCGCATGATGCCAGGACACAAGCGGATCATCCAGCGACTCGTCGCATTGAGGGTCGCGGCCAAGAATGATGGTCTCTTCCTGCAAATCGACAGGTTGTGCGGTGGGCGCGCCGATCGCAGTGCCAGTCCCCTTGAGCAGCCGCGAAGCGGGAACCTTCAGTGAGCCCAAATAAACGTCATCGTTAATCTGGATGCGGCTTCGTGAGATCTTGTTACCGATTTGGTTTAGTGAGGTGCCGTTGCTCGAGTGAAGATCCTCGATGAAGAACTCGCCGTTCTCCGAAAAGATGCGCGCATGTTCCCAGGAGATCATGGGCAGATCGATCACTACGTCGGAGTCCGGCGAACGACCAATGCGGATAGGACGCGTGGACGATAGCGGCGAAGGAGCCGGCATAATCTAATTCCTTTACGTTGAGTCGAGCAAATTCCTATCACTCACGCCCGATCACAAACCAATGCACAACCCGGGAATATATCGAATTGCAATCTATGGTTGAAAAGTTACATCGTCACTAACCTTGATGGTCGCCGTTCCGCTATACGTTGCTGTCGCTGTCTTATCGTCAGCCTCGGTGATCTTTGCCTCTCCAAGCTTGTCACTCAGCACCTTGATAACAGCCCCCGTCTTAGGATCTTTGATCTTCCGCGTAGGCCTGGTGATCAGTACCGTATCTCCCACCTTGACGCCGCCCGTGGTCCCGACAGTGAGAATAAGCGTCGTACCGGAGACATCTGCAACCGTGCCGGTATAGTTGCTCCGCGGAAGAGCAGGAGTGGGCGGTGGTGGCGGTGCAGCAGCTACTGCCGGCAAAGGTGCCGCTTCAATCTGATTCACTACTTGGGTGACTGCTTGAGTTGTAGCGTCATTGATAGCAGGGGTTGCGAAGTCGCTTGAACTCGTTGTGCTTGTTGCGCCGCCGGTGTTTGAGTCAGTCGTCGTCTTGGTGGACGTTCCATTTCCGGTTGCAGAAGCCAGAATGAGACCCGAACTGACATCGATTAAACGAGCTGTCACGCCAACTGTTACCGTTGAGGTCTTTTGATTATTAGCTAACGGCACGTTCATGCCGTGGATCCTAATGGGAATGTTCGTAGCCTTCTTCGAAGACTCACCACCGAACTGCGTAATCGATCCGATCACAATCGCATCGACGCCGGCGATCTTCCCTAACTTCACTGCAGTGCTCGGATCGGCGCGATCGCTGTTCGAGAAGTTTTGTTCCTTGATGATCTTGTCGAGCGCCGCGCGTTCAATGACAATGAATTTTCCGTCCGCGACCAGCCGATTGATGATCAGATCAGACAATGTCGCGCCCAAATCATTCTGCATACCAAACTGAGAAGCCGCTTTCTGCTTCGCGTCGGGGCTAACATCCAGGCTCACGACAGCAATACGTCTGCGCTGCTGCTGCGCTCTCATCGAGGTCACCGCACAGACACCGATCAGCGTCAGTACCAACAACGTCCCGACATTCTTAGAAGGAAGACCGAACGTACTGGAGGCCCCAAGTCTATTCATCGGACTCACCTCAATAAAAATTCAACGTCCTAAAAATGTTTCGAGCTGCTTCACATCCGCCTCGGTCAGCGTCGCATAGCGTGACGCGCGATCCGAATCCTGCTGAGCGAAGGCCTGTTTTGCCTTGCCGAGATTGGTATTCATGCTCATCTGGCGAGAAACGATATCTCCACGTAGTGCCAACCCATCCTTCTGCATGGAACGCTGCATTGTGTTCAGGCTGTTATTCACAGCAGACGCCCGATTGTTAAGCTGATCAATCTGTGGCTCCAGTTCGTCGAGCTTGCTCTTCTGCTCCGCGGTGAGCTTCGGAGGTTCCGGCGTCTGCGCCCCATTCAAAACAACGACTGCGGTCCCGTTGGCCATAATGCTCGGTCTCTGCGGTGGTACAGTCGATGGCATCTGTGCCTTGAGCGCCGTCGAAGGCACCTTCGCGACAGGATGCGTGATAGGGGGTGTAGGAGAAGGCGGAGCGGTCACGACTTTTTCTGGGGCGACCGCCGCCGGCTTCGGCTTGGTATCGTCCGCAGTATGCGACATCCGGTAGATCGGCACTGCTGCCGCCGCAACCGCTACAACCGCGCCGCACATTGCGTAAATTGCTGTGTTCTTCTTTTTATCTCGGATCGCGAGAGCAATAGGCGGTTGGGAGTAGACAGGAGTGCTGGCAACTTCAGTCATCCCCCGCTCATCACGCGAATTTGTCACAAGTATGGTTGGCTGATGGCTCTCCACGATCGTTGCGGGACGACTCTTCACGACCGATATCGCTTGGTTCTCAACCATAGTCAGCATGGGCGGTTCCATCATCGTTCTACCACCCGGAACAGACGTCACATTCACACTGCGAAGCGCCTCGCGAAGATCTTCGGCCTTTTGAAAGCGATCCTCAGGAGCCTTAGCAATCGTCTTCATGATGATTTCGCTCAAGCGCGCCGGCATCCACGGCTGGATCTCAATAGGATTCTTCGGCATCTCCTTAACGTGTGCAGCCATCAACTCGAAATCGCTCGAAGCACGAAACGGTCGCTGCCCCGTCACCATCTCGTAGCAAGACACCCCGACTGAATAAAGATCCGAGCGAGCATCCGTCGCTTGCCCCATAATCTGTTCCGGCGACATGTAATCGATCGACCCGAGCGTCGTTCCGGTCTGCGTCAGCGCACGCTGTGTCTCCGCGTGAGCGATCCCGAAGTCCATCAGCTTCACCACACCCGACGGAGTCAACATCATATTCGCCGGCTTAATGTCACGGTGAATGATGCCTTTGCTGTGGGCGTACCCCAACGCCGAAAGCCCCTGATCGAGGTAGCCCAATGCGTCCGAAATCCGAATTGGCCCCCCTTCAAGCTTTTGCGATAGTGTCACACCGTCAACGAATTCCATCACCATCACAAGCTGGTTATCGATCGTTAACGCAGTGCAAAGAGTAGCGATGTTTGGATGGTTCAGGCTCGCGACTAGCTTGATCTCACGAAGAAACCGATCCGCCAGGTCCTGCCGCCCTGCAAGGTCGGGCAGCAGAATCTTCATGGCCTCGATGCGATCGGAGATAACATGGCGAACCCGATATACCCGCCCCATGCCCCCTGCACCAAGTATGCCGAGAATCTCATAGTCGCCGAGACGTTGATTGACTTCGCCTTGCATTCTGGCTCCGTGGGTCTGGATGTTGCCTACGACACGAGAGAGATGCCGCTTCGGATTGCGCAAAAACCAAAAATTCCCGTCGCCTCGTGAAAAGACGGCATGGCGAGTGTCAAATCTCGCAGCGGCATTATTGTTTTTTCGGGGCCCGGATATATTTTTATCAGGAATTCCTCTGCCTGACATTCTTTTCGTATCAGCACAGAAGGGAAGATATGGTTACCTGGTAACCATATCTCTCACCAGGCACACGCAATCAAGAAAAGGCGTGTGCAGTAGAGTGGCCGCAGGGTGACGTACCCACCATGTGTCCTCCGGCCCTTATCAATCTGCGCGGGGCGTATCTCCATGCCTCTTTCAACTAAAGTGCCCAAGCAGGCACCCCACCTCTCTGCGGCTTCGTGACTGTGTCTCACAGAAAAAATTTACTCTTGCCGAGCCACCAGACCGCCCTCACTCATTCGCTTATTGCATTTCTAAGACAGCAGCACTGTTCGGTTGAAGAGTGAAAATGAGCGAATCGCCATTGAATTTAGAAGAGGGATCGCTCCCAAATAAGAACGTAGCTTCGTGACAGTTCTCGAGGGACGTGTTGGTTACTGCGAGCTTAACGGTTTGAGCGTGCGCACCATTGTTGATAGCAACTAAAGTCCTCTGATGTTTGCCATTTTTTATGCAGCCCGACTGCAACTCTTGTCCGCGAGCGTAAACGAGCACAGTATCATCGGCATGCAAAACCTGCTCTTCTCCGCTTTGCAACGATGGATGGGACTGCCGTAGGCCAAGCAGACCAGCGACCCAATGATGCATCTCTTCTTGAGAGGCTGATCTGGTAGCAGAGTTGAAGGCACTCGAAGCATTGACTCCGATGTTGCTCGGGAATCCACCTGGAAAGTCGCGGCGGTTATCTGGATCATTGCCGCCAGGCATCGCGATCTCGTCGCCGGAGTAGATTTGAGGCATGCCGCGCATGGTGAGTAAAACAGCAAATGCCAATTTGAGCTTGGTCGATGTCGCCCCTGGCTCACCCATAAAGCGCGCCGTGTCGTGATTGCCGAGGAATGGTACCAGACGTTCAGGATGTGGGTAAAGAGCATCGAGGCGTAGAACGTCGGTCAGCTTTGTCATAGCTGCGCCGTGAAGAAAGACGTCACGCAGTGCAAAGTAAGTTGGAAAATCGAATGGCGTGTCGAGGCCTGTATCTACGCCATTGCGGGTGACGCCGCCTGCGAACGCGGAGGTGATTGTGGCGTCGCCGTTAAAGACTTCTCCTACAGTGGTGAGGCTGGGATACAGCGTGTGAATCTGGTGGTGATAGCCGCTCCAAAATTCGCGGCTCACGTAAGGAAAGGTATCGATACGAAGACCGTCAAGGCCAGCTTGTTCGATCCACCACATCGCATTTTGAGTCAGGTACTGGGCTACGGTCGTGTTCTCCTGATTGAGATCGGGAAGAACGTTAGCAAACCATCCTTGCGTGACATCGCGCTGCATCAGCCATGGGGCGTGTGGATCAGTCAACGGTTTGAAGTCGCCTTGGGCCAGGCGATGATCTGCTTTGCTGCCGTGAAACCAGTCTGGCTCTGGTGAATCGTTGACCCAAACGTGAGATGGACCGACATGATTCGGCACCGTGTCGAGGACCAACTTCATGCCGCGCTGATGGAGTTCGGCAGAGAGTGCCTTCAAATCATCAAGTGAACCGAAGTGCTCATCGACAGAGTACATATCGGTCGCGCCATAGCCATGATAGCTCTGCGGCTCGTGATTCTGGTAGACCGGTGTAATCCATACCGTCGTGATGCCGAGCTCCTGCAAATAATCCAGATGCTGTGTTATCCCGCGGAGGTCACCGCCATGCCAGGCGCGAGGCTTTGACGAATCATAATCAGGGCCGTTGTTGGAAGGATTGCCGTCGGCAAAGCGATCGGTCATGATCAGGTACATCACGTCTTTCGAGGAGAAGCCAGCGAATCCATCCTGTCTCTTCCGACGCTCGTCGAAGCGATAAGTTGCGCTTGCTTTGCCGTTCGGTCCATCGACGGCGATGGTGATCGTCTCGGGCTTGGCGGGTGACGAGGCAAGCCATAGCTCTGCCCAATGACCGTTGGGGGAGATGACGGTTCGGTCCAGATGAAGGGAGCGATCGCTAAGTCGAAAGCGAGCACCATCCAGGTGCTCACCTTGAACGAGCAGCATAGGCTTCGGCATCGCGGCCCACCAATTGGGCGGATCGATCTTCGATAGTTTTATGACGTCTTGTGCCTGCGCGCTAAACCAACAGCTGGTCAGAGGCAGCAACGTACTTAGAATGAGATGTCTTACCGCGCCTCGAGTGCAACTGAACATCGTACTGCTCCCGTATTAGTCAATGTGGTCATGAAAATAAGGGTGGCACCGCAAATGTTTGCGGTGCCACGAGTTGAAGCATAGTTGCGATTAGAAGTTGATGCGAGCTGCCAGCTCCAACTGACGTTGCGACTGCGAGCGAGTTCCGTTAATGGTGCCAAACCCATTCGAGTCTGGGCCGGTGGTGTAGGTCCCATCTCCGTTCGCCACGCCATCGTGGATCTGACCATCCGGGTTGGTGAAGGCAGGGTTGTTGAAGATGTTGTAGGCTTGGGCGCGGAATTGGAATTTCACCCGCTCCGTGATTCCGAAGTCCTTGAAGAGACCGAAGTCCGTCGAGGTGAATCCAGGGCCGTAGAACTGATTACGAGCCACGTTGCCAGCGCGTGTGAAGACCGTATTGGATCCCACAACGGTAGTTGGCGGCAGAGCAAAAGTACCCGTGAAGTAGTTGAGGCGATTTGCGATCGTCGTCCCTCCCACTAGGCCGCGAGCGGCATGCTGAAAGTTAAGGACATCGGCCCGGTTGTCGATGCCCGCGTTGACGGCACCGCTCGTATTGATGTCGAACGGGGTGCCACTGTCGAGAGTCACAAGAGCATTGGTCTGCCAGCCGCCGATCACCTCGTCCAGAAGCCTTGGGATGTTGGCTCCAAAGCGTTGGCCGTGACCGAAGGGAAGGTTATAGACGACCGAAGAAACGAAGGCTTGGCGCTGATCCTGGTCTGAGTTGCCGTAGTTCAGCCGGAACGACGGACCCGTGGAAGTGATGAAGAAGCGGGCGCCTGACGTCGATGCCCCGGTATTGAAAGCTCCATTCGAGTCGTCCAGCGTGTGCGACCACGTATAGGCGGTCGTGATAAACAGATTGTTTCCGACGGTACGGTTCAGTGAAAGCTGAAGGCCGCTGTAGTGACCTGATCCTTCTGCGTCACCTTCGGTGATCGTCCCTCGATTCGTATAGGTGGGCGAACCGGTGCCGAGCACAGGCGCGTTTGCGTTGAAGTACGTCGTCAGGTGATCGCTCTTGTTGCCAACGTAAGCGATGGTGAACGAGGTGTAGTGATCCAGTTGCTGCTGCACCTGGAGGTTGTACTGTTGGACGGAGCCGTTCTGGTTCGTCGGCAGAATGGCAAGCAGGCTGGAGTTTGCCAGTACTGAGGGAGTGACAGACGCAGCGCCGAAAATCGGCAGGGGCAGCGCGGCCGTCGCCAATGTGTTGTTATTGTTGTTCAATGGCCCCTGGCCGGTGAAGGTCACTCGATATCCACTCGTAGCGGTAAATTGCTGGATACCATTGAAGCCCGGGTTGTTCGAGAGTTGGTTGCCGATGCCGCCGCGATCCAGGAAGTAGAAGATTCCGTATCCGCCGCGTAGCGAGGTTTTGCCGGTTCCAAAGACGTCGTACGCGAATCCCACGCGCGGAGCAATGTTGTTCTTGTCCGTATTGATAAGGGAACGCGAGTTGCCGTTGACACCGGCGAACAACAGTTGGCCGCTTGCGATGTCATAGTTGGCCTGGTTGTTGTTCTGTTCGTAGGGATAGGTATAGAGGTCATAACGAACGCCGAGATTCAACGTCAGACGACGATTGACCTTCCAATCGTCCTGCGCGAAGTAGCCAGTCTCGTAGTTGAATGTTTTAAAGAAGCTGCTAGCTACACCGATCTCATAATCCGTGAAGCCGCTGAGTAACTCTGAGGTCTCGTAGCCGGTGAAGCGGCCCGTTCCCGGGAAGTTAACGCCGCCGATGACGAAGTCGCCTTTAGAGTCGTTGCCCTGGAAGAAATCCACTTCGCGGCGAATGACATTGGCGCCGGCCTTGAAGGTATGCGTCCCGTGGACGTAGGTCACGGCATCGTTGAACTGGTAGCTTTTCTGCGGGACCTGGTAGGCGCCACCATCACCGGTGTAGGCGATTTCGGTGTTGCTGCCACCGATCAGCGCGCCGCCGCCCAGCAGAGCGCTGCGGTTTGCATTCACGATACCGAGATTCGCCGAGACAGGCTCGCCGTTCTGCGGGTTGATGTAACCATACTCTGGCCGGTTATAACCGAAATGGAACTCGTTGATGAGATTCGTAGTAAAGATACGCGTATATCCCGCCGCGACGGCGCGAGGATGATTGACGTTGTTGCCCGAGGCGAAGCCCGCAGGGAGATTAGTGAAAAGGCTGGTGACCGTGTTGTTGTCTTGACCGTAGCTGTAGCGGACAAACAAGGTGTCTTTGGACGAGAGATGGTAGTCCAGGCGAACGTTGAAGTCGTTGTAGTTCGTGATGCTGTGACGTATTACGAAGAAGTTGTTGATCACGCCCGTCGAGTTGGGCGAGTTGAAAGCATTGAGATAGTTGACGGCTGCAGGATTGAGCCTAGAGGTAGGAATGACATTGGCGACTCCACCGGACACAAACTGCGAGCATGTTGTGGGATCGAAGATAGCGCCGTTGTCGGGGCTGCCGTTAAAGGCGGCCTGCGCCGCTGTGCCCAGCGTGCTGTACGTTCTCCCGCTCGCGGCTGTCACCGTGTTGCATCCGGTTAGACCGGCATCTGGGAGAGTGGTTGTGGCGCGGCCAAGCAGCTCTGTGAAGTTGCCCTGGCGCATCAGGGCTGTCGGAACCGTTTGGAATCCCTGGTCCTGCGGTTGCTTCTGGCGTAGAGCCTGGTAGTCGCCGAAGATAAAAAGTTTGTCCTTGAGGATAGGTCCGCCGGCGGCGAAGCCAAACTGTTTCCGCTGGAAAGGTGGAACTGTCGCAGTCGGACTGAAGTAGTTCGGGCTCGCATCGAAGATCTGATCGCGAAAGTAACCAAAGACCGTTCCGTGAATCTGGTTGGTGCCGGATTTGATCGACGTGTTGACGATAGCTCCGCCTGCGCGACCGAACTCAGCCGGGGCTACCGCCGTGGTGACGCGAAACTCTTGCACGGCATCAGGCGAAGGAAAGATGACGATGGTGTTGACCAGCGATTCGTTGTTGTCCACGCCGTCGAGCAGAAAATTGTTCGCCTGGGGGCGAAGACCATTGACCGTCAGGGCGCCACCGCCGCCGCTTGCGTACCGCAGGGTCTCTACATTCCCGTTGGCACCAGAGGCGTCGGAGCCATAGGCGCCACGGGTCACGCCGGGGGTCAGGGTGGCCAACTGAAGGAAGTTGCGCTGGCCCAGGGGCAGGTCCACAACCTGGCGGCCTTCGATTACCTCGCCGGTCGAAGAGGTAGAGACATCGACGATCGGGGCCGCGTCCGTGACATCGATTGTCGTGGAGGTCGATCCCGCCTGGAGTTTGAACTCAATAGTATCCACCTGCTGGACCTGTAGCTCGAATTCCTGCTTTTGGGCCGCAAAACCGCTGGCGGCGGACTCGATGCGATAGTGACCGCGGAGGAGTGCCGGAAAGGTAAAGCTGCCATCGCCCGCAGTCGTTCGAGACTGTTTAGCGCCGGTGTCGATGTTTGTCAGCGTAACGGTCGCTCCCGGAATAATTGCCCCTAAGCTGTCTGCAACCGTACCAGTTACGCGGCCGGTGTCCGATTGCGCATGCAGAACCGAGAAGGAACTCGCTACCAGACAAACTGCCATCAGGATCCTTGCAAGTCTCAGTCTTTTGCTTCCAAAGCTGTTTTTAACACCCTGTTCCATATCTTGCCTCCAAAGTACGTCCGCCCAGCAGACCATAACGAAGTCAGTCAGTTTGAGCTGCGACCTGAACCATTTCGCTTTCCGATTGATCATCGCAACCTTCTGACCCTCATCTTTTATTCAATTTTCGATACACTGATAACCTGTTTTTTTTCAATAGACTATGGGGTTTTGTCAACACCCGAACGGAAGCGACAACGCGAATGGCCACGTGATAATCTCAATTAAAGAGGTAGTGGTTGATGTCTTCATCCGTCGAGAGCAAGTCCAAGATGACCTTTGGACTCTTCGAGGTTGATCTGCAAAGTGGTGAGTTGTGGAAGGCCGGCAAGAAGATCAAGATTCAAAGCCAGCCGTTCAAAGTACTGACCGCTCTTTTAGAGCACCCGGGCCAGGTAGTATCCAGAGAAGAACTGCAACTGCGTCTGTGGGGCAAAAATACGATCGTTGATTTCGATCATTCTCTTGGCACAGCAATCAACAAAATCCGAGAGGCTCTCGGAGACTCGGCCGATAACCCCCGGTTTATCCAAACGCTTGCCCGCCGAGGCTACCGTTTTATCGCACCCGTCGGCTATTCAAACGCTCTCCCGGATGACTTTAAGGCCCCGGATTCGAGTGAGTCTGCAACCTTATTAGTGGATAGGCAATCAGTCGCAAAGGCAGATGACGTGCGTTCCTCTCACTTCCTCCGTCCTCGACGCACGACCGTCGGCCGTTTTCGGTATCCCAATTCGGCGCCAATTTCGCCCGGAGATATACGCCGCCTGCGGCGCGGCTGCGACAGCAGGTATCCTGGGTGTCTGTCTGCTACTGGGTGGCTTCACTGCCAACCGAGCTCCTTTGCGAATGACCCAGATTACGCATAATGGCCGGATCTCTCCGGGTGTTCCATCGATGGAGAGTCTGCCCTCGACAGCGACCGATGGCGTTCACATCTTTACTCCACTGATAGAAAATGGGCGCACGATGTTGTCTCAGATCTCTATCGCTGATGGCGATGCGCTTTCGTTAGCTGTACCGAGCGAGATTGCTGCGCCGTCCATCGGAGCACTATCACCCGACGGTACACGGCTGCTCTTGCGAAGCCATCTTTCCCCAGAGTCGGAGCAGGCACTGTGGGTGGTTCCGGTGAGTGGAGGAACGGCGCTGCGCGTTGCGAATGTGCTCGTGCACGACGCTACTTGGATGCCAAACGGAGAGGACATCCTTTATGCAACTGGCAATGAACTCTTCGTTGAGCACCTCAAGGACGGCTCCTCAACCAGGCTGGCGACACTTACTGGACGCGCCTTCTGGCTGCGCTGGTCACCTGACGGCCGACTCTTGCGTTTTACAACGATCGATCCTATCGGCCACAGCACCTCGCTTTGGGAGCTGCCTGCGGGCGGACGCGTTGCACGTCCGATTCTCAAGGGATGGAGTAATCCAACGACGGAGTGTTGTGGAAGCTGGACAGCCGATGGAAAGTTCTTCGTCTTTCAATCCTCCCGCGACGGAAACGCCGATCTATGGAAGCTTCGCGGTCACGATACCGTCTCCCCCATCAAGCTAACCAACGGTCCTCTACAGTATGAGGCGCCCATCGCCGATCGAAGCGGACACCGCATCTTCTTCGTAGGCCTCGATACGCGCTCCGAGCTTCTTCGCTATTCGTCGGAGCGGAGAGACTTTTTGCCTGAGAATAACTTTCTCGCTCAGGCCAACCGCATCGACTACTCCCGTGATCGGCAATGGGTCGCATGGACCGATGACAAAGGACGGTTATGGCGCGCACGTGTGGACGGATCCGAGACGCTGCAACTTACTCCGGATTCCATGCAGGTCTTTCTCGCGCACTGGTCGCCGGATGGCAAGCATCTCGCGTTGATGGCCAGAGAACCGGGCCAAGCCTGGAAGATCTATATGATCGAGTGCGACGGGGGAAGTCCACAGCTTCTGATCCAGGAAAATCGTAATTCAGCAGACCCCAGCTGGTCGCCGGATGGCCTGTCCCTTGTCTTCGGGCGTGTGCCAGATCTGATGGGAAAAGAAAATGGCTCGCGAGCGATCCAGTTGCTGGATCTTCGGACTCATGCGGTCACTGCGATTCCCGGCTCCGAAGGTCTGTTCAGTCCACGCTGGTCTCCCGATGGACGTTACATCGCCGCGCTTTCTCTCGATGAGCGACGACTGATGCTCTTCGATGTTTCGAATCGCACATGGAAGCAGCTGGCGGACACCAGCGTCGCGGATCCAGTTTGGAGTGCCGACAGCAAAGCCCTGTACATTTATGCTTTCATGGCGCAGATGCAGCCAATCTATCGAGTGGATGTGCCGAGTGGGCACCTCCAGCCAATCGCCGACCTGTCGAACTTTCGTTCTGCCGAGGTTGCCGACTATTTCTTCGGCGGCGTCACCCTGGATGATGCTCCTTTGGTGCGCGCTCGATCTTCTACCGGGAACATTTACTCTTTGGATCTCGACGGCGACTGAGGTTGACGAGGCCTGATCCGGAGCGTAACGGAAAGCAAAAGTCGCAATGACGTTCGTCCGGAAATCTGCATCGACTTCAAACGACTGTGTGACTCCGGCAAGGCATCCTCGTATCCAAAAGCTTCTCCATAGCACGTCATCTTGCAGAGGAGCAGTTAACCCTGCGTGAAGGATCCGTTTGTGACGACGGAGACCCATCCCATCTCTGGCCTCACGAAAGAGAACGACCGTGTGGACTCTTCGAGGCAGCGAGCTATGTTGCTCGATGAAGGCTCGTCGCCCGTATAACTGTTGTCCGATGACGTTTCGTAAAGCTCCCGTCTTCGGCTTAATGAACTCCAGAATGCGATGGCAAATAGTAGATCTTCAATCTTTGGCTGTAGGCAGGAAGCCCGCTTGGAAGGCTGCGTTCGCGGGAGAGAAACGCCTTCAGGACGCTCCTTAGTGCAGTAGGACCGGCTCATTCGCCACCGTCGCAACCGGCTCTTTGATCAACCTTCGGCCAATTAGTAGAAATGAGAACGCAATCAAAGCCGTAACGGACAGTAGTGGGATAACAGCTCGGGAACCCAGGACGCCAATGCTCATCGAGATCAGTGCTCCTGTTCCCGTCTGAAGAAAACCGAGCAGTGCAGAGGCTCGGCCTGCGTCCTGCGAAAACGGTGCGAGGCCGAGCGCAGCTCCGTTCGGATAGGTAAGCCCGATGCAGGATAGGAAGACGAAGAACAGAACCAGCGTGGCCGTCAGACCAATCGTATGACTTAGCATCCCTGCGAGGAAGATGATTCCAATCACGACCTGCAGACAGAGAGCTGCGAGAAAGATCTGCTGGCTGGTATATCGACGCAGCAACAAGACATTCAGTTGATTGCCACCGATAAATCCCATCACCAGAGCCGCGAAGACAACACCGAAGGCCTTGGTGCTCAAGTGAAATCCATCCATGAAGATGATTGGCGATCCAGCAACGTACGTGAAAAGACCAGCAAACGAGAAAGCTCCCGCTACCGTATAGGTAAGAAACTGCGGGTTGCGAAAGATCTTCCAGAAACCTGCCACAATCGGTTTGGGGCTCAGTACGACGGAGTGGTCCGGCTTGTGTCCTTCAGGTAATAGGAAAATCGTGAGCGCCAGAATTAGCGTTGCGATCGCAGCCAGTATGATAAAAATCCATCGCCAGCCGAGGCTGGTCATGATGATGCTTCCGATCGTTGGCGCAAGGAGCGGCGACACACCAATCATGAGGAAGAGTAGTGAGAATATCTTCGCGCTCTCCTTTACGGGAAAGAAGTCGCGCACCATAGCAATGGCACCTACCTGTGCGACGCATCCGCCTAAGGCTTCCAGAAAGCGCAAGGCTACAAAGGTCTGAAGGTCGGGCGCGGCGACGCAGCCGATAGAGCACACAATGTAGATTGAGAGACCAACATAGAGTGGGCGTTTTCTACCAAAGCGGTCGAGAAGTGGGCCATAGATAATCTGTCCTAATGCGAAGCCCACGAAATAGGTCGACAGCGAGAGCGAGATCTCGGGGGTCGATTTATGGAAATCAGCAGCAATGCGTGAGAAGGCGGGAAGGTACATATCGATTGCAAATGGGGTAACGACGCAGAGGGACCCAAGCAAAAGAAGTATCCATAAGCTGCTGCGGTTGTGAGCGATCATAAGCTACTCCAATCTTAGCCTCACGAACTACTTCATCCACTCCAACACAGTCTCCCTCGGCGAATGGCACTAGCTTCCGGAAGCCGACCGCGGCTTACCTCTGCGGTGGAACGAACGCTGAAGTTTCCGCAAACTCGACTTCGACACGCCTACCGTGCGGCAGCTGGAACTTACCTATCAGCATTCCGGCGCCCTCTCATAAATTTATTTATGGTTCGCGTGTAAGCGTTTCAATCAAGATCTCGCTTCTTTCTCACGGAAACGGCGGTATCGGTCAAGAAGGGATGCTGGCCCGCGGGCTCGGAAAAAAACGAGGTTGCCTTCGAAGCGCTTCCCGTCGATGATCGCTCCGGCTTCGAGCGAGGCGAGGATAGAACCTTCTGATTGCGGCAGCCGAAAGCTTGATTCGACAAGTGGGTCGACCACGAGCGCGGCATCAATGGCAATCAGGAGCTGTTCAAGGCCAGTATGCTGAAGGGAGGAGACAGGAATCGCTCCGCGGTTGCTTGAGAAGTGAGCCAGTTCCTGGGTCGGGATGAGGTCTACCTTATTCAAGACTTGGATGACGGGTTTAGCCGAGACTGCCAGCTCGGCTAAGACTTTTTCAACCTGAGTTCTCTGTTCTTCGCGCATAGGGCTGGCCGCGTCCTGAACATGAAGGAGGACTTCTGCGCGCTCAACTTCCTCGAGAGTGGCGCGGAAGCTCGTAACGAGAGTGTGAGGAAGGTTGCGAATAAAGCCGACGGTATCGGAAAGCAGGATCTTGCGGCGCGAAGGAAGTTGTAGCTGCCGAAGTTTTGGGTCGAGAGTAGCAAACATGCGGGCCGATTCAACCACACCGGCTTCGGTGAGGGCATTGAAGAGTGTGCTCTTGCCGGCATTGGTGTAGCCGACGAGGGCAACCACCGGCACCGGGACCGCCTCACGGCGCTGTCGCTGCTGATGGCGGATGCGGCGGACGCCGTCAAGTTGCGTCTTGATGTGGTCGAGGCGAAGTTTGATCTTGCGGCGATCGGTCTCGAGCTGAGTTTCACCCGGACCACGAGTTCCGATGCCGCCGCCAAGCTGCGACATAGCGCGCCCCCGTCCGGCCAGGCGTGGCAGTTGGTATTCGAGCTGTGCGAGTTCTACCTGCAGCTGGCCTTCACGGGTCTTGGCGTGGCGGGCGAAGATATCGAGGATGAGCTGCGAACGGTCAATGACGTGGCAAGGTAGGCGTGACTCGATATTGCGGAGCTGTGAGGGGGTGAGGTCGTGATCGAAGAGAACGAGCGAAGCGTTGGTGCTGGCGACGACCTCAACAATTTCGTCGAGTTTGCCTTGGCCGACTAGGCTAGCAGGATCGGGGTTCTGGCGGCGCTGGACGAGAGTGGCGGCGATGGTCGCACCGGCAGATCGGGCGAGTTCTTCGAACTCTGCGCGGCTGGCATCGAAGTCGAGGGCATTGGTCTCATGGCCCTAGGTCTTCTTCTCCAGCCACGACAGCGGCCGCGCTGCGCGCGAGTCGAGCTGCTACGGTAAGCTGCTTGCGCTTTCGGAGTTCTCCAGTGAACTCAACCACGACAAGCACGGCAAGTTCCTGCTGTGTCTGCGAAGTACGGAGTTCCCTGGCAAGGAGTGCCGCGTCCTGGGCCTTACTCGCTTCGACAAGACTTTGACGGACAGTCTTTCCACGATTCCCGCGTGGTTGCGCTTGATCCGGGATGGCTTCACGCGAAGCCTTCTTGCTGGTCAAATCTGTCTCAATTCAGGTCCGTGATGATTCCACGAGCTCTCTCATGATACTGGATGATGAGGGTCAGTTCTCTATTTCTGACCGGCACTAGAGAGGGTGAGCACCCTCAGTTTTTCTCAGCGACACATTTAGAAACCAAAACGGCATCGTAATTTTAGAAATTGCTTTTTAGCTGGACCGGCGCCAAATTCGGATCGTCGTTCGGCAGGATTGTCTCCTGGACAGAGGACACCTTGGAAGCAACCTATATGTTCATCACGTGGCGCTCTCAGCAGGAATCTGACAAGCGAAGTGGACAACGATGCGTACTATGCAGCGAGTCATCGGATGTAGTTTGAGATTTCATGGTGTACCTCACCCGCACCCATCAAAATCAGTGAGCGTTGCGCGAAAGGGGAGTAGACCAGGGGCGTCACGCATGCCAGCGCCAACCCGTAGTTGATGTGGTGCAAAAGCAGGAAAGGAGCAAGAGACCACATCACATCGAAGAGTAAGAGAACGGGCCAAATCTTCAGAAACTTCTCTCGCATTCCCGGCGCACGAAAGAGCACAGCGCAAAGCAGGAAGGTACGGACCGGAATCAGGAGCACGGCAGTCAAAATCATTACAGTGAACGCCCAACTGGCAAACGAGAGCGATGAAAAGATGTCATTGATCTCCGTCAGATTGGCGAGTGCCCCAACATAGAAGCCCAGGTACATCAACTGGAGTAAAACAAAGAGTGTCTGCACTACGGAGTGCGAACTCTTAGGCAGGTCGTCTGGTGTAGCCAGCACACGGTCGAGAAATCCAGCCCTCGTCTGCACCGTCGGAACGATCGTTGGATCCTCCGAACCCTGTTCCACCATGGCCATGGTGGAAGCTTGTTCTAACGCAATTCGCTCCACAGGAGCTACGAAACGATAGCCGCGACGGGCCAGCGTTTCAATAAATCTCGGATTGCTCGCCTTATCCCCCAGAGCTTCGCGGAGGCGATTCACTGCCGAGTTCACGCCATGTTCGTAGTCGACAAACGTTCCATCGGGCCACAGTTCCCGGCAGATCTCTTCTCGCGTCAGCACCTCTCCCGGACGTTCCAGCAGCATGAAAAGCACTTGGAAGGGCTGCGAGTGCAACTTGACACGCACACCTTTCCGGCGCAGTTCCCCGGTCGCCGAGTCAACCTCAAATACTCCGAAGCGATAGCGTCTGGCTGGCCGTATGTCCGTCATGTCCGATTCAGTGTACCGAATACAATTCGTGATTCAAGACGATTGCGTCCGCGAGGAATCCTCACAAGTCTAATCTTCACTGCGACTTACACCGTGAGGAACAATATTCACTGGATGAGGTTCGTTGCATTGCTTGTGCGGCCCGAAACAAGGCAGGATGCGTTCATGAAGAGACTCCACTCTGCACATCTTCGAAAAATATCCATTATCTGCGGCCTGTTGCTCCTAATGGACACGCCACGCCTTCTGGTGGGAGAGCCCACACCGGCTGCAGTGTCCTCCTTCAACTCTTACAGCAAAGCAGTCGAATCCCGGCTCGGCTCAACAGCATCGGTCAGGCAGTACCTTCCTCGCTCTCCCGGCTTCCGATCCTGAAGACGTGAGAGTGAGCCTGCGAGAGGGGGAGTTCATCATCGAAAAGCTCACGCCCTCCCGAGACGCCAACTTCTCCGGAGCGCTTCTACACCACTGGCGCGGAACAGCCTTTGCTCCCGGAGCCAAGGCCGCCGACTTCGAGCGGCTGGTGCGCGACTTCAACTCCTATCCGCGGCATTTCTCTCCCGCAGGTGATTCAGGCAAAAGTGCTCACCGAAAGCACAGACCGCATGCAGGCATGGATGCGTGTGCGCCAGAAGCATGTCATCACCGTGGTGATGGATACAACCTACGACATCACCTTTGGCCAACTGGATGTGCGGCACGGCTACAGCATCTCCAAGAGCACGCGAATTGCCGAGATTGAGGCGGCTGGTACCGGTGCCGAGCGCACGCTAAGTGCCAATGAAGACCACGGCTTCCTGTGGCGGCTGAACACCTACTGGAGCTATGAGGAGCGGGACGGCGGACTGTACCTGCAGATCGAGGCCATCTCCCTTACTCGCTCCATCCCACGCGGCGTCGGTTGGGCGGTTCAGCCCTACGTCGAGAGCATTCCACGCGAATCGCTGGAGTTCACGTTGCGCTCCGCATGCAATGCACTCCGGAAATAACCGTAAAGATGTCGCCTCATTTTGAAAGGACACAAAGATGAATATCCAGACTGTCATAACGAACCATGATGCAAACTTTATCCCGGCGCACCGGGTCAATCAGGCGCTGACCGCGTCGGCCGAAAAGCGCCTACTGCAGTGGATGGCCTATCGCGCCCCGCGATGGCTCAGCTCCGATCAGCTCACCGTGCTTGGTCTGAGCGCGCAAATCGGAGCGGGCATCGGCTATGCCTTATCGCGCTACAACCGCTACGCTCTGCTGCTGGTGATTCTATGCCTGGTGCTCAACTGGTTTGGAGACAGCATGGACGGCACGTTGGCCCGTGTGCGCTGCCAGCAGCGTCCTCGTTATGGCTTCTACGTCGATCACATGGTGGACATCTTCGGATCGGTCGCGCTGATGTGCGGCCTTGGCCTCTCCGGCTTCGTACATTGGCAGACGGCGATCGCCATGCTGATCGCGTTTCTGCTCTTGTCGAGTGAAAGCTATCTGGCCACTTATACCTTGTCGCGCTTTCAACTGTCGCAAGGCATCTTCGGTCCAACGGAGATTCGCATCCTGCTGATCGTTGGGAACCTCGCGCTGCTGCGCAGTCCGTACTCAACGATATTCGGGCACAGAATGCTGCTGTTCGATCTAGGAGGAACGATCGCAGCAGTGTGCATGTTCGCAACTGCGATCCTCCTCACCGTGCGACATACGGCCCAACTATACCGCGAGGAGCCGCTGGCATGAACACGCTCATTCGTTGGGGGAAGTTCAATCTAGTGGGTGCAATGGGCATGGGGTTGCAGCTTGCCTTGCTCGCATTCTTCAACCGCTGGACGGCTGGCCACTACTTGTATGCCTCTGCCGCGGCCATCGAGCTCACGCTGCTGCATAACTTTGTTTGGCATCTGCACTACACGTGGCGCGACCGCCGCGTTAGCGACACACGACTCCGTCAGTTGGCGCGGTTCCATCTCTCCAGCGGTTTAGTTTCGATGCTGGGAAACCTCGCCTTGATGCGGTTGTTGGTCCATGAGGCACGCCTGCCGCTACTTGTCTCGAATGTCATCGCGATTATTTGCTGCTCGGTGGCAAACTTTTGCCTGGGGAACAAGTGGGCGTTTGCAGGACCGCGTAAAGCAACGGCTGCATGTCAACCCGTACCACCGGCTCCTATGTCCACTCATTTCCTTGCGGTGGCTCTGCTCGTTTTCTTCGTTAGTGACGCCATGGTTCACGCCCAATCTCGCCAGATGCTCGTAAGAAAGTGCTCCCACTTCGGCTTCGCAGACGTCTACTCTGGTTCCAAGGCAGACACCCTCCTCCCAACCGGGTTCCCTATCCGTATATCCCACCAAACCGAACGACACTCATCGCTACCATGAATGATGAAGAATATTTGAAGCACTCACCGGTAGCCTTTGCTCCAAAGCGACCGCATCGATGTGCGGTAGTCGCCGGCGTCGTATAGCTCGCCGTGGTAGCGCCGGAGATGGGCGTGCCGTTGCTCTGCCATTGATAGGTCAGCGGAGAGGTACCGCCCGCCACCACACTAAACGTAGCCGTCTGACCTGACCGATACAGTTTGGGACATCGGCTGCGTTGTAATACTGGGGAGCTTGGTGTTGGCTGTATCGTTGTGTCGGCGGCGGCGTGGTTTGGAGGCTGCCTGTCGAAGGGCGAGCCGGTAGTAGCGCCCCCGCAACCGCTCAGCAGAGCCATGCCGAACATGCACATCGCCAGCATGAGCTGCACACGATGCCGCCTCTTCCTGCCAAAGAAACACAGCGCAACTGCCATCATAGATCCTGGGAACAAGGGACCTAAGTTGTTGTGAAGTTCCGCAGACCCCGGAGGAACGTTCGGCGTTTGTATGGTCAGAGAGAAGGTTGTTGAGTGCTGCAAAGAACCAGCCGATGCAGTCACCGTAACTATCGACGTAACCTTCGGGCCAGGAGGCGGATTCACACCGCACCCCGTGAGGAAAGTCAGGATTGATACGCTTACTGCCAGCAACAGTAGTTGCAGACCACGTCGTTTCTTTATGCCGAAGAAGTAGAGCGCAACTGCCAGCACAGATCCTGGAAACAACGGATCGGATTTATAGCTGCCCGTTGTAGATGCCGCGGTGGTGTTTACGGTCAGTGTTGATACCGTATTGCCGGTCGACGTAACCGTGGCAGGAGAAAAACTGCATGTAGCGTTACTGGGTAGGCCTGAGCATGTGAACGCAACCGTTGCGGTCGGCGTAAAGCCATTTTGCGGCGTCAACGTGACCGTCTCCATTCCGGCATCGCCTGCGATCACCGCAAGTGATGGCGCAGAGACGCCAAGCGTAAAGTCCGGCGTAGGTGCGCCGCCTACGGAGGTTGTCGTGGCGCTGGATTGAGTTGATCGGCCGTCGATGCGCCGTCCTCATCGACCGCCTCCACCACGTAGTAGTACGTCGTCGAAGCAGTGAGACCGGTATTGGAATAGCTCGTTCCAGTGACTCCGTTAGCGAGCAGATTTGCCGCAGACGGAACGAAGCCGGAGGTTGTGCTGCCGTAGACGTTGTAAGAGCTGACCGAGCAGTTCGCCGGTGCGGTGACTGCCGTCCAACTAAGCCCAATGGAGCTGAACGAAGCTGCCATCGCAGTCAGCCCGGTCGGTGCCGTTGGAACACTCGTGCATGACGTCGGCGCCAGGGTCTTCGCACTGGCCTGTGCAGAAGCAGAAGAGATGCCCGCAGTACTAACCGCCTCCACGACGTAGTAGTAGGTTGTCGCAGCGGTCAGTCCTCTATCTGAAAACGAAGTATCGGTCACAGATGAGTCCACCTCATTGCTCGTTGCAGGAGTGAACCCAGAGACCGTGCTGCGATACACGTTGTAGCTCACCGGACATGCGGATCCAGCCGTGCTGGCACCCCAACTCAGCGAGATCTGGCTCGGAGAAGTCGTCGTCGCGGTAGGCATTCCCGGAGTTGTTGGAATCACACTGCAAGATCCACCAGTGCCACCGGTAGGATTGTTGGTTACGGTGAGTAGCGCGGTATGCTGGTGATGGTGCCGCTTCCATTCGAGACGGTGACGCTGAAGGATGTGCCATTGTCGGTGGCGACAGTTGGTGGCGTGATGTAGACAGCTCCCGTCGCGCCGTTGATTATGTTTCCGTTGTTGAGCCACTGATAGCTTGGCGCAGGCGTGCCGGTAGCAGAGACCGTGAAGGTTGCCGCTTGTCCTACGTTGACCGTAGTGGGTTGTGGTTGCGTTTGGATGCAGGAGCCTGACCTGCGGATGTTCCCACCGCGCACAGGGTAGCGCCTGGGAAGTTGTTGGTTACGTTCAAGGTGGTGCTGCCGTCGAAGTTGACGATCGCGGTTTCGGTTGCATCGTTCGGATCGAAGGTTGAGGTCCATGTGCTCCAGACCCGGGAAGGCGCACGACGCATTGTTGTTGCCACTGATGCCAAGCGCTTCAGCCTCGGTGGGAAGGCGCATGTTGATGCTCTTGCAGTACGCCGCGGCAATCACGCCGGTGAACTGCGAACCGATCGCGCGGTCTGGATGGTGCGGGTCCAGGTGAGACCAAGCAGGTTATCCAGTACCAGCGAGGGGTTAGACGAGTTGACGGTATAGCGCTCGGTCGGCCCACCGCATTGAGCGACGTTGTAGACCTGGAACTCAAAGATCGAATAGCCGAAGTTACCGCTACGCAGTGTGCCGAACATCCGGACATAGCGGGCCTGAACGGTTGGAAAGTTCAGGGTCTCCGTACCGCCCACACCCGCGTTGTTGGTGAATGCTACATTCCAGGTTGGGTTGGTGGTTGGATCCTGGTTGGTGTATTGAATCTGGTACTGCGCTGCGGATGCATTCTCCCAGTTGATGATGACCGTATTGAAGGCCTGCACCGAACCGAGATCCACCTGCAGCCAGGATGGATCGACTCCTGGGACTGAAGTCGTTGGCGGCGCGCCTGCGGTCTTCGATCCCCAGCGGGTATTCAGGTTGCCGTCGACCGCGTTCTCTGCTCCCAGGCAGCCCGTACCGGTGAACGGCGGAGTTGTGGTTTTATCGTTGCAATTGCTCTGGTTGCTGCTGGAGGTTGCTGTCTTATCCAGTGCCAGATTGATCCCTGGAGGCGCAAGCGTGAGCTGCGCCGGGGCGCTCGTAACGGGAGCGCTGGCAGCGTTGTTGACCGTCACCGTGAACGCGCCAACATTGGCGACACTCATTGCGGGGATGGTGAAGGTGATGATATTCGAGCTCTGCG
Organism: uncultured Acidobacteriaceae bacterium; assembly: GCA_963708755.1. Lineage (GTDB taxonomy): Bacteria > Acidobacteriota > Terriglobia > Terriglobales > Acidobacteriaceae > Edaphobacter. The sequence continues at coordinate 26,787 of CAVPTN010000003.1, forward strand.
TGTTGCTCACAAGAATGGTCGCAGCGCCGCCCTTGGGAGTGAACTGCCACTGATACGTGTAGGGCGCGGAGCCGGCTACCACAGCGGTGAACTGCACCGGCTGGTTGACCGCAACGATCTGGCTGGCAGGCGGGGTGGTGATGCTCACCGGCGCCGGGGCGTTGACCGTAAGCGTCGCCGTCGCCGATTGAAGCTGGCCGAGCGGATTGCTGACGATGACATAGACGCTGGCCGTTCCGACAGCCGTAAGTATGGGCGTGGTATAGCTCGGCCTGCGGGCCCGATGCGACCTGGACGCCATTCTCAAACCACTGGTAGTTGAGCTGCGGCGAACCGGTGGCAACCACGGTGAAGGTTGCCGCCTGTCCGACGACGGCGGTCTGCGCGGCGGGCTGCGTGGTGATGGCGACTTGGCCGCCGCCTGATCCACGGTAAGCGTGACGGGAATCGATGTGACCTGGCCGAAGTTGCTTGTAACCGTTACTGTAACAATCTCATTGTTTTCCGCGAGCGTTGTTGCCGCCGTGGTGAAGGTAGGGCTGGTTGCTCCCACGACTTCACTTCCAGCCACAGCCCATTGGTAGTTGAGTGTTCCGGAGCCGCTGGCCGCAACGGTAAAGGTTGCAGGAAAACCGACTGTCACTGAGGTGTTCACCGGCGGCACAATGATCGCCGGCGGCTGCGATTGAGGAGGAGCCGGTGGCGTGACCGAGGTCAGCTGAACGCTGGCGCTCGCAAGCCCCGGCGCGGTTGCCGTCACCGTCACAGTTCCAGGAGTGAACGTGCTGCGCAGTGCGATCTTCTGCAATCCGCCCTCGAAGTTCAGCTCAGGGTCTCCGGGCGCGTGGAAGAATCCATACGGCACGCCGCCGACATCGGTACTGTGCGCCTCGGAGAACGCATCCTGGTAGTAGTTGGTCCACGAGGGATCGGCGACCAGTTGTTGCGTGCCGCCCATGTACGTGGCCGGCCCGGTCACCGTGAAGGTGACGTTGTCGGCTGCAGTGGGTACGAGGTTGCCATTTGCGTCCTGTACCTCTGCCTGCACAAAGGCTGCGTCGGAGCCATTCGAGGTCCATTGGAAGCTGGTGCCATCTGGCTTGACCACTTCGGGAACAACCGAGAGCACGATCTTGTTCTCGGCCCCCGCTGTGGTCTCCGTGTGGGTCACGCCTGGAACTACGTTGCCGTTGCTGTCGAGGCACTCCGCCGTAACCGTGCCCGGAGCCCAGTTCACCATCCAGTGAACCTGGCCCGGCATAACGGTGGTGCTCTGGCTCAGATCCGCGTGCGAGTTGATGTTCCAGGGATTGGGAACCTGATCGGCAAGCGCCACTCCCGTAATCGGATCTTTGGCCACGCCGTTGATCAGCAGGCGAACAGACGGGCAGTTGCTGAAGGCATTCTCCTGAATCGGCGTTCCCGGGGTGTACTCGTAGGCGCGATTCCAGTGATGCGCCAGGTGAACCACCGGCTGGATCGAGTAAGGTGATCCAGTTCGCCTGATAGATGTAGTAGAGCAGCCGCGGGAAGCGGTTCTGATCCACAGAGGAGTAGCCGAGCGAACGCACCAGATGTTGCATCGCGGGCTGATTTTGAAACTCCGCCCAAAGACTGTCCTCGCCCGGCGTATCGGCAAAGTACCACTGCGCCATGCCAAAGGCATTGGCTGCTTTGCCCTGGCGCCAATCATCCAGATACGGCGCCGCAAAGGCCAGTTCGTAATCGTAGGCGTAGACCGTATTGGCCCCCGTGCCCGTCTGAGTGCCGCGGCCGGTGCCCATGTTGTCCCAATACTCCGCACCAAAGGCCGGGTTATTCGGATTCTGATTCTTGATTCCCGCCTCGCAGCCAGCCCCGTCGCATTCGCCCATGTAAGCGTACGAAGGCGAGTAGGTGCGGTCGGACTGCACACGCGGATTGATGTTATCCCACGACGTTTCGATCGTCGCAAGCTCATTCGCAAGCGTCTGGTTCATTCCGCCGTTATCTTCTTCCCAGTCAAGAATCGAAGGATGGCTGCGATCGCGGATAATCATGTCGCGATGCACCTCCTGCTTCAACTGAAGATCATCCGCCGATGGATTGGATGAGGCGTTCCAATGGCCTTCGCCGTCTCCGCTGGGCTGGTCGATCATGATGCCGTAGGCATCGGCCGCCTCCACCATCTCTTCACTGCTGGTCGAGTGGCCGGGCCGCCAGACGTTACCGCCCTGCGCCGCAATCTGCGCCATGTCGCGCCACCACTGCTCATCCGGAACCGAGGAGCCAAGCGCCGGATAGTCGTACCGGCTCGAGCCGCCCCACAGATACATGGCATGGCCGTTGAAGTAGGGAAAGTTCGCATCCCACGTAATCGTGCGGATGCCCAGCGGGCTCTGGAACGAATCCACCACAACGCCGTTCACGCTGACGATGTGGTAGACCTTGTACATATACGGCTTGCCATAGATCGAGTTATTCGGATACCACAAAGTTGGATTTGTAACCGTGATCAGCTGATCGAACATCGGTGCGGGCGTCGAGGGAAACGTGTTCGGCGTCATCGGCGGCACCGATTGCGTAACCGGCGGCGCAGTCACCACCACATTTCCACTTGCATCCACAATCTGCGTGGTCAAGGTAACTTGTTGTGTCGCCGCCGTCTCGTTGACAACGTTCGTTTGTACCTCCACAACCGCCGAGGCTGCAGTCGCAGTCCCTTCCGCAGCAGGAACCTCGGAGACCGTCCCAACATAAGTGCCCCAGGTCTTCTGGTTCGAGTACACGTTGAGCGGAATATGAACTGGATTAGTTACATATAAATAGACGTTGCGGAACAGACCGGCCATGGCTTGGCCGAAACGGAAGGCACCGGAAAAATTAGGCTGCTCAAACCACGCATCGCCTCGAGAAACATCAACTGCAATCACATTGTCCGTGGCGCCGTCGGTATTTAGGTACGGCGTGAGGTCAACAACGACAGGAACAAAACCGACGACGTGCGTCGCCTGCGCATCCGCAGCGACCGCGCTGATACCGTGCAGCAAAGTACCGTTGATGAAAACCTGAACTCCAGTATGCGTACCTTCCAGATTGAGCAGGAACTTCTGCCCCGCATACTTCGGATCCACCTTGAAGTGCAGACGATACCAGTTCTCCTGCCCAGTCAGAGATCCCGGCCGCCGCCGGAGTCCTGATTAATAAAGGTGCGCGGTATGTTCGCATCATAAGGCAGCCCAACCTGGCGCCACGCTGGATCCGAACTCTCCACAAAACTCGTGCTCGAATACGTCGTCGAGTTCTTTGTATTCTCGAACCACCATTGACTCTGTGGCGCATTAGACGCCGAGGCAGCGTCTCCAATGTACTCCGGCACTCCCGCAGCCAGATCGATCGTAAACCGCTGCGACAACGGCAGCGTAGTCTCCACCTGCTGCCCACCCGCCCTACTCGAGCAAAACACCATAACAAAAAGCAGAGCCATCATCAAAACGAGGAACGAGCCGCCGGCTCTCACAAACGGCCGGGTAAAGTCGATTTTCACAATGTTGAGAACCGAACTCTGAACTGGTAAACATTACAACATGGGGGCGGGAGGGGCTTTCGACGACTTCGTACAGGAGAAACATTCAATCCTTTTTTTACCGGGTGCGATTGCCCGGACTCTTGTTTTAACAAGCGACTTAATTGCTGCGTAACTAACCCAGGAATACAACGGCCGCATGCAATGAAAATCATGCAGGTCCCGACTTGGAGAAACTAACAAAAAAACGATTGGTTTGGACGAGTTCAATCGTCTAAATGGGGACACTTAGGTACTATGCAGTTTCCTTAGTTCGTGGAATTCCTCTGAAGCAAGCTCAAATGCGTACCCGACGACTTTTCGCAGTCATGAATCCGCAACCCATTGAAGCCAGGACGATCCCCAGCGTTCGCAAACGAACAGCAACCTGAAAATTCTTAAACCTTACGAAGGTTAGGACCCCATTTGGGGATGGTCAAGAACACAAAAGTTGTACCAACTAAGTGGTGTGAACCGGGCCGACCCGTTAAGGATCAAATACCGCACCAATCCAACAACTCTTCATCGACATTGTGCGGAGAACCGCACATCAGAACACAAGTAACCTTGCTTTGCCATCTTTGTAGACTCGCAAAATCAAATAATTGAACGAACCCAAAACGAACTTAAAATGTGCTCGGGTGCCTTTACTCTATCTAGTGTGTCGCAGAAACAAAGAGACGCTTGGGCACGATTGCGTGAACGCCGACGTTTCCATCGACTAACTCGGTGATGTCGAAGTCAACTGCTGTACTGGCGAGCATGTAGGCTTCATCACGGCTAAGATGTTTTTCGGTTGTGAGAAAGGTGATGGTGTTCCTTACGGCCATTTTAGTGGCTTGCACGAGATCGGGGCTGAAGCCCATAAGGATATAGCTGGTAGGAGTTTCAGCCATCGGCCAGTCGAGATGGCGGTTTTTGTGAACAGTTAGTTTGAATGTGCCTGAGAGAAACGTTTCAAGAGCTGTAATGTCGACTTCGCCGTTTCCCTGGCCGGCGTGGCCGTCTCCCACTTCAAAGAGGGCCCCCTTCGCATGCACTGGAATGAAGAGCGTCGTTCCGGCAACGAGCTCTTTGTTGTCCATGTTGCCGGCGTGTTCGCCGGGAGGAGCGCTGTCAATTCGACCTGCGGCGGGAGGTGGTGCAATGCCCATACTGCCGAAGAACGGGCGGAGAGGAATTTCAACTCCTTTTGCAAAGTTCGCGACGTTACGGTCAAGATCCAGCGGAACGATCTTGTAACTACTGTATGGGAAGTCCTCCGGAAGGAAGCCGCTCTTGGGGCCGAAGACGTTGCAGGCATATGGAGTGTCGATGGTAATGCTTTGGATCTGCACCTCGAGAACATCGCCGGGCTCAGCTTCCTCAATTGCGACGGGTCCGGTGAGGATGTGACCGCCGGGTCCACGATCCTTGACCTCTTGATAGATGTCTTTGTAGTACTGCGGGACGTCCTGCTCTTTGACCCCCGCCTTGATCAACTCTGACGGAGGCCCGCAGGACGACACTGTCTGCATATGGACAGTGTCGCCGGAGTGGACCGTGAGGATGGGATGGGCCTGAGACCAGTAGTACCCCCACACCACTGTAGACGGTGTCGCCAGCAGCTGCTTTGCTGGAGACTGGGAGAGTACGGGGCTCGATATCGCGAGAATCCCTACAGCTAGAGGTAAAGCCTTCATTTCGATCTTCCTTTAGAAGCGGATTGGGTACGTCGTGACTAGAACTGGTACTTCAAGGCGAACTGGATGAGACGAGGAGCAACGGAGCTGCTAGTAATCGTCCCGAAGCTGCCTGGTCCGAGAGCAGTTGCCGGATCAGAATACTGAGCGTGGTTGAAGGCATTGAAGAACTCGGCCCGGAATTCGATATTGCGCTGCTCTGCAGGAGCGAAGACACCGAAGTTGCGCGAGATGGTGAGATCGGTGTTGTCCTGATTGGGACCGCGCACGCTTCCAACACTACTGTTGCCGTAACCGAGACCGTCACCTATGACGGGCAGCGGGCATCCGGTTTGAGAGTCAGCGAATGCGTTGTTGTTGAAGTAGTTCGTAAGACGGCTTGTGACGCTGCCTCGAGTCTCAATATTGGCTGCGCTCATTCCGGGGCAGAGTTGTGCACGAGCCGAGCTGACTGAGCCGAAGATCGAGCCCAGGGTTGAGTCGGTGATGGTAAGGGCATCGCCGGCCTGGATGGTCGTTACTCCTGAGACGGCCCAACCGTTAACCACCTGACGAGTGATGAGATTCGAATTGCGCAACTTGGGCAACTCCCAGTAATAGGCCACGACGAGGCGCTGAGGCCGGTTGAATGCTGCTGGTCCAAAACGCTGAAAACGATCGTTCGAATCATTGCTGTCGCCACTGCCGCCGGTAAAGACAGCGTTCGTGCCGAGGCCCTGAACATCGGTGAGTGCCTTGCTCCATGTGTACGAGCCTTGCACGAGGATGCCGTGACTGAGTTGGCGACGGACGCTCACTTGAAGGCTGTTGTACATCGAAAAGCCATAGGACTCGATGCGGTTCAGACCGCCCGGCGAGAAGCCAAGGTAAGGAACGCGCTGCGAAACGTTCGCAATAGTATTCGTTGTTACGCCGTTGATCGGTGCATCCGGGCTGGCGAAGAGTGCTTCGTTGATGTTGCGGTTCTCAAGCAGGCGGGTGCTACGCGTACCGACATAGGCGATGTCGAAGACCGTCGAAGGGGACAGCTGTTGCTGAACATCGAAGTTGTACTGTTGCGTCATCGGAGAGTCGTAGTTCTGAGCGATGATCGTCGCGGCGTTCTGCGAGGTAGGAGTGCGTAGAGGGAAGGATCCCGGGGTTGGTTGAGGGTTGAATGGGTTCTCGAAGGTCGCAGCCGCATTCCCCGCACCGACGAGGGTAGAAAATCCTACGAAGGGAGGGGCTGTGAGCACCTGAAGAGTCGCGTTGCCGTTGGGACGAGTGTAGTAAATGCCATATCCGCCACGCACCGAAGTTTTTCCGTCTCCGTAGGGCAGCCAGGCAAATCCAATGCGAGGGCCGAGGTTATGCAGAGGAAGATCATCGTTCGTGACGGTGTGTCCGCCGAGGCGAGTTACCCCCGTAGGCACTGATCCAACGAAGTTGTTCGGCACGACCCATCCGGCAAAATCTCCAGCCGCAGTAAGGCTCGCATTCGGAGTGAGCAGGCTCGGAATCACGCTGCTCAACCGCCCGCCCGACTCTCCGATGTTGCTGTTCAGCTCCCAGCGAAGTCCAGCGTTGAGAGTAAGCCGCGACGAGATCTTGTAGTCATCCTGAATAAAGACAGAAATGTCGTAGGCAGTAAAGTTCTTCGAGATGTCGCCTGCGATGCCCTCACTGAGAAAAAGGTTACTCTGGCTGCTTCCGTTTTGCGCCGCGCTCATGCCAAGTAGAAAGTCAGGGAAGGACAGAAATTCGAGATAGCCCCGGCGCGGACCCGGATCGTGGAAGTTGAACTGTTGCCGCTCGTAGTCGAAACCTGCTCGAACCGTGTGCTTCCCATGGTTCCAGGAGACTTGGTCCGATCCTTCATAGGTGTTCACGGCAGAGTTGGAAAAGTCATTGAAACCGCCACCAAGACTGAACAATCCCTGGATGGAGATGATTGGCAGGAGAGGAAAGTCAGGGTCGCTAGGGGTAAGCCCAAGTGACGCATCTGTAATGGAGGCCTGGCTGTTGAGTACGCCGGTGTTACGGATAAGAGCAACAAAGGCTTCGTTGAGAAAGGAGGGGGTGAGCGCCGAGGTTAGCTTCAGCGAGCCCACGTCATTGGTGAACTGGGTTTTGAGGGCAAAGCCTGGAGGGCAGCTTGGACTGCAGCTGCTGAATGGATCTGTCTGCGGATCACGGGAGTAGAAGAAGCGCTCGCTGAGCCGGTGCTTGGGCGTGAGTTGGTAGTCGAGGTTGGCCAGCACCTGGTCTTCTGTGTATCTTCCGGGAATGCTAAAGACCGCTAAATTAGAGCCTGAAGTGGATGTTGTACCTGGCGTGGGGACGAGATAGCTGCCGTCGGCGTTCTTCAAGTTCAGGAGGTTGAGGGCGACGGGACTGATGTTCGATCCGTCACACGCAACCTGTACGCCGCCATTGGCTGTCGATTGACCACAGGATCCTGCGCCAATACTTGCGGCCGAGCGATTGCTGGATAGGTTCGGAAGATTCAATGAGGCGAGAGAACTGGAGCTCAAACCGTTGATCTGTCGTGTTCCCTGATAGGAGCCGAAGAAAAAAAACTTGTCGTGGAGGATGGGCCCGCCGATGCTGCCGCCGAACTGGTTTTGCTTGAGGTCGGGACGAGGCTGGTCTTGTTTCTTCAAGAAGGTGTCGTTGGCATTGAAGATATTGTTTCTAAGAAACTCCCAGGCAGCTCCGTGAAGGCGGTTAGTGCCGGAGCGGGTGACGACTTCCACGTTGGCACCCGCGTCTCTGCCGAAACCGGCATCGTAGAGTGTGGTTTGAATGCGAAACTCTTCGATGGCGTCTGGGCTTGGAATAGGAATTCCGCCCTGTTGAACGAAGTCTCCGCCTCGCCCGCTGCCGAAGTTATTGATGTCTACGCCGTCCATCACAAAATTGTTGCTAATGTTGCTCGCGCCGTTCACGTAGACATCGATCGTTCCGCGGCCAAGCTCAGCAGCGTTGTTGACAGCTCCGACGACACCGCCGGAGAGTGTCAGGACCTGGGTGTAGTTGCGACCTGCAAGCGGAAGTGCCTGAATCGTTGAACCTTGTACGGTAGTTCCCAAAGTTGCGTTATTCGATTGCAGAAGTGCGCCCTGGGCATCCACCTGGACCGTCTCCTGTTGTTGCCCAGTGTCCAGTCTCGTGTTTATCACGCTGGTCTCTGTTACGGTGACCACGACATTCGAAGAGAGCTCCGACTTGAAACCTGCCGCAGTGTAGCGAAGGTCATAAGCACCGGGAGGAAGGAGGGAAAAGCGATAGTTGCCATTTTGATCCGTGGCAGCAGAGCTTTGTGCACCGGTGGTCTTTGACCTCGCTGTGACGGTTGCGTTCACGATAATCGCATCCGTCGTATCTGTTACACGACCGCTGATGGCACCAGTAGTCTGGGTTTGGGCCAAGCTGAAGTTTTGGGAGGAGAGGGACAATACAGCGCTAAGGGCTATGAGGGTTAATCTGACAATGGTTTTTGACATGCATGCCTCGCTGAATTGTTTTTTTTACCGCAGGTTCGCTGCATCGCGGCGACCGTTCCGAAAAAACCGCCACTGGTCTCTCGTCGCATTAATTGCACTGATGGGCGGACTCAAGCAGATTTGGGCTACGGAAGGAATAACCCGATACTATTCGGCTGCAGCAGTCGAAATTACACGGAACAACTGGAAAACTCCTGTAATTCGCGGGTTTTATAGTTTTTCGTGAAATTCAGTTAGTAGATGTACTGAGGCGTATCCGTATATCTACGGATCTCGTACTCGACAACCATGGCCGGAATCGCGGATCTCGATTTGGGCGAATGCTTTTCAGCAGGGCATCTTCGATCAATAGGCGCGTGTGAAATGGCAGGGACGCAAGCTGTTGTTTCAAAGGGGCTACCAGCGTCCAGAAGCTCGAAGGAGTCAGCGGCCTTACCGTCGGATCTAATATTTGATATATTTAGATATCTCCCGTCAGAGCAATAAAAACATCGAGCTTATGTGGAAGCTCTAGCCAATTTGATCTCATTCTCGTCCAGCTTATTTGGCTCGATGTAGAGCCTTAGCTTATTCCGAACCGCCTTATTTATTGCTGACTGTAAGGGGAGGTAAGATGCAAGGAAGCGAGTATCAAGCCCATCCGGGAGGCTCCTTTTCTCAAGACGACAGCGGTTGTTCTTCTGTTTATCTTCAAGCGCTTATAGAAAACAGTCCTATCGCAATCGTCGTGCTCGATTCCTTTCATCGCTATACACTCTGTAACCCTGCATTTCAGCGTCTCTTTAAATACAGCCCGGAAGAGCTTGCCGCCTCAACTCTAGACGATCTCATCAGTACGCCTCGTTTTGCTGAAGAGGCTGCGCGGCTAACCAGGCTTGTGATGCAAGGAACCCACACCCATTGCGTTACCCAGAGACGTCAGAAGAACGGCATGATCGTAGACGTTGAAATCTACGGGGTGCCGCTCATCGTGAACGGTCAGGTGATGGGGGTGTACGGACTCTATCAAGACATTACCGAACGCAACAGAAGCGTTCATGCATCTCGCCACGCCGGGAAGATCGACATCATTCAACAGGAAGAACGGCGACGCATCGCGCGAGATTTACACGACTCCACCTCCCAGGAACTGGCGGCCTTGAATTGGAACCTGAACAGGCTGACGCGTTTGGTGGAGAGTGGTGAGCAGTCTCTTAAGAAGTTGGTGGAGGATTCGCGGCAGCTTGCTCAGGAGTGTTCGGAGAAGATTCGCAGCGCGTCGTATCTTTTACATCCACCTTTTCTATACCAAGCGGATCTGGCATCCGCGATCGAAGACCTTAGTCAGGGCTTTCAGCACCGAAGCGGCGTGGACGTCGAACTCTCGCTGTGCGGAGATCTTGACTCACTGCCGAGCGAAGTAGAAGCAACTTTTTACAGAATTGTGCAAGAGGGGCTTGCTAACACGCTCAGGCACTCTCACAGCCTGCGGGTTCGTGTCTCGTTACAGTGGCACTCCAACTGGCTCAAGCTGACGATGGCGAACGAAGAGACCGGAGATCACGACAAAGACTCGCCCGGTATTCCTCGTAGGTCCACTGGTACGGGGATCGAAGGGATGCGGGAGCGCCTCAACCAACTCGGAGGCGCTCTACAAGTGCAACATCGGAAGAACGGTATGACGATTTCGGCCAGCCTGCCCATCGACCTCGAAAGAAGGAGACATCATGACACTCCGCATTTTGATCGCCGACGACCATAAACTGATTCGAAGAGGAATACGCGATCTACTTACGGTAGAGAGCGACTGGCATGTTATTGGCGAGGCAGCTGATGGGATCGAAGCAATTCGGCTTGCGTGTCAACATAAGCCAGATATCGCGATACTTGACTGCTCGATGCCACGCCTGGATGGTCTTTCGGTATCTTTGGAACTGAATCGTCTTTCGGCCGCTACCCGCGTCATATTCCTCACGATGCATGACTCGGATGCTATTCTTCTGCGATTGCTCGGTAGCGGCGCTTCTGCACTGGTATTTAAGAGCGATGCGGAACAGGACTTAGTCGAAGCGGTCAAAGCGGTCTCACGGGGCCGCTCTTTTTTTTCAAAAGACGTTTCACGCCGATTTTCCACGACGGGCCGTATTCGAGATGCGCAGACGCCAACATCCAGGCTCTCTTCACCTCTTACGCGAAGAGAGGAGGAGATTATTGCGCTGCTTGCGACGGGTATGACGAGTCGTGAAGTAGCGAATGAGCTGAAGATCAGTGTTCGTACTGCGGAGTGTCACCGCATCAATATCAACCGAAAGCTGAACTTTAAATCCATCGCAGATCTGGTTCACTATGCAATGCATCACGACATTGTCGCTAGTCTTAACCTGCGACTGAACTTAACTACAGGGACAGGCTGAAGCGATCAGGTGAAATGGTGTCGCTCCACGGTTCGTCTAATTGATTTAACGAGTTCGAAACAGGCAAATGGGTTCTCCTGTAAGTAGCTGAAATAACTAGCCAAGAAAAATGGTCGGGACGACTAGATTCGAACTAGCGACCTCACCCACCCCAAGGGTGCGCTCTACCAGGCTGAGCCACGTCCCGACTATTGATTTGCACATCGGCCCAGGCGGGCGATGGCGGGGTATCCTGCAGTCCTAAGTGTACACGACTAGTCCATTTTTGAGGCTATCCGCCAGCCCAAACCTAGGTCGTAGGCGCAACATATTCCTTTGGCAGGGCGCCACCTTCGCCAAAGAAAAACTCGTTCATCTGCTCCACCAGAAACTCTTGTGCCTCGCGCGTCCACGGCTGCAGGCGGTACTCATTCAACAGCATCTTCTGCCGCTCCACCCACTCCCCCCACGACTTCTTCGAGACATTCTTGAAGATCTTCTGGCCAAAGTCCGAGTCAAACGGCGGCTCGTCCAGCCCTTCCATCTCAGCCTTGAATCGCGTGTCGAAAACCATGTGTGCCATTCTTTTGAACTCCTTTTGGAACTTTTATTTTACGATGCCGTACGATTTACTGCGCTGCATCTATAACTAATGACGATTGCCTACGACATCGCGACCGCAGCCATTACAGCAATGATGGTAGGCAACGAGCTCGCCGTCGCAGCCTTCATCCATCCCCAGCTTCAAAGATTGGCCTCGAAAGCGCATGCCCAAGCCGCCGCGCCGATTGCCGTCGTCCTCGGCAGAATAATGCCGCTCTGGTATGGCCTGGCCCTCGCGCTCATCCTGGGTGCAGCGTATGAGCATCGCCCAATATCGAACGGCCCGGGACTACTTCTCGTATCCGCGGCCGCTCTCTGGGCTGCAACCATCATCTTCACCATTACAGCTCTCGTCCCGATCAACAATCGAATCGCGAAGATGAACACAGAGCAGCCCTACGACGGCTGGCTACAAGATCGTGCCCGCTGGGATCGGCTACATCAAATACGAGTAGCACTCCTGACCACATCCCTTCTGTTGCTCCTCACGGGCCTCTTCAGCGGAACAGCACATTGGATCCGCTAACGCCGCTTTCCCTTTGCCTTTTTATTCCGTTCCCGCGCCTTCGACTTCGTCTTACCCTTTTTGCCTGATCGATTCGGGCTCGGATGCGGGCGCTCTCCACTTGCCGTCGCCGCAGTCTTCGACCTCCGCAGCGATCTCGGCGCAATCTCAACATCTTCTTCCGACGGCAGCAACGCAAACTGCAGCCGCCGCTGTTGCCGATCAATCCGGTCCAGCAACACATGCACCCGCTGCCCCATCCTGAACACACGCCCATTCCGCGTCCCGACAATCTGCCGATCCGTATCGCGAAACATATAGCGGTCATCCTGCAGCGATGTAAGCGGCACTAACCCTTCAATGAACAGATCATCCAGCTCCACAAAAAAACCATACTTCGTGCACGAAAGAATAATCGCGTTGAAGTCTTCGCCCACCCGGTCCTGCATAAACTTGATCTTCTTCCACTCAATCAGCTCGCGCTCCGCATCATCGGCTCGCCGCTCCGACTGGCTCGACTCCGCAGCAATCGCACCCAGCTCAGCCTCCGGTATCGGCCCCTCCAGCATCGTCCGCTCAGCACGCTCTCGCGCGCTTCCTAATCGGCCTTCTCTCCCCACGGCTGCGGTCCATCGGACAAGATCGCCGCTCCCTCCGGATTCGCACCACTCTGAATCAGCTCCCGCAACAACCGATGCACAATCAAATCCGGATACCGCCGAATCGGCGAAGTGAAGTGCGTATAACTTGGGCTTGCCAGCGCAAAGTGCCCGACATTCTTCTCGCTGTACCGCGCCTGCTTCAGACGAACGCAGCATCAGGTACGAGAGAATCCGCTCCTCCGGCTTCCCCGCGATCTTCGCCGTCAGCTTCTGATACATCTGCGGCGTAACCGGAATCGACTCCGCCACCTCATGCGTCTTCGCCTGCCGATCCTTCCCGCGCAGCGTCACGCCGATCGCCCTTCGTCTGAATCCGCTTCACCGGCAGACTACTGAACCCCAGCGAGTATCCAAACTGACTCGCCGTCTCTTCGAAATCAACAATCCGCTTCGGATCAGGAGTCTCATGAATCCGATACACACTCGGCACACTCTGCGACTCGATCCACGTCGCCACGCACTCATTCGCCGACAGCATGAACTCCTCAATCAGCCGATGCGCCCACCCGCGCTGCGACCGGACGATCGCCTCCATATTCCCATCCGGATCGAACTGAATCACCGGCTCCGGCAGATCGAAATCGATCGACCCCCGCCGATGCCGTTTCGCATTCAGCTTCAGCGCCAGCTCATACATCCGTTCAAACTCCGGCACCAGCTCCGCGAACTCCGCCCGCGTCTCTGCATCACCATCCAGCACGCCTTGAATCTGCGTATAAGTCATCCGCTTCGCACTGCGAATGATTCCCTCGCAAACCTCGTACCCCAGCACCTCGCCGCGCCCATCAATCTCCATCACGCAGCTCAGCACCAGCCGATCTTCATCCGGCCGAAGACTGCACATCCCACTCGAAAGCTGCGGCGGCAGCATCGGAATCGCGCGATCAGGAAAATAAACACGAAGTCCCCCGCAACCGCGCCTCCAGATCGAGCGCCGTCCCCGGCCGCACATAATGGCTCACATCCGCAATATGAACCTGCAGCTCCCAGTTCCCATTCGCCAGCGGCGTCACCAGCACCGCATCATCAAAGTCCCGCGCCGTCTCCCCATCGATTGTGACGATCTTCAGCCCACGAAAATCCCTGCGCCGCCCAATCTCCTCCGCATCCAGCGTATCGACCGTCTGCGCCGCCGAAGCCGTCGCCTCCGCCAGCACATTCGTAGGAAACACATGCGGCAGATGATGCTTGCGAATGATGATCTCGACATCCACACCAAACGCATCCGGCGGCCCCAACACCTCAATCACGCGTCCCCGCGCCGGTCTGCCCGACCGTCGGAAAATCGGTAATCTCCACATCCACCGCGAGCCCTTCCAGCGGACGATGCGGATCAAGCTCCTCCGACCAATGAGATCTGCTGAAGCCTGCGCCTCCTCCCCCAAAACACGATGCGGCGTCGCCATCCGGCATCGACGCCACCTCCTGCGCCCTCAGGAATCAAAATCGCTTGCGTCATCCGCTCATCCAACGGCGTAATGTAGTTGCCGTTGATCATCGGAGCGTTCTCCCACGCACTCCCCGCGATGCGCCCGCGCATAGTGAAAGATCCCCACCACCGTAGGGTTCCTCCGATTCAGCACCCGAGCAATCCGCCCCGACCGCCGCCCATCCCGCCCCGGCGGAGCCTCATCCACCAGCACCTCATCGCCCTGCATCGCACCGTTCAACTCATTCGGCGGAATAAAAAGATCGTCGCTCCGATCCACACTTCCATTCGGCCTGACAAACCCATATCCATCCCGATGCAGATCCAATCGCCCCGTCAGCAGCCTGTCGCGAGTAGCACGATGCTCCACCGGCATCTCACACCCCACGCTTCACCCGCTTCGTCTTCTCCGGCGTAGCCGTTGGCAGACTCCACTGCTCACTATCCACCTTCACCAGCTCGCCCCGAGCCGTAATCCGCGCCAGTTGTTCCAGCAGCAACCGCCGCTCGCGCCCGCCGCCCAAACCAAGCTCACGAATCAGCTGCTTATATCCCGCGCGATGCCCCGGCGACCGCTCAATCAGCCGCATCAGCTCGCGATCAGTCTGTGGATAGGGAGTGTGTGCCATCGTCTCCGAGCATACAGCGAGCCTCAGTCATCCTTCATTTACTTCAGTGTTGTCGTCAGCGATTTAGACATCTCCGCCGCCTGCTCCAGCGTAATCCCATCCGGCATCTGCATAAAATTCGTCTGCACCTCATCCTGCTTGCTGCCCGATACTCTTAAAGACAGAGCCTTGCCCTCGATGTGCACATGCGACTCGGTAATCTGCCACATACCGCGGCGTCACCTCTCTTCGCTCCACCCGAAACGTCCCACCCCCGCGAAGCCGCCCCAGCAACCCCCAGCCAAACGTCACATCCTGCGTCAGCCTTCCGCTGATCGTTACGATCCGGTTCTGCGCCTTATTCACTACCAGCTTGCCCGCCATCTGCCCCAGCACACGCCCCTGCAAATCCGGCGGACTGAAGTTGGATTCGGCTCAAAGTTCAGCGTGATGTTCTCCCCATCATCGCCCTCCACCTTCCAGGTAAACGCATCGGGCAACATTCTAAGCAGCTCTTCCGCGTTCTTCCCATCCTGCTGCCCATCTTTTTTCTGCTTCGCCAGTTGAGCCGGATCGTGAATGAAGGCTCTGCACACGATCATTCTCAATCCGCGCATCCGCCTCACTCAGCGGCTTCCCATTCCGCTCGATCAACCGCTTCACCGAACCGTGGCCGGTCTCCACGACAATCGAAGCCTTATCAAATCCATCGCTCTGCGCATCACGATAACGCCAGTGCGAGTGGTCGTGCAGGTCCGCATCCAGTTCGGCCTGCATTGCGCTCCGAACGATCTCCTTCGGCTCCTTCGCCACCTGCGCGTGCGTCGGCAACCAGCCCACACCCAAAAGCCCCGCCAACACGACCAGCCGTACATCGAACTTCAAAATCTTCATAAGACCTACACCCTCTAAGATGCAGATTCTTCAATAAGGTTAGCGCTTCGTCGACTCTCATTCAGTTTTTACTTGGGTCATCCCGCAACCTGCTCCCTATCTACGTCTCTTTACCCGAACCCGAGCTCCGAGACCGCTAACTATACCCACTCCACCCGCACACTCTTCTTCCCCAACCGCAGCATCGGCGACTCCCCCATCGCGTCTCTTCCAATAGTCCTGCCCGAGATCTTCTCTCCATTCAAGCTCACCGCATTCTCCGCCAGCTTCCGCGTCGCCTCACCCGCCGAACTCGCCAGCCCCGCAAGCACAAGCAGCTTCGGCACACGAACCTCCGAGACCCCACCGTCAGTCGTACTCATCAATCCTTCTTCCGCCAGCGACACCTTCACCACCGGCACATCTTCACTCACGCCCCGCTGCTGAAACATCTTCGCCCAACCATCCGCCGCAGCATCCGCCTCCTCCTTCGAATGAAAGTCCCGCGTAATCGTCCAAGCCAGATTCTTCTTCGCTTGCATCGGATGCAGCACGCCACCCACAACATCCGTCTGCATCTGCGCAATCTCCGACCCACGCAGATCCGTCAGCAGCGTCCAGTACCTCCACATCAACTCATCCGACACCGACATCAACTTCCCATACATCTCCCCCGCCGGCTCATGCACGCCAATCGCATTGCCCAGCGACTTCGACATCTTCTGCACGCCATCCAGTCCTTCGATAATCGGCATCATCAAAACAATCTGCTGCGGCTGTCCAAAGTGCTTCTGCAGATCCCGCCCGCGCATCAGGTTAAACTTCTGATCCGTCCCCCCAAGCTCCACATCGCACTCCAGCGCGACCGAGTCATACCCCTGCGCAATCGGATAGATCAGCTCATGCAGCGCAATCGGCTGCTCCTCGTTGAACCGCTTATGAAAGTCCTCGCGCTCAAGCATCTGCGACACCGTGAACTGCGCCATCAGCTTCACCATGTCGTAGTAACTCAGCTTATCCAGCCACTCGGAGTTGTACCGAACCTCCGTCGTCTCGCGATCGAGAATCTGGAAGACCTGTTCCTTGTACGTCTCCGCATTCGCCGCAATCTGCTCCGGCGTCAGCGGCTTCCTGCGTCACATTTCGCCCGGTCGGATCGCCGATCAACGCCGTTGAATCCCCAATCAAAAAAATAACCGTATGACCCAACGTCTGAAAGTGCTTCAGCTTGCGCAGCAACACCGTATGCCCCAGGTGCAGATCCGGCGCCGTAGGATCGAACCCCGCCTTGATCCGCATCGGCGTACCCTGTCGCAATCGACTTCGTAATGCGCTCCTTCAGCGCCTCCAGCGGAACAATCTCCGCAGCACCTTTGGTTATCAAATCAAGCTGATCTTCGAGTGAAGCAAACGTAGCCATATCCTTCAAGTATAAAGACGAAAGCTGCTGCCCACCTATTGAGCACATCGCAAACCGATTCAGTCACGCGACAGCATCAAAGACCTATGCCCGACCGTAAGCGCAAACCCGAACGCACCACCCCGCACAAGGACAAGATCTGCAAGACCTGCGGCCGCACCTTCGAGTGGCGCAAACGGTGGGCGCAGGACTGGGACATCATCAAGTACTGCAGCGACGCCTGCCGCGGTCAGAAACTCGGTGCCGCCGACGCAGCCCTCGAAGCCGCCATCCTCTCGCTCCTCGCCGAACGTGGCCGCGACAAGACAGTCTGCCCCTCCGAAGCCGCCAAAGCCGTCGGCGGCCGCGAATCACGAGTCGCATGGGAGGGCCTGATGGAGCCAGCCCGTGCCGCAGCCCGCCGCCTCGTCGCCGCCGGGAAGATCGTCATCACCCAACACGGCCACATCGTCGATCCCTCCACCGCAAAAGGTCCCGATCCGACTCCGCCTACGCTGAGACGAAAGAACCCAACTCACCGAAGCGCACCTGTTATCGCAAGCTCAGCCGATATCGATCCCGTGCTTGTAGCTACGCAATAAAAATCAACACAAAATAATTCACCCGATACAACACCTGAAAAACAGTCTCCCCCCGCCATAAACTTCGCAGCCGGATACGCCTCTAACCCAACATGACCACGACAAAGAAGTCGACTCCCTCAAGCAGAAAGCCGTCCGACGCAAAGCGAACCTCCCGCTGCTGGCCCGGCTTCGAGCCAGTCCCAGGCAAATCCCCACGCGAGAAAGGCAGTTGCAAGCCAAAACCGGGCAAAAAGTCCTCCGCAGTAAAACACGCCGACCAGAAGGCCGCTGCGGCAAGCAAACTCGAAAAGCAAGGTAAGCCTAACCCTCGACGAACAGCGGCCTGAACGCTTTATACTTCGCGCATGGACGTCGAACGCATCCGTGCTTATCTCCTCACGCTCCCCCACGTCGTCGAGACCCAACAGTTCGGCGGACTCGTCTTCTGGGTCGGCGACAAAGCCATCGGCGGCAAGATGTTCGCCTGGATGAGGCTCGAACAAAACAACAGCCGCACTCGCGTCATCTCCTACCTCGCCGGCCAGGAGCACTATCACCGAACTCCTCGAGGTCGACGGCATCTTTCCCGCCCCCTACGTCGCCCGCATCTTCTGGGTTGCCGTCGAACGTTGGGACGTCTTCCGCTCCTCGGAGTGGGAGCGAGAGCTAAGCGCAGCGCACGCCCTCACCCTCGCAAAGCTCCCACCGCGAACTCGCGCCACCCTCGCTGCGTCACCCACACAGCAAAAGCGCCTCATCGCCGATCGCAAAAAACTTCTTGCTGCAAGAGCAGCCGCAAAAAAACGCTAGCCAGAGCGCAATTGAACAATGCAGGTTCAGCGGAAATGTATCTTAGCTATCCCTCCGCCCATCGGAGGTAGCAAGACGAAAAGTTTGGCTCGCCTGCCGGCAAAAACATGGCCACGTATTGCTAT
>CAVPTN010000004.1:0-44738 GCA_963708755.1 uncultured Acidobacteriaceae bacterium
GTGCTGGATTTCCATTGATCTCGGACAATGGTAAGCGCACGAGCTTTCCTTGAAGCGCGAGGTAGCGCTCGTCGGTGGGGTTTACGGCTACGGCTACGTCGCCGAGCATGGTCTCGGGGCGGGTGGTGGCGATGACGATCGAGTCTGTTCCATCGGGCAATGGGCCGTCGGCCAGTGGATAGCGGATGTGGTAGAGCTTGCCGACGCGCTCTTCGTGCTCGACCTCGAGGTCGGAGACGGCGGTCTGGATGCTGGGGTCCCAGTTGACGATGTAGGCGCCGCGATAGATGAGGCCCTGCTCGTAGAGGCGGACGAAGGCCTCGTTGACGGCGGGGGAGAGGCGGTCGTCCATGGTGAAGTACTCGCGGGACCAGTCGACACTGGCGCCGAGGCGCTTCATCTGGTCGAGGATGGCTCCGCCGTAGACCTCGCGCCAGGCCCAGACCTTTTCGACGAAGGCGGAGCGGCCGAGGTCCTTGCGGGACTTGCCCTCTTCTTTGAGCTGGCGCTCGACCATCATCTGGGTGGCGATGCCGGCGTGGTCGGTGCCGGGAACCCAGAGGGAGGTTTCGCCGCGCATGCGGTGCCAGCGAGTGAGAATGTCCATCTCGGCCTGGTTGAGCATGTGGCCCATGTGGAGACGGCCGGTGACGTTGGGCGGGGGCAGAAGAATGGTGAACTTCTTTGCAGCGTCGTGCGTAGTTTCGGGTGTCGGAACGTCAAACAGATGTTCCTTGACCCAGTACTCGGCCCAGCGTTGTTCAATAACTGACGGATCGTATGCTTTTGGAAGTTCCTGGCTCATCGGTGTCTTAAGGGTAGCATCCAGTTGCCTTTGCGCGCTGAGGGCTGAATGGGCCGCGATTGGGGGAACTCCGAGAAAAGCGTTTCACGAATGCGTGCATCGCCGTACACTAGCCCACGAGGTCTTCCATGCGTAGATTGCTCCTCGCTGCTGCTCTGTTGATTCCGGCTGTATCCCTCGGCTTCGCCAACTCCGCGCAGGATCGCGTTGGGGTTGGAACTGATATCGTGATCGCGGATGGAGAGTCTGCGGGCGATATCGCGTGCGCTTTCTGTACGGTGCGGGTTCATGGCGATGTGCGGGGTGATGTAGCAACCTTCCTCGGGACGGTGATGGTGGATGCGGACCGGACTATATCGGGTGATGTGGCCTCGCTGGGCGGAGACCTTGTGATGGGCGAGGATGCCTCGGTTGGTGGCGATGTGGCCATTGCGGCGGGGGAGACGAAGATGGCCTCCGGTGCGGCGATTCGAGGCGACAAGACGGTGATGCCGGGACGGATCTGGCTGCTGCTTCCCTTTGCTCCGTTTCTGATTCTGGCCGGATTGATTTGGCTGATCGTCTATGTTGTCCGGCGTAACCGGTATCAGTTTCCTGCATATCCTGGGGGCCGGGGCTTCTAGCTGGCTGTTCCTGCGGATGGCAGATACCGGAGAAGATTGGAACCTGCCTGCTGTTGTCTGCGTATCAACGGATACATGCCGTTATCTTTGGGGGAACCTTGCCGACCCACGCACTCCGCAGTTTATTTCTTATGTTTGTGCTCGCCTCGGCCGCGCTAGGCCAGTCGCCGGGCAATCGAACCTATTTTGGGGAAGATATTTATGTTGCGTCGGGTCAGCAGGTGCATAATGCGACCTGCTTGTTCTGCTCGGTGCAGGTGGAAGGCGACCTGACGGGGCATGTGTTTGTGCTGTTCGGCAGCCTGAACCTGAGCGGTCGCGTGGAAGGGGGCGCAACTGTTATCGGGGGCAACGCCGTGGTGGATTCGCAGGCGCGAGTTGGCGGCGATACGGTTGTATTGGGCGGCAATGCGGTCTACGAGACGGATGAGTCGCTCTCGGGAAGTGCGTATGTGGTGGGTGGACACCTCTCGCATGTCGCGGTAGCGCATGGACAGGAGACGCATCCGCGTATCTCGTTGAGTCCGCTGATTTCTGCTTTGGCGGGTCTGCTTGCCCTGGCCCTTCTTCTCAGCATCGTGTTTGCGCCGCGGGTTCGTCGCCGCGTTGCTGTCAATCAATCTTCCTGACAACTTTCCTGACTGCAAGTCGTTCCACCGAGCAAGAAAAGAGGATGCAGCACAAGCTGCATCCTCTTTTCTTGTGTGATTCGAGCAGGGTTAGAACGGGTTTAACTTGCCCAAGCCCTTCTTCTTCTTGTGCTTGCTGTCGGATTCGTCGCTCTTGTCGAAGGCTGGCTTGCCGTTCTTGCCGTTGGCGTTTCCAGTCTGTGCGGGTGCTTGTGTTCCAGGCTGGATATCGTTGACGGCGTTGGGAGCTTCGGTTGGTTTTTCGACTGCGGGCAGGGTGGCCGTGTTGCTGGGTGGGCCGACCGCCTTTAGGCCGCCGTTGTCGGCTGGAGTGGTCGTGGATTGGGCCGGTGTCGTGGGTGTCGTGGGTGTTGCTCCGGCTGGTGTTGCTGCCGGGCCTACCGTTACACCGGGTGTGAGGATCTCAACGCCGACGTTGTTGCCGGCGGCTGGCTGAGCGGTGGGGGTGGTATTGGTTACGCTGGATGTTGCTGACGCTCCGCCGGTGTTGCCGGGATCAGCTGCTGGAACGTCCTGGAATTGAAGCGGTGCGGCTGGTGGCGCAGGAGTACCGGCCGCTGGGGTTTCCGCTGCGGGAGTTGCTGCGTCTGCCGTTGTCGTAGCTGGCTTCGGGTTCAAGGCAGAAGGGGTGCCGGCAGGGGCGTTGGGATCCATTGCGCTTTTGAAGTCCGCGAGGATCTGGGTGGTGATGTGTGGCGCTATGGTCGGCGTGGGGTCGGCGAGAGTTGGTTCGCCGTCGCGGGCTGCCATGACTACGTCGGGCTGATGGAGGACGAGGAGGCGGGCACGATCCTGAAGCCGATACTGGCGGCGGCTGTTTTCAAGCGCGACACTGGCTGCAACCTGTTCGGGGG
This sequence comes from uncultured Acidobacteriaceae bacterium, assembly GCA_963708755.1. Taxonomy (GTDB): domain Bacteria; phylum Acidobacteriota; class Terriglobia; order Terriglobales; family Acidobacteriaceae; genus Edaphobacter. The sequence continues at coordinate 2,933 of CAVPTN010000004.1, forward strand.
TAGGCGTCGGGATCGGCAAGCCCATGGCCTCGAGGCGGTCGCGGGCATCTTCGACGTGGGGTGACGCGGAGTGCTCGAGAACAACCTTGGTGTAGGCAGCAGCGGCCTGGTCGTCGTAGATCTTTTCGAGTCTGGCTTTGCCGGCTTCGGGGAGCTTCATGGTGCGGACGAAGCGCGCTTCGGCCTCATACGCATCGCCTAGGCCGACGAGGACGTCGTCCATGTGGCTGAACTGCGGATAGGTGTCGACGACGGTCTGGTAGCGGGCGATGGTCGCTGGGTAGTTGTTGTGGGTGCCGTAGAAGGCGGCGATCGAAGCCTCGCGTGTGGCCATCACCTCCTGGACTTCGCGTAGCCGCTGCTTGGCTTGTGGCACCAGCGTGGACTCGGGGAACTGCTGGAGCATCAGGCGGTACTCTTCTTCGGCGTGGACGGCCTTGGCGTAGTCGCGGTCGGGCTTGTCCATCTGGCGGAAGTAGATGTCGCCAACGCGCATCTGGGCTTCGGCGGCCTCGGGAGCGTTGGGGAAGAAGGTGATGAAGTCCTTGTACTCCTGCTCGGCCTGGGTGAGGGCTGCGGTGCCGCCCTCTTTGTACCAGCTGTCGCCGATGGCCAGCTTGGCCTTCATCTGGTACTGCGAGTCTGGATAGGTGTTGAGGAGAGTCTGGAGGTCGAGACGGGCGACGTCGAAGTGTCCGCGCTTGGTTGCGTCGATGGCCTTGTCGTAGAGCACCTTGTCGGGCAGCTTGGCGTCGGGCGCGTCAGCCGGCTTCATGGTCTTCTCTTTACGCAGCTCTTTCTTGGTGTCCTTCGACTGGACGACCTTGTCCTTCTTGTTCGGCGATGCGGAGAGGGTGACTGTCTCCTGTGGCGTTCCGCTGGCGTCGGTCGTGGTCTGCGAGGAACCTGTCACTTGCGCGATTGCGCTGATGGATCCGATTAAGAGACTTGCGATTGCCATTCCCGCGAGTGCGCTGGCCCTGACACTTGGAAAAAAAGAACGCTGGTTCATCCGCTATAGACCCCATCCGCCTCGCGCAACGGCGCTCAGGCTGTGTTCTATTCTAATCGTTCCTACGCGACTTGTGCCGGGATAGCTGCTCGGGCGAGCTTGAGAAACTCCTGGGCATTTTGTTCGGTTTTGCCGGGGCTGAATATGGCCGAACCGGCGACGAGCATGTCTGCTCCTGCTTCGACGACCTGAGAGACGGTATCGTGAGCAACTCCACCGTCGACTTCGATGCGGAAGTTGAGTCCCATCTCTTCGCGCAGCTCGGCGAGGTGAGCGATCTTGTCGAGTGCCAGGGGCAGGAATTTCTGGCCGCCGAAGCCGGGATTAACGCTCATGACGAGGACATAGTGCAGCATCGGAAGGACTTCGATGAGGGTGTCGACGGGGGTGGCGGGGTTGATGACGACGCCTGGGAGCATGCCGTGCTGGACGATGTGCTGGAGGGTGCGATGGAGGTGGCGGCAGACCTCCTGGTGGACGCTCATCATGTCGGCGCCGGCCTCGGCGAAGTTCTGGATAAAGTCGTCTGGGTTTTCCACCATCATGTGACAGTCGAGGGGGAGTTTGGTGACGGGGCGGAGGGCCTTGACGACGGGAGGGCCGAAGGTGATGTTGGGGACGAAGTGGCCGTCCATGATGTCGACGTGGAGGATGGTGGCGCCACCGCGCTCGGCGGCTGCGACGTCGTCGGCGAGGTGGGCGAAGTCGGCTGCGAGGATGGATGCTGCCAGTTCGATCACGTGGGTTGCTCCTGTGTGAGAGTTTATCAGCGTGCGGTAGGTTGGGTGGGGCGGGAATTCAAGGAAGATGCCTATAATTGGCGCCATTCGCTGGAGAGTATTTTTGTAAGGAAACCTGGAGGGTGTCGATGCGGAACCGAAAGAGATTGTCGTGCGTTTCTCTTCTTCTCTTACTTGCTTTGGTGCTTCAGCCTGGGATCGCGGTGCGATGGGCGCAGGCTTGTACGCGTGTCACTTATCTTGGCTCCGATGACAGCGTGATTACTGCGCGGTCGATGGATTGGGCGGTGGATGTCGGGACTAATCTTTGGATCTTTCCGCGGGGAATGCAGCGCAGTGGTGAGGCTGGACCGCATTCGCTCGAGTGGACTTCAAAGTATGGCAGCGTCATTGCGACGGGGTACGACGTTTCGACTACGGACGGGATGAACGAGAAGGGGCTTGTTGCGAATCTGCTTTGGCTGGTGGAGTCGGAGTATCCGAAGCAGGGTGGAACGAAGCCTGGGCTCGCAATATCGTTGTGGGCGCAGTGGGTTCTGGATAACTTTGCGACGGTGCAGGAGGCTGTCGATACGTTGAATGCCGAGCCTTTTACGCTGGTGACGGCAAATGTTCCGGGGCAGGAGCGACTGGCGACGCTTCATCTGGCGATCTCTGATGCGAGTGGCGACAGCGCCATCATTGAATATATTGGCGGCAAGCAGGTGATTCATCACGACCGCAAATATCAGGTGATGACGAACTCGCCGACGTTCGACAAGCAGCTTGCGTTGGATGAGTACTGGAAGGGGATTGGAGGCACGGTGATGCTGCCGGGCACGAATCGCGCTGCAGACCGGTTTGCGAGGGCTTCGTTTTATATCAATGCCATTCCGAAGAACGAGACCCCGGATATAACTGTGGCGAGCGTGTTCAGCGTGATTCGTAATGCATCGGTTCCATATGGAATTACGACGCCAGATCAACCGAATATCTCATCGACGCGATGGCGAACGGTCTCCGATCAGAAGAGAAAGATTTACTTCTTCGAGTCGGCTGTGACGCCGAATACGTTCTGGGTTAATTTCAAAGACATCGACTTTTCGGCCGAGACGGGTAAGGTGATGAAACTGGATCTTGGTAAGGATCAGAGTCACATCTACTCGGGCAACGCGGTTAAGGACTTTCAGGTTGCGAAGCCGTTCCGATTTTTGGGTTTGAGCTAAATTCCTTTGAACCCTTATATTGGGCGTGGCCCAAAAGGGTCTATCAATCGGGCAAAGCAAGCAAATACGAAACCGAGGACAAAAATTCCTGCGACTCCAAAGCCAATCAATATCAGTGAACTTTTAAAGGGAAAGAGTGGATTCAACGCGTATGCCAGTAGCCCTTGAACCATAATCGTGAGGATAAATGGACCGATCAGCTGCTTTCGTCTGAGAACTCGCCTTATGCCTACGAACAGAGATACGACAGCGAAAAGGGACCAAGTTAGCTGTTGGGCCATGCCTCTCCTCGATGGAGTCATATAGACGTCGATGCAAATTGCGGCGAGCCCGAGGCATAGGCCCATAGCTATGTAGGTTGGCTTATTTGCACGCCGTATCTTCGCTATTTCGATCTTGGCGGAAGATATATCCATCTCCGGTTCCATCTTTTCGTCAATCTCTCTTTCGTCCGGAACTCTTAGTGATTCTTCGGCACCACGGGGACGACTCTTTCGACGTCGGGGCGGCCTTCGTGGAGGATCTTTGTCTTGATGCCTTTTGCGGCTTCTTTGGCGGCGTCGCGTTGGGTTTCGGCTAGCGGTTTGGGGTCGCCGAGGACCATGCGGGCTGCGCCGCGCAGGACCTTGCGGATCGGCCACGCACCCTTTTCGCCGCTGTCTTCATTGGGGAAGAAGATCTCGCCGACGCGTTGCTTCTCGGGACGGTAGTACCAGCGGCGCAGCAGGGAGAGGTGGTCGCTTAGCAGGGCGAGATCGTTGGATGGCTCGATTCTTTTTTCGAGCAGCGAGAGAACGTTGGCGGCTCGCGTCTCGGGAGAGTCGGGTGCTGCGGCCTCGCCTTCGAGTGGGACGGCTTGGAGCATCAACGGCTGCGCGAAGAGGGAGCTGCCGACGCTGGTTTGCTCTCGTACGGCGCGGACTCCGAGGGTCGAGAGGCGCTCGGGACCGACGATGCAGCCGCCGTCGAGCAGGAATAAGGAGGCTTGCTCGGTGTGTTCGTGCTCCTGGCCTGCTGCCTGTACGATGACTCCTCGCAGTTTGGGGATGGGGCGGACGAGCCAATCGACGAGGGCTTGAGCGGCTTTCACTTTTTGCCACTGCGCGTGGAGAGCGGCGGCTTTTTCGAACTGCATGGCGGAGGAGGCTACTTCGCGTTCGAGGCCGATGTCGATGACCATGCTCTCGCCGCGGGTGTCGAAGAATTTTTTTACGGCGGCGGTTTCGGCGGCGTACTCCTCCGGGCGTGCAGGCCTGTTTGCAGGGCTCGATGCACTTCTTCATCTCGCCGTAGACGCAGCCGGGGTGCTCGGGATACGGGGCGAGGTCTTCGTAGCAGCGGCGAAGTTTGAAGAGGTCGAGGACTGCGTCGCAGTAGCGCTCGGCGGCGAGGCGGGAGGGGAAGGGGCCGTACATCTGCGCGAGGCCGCGCTTGGAGAGCTTGTTGGTGGAGTAGACGCGGGGGAAGGCGTTCTCCATGGTCATGCGAAGGAAGTACGGGGTGTGGAGTTTGAGGCGGCGGCGAGCTTCGGTGTATCCGAAGTGCGCGGCGGTGGCCTGGTAGAGGACGAGGGAGGACTCGAAGGTCGAGCCGGTGACGCAGTACTCGATGCGCGCTACTTTTTCGCGGAGGTTGAGGCGCTTGGATTGCGACTCGGGTGGATCGAGGAGGCGACGCATGCGACGGCGGAGGTCGGTGGTCTGGGTGAGGTAGGGTGCGTCTTCTTTGCGTGCGCCGCAGAGGGCGAAGACGCCCGGGAGCGCAGGGATGGTGCGGAGAATTTCGTCTGCCTGACACGGAGTGAAATCCAGTGCGTGTTCGAAATGGAAGGTCGTTGCCACACGGAGAATTGTAGTCGCGGTTAAGTGACGGTGCGCTACAACTTACGCGCCCGCGATCGTCATGCCTTCGATGCGCATGGTGGGAGCGGCGCTGGCTCCGCGGAAGACGAGGTCGTTGCCGATGGCGACGATGTTTTTGTACATGTCTTTGAGGTTGCCTGCGATGGTGATCTCTTCGACTGGGTAGGCGAGTTCGCCGTTCTCGATCCAGAGGCCGCTGGCGCCTTGTGAGTAGTCGCCGGTGACGAGGTTGACGCCGAAGCCCATCGTTTCGGTGACGTAGAGGCCGCTTTTGATGTCGCCAATGATCTGCTCTGGCGTGAGGGTGCCGGCTTCGAGGAAGAAGTTGCCAGCGCCGATGCCGGGGTTGCCGGCGAGTCCGCGCGAGGCGTTGCCGGTGGACTGCATGTTGAGCTTTCGCGCGGTGTAGGTGTTCATGACGTAGTTCTTGAGGATGCCGCGTTCGACCAGGACGGTGCGACGCGATGGCAGGCCTTCGCCGTCGAACGGGCGAGTGCCGAAGCCGCCGATGGTTGCTCCGTCTGCGAAGCGATGAAGGATGGTGCCGTCGTCGATGACGGTGATGTTGTCGCCTGCGACGCGCTCGCCGAGCATGCCGCTGAAGAAGGAGGCGTTGCGGTAGATGGCGTCGCCGTTGGCTGCGTCGAAGATGTTGCCGATGATGGAGCGGGCGATCTCGGGCGAGAAGACGACTGGAGCTTTCTGGGTCTTGACCTGGCGTGCGCCTAGCCGCTTCAGGGTGCGACGCGCGGCTTCCTGGCCGATCTCTTCGGGGTTCTCGAGTTTTGTTACGGTGCGCGAGTTGGAGAACCAGTAGTTGCGCTGCATGTTGCCCTTTTCGTCGTGGGCGATGGGCGCGGCAGAGAATCCGCAGTAGCTGCGGCGATATTCGCCGGTGAAGCCGCGGGAGTTCATCAGGATTTTGTGGGAGGTGGAGGTGTCGAAGTCGCCGCCGCCGGAGTTCTGGATGCGCGTGTCGTAGGCCATGGCAGCGGCTTCGGTGCGACGTGCGATCTCGATGCGTTCGGCTGGCGGCATCGCGTTCACGTCGTCGAAGTAGAGGTGCTGATCTTCTTCGATCTGTCCGAACTCGTGCGCTTCGGGCAGGCCTGCGAATGGATCTTCGCTGGTGATCTTTGCGAGGGTGATGGCGCCTTCGACGAGGCGCTGTGATGCTGTCGCTCGAGAAGTCGGACGATGAGGTGCTGGCGGTGCGATGGGCTTTACCGGAAGCGATGAAGACGCGGAGGCCCACTGCCCGCGAGCCCGACTCCTTCAAGGTCTCGACCTGTCCCAATCGCACCAGTGACGAGAACTCGTCGCCTTCGTAGACGACGGCCTCGGCATCGGTGGCTCCTGCCTTCAATGCCTTTGCAAGAACATCGGAGGCGAGTTGTTTCAGGTCAGACGAGACGGCCGGTGCAAGCTGTGACACGATTTCAAACCTCAACGAACCGATTTAACGAACAGGAGATGCGGAAGGCCTTGGTTGACGGCCGTCGGTAGCCTTGAGGAAGTACATGCCAGCGGCGCAGTACTCGGAGTCGGTCTTCAACTTGTGTTCGATGTGGGTGGCTGGGCCGTCTTCGGAGCGACGCTTGAAGAGCTTCACCGCGCCACCGCAGCTCATGCAGCGGAACTCGGTGTCGTTGTCTTCGAGCGCTACCGCGATGGGCTTAACTTTCCAGAATGATTCGTAACCACCGGTCGCTCTGACACGGCGACGCTTAACTTCGCACTCGTAGAATTTTTCACGTTCGGTTGCCATAGGAGACCTCGGGATACATCGTGCGGTTAGTCGAACCGTTGAGTTGTTCTTTCAGGTGTCGTGCGTAGGGCCGAGGAATTTGTTGCAGAAAAACAGGGGCGTTACTCTACGGGGTTTTGCGAATGTCTGGGCTCGCGGCCGTCGGTTGCCTTCTTGAAGAGCAGACCGTTGGCGCAGTACTCGGAGTCAGCCGTGGACTTGTGTTCGACGTAGGGAACGCTGCCGGCTTTGCCGTTGCGGCCGAGAAGCTTGACGACGCCGTAGCAGTCCTTACAGCGGAACTCTGTGTCGTTGTCGACTAACGCGTCCGCGACCGGCTTTACCTTCCAGAATGGCTCATAGCCTCCGCCGGCTTTCACGCGCCGACGTTTTACTTCGCACTCGTAGATCTTTTCGCGTTCGACTGCCATTATTGTCCCGTTCCCCCGACCGTCATGCGGTCGAGCTTTACTGTGGGCATGCCTACGCCGACGGGCACGCTCTGCCCGGCTTTGCCGCAGGTGCCGATGCCCTCATCCAAGGCAAGGTCATTTCCAACCATGGATACATACTTCAGCGCTTCAGGGCCGTTGCCGATCAAGGTTGCTCCCTTGACTGGCCGTGTTACTTTGCCGTCTTCGATGAGATAAGCCTCGCTTGCGGAGAAGACGAATTTGCCATTCGTGATGTCGACCTGACCGCCGCCGAAGTTCACGGCGTAGAGGCCGCGCTTGACGGACTTGATGATGTCTTCGGGCATGTCTTCGCCGTTGAGCATGTAGGTGTTGGTCATGCGTGGCATCGGGATGTGGTGGTAGCTCTCGCGACGACCGCTGCCGGTGCTGGGCGTGTTCATCAGGCGGCCGTTGAGCTTGTCGGTGAGGAAGCCTTTGAGGATGCCGTTTTCGATGAGGACGGTCTCCTGGGTTGGGTTGCCTTCGTCGTCCATGTTGATGGAGCCGCGACGACCGGGCATGAGGCCGTTGTCGACGACGGTGACCTTGGAGCTGGCTACCTGCTGGCCGATGAGGCCTGCGAAGGCTGAGGTTTTCTTACGGTTGAAGTCGGCTTCGAGGCCGTGACCGACGGCTTCGTGGAGCAGGACGCCGGGCCAGCCGGGGCCGAGGACGACGGGCATCTCGCCGGCGGGGGCTTCGATGGCTCCGAGTTGCAGAATTGCGGTTCGGGCGGCCTCGCGGGCGTGGTGCTCGGGAGATTTGTCGCCTTCAAAGAAGTCCATCGTGACGCGGCCGCCGCCGCCGCTGGTTCCACGGGCGGTGTTGACGCCATCTTTGGCGATGACGAAGACGTTGAGCCGAGCGAGGGGTTGGGTGTCACTGGCGAAGGTGCCGTCGGATGCGGCGACGAGGATGCGGCGGAGTTCGTCGTTGAAGCCAGCGCGGACCTGGGTGATTCGAGGGTCGTAGGCGCGGGCGGCCTTATCGGCACGCTGGATGAGGTCGAGCTTGGCGGCGATCTCGGCGTCGCTGGTTGCACCAGCAACGGGGTAGAGCGAGGGGGTGTCGGTCTGGCGGAAGCCGCTCATCAGCTCTTTGGCGGGGCCGTTGGCGATGAGGGCCGCGGTTCGCGCTGCTCGGAGGAGGCGGTCGCTGGAAAGATCGTCGGTGTAGGCGTAGCCGGTGCGCTCGCCGGAGACGACGCGGATACCGCAGCCTACGCTTATTCCTTGACTTGCGGATTTGACCAGAGACTCGTCGATGCCCAGAGAAGTTGAGGTAACCGACTCAAAATAAAGGTCAGCATACTCGCCTCCCGCTGAAAGGGCTTCTCCCAGACAGCGTTCCATCAGGCGTTCCGACAAACCAAGTTTCTCGATGAAGTAGCGTTTGTGGTCGGGAGGGGGTATGGTCATCTAGATTGATTCTAGGCTTCGCAGAGAGCTGGGGCAAATAGCACTGTTGCGCGGGTGCCGGTGGAGTATGCCTTGTGGGCATATTTTCTCGATTGGCGGGTGGGCTTCGCTTAGGTTATTCAGCGGCCGTGCGAGGGGTCGGCGGAGCTGGAAACGCTGAGATCCAAGGTAAATTTAGGGAGTTCGGGGGCGTAGCAGTTGCCGTCGGAGGCGTAGGTTTTGCTGCAGGATGCGGTGATCTCCTTGCGGCGGGGAGACTGTGCGTACTGCCATGCCGTGACGTCGGGCGTGCCGCTGGCGGAGGGTGGCGGGGGCTGCATGGTGCAGCCGTTGGCTGGGGGGCAGGCGTCCTGGTAGACCCACATCGCGATCTCGTGGAGGTGCTGCGCCGCGACTTGTTCGCGGATGTCCTGGATTGTTGTGATGGTCTTGCCGGGCGCGTCGTTGACGGGCTGGCCGCTGGCGTAGGCGCCGGGAAGATAGCCTGAGTGGGCGACTCCCTCGGTCCAGGCGAGGAGGTAGGCGGACTGATCGGCGGTGAGGCGGCCGCCTTCTTCCTGATCGAGAAAGATGGTGGTGTGGGTGGGGAAGTGTTCGCGCTTTGCGGCTGCTGACGGCGTCCTCAGCGTCTTTGGCTCCGAGGGCTGCGGGTGCGACGCCGGTTCGTTTTGACTTTTTTATTTCGGCTTCGAGCCGACCGTTGGCCAGCACCATGAAGCCGAAGCCGTTACGGAGTAAGACGTCGCGCTTGCCCTGCCAACTGTTGTGCCTCTCTCCGGGCGGATTGTTGAGCCAGTATCCCGCGAAGGCAAAGTGCTGATGCAGTATGGGCAGTGCTGCATCTCCTGGATATTCGTTGTTGTCGAAGCCCACGTAGGTGCCGCTCGTTACGGCAGTCTTCGCTGCGGCGACTTGCGCGCGGCTTTGTGACGTACAGAATATCGATGCCGTAATAAATAAGGTTGCAAGCGGTCGCATGATAGAGCCTGGGTCCTCAGCAGAATCTTCATAGAGGTTACACAACGCCATGTGCTAAGTTGCATGTTAGGTGTGGAGGGGGCTTATGGCTTTGAGTGATGTTGATCCGAGGTATCCTATTGGCGACTTTCAAGCGCCTGCGAGCATCACGCCGGATGAACGCACAGGGGCGATTGCGACCTTGGCCGAGCTGCCTGAGCAGCTGCGCAACGCGGTTGATGGGCTGAGTTTCGCGCAGCTGAGTACTCCCTATCGTGACGGTGGCTGGACGTTGCGGCAGGTGGTCCATCATGTTGCGGACAGCCACATGAATGCTGTTGTTCGGGTTAAGCTCGCGCTGACCGAAGAGTGGCCTGTAGTGAAGCCGTATGATGAAGCCGCCTGGGCAAAGTTGCACGACATGACGGCTCCGATCGAGTGGTCGCTGGAGTTGATCGAAGCGCTCCATGCGCGGTGGGTGATGCTGTTGCAGTCTCTCCATGAACAGCAGTGGCTGCGAGGATACAAGCATCCCGACAATGGTCCAGTCTCGGTTGAGCTTGCCGCACTGACCTACGCGTGGCACTCGCGGCATCACGTCGCGCAGATTACGCATCTGCGCGCGAAAGAAAACTGGTAACGAACGACTCCATGCAAAATATTCAGATAGCTACTATGCCGAGCGAGATCGATCGCTGCTTTCCGGTAATGCGACAGTTGCGTCCGATGCTCGTTGCAAGCGAATTTGTGGGCCGCATCCAGACTCAGCAGGCCGAGGGGTATCAGCTTGCGTTTCTTGAGGTGGATGACGCCATTGTCTCGGTCGCAGGTTTTCGTGTGCAGACACTTTTGTGGAGCGGCAAGACACTTTATGTGGATGATCTGGTGACTGATGAAGCGGCACGCTCCAAGGGCTACGGCGAGTCAATGCTGACCTGGTTGATCGCGCTGGCAAAGGAAGCCGGATGTACGACCTTCATGCTCGACTCGGGAACGCATCGCCACGAGGCTCACGCATTTTATTTTCGGCATGGTTTGCGAATCTCAGACTTCCACTTCAAGCTTCCTTTGTAGGTTCCGTTGTGTTTCTCCACTCCGCTGCGCATGCGTAAATGTGTTAAGGTTCGGCTATGCCGCCAAGAGCTTCCTCCGCGGAGCCCGTGCAGACGGTGGAACAGATCTCCGCTGCACTTGAATCCTTTCTCGCTGAATCTCCTCGTGCCGTTGTGCTTGAAGATGGCAAGGTTCTCTTCGACATGCGCGAGGCGAAGTACAAACTTGCGACCGAGCATGGGCGCTGCACGCTGCATCTCTGGGGGGAAGAACGCAATCTTGTGCGGCGGGTGAGTGGTACGACACTGCGCAGTGGAGTGCTGCGGCTGAGTACGCATCGCTTTGGGCAGACCAAACCACAGACGCTTGAACTTGTAACCGATCGTGATCGTCGAACGCCGTCCACGCGTGAGGCTACGCGTGTGAAGTATCTGCGCGTACTGGAGCGGGTGCTGCTGCGTAGCTTTCCGGAGTTCAAGACCGATGCATTTCGTACTGCGATGGATCTCGAAAAGAGTTTTGGCCCGGCGTATGCGCGGGGGTCGCTGGTACAGGGGCAGAAGGCCTGGGCCGTGATCGCCGTGAATGAGGAGGAGACGCAGGCTACGGTTGATGGCATTCTGACGCTGGGGATCTTGTGGCTGCAGCACTGCCGGGAATCAGGTGATGGGCGACGGGTCTATCAGGGGTTGAAGCTGATCGTGCCTCGTGGGATGGCGTTGCTGACTCTTTCGCGGATGGCGTGGCTCAATACGAACGTTGCGCAGTGGGAGCTGTGGGAGCTGGATCAGAGGTCTGAAGAACTGGAGCAGCGAGATGCTGCTGATCATGGAAATCTGACTACTCGGTTGATGCATGCGCCGAATGAGGAGGCAGCGCAGGAGCGATTCGCTGAATCGAGGCTGCGTGTGATGTCTCTTGTGCCTGAGGGGATGCGCGAGATCGTGGAGCAGCGTCTTCGTAGTGGCACGGAACTTGCATTTCTGTTGCATGGCCTTGAATTTGCGCGAGTGCGGATGGGGTATGCGGGCAATTCGTTCAACAGCGCGCAGGAGATTACGTTTGGTGCGGGCGCGAATGAGACTCCGCTGACCGCAGAGAATGAGGGGGACCTGCGTGAACTGGTGGCGAGGCTGTTTGCGCGGCGCGTTGCGGGTGGGGATAAGCGCGATCCGCTCTACCGGATGCAGCCTGAGCGTTGGCTTGAGAGTGTGTTGCGGCGAGACGTGGAGCCGCTGGATGTGCGGCTCAATCCGAAGCATGTTTACACGCAGGTGCCTGCGTTTGCAGCTGCCGATCGCGGGATGTTGGACCTGCTTGGTGTGACCGACGATGGACGGTTGGCGGTGATTGAGTTGAAGGCTGATGAGGATCTGCATCTTGCGCTGCAGGGGCTTGATTATTGGGTTCGAGTGCGATGGCATCATCTACAGAACCCCGACAATATGACCGGTCTGGGCGAGTTTCAGCGACATGGTTACTTCGGCGGGCTGCCGTTGTCGACTGAGCCTCCGCGGCTTTACCTTGTGGCACCTTCGCTGCGCATACATCCTGCGACTGAGGTCGTACTGCGGTATCTTTCTCCTCGAGTGGAGTGGACGCTGGTTGCGCTCGATGAACGCTGGCGGGCTAACGTGAAGGCGGTCTGGCGGAAGCGGAGCAGGGAATAGGATTGCTGTCTTGGTGTGGAAGGTTTTTATGATTCTCCGAAAGCGGACGGCCTTGTCGGTGGTGGCACTTTTGCTGGCGTCGTCGGCGATATGCTGGGCACACGCTGACTACGCCGTGGGTCTCACCGGTATTCCGAAGGACGGGATTATCGAAGGACAAGGCTCCCTCGGGTGAGGGAGGGACCGGACTTACCAAACCGGCCCTGTCTATTTCGGCTCTGCTGATGAGATTAATCGCGGTGGCGGAGGATGCAAAAAGTTGTTTGCGCAAACATCAGTCGCAGTAGGCTGCGGCGGAGGCGAGCATCGTTTCGTCTACTTCGGCGACTGCATCTTCCCTACCGAGAGATATCTCGCGGTTTGCGAAGAAGCTCTCGATCGCTCCGAGGACTGCGTCGCCGTTCTTCGATTCGAAGATCTGCTTGCGGAGTGCGCCGCCGCCGGGGACGCCGTGGGTGAACCAGCTGGCGAACTGCTTCATCTTGCCGACACAGTCGCGGTGACGCTGCTCGCGCGCGACCTGGCCAGCGGCGGTGATGGCCTCGGCGCGTGCGGCTTCGGCTCGCTCTTCAATGGCGATCTCGTCGACCAGCATCTGGAAGTAGGTGCGGATCATGCGGTAGCGGTCCTGATCGGTGGGTTGATCGTAGGTGCCGACGCCGGTTGCTTCCTTCGACGCGGTGTACTGGGCGATCTGGCGGAAGATCCACGGGTTTGAGGGCGCGGTGCGGCCGATCATGACGGCGTCGCAACCGGTGATGTCGACCATTGCGGCTGCGTCTTCGGGAGTGCGGATGTCGCCGTTGCCGATTACTGGAATTTTGACCGCGTCTTTTACTGCTGCGATGTACTCCCAGCGGGCCTGGCCGGTGTAGCCGTCTTCGCGGGTGCGGGCGTGCAGGGCCACGGCGTTGAGGCCACAGTCTTCGGCCATCTTGGCGAGCTCGACGCAGACGATGTGTTTGTCGTTCCAGCCCATGCGGAACTTCACGGTGAAGGGAATCGTGACGGCGGCACGGACTGTCTTGAAGATGGTTTCGATGAGCGGCAGGTCACGCAGCAGGCCGGAGCCTCCGTTGCAGGCGACGACGCGCTTGGCTGGGCAGCCGAGGTTCAGGTCGACGAGGTCGAAGCCGGCGTCCTGCACGATGCGGGCTGATTCGGCCAGCGTTGCCGGGTTTGAGCCGAAGAGCTGCGCGGAGATCGGGTGCTCGTCGTCGTAGTAGGTGAGGTAGCGCTTGCGCTTGGTCTCGCGCATGCGGGAGAGGCCGTCGGCGGAGGTGAACTCCGTCATAATGAGGCCGCAGCCGGACTGTTGATTCGATGTCGTGCTGTCTACGTCGGCTGTGCCGTCTGTCGTGTTCGTGAATTGGCTGGCGTTTTTGATGAAGCGGCGGAAGACGGTGTCGGTGACGCCAGCCATGGGGGCAAGCACGGTCGCAGGGGCGATCTTTACGTTGCCGATGGTGAAGCTGGCAGGCACGCGGGAGTGCTCGGGCATCGTGTGCTCGGCTGGATCGTCCCAACGCTTCTGCTCGAGGGTGTAACGCTTCTTCATGGCAATAGTGCTCGTGGCCTTACTTGTGTCTAGTTTAGACAAAACAAAGGCCCCCGCGTGTGCGGAGGCCCTTGATGTGGTTTAGGCGCCCGCTTACTTCGCGGCAGTCTCTGCCTTGCCGGCGTCCGACTTGGCGAACTTGCGGCGGAAGCGCTCGACGCGACCTGCGGTGTCGATCAGCTTCTGCTTGCCGGTGAAGAACGGATGGCAGGCGGAGCAGATTTCGACGACGATGTCGCCTTTGTGCGTGGAGCGGGTCTCAAACGTGTTCCCGCAGGCGCACTTGACGTGGATGTTGTCATACTTCGGGTGAATACCTTCTTTTGGCATGGTAGCTAATCCTTTTCTCTGATCTCGATTATGCCTGCCGGCTCGCGGATCGCTTGCAACGGAAGAGTTCACGTCACATCGAAGGGCCTGTCGCGCCGCCGCTTGCGCCTTATTTAGGAGCGCTCAAGCAGTTTCCTCAGTTTAACTCAGATTCGCACAGGGGGCAATTGGATTCAGATGCTGCCATACTGGAACGACGGCCATGAGTGAAGTTTGTACGATATGCGGTGGATCAGGTCTTCGGATCATGCAGGAGGACGGCAGGCAGTTCGTCAAAGACTGTGTCTGCCGGGTGCAGCGCCGCGCTGAACGTATGCTGGGGCGTGCCCACATCCCCAAGCGTTATGAGCACTGCACGCTCGAGAACTACGACACGGATCTTCCTTACTCTCATAGGAGCCAGGTGCTGGCGCGCCTCACGGCAAAGAAGTTTATCGAAGGTTACCCTCTGGAGACGGGCGGGAGAGGGCTGCTGGTCACTGGCTCAATTGGTGTCGGTAAAACCCATCTTGCAGTAGGCATTTTGCAGGCCCTGGTGGTCGAACGCGGCGCCAAGGGGCTCTTCTTTGACTACCGTGACCTTCTAAAACAGGTGCAGAACAGCTACAACAGCAAGGTTTCGGCAACCGAGTTGGAGATTCTTGCGCCTGTATTCGATGCGGAAGTACTTGTTTTGGATGAACTTGGCGCCTCCAAGCCGACTGACTGGGTGTGGGATACGGTCGCGCACATCCTGAATACGCGTTATAACGACCGACGCACGACGATCATTACGACGAACTATGCCAATGCGGGGCCGTTGGGCACAGAAAGTGGACCTCGTTCGGTAATGCGCGAGGAGACGCTCGGCGATCGTATCGGCGAACGCATGCGTTCCAGATTGCAGGAGATGTGCGTTGTAGTCGAGATGCAGGGAGAAGATTTTCGCCAGAAGGTGAAGCGCGCGAGCTTTGCATAAACTGCATGTCGCGCGTCGGCGGTCCCTACAGCAGCGAGATAAGAAGAAGGAAACCCGCTGTCAGTGCAGCGAACTGGTATAGACGGTCAGCAGCGACTGGAATCACTGCCTCAGCTGCATCAGAGGTCGGCAGAACGTCAATCGGAGTTTCATCCTGTTCATTCATTGTCGGCCTCCTTTCTCAACGTCGTCTGAATGTCTGCAACAGACTGATCTGTATTGACCTGACAACGTATAGATGTTTGTTAACGCGATAATGCACCAAGAAGTTCTTCCCTTGTGATGAAAATCCAGCGAAGTTTTTTCTTGGGACACTCGGCTGATTCTTTTCGGGACAGCTTGCACGAGGCAGCGAGAGGCACCGCGGTATAAAATCTCGGCTTATGAGCGAACCGCATCGGCCACTCGATCCATCGATTGATCCATCTGCAAAGACCCCGAGTTCTTCTGACATCAGCGGGAACAGCGTTCGCCAGCCTGCGATGTTCACGAATAAACCGCCCGAGGGTGGCGGAACTCCTATCGCAGTCTGGGGCGTGGCTGGATTGGCGGTCCTGGCTGTCGTGATTGGGCTCTTGTTTGCGACTCGCCACAAACCACAGCTACCTCCTAATACCATTCAGCCGCTGGCTGCTTATGCGGCCAATCTCTCGCTTACACAGCTTGCGATGAGCGAGTCCACCTCTCTGTCTGGCGGGAAGTCGACTTTTATCGACGGACACATACAGAACACCGGTGGCCAGACGGTCTCCGGCATTACCGTGCAGGTGATCTTTCGCAACGACGAAGCCATGCCGCCCCAGGTTGAGACGCTCCCCCTGTCGCTCATCCGTACGCGTGAGCCATATATCGATACTCAGTCGGTTGGAGCTTCGCCTTTAAAGCCGGGGGACGGGCGCGACTTTCGCCTTATCTTCGAGACCATTCCGACGAACTGGAACACTCAGATGCCTGAGGTTCACATCATTCGGGTCGAAACGAAGTGAGGGGCGGATTCGTTGACCGGGTAATACTTACTGGTCGTTCGAGAACTTTTTGCGTGAGTCGGAGGTAATCTCCCTGTCCACTTAAGTTGTAGATATGCAGTAAGTCCTCTACTTTCATCTATTTATAAATTTATAAAGTTTGGCATCCTACCTGCACTAGCAAGTGCATGTTGACGTCTGGAATACAGACGCACCGACCAGGATAGGAGAGCAAATCAGATGATGAAATCCGGAAACACTTTCGGCCTCTCAGCTTTACTGCTAGGTAGCGCATTGGGTATGTCAGCTTTCGCTCAGACGAGCGCCCCCGCAGCGCAGACCCAGGATCAAGCAGCAGCCAGCTCGACCTCTAGCGCAGCGAATCCAGACGATAAGACGACTTATGCAACAGGTAAACCTCTGACGGATCAATCCAAGGAAGGTTTCTGGGGCCACATGAACCCCCTCGCCCGCAAAAAGTGGGTAAAACGTCAGACGGATCCGATCAAGGGTCAGGTCAACGAGCTAGATCAGCTTCAGGCAAAGAATGCAAACGACATTAAGGATGTAGATGCACGGTCGCAGGCTGGCATCAAGAACGCGATGAACACAGCGAACACAGCCGATCAGCATGCGCAGGATGCAGCAAATCGTGCCAACGCCGCCAACACGCTGGCAAGCAACGCGAGCACCCGTACCGATTCGCTTGGCAATACGGTAGGTAATCTGGACCAGTACCAGACTGTATCTGCAACGTCAGTAAAGTTTGCCTCTGGACGCACATCTCTCGGGCCGACCGGTAAATCTGACCTGGACGCCCTTGCAACGACTCTGGCTGGCGAAAAGGGCTACATCATCGAGGTACAAGGTTACAGCCGTGGCGGAGTACAGACTTCGCAGGCGATGGCAGATTCAGTGGTCCGCTATCTTGTGACCGAGCACCAGGTACCTGTCTATCGCATTTACAAGTCCGGTCTTGGCAAGAACACCACCAAGCCCGCAGATGGAGAAGAGGCAATTGTGAACGGCGTACGCGTGACGCTGCTCCATAACAGCCTGGCGACCATGGGCAGCACATCAGCTTCGAACGCTACTGCTCCCAAGGCCTCCCCATCGGGTGCAAGTTCACCACAAGAGGTGAATCAGTAGCCCTCCCCCAGGGCGGTATGGTTCCTATGCCGCCCGCAAGTTTGCCGAGATAGCGACCTAGAGCGCACTCGCAAAAACCTCTCCTAACCAGAGAGAACCAAGGCAGATTGGCCCCTCAATGAGGGGCCGCTTTTTTAACCTTGATATTGGTTCGCTTACAGGGCGGTGTTGGCAACGGCGGCATGGATAGCGAGCAGTTGCTCCAGTACAGCCTTCAGCTTGTTGAGATGCAGCGCATTGGCCCCGTCGGACTTCGCTTGTGCGGGATTGTCGTGTACCTCGAGAAAGACTCCGTCTACACCCGCGGCCACGGCTGCGCGGGTAAGCACCGGGATGAACTCCGGCTGGCCACCGCTGACGCCGTTCCCGGCGGAGGGTGTCTGAACAGAGTGAGTTCCGTCGAAGACGACCGGCGCAAAGCCGCGCATAACCGGCAGGGAGCGCATATCAACTACAAGGTTGTTGTAGCCGAAGCTGGCGCCGCGTTCTGTCAGCGAGACTCGATCATTGCCACTCTCGCGGATCTTTTCGACAGCGTGCCGCATATCCCAGGGCGCTACGAACTGGCCCTTCTTTACGTTGATCGCGCCGCCGGTTTGACGAGTCGCCTCGGCTGCAGCGATGAGCAGGTCCGTCTGACGACAGAGGAACGCCGGAATCTGCAGCACGTCGACGGCTTCGGCTACGGCAGCACAGTCGACGGCAGTGTGAACATCGGTCAAGACGGGGAGGCCGGTGCTGTCACCTATCGCGCGCAGAATACGGCAGCCCTCAACCAACCCAGGTCCGCGAAAGCTCTTGATCGAGGTGCGGTTGGCCTTGTCGTAGCTGGCTTTGAAGATGTAGGGAATGCCGAGGTCGGAGGTGATGCGCTGGATAGAGTCGGCCAGCATGCGAGCGTGGCTCTCGGACTCGAGCACACACGGGCCTGCAATGAGAAAGAGTTTGCCCCGGCCTACCGGGACATGGTGGGGAGTAGTGCCGATGTCGAAGGAATGAGTCACGTCTTACATTTGACCATAGCTGCGGTGCGACGCGAGAGCTTCCGTTCCCTCGTCTAGCTCTTCAGTGATTTGCCGAGGCCGGAGAGAACCAGCGTCATGAACGAAAGACCGCGGCGGCTATCTTCGCTCGTGGCTCGTTTGGCAAGCTGGAACAGGCTTGGAGGTTTCTGTTCCAGTTGATGCTCTTTGGTCGCATGCGCCATGACCTTCGAGACCTGGTCGAGCACCTCGGGGTCGAGTTCAGTCAGAATCTTTGCGGCGGTGAGGAGATTCCGAATCGCGGCAATACCTTCGGGCTGCGCAGCGTACTTCGAAAGAGTTGTGATGATTGTGTCTTTCGCGCCGATTGCACCGTGCAGCAGATCGAGCACACCGGCCTTATGCGCAGCTTCGAGCACATCGTAGGCCAGTAGAAGGGCCTCGGCGTGTTCGCCTGGTGCCTTCTCCAGTTTGCGCAGGAGATCGGCCTTGAAGTCGACGGTGACTGGTTTGAAAGCGATTGGTTTGGCCATGATGACTCCTGAAAGTGGCAGCGAAGCTAAACAGTAGTGGAGGTGATCTGGACGAGTTTGTCGGCGGCAGCCGTTCCGGGCAGGTGATAGTCTTTGCGCGCCCATTTGCGTTCGATCTCAAGCCCCGACTGCGGGGTGCGGGTGCCGTAGCGGAAATTTCTGCGTGGCAGCGGATTTTCGCCCTGCTCCGGCAGGACGGTCATGCTCACAGCCGTCTCCTTGAAGGCGGGGGTATGGGTTTGGCGATCGGTAAAGCTGCTGGTCAGACGATTTACCGGCTCCTCTACCGAGTTCAAGGTCATATAAAGCTGCTTGCCCTTTACGCGATCTGACACCAGCACCTGCACGCGCGCCTTGCCGTGGGGTGAAGTCACTTGTACATAGCGGCCTGTGGTGACGCCGCGCTCCGCAGCCAACTCCGGCGAAACTTCGATCCAACTGTTGGGTGTGATCTCGCGAATACCGGGCGTGCGAAAGGTCATGCTGCCTTGTTCGAAGTGCTCAAGGAGGCGGCCGTTGTTTAGATGGAGATCGTAGATATTGCTCGTCTCCTCCGATGGCGGGATGTACTCGATCGGGAAGAACCGTGCCTTTTTATCGGGGAAGGGAAAGCCGTCGGTAAACAACAACGGTGTATCGGTGCCATCTGCATGTACCGGCCATTGCTGACTGTTGAAGCCCTCGAGTCTCTTGTAGCTGACGCCGGCAAACAGCGGAGTCAGCCGCGCGATCTCATCCATGACCTCGGAAGGATGTGAGTAGTTCCAGTTGCCCCCCATCCGATTGGCGATCAGTTGAATAATCTCCCAATCGGCCTTGGATTCTCCCAGCGGCTCCATCGCCTTATTGATGCGCTGAATGCGACGCTCCGTGCTGGTGAAGGTTCCGTCCTTCTCAAGCGACGCTGCCGCAGGCAGCACCAGGTCGGCATACCGGCAGGTCTCGGAGAAGTTGATGTCTTGCACGATGAAGAAGTCCAGCTTCTCGAGCGCGCTGGCAACATAGTTCGCGTTCGAGTCTGAGGTGATGGTGTCTTCACCCTTGATATACAGGGCCTTCAGCGTGCCCGCCAGAATGGCCTCGATCATCATGTGGTTGTCTTTACCGGTTGTTGTGGGCAGTGTAACGCCCCAGTCGGCTTCGAACTTAGCGCGAATCTCAGGGTCGTCCACCTTCTGGTAGCCGGAAAATACGTTCGGCATTGAGCCGTAGTCACTAGCGCCCTGCACATTGTTGTGTCCGCGCAGAGGATAAGCTCCGGCGCCCGGTCGCATGTAGTTGCCTGTCACCAGAAGCAGGTTCGAGAGCGCTGTTGCGGTGTCCGAGCCACCGCAGTGCTGCGTGATGCCCATTGCAAACAGAATGCAGGTGCCATCGGCTGCTGCAATCTCATGCGCGACAGTCGTCAGGGTGGCGGCGGGAACGCCGGTGATCTTCTCGGCATACTCCAACGTGAACGGTTCGAGCGACTTCTTGAACTCGTCGAAGTGATTCACCCACTTATTAACGAAGTCCATCTTCGCGAGGCCGCTGTCGATGATGTACTTCGAGACGGCGCACATCCATACTGCATCGGTTGACGGGTTGGGACGGAAGAAGATATCGGCGCGCTCTGCCATCTCGTGCTTGCGCAGATCGGCGACGATGAGCCGCTGTCCACGATGTTTATGCGACCGCTTGACTCGCGTGCAAAGCACGGGATGGTTCTCCGCTGGATTGGCCCCCACGATAAGGACTAATCCGGCTTTTTCGATATCCGAGATTGAACCCGAGTCGCCGCCATAGCCTACCGTTCGCTGCAACCCCATCGTAGCGGGGTTCTGGCAGTAGCGGGCGCAGTTGTCAACGTTATTGGTGCCGATCACTCCGCGTGCGAGCTTCTGCATCAGGTAGCTCTCTTCGTTCGTGCACTTTGACGAAGCGATAAACGCGAGAGCGTCTGGTCCGTGTTCAGTCTTGATGCGTTTGAAGGTATGCTCGATGATGTCGAGCGCCTCCGACCATTCGATCTCGCGGAAGGTGTCGCCGTCACGCAGAAGCGGTTTCACGAGTCGGTCGTCGGAGTTGATGTGCCCCCACGCAAACTTACCCTTCACGCAGGTTGAGATTCCATTTGCTGGCCCATGCGTGGGCTCAATCTTCAAAATGTGGCGTTCCTTCGTCCAGACCTCGAAGCTGCATCCCACGGCGCAATATGTGCAGACGGTCTTGGTGCGCTTGGTTCGCTCGGTGCGCATCTCCGACTCCATCTCGGACAGCGAAAGGATCGGTCCGTACCCGATGGGCGGCTCAACTCCCTTGACCACTTCGATCATGTTGTTCAACGCGGCGGCCGGCAGGTCTGTCATATAGCCCGCTTCGCCCAGCATTGTTTTTTCCATCAGCGCATTGCAGGGACAGACTGTCACACAGTGTCCGCAGGAGACGCAGCTCGAACCCTCGATCTGCATCCCGCCATCCCACAGCACACGCGGATGGTCGCTCTCCCAGTCGATCGACAGCGTCTCATTTACCTGCACGTTCTGGCACGATTCCACGCAGCGCCCACACAGGATGCACTGGTCGGGATCGTACCGGTAGAACGGATTCGACATGTCCTTCTCGTACGGCTTGCTTCTGTACTCGCGTGACTGATGCTTCACATCCAGCACAGCCGTCGTATTGTGGATTGTGCAGTTCTGATTGTTGTTGTCGCAGACCGTGCAGTAGAGCATGTGGTTTTCCAGAATGCGATCGAAGGCTTCGCGCTGTGCAATGTCAACGGTCTCACCGATCGTCTCTACCTTCATTCCACCAGCTACTCTCGTCGCACACGCACGAACGAGTTCTCCGTTGACCTTCACCATGCAGGTATCACAGCTCTGAATGGGACCCATCTGCTGGAGGTAGCACACCTGTGGCACAGGCTTTTGCGCGTTGACAGCGGTCCGGCTGTTCAGTAGATCGATCAGCAGTTCGCCCGCGTGACCAGGAACTTCCAACCCATCGATGGTCAACCTTGTATTGGGAGTGTGATCGGCGGGAGTATTCAGCAGTGATTTCGTGATAGCCATAGGACCCTCAAAGGTGCAGAGCAGAATAACAGGTGGTTCCTTTATCCGACCACCCTATCTCTTCCACATTACACCTAACCTGCCTTAACAAATCCGTGACAAAAAGATGCACCCGACTGAGTCTTCTGGAGCATCCAAAGGCGAACGATCTGATGGCGCACCTGAAAGGGTGTTTGGTGATTGCACCGTTGTTAATCGTCGTTGTCAATCAAAGCTTCCGGTTTTTACACCTTCAAGTTCTCGAGAATTTGTGCGGCCGCTCGCATCCCCGACCGCATCGCCGCGTGAACCGTTCCCCAATGCCCTGTAATGTCGGTGTGTTCCCCCGCGAAGTAGATGGTATTTGCCACCGGCTCGCTCATCTGCCGGGATGCGTCCAAACCACCGGCAGCTACGTAGCTATACGCGCCACCGATGAACACATCGTTTTGCCAGTCATGCGTGTAACAGCCCAAGAATTGCTCGCGAACGTAGTTCTGTTCCAGGCCAAAAATTCTGGAGAGTGTGGCGCAAGCATGCACGCCAAGCTTCTCTGCGTTCATGCCTGCCAGCGCCTGCGAACGTGGGCCGCCGACCCATCCTGTGATGCTATTGCTTGTCTCAGGATGCGGCGTCCACCACACAGGCGGCATCTCCGGGAAGGAAAAGAGAAAGCTCATCTCGCTGAGTTCGGGATGCGGCGCCAGGGTCGTCCAGAATGGCTCACGGAAGAGCAGCGTAAAGCGGCAAACCTGGCCCATGCGTAACTGGGAGGCGGCCGTCAACGCCAGGCCGGGCTTTGGCGCGATGATGACGCTCCCGCTCTGCAATACGCCTAATGGCAACGTCACAACCGCCTTCGCAGCTTTAAAGGTAGTCGCATCGGTGACAACCTCCACGTGCCCAGGTTGCCAATGGATTGCCTTCACTGGCGCTCCGGTCTGCACCCTACCGTGGTGCTCGACGATACGCTGCATCAGATATGCGGGAAGTTGGTCATACCCTCCTCGCAGCCGGTAGATGCGTTCCCCTTCACTCGCATCCTCTGCTTTTTGCTGTGCGCCGAGTGAAGCCGCGCTCACGACGCGATGGTCTGCCGCGTTGAACCCCTCTACGTAGCCGATCATCCGGCTTCGGTCTTCTTCAGGAACTTTTTCGCGGTCGAGGTATTCAGCGAAGCTGATGTCCGGTCCGTCGAAGTGCTCCAGCTTTTCCAGAGGTTCAAACACCTCTTCGATCTCGCTGCCACATTGAGCTAAGGCGCCGTCCTCAAAGCAGATCTGCGCTCCACCTCGCTCATAGGTCTCGAGCCCCGCCTCATCGATCAGAGCCCACAACTCAGGCGGCCTGCCGTGAATGAACTCCGCGCCAAGCTCAAGCGCCTCGCCTCCAACATGCTGGGTCAAGATGCGGCCGCCGATTCGCTCTTGCGCCTCAACCACCAAGACTCGCAAGCCAGCTTCTGCCAGTGCCCGTGCGGCAGTGAGGCCAGCCATTCCGGCGCCAACAATCACAACGTCGTTTGTTTCCTTTGTCATTCGAAGTTAGATGCGCGGTCAGTAAGTTCTGAACGAAAGATCGTCAATCGTCTAGGGTTACGCAGATCTGGCTGGCGGGTCACCAAATTGTTTTCGCACGATTGCCATACCTTCTTCAGTGGTTGTCGCGATGCCTTCGAGTTGAGCGTCTTCTGCTGCGTCTAATATTGCCTTGAACTCTGGCCCCGGACGATATCCTGCGGCGATCAAATCTTTTCCCGTCACTAGTAGCTTTGGGCGTATCGACTCTACTGGAGCAGCCTCGTACTTCTGTTTTGCAAATTCATACAGCTTCAGGTCACAATGCGCAGACATGCAGTCCATCCAGTGCAGGGCGAGGTGTTCGTCGAACTTCGGAAGCCGCAAAAACCGCTTTAGCGTCGACTCGCGCATCTGCAAGATGTCACCGAACCGCATGTGATTTTTCACGAGCGCGACGATCTGCTCCGTGTCGTCATTCGAAAAGCGGAGGCGCCCGAGAGTTGCTTCTGCCATCCTTACGCCAACCTCGACATGCCCATCAAATCGAATGCGGTCGCCAGGTTTTTTAGGATCAGGAGGCCGAAACGTAGCCGGCTTCCCAATGTCATGTAGCAGCGCGCCCCATGCGAGAGTTGCAGGCACGCCGGGCTTTAGCTTCTCCAGAAGCAGCATCGTATGGACCCACACGTCGCCCTCAGGATGGAACTGCGGTGGTTGCTCCACACCCTTCATTCGCAGAGCTTCCGGTAAAACGTACGCCAGCAATCCCGAAGCATCGAGCAACTCCATCGCTCTTCGCGCATGTCCTTCGGTCAACATCAGGGTTAGTTCATCGCGAACCCGCTCGCTGCTTACCTGGCCAATCTCCGAGGCCGCCGCTTGAATTGCAGTCATCGTCCGAGACTCAATCTCGAACTCGAGCCGCGCCGCGAACCGCACCGCCCGTAGCATCCGTAGCTTGTCTTCCTCGAATCGAAGTGAGGGATCTCCAATCGCCCGTACAATTCCTGCCTTCAAATCGTCGCGGCCACCAACGTAATCAAGTGTCGCAGCTTCAGCATCCGCGGTCTCTTCCAGGATCACTGGATCAAGCAACATCCCATTGATCGTGAAGTCGCGCCGCAGCACGTCTTCTCGCGGATCGATCGAAAAACGTACCGCATCCGGTCTCCGACCATCGCTGTATGCGCCGTCATGGCGGAACGTCGCGACCTCAGTGGTGATCTCTACACCGTCCGCAGCAGCCGAGCAGACCAGCACCACCCCAAAGTGCGCCCCCACCGAGTAGGTCTTCGCAAACATTCCCATGACTATGTCGGGCGTCGCGCTTGTCGCTACGTCGAAGTCCTTAGCCTCCAATCCCAGAAGCAGATCACGCACGCACCCCCCAGCGAAGTAAGCCTTATACCCTGCGTGACGCAGCGCCACTACAATCTCTCGGGCTGCTGAGTACCTCGGCTTGTCCTTCCATTGGTTCATCGTCGCTCTCCCCTATGATAGAGAGATGCGTGAAAGCAGCGAAACTGGACCCAGTGAAGGGTTGATTCTGGGCATCGAAAGCTCCTGCGACGAGACTGCGGCCGCTGTTGTCCGTTCAGGCACTACAGCGCTTTCGAACGTCGTTGCTTCGCAGATGTCGCTGCATGCCAACTACGGTGGCGTTGTCCCGGAACTGGCTTCGCGCGAACACCTGCGGAATATCGTTCCTGTAGTTCGTGAGGCTATGGCCCGCGCCAATGTCACCTTCGCGGATCTCGACGCCGTCGCCGTTACAGAGGGCCCAGGTCTTGCCGGTGCGTTGCTCGTGGGTATCACCTATGCGAAGGCGCTCACCTTTGGTCTCGATAAGCCGCTCATCAGCGTCAACCACCTTGAAGGGCACATTCACGCCGTACTGATGGAGACGCGCGAGCGTTCGGACGCTCCCATGGAACTACCTCTGCTCGCACTCGTGGTCTCAGGCGGCCACACTCACCTGTATCTCGCGCAGCAGCAGGGATCCGACGCCACGTGGACCTACCGCAACGTGGGCCGCACGGTCGACGATGCCGCTGGCGAAGCTTACGACAAGGTCGCCAAGCTTCTCGGCCTCGGCTACCCGGGCGGTCCGTGGATCGACGCTCTTGCCCCCCACGGCAACCCTCGCGCCGTCCCTTTTACCTTCGGCGAGATCAAGCACCGCGCCCCTCGCGAAGGCGTCACGAACAAAAAAGCCCCGGCCACCACCGAAGGCCCGCACTTCGACTTCTCCTTTAGCGGTATCAAAACTGCCGTTCTCCGCTACGTCGAGACGCATCATCTCCGCGAGAGCATCGAGGTTCGTCGGGCTGCTTTAGCCGCTAACCCTTCTATCACGCCAAAAGACGAAGCGGTGATCAGACTCTGCGACCAGCAAACCCTCGACCTGATCGCATCCTTTCAATACGCGGTGGTCGGCAACCTCCTGCGCCAGACGTTTGCCGCCGCAGAAACACTCGGCGCACGCAGCATCGTCGTCTCCGGCGGAGTCGCCGCTAATAGCGAACTCCGAAGCCGCCTTCAGGCAGAAGCCGACCGTCGCGGTCTCCCTATCGCCTTTCCTTCGCTGGCTCTGTCGACGGACAATGCCGCCATGATCGCCGCCGCGGCATGGCCTAAGCTTCTGGCCCAGAACTTCGCCACCGAGGACCTTGGCGCCACCCCTCAACTCCGCCTTGGCCAGCCCTAAACCAGCCCCGGCAAAGGACTTGCGTATATCAGCTAAAATCATCAAGGAATATCTAAAGTGAGAGCAGTCTGCACCGCGCCACGCGCTCGGCTGCGGCAGGACAGAGAGCACGTGGCAACGATCGAACTCTTCAACACACTGGGCGGAAAGATCGAAGCCCTCGCCCCCGTCGGTGGACCTGCGCTACGAATGTATTGCTGCGGCCCCACGGTCTACGACTACGGTCACATCGGCAACTTCCGTACCTTCCTCCACGTCGACGTTCTGCGCCGAGTCGTCCGTCAGCAGGGCATCCCCGTCGAACACGTGATGAACATCACCGACGTCGACGACAAGATCATCCGCAACGCCGCCGCCGCCGGCGTCCCAATCGCCCAGTACACCGAGAAGTTCGAGCGCGCCTTCTTTGAGGACCTCGACGCTTTGGGTATCGAGCGCCCCGAACACATCTCCCACGCTACCGCCTGCATTCCGGACATGGTCGAGCTCATCGAAAAGCTCGCTGCGAAAGACATCGCGTATCAGGCTGAGGACGGCAGCTGGTACTTCCGCATCGCTCGCTTTCCCGAGTACGGCAAGCTCTCCAAAAAAGACTTCGATGGCATCGAAGACGGCGCTCGCGTCGACATCGATGAGTACGAAAAAGATGCGGCCCGCGACTTTGCCCTCTGGAAGGCGGTAAAACCGGGCGAGCAGTCATGGGACACCGCTCTCGGCACCGGTCGCCCTGGCTGGCATATCGAGTGCTCTGCCATGGCGACAAAGTTCCTCGGCGAAGACATCGATCTTCACGCCGGCGGGGAAGACCTCATGTTCCCGCACCATGAGAACGAGATCGCCCAGTCTGAGTCAGCCTCAGGCAAACCTTTTGTTCGCCACTGGATGCACGTTCGCTTCCTGCTCGTCGAAGGCAAGAAGATGTCTAAGTCAGAGGGCAACTTCTACACGCTCCGCGATCTGCTGCTCAAGGGCTACCGGGCTTCGGCGATACGTTTCCTGTTGATCTCTGTGCCCTACCGGCACCAGATGAACTTCACCTTCGACAGCCTGGTCGAGTCGACCAACGCCATTGATCGTCTGCGCACCTTCCACCAACGCATGTTGAAGGGGGATTCCCCGACGGCCTGGATCCAGACATCGCCGCAGCAACCACCAAAGCAGAGCATGACTATACCGCTGCTCTCGCCAATGATCTCAATACGGCTGAGGCTCGCGCCGCCATCTTCGACCTTGTTCGTGCCGCCAACTCCGCCGCCGACGCGGGAACTCTCCGTGCAGGCAACGCCGCCGAGATTCTGAAGGTGCTTACGCTCTTTGATGGTGTCTTCGCCGTTCTTGAAGACAAAGACGCCGCGATCACCCGCGCCGCGCTCGTCTGGGCCGAGGCCGAAGGCCGCATCGACGAGGCCGACCCCTCGCTCGTCGCTACTTTGTCCTTCTCTGACACCGACATCGACGCCCTGGTCGCCGAACGCACGCAGGCCAAAAAGACTCGCAACTTCGCCCGTGCGGACGCTATTCGCAACGACCTTCTTGCAAAGGGCATCCTAATTGAAGATTCCAAAGATGGCGTCCGCTGGAAGAGAAAGTAGCGCTGGGGAGCGCGAACACCAATGGTCCTCTCCTTTATCCCTCGCATCTTCGCAATCACACTACTGGCATCGGTTTTGCCGGTTGCGGCCCTTTCGCAAGCTCCAGCGCCCAACACCACCGAGTGGGAGAACGAAGGTCTCGCTCTGCGCCTCTTCTACCCTTCTGATCTGGTGAAAGCCGACCCCGAGAAGGTTATGCACAATGGCCGCCTTACTCTCTCGGGCGTCTCAGGTGCGTCCGATCCCAAGCTTGCGGAGGCGACCAGCTGCCTTCGCCCTCGACTTGTCCTCGAACTCCCACAGTCGGGCCAGGCGCAAACCAGCAAAACACAGCCGGCCACTGACGGTGGCACACAAGTAACCATCACGCCTGCGATAACCGCGACGATCCTTCTTGCCGAACTGGATATTGATTGCCTGAACTCCGAACACCCAAATACCAGCACCACGCTGTTGCCGGACATGGCCGAACTCGTCAACAAAGTTCCCGGCATGAAGTCCATCGTGCAGCCTGCCTGGTACAACGTAGGCTGGCAGAAGGTGCATATGGCCGCTGCTCAAGGCATGCCCAAAAACTCCGACCCGGCAAACCCGCAACCCGCCATGCCGCAAACGCTCTATACGATGGGTCTCTCTACCAACTGGAATAATCACCTTCTGGTCTGGTATTTTTCTTCGAACAATATCGACACGCTTAATCGCATTACCAAGACCACAGTCCGGTTTGGCCGAGCCCAGGCCGCTCCGCTCTATCCGAACCCAATGGGCACCTCGGCTCCGTAGCTTGCACGACTCAAACTATTTATCTATCACTGAGGCACATGAATAAAGATCTTCTCCCCATTGAAGCCATCGTCGAAAAGCTCAACCTGCCCGAAAAGTATGTGGAACGTCTCGGCCGCTATGGCGCGAAGCTCACACTCGATCTGCTGAACGACCCTGCCTTTCCGCCTCGCGGCAAACTCATCCTCGTCACCGCGACCACCCCCACCGTCTCCGGCGAAGGCAAGACCGTCACCTCCATCGGACTGGTGCAGGGCCTCGAAAAGATCGGCAAGAAGGCCATCATCACCTCTCGCGAGCCGTCGCTCGGACCGGTCTTCGGCATGAAGGGCGGAGCCGCCGGTGGTGGCCGCTCGCAGGTCGAGCCTGCGGAGAAGATAAATCTCCACTTCCATGGCGACTTCCATGCCATCACCTCGGCTCACAACCTCCTCGCCGCGTTGATCGACTCGCATCTCTTCCACGGCAACGAGCTGGATCTCGATCCCCACGCCGTCACCTGGCCACGCGCGCTCGACATGAACGACCGCGCTCTGCGCCACATCGTCGTGCTCTGCTGGCGGTAAGCGCGACGGAGCCAACCGCCGCACCGGCTTTCTTATCACTGCAGCCTCCGAGATCATGGCCATCATGACGCTGGCGGCAAGCAGGGAAGACCTTCGCCTACGCCTCGGCCGCATCGTCATCGGCGCAACTCGCTCCGGCAAGCCTGTTCTTGCGAAGGATCTCAACGCCACCGGGCCCATGTTGGCACTGCTCTCCGAGGCCATTCAGCCCAACCTCGTCCAGACCACCGAGGGCACGCCCGCGCTCGTCCATTGCGGTCCCTTTGCAAACATCGCACACGGCACCAGCTCTGTCCTCTCGCAGCAGATGGGCCTTCGTCTGGCGGACTACGTCGTGAACGAGACCGGCTTCGCCTCCGATCTCGGCTTTGAAAAGTACATGGACATCGTGATGCCGTCCTCTGGCATCAAGCCATCGGCAGCAGTGCTCGTCACGACGGTCCAATCTGTTCGCAACCAGGGCGGTGGCGACCTTGAAGCTGGCTTCGCCAATCTGAAAAAACACATTGCCATCGTTCGCGGGTTCAATCTCCCCGCGATCGTTGCGATCAATCGCTTTCCCAACGATACCGACGAAGAGCTGAAGTTCCTCGAAAGATACTGCGAGGCTCAGGGTGCAGCGTTTGCCTTGTCGGAGGCCTTTAGCAAAGGTGGCGAGGGTGCAGCGGCACTCGCCGAAAAGGTAGTGAGCGTCATCGCCGCGAATCCGAATGTTGCGCCTACCAGTACCTATGCACCACAGGGTTCGCCTCTCGAAAAGATCACGGCCGTCGCGCAGAAGGTCTACGGTGCGGCCAATGTTGAACTCACATCGCAGGCCGAGGAGAAGCTCGCTCGATTTACGGAATGGGGTTACGGCGAACTACCCGTCTGTATCGCCAAGACGCAGTATTCGTTAACCGATGATCCCAAGGTAATGGGCGCTCCCACTGGCTGGACACTTCACATTACGGACGTCGTTCTCTCTGCTGGCGCAGGTTTCCTCGTTGTTATTTCAGGCAGCATGATGCTGATGCCCGGACTTCCCAAGGTCTCCCGCGCCATGGGCATCGACGTCGATGCGGCAGGTGAGATCACCGGCATGTCCTAAATTTACGATTCCGTGTTGTGCGCACCTCACACCTCACGGAGTCCAGTTCGGGCCGATGAACTCCCGTAATCTCTCCGGCGTTGCCCACGGCGCAGCGCCCGCAAACCGCTTTACCCACTCGGCATTCTCGCCAATCTTTACGCGATCAGGTGTGAACTCCGGCGATAGCGTATTCACCATCAAGGCGTAGTTAGCGCCCTCATGCAGACGCAGTGCCTTCCAGCACCCGCCTGGCACTGCCACCACGGGCCGCTCTCCTGCAGCGTAATTAAATCCCAACGTCACCTTCTCTGCGTGTCCATCGGGATAAAAGATGAAGTAGTCCACCGGCCCACCCTCTACAAGAATGTGAGTATCGTCAGAAGCCAGCCGATGCAGATAGTTGATCGGCCGCTCTCGCGTCAGCATGTAGTAGTTCTGGCTCTGTACGGCCAACATCCTGCCGCCAATATTCACCTTCTGTGTCGATGCACCGATGATCCCAAGATAGCCAGACTCTTTGGGTAACACCGTCAGCTTCAGCGTGCGGATTATCTCTTTTGCCCGGACGTCTGTCGCCGCCGGCGTCGCAGCCTGCACCGCACCCATCGCCAATACGCAACTTCCGATAAGCCAAAAGCGTCTCATGCCCGCCAGACTAGCAGACAGCCCCAAGCAATCTAAGCCTCTTGCCCAAGCTTAAGATCCTCATCCACCACGGTCGTTGCCCCACTCTTCATCTTCGAGCTCGTAACTAAAAACACCGCCAGTAAAATCGCTCCCATTCCTACATACTCCATCGCGACCAGATGCTCCTGCAAAAAGATTGCTCCAAGGATGACCGCAATCACCGGATTCACATACGCATAGGTTGCTACCTTCGATACCGCTACGTTATCCAGCAGAAAGATGTACGCGGTGTAAGTCAGCAGCGATCCAAAGGTCACCAGATACAGCACCGAAGCCCATGCCTGTACTCCCCAATGTGCCCCCCGATATCCACCCGTCGATACCATGAGGCACACATCGAAAAGCGCACCGAACACCATCTGCCATCCTGCCGCCGCAAATCCGCTGATGCCGATGGTCGACCGCCGTGAGATCACCGAAGCCACCGTCCAGCACAGCGCCCCGGCGAGTGTTACTCCCGCTGCTATGATCTGCCGCAAATCGCCCCGCATGCCACTCCTCAGCCCTGGCCAAAGGAGAAACACCAGCCCCGCAAATCCTATTCCGATCCCAAGCCATCCACGTAAAGGCAAACCTTCGCCCTTCGGTAACAGCATCTCGATCAGCGCCGCATACAACGGAATCGATGCCACCAGCAGCGCCGCCAGTCCGGTCGGAATGTACTGCTCCGCCCAGATCACAGCAGTATTTCCGCAGCCAAGCATCAACACGCCGATGATCGCCAACCGGCCTAGTTCTTGCCTGCTCGGCCGTATCTTGATGCCAAAGATCGCGCTCAGCCCTAACAGCAGAGGTCCGGAGATCAAAAAACGCGCACTCCCCAATACGAACGGCGGCAGCACCTCGACGCCAAACCGCATCGCCAGATACGTCGATCCCCAGAAGAGATAAACGCAGGCGAACGACAGCAGGATCCGCGTGCGCTTTGATGAGGAATTGGCAGGCATTCCCTATGGTATCGCGGCTCCGGCGCAGGCTGAGGGCAGCGCCCGCAAGGCTGTCCCGGTGCTACGATAAGGAGATGATGTTTCGTTCTGCGGCCTTATTTTCTCTTCTCCTCGTCTCTGCGGTGGCTCTCCCGCAATCTGCCGACTCATCGCAACGCTCCGGCTAATTCCAATATGCCAAAGAGCTTTCACGATCCGTTGCTGAACGTCACCTACTTCTATCCTGGTCGCTTCGTTGCCGACCCCGCGGTTTCCGCTGCAAGTACCTCTACCGCTACTGACGGGACACCAAAGTGTGCCCACTCCAACTTCTTCGCCAACTCGAACGCACCCACTGGGACCTCGTCCTTCGTCCTCTCGACCATCGACGGCACCTGCCCCAATGTTCTCCGTGGCGCCACTCAGCTAGGCCCCTTCATTCGAGAGCAGATCCTCCGCCAGCTTAAGCAGTACGGCGAGCCGACCATCACCCAGGAGTCCACCAAATACACGATCGATGGCCATCCCGCTGCCATAGTGCTCGCATCGGTGCCCATGCCGAAGACGCCAACCAACAAGCTTCCCATGACTACCTACGCCGCCAAGGCCTGCGTGCTCGGTAACATTCCAGTCAAGCCCCGTAAGAAGTCCGACCCCGTCGAGCCTACCCGACACGTCCTCTGCTTCGACTTCACCACACCGCACAATGACTTGCTCACACTGATGTTTGCCTTCAGCATGCAGTTCGACAACGACGCTCCTCAGCCGATGGTCCCAGGCAGCGTTATTCGGTAGTGACCGTTGCGGAGTGATCCGGCTGAATTCTGTTTTACGAGGTGGTGATGCGCCCTGAGATAGAACCAGCTTTGTCCACCGACCCAGCCCTCCTTGTCATCCTCGAAGAACTCAAGAGACGCGAACCAATCTTTCATCGCCCAGAGTTCGGCATCACTCGATCGGACTTCGAGAACATGATGCACATCGACTTCTGGGAGATAGGCGCTTCTGGTTGTCGTTATTCCAGAGAATATGTTCTGGCCGAGCTGGAAACCCGTCATCAACATCCCCGGAAAGATGAATGGGAGACCAGCGAGTTCTACTGCCGGCCTCTGGCACCCGATCTGTATCTGCTCACCTATACGCTGATTCAAGACAAGATACGCAAGACCCGTCGCTCCACCATCTGGCAACACACGCTGTTGGGCTGGAAGATAATGTTTCATCAGGGAACTGTCGTAGAAGACGAGTGATTGTCGTTACCACGGTAGGGTATACTCGGCGACATACGCAGAGGCTCAATGAAACAGTCTGTCCCAGCACGGACGTTCAGCATCCCCGGCTCAGTGTGCCGCTCCAAGCGCCACCAGATGCCGCGGCGGCACCTTCGCGTTCTGCCCAGTCTCACGCGACCTAGTCTCTTCGCCGGCGACTAACGCTTTACCCCCCAGCCGGCGAAGTCCTCGCCACCAGCGCAAACCGTTCTCTCTGCAACCACAGAGCGTCCCCGTACCTCATCCTGGAACGGACCCGACACGAACGGCCAGACCAAACGCACCGCTGCCCCAAGGAGAGATTCGCATGACCACATTGACTGAAAAGACCCTCGAAGACCTGAAGCAAAACTCCGCTCAGGGCGTCACCCACGCTGCTGGCGAAGCCATTCGCTCAAAACACTACAGCCGAGTTCGGCCCCAAGCTGAAGACCGCGCTCCCCGGCCCCAACGCGCAGAAGATCGTCGCCGCCGACGACCGCCTCATCTCCCCCAGCTATACCCGCAGCTACCCCATGGTGGCCAAGTCCGGTCGCGGCATCCGTGTCACCGACGTCGACGGCAATGAGTTCCTCGACTTCGCTGCCGGCATCGCCGTCAACTCCACCGGCCACTGCCATCCTGAAGTCGTGAAGGCCATTCAAGATCAGGCCGCCGAACTCATCCACATGTCCGGCACCGACTTCTACTACGAAAACATGACCACCTTCGCCGAGCGCCTCTCCGCCATCGCGCCCATGCCCGGCCCGCACAAGTTCTACTACGGCAACTCCGGCGCCGAAGCCGTCGAGTGCGCCATGAAGCTCGCCCGCTATCACACCGGCCGTCAGAACATCATCAGCTTCTTCGGCGCCTTCCACGGCCGCACCATGGGCGCGCTCTCGCTCACCGGCTCCAAGCCCAGCAGAAGCGCCGCTTCGCCCCCTTCGTTCCCGGCGTCCACCACGTCCGCTACCCCTACGCTTATCGCGGTTGTAGCGGCGGCCCGCAGGAAGCAAGAAGCCTTCGCCCTCGGCTGCGCCCGCTACATCGAAGAGAAGCTCTTCAAGACCATCCTGCCGCCCGAAGAGGTCGCCGCCATCATCCTCGAGCCCATCCAGGGCGAAGGCGGCTACGTCGTAGCTCCCGACAACTTCCTCCAGGAGATCCGCCGCATCTGCGACCGCCACGGCATCCTCCTCATCGCCGACGAGGTTCAGTCCGGCGCCGCCCGAACAGGGAAGTGGTGGGCCATCGAGCACTCCGGCGTCCAGCCCGACATCGTCTGCATCGCCAAAGGCATCGCGTCCGGCATGCCGCTTGGCATCTGCATGGCCAAGGCGGACATCATGAACTGGGTTCCCGGCTCCCACGCCAGCACCTTCGGCGGCAATCCCATCTGCATCGCCGCTGCCCTCGCCACTATGGACATCCTCGAGCGCGAAGGCATGCAAAACGCCGCCACCGTCGGCGAAAAGATGCTCGCGCGCCTCCGCCCTGGGTCGCGAAACACCCCACCGTCGGCGACGTTCGCGGACGCGGGCTCATGATCGGCATCGAACTCGTCAAAGACAAGCAGTCCCGCACCCCTGTCGGCCCAATGCGCGACAAAATCGTAGACCTCGCCTTCGAACGCGGCCTTCTGATCCTCGGCTGCGGCGAAACCACCATCCGCCTCTGCCCCCCGCTCATCGTCAACGAGCACGAGGCCGAACATCGCCCTCGACATCCTCGAAGAGTGCATCACGCTCGCCGGACAGTAATTTGCAGTCAAACAAAGAGGGCCTCGACTTTATGAGTCGAGGCCCTCTTCGTTTGAGTAGCCTAACTTCTGGATCCAGACTCGCGCGTTCCTCGCACGCTGTGGATCGTTTAGCTGCGGCCAGCAATCTGCGGTTGTATCCCAATTCAGCGGGCCATTATTTTTTTAATCTATCCGGATATCTCTTGTAAAAGAGACAGCGACTAAGCGAAGGATCACCTGTAGCAACTTCAAAAAGGCGTTGGTGACAATATTTTGACAATCTATTCGTAAGCCTCAAGCATCATAGATGCCAACAGCAGCTAAAATTTGAGAGAAGCAATTCGAGTAAATCGAATCCATGAAAGAGGCGATAAAGAGCACGTAGTCTCGAAGTATCGTTGTGCCTATAAAACCCAGCACATGCGCTAAGAAAATTTTTCGCGAAAGTTTCCTCCCCTCTCCCCATCATGTCCTATTTTTGAATGGCCCCTAGGAGCTTCCCTTGGCTCCTACTACCTCTTCGCGTGGCAGAGCTTTGTCTCGCGAAGATCTATCGCTGACCCAGCTTGAGTTGCTTCGATCTGAAGATGTCACAAATTTTATTGCGATGTTTATCGCTAGGGTGGCTCTTTTTAGCAGCCTATTTACGCGTTCGATCTTATTAGGTAGCAGGTAGCCGGGAATTTAAATGCACTGCCGTTGTTAATACTCCGTCAGCAAAAAAATATTAACTGCTCTTTGAGAAAGGGCGAAAGGGAGTTCCTAAAAGATGGCTCCGGTAACAACGTAGGACAACTGCAAGTAAGTTCGCCTGATCTATTGGCTGTTCAACTATCTATTTTTTTACTTACCCTTCTCGACAATTGTCGTTAATCGGAGTGTACGAATGCGTTTCAATAAGCTTATTACTCTGTTTGCCTTGCTCTCCTTCGGCGGACTTGGTTGCAAAGTGGCCTCTGCCCAAATGGACATCACGACTTGGCAAGTGAACACCAGTCACTCAGGGGTAAATTCTAGTGAGCAGACGCTGACCCCAGCGTTCGTCTCTGGCTCTGGGAACGTAACGTGCTTGTTTGCGGAGCAGGTGGATGGGCAGGTCAACGCGCAGCCGCTCTACCTTACTGCAGCAACGTCGAGCAAGCTTCCCGGCTCTTTTCCTGACGGCGCCCAACACAATGCCGTATATGTTGCGACGCAGAATGGCACTGTCTACGCGATCGATGGTGACAGGACTTCCGACGGCTGCAACAAGGTGAACCAGAATTATCTGTGGGTGATGCCGCTGGTAAATTATCCGAATGGCCCTACGCCGAATGGCCAGGCAGAGGCCTATCAGGACATCAAAGGCGCGGCAGACATCACACCACTGCTAGGTCTCACAGAGACGCCGGTAATTGATGCGTTGACCGGCACACTCTATGTGGCGGTCTCCGTCAGGGATACACAGGATCTCCCCGCCGCCACTCCATTCATGCAGGTGCTTTACGCGCTTGATGTGAAGACGGGCAATGTCAAGGGTTTCACGATCATCAACCCTGAGTTCAATGGAGACTACACGCCGCAAGCATGCGTAGCCAATACTACTTGCGACACGGTGACCCCAAGCCAGAACGGCAGGATTCCGTTCGTGCCAGAGCATCAGCATCTGCGCTCGTCACTGACTCTGGATAGCGTTCACCATACCCTTTATCTGGCCTATGCTTCCCACAACGATCAGACACCCTATTGGGGATTGGTACTGGGCTACAACGTAAGCAATCCTGCGGCTATGACGTTGCAAGGGGAGTTCAACACTCATCCTACTGGCTCTGACGAAGAGGCAGGCGTCTGGATGGGCGGGGCGAGTCCTGCGCTCGACCCAAATACGAATCAATTGTTCTTCGCAACCGGCAACGGCAGCTGGAATCAAAACGTGTCCGGCAGCGACTCGAATGGCCCCTTCACTACGGGCACAGACTTCGCGATGAGCGTGCTCTCTCTATCTACGGATCCGACGACGATCGTCAACTACCGCGGAGAGCCTGAGATGCGGGTTCCATTCGCTCAGGATTCCAGCAATAACTTCCATTGGTTTACGCCCAGCCAATGGAACACATTCAACGTTGGAGACCGCGATCTGGGTTCAGGCGGCCTGCTTCTGCTGCCGCCTTTGCCTGGTGCCGACGGTGAGACCAGAAACCTCATGCTCGTCGGCGGCAAAGCGGGCGTCATGTATCTTCTCGATCGCACCAACCTGGGTGGAATCGCACAAAACGATACGAGCGCTTCCAACCCCAACGCTGTCCAGCAAATTATCGAACCGAATGCAGGCATCTTCAATACGCCCACTTACTTCAACGGCGCCATCTATTACGGCGCAAGCTCGGCGATCCACCGGCGCGCGGTAGGTTTCGACGCTGCGACGGGAGGTTTCATCTCTTCCAATGAAACTATGTCGACGCAAGGTTCTCCCCAGTTCACCTCGGGAAACTTTATCTCGGCTACCAGCCCGACCTCGGGTGGTGTCGTGTGGCAGGTGAATAACGGCATCTTTGCCTGGGATGCGAATAACGTGCAGACCGCGATCTTCAGCGCCAATGCGTCTCTTCCGAATGGACAAAAAGGGACATGTCAAAGTTCCACTTGGGCTCTGCCGATCGTAAATAACGGCAAGGTCTACTTCTCTTGCTATCAGCCCCCAACTCAAACTGGGCAGTTTGTAAATGGCCAAGGCCAAACCGTCACCTTCTCTCAACCTTCGGATAACAAGCCCGGCTTTCTTTTCGTATACGGCCCGGCACCCGTCGCGACCGGTTCGCCCGCAGAGACACCTGCAACGTTGACCGCCACTGCGAACAGCGCTAACGAGATCACATTGAGCTGGTCTTTCAGCGGGACCGATAACACAGGTTTCACCATCCTCCGCTCTACAGGCAATGCCAACAACTTTTCGCCTCTGAACATTAGCCCACCGCTGTCTTCAAACGCGACATCCTTTGTGGATCAGTCAGTGGTGCCCAATACGACATACTTCTACACAATCCAGGCGACAAACTCAGCCGGCCATTCGCCGAGCAGTCAACAGGCTTCCGCTACGACCCTTGGGCAGTTTGAGGAGCAAGGTCTTGTTGCTTACTGGCCTCTTGACGAGGGTGTCACGAACCCGGCATCTTTGAACTCCGCTGACGTGACCGGCCACGGCCACACCGCGACAAAGCCACAAGCCGCGGATGAAGACCATGGCATTGCAAGTGGCCTTATCAATGGCGCGTGGTCTTTCCATGGCACTCATACCTCAGATTCTCTGCACATTTTGGATGCTCCGGACCTGGACTTTACCAGTTCGCAGAGCTTCACTCTTAGCGCTTGGGTCTTTTGTCTGAACGTGGCAGGTGATCCGGATGGAGAGCATCCAGGCGAGTCCTCCATCATCGTGAAGTCCGCAGATCAGGGAGCTCTCTACGGCCTGTTCATCAATGGAGCCGGCAACTGGGTTGCACGTGGCCCTGCAGGCGACCTTGTAGGCTCTGCAGTCAGCGAAGATTCGTGGACGCATGTCGCGCTCGTACAGGACGGTGTAAAGGGCGTTCGCTATCTCTATATCAATGGAGTCAAGCAGCCGAACACTGCCCCTGCACAGAATGCAAACGGTCTCGGACAACTGTGGTTCGGTGAACAGAATGCTGTCTTGAGCGGAGCCCCGGATCCCAATGGAGTCGACGGCTTTGCCGGCAATCTCGACGAAGTCCGAATCTACAACCGTGCTCTTTCGCAGAGCGACATCAGCGACCTGATGGGAGATCCGGTCCTCCAGGCTACCTCTTTTCAAACCTCGGGTTCGCAGACACTGGGCGTGCCTCTCTTCCCCTCGCCCGTGCCTCTTACTGAGCCACGCGTTCCGACCAACCAGACCTACACCATCAAGGTTCAGTTCGCTGCGCCTCTGACTGCAACTCCCACTGCAGTTCTTCAAGGCCAGCCGGGCACGACAAACGTTATAGGTGTGGCGGGAACACCGACGCTCGACTCTACGCAAACCATCATCACGGTGCAGCTCACCGGCGTTGCGAATGCGCAGGCTCTTGACCTCCATCTCTCTAACATCAACACCACACTCACCAGCAACGCCGTCCAGGATATTCCCTTCAATGTTCTCTACGGCGATGTCAGCCAGGACCACCACGTCGATGGCTTTGACAGTGCGGAAGTCACGCTGCAAAAAACTGGTTTGGTCAATAGCGTCAATGCCATCTTTGATCTGAATGGAGACGGTGTCATCGATGCGAACGACGTAGCGGTGGTCACTCAGAATCAATCCGTAATATGGTCGGCTTCGGGCGATACGAACCTGGCTTTCTTCAAGTCTGCGTTTGCCACCAGCAACAACGGCGGCAACGTGGCGACGAACGCATTCGACAACAATGTGAATGACAACTGGGAGACGATCCATGCACCGAACGGAAACTCCAACACGGGCGTTGCAGGTCTAGACCCATCGTTTATCTATGTTGATCTCGGAGCTCCTGCAACCGTCGATGGATTTGCGATTCAATGGGGCGGTTCTGCTGCTCTGGACTACACCATCGATGCCTGCACCGGCACGGTCAACAGCACCTCTGGCGCCTGCTCCAACGGCTGGCAGAACATGGTCACCGCGACGAATGGCGTGAACAACGCACTGCAGTCCTACAACGACCTGCCGCCCGTAAAAGCTGAGTTCTTCCGTATGAATGGAACCGTACGCGTCAACGCGCCGTTTGGATATCAAATCGACGAGTTTTACGTATTCGGCTCCTTCACTCCAGGATCAGCTCCACCACCTGCGACGCCGGTCATCAACAGTCCTCTCACTGAAACGACGACCGCCGGCCAGCCGTTCAGCTACACAATTACGTCCAGTCCAGCTGCCTCGAGCTTCACCGCTACGGGCTTGCCTGCGGGCCTGAGCCTCAACGGCGCAGTCATCTCGGGTACGCCAACAGCAACAGGGTCGTTCAGTATCGCTCTGTCGGCCACCAACTCCACCGGCCAGACCGGGACAGCAACACTGAGCCTGACCGTCAACGCTGCCGCGGCGCCAGTCATAACCAGCGCTACAACCGCAACAACAACAGTCGGCCAGCCATTCACTTACACAATCACGTCCAACCCAACGGCTGCGAGCTTCGGCGCAACCGGTCTGCCTGCGGGTCTAAGCCTCAGCGGCGCAGTCATCTCGGGTACGCCAACAGTCAGTGGCTCGTTCAGCATTGCTCTGTCGGCCACCAACTCCACCGGCCAGACGGGCACAGCAACACTAAGACTGACCGTCAACGCTGCGACGCCAGTCATAACCAGCGCTACAACCGCAGCGGCAACCGTAGGTCAGCCGTTCACTTACACAATTACGTCCAACCCAACGGCTGCAAGCTTCAACGCCACTGGTCTGCCTGCGGGTCTGAGCCTCAGCGGTGCAGTCATCTCAGGTACACCAACAGTCAGTGGCTCGTTCAGCATTGCTCTGTCGGCCACAAACTCCACTGGCCAGACAGGCTCAGCGACACTGAGTCTGTCGATTAGCAACGCTGCTCCGGTGATACCGGCTGCACCTGCCAATCTGACACCGACCGCAGTATCCTCAAGCCAGATCAACCTGAGTTGGACGGCGAGCACTACGCCGGGGGTTACATACTCCGTCTTCCGGAGCACCACCTCTGGCTTTACTCCCACGGCAGCCAATCAGATCGCACAAAATCTGACGACTACCACCGACTCAGACACGGGTCTCACCGCTTCTACGACGTACTTCTATGTGGTGGAAGCAGTCAACGCCGCAGGCTTTACACCATCGCTGCAGGCCTCAACGCAGACGCTAGCCGCTTCGGGATTGACCGAAGTCATTGCAATCAACGCGGGCAGTGCTACAGCAGTGCCCAACTCCGCCAACAACGCAACCTTCGTCGCTGATACGGACTTCACTGGCGGCAATGATGATGCTTCAGGGCATGCCATCACCATCCCCACAGCGATCGCAAGTATAGCTGCGCCCGCTGCTGTGTATGCAGATGCTCATCAAGGCGGCGTCACTTATACCATTCCCAACCTGGTCGCAGGCAACACCTACACTGTGGTTCTGCACTTTGCTGAACTGTTCTTCACCACGCCAAACTCTCGCCTGTTCAACGTGTCAATCAACGGAGCGCAGGTGCTGACTAACTTTGACATCTTTGCCGCTGCCGGAAATGCAAACTTCACGGCGGCTGTCGAGACTATTCCCAACATCACTCCTGTGAACGGTCAGATCGTCATCGCTTTCACCAATGGCACGAACGACCAGCCTATGGTGAATGGCATTGAGATTCAGACAGGAGGACCAGCCATACCGTCCGCGCCAACAGCCATTCATGTCGCAACGGGCTCGTCAAGCGCAGTCAACCTGAATTGGACAGCGAGCGTCAGTTCGGGAGTTACCTACGCTGTCTTCCGGAGCACCACTGCGGGCTTCCTACCGTCCGCGGCTACCCAGATCGCAACTAACCTAACAACGACCAGCTTCTCCGATACGGCTCTCACCCCTTCGACCATGTACTACTACGTAGTCGAAGCGGTTAGCAGCACGGGAGTGCTTTCACCGCCTTCGCAGCAGGTCTCTACATCAACTGCCGCGGCGTCCGCGGATGTGATCGCGATCAATGCAGGCAGTTCGACGGTAGTGGGTAGCTTCATCGGCGACACAGACTTTGTCGGTGGCAACGATGACGCTCCAAATCAGGCAATCACCATACCCGCAGCGATCGCAAATGTAGCTGCGCCCGCCGCAGTGTATGCCGATGCCCACCAGGGCGGAGTTACTTACACTATCCCCAACTTGTCGGCCGCCAGAACTTACACGGTGGTGCTCCACTTTGCCGAACTCTTCTTTACAACGGCGAACTCTCGACAATTCAACGTATCAATCAATGGAACACAGGTGCTGACGAAATTCGATATCTTTGCGGCTGCCGGAAATGCAAACTTCACGGCGGTCGTACAGAG
Source organism: uncultured Acidobacteriaceae bacterium (assembly GCA_963708755.1). GTDB lineage: Bacteria > Acidobacteriota > Terriglobia > Terriglobales > Acidobacteriaceae > Edaphobacter. Next base: position 44,400 of record CAVPTN010000004.1, read on the forward strand.
CTACGCAAAAATCGCACCTGTCAATGGTCAGATTGTTATTGCATTCTCCAACGGGCGCACGACCAACCGATGGTGAACGGCATTGAGATCCAATAGCGTCTAAACCACCAACCCTCATCCGGAGCCTGCCTGGAGATATTCCTTGCAGGCTCCTGATGTGACTTTGCTGTAGAAACGATAAGTTCGAAGAGGAATTGATGTTCTGTCTCCATGATCTATCACGGCAACGGGGAGGCCTCCTAACCTCTGTCTTGACGCTCTCCATATTTCTGCCAACCCATGTGGTTCCAGCCCAGTCTTCCAGCAGTAAAGAAGGATCGACAGTTACCCGTGCATACG
>CAVPTN010000005.1:0-21647 GCA_963708755.1 uncultured Acidobacteriaceae bacterium
CCACCATAAAATCAACAACTTAGCGACATTGGCATGAGAGGCTTGATGCCATTTGATGCCAAACTTTACCGGCTGACATCAACTGCGCCGGTTATACCGGCTCAAACCTACCCTGCCTGCTGTTTCTCTGTTGCCGTCGACGTCAGCAACGCGTAGACCATTCCTACCATCTGCTGCACACGCTCAGGAAGCTCCTGCATGTACTCGTTTGCGATAGTACCCGCTCGTGAGTGCCGCAGAGTGCGATTGAACATCCTTAGCCGACCCCAGTTTTCTGTGCTCTGGTAGCGATCGTCCGCCGGAGCACCTGGAAGTTCAGGGTAGGAAGTTCCAACGCCTCCCGAAGGGGCTTTAGGACTCTGTACCGGAAGTTGGCCGGATCCAGAAACCCGCCGTCCGCATTCGGGAACATAGGGTCGTTCGGCGACGGATTGCTTGTGGGCTCGCACTTCCGTGATATCACTAGAGACAACCTAAGCACACAGCTTGGCGGAGAAGCTTTCCAACTTACACGAAGCTTCTCAATAGAAGCAGCCGGAGGAGTTGTGTGCTCTTCTTCAAACTGATTCTCACCCATTTGTTGCGTCATAGGATCAGATCCCTGATCAGCATCGCAGGCATCGCCTTCAGCGTGGCTGCGATGCTCACGATCGTACAGTTCTCCAGAGTGCAGTTGGAATGTTCTCTGGCCTACTCTCAAGCGACAGCGAAATCATCGTCTTTGAGCGCAACGTCTCAGATCTATTTAGTACCGTACCGGTAGTGGCCGTGAAAGAGATTGCCTCCTGGTCGATGGTCCAACATGCAGACTCGGTACACTTTGGTATCGTATCGAGCGCTGATCACCCCATCATCACCTGCTTCGGGATCACTCCCTTGGACGCACGTCTACGAAATGCGACTTGGATAAAAGGAGATCTTTCCGACTTTGCGCAGCATGCGGACGACGTCGTGCTCGGTGAGCGCGCTGCTCCCCGAATATGTCAGGCTCTGTCGTCGTCGCGGCAGGTAGCGGCAAGACGGGGAACGACTCACGTGACAAGAAAATGACAAACGAAGTACTGGAAGCTCCTCGCTTCACAGAGGTAACTTTTTCTCCAAAGAGCTATCAAGGCAAAGTTGCTTCCGCAGGGGACTCGACCTTACAGGTAACCGGAACCTTTACGCTTCACGGTACGCCTCATGAGCTAACCGTGCCCCTGCAAATTCATATTGAGGGAAACCGTTGTACCGCCAAAACTCATTTTGCCGTCCCATATGTTCAGTGGGGACTAAAAGACCCGAGTGTCTTCATTCTCAAAGTTGCCAAAGAGGTGGACGTCGATCTGACCTTGGTCGGCAACCTATCGAACTGAATCATGAATCCGCGAGTCGATCTTCCGAGTCTTATACCTGTTCGCTGGTATATGTTTTTGCCTGACCCTAACCCAAGATAAATTTGAGATTATGCCCCTCTGGAAAAATCGAAGATGTTGACCCGCAGGCGCTTCACACAGCTTTCAGGTTTAGCTGCTGGATCCGTTCTCTTGGGAGGCGCAGCCGATCAGGTCTCTCCTGCTGATGTTCGGCTTGAGATTGCTCCCTACACGTTGGAAGCCTCTCCCAAACGACACTTCCGCACCGTAGCTTATAACGGCCAGGTTCCAGGGCCGCTGCTGCGAATGCGTGAAGGCCAGGAGCAAACCATCGAGATCCGAAACTCGACCAAAGACCCGGAGGTCGTTCACTGGCACGGCCTGTTTTTGCCCTCTGAGATCGACGGCGCGATGGAAGAAGGCACTCCGATGATCGCGCCCGGAGCTACGACTCGGTACGTGCTCAACCCCAACCCTGCCGGATTTCGTTGGTTTCACACGCACACCTTTGCAGGCAGAGATTTGACAAAAGCCCAGTACGGCGGACTCCACGGTTTTCTCATGATCGAGCCCCGAGAAAACCCGGGCCGCTACGACCGTGAGGTCTTCCTTGCGCTTCATGACTGGGGTGGTCATTTCCAGGGTGGTGATGATGGCTACATGAATCCTGTCTACGACGTGTCGACGATCAACGGCAAGATGCTCGGCTTCGGTGAGCCCATTCGTGTCAAACAAGGCGAGCGGCTATTGATGCACGTCCTGAATTCAAGCCCGACCGAAGTCCACTGGGTTGCTCTGGCCGGACACAGCTTCAAGGTGATCGCGCTGGACGGGAATCCTGTTCCACAACCTCAGACCGTTCCGATGCTGCGCCTTGCTCCCGCAGAAAGAGTCAGTGCTGTTGTTGAAATGAACGCACCCGGCGTCTGGGTTCTCGGCGAGGTACGAAAGCACGTTCAAGCCGCAGGCATGGGTATCGTCGTCGAGTACGCGAACACGTCTGGAAAGCCGGCATGGAATCAGCCCGACGATCTCGTATGGAATTACCATCAGTTTGCGGCGGCGGGGGCGGCAGCTGTAAGCGCTGAAGAAGTTGTCCGTATAGATCTCAATTTCGACTCGAAGTTTCAAGGGCACGGCAACGAAGAGCTTTGGCGTATCAACGGTAAGTCGTATCCGAACAATGATGAACCGGCTTTGAAAACAGGCCAACGTTATCGGCTGGTGATGAAGAACCTGAGCATGGACGATCATCCAATGCACCTTCATCGTCATACCTTTGAGATACGCCAGGTAGATGGCAGTCCAGAGCTACAGGGATTGAGTAAAGACGTCGTGCTGGTTCCCTCCAGAACCACAGCAGAGGTCGAGTTCGTCGCAAACAACCCCGGGCGGACCCTCTTTCATTGTCATCAGCAAGATCACATGGACCGCGGCTTCATGATGGTATTCCGTTATGCATAAGGCGGTGCTGAACGGTCGAAACCCGTTCCAATTCTGTATACCTTGGTTGCTCCTCGTAAGCTGGCTGCTCTTCGGCTCGGTGGTTGAGTATGCCCAGGGAAACTACGAGATCCAGGTCTACGGCGCGGACACAGTCGCGCCAAAGAACCTGATGGTCGAATTGCACTCAAACTACACCATCTCCGGCCAGACTCAGACCGTCGGTTTGGTCTATCCCACGAACCATCAGGAGCACGAAACCGTCGAGTTGACTCAAGGCATCAATAACTGGTCTGAAGTCGGCTTCTACATCTTTACCAGTGAACAGGATGGGCACGGAGTGCAATGGGTTGGAGACCATATCCGCCCGCGTGTCCGCGCTCCTGATAGCTGGCATCTTCCAGTTGGCCTAAGTCTTTCGACCGAAGTGGGCTACCAACGGCCCGTCTACTCTCCAGATACGTGGACATGGGAGATTCGTCCCATCATCGATAAAACCCTCGGCCGCTGGTATCTCGCCTTCAACCCTGCCCTCGAACGCACGCTGCATGGGCCGGATGCGAATCAAGGTTGGGGCTTTTCGCCCGCAGCCAAGGTGGGATATGACTTCACCCGAGTGGTCAGCGGTGGCTTCGAATACTATGCGGACTATGGATGGATCGGCTCCTTTTATTCGCTCCACAATCAACAGCAGCAGCTCTTCGCCGTGACTGACCTTAACGTCTCGCCGAAGTGGGAGATCAACATAGGAATTGGCATAGGCCCGACGTCAGCGACCGATCACTTGATCGTGAAGGGAATCCTCGGCAGACGTTTCGATTGGGGTAAAAAATCTGCAGTTGAATAGCTGTGTAGCTTTTTCCCGAATTTACTGGAACATGAAACACTGCTGACATTCCCTTCACAACCGAGCCGGTATAAGTTTCCGGGACGGGCACAATCAGCCGCAGATGTGCGACCTGCTTGGTTTAAGCATGGGGTAGGTGATGACAAACGTGCCTCCTGTAAGGGACGCTCCTGGATTGGGGCTAAATCGCCGAAGCTCCTATTGAAGGAACCTGACCTGGAACATTGTCCTGTTGGCACCCGCCGAGACTTACTTCGTTGCCGATGAATAAAACCAGCTGCTCCTCATAACCGAGCCACAACTGAGTGCTCTCTTCCAACATGTGTCATACCGACTCGGTCGTTGCCTGAATCGAGAGTGTATGAGTTTCTAGCTCTCAGGATCGCTATCGCCCACAACCTATTCTCATCTAAAACTTAGCTTTTTCTTGCCAGTCGCACACTCGCATGATAAACACTTGCTAGCGGTCCAGGCCCTAGCACCCATCTTCAGCAGAAATTGAACGCTCCTGCGGTTCTTTGGATTACTCTTGTCCTCTCATCTCTCCTGCCGAAAATACGTGCTCCCGGCGATCTGCGCTGTGTTCTTCACTACCCAGCTACACCCGCAGCGCAACCCAGCATCCCTCGCCACGTCCCGCCAAAATGCTGCCGCCAAGGCGCCCGAGGTCGGTGTACCCGTCTTTCAAAGTCATTCCTTCAAGGAGTTTAAAGACTTTGGCCAGATATGGACAATCCTGCAGGACCGGCGTGGCATCATGTATTTCGGCAACTCGGGCGGGAACATTCTCGAATATGATGGCTCGACCTGGCGCAAGATCGACACGAACCTGTCCGTTGTACGGTCCCTCGCGATGGATAGTTCGGGCAAGGTGTGGGTGGGAGGAAATGGCAGCTTCGGCTACCTCGCTCCCGACGCGGCGGGTGCCACACACTACATCCCAACTATCGACAAGATCGATCCAAAAGATCGCAACTTCACTGATGTCTGGCAGATCGCCATCACCTCCCAGGGCAACTACTTCCGTTCTTATGGAGAGCTTCTCCGCTGGGACGGCAAAGCTGTCCATGTCTGGCAGGCGAATGGTCCAGCTACCTTCCAGGCACTCACCAGGATCGGCGACCATACCTATACCGCGCAGACCGGCATAGGCCTTGAAGAGATCGTCGGCGACGAGTTGCGTCCACTGCCAGGTGGTGACGCCTGGCGGACCAGCCGCAAACTCTTCCTCTATCCCTACGACAACGGTCGCATCCTCATCACGGCCCGTGGCGAGCTGCTTAGTCTCTACGACGGTCAAAAGCAGGTCCCCTTTCCTACCGGCGCCGACGACTACTTCAAGCAACACCCGGTCTACAGCTCGTCCATGCTCGCCGACGGTGGTATCTGCATCGCCACTCTCGACGGCGGAGCCGTCATCCTTGAACGTGACGGCAGGTTACGTCAGATCATCGGCAAAGAAGACGGATTGCTGGATGATGGCGTTCTTAGCTCCTTTATGGATCGAGACCGTGCCCTCTGGCTCGGAACCGGCTTCGGAATTACGCGGATGGAGATCGGCTCGCCAATCTCCCTCTTCACCACCTTTCCCGTTCAGAATGCCATTCGCTTCGATGGCTCGATCTACATCGCTTCGGCTACGGGCACAGATTCCATTGCCAAACTCGTCCCGGACCCGTTGAGCAGGCGACCCAAATTCTTCAAGATTCCGGGCACCACCCAAGCCTTCCTCATGCGGCCCTTCAAGGACCCATTCGGGGGTCCGAGCCAGTTGCTGATCGCGACCTCGGACGGGGTTATGCGGCTTGCTGGCGACAGGCTCGTGCCGGCGATGCCCGCAACCTCTGGTCCGACTGAGCAGACTTACACGATACGACAGTCCGTCAAAGTTCCCGCACGAGTCTACATCGGCCACGGCGATGGTGTCGGATCCATGCGTTGGGACGGCCACCAGTGGATCGATGAAGGTAGACTGCCCCTCATTTACGAAGCTCGCGTTCTTGCGGAAGACCCGGACGGCTCTCTATGGGTTGGAGGCTCGCCCAGCCGAATGCTTCACATTCAGGTGCAGCCCGACGGCTTGCGCGAAGCGACCTTTGCAAGCATCACGCAGAAGGAGGGAGCTCCCGAAGGTGGTCTCACTCCAGCCCTGATTGACGGAATCATCTACGGCAATCCCGGCGGCACCAGCAAGGGACTTTACCGCTGGGATCAAGCCAGCCAGAAGTTCGTCCCCGACACTCGCTTTTTGCTCCCAATCGATGCTCCCGACGCGGGCTCCGCCGTAAATCAGAACGACGACGGCAGCGTCTTCAGCAGCACGTCCAACACCGACCATTTCCGACTTGGAAGGTTTTTCAAGCAGCCCGATGGGTCGTGGAAGCTTGACGAGGATACCTACCGTCCGCTCACTCACTACCGTACCAGCGGTGGCGGCTTTGTCGACGGCGACTATGTCTGGAGCTATGGCGAGGTGCTACTCCGCCTCGACACGCGGATCAAACCCCGAGTCCTTGACCTCACTCCGCCTCTCATCCGCCAAGTCTCTTCCGGACCGAAGATTCTCTTTGGTGGCGATCCGCTTCCCGGCCAGGCCGACCTTCGCCTCCCACCGGCAACCCGGGCCCTTAGCTTCCAGTTCGCCGCCCTCGACTACGGCGCCACGGAAAACACCAATTATCAGTACCTTCTCGAAGGCGCAGACAAAGACTGGTCCGCCTGGGGCAAACAGAAGGAAGCAAACTACAGCGGCCTCGGACCGGGGAACTATCGCTTCCGCGTTCGCTCGCAGGGGGAAGATGGGCGCGTCAGCCCCGAAGGCATTTATACCTTCTCGATCACGCCTCCCTGGTATCGCTCGAATCTCGCTTATCTGGCCTACTTCCTGCTCTTTTTGCTGATCACCTACCTCGCGTGGAAGTTGATCACTCAGCACGAGCGCAGAAAGGCTCGTCGCAAGACCGAAGAGCTGGAAGCCCAGGCCCGTATCCTCGAGGCCACGGTCGCCGAACGCACGCAGGAGATCACGGCACAGGCCTCGGAGATTGCCGCGCAGAAGGACAGCATCGAACTGCTCAGCGACATCGGCAAAGAGATTACCGCCTCGCTCGACCTCAACACGATCCTCTTCAAGCTTTACGAACGCGTCAATCAGATCGTTGACGCCAGCGTTTTCGGAGTTGGGCTGTACCGGCCTGAAAAACACCTCATCGAGTACAGCCTCGCCATTGAACGTGGCAAACGCTACGCTCCTTATACCCGCAGCACCGACGACAAGAACCAGTTCCCCGTCTGGTGCATCGACCACCGTCAACCGATTCTGATCAACGACGTCGCCGCCGAATCGACAAAGTACATCGCCGACTACGTGCACAGCGGCGGTGAGCTTGAAGATGGCACGAGCGCTCAGCCGCCTGCTTCCATGATCTACCTCCCGCTCATAGCGCAGGAGCGTGTGCTCGGCGTCCTGAGCATCCAAAGCTTCAAGAAGAACGCCTACACCGAGCAGCACCTGAGTCTGCTCGAAAACCTCGCCGCCTACACCACAATCGCACTCGACAACGCCAACGCCTACCAGGTCATCAACCAACGCGAGCACGAGGTTCGCGAGCGCGCCGCCGAGCTTGTCACCATCAACTCCATCACCCAGGCCCTCGCCTCGCAGCTTGACCGCGAGAGCCTCATCCAACTCGTTGGCGACCAGGTCCGCGACCTCTTCCGAGCGCCTGTCGTCTACGTCTCGCTCCTCGACCGGGCCCGCATGGTGCTCGAGTTTCCCTACACCTTTGGCGAGACCGCGGAGTCGCGGCCCTTCGGCTCCGGCCTTACCTCGCAGATCATCCGTACCGGTCAGCCCCTGCTCATTAACGAGGACATGGAACGCACCCGGTCAAAGATGGGCATTCAGCCGATGGGCATCGCGACTGCCTCCTATCTCGGCGTCCCGATCCCATCGGGTGGCCAGATGATCGGCGTCATTAGCGTGCAGTCCACTGATCAGGAAGGCCGCTTTACCGAGGCCGATCAGCGCTTGCTTTCTACGATCGCCTCCGCCGTCGGCGTCGCCTTCCATAACGCTAACCTTTACGAAGACGCCAGTCACGCCCGAGCCGCCGCTGAACAGGCCGATGCTGCTAAAAGCTCGTTCCTCTCAACCGTGTCGCACGAGCTCCGCACCCCGCTTACCTCCGTCCTCGGCTTCGCCAAGATCATTCGCCGCCGCCTCGAGGAACGCCTCTTCCCCCTCATTCCCGAAGACGACCACAAGATCCAGCAGACCAAAACCCAGGTCATCGAAAACCTGAAAGTCGTCATCAGCGAAGGCGAACGTCTCACCAAGCTCATCGATGACGTCCTCGACCTCGCCAAGATCGAGGCCGGCAAGTTCACCTGGAACATGGGTGAAGTCTCCGTCGGCGAAGTCATCGATCGAGCCGTTGCTGCTACCGCATCGCTCTTCGACGCCAAGAGTCTCAAACTCATCCGCAACGTCGACCCAGACCTGCCCACCATCAATGGCGACGAAGACCGGCTCATCCAGGTCGTCATCAACCTCATCTCGAACGCCGTCAAGTTCACCGATGCTGGCTCCATTACCTGCTCGGCTCGGTTCGAAGACGGCGCTCTCGTCGTCGGCGTCAAAGACTCCGGAATCGGCATCGCTCCCAACGACCAGCCCAAAGTCTTCGAAAAATTCAAGCAGGTCGGCGACACCCTCACTGACAAACCGAAGGGCACCGGACTTGGCCTTCCCATTTGCAGGGAGATCGTCGAGTATCATGGCGGTCAAATCTGGGTTGAAAGTCTGCCCGGCGAAGGAAGCACCTTCTCTTTCACGCTACCCGTCACCGCGAAGCAGTCCGTGCTTGACCTCGTGCCCGTCCGTCACTCGAAGAATATCGAGTCTATTGTCCGCCAGTTGCGCGAGCGTGTTGCGACCCATCAGCCCCAGGACAAATCGATTTTGGTCGTCGACGACGACCCTAACATTCGCTCACTCCTGCAGCAGGAGCTCAGCGACGCCGGCTACTCCGTGCGCCTCGCCGAAGACGGCCGCAAAGCCCTTACCCTCATCCGCGAAGAGATCCCCGGCCTCATCATTCTCGATGTGATGATGCCCGAGATGAACGGCTTTGACGTCGCCGCCGTCCTCAAAAACGACCCGTCCACCATGGACATCCCCATCATCATCCTGTCCATCGTCGAGGATAAGGAGCGCGGCTTCCGTCTTGGCGTTGACCGCTATCTCACCAAGCCCATCGATACCGTCAGCCTCTTCCACGAAGTCGACACCTTGCTCGACCAAGGCAAATCGAAGAAGAAGGTCATGGTCGTCGATCAGGACGCCTCCACCATCCGCACCCTCACCGACGCCCTCGAAACTCGCGGCTACCAGGTCGTCGAATCGAACGGGAATGAACTCGTCTCGCAGGCTGTGCTCTCGAAGCCAGACATCATCATCCTCAACTCCATACTCTCAAGCGACGAAGCAGTCCGTGCCCTGCGCTTTGAAAAAGGCATGGAGAACGTCCTCTTCCTGATCTACCAGTGAACCCTATGAAAATTCTGATTGTTGACGACGAACCACATCTCCGGACCCTCATCCAGCAGACTCTCGAAGACCTCGAGGATGAAGGCGTCGAACTGCTCACCGCCACCAACGGCGAAGAGGCCCTCGCGACCATTCGCGAAGAAGAGCCGAACCTCGTGTTTCTCGACGTCATGATGCCCAAGGTTAACGGCTTCGACGTCTGCAACGCCGTCAAGCACGAGTTGGGCCTTAGCCACATTCACATCATCCTGCTCACAGCGAAGGGGCAGGAGTTCGACCGGCAGCGTGGCCAGGAGGTCGGCGCCGACCTCTACATGACTAAGCCCTTCGACCCCGACGCCCTCATTGCCAAGGCCCGCTCCGTCCTCGGCCTCACCTTCACAAACTGATGAGCTTCCATGCCTTCGTTTAAACTCAAAGCCATCGCCGGTCCACGCTCTGCCAGCTTTCCTGCCCTCGCGGCGTTGTGCTCCGCGCTCGCACCCGGTGCTCTGTGTATCACCGATCTTAACAGCCAGCCTCTTTTCGGCACCATCGCCGATGAATCTTGCTCCACTCATACCCGCGTCCCCGTCACTGTCGACGATGAAACCATCGGCTTCGTCATCGGGCCCGCAACTGCAGCAGGTCCAGTCGCACTGCTGCTTACTCACCTCGCTGCCCGCGAGCGCGAAGGCCGCTCCCTCGCTGCAGAGGTCCTTCACCTCTACCGCGAAATCCATGTCATCGAACAACTCTCCGAACAACTTGCTGCGCTGCTCGATCTCGATGCGGTCAGCGAGGCCGCACTCGCCCAGGCCAAACGTCTGATCCCCGCCACGCACGGATGCATCCTCGTGCAAAGCGAAGCCGCCAATACCCTGCGCACCTCGGCCTCCTTTGGTCCTTCACCGGAAAGCCTGGGTCCGCTCGCCGCTGCCTCGCAGTTCGTGATCTCGATTCTCGAACGCGGTATCGCCGAAATCGTCAACGATTGTCACGCCGATATACGATCTTTCGAATCCGAGCGCGCCCTCAACGCCCTAATCTGCGCCCCGCTCCGCGCCGGCCAGCGCTCGGTCGGCGTCATCGCCCTCGCCAACGCACACCCAGGGGCCACCTACTCCACAGCCGACCTGAAGCTGCTGAACACCATCGCCTTACAGACGGCCGCCGCCATCGAAAACTCCTTCCTCGCCGCCGAGATGATCAACGCCGTCCGCGACCGCGAGAAACTGGCCGCTCTCGAACAGGAACTTGACACCGCCCGCACTATCCAGCACCTTCTCGTTCCCCGCATCTTCCCACCGTTCCCCGAGCGCATTGAGTTCGATCTGCATGCGCAAATGACTTCCGCCCGTGCTGTCGGCGGAGATTTCTTTGACTTCTTCCTTGTCGATGATGACCACATCGGCGTCGTCATCGGCGACGTCTCCGGCAAAGGGATCCCCGCCGCCCTTTACATGGCACTCACTCGCATGCAGGTCAAGACGACCGCGATCCAGGGCATGTCGCCCGCTGCCTGCTTCCTCGATGTCAACCGGGTCCTCGTTCGCGAGCGCGTCAATGCTATGTTCGCTACCTGTTTCTATGGCCTGCTCAACCTGCGCACAGGAGAGCTTCGTTATTGCAGCGCCGGTCATAACCCGCCCTACATTCTCCGCACCGGTCGCAACGTGGTCGAACCGCTCTCTGAAGTCGGCGGCATCCCGCTTGGCCTCTTCGACGGCATGGGTTATCTCGACAGCACCGCCCACCTCTACCCCGGCGACTCCCTCTTCCTCTACACCGACGGCGTCTCTGAAGCACAAAACATCGCTAAAGATGACTTCTCCGACGAGCGGGTCATCGCCTCTCTCACCCACAGCCCCGCAACCACCTGCCGCGACCTCATCGCCGAGATGACCCAACAGGTAGCCGCGTTCACCGATGGAGCGCCGCAGTCCGACGACATCACTATGCTCGCTCTGCGACGCCTGTAAATACGCAGTCTGAATGCCTTGGCGATAACTTAATCGCTTTGCTCCATGTACAAGAGGCCGATTTACCAGGAACACATCATCATCCACCACACCGGCGCCGTGAATGCTCGACGTTCCAAGCGCCTGAACACTCTGCCCACAGCTGGCGCGACTTCTTCACCAGCCATGACGGAATGCCGATCGGCGTGCAGATCGTTGGTAGCTGGCAAGCCGAATCCACGATTCTTCATGTCGCATCTCTGCTAGAGCAAGTAAGCCCTGTACGGGATCTACACCCAAATCTCTAAATGCTAACGAAAGAGCGAGCAGGGGCGAGGTGCGATTCGGGTCGATCAAGAATAAAGAGCCTATCCACTTGATAGCCGTTGACTAATGAAGGACTAAACTATCTGCATGGTCCAGAACCGGATTTCAAAGTAGGTATTCTGAAATGCCGACTTCGTGGTCCATTTGCCATGGAGATGAAGTTGGAAATCGAAAAACTTATTGCAAAGGGCATTTGCCATGTAAAAACTGTGGCCGCCGGAGTCGTCGTAGCGCTGATGATGTTCGCGCCATATGTCACGGCGCAGGTGGAGTATGTTGATCCCACCATCGGCAATGTCGGCATTCTGCTGGTGCCAACTCGCCCAGCTGTGTTTTTGCCTAACAGCATGGTGCGTGTATATCCGATTCGGAACGACGCCCTGAACGATCAGATCGATTCATTTCCGCTAACGATTAGCTCCCACAGGATGCACGAGCTATTCAGTATCATGCCAGGCGAAGGTAGCCCAGCGGCGTACGATCAAGAAAAGACCACACCGTATTATTTTTCAACGCGTTTCGATGATTCTCTGATTAAGGTGGAATTTTCTCCAACCGAACGCTGCGGCTACTTTCGGTTCACTTTTCCGAGTGGCAAAGCTTCAGTAGTAGTTGCAAACCGGTTGTCGGGCGATCTACGCGTGCAAGGCCGCGTGGTGGCTGGGGAGGAAGACTTTGACGGCATGAAAGCGTACGTGTACGGAGAATTCAGTTCGCCAGTCGCCTCAAAGGTAGATCACATCAAGAACGGAAGTCGTGTGACCGCCTCGATAAGTGATACCAAATCACTGGACTTTCGCTATGGCATTTCATTCATTAGTGCAGAGCAGGCAAAGAAAAACCTGCGGCGCGAGATCCCGGCTTGGGGTCTGACCGGAGTGAAGGATGCGGCAAGGGCACGTTGGAACGAAGTTCTTGCGCAGATTACCGTGGAAGGCGGCACAGAAACACAACGCAGGATCTTCTACACGGCCCTCTATCGATGCTTCGAGCGAATGGTCAACATTACGGAAGATGGACGCTACTACAGCGCCTTTGATCATCAAATCCATCAGGACGCCCGTCCGTTTTATGTGGACAATTGGCTATGGGATACGTTCCGCGCATTGGAGCCTCTGCAGACACTTCTCAACCCCAAGGTGGAGGCGGACAAGATTCAATCGTATGTTCGCATGTATCAGCAATCGGGGGTAATGCCAACGTTCGCAACTGTGTCCGGAAATTACGCGTGCATGAATGGCAATCACGCTGCGCCATGGTTTGCCGACGCGTGGTTCAAAGGCGTGCAGAACTTCGATTTACCGACTGCCTATGAAGGTATCCGCAAGCGATCGCTTGAAGTAACCATGCTTCCTTGGAGCCTCGCCCCAAAGGGGCCGTTAGACGATTTTTATTTCACCCACGGTTATATGCCAGCCTTGCGCCCCGGAGAAAAGGAAACGGTGGCCGGGGTTCACCCATTTGAGAAGCGCCAGCCCGTGCCCGTAACATTGGAAAACAGCTTTGACGATTGGAACATTGCTCAACTCGCCCATGTTCTGCACAAGACTGAGGACGAGAAGCTCTTTCTCCAGCGTGCTGCGAATTACAAGAATCTCTTCCGCGCCGAAAAGGGACTGATGTGGCCCAAAGACTCGGATGGGCACTGGATCGAGCCGATGGACCCGAAGTTCGATGGCGGAATGGGCGCTCGGGATTACTATGACGAAAATAATGGTTATACGTACACGTGGGATGTGGCACACGATTTCAACGGCCTGATCACGTTGATGGGTGGAACCGCAAGAGCCGAGGCCAATCTGGATCAGCTATTCCGCGAGCCGCTGGGCCGCTCAAAATATGAGTTCCAGGCGAAGCTTCCTGATTCCACCTCAATGGCCGGTCAGTTCTCCATGGGAAACGAACCAAGCCTGGCGATTCCTTATATATACAACCGTCTCGGAACGCCTTGGAAGACACAGAAGCGCATCCGTATGTTGCTCGAATCATTTTTTACCGACACACTGCAAGGCATTCCGGGTGATGAAGACGGAGGCGGCCTGAGCGCGTTCGTGGTGTTTTCGATGATGGGCTTCTATCCCGTCACACCAGGACTCCCAACGTACGACATAGGTAGTCCCGTCTTCGACAAAGTCACCATCCACTTGAAGAACGGGAAAGATTTTCCATCATTGCTCGCAACAACTCCCACGACAATAAATATGTCCAAGACATTCGTTTGAACGGACAGAGGATCAATCGAGTCTGGTTTCGCCACAAGGATATCGTCAATGGCGGCACGCTTGAATTGACGATGACTGATACTCCGAACACATCACTTGGCTCTAGCGCCTCCGACCTTCCGCCCGCATCCTTGGAGATCAACTCCGAAAACTATCTGGAATAGGAGTCAGATGAGTCACTGCTAAACTGAGCGGCGATTTCAGATGGTCGTCTCGCCGTTCACAGAGTCAGTCCTCCAGCGAGCGACTAGATCCCGCGCGCCCGCAGGCCATGTGGGATACGAAAATTCGAAATCGGCATCAATAGCTCTTTGTTGAGTGCGATCGAAATCAACTAGCAATTGCGGCTGGAAATTGCCTTAACCACATGCTAACCAGATCGCGGTTTTCCGCGATTTGGTTAGCGTTTCTACTTAGAGGAGGCAAGCCATCTTGTCGGACAAAGCACCCATTCGTTTACATTGTTGAAGTGGCACGGAGGTGGCTAATGGCGCACAGTAAAGATAATGGCATCATTGATACTCTCAGCAATCACTCAGTAGACCAAACGATGGAGCGACTTAAGGAAATTCTGGAAACGAAGGGAATTACCCTATTTGCGGTAATTGATCACAGTGGAGAAGCGGAAAAAGTTGGGTTAAAAGATGCCGCCAACCAAACTGATGATCTTCGGCAATCCAAAGGCTGGAACTCCGCTTATGTTAGCGGCTCCGAGTATCGCGATTGATCTCCCCATTAAGATTCTTATCTGGGAAGATAGCCAGAGCAGAACCTGGGCATCCTTCAACGACCCTGCATATTTACAGGAGCGGCATAATGTGCCGCAGGAACTGCTGTCTAATATTTCGGTGGCAGCAGCCTTAGCCGCTAAAGCGTCTGAGTAACCAAGTTCATGTTTCCCCACACCCCTCCAGCGAATGTTATCGCGAAAGCACAGCTCACCAGTATCTTCAAAGCTAGACTGACGAACAGATCTCGCGCGCATCCTAAAACGAGACCAATATTCTTCCTAAGTTCGAGCCCGCAAAAGTAAGATGCGAAAGAATGTTTGCATGTGGCAAGGAAGTACATCCTCTATTACTTCATTTCTAGAGACGGATCAGACCTTGAGAAAGATTTTGCGTCGGTAAAGTACGGCAACAAAAAGCCAGCAGACGACAACGAATAGGACGGAATAGAGTAGGGAAGCAAAGGCCGGATCTGGTACGACTTGCGCAATCAGCTGGTAACAATATTGTTGGAGGTTTAGGCCCTGACGCAGATGGATGCTGGCGATGGCTGCGGCCAGAAGCTCAGAGAAGACATAAGCAGCGATAGCGTTAGTTCCAAAGATGAAGAAGGGTGTAAGCAAACGGGAGCGCTCCTGCTTGCCAGAATTTCTCTCTGGCAGATCCACGATCGCAAGGCACAGCGCAAGCAACAAAAGGCTGAGGCCGCCGGCGAAGAGAACGTACGAACTGGTCCAGAGTTTTTTATTGATAGGGAAGGTGAAGTTCCATAGACCGCCCAGAAGAATGCCTGAGAGCCCGGCGATCGCGATACCACTTACCTTTTGACTGAGTTTGCGCTGAGTTCGCAACCAGATACCCGTCAGCAGGCCGAGCAAAGCTGTGGCCAGAGCTGGAATCGTACTGAGCAGCCCCTCTGGGTCCCGTGTGTGCTCGTAGAGATGAGAGGCGGAAAAGATCTGGCGATCCAGCCACGCAGTGAGATTCGCGTCATGATCGAGCAATGGAATGTCACGTCCAGGCACACCGTATCCGGGCACCGGCACAAACCTCATCAGGATCCAATATCCAGCGAGCGCAGCGAATGCGAGAGCGGCCTTGCCGCGCCAACCGGGACTAACGAGATAGAGAGAAGCCACTATCAAATAGCAGATGGCGATGCGTGGAAGCACCCCGTAGAAGCGCATCGTATGGAGATTGAAGAACGGAAAGCTGTTCACCACCAGGCCAAGCAAAAAAAGGATCACGGAACGCCGAACGACATGCCGAAGCAGCGATTGCCTTGCGGCACCCTGCGCAATACGCGATGCGCTGGAAAAGACCGTCGAGATGCCAACAAGAAAAAGAAAGGTAGGAAAGACCAGGTCGGTCGGCGTGAAGCCATTCCATGCCGCATGTTTGAGCGGCCAGTAAGCGTAAATCTCGCTGCCGTTGTTATTGACGAGGATCATAAAGGCAATCGTCAGCCCGCGGAGAAAGTCGAGCGACAGCAGGCGGCCTGGTCGTGCGGCGGTTAGAGATGGCCAAGGGGCATCGGAGGGTGCGCTCATCGTTGTCATAGTGTACTGGTGCGCCTCGGTCTATTGGTTAGGTGCGAGATGAAGAGCATGCGCGATAGCAACCGCGGCGGCGTAGGAGTCACCTTGTGGCACGGCGATGTAGTTCTTTTGGCTGTGATTCCAGCGATCGCCGAAAGCATACCAGTCGATACTCTTCGGAGCATCTCCCGTGGCGAGCGAGTTGCCGAGCGAGTCGAAGTACATCCGCCAGCGTGGAATATAGTAGTCGCTCGTCAGACCAGCCCAGTCGCGGTTACCGTATTCATGGAGGCCATACTCGCTTGCCTTACGGTCGCCCCACGTAGTGAGAATCGAGCGAGCATCATAGTTAAGCCGATCAAGCTCTACTGGCGATGAGGCCCATGGCGGTACAAAAGAGAGCCATCTTCCAAGAAGAAAATATGGGCTGCTTTGTAGCAGCTTATCTTGCAACTCCATGTCACGAAGCCACTCCTGAGTCAGTCGAGCGAACACAACTTTATCTTTGGAGTCATAAGCCTGCTTGATGAGCGGCAGTAGCCGACGGCCTTCATTGGCCATCGTCTGCCGTGCAACGTCGACCAGGTCGTAGCGGTACGTTTCGGTGGAGCGCAGCGCAGGAACGACCTGCAGAAGCTCCGTAAGCGCTGGTGCAAATTCGTCTGGATTGTAGCGGAGAACATCCGGAGACCAGGTAGCTGCACGTGTTGCTGTCAGCGAAGGCTGTGAGTTGAAGATGGAGTCGTGCGAAGCATCGCGCTCGCCATGCTGCATATTGCCGTCGGCACGGTATCCATAGGCAGTCTTGAGCAGGATCTGCCACGCACGTCGCGCATGAGCATCTTCCGCGCCATAACGGCGTACTGCATATTCGTCGGTCCACTCACTCAGATCAACCGGATCAGCATGCCAGGCCATCTCAGTGTAGAGGTCAAACGCAAAGGGGTTCGTATCCAATCCTTCTGTGAAGATGGCGGTCCCGACAATGCGGCTGCCGGTGCGCTTTGCCATCTCCGGCAGACGAACAGCGTAGTCATAGAGCGGCGCTCCCATAGTGGTGCGTCCACCAAACTCCCACAGTCCGCCGTAGAGCCACGCCGCGCCGCGAAATTCCTTATCGCGGTCCTCGCGAGGTATACGCCCCTGCTCGATCTCCGCGATAAGAACGTGGCTAGTGTCGAGAGATGAGAGCAGTTCCTGCGTCGGATTCTGCTGCCATCCAAGCAGCATCCAGAGCGCGTCGGGGTGCACCCGCATGAGAGCCTGCTGAACTTTCTTTGCAGCCTCCGGTACCGGAACATCACCTGATGCTCCGCCCTCTTGAAAGATCTCCATGTCATAGATCGCCGAATCGCCATAGAGAGCATGTTGATGGCGATAGAAAGACTCTGCGAGTTTGTCGAAGTTTGGATCGCGTGGATCCAGCCAGCCCGGACGCGTAAATCCGTTCCAGTCACCTTGAGTGATGACGTGCGCGCCGGGATGAAGTGAGGCGAAGTCTGCGGGGACAATGCCATAGTATCCCGGTAGAACAGGCATAATTCCAAGTCCGCGGAGAGTTGCAATCAGTTGCTGCGCAGAGCGCGATCGCTTCTCAAGAAGCTCCATTGAGATCGGACCCTGGAAGCAGCACATATTTCCCATCAACTGCCAGTTTTGGTGCGCAGGCTGAACGATCCAGTTACGAATCGCCTCATCCGAGTAGCCAGCGTCTCGGAAGGTCTGGTAGAGCACCAGGTCCATGCCGCGTTCGATCAGTACGGCGTTCGTGCCGCTCAAAGCAAGGATATCGATCTCATGCTGCCAGCGCTTCTCGTCCCAGTAAGGGGCAGAGTAGCCGTCAACGTTCTCATTCAATGCATAGCGCCAACGATAAAGCGCAGGCTTCTCAATGGCCGTCTTTGGGGCCGCAGAATAAGGCCAGGTGAGCCCAACTGAACACCGTTGGTGGACACCTGCAAGTGCGCCACATACTTCAGATACCAATTGACACCGTAGAGAAGAGTAGGCTGTGTGGCTGCCTCCACTCGAATGTGCCCCCGAGTCCCAGTGATGCGAAAATAGTCTTTGTCGTCCGGTCTGGAAACGAGAGCCAGATCGAACTGGCGCGCCAGCTGCGGCATCAGGCGCTGAAGTACCCCCTCCGCAGCCGATGTAGGCGACTCGGCACAAACTATCGCAGGCTGTACCAGCAGACCGAAAACGAGAAGTGAAGTAGAAATTAAGTGCCTCAAACCCATGCACACTAATGTAGCGAAGTTTAGCGGATACTGGCACTCTTCTTACGTCTCAATGTATTCGTTCTACCGCAGAGAGCAACTTGAAAATCCCTAAGGGCGAGTGGTCGTTTGCGCCTTTTCGATGTCGTCGAGCAGGCCCGTCAACTGACTTGGTTCAACGTCACTAACTGCAACAAATGTAAGATCTCCATTCGAAAAACTTCTCAGATGGAATCCCGAGTGTTCCGTCACCGGATCCTTAGCGTTTACAGTACCCGCATTTTTTCGAATAAAGACGGAGACCCGATGCTTGCCAATCCTATAGAGCAACTGTGCGACCGGCTCATTTCCGAGGTAAGCCAGATTAGCTCCATCGAGAGTCGTATCGCTCGGCAGGTTCTCCGGTATGTTGAAACTGAACGGAATACTTTCCCTGAAACCATGGCTTCACAGTATGTCGGTCCGTAGAAAGCACCTGTGGTGGCAAGCTTCGTCGCAAGAGTGGCGATATGTTGATCCGAGACCTCCGTGGCCCACGCAGCCTGCCGGATTGAGGCAAGCTGTGAACGCTGCAAAAGTCCAGGCTTACCGATACTAATAAGAGCGCGGCAGCAGCAAACCACCCGAGCCATTCAGATCGCCCCTTCGAGCGCAACATCGTCGAAGGCGTGCAACGGCACCTGCGGCTCCGAATCCATCTGTGAGGCCAAACGTTTCAGGCGCTCCTGCAGATGTTGTGGGGGTGTACTCCGTTGACCAGCCTTTGAGGTGGCGAGACTTCAACAGACTTTGTACGAGGGCGTCGGAGGTACACGCAGGACAAACGGCGAGATGCTGGTTTGCGCTGGCCAATTGTTCTGTCGGCAACTCTCCATCGACGAGCGAGTTCAGAACTGAAGAAGAAAGATGATCGGTTATGCGCGAACTCCCTTGGCACCAGTGAAATCTGCAAAGCTTCGCGAAGAGATGTACGCGCGCGAGCAACGCGCGACATCACAGTTCCAATCGGGATCTCGAGGACGCTGGCGATCTCTCTGTATTTCATCTCCTCTACATCGCAGAGCAGAAGAACCTCAAGCAGCGCCGGAGATAACTTCTCCATAGCAGCCTGGATCGCTGCACGGTCGCTCAGCCGAAGGAGATTGATCTCAGGCGTCTCACGATCGATCGCTCCTTCGGGATAAAGACGCGAACCGGATTCTTCGTCATCCCCCAGCTGATCTTCCAGCGCAACTGTACGGAAAGCCGCGAGCCCGCTACGCGAAGTCAGGTACGTATTTCTGAGAATGCGAAAGATCCACACCTTAAAGTTCGGTACTCGGGCTCGAATGAGGAGAAACCACGGAGGGCCTTCAGAAAAGTCTCCTGCACAAGGTCCTCCGCGTCATTGCCGATTACGGGTCAGCCACATGGCGACGTTATAGAGCGAGGGAAGCGAAGGCATCGCAAGTCCCTCAAACCCGGAGGTTTCGGGGAGGGTACTTCGCGAGGCGCGGATTTCCATCGCAGTAACGTCATCTGCTCTGACTTCCTGTTGCATCTTCCACTGACTGAAAACTGGCGTGCGATCAATTTATTCCATTTTGAACGGAATAATCTCCTGCAAAACTTAGTTTACGTCCATGAGAGGATTAACCCATGAGCGACAAACGCAACACCGACTCAAAACAGGAACAACTTCAGAGCTTTAACCCCAACTGGGTCTGAAACGACCAATCAAAGCCTGCCCTGACGGAATCGATCAGGCGGAACTTTCTTAGCTGCATGGCCTGGGTAGGAACCGGGCTAGTCTGGACAATGGCAGGTGGTGTCCCCAAATCCAAACTATTCGCCGCCACCACCGGCTCTCACGGCGCAAAGCCCGCGCATGGTGGAGGAGACTTCAGCTTCGTGCAGATCAGCGATAGCCACATCGGATTCAACAAGGCCGCCAATCCCGATGTCACCGCGACACTGCAAACTGCCATCAATAAAATCAATGCCCTGCCCCATAAACCAGACTTCATTATTCACACTGGCGATCTCAGTCAACTCTCGAAGCCGAGCGAGTTCGACACTCTGGATCAGGTATTGAAAGGTGCTTCCGCAAAACAGATTTACTTTGTGCCCGGCGAACACGACATGCTTTCCGATAATGGCGAACAATATCTCGAGCGCTACGGAAAAGGCACAAAAGGTACGGGCTGGTACAGCTTTGACCAAAAAGGCGTGCACTTCGTCGGTTTGGTAAATGTGGCCAACCTGAAAGCCGGCGGCATGGGATCACTCGGGAGCGAACAGCTGGACTGGCTCGAACGCGACCTCAAGGCGCGATCCGCTAGCACTCCGATCGTGTTGTTCGCCCACATCCCTCTCTGGACAATTTATCCGGACTGGGGATGGGGCACTGACGACAGCGAACAGGCATTGTCTTATGTGAAGCGTTTCGGCTCGGTGACTGTCTTGAACGGTCACATTCACCAGACCATGCAGAAGGTCGAAGGCAAGGTATCGTTTCACACAGCCATGTCAACCGCCTTCCCTCAACCAGCACCGGGCAAGGCGCCCAAGCCCGGCCCGATGGTCGTTCCTGCCGGAAAACTAAAGAGCGTCCTCGGCGTCACCGAAGTCCGCTACCTCGCCCGGCACAGTCATCTGCCAATCATTGACTCCTCGTTAGAGGGAGTGGCATGAAAACCTGGCGCTCGATGTCCCTCGGCTGCGCAGTCGCATTCGCAACATCGCTTCTGCTAGCTCGCACTCATCCTTTCGGTGACGCGGGCCTGCACAGCGAGGCTACTGCGCAGCCTCCTGCGATGAAGGCCACTTCTCTTCCAGCGGCAGTAGGCACGATCCTGATGACGAAGTGTGCCGACTGCCACTCGATGCAGACGCACGCGCCAATCTATGGTCGATTCGCGCCGGTATCGTGGCTCATCGAGCGGGACATCATCGAAGGCCGCAAAGCATTCAACTTCGCACAGTGGGACACCTTCTCCAACAGATCGAGCAGCAAAACCATCGCCGCGAAGATCGTGCAGGAAACAAAGTCCCGCCGCATGCCGCTGATCCAGTATCGAATCATTCACTGGGACTCAAAACTCTCCGACGCAAACAGTCAGACTCTGGTCCAGTGGTCGCACGGAATGCAAACCAGCGTATCGGAAGGCTCTGATCCAGCCCAAGCAGGGAACGGCGACGCCCGCCCGAGGTAAGGAGATCTTCGAGAGACGATGTAACGGATGTCACATCCTGACGCAAGACCGCGAAGGTCCGCGACTCCAGGGAGTCTACGGACGCACCTCAGGCACCGTGGCCGGCTTCACCTACTCGCCTGCGCTCAGAACGCAGGCATCGTCTGGAACGAAGCAACACTCGACAAATGGCTCACCGACCCCGACTCAGTAGCTCCCGGAAACGAGATGGACTTCCGCGTACCCAAGACCAGACGAGCGTCGCGACCTCATCGAATATCTGCACAGCTCCGGCCCATAGCAA
>CAVPTN010000006.1:0-46709 GCA_963708755.1 uncultured Acidobacteriaceae bacterium
GACGCGGGCACGAAGCAGCGGACTACAAATCGGCAAGCTGCCGGGTGAAGATGCCATCCACCTGGAGGAGTCTGCCGGTGTTCGGATCGCGGAAGGATGGTTCGAGGTCCCACAGATCGAAGCCCTTTGCGCTCATGGTCGCGGACATCTGAGGGAGGAGATGCTCGCCCTCATAGAGGGGGAGGAGGGACATCTCGAGCTGTACGGCGGAGGTGCGGGAGAGAGTATGAGCTGCTCCGCAGAGAACCTGGGCCTCGTAGCCCTGGACGTCGAGCTTGAGAAAAATTTTGCAGGACTCAGCGTCCTCGGGGAGTACGTCGTCGAGGCGGCGCACAGGAACCCGCTCTCTTTGGATGTACTGCGATTGTGGAGCGGCGGAGAGATGAGAGTCCAACATGGGGAGTATGGAACTGGAGAGAGAGTTGGCGGCGATGTTGATCTCGACTTCGCCGGGCGAGGCACCGAGGGCCATGCGGTCTGCGACGGCCCACTGCGGATCGACAGCCGCAGTTTTGAGAAGCTCTCGATGGGCTGCAGTGGAGGGTTCAAACGAGAGGATACTGCCACGATAACCGTGGGCGCGGCAGAGCTTTGCAAATTGCCCCACGTTGGCGCCCACGTCGATCAGGAGATCGATTCCGAGAAGCGAAAAGAGTTTGCTATAACGCAGCTTTTGCGAGGTGTAGACGTCGGTCTTTCGCACCTCGATGCCGTTTGCTGCAGCGAATGATCGGAGCGCGTTCTTAAGTGGCATAAGCATCTTCTTGAGTTGCAGGGTGCGACATGGTCGCCGATTGTTCGGGTTGATCCGCGGGAACGGCAAGCAGGATCGAAAGCATTGTCATGAGCCAGAGAGGAAACGAGAGGTCGAACGTCTGTGTGTCCGTGAGGCCGCGGACGAGAGCAAAGACAAGCAAAGAGGCTGCGAGGTTTCTGAGATGAGAGCGCGGTGCGCGACGAATCTGCCGAAAGAACACCCAGTAGAGGCCCACGACAAGAATGACGCCAGCGGCGCCATAGGCGAAGAACTGCTGAAGCAGTTCATTGTGCGCTTCCTGAGCTTCGAATTTTCCGAACGGTGGGACGATGTACCGAAAGGAGTAGAGTCCATATCCCAATAGCGGCTTCTCCAGCGCGTACTCGAACGAGACGGCCCAGATGAACGTTCTACCAGTAAGAGTCTCGGTGTTCGTGCCCGACGTATACGTACTGAAGTAGGCTTCAAGGATTCCCCAGAGAGAAGCCATGATCACAGCCGCAACAGCTCCGATTCTGTATCTCACTGCGCGAGAGAGTGTCGAGTCCCAGATGAGGTAGAAGCAGAAGGCCACAATGAATCCGGCGATGGCGCTTTTGCTGATCGTCCTGAGCAGTGTCGTCGCTAAAAAGAGCGCTGGCAGACGCCAGATCGGCCTCTCACGTGTGAGATGAATTGCCAGGAACGTCGCAATGGAGAATAGAAATCCGAGCGCGTTGGGATGAAGAAAGTCCTCATCGCCCAGTCGCATATCTGCATTCGCCGGGAGGACCCAGGCAAGGATGGCCACGATGCAGGCGCCAAGGACATACCCCTTCATGACAGCCGTGGCTCGGTCCTCGGCGATGCCGCCGCGGAGTAGAAACCATATCGTTGCGACGTCGGCGGCCCACGAGGCCCAGTACCCTACCGCTGAGACGAGAGGAGCCTCTGACCATGCGAGGCTAACCAACGCCAGTCCAAGAAAAGCGCCACACCAATAGAGAGGAGGGGCACGAAAACAGGACGAGGGTATGGACGGCGTGCTGCCAATGGTCGAAAGCGCAGCAAAGGCCAGCAGGGTCAAGCTAAGTGCAACGGAGACGGCCGTGCCCTGCTGGGGGTCTTGCTGGAACCAGAGAATTGTAAGGCAGGTCCGGAAGGCGAAGACAAACCCCGCCAGGCCAGGCAGAAGCTGCAGACCACTCCGGATTTTATTTACGTACGGCGGCATAAGATGGTGGAAGGCCCGCAGTCGCAAAGTCTACGTTTGCGCGCCCTGATGTGCGGCATTCTGCGAGATTCTCTCTCCGCTCCAGCAAGTTTATTGCTTGCTTGCGCGCCGCAGTCGAAGGAGCAAAAGGTACTGCAAACTTTTTACAACTGTGAGACAAATGTCGGACAGTTACGCGAGACCTTCGACCACATTCAGGTTTTACAGGGTGTTTCGAGGAATTAACGGAAAGATGATGAGTCGGGTGTAACGTTTAAATTGCCGGTACCGAACAAAGGGGTGCGGTGCACATACTTGTTATCAATAGTGGATCTTCGTCGATCAAATTCTCTCTCTTTCAAACGGGAGCGGGCGAGCCTCGGTCGCTGTTTGAGGGCGAGATCACCGGGATCGGTGCGGAGAAGTCGGCGTTCAAATTTCGCGATGCAGAAGGGCGAGATTTAAGCGACGGACATGCGGAGATCAAGGCCGAGACCTCAGTCGACGCAATCAACCTGGTAGTCGATGCCGTGAGTAAGACGGGGTTGCCGAAGGTCGATGCCGTGGGATATCGGGTGGTGCATCCGGGGCCGAAGCTGAATCAGCATCAACGAATCACCGACACCGTACTGAAGGCTCTGGAGGACGCGGTTGTTTTTGCACCGCTGCACGATCCCGCGGTGATTGAAGTTATCAAAAAGATGATGTCGAAGTTTCCGGACATACATCACTATGCGTGTTTCGACACGGTGTTTCATCAAACGATGCCTGAGGCGGCAACAACCTATCCGATACCGTTGAAGTACCGAGAGCAAGGCGTGCGGCGTTACGGGTTTCATGGCCTGAGTTGCGAATCGATCGTGCGGCAGTTGCAGGCGGAGAAGGCTATTCCGTTTCCAAAGCGAATGGTGATCGCACATCTCGGCAGCGGATGTAGCGTTACCGCGGTGGTTGACGGCTGCTCAGTCGATACGACAATGGGCCTGACGCCGACGGGCGGTGTTGTGATGGGCACGCGGCCTGGAGATTTGGATCCTGGTCTGGTGCTCTATCTGCTGCGGCAGACACAGGGCAACCAGGTGGACGCATTGGAAAAGATACTGAATCACGATGCAGGAATGGTCGCGCTCTCTGGCCTGCCAAACGACATGAAGACAGTTCGAGAAGCTGCAGCCAAAGGCGATGAGCAGGCAAATCTGACGGTGAACATCTTTACGCGCAGCGTGAAAAAAGCGATCGGCAGTTTTATCGCTTTGATGGGAGGCGTTGATGCAGTGGTGTTCGCCGGAGGAATCGGCGAGCACGACACAAAGTCGCGAGAAGAGATTCTGAGCGGGTTGGGCAGTTTTGGAATTTCGATTAATTCGGAGTTGAACACCGCTAAAGACAGCACCTTGCGGCTACTTAGTGCATCTCAGTCACAAACGGCGGTTCTCGTCGTTCCGGCAAAAGAGGATTGGATGATCGCAGTCCATGTCGAACACATGGCTCGATCGTAAGAGCCATGTTCGGATCTTCAACAGATAGTCTTGTGATCTTGTACGAAGGAGTGTTCTATGAGCGCAGCTACGAAAAAGTCTCCCGATACCGCCAATGATAGTTCTCAAGCCCTGGGCGCCGACGAGCTACGCAAGATCGACGCGTACTGGCGAGCTTGCAACTACCTTTGCGTGGGCATGCTGTATCTGCGGGCCAACCCCCTGCTGCGCGAGCCGCTGAAGCCAGAGCACATCAAGAATCGCCTGCTCGGGCATTGGGGATCGGACCCCGGACAGACATTCGCATGGGTACACCTGAACCGGCTGATCAAGAAATACGATCTGGATCTGATCTTTCTCTCGGGCCCTGGTCACGGCGCTCCTGCAACTCTGTCGAATAGTTATCTCGAAGGAGTTTATTCAGAGGTCTATCCGGATAAGAGCGAAGATATCGTTGGCATGCAGAAGTTCTTCAAGCAGTTTTCATTTCCAGGCGGCATTGGAAGCCACTGCACGCCGGAGACGCCAGGTTCGATTCACGAGGGCGGTGAGCTTGGGTACAGCTTATCGCATGGATTTGGCGCAGCGTTCGACAACCCCGACCTCATCGTGACGGTCGTTGTGGGAGACGGCGAGGCGGAGACCGGTCCACTGGCTACGTCATGGCACTCGAACAAGTTTCTCAACCCTGTACGCGATGGAGCGGTGCTGCCAATACTGCACCTGAACGGTTA
This sequence comes from uncultured Acidobacteriaceae bacterium, assembly GCA_963708755.1. Lineage (GTDB taxonomy): Bacteria > Acidobacteriota > Terriglobia > Terriglobales > Acidobacteriaceae > Edaphobacter. The sequence goes on from CAVPTN010000006.1 coordinate 4,162, forward strand.
CAAAATCGCAAACCCAACAGTGCTAGCGCGTATTTCGCCGGAGGAGTTGGAGTGGATGTTCAAAGGCTACGGATGGACGCCTCACGTCGTCGAAGGAGATGACCCTGCAACCATGCATCAGCTGATGGCGAAGGTGATGGAGGATTGCGTGAAGGAGATTCACGCAATTCAGAAGAAGGCGCGCAGTGCGCCAAAGGGAACCGAACCGGAGCGGCCACGATGGCCAATGATTATTCTGCGCTCCCCAAAGGGATGGACGTGCCCGAAGGAGATTGATGGGCACAAGCTGGAAGGCTCGTGGCGCGCACATCAGATGCCGGTTCTCGATCCGGTGACGAACCCAAAGCATTTGAAGCTGGTAGAGAAGTGGATGCGCAGCTATAAACCTGAGGAGCTGTTTGATGAATCGGGCAAGCTCATCTCTGAGTTGAGGGAGATGGCTCCGGTTGGGCACCGAAGAATCACTGCGAATCCGCACGCAAACGGTGGTCTATTGCGCAAACCAATGGAGCTGCCCAACTTTCGCGACTATGCCGTGAAGGTAGAGAAGCCAGGACAGATTGAGGTTTCGCCTACGGATGTATTGGCGCATTTTTTGCGCGATGCCATGCGCATGAATATGACGAGCTTCCGCGTATTCGGCCCGGATGAGACCGCTTCGAACAAACTACAGGCAATCTACGAAGTCAGTGGAAAGACGTGGATGGCAAAGCTGCTGCCTGAAGATGCGGACGGCGGCGATCTTGCGCGCGATGGCCGCGTGATGGAGATTCTCAGCGAGCACACGCTCGAAGGGTGGTTCGAAGGCTACGTGCTGACGGGACGGCACGGGTTTTTCTCTACCTACGAATCGTTTGTGCACATCATCGACTCCATGTTCAACCAGCATGCGAAGTGGCTGGAGAAGAGCAAGCTCGAGCTGAGATGGAGAGCGCCTATCTCGTCGATCAATCTGCTGATCACCTCGCTGGTCTGGCGACAGGACCACAACGGATTTACACATCAGGATCCGGGATTTCTGGACGTCGTGACGAACAAGAGCCCCGAGGTGACGCGGATCTATCTGCCGCCGGATGCGAACTGCCTGCTGAGCGTTGGGGATCACTGCTTGCGTAGTTCGAACTACGTGAACGTCATCGTCGCGGATAAGGCGCCGCATCTGCAGTATCTGAATATGGACGACGCGGTCGTGCATTGCACAAAGGGCATTGGGATATGGGATTTCGCGAGTAATGACGCGGGTGATGAGCCGGACGTCGTGATGGCCTGCGCCGGCGATATTCCAACAGAGGAGGCGTTGGCAGCCGTAGCGATTCTGCGACAAAAGTGCACGGATCTGAAGATCCGATTCGTAAATGTGGTGGATCTGTTTCGATTGATGCCTGAGACCGAACACCCTCATGGATTGTCGGAAAAGGAGTTTGACGGCTTGTTCACCAAGAATAAGCCGGTGATCTTCAACTTCCATGCCTATGCTTCTCTGGTGCATAAACTGACTTACAAACGGACAAACCATGAAAACTTCCACGTCCGGGGATACAAAGAAAAAGGCAACATCAACACTCCTCTGGAGCTGGCGATCTTGAATCAGATTGATCGATTCGATCTCGCGATCGATGTGATCGACCGCGTGCCGCGGCTACAACTGACGGCCGCGCACCTGAAGGAGTGGCTCAAGGGACAGATTATAGAAAGCGTCAACTACGCACACGAAAACGGCATCGATAGCAAAGAGATTCGTGAGTGGAAGTGGCCCCTCTAGACATCTGAACGGAGCAATCGTAAGTGCAACGTAAAACGACGAACAGGAGACTCCCGTTCGTCGTTTTACTTTACGAATGCATTGGTGAGACTTGCTTAGTTGGGCGGAAGTTGCGTTGCGCTCCATCCACCGCCAAGTGCCATCTGCAGTTGCGCGCTCGCCACGATTCGCCGCGACACCAGGGATGCTGCTTCTCTTTCATCGCTCAACTCAATAGTCTGATTCGTCAACACCTCAAGGTATGGAGCCAGACCACGCTTGTAGCGAAGCGTCGAAAGCTCTGTGCTCAGCTTGGCCGCGTCTACCGCTCTTCCCTGCACCGCGGCCTCCTGCTCCAACACCCGCAGCGCCGAAAGCTGATCCTCTACATCACGAAATGCAGAGAGCACCTGCTCCCGATAGAGCGCTGTAGCCTGCTCGCGTTGCGCAATCGCAAAATCCATCTGAGCTCTTCTGCGGCCCGCATCGAACAAAACTTCATTCGCCGAGATTCCTGCATTCCATTGTGTGCTGTTTGTATTGAAGAGACTACTGATCTGGGAGCTCTGGATGCCGCCGCCAGCACCGAGAAAGACATTTGGGTAATATGCAGATTTCGCGACACCAATCAGCGCATTGGCCGACGCAACACGACGTTCCGCAGCTGCAATGTCCGGCCGCCGCTCCAGCAGTTGGGATGGAATGCCAGTTGGAATGCTCGGCGGATTGCCCGTAATTGGCCGCTCGGCAATATGAAAGCCCGTGGCAGGCTCCCCAATCAATACCGCTATCGCGTGTTCAAATTGTTCGCGTTGCACTTCTAAATCAATAAGCTGTGCGCGAGTCTCTTCCAGCTGAGCCTTCGCCTGTTGCACATCGCTATCAGAACTCAAGCCACCCTTCAGCCGATCCTCTGTGAGTTGGAGAGCCTGGGTAAATGCATCGATGGTGCTACGAAGAAGCTGGGCTTGCAGGTCGATCCCACGCACTTGAAAGAAGGTCACCGCCAGCAGTCCCTGCAGACTCAACTGCGTGTTGGCGAGGTCTGCCGAGGTCGCTTGCGCGGTCGCAGCGCTTGACTCAATCTGCCTGCGAACTCCTCCCCACAGATCCGGCTCCCACGAGATGTTCAGAGGAATCAAAAAGTCCCAATAGGACGTCACGGATGGCCTGAATGGGGCGTTGTGTGAAATCCCATTGCGGCTTGCACTCGGGCCGACCGACACCGTCGGATACAGTGCTGATTTGTTCTCACGCACTAGATCATGTGCCTGCTCATAGGCATGAAGGGCGGCAGCAATATTCTGATTAGCCGCAGCACATCGCTGCTCCAGATTATTCAGTTCAGCGTCGTTGAAGACAGCCCACCACATACCGCGATCAACTCCATCGGCTGGTTTTGCCGCTGACCAGTCGCCATTGTGGCCGTCGTCGCTGAATGCAGGAGGAGCAGGCATGGCGGGTGCCTTGTAGTTCGGCCCCACCTTACAACCGCTGAGTGCCAGTGCACCGAGCAGCGCTCCTGTAACAGCTGCGTCGCGAATCTTCATCGTTTCGCCTCCGCTGGCGGATTGCTTCCCTTCGGCGTTACGACTCGCACCTCTTCTCCGTCGGTCAGAGAATCCGGTGGATTCGTGACGATGGACTCGCCTGGCTTCAGTCCTGCCAGGACCTCGACCGTCGAGCCGAAGTCGCGGCCTGGAGTGATGGCCACCAAGTGAGCATGATGACTTGAGTCCACTGTCGCGACCCGCAGCCCATCCGGCGTCAGAATCAGCGCGCCTACGGGCACGATCAGCGCGGGCGCAGCGCTCGAAACGTTCAAGTGAACCTCGGTGTAACTACCCGGAAGCAGTTCGCCTGATCGGTTATCAATATCTACCTCAGCGAGCAGCGTTCGGCTCGCTGGGTCGACAGCATTCGATGAGCGCACGAGCTTACCTTCAAAGGTGCGGCCTGGATACTGCGGCAGCGTCAACTTGGCGATCGTTCCGTTCTTCGCGTCGGGCGAATAAATCTGCGGCACGTTAATGAATACGCGGAGCGTGCGGACAGCCGATATGTCGAAGATCTCCTTGTTGCCCGTGACAGTGCCGGCTCCGGCCGTCGTGGTACTCCCCGTCGCCGTAATCAGTTGACCGATGTCGATGTTGCGCGCTGTTACCACGCCGTCAAAGGGCGCCACAATACGTTCGAACGAGACCAGTTCCTCCAACCGCTGCACATTTGCCTTGGCTGAAGCTACCTGAGTGTTCCTTGCCTCCAACGTTTGCGCCGCGGTGTCAGTATCCTGTTGCGAAACTGCGTTGCGACCGATCAAATCGCTATAACGATCAGATGTTACCTTTGCAATTCCAGCGTTGCTTTGTGCCGTAGCAAGATCCGCCTTCGCGGATGCCAGCTCCTGATCCAGCTCCGGCGTCTCGATCACCGCGAGCAGCTCGCCCTTGCGTACAGGCGAGCCGATATCGTGATACCAGGCCTTCACGTATCCGGTCGTACGCGCGTAGATAGGAGCGAGCGTGAACGCTTGAATGTTGCCTGGCAGCACAATCTCGCGGGCGGTCTTCTGCATAACCGGCTGCTCAAGCGTCACCGGTGGAGCAGCAGTATCTTCCGTGTACTTCGCAAGCTCGGCACTGACATGCTTGCGGCCCACGATGCCGAAGACGGCGACGACGATGGCCACGATTAATCCAATCGCAACTACCGTAAGCAGTGATCCGCGAGAGACTTGTTGTACCTCGTGCTTCCCCTCGTTATGGCTGCGTTCGTCTGCCTGCGTTGTCACTCTGTCTCCGTCCTTCTTTGCTTCCGTCTTCTGATCCCTGGCGCTCATCGATCTCTCCCCGCCTCCACTATCCGCATTGTGTCCGGTGCGCTCTGTTGGCTTCTCCTGGCTCATATGCGCTCCTCTTCCTGGTTATCGGCCAGCACTTCTACCATGGGCCGGTCGTTGCGATGCATGAAGGAGAAAAAGACAGGAACGAAGGTCAACGTACCGAAGGTCGCCAGCAAAAGACCTCCGATGACTGCGCGACCCAGTGGTGCATTCTGCTCGCCACCGTCACCAAGTCCGAGCGCCATCGGAACCATACCGATGATCATCGCGAGGGCAGTCATGATGACAGGACGAAAACGCGTGAACCCGGCAGAGAGCGCCGCTTCCGTAGCGTTCAACCCCAGCTCCATCTGCTCCTTCGCAAAGCTGACGACCAGGATTGAGTTTGCCGTCGCCACACCCACGCACATAATTGCACCCGTCAGAGCAGGCACGCTGATGTGTGTTCCTGTGAGGAACAACAGCCAGACAATTCCTGCCAGTGCTCCGGGAAGCGCGGCGATAATGATGAAGGGATCGAGCCAGCTCTGAAAGTTCACCACGATGAGCGCGTAGACCAACACAATCGAGAACAGCAATCCGTACATCAGCCCGGTAAAGGAGGTGTGCATTGTCTGGATCTGCCCGCGCACATAGATCTCGGTTCCGCGCGGCAGCTTGCCTTTGCTTTCCTTTACGATCTGCTCGACCTTGTTTGATACGCTCGCAAGGTCGGTGCCTTCGACGGCGCCGTAGATATCAATGACGGGCCTGGCGTTGTAGTGGCTCACTGTTCCCTGCTCAGAGCCTCTGCGAATCGACGCGAGATTTCCAAGAATCTGCGGCTGCTGTGTTGAGCCATTCGTAGCAATCGGAAAGTTTTCCAGCTGTTGCAATGTCTGCACGTTGTACTGCTGTGCCTGTACTGCAATGTTGTAGCTGACATGATTTTGCGGATTGAGGTAGAACGTCGGATTCGTCTGAAAGCTGCCGCTAAGACTAGTCAGTACGCTGACCGCAACATCGCGCTGGCTGTAGCCAACCTGCTGCGCACGAGTACGGTCAACATCAATCGTCCAGATTGGCAGGTTGAACGGCTGTTGAATTCGCAGGTCGGTCGTTCCAGGGATATGGCTGACCTGCTCCATCATCTTTTCTGCAACCGCGCGATTCTGAAGGAGCTGCTGACCGACAAGTTGGATATCGATCTGGGCCGGCAGACCGAAGTTCAGGATCTGACTCACCATATCGGTCGGCAGATAGTAAAACTCCGTTCCCGGAAACTCCTGTGTGAGCTTATCGCGCAGCTCGTGTGTGTATTCGGCAGTCGGTCGGTGCTTTTCGGAAAGCGTAACGAGAATATCCGCGTCTGCTGTTCCGACCGGAGCTGAGTTTGAGTAGGAAAGATTGAGACCGGAGTAAGGAACACCGATGTTATCGATGATGGTGCCAAGCTGCGCTTGAGGAATCTCTCTGCGGATTACACCCTCAATCTCATCGCAGAGTCTCGCCGTGTCTTCGATTCGAGTACCGGTCTTCGCGCGAACGTGCAGCTTGAACTGACCGCCGTCGACCGAGGGGAAAAAGTCTTGCCCAAGCCACGGATAAAGGAGTACGAGCGATGCGATCCAGAAAGCCACAATCGAAAACAGGAATCCAAGGCGAAACTCCAGGCAAAAGGTCAACAGCCCGCGGTACCAGTTGCGCAGCTTTTCGAAGTAGTGCTCGAACGTGACTTGAAACATGACAAATGGATTTCGGCTTGGACGCTTCGTCACGTCGTGATCCGCGTCGTGTGGCTTCAGCAGATACTTCGCCATCGTCGGAACAATGGTTCGCGACAGGAAGTAGGACGCAAGCATCGCGAACACGACTGCTTCAGCCAAGGGAACAAACAGATATCGTGCAACGCCGCCAAGGAAGAACATCGGTACAAACACGATGCAGATCGAGATCGTCGAAACGAAGGCCGGCACGGCGATCTGCGCGGCTCCATCCAGGATCGCCTGTTCGACCTCCTTCCCTTCCTCCAGATTTCGGTTAATGTTCTCAATCTCTACGGTTGCGTCGTCAACAAGGATGCCGACCGCCAGCGCCAATCCGCCAAGGGTCATAATGTTGATCGTCTCGCCGAGCGCGGCCAGCATCAGCAGCGAACAGATCACAGACAGTGGAATGGAGACGGCGATAATGATCGTCGAGCGCCAGCTCCCAAGAAAGATGAGAATCATCGCAGCGGTTAGACAAGCTGCGATGAGCGCTTCACGAACAACGCCGCTGATTGCCCCCCGAACGAAGACCGACTGGTCGGCGATCGGCTGTGATCTTAAGCGCCGGCGGCAGCTGGGCTGCAATCAGCGGCAGTTGCGCACGGACGTCCGCAATGATGTTCAATGTCGAAGCGTTGCCGGTCTTCTGAATTGTCATCAGCGAAGCGCGCTGTCCATCGACGCGCACAATATTTGTCTGAGGTGGAAATCCATCGCGAACGTTGCCGATATCGCGAATGTAGACGGTTGCGCCGTTGATGGTCTTGATCGGCAGATTGTTGAGTGCAGCAATCGAATTCGGCGCGCTGTTGGTCTCGACCTGATAATCGATGTGCCCGATCTTCATGTCACCGGCGGGCAAGATGATGTTCTGGGTTGAAACGGTGTTGACAATGTCGGAGGCTGAGACCCCATATGCCTGGAGCTTCTGCGTGTCGATGTCTACCTGTATCTGCCGCTGCTTGCCACCGTAAGGAAACGGCATCGACGCGCCCTGCACCGTCGCAAGTTGTGTGCGGATGAAGTTCGTACCGAAGTCGTTAAGCTGCTGCTCGCTGAGGCCGGTCCCGGAGAGTCCAAGCTGCAACACGGGTACGCTCGAGGCACTGTATTGAATGACCAGGGGTGGTTGGGTCCCCTGAGGATACTGCCGCAGCGCGGTCTGCGCGATAGCCGTAACCTGTGCCACAGCCTGCGAGATCTGCACCGATGGGCGGAAGAAGATCTTCACCACCGAGACGCCGCTCAGCGTCTGAGATTCAGTATGCTCGATATCGTTGACGGTAGTCGTCAGATTCCGCTCAAACGGCAGAACGATTCGATCGGCGAGCTGCTCGGGTGAAAGCCCCGCGTAGTTCCACACCACCGATACCACCGGGATATCGATATTCGGAAAGATATCGACCGGCGTCCGCAGCATGACCACGGGCCCGATAATAAAGAGCAACAACGACAAGACGACAAATGTGTAAGGTCTCTTAAGTGCGAGACGTACGATCCACATTGAAACTCCTTTGGCTGGCCCGCTCCCTGATACGTCTTGGACGCCTGGAGGAGCTGTGTGGACTCATGAACATGTAAGACAACTTCTGCTGATACTAAACCGGACGTCTAGAAAATAGGATGACTCTGGACTTCTGTGAGACTCAAAGATGTTTCCTTCCGCTACTTTGAATGCGGCCGTTTGCTTTCTCCTTTTTTTCGCCACGACGATTGGAACGTTTCAGACCGCCGAATACCGCCCGGACGATCGCCTCGGCATCGGTATCGCTCAGCGAACCGCGACCAGCGAGCAAGCGGAATATCGTAGGCCCGTAGATCAAATCGAGAACGATCTCCCCATCGATTTTTTCGCAGATCTCTCCGCGCTCCACTCCGCGTCGCCACATCACGCGGGCGAGATCGCGCCTCGGGTATAGAAAACGTTCACGAAACAGCGCCAAAAAACCAGCATCACTCTGGCCCTCGGCAATAAATTGGCAAAAAAGCCGTCCGAGAGGCGAGGTGTAGAACGCATGGACAGACTGCAATTGCAGGATAAAATCCGTCTCCGCCGATCCTGTATCTGGTGCTGAGACCCGCTCCGTCATTCCGGCAAGATAGGCCTCCAACGCTACGAGGGTTTTGTTCGGCCACCACTTATAAATCGTCGCTTTACTGACGCCGGCTCGTTTTGCGATCGCATCCGCTGTCACCTTACGCAGCGGCTTCCGCTCCAGCAATTGAAGGGTAGCCTTCAGAATCGCGGTCTTTGCCTCGATGCTGCGGTGTCGGCCGCGTGCCTTTGGCTCCTCCGCAAAACCCGATTCTTGCAGTTGTTGCATTCGCCAGCTCCACACGTGATAGGACGTAGCACAACCGCCCAACGCAACCCTGGTCTTCAACCTGCAAGAGACGAAGGCAATCAGGAATACTCACTGACAATTGTAAACTGTTCGTTCAGTAATGAAAAACGGGCAAGCCGAATCCGACTGACAAAATGGACACGATATAAGTCAACGCCGAGTCCAAACGCCTTATCTCCCAGCCGGTATCTACGGCCGCCTGCACGCAGAAAGAAGGCGTCACCCTCCCGACTGGCGCCATCCTCTCTCGCGGTTCTCGGCGATGCAATAGCCTGTCGCCACGCGAAACCTAAGCTTTACCCCTCATCTTCGCCGCCCACCATCGCGACCCTACCAGCAAAAATCGCCAGTCCTTCAAAAACTCAGGCGGTTTGCCCTCAATGGCGTGCCCAAGGAACTGCAGTGCCCAGCCAAAGCAGAACAGGCCCACCCCGATCCACAACAGACGGTGCCACACGCTCGCAGCCACCAGCACAGGCAGCGACAGCATAATGATCGGTATCCCGAACGTATGCGTCAGCCTATTCAGCGGGTGCTGATGGCTCTCCGAATACTCCGCAATCCAGCTATCCCAACTCCGTCCACCAAGCATGGCCGGAATCCTACGCCTCACTCTTCTCCGCCCGCAACACCAAAGCTGCCCAAGCGGCTTTTCCTGCGCAATCGCCGTCAAACCAATCACGTTCGCTCGCAGGTACGTTGAAGCGATGAATGCCGGAGCCGTCATAAACATGAGCAAAGAGTGGATCGCCAACCTCACCCAGGACATAAAACAAAAAGGCCACGAAGCAGCAGAGGAGTACGGCAGATCGCAACATCGCGCCGCCATCGTGTCTGCAGAGAGCAGACCATTCTTCGCTGCCTTCGCAACCTGCCTGGAAGACGATGTCAACGAGATTAGGCGTCAACTGCAAGGCGACGTCACCGCCTCAGAGACCACCTTCAAAACCAGTGGCCCTTCCGAGATAAAACTGACTCGCAGCCGATTCCCCTGGTTTGACGCAGACATCACTCATCGCGACTCCACCATCGTTCTCGACTACGCCAAAGGTCTCGGCGTCGCCGGCGACCCGACACTCGATCGCAAGTCTTCCCACTTCGACTTCCACGTCGATACCGATGACGCCCTTTCCATCAAGGAGTCCTTCGGTGATCACCCGAAACAATTCCATGAGCCTGCCGAACTCGCCAGGCACATCATCCAACTGCTATTCGAGGTTTAGTCGATCACTCCTGCAAGTGCGCGTCCTACATAACGTCGGGGCCTACTCCCACTGCGAGGTATGTTTCTCCAGCCACCAGCACGCCGGATCTCCCTGCTGCGGAAAGATCGATCGGCTGCACGTCACCGGCACAGTGCCCATCAGGTCATACTCGACCTTGTTCCCCTTCAGCGGAGTAGCCAGAAACTGATTCACCGAGATAACCCGATAGGCCGTCCCATGCGAGACACGCACGCGCAACACCAGCCAGTCGCCCACGTACACCAGCACGAGCAGGACAACCAACACCACCAATGCTCGGCCCAAGCGTCGCAACCATAGTCCCATCAGCCAAAGTATTGCACATGCCTATACGAGCAGCCGCACGAAACGCAGGAATAAGCATTGCCGCAAATAGGCCGATAACTTATGAGAAGCTCGACGATCGCAATAACGTGATCCATTGCAGCGGCTTGCACACGCATACACCGACGAGTCTTCCCTGCGAAAGTGCGGGGCTAAGGTAACGTAAAGAAGGAGTCCGAGGTTCGAATGAAGTTCACACCATCATTGCTAAGGATGGCGCTGCTCTCCACACTGCCGTTGCTGCCCTATCGTGCATTCGCGCAAAGCGCCCCGGCAGCTACCCAGCAGCTTCAACTCTCTGCGTTCGTCGCAGGCACAGGTACCTTCACCGACCTCAGCGGCGGCAAGAATCTCGCCATCACCGCCGGCCTCGACATCACAGTTCTCCACTTTCGCGCCTTCAGACCGGCAGCCGAGATTCGCGGAACCTACCCCTTCTACGGCGGCACCATCAACAGCCAGAAGAACTTTCTCGTCGGCCCAAAAGTTGAATACCCCATCGGGCGCCTCCACCCATACGCCGACTTCCTCATCGGCCGCGGCGGCATCGACTATCTCAGAGGTGGGTACATCTTTGGGGATATCAAATACCTCAGCTCCAACACAGTGGTCTACTCCCCTGGCGTTGGCTTCGACTACAACCTCACTCACAACCTCGCCGTCAAAGCCGACTTCCAATACCAGCACTGGGACACACCCGCAACTCCATCCGGCAGCATCCATCCCATAGCCCTCACTTTGGGCGGCGTCTACATCTTCGACTTCAACTCGCGCCATCGTCACAATCAGTAGCAGCCCACAAGATCTTCAAGCAGGATAAAAACAAGCGGCAAATATTGACGGACAACCCGTCTCCCTCTCTGGACTCCCCTTCCGGCTTGGCGTATCTTACTGCCGAAGCACAATTTTGCAGCAAGTGGAGAACTCATGCCCCGTCTGTCACGCCCCACACTACCGGCCCTTGCCGCACTTCTCGTCTTTACCCTCTCTGCTCCCGCCGTCCTCGCTCAAGACCCCACACCCGGCCCGACCTGGTCCCAGGAAGACACCCTCCGTATCGTCAAAGACGTTCAGAAAAAACTCAGCGGCCTCAGTAACTATAGCGTCTTCGATTGGATCACCTTCGGCATCCAGGGCAAGACCATCATCCTCCATGGCTACGCCTCCCGGCCTGTGCTCAAAAGTGACGCGGGCAATGCCGTCAAGGGCATCCAGGGCGTCGAAAACGTCGATAACCAGATCGAAGTCCTCCCACTCTCTCCTAACGACGATCGAATTCGCGCAGCCGTCTACAACCGCATCTACACGCAGCCATCGTTGCGCAAATACAACGCAAATCAGGGCAACCTCGGGCGCGCCATCGGACCCGGAGCGGGTATCGCGCTGCAGGCCGGAGGCATCACCAACTCCCCGCCGATGGGATTCCATGGCATTCACATCATCGTAAACAGAGGCAAGGTCACCCTCTACGGCATCGTCTTGAACGAGACCGACTCTGCCATCGCCGGTATGCAGGCAAACTCCGCCCCCGGGGCCTTCAGCGTCGACAACGATCTCATCGTCCAGGGCTCTGCAGCCAAACCGAAGTCCGCAGCAAAATAATCACCAGACGCAAATATCGCTGGGTGTCCCATTCTTTTGGGTTTACCGCTAATATCGGGGCGTCCCATCCTTTTGCGTTGACCGCTAATATCCGGGTGGCCCATCCTTTGTAGTCTTATCGCAAAGGGTGGGTTATTCGCGCGGAAGCGCGAACCGCTCTCTTCACTCAGCCCAATTCCAACCCTTGCCCGGCAAGGGTTCTCAACCACGCCAAATCCTGTCAAGCCCCAAAATCGCAAAACCCCGCGTCAATCCAGCACATTCGCGTGGCGTATGAGTTATGCGCCAACCGGTATACTGGATACAGAGATAAAAAAGCCCCGAGCGATCGGGGCTTTTGTTTTGTCGGCTGACCGATAACTCCATAGAACCCGTTTGTTTTCAAATATTTGCCTATAACTCGTTTGAAATGACATTTTTACGAGGAGCGATTTTTGTAAGCGCTTCAAAAGATGAGGTTTAGAGATACCACCCCCGGGGGCACCCCCTGAAGGAACGAACCTAATGCGCCTCCACCTGTCTGGTGTGAATCATCGCGGTCATCTCGGGTACGGTACCGTCGTTGACGATCACCTCACTCGGTGTGCCCTCAAACACGATTCGTGTCGAAGCACTCGAGCGACCGGCGATCCGCAGCCGCTGCGTCGAAGTCAACGTGCCGGAGCGTACCGTCACCGGAACCTCGGCCGCCGCGTCGCCATCGTTCTTCACTTCAATCGCCACCAGCCACCCCGCTCCTTTGTTTCCGATCTTGTCGAGAGCGCGAGGGGTCACACTCGCGATACTCAAATCAGGCAGACCACGGTCGCGGTATACCCAGTCGTCAAAGAACCAGGCCAGATCCCGCTTCGCGCATCGTTCAAGCACCCGCTGAAACTCCTTCGGATCGTTGTCCATCTTGTCGGTCCGATAACTCTGCAACGCCTGCTGCAGAGCGGGGTCACCCACAATCGACCGCAACATCCACAACACCGCCGCAGCCTTGGTCCGATAGTAGATCTCGTCACTGGCGAGAATGAGACTCTGCCCACCACTGCCCGATGGACTGCCGATAGGAGAGCCGGCCGCAGCTGGCGGAGGCTCCGCAAGCGCCAGAGTATTCGCATCCTGCTGGAGATGCTGGACAGCCACCTCGCGACCCTGTGCCTGCTCGATCCACAACAACGACAGGAACTGCGCAACGCCCTCGTCCAGCCACACGTGCGACGAGCCGAACCATGCATGGCTCAACGAGTGAGCCAGCGCCGGCGCAAGTTCATCGGGAGTCGAGGCGTGAATCGGTGTCACCAGCAGAGCGTCATCCTCAAACGGCTGGCCTGCGTGGTCGAGGATATTCAGCATCCCCAATGGGCCGGTCCCCAGCCACTCCGTCAGCACCGGCTGCACCTTCGTAGCCGCCGCACCGTAGTTCGGCAGAGCATCGTAGTGGTCGGTCACCGCCGAGATCAGGCTGTTATCGGTCACGGTGCCTGCCCGGTCGGTCACAAACAAGCTCGGCGCGCGAAACCCCAGTGGCCGCTGCGAAAACTCAGCAGTCGCAACGCCGGGAGACTCGGCAACAGGCAGATTCTGGTTCTCACTTACCTTCTTAAGCTGTTCGCGGCGCCCACAGAAGAATGCCGCATCCGGCGCATCGCCAACATACTCAACCGTCAGCCTCAGGTGTACCGTGGCATCCGCCTGCTGCAGCTTGTTCTGCCCAACGGCCTGGAACAACTTCGCGCCATCGCCCAGAAACACCGGAGCAGCCGCCGTTGGATACCACAACACGTTGCCGAATCCACGCAACGCAATCCGTTCGGCGCTGATCTGATCCCAATCGGCCTCAGCCGCCTTGTCCAAAGGCGCTCCAATGCGCTCCAACCGCTCGGCCGACAGCGCTACCTCGCCCGAGTAGAAGCTGGTCAGCTCAAGACTAGCCCCCGGCGCAAGCGCTTGCGGCAAACGTAACCACAGCCTCCGTCGCCTTGCCGGTGTGGTCCGCATCGGTATCGATGACGTGCGCAACAAACGACAGAGGTTGAACATGTCCGTCGATCTGCGCTCCAAAGCTCGCCCAGTGCAGCGACGAGGATATTTGAAATACCAGCCTCTTCAACGGCTCTTTACCGGAGTTCTTCACAGTAAAGCCGGTATGTACCGAGAGCTGCGACGACGCCGGAACCAGATGAACGTCCAGATCGTAAGCCGCGAAGGTCAAGGAAGCGCGCTCCACATCGGAGACGTCAACATTCGCCTGCTCAGCCGGCACCGCCGCCTTCTTCTCCACCTCCGGCGAATCCAGACTCCGGTTGAACAAGACCTTCCCGTGCGGTGCGTCCTGATCGGCAGTCGGAGGCGTCTCAATTTGGGCCTTGGCGACAGAACTCACTAAAACAAAAATCGCCAGCACAGCAAAGCGACCCACCACAAAACTCACAACATTTCTCTTCAAGATCCCAATCCCTTACGTTCCTTCACGGGCTTCCGCGCAACCGGAGCTGCAGGCTGACGGCGCTGTCGCATCGCCTCATACATCACAATCGCGCCAGCAACTGACACATTCAACGACGAGACTTGCCCTGCCATCGGAATCCTCAGCAGATGATCGCAGGTCTTCTTCACCAGATCGTGCAATCCAGCGCCTTCGCGTCCCAACACCAGCACGCAATCGCTCCGGAAGTCATAGTCGGTGTAATCAGGCGTTCCGCGCTCATCCAGTCCAAGCACCCAGACATGCCTCTGCTTCATCTGCTCCAGCGCGCGAACCAGGTTCGTGACACGCGCGATCCGCACATGCTCCGACGCTCCAGCCGAGGTCTTCGCGACCGTCGCCGTAACCGGAGCAGAACGCCTCTCCGGCAGAACCACGCCATCGACGCCAGCGCCATCAGCAGTCCGCAGCAACGCGCCCAGATTGTGCGGGTCTTCGACCCCATCAAGCGCCAGGAAGAACCTGTGTTCTCCCTCCGCCTTTGGAGCCAGAAGGTCTTCTATCCCCAGGAACTTACGCTCCCGAACAACCGCCAGCACGCCCTGATGCGCATCCGTCCGAGCCAGTCTGGTCAGCTGGTCCCGCGACTCCAGAGACACCCGAACCCCAGCTGTCCGGCATAGCTCGATCAGCCGCTCCAGCCGTTCATCCCGGCGCTCCCGGGCGACACTAACATGGTCAAGCTGGCGTGACCCCGAACGAATGGCCTCCTCAACCGGGTGGAGACCGTAAAGAACTTCCATCAACCCAGTTTACCGCTCCTAACGTGAAGAAAAAGCACCGAAGACTTAGAATGTATGTATCGCGACCGCGCTTTGGTCAGCATCCAAAGCATTTGAAGGAAATATCCTTTTTATGAGCCAAGTCGGCAAAAAACGAGTCTTCCCTGATAGAAGTAACGTCTCTAACAGTGTGCAAAGGGGATCCATCTCGCTCACAGCCACATCGGCTGCCCAGGATCAAAGCGAAAACCTCGCGATTGCTCATGGACTGAAGAGACAGAATCCAGAACTCTTAGACCAGCTGATAGAACTCTATCAACACCGGCTTCTGCGATATCTACTCTTCCTCACGGGCAAGCGTGAGGTTGCAGAAGATCTTTTTCAAGAGACCTGGATTCGGGTCCTGCTGCGGGGTGGACAGTACAACGGGAAGGCGCGGTTTGATACCTGGCTCTTCACGATCGCTCGTAATCTGGTCATCGACTTATCGCGCAAGCGTACGATGGCGAGTCTCGATGAGATGAGCGAGGGGGGAGAGGATGATCGCCCATTTGAGATTGCGATGTCCGGGCCATCTCCGCTCGAGCAGTTTCAATCTCGGGAAGATTGCGCTGAGGTCGGTGAGGTGCTGCTGAAGCTCGAACCGAACTACAGAGAGGTTCTGGTTCTTCGTTTTTATGAAGAGCTGTCGCTGGAGGAGATCGCAACTGTAACCAAGGCTCCTCTATCGACCGTGAAGTCCAGGTTGTATCGCGGACTGGCAGCTTTGAAGCCGGAGATGGAGCGGGTTCGTACCTCGCATCCGTTTGTTGAGGCAGGGGTATGAGCGAGGCGATAGATAGATCTTCTTCGCAAGACTCCTCCCGCTCGTTTGCGCGGGAGGCATTCGCGAATTTGGATACGTCGGCACGAGCTTCTGTCGTGAACCGCACGCACCGGGTGGTGCGGGAGCGGGCTAAGACGATTGCGGCGAGGCGTAGCCGGATTCGGAGCTTATGGATTCCTGTGGGCGTATGTTCTTCGCTTCTGGTCATCATCTGCACAGCGGTGTGGAGCGCATTGGATGCTTATGATGTGACACCGACTGGTGTGCCTGATGCGAGCAATCAATTTTTAGTGCTCTGTTGTTGGTTTTTTCCAGTGTCGATGGCGCTGTTAGCTGTGGTTCTGTTTCGCCGTGCCCGCAAGCGTGAGGTTGTTTGATGATCAGGTTTTGGAATCATGGATCGGATCGATCGCAGGCCTCCGTGGTGGGGAGTGAGGATGAGCTGAGCATGATACCGACGTGGTCGGTAGTGCTGGCGATCATCGTGTTCGGTGCGGTGCAGTACCTCTTCCATGGCGTGCTGCCTCACCACAAGCATGAGCTGCTTCCGATGCGGTTGTTGATGGGTTATTCGTGGGGCACTGCATTTGCCAGTTATGTGCTGCTGGTGGGGTACGTGAGCCGCGATGTTCGGCGGCGGCGGATGCCGGCCGGGTTGTGGATGTTGATCGTGGTGGTTTTGCCGGGCGGAATCGGGGCGGTGGTTTACTTCCTGTTGCGGCAGCCGATGTTGATGCCTTGTCCGCACTGCAGTACAGAGATTACCTCGAGCGTGCACTTCTGTCCGCAGTGCCAGTTCCAGACTGGCGCCTGTGTGCGGGCGATGCTACCGCGGCGTGCAGATCACGGATGTGTACTGCACGCAGTGCGGACACGATCTCGCCGAGGACCATGCGCCGGCTCGCTTGCGCGTATATAGTGACTAGTTGCGAGCATGTCACTGACTGCACTCATCATCGATGACGAACCTCTGGCGCGGCAGGAGCTGCAGTATCTGCTGGAGCGCGCTGGCGGCGTCGAGGTTCTGGCTCAGGGAACCAATGGAATCGAAGCTGTCGAGCTGATCCGAACGCATAAGCCAGACCTTGTGTTTCTCGACGTCCAGATGCCGGGCCTGGACGGCTTTGGCGTGCTGAAGAAGCTGCTGGACCGTAAGGTCCCGATGCCTCAGGTCGTGTTTGCGACGGCGTTCAACCAATATGCGGTGCGCGCGTTCGAGGTGAATGCGATCGATTACCTGCTGAAGCCGTTCGATCGGAAGCGGGTGATGCAGACGCATCGAGAAGGCGCAGGCGCGATTGTCAGCACCTGCTGATTCGGAGCCCCAGCGATGCAAAGCTGGATGCCCTGCTGCGGCTGGTCGAGGAGCAGACGCAGGCACCGAAGGCGCAACTCGGGCAAGGTGATCGTGCGGGCGCAGAGCCGACTGTTGCTGGTCGACCAGCGCGAGATCTGCTTTGCATCGATCGAAGATGGCACGATCAGCGTGGTGACTCGGACGGTGGAAGGCCACTCCAACTGCAGGACGCTTGAGGAGCTGATGGACCAGCTCGATCCGGAGACGTTCTGGCGTGCGCACCGGTCGTATGTGGTCAACATTCAGCACATACGCGAGGTGGTGCCGTGGTTCAAGTCGAGCTACCAGCTGCGAATGGACGACGCGCAGAAGACGGAGATTCCGGTGAGCCGCGCGCAGACGAAGAGGCTAAGAGAGCTGTTCAACCTGTGACCCCCCTCCCCCTACTATCCCAAGTAAACCATTTATTATCTTTTACTTGCGAAAATTGCCTCTTGTAAATATTTCATTCCATGTGGCTTACGGCTAAATATCACTAACGAAAGGATTTACCTGAGCTGCATAGAAAAAGCCCCGGAGTGGCCGGGGCTTTTTCTATGTTCTATACCCAGTATAGCGGTCGGTGCATATCTCATACGCCACGCGAATGTGCTGGATTGACGCGGGGATTTGCGATTTTGGGGCTTGACATGCTGTTTTGCTGGGAAAAATTGCAGGGGGCGTTGCTTTTCGGGATTCGGCAAGGTTGACGAGAGCGGTTCGCGCCTTCCGCGCGAATAACCCACCCTTTGCGATGAGACTGCAAAGGATGGGCCACCCGGATATGAGCGGTCACTACAAGGGATGGGCCACCCGGCGGCACCTGGTTACGGTTCGCGCATGGCGCGAATGCCCACATCTCAGAATCGAGATATGGGGCACCCGGCTGTGTCTTTCGCGACGTCACTGCTTTGGTTCGCTGCTGATTGTGTCCAGCTTGGCGATTGTTTCGGGATGGAAGGTGGAGGTTTGCGGCTGCAAGGTTTTCGCGAAGATGTGCGACTGAGGATGTGCCGGGGATGAGAAGAATGTTGGGTGAACGATGGAGGAGCCATGCGAGCGCGACCTGCATTGGCGTGGCCTTCAAGGATGCTGCTGCTTCGTCGAGCGTGGATGACTGGAGAGGAGTGAAGCCTCCGAGCGGGAAGAAGGGCATGTACGCTATGCCTTGCTTTGCGAGGTCGTCGATGAAGCCGTCGTCGCTGCGGTGCGCCACGTTGTAGAGGTTCTGAATGCAGACGATTGATGCGATCTTTTTCCCGTCTGACAGCTGTTTTGGTGTGACGTTGCTGAGGCCGAGATGACGGATGAGGCCCTGGCGCTGGAGTTCCGCGAGTACGGTCAGAGGCTCTTCGATGGATCCTTCTTTCGGTCCCTCGATTCCACCGACGCGCAGGTTGACGACGTCGAGTTTGTCGACGGCGAGGTTTCTAAGGTTGTCGTGAATGCCGTCGATCAGCTCCTGACGTGAGAGAGCGGGAATCCATGATTTGTCTTCGCCACGGCGAGCGCCAATTTTGGTGACGATGACGAGGCCGTCGGGATAGGGGTGAAGCGCTTGCTTGATGATCTGGTTGGTGACGTGCGGACCGTAGAAGTCGCTGGTGTCGATGTGGTTTACTCCGGCTGCGACGGCTTCGCGCAGGACGGCGAGTGCGGTGTCCATATCGCGCGGCGGTCCGAACACATGTGGTCCGGCGAGTTGCATCGCCCCGTAGCCCATGCGGTTTACGGTCATCGATGTGTTGGGGAGGGTGAAGGGACCGCCCATGCTCGCGGTAAGATTTGTTTGTGTTGTCATGCCGTTGCTCCTTCTTGTTTGTTCGTAGCTTGTTTGTCCGTGGCTTTTCGGTTCGTTGTCATGATTACCTTTTGTTAGATGAAGAAAGCTTCAGGTAAGGAGTTCGCATTTGCCGCAACGTTCCCAAATCGTGCTGGAGCCGCGTAAATCGCCGGTTCAAGCGCGTTCGACCGCGAGTGTCGATGCGATTCTTGAGGCTACCATTCAGGTTTTGCTCGGTGTGGGGAAGGAGCGGCTGACCACGACGAAGGTAGCGTTGCGGGCGGGCGTGTCGGTTGGAACGCTGTATCAGTACTTTCCTAACAAGAGTGCGCTGTTGCAGGCGATCTTGAGGCGTCACATGGATGAGGTGGCTGAAGCTGTCGATTCTGTCTGCAAGGAACAGGCTGGTAAGACGCTGCGTGAGATGGCGACCGCTTTGATCACCGCGTTTCTGAAGGCGAAGATGAGGGATGCGAAGACGAGTGTTGCTTTGTACTCGGTCAGCGCCGATGTGGATGGAGTGAAGATCGTGCAGCAGATGGGAGGCCGGATCAATAAGGCGATTGTGCGGATGTTGGCGACGTCGTCGGATGCGCTGACTACGGATCCGCAGCTTGTTGCTTCGATGTTGCAGGGAGCGATGGCTGGGGTGAGCCGGAGGATTCTGGAGTCGAGCGCGCCGGAGAAGCAGTTCGATATCCTGCACCGTGAACTGATCGTTATGGTGAGCGCGTATCTCGATGCTGGCTCTGCCCGCGGTTTGGTTAAGGAATGGCCGAAGACGGGAAGCGATTCAGCTTGACCCTAGCTGACGCGATAACAGATTCAGCGGTGAGGAGTGTGGCGCGGCGCGGTGGGATGGTTGGAGTTGTCGGTCCAGATTTGGGATTTGCCCCAGGGCGGGTGGCGGTGTAGTCGATGCGGAAGGGGCCCGTGGCGCGGTTGGTTGGCAGGACTTCGTTGAGACCATCGCCGAGTTGCGGGATCGCTGCGGCTAAGGCCTGCAATCGCGCGATTGATGCCATGCCAGTCAGGTGGAGAGCGTAGCCGTTGGCGTCGACGTGGCCATCGAGGGTTGCGGGATCTTTGCCGCCCAAAGCGAGCGCGGTGGGAGCAAGTTGAAAGCCATCGGCCACTTGTGGAGCTGGCGGATGGTTCTTCGCGTGATGAGTCTCTGGCGCGGGGGCCGTGGTTGAGCTGAGAGCCACATCGCCGACGATCAAAGACGTGGTGCCGGCATGGGGGCTGATGAGTTTTGCGTTCGTGATAAGGAGTTCGCCCTGGAGCGGAAGGGCTCCGGTAGAGGAGGGAGCGTAGGTGAGGCTTCCGGTGAGTGCGCCGGTGGCGGAGATGTCGGAGGGGACGCGGGCGCTGGCGATGCGATACCACTGCATGAGCGTCGCGGCGCCGAGGCCTGGTGTGCCGATCTGGAAGCTCGCCGAGTGGAGGTTGCGGATGTCGGAGAGGGGACCTGAGACGGCGAGGATGGGGGCGTCCGAGGAGCCGGCGGGAGGCCAACTGCAGTGGAGATCTTCAAATGCGTGGAAGGCGCTGGTGGCGGTGGCCAGGCACTGGAGATCGACGGAGAGTGGCTGCGCGGGGACGAAGTCGGCGCGGCGGGTGTCGGTCGAGGCGGAGATGCGCCGGTGATGGCGCTGTTGCCGACGGTGCCGTGGGCGTGGGCGGTGAGGGCCATGTCGCCGCGAAAGCCGGCGTCGCGGCCGAGGAGGATGCGGCTGGCTTCGCCGAGCGGGGACGTTGCGCCATTCGGCGTCGAGGTCGATGGGGATCTGGTCGAGCGTGGCGGCGCGGCCGAGGGTGCCTTCGACGGTCGAGGGTGCCGGTGTCGGAGACGTTGGTGTCGGTGCGGGCGGGATGGGCGGTGAGGCGGACGTGCCACTGCTGCGGGTCGGGGAGCCAGAGGGCGAAGTCGGCGTCGGTGAGGGAGAAGGGGATCTTCTCGTGGCCGAGCTTGAGGTTGACGCGGGCGCCGGTGGCTTCGATGTAGGGGAAGCGCGGGGCGGGGCCGGCGGTGCTTCTGGGCGGTGGGCGCGGTCGTGCGATGTGGGCGGCCTGGAGGAGGATGGACTCGAGGTTCCAGTTGCCGTCGGCGAGGTGTGGACGAGGTTGACGCTGGGGTCGGTGAAGCTGATGGTGGAGAACTCGACGTGGCGGCGCCAGAGGGAGCTGAGGCGGAGGGTGGCGCGGACGGTGTTGGCGCGGATGACGGGCTCGTAGCCGAAGGCGGGGTCTTCGCTGACGACGAAGTTCTCGAGGGTGAAGCCGGGGAGCGGGAGGAGGTTGAGCGTGACGTTGTCGAGGTGGACGGGACGGCCGAGGCTGTGCGCTGATGCTGGTGGCGATGCGGCGCTGGTAGCGGTTGACGTTGATGTAGGGCGGAAGGAAGACGATCAGGAGAAGCGAGAGCGAGGACGAGCGAGGGCGATGCAGAGCGGCGGAGCGAGTGGGTGCGGCGACCGGGGCGGTCTGCTTCGCGACGAGTTCGCTCGGCTCGTGGGTGAGGCATCGGTGTTGCGATCGCATGCAAGATAGATCTGTCCGGAGTCATGCGATCGGCTGTTAGACCGCGCCGGTATGACGCTGCTTACTTGATGAGATGGAGGGTGCGCTTCCAGCGGGTCTCGTCGAAGATGTGGATGAGGACGTGGACCATGAAGCCGATGCGGTCGCCGATGCTTTGTCTTGTCGATCTGGTCGGCGGGGGTCTCGAAGGACCAGTAGACGAACAGCGGGCGGCCGACGATGTTTTCGCGCGGGACGAAGCCCCAGTAGCGGCCGTCGAGGCGATTCGGTGCGGTTGTCGCCCATGGCGAAGACCTTGCCGGGGGGGACGACGAGATCGCCGTCTGACGATGTGGCTGGGCAGTTCATTGGCCCAGAGCTGGCGGTGACGCCGTCGTCGGATGCTGGCGGGACGGCGGGGAAGTCGTCGCGGTAGGCGTTGTAGGCGTGCTGGGGGTCGCCGTCGTCGGCGGGCATGCCGGCCTGGGGCTCGTTCTGGGCGACGCCGTTGAGGTAGACGATGCCGTTGCGGAGGTGGATGCGGTCGCCGGGGATGCCGATGGCGCGCTTGACGAGGAAGAGGTCGGGCGTTTCGGGCTTGGGCTTGAGGAAGACGATGATGTCGCCGCGCTGGACGTCGCGGTAGTGGACGAAGGGCGCCCAGTTGGTGGGCGGGGCGAGGGTGATGCGGTCGACCAGGACGTGGTCGCCGATGAGCAGCGTCTTCTCCATGGAGGCGGAGGGGATCTCGAAGTTCTGGAAGACGAAGGTCATGACGAAGAGGCCGATGGCGAGGACGGTGCAGATGGAGGCGAGGGATTCCAGAGGGGTTTCGGCCTGCTCCTGCTCGGCGACTTCGGGATTGGTGGCTTCGGTTGTGATGGTATCGGGCAAGACTCTTCTCCAGAGGTGCAGCTATCAGTGTATCGCTGATGGGAGGGGTCGGAGGGGAGGATTTGCGAGGGGTTGCGGCGGAGATTTGTGCGCGGATTTTTTTTGGTGTGGTGGGGATGGGGGAGTTTGTTGTTTTTGCAGGGGGTTTTGAGAAAAACGGTGGCTGGATGTGGCTTTTTGATGGTGAATTTGTGGTGGAATGCGTGGTGGATGTGGTGTTTTGGCGGACACTTTTTCGGGGCCGAAAAATACGCCACGATCTCTGGATTTATTTTTTGACGAACTTGTTGTTTTGGTAGTCTTCCGACTTGTTCGAGTCGCTTCGCGGCGAGAGATTCCGGTGCCAGCATCTTCTCTTCGGCTTCCCTGCCTCTTTGGGGACTTTGATTGCCAATCTGGTGGAGGCGCGCTTAGTCTGGAGCGCGAGAGCGAAGTACCCTTGCACGGATAGGGAAAATCATCCAAAGGAAGAACTTTTCATGAACAAGATCACCCCGTTTCTGTGGTTCAACGCCGATGCCGAAGCTGCGGCGGATTTCTATCTTTCGATCTTTCCGAGTGGACGCAAGCTGGATGAGGTTCGTACGACCGAGGCCGGCCCGGGGCCTAAGGGCTCGGTGCTTGTGATCAGCATTGAGCTGGAAGGACAGCAGGTCACTTTTCTCAACGGTGGCCCGAGTAATAAGCTCAGCGATGCTTTCTCTTTCTCGCTTCGGTGTGAGAACCAGCAGGAGATCGATACTTACTGGGCGAAGTTGACCGAGGGAGGCTCGGAGACGGCGTGCGGTTGGCTGAAGGATAAGTTCGGCGTCAGTTGGCAGGTTGTGCCTAAGAATATGTCGAAGCTGGTCAGTAATCCGGGCGGGATGAAGGCGATGATGAGTATGAAGAAGCTGGACATTGCGGCTTTGGAGAAGGCGGGATCTCAGGCTTAGTAGATTGTGCCGAAAGATGTAAGACGGTTCGCGCTGGGAGCGCGAATGCCCACATCTCAAAGTCGAGATATGGGGCACCCGGTTGTTTGTTCTCACACGAACGTCTTTCGTCTGAGGGCACAAATTGTTTTGGGACCGCGACGAAAGTACTGTTCTGGAAGGATGGCCTTGAAGATGACTCTCTTCCGTGTCCTGTTCGCTGTTCCACTCTTTTGCGCTGTAGCTGCGTTTCAGTCTCGGGGACAGAGTGCCGCGACAGTTCCCTCTTCTGTCACCTCTGCACCTTCGGCGCCTTCGCAGATAACATCCTTTGGGCCGATCACGGTTCCGGAGATTATCCCTGGTATTTTGGCGGGGTATCTGGGCCATGAAGCGCTGCCGGATAGTCTGGCCTTAGTTCCGAAGGTACCTACGCCGGGGACTCCGGTTTATGCACTGGACGAAGCCGTCAGTCGGGCCAACCTTACACTGCGCGGATCGCAGCGTTGGGAGTTGGCAACGATGGATGCAGACCTGACGTTTCCGCAGGTGACGGGAAGTTTTTCCTGCGCAATGGGGATTCCGATTACTGAGGTCGAGACGCCACATCTGTATATGTTGTTGCGGCGCTCGTTTACCGATGCTGCCCTTTCCACTTACGCGGCCAAGAATCATTACAAGCGAGCTCGTCCGTTTGTTGAAAACAAGCAGTCCACCTGCACGCCAAAGGAGGAGGACGCCTTGATGAAAGATGGCTCGTACCCTTCGGGACACACAGCGATCGGATGGGCCTGGGCTCTTATCCTGACCGAGATTGCTCCGAGCCGAACGGATTCGATTCTGGCGCGTGGCCGTGCGTTTGGAGATAGTCGTCTTGTGTGTAACGTGCATTGGCAGAGTGACGTGAACGAGGGAAGGATAATGGGTGCGAGTACGGTTGCGCGGCTGCATGCCGATGGCGGGTTTCGTGCTGATCTCGACGCGGCGAAGACAGAGTATGCCATTGCTGTTGCCAAGGGATTGAAGCCTACTCGCGACTGCGCAGCTGAGGCTGCTGCTCTTGCTATCTCTCCGGTGGTTGAGACGAAGCCGGTTGTGCACTGAGAAATCAATTCATTCAATATTTATTTGCCAGCAATGACAGCCTACCGCGGATAAATCGACCATCTTCTACGGAGGTTCCTCATGAGAAAGTTAGTTGCTTTCCTTTCCCTCGCCATTGCGTGTTTGACGGTTTCCGCGATAGCGCAAAACAACAACCTGTCCCAAGGTAAGATCAAGCGCGTTCTTCTGATCAGCATCGACGGCATGCATGCTGTTGATTTTGCGAACTGTGTGAGCGGCGTCACAAACGTCAATTTTGGCGATCCTTATTGTCCAACGCTCTCGTTCCTTGCCAAGACTGGCGTCAACTATGTTGCTGCCAGCACCTCGAAGCCTTCTGACTCTTTCCCTGGCCTGACGGCTATCATCACCGGTGGAAGCCCTGCCCTCACTGGTGTGTACTACGACGTCGCTTATTCCCGGAACTATGATGCTCCCGCAAAGACTACCGGCAACGGTGTTGCTGCTGGCCCCTGCACTCCGGGCGCAGCGCCAGCGGGAACTACAACCGAATATGAAGAAGGCATCGATATCGACCAGACCAAGTTGAACGGTGGCGCACCGGGAGCTTCGTTGACCGACGGTGGCATCGCTTCTATCGATAGCCGGAGACTGCCGCGCGATCCGGCGAATAACTGCAATCCCGTTTTTCCATGGGAGTTCGTTCGCGCTAACAGCATCTTCAGCGTCATTCACCAAGCGGGCGGATATGCAGCCTGGTCCGATAAGCACCCGGCGTACTCATCGGTGGCCTCGGGTATTGGCCCCGGCGCTCTCGATGATTTTTACTCGCCTGAGATTAACTCGAATGTGATTGCGCTGCCAAACGTTAAAACTCCCACGGGCGCATCCTGCGAGACCATACGAGATACAAACGCAGATCTGACGGCGTGGACCAACAGCTTCCAGAATATTCAGTGCTATGACACGTTGAAGGTCAATGCGATTCTCAACGAGATCGACGGAAAGAATCACCTCGGCAATAAGTCGACCCAGGTTCCTACGATCTTCGGCATGAACTTTCAGGCCGTGAGCGTTGGCCAGAAGCTGATCGAGAATGGAACGAAGGGCGGGTACTTTAATGCCGCAGGCGCACCGACCGATCCGCTGCTGGGCGAGATCAAGTTTGTCGATGCTTCAATTGGTCAGTTTGTTCGTGAGCTGGAGTCAAGGGGTCTTTACGATTCGACCCTGATTGTGATCACCGCGAAGCACGGCCAGTCGCCGATCGATCCCAATCGCTATGTCTCTCAACTGATCAACGGCACTTCGCCGGTAACGCTGCTCTCTCAGAAAGGTTATATTCCCCTTTCTGAGTCGACCAACAACCCAACTGGCATTGGACCGACGGAAGACGACGTTTCGCTGATATGGCTGAAGAGCGCCGCCTATACGGGCGAGAGTGTCAAGGTCATCGAGGCCAATGCTGCTTCCTCGGGAGTCGCACTCGGGCAGATTTATTTTGGCGCTTCGGTCGCACTTAACTACAACAACCCAGCCGACGATCCGCGAACACCGGACATCATCGTGACTCCAAATGTGGGCGTTACTTACTCCGGCAGCAAGTCAAAGTTGTCCGAGCACGGCGGGTTCTCCCATGACGACACGAATGTCATGCTGTTGGTATCCAATCCGGAGTTCCAACACATGACGGTTCGCTCCGAAGTGGGCACCGCACAGGTGGCGCCTACGATCCTGAAGGCCCTGGGGCTCGATCCTTCGGCGCTTGATGCTGTTCGCGCTGAGGGAACGGAAGTTCTTCCTGCAGTTCAACTCCAGTAATTGTCCCGAGCACGATTCTTTGAATAGGGGACGCTCGCTTTATGGAGCGTCCCCTATTTGTTGGCTAAGAGATATCGAATCGGCAGTCTCTCCCATCGTTGGAGACGAAGCCGGTTGTGCACTGAGACGAGGGTGTATGAGCGCTCGGGCGCATTGGATCGCGTTGCGGGAAGTGGCGAAGTGCGGTTCGCTTCCGCGAATAACCCACCCTTCGCGATAAGACTGCGAAGAATGGGCCACCCGACCTTTTTGGGGCATCTGGCTTTTTGGGGCACTGGCTTTTTGGGACACCTGGCTTTTTGGGCTGGATTTCTACCAGGTTTATCGTCCGCGTCGTAGTCGGTTGTACTCACAGGGGTATACTGCGGACGGAATTTCTACGCGAGTTCGATCGTGTCCATTCCAAGGCCAGCTTGTATTGGTTCGTGAGGGGATGGATGAAATTCACTTCAGCTAAATTCCCCTTGATTGCCTGACAGGCTCATTCATTCGTTCGCGTAGAAGGAGAGATTGTGATCAAGACAATGACTGGAGATTGGACACGTCGGCGATTTTTTGCAGGATTGGCGGCTGTGGGCGTGGCTGGATGTGTTGTACAGAGCGGCGGACCTGCATTGGCACAGACGGGGATGTCGAGCGACGAGGCGATTCGGGAGTTGATCGCGGGCAATGAACGATTTGTCGCCGGAAATATCACCTCGTTTCCAGAGGACCTGAAGATACTGAAGGCGAAGACGGCAGATAAGCAGGAGCCGTTCGTGTCGGTGCTTGCATGCGCCGATTCACGCATCCCGGTGGAGCTGATCTTCGATCAGACGATTGGGCACATCTTCGTGTCGCGGGTTGCGGGGAATATGGTGACACCGGAGATCATCGCTAGCCTGGAGTATGGCGTTGCGGTGCTTGGAACCAAGGCAATTCTGGTGATGGGTCATACAGGCTGCGGCGCGATCGCTGCGGCGATTCAGGCCAAAGAGGTGCCGGGGCAGATCAGCGTGCTGTACCAGCATTTGATGCCGGCGATCGCGGGAGCGCATGGTGATATTTCGCTGGCCGTGAAGATGAATGCAGCTTATCAGGCGAAGCTGTTGAGCGAGAGCTCGACCGTGATCGCAAAGGCGATCAAAGATGGTGGCGTGAAGGTTGTAAGCGGAAGCTATGACCTTGGGACCGGTAGAGTGACGCTGAGCGCTTGACGTGGAGAGGTGAGCGTTCGAGAGGGTTAGCGTACGATTTGGCTTCTTGAAATACGGTTCGCGCTGGCGCGGATGTCCCACATCTCAGGGTCGAGATTGTGGGACATCCAGCTATGCTATTTCACCGTAAGGGTGAAGGTGGTTGAGGCTTGATCGCGGTGTTCACGGAGTCGGTTCCGGTCAACGTGAGGGTGTAGGTGGTCGCGTTGGGCGGCGATGTTGTATTTCCGGTTCCACCGGAACTTCCGCTGCTACTTCCTCCACAACCCGAAATCTCCAGGCTGGTTAATGTGATGAGCGCGATAGAGAGCCATAGCGATGGGCTGAGTTTTCTTCTTCTCGTGAAGAAAGATCCGCATGCGATCAGGCCTGCACAGACAACGATGCCTGAGTTGTTGCGCCACGGTGATGAGTTTTGCTTTTTCGAGGAAGTGTGTGAGGTGAGAGTGCGGAAGGCAGGACGCTCGGCTGGGGCGGTGGAGCTGCATTTCGACCCGACGCCGATGTTGAGTGTGGCCGCGTTTGGATTGTTGGCGGAAGATTCGTTTATGGAATAACACAATTCGGCGGTGCCATTCGTAGTTGTGGCGGCGAGAGACCATGCGACTCTGCCACTGTAGCCCGCAGCGGGTGTCGCGCTGATTGGGATGCTTCCCTGGCTGCCGTTTGCGACTGTGAGATTCGAGGCTGTCACAGTGAAGCTTCCAGTTGCCGTTATGTTTCCGACGATAAAAAGGTAGGTTGCTACTGAAGGTGAGTGCATTGCGTCACCAGGGTAGGCGACGGTTAGCAAATGAGAGCCAGGTAGCAGACGGTTGAGTGAAGGAATAGTTGATGGGCGGCAAAGTCAAATGGATCCTCTGTGATCGCAAGTGCTGGATCTAATACTTTCCCATCAAGGGAAACTGAAACTGTTCCCGTTGGTGCGTAAACGACGGTAGCAGGAGTAGAAATGGATGCTAAGAATGATCTGAACGGTACTGTCTCCCGGATTGCCACTGAATAAAGAGCTGATCAGAATGGTAGACTGCGCGAGCTTTCTAGTTGGGTTCTGGGGAAGTGCCTTGGCTAATTGGCCGAAATCGACGCTGCCTAGACCAGTGGCTTCGTCATACCCTGGAGTTGCCGCATATCCTGACTCGCCGGGCGCTGCGCAAGACGGAGTGCTGGAAGCGCACGCATTCGTACCCGAGACGATATCGTGAAATACCGCTGCATACGACGCAGGATTCGATGCCAGACTGTACAGGGTGGGATTGATATTTCCCTGCCCTAATTCCTGTTGAGCCTGGTTGAGGATGGCGATCAGACCAGCGAAGATGGGCGCGGCAAAGCTGGTGCCTCCGGCTGTTGGGAAGTTCGTGTTACTCCCTCCCAGGCCATTGGCACAACTGGCGCTCCCCTGTGAGTTCCCCAGGGATGGATCGCTTGAGCATAAGAGGTAACCCGGGCTTTGAATCGAAGACTGAAGAGCGATATCAGGCAACAGGCGATTGGTGCCGGAAGAGATTCCAGGGACACCAGTTTGCCACGCAGGCCTAGAGAAGTAAGCACTGGAACCGCCCCCACCAGCGGCGATGCCAAATAAGGACGAACCCTCGTTCCAAACCACCTCTGGAACGTAGGAGAGTAAAGAGCTCATCAGGTTTTGGTTGCTGGCGTTCGACCAATATTGACTGGACCCCGGGCCAAAGGTTCCGGTTGCCATTTGAGTTCCACCGACCGCCGTGACGTAGGGACTGTCCGCCGGGTAGGAGACCGAGAGAGCCTGTCGCTGAGTGAGCGAAAGTCCGGACGAGGTGAAGTTGGAGCAGGCTGTGGAGCCGCTATCGCCCGCGGCGGCAACAAGGGTCTGTCCCTGAGCAGCGGCTTGCTCGAAGAGTGCATTTCCCTGGTCGAGGTCTGTCGGGCTCATCAGTGTCTCGCAGATGCCGTAACTGATGCTGACCGCGGGGGCTATGTTCTGATCGATGGTAAACGCCAAGGCGTCAAGAGCATCGTAGTTCTGGTTCGCACCGACATAAACGAAGAATATATTGGCATCTCTGGCGATACCAGACGAGTACTCCAAGTCGATTTCGGACTCCCCCTCGTCTCCTGGAGAGATAGCTTGGACGCCAGAGCCTGGCACCAGAACAAGATTGATGTTCCCAATGCCGCCCGGCGAGACGTTCCCCTTAAACAGTGAGACCTCGAGGGTATCCACAAAGGACTGACCGACTACTGCGAGGCTTTGGCCTGCGCCAGTAAAGTCGCTGCTGTAGAGCGGTTCTAGATCGTACATTGTGGCGATATCTTGTGGGCCGAGGTAGTGGGCTTGCGTTGCAAGCACCGTGTAGTCGGGCTGGGGGCGGGGTTGTAGTTTGATGGATGGTTTGGGGCGGAAGTTTGAGAGGTGGAGGACGGCTGCGGTGACTGAGGCTAGCTCGGTGGGGAGCGTGAGGTCGGCGGCGGGAGCGAAGTGTTTTTCTCCGTCTACCTGGTAGTAGTGGAGGTCTGTGCCGAAGGCAGATTGAATCTGTGCGGCGGTGCCGGAGAAGGTGATGCGGTCGCGGCTGCGGGCGATGGATTCAACCTGGAAGCCCTGAGACTGCAGCCACGTTTCGGCTGTGGTGATGTCCTCGTCGGCCATGCCGAAGCGAGTGGCGAAGGTGTCTGGCGTGAGCCATTGATGGTAGAGAGGCGAGGATGGATTCTGCTGCGCGGTCAGCAACTGTTGCAGAGCATCTTCCTGCGCTGGTGAACGCTTGAAGACAAGCGTGATGCCGGGGATGGACATCTGCGATGAGACCGGGCCGAGATCCTGCCCGCGATTGGCTTGCGGAGTGCGAGATCCGACGAGCGCGGCACGGCTTGTATCCACGATGTTACGTGTTAGGCGCGGCGTGTTTTTTTGAGCAAAGGCAGAAAAAGAACAGAACAGCAGGACCGTCAAAAAACACGGCGGAACAACTCGACAAATCCGCTTCATACAGAGTGATTAATCTTTCCAGGGCCTAGATGACTTGGGTCTGGAGGAAACCTTAGCACATGAGGTTGACGAACAAATACAGGAATCTTTGCTCTCCACTACTCTCAGGTGCAGAACGAAGCCGCTTGGATGGATGGCATCAGGGCTAGCGGACTATTTGGAAGATGCGGCCCCAGCGGGCGAAGTCGACTACCGAGTCGATTTTGCTGGCGTGGGCGCGGCTGGGAGTGGCGGTGGCTTGCTGGGTCAGAGTGCCGTTGGCGTCGGCGTCGTCGGCTTCGTGCTGCTGCAGGGAGAAGTAGATGAGCAGAGGTTTGCCGACGATGGCTTCGCGGGGGACGAAGCCCCAGTAGCGGCTGTCTTCGCTGTCGTTGCGGTTGTCGCCGAGGACGAAGTAGTTGCCGGTGGGGATGATGAGCTCGTTGTTTTCGATGAGGGAGCGCATGCGGATCCACCAGTGGGAGTCGATCTCGGGGTCGGCGCTCTGGAAGCGGGGGAAGTTGTCGCGGAAGTTGTCGGGCGGGCTGGGGCGGTAGACGGCGTAGGGCTCGGTGAGGGCGTGGCCGTTGATGTAGACGACGCCGTTGTGGAGGCGGAGGTGGTCGCCGGGGAGGCCGATGACGCGCTTGACGAGGTGGAGGGCGGCGTCGACGGGGTCGTGAAAGACGATGACGTCGCCGCGATGGATGGCAGAGGCGGGAAGGAGAGTGCCAGCGCCGTCGGGGGCTGCGGCTTGCTTGTTGACGAGCAGGAAGTCGCCGACGAGGAGGGTGGACTCCATGGATTCGGAGGGGATGCGGAAGGGCTGCATGCAGAAGGTGATGATGAAGATCGCAACCACGACGAGATAGAGGAGCGATTGCAGAGCGGCGAAGATGCTGGGCTTTTCGTGGTGCGCGTGATGGTGATGGCCGGGTGGAAGATGTGGGCGCGGAGCTACCGGAGGCTGGGTGTGAGGGCTTTCGGCCGGAGGTTGGTGGCTGGAGGCGATGACGGGATGGGTCATTCGGCTGCCTCCACTTGTCCGGCTCCGTTGGTGTGATTCTTCAGGTTTGACTTCGCGATGCGGGCTTCCGCGACGAGGCGCTCGAAGGCGAGACGGGCGGCCTCTTGCTGGGCTTGTTTTTTGGTGGTTCCCTCGGATTCGGCGAGGGCGCGGGAGCCGCCGGATTTGTCGTCGATGCGGACTTCGACGCGGAAACGCTTTTGATGGTCGGGGCCGCTGGAGTCGGTGAGGACGTAGTGGGGCTGGCCAAAGCCGGTGGCCTGGAGGTGCTCCTGCAGGGCGGATTTATGGTCGCCGATGGCTCCGCTGAAGGTGCTTGTACCCTGCATGGCGAGGTTGAGGTCGGGCAGGGCAGGCTCGATGATGTGTTTCTCGATGAAGGCGCGTGCGGCGTGAGGCCGCCGTCGAGATAGAGGGCGGCGATGACGGCTTCGAGGGCGTTGGCCAGGAGAGCGGTTTTTTTGCGGCCTCCACTCTGCTCTTCACCGCGGCCAAGGAGGAGGAGTGAGCCGAGGTCGATGCGGGCGGCGACCTCGCCGAGGTGGCGTCGGCTGACGAGGGAGGCGCGGAGGCGGGTGAGCTCGCCCTCGCGGGAGGATGGGAAGCGGTGGAAGAGGGAGTCGGCGACGGCGAGACCGAGGACAGCGTCGCCGACGAACTCAAGCTGCTCGTTGTCGGAGGCGGGATCGGGGAGGGTCTCGGGGTTGGTCTCGTAGGCGAGCGAGCGGTGGGTGAGAGCCCAGGTGAGGAGTTCGGGGCGCTCGAATTTGTGATCGAAGAGCTTCGGCGCAGGGGTGTCCTTCGGCTGCGATCGTCCGGACTTTCTGTGGCGCGTCGTCATGGAACTCCCCTGCGCTCTACTTTACCGGAGAGATGCGGCTGTGGGTCGGGCCGTTGGTCGCATCTATCGAACGTTAGTGTGGGGGTGGGGGACGATAGGCGTCTTTCTCGGCTTTGCCACTAGGGTCCAGGGGTTCGTCGTCTTTGTCAGCAGGCTCTTCGTGAGCGACTTTAGGCGCGGTGAAGGGCTCTTTGAGGCCCTTTTCTGCGGCAGCCTTGGTGTCGGGCTGCGCGTCGCGGACGGTGAGAGCTGCCTGATACTCTGCGAGTGCTTTTTTGCGGTCGTCCTTGACGTCGTAGAGGCGACCAAGATAAATGTGCGACCAGGCGAGGGTGCGGGGATCTTTTGAAGAGTCGAGGACCTCCTGGAAGTCGTCGATTGCGGCACCGGGCTGACGCTGCATGAGGTTGACGCGGGCGAGAACGTAGTGGGCCTGAGCGTGATCGCCGTTGGGATCGGCGAGGGTCTTAGTGGCGATGTCGGAGGCTCCTGCGAGGTCTCCTTTGTAGATCTTCTCCTCGGCCAGCTGCAGGCCGGTGAGTTGTTGCGGAGCGCGGCGGAGGACGTCGCGGCTGCCGGCGGGAAGGAAGGCTATCTGCGTGGCGTGATGACGCTCACGTTCGACGTCCATGCCGTAGACCATCTCGCCCATGTCGTCTCTCAGACTGACGTTATCCTTCTCCATCTCGCCGATCTGGTTGTAGAAGTATTCGGTCAGTACCCATCCCTGGCGCATGGAGAGGTCGACGGCCTTGCGGCGGACTGCTTCAGCCTGATGGCCGTATGCACTGACCTCGGCATCGTAGTGCTCGAGATCGGCACGCTCTTTGATTCCGGCTGGCCGCACGGGTTTGGTAAGGCCGACATCCATGGTGTGGGCTTCGACCGCCTTGATGAGGCACTCGGTGAGGAGAGGCACGATCTCGGTCTTGTAGGTGTATTCGAGCGGAGCGTCCTGAACGCCTTTGAGAAGAGGCTGGAGGCGCTCCATGGCGGCGGCGCGGGAGTAGACGAGCGGCTCGATCTCGTAGTGGAGATAGATGTGGCGGATGTCGTCCATGTGGACGGCGCCGAGCGGCTCGGCCGCGGGTGAGGTGGCGACGATGTAGTCGTTGGCGTAGATGCGGGCGTTCGTGGTGGACGGGGCGAGCATGGGCTCGAGCAAGACGAGGAAGCGGCGGCCATCGTAGCTGCTGACGGGGAGACGAAGGTAGATGTTCGTGTTGAGCACCATCTTCGTAAGGGGATCGTGGACGCGGTTGGTGAGGTCTTCGTACTCGGGGCGATGTTCGATCCAGATGGCGTGGAGATGGACGTCGTCGGCGAAGGTTCTGAGTAGCGGGAGGATGTTGACGACCTGGGTGGAGTCGGGAGGAAGATCTGTTTCGCCAACGGTGGGGGTGAGGCTGGGCGGCGGCGACAGATACAGGGCGAGTGAGATGTACTGAGCCAGGTTGAGGCTGGCATCGTTTAGAGTGTGCTCTCGAACATAGGCGCAGAGTGCGTCTCTGCTGGTGCGGGCCTTCTCTGACGCTGCAACTTCGGCGTTGATCTCGTCTCGGATTTTGAGGCGCACAGGTGCCGAGTTGGTGAGGTCGGCGTCGTAGCCGCATGTGTTCAACGCGACTGCGAGATAGAAGAGCGGCTCGCTGGTTTCGAGGGTGATCGCAGAGCCGCCGGCTTCAGGCTGAGCGATTCGGGGCGGAGCTTTGGTTGGAGCAGGCTCTTTCGAAACGGTAGCGTCAGGGGTGGCTTCCGAGCTGCTGCTGGAGGAGCTCGATTGCGCTTTGGCAGGGACGGCGAGGGCACTCAGAGTAGCGAGTGTGAGCAGGCACAGCGGGAAAAAAGCTGGATGCCGACGGTAGAACGGTTTTGCGAGAAAAGACACTATATATTCGACGCTCTGGTGAAGTTTATGGGAGCGGAGGGAGGGGTGGCAACTTGTGGCAGGTGAGACACAGTTCAGGACGGAGCTGCGTCACTAATTTGCTTCACGAATCTCCATGCTGCGGATGAGGCCATCCTGCACAAGATAGACGTGTTGCACCATCTGATCGACGAGGAGTTTGCCGGTAAGATCGTGCACGACTTGATGGACGTGAACTGCGGTGCGGCCATCAGGTTCGGGGGTGAAATCTGTGGGTTCAACATGGGGATCGAAGATTGCCCACTGGCGGGTCCAGTAGTCGCGAACCTCCGCGTGACCGTGGGCGCGACAGTTTTCCATTAGGTTGGGCCAGTCTACGTCGCGATGCATGAGGTTGAGTACGCCGTCGATGTCGCGTGCGTTGAAGTGTTTATATGCGGAGGCGAGGAGATCTCGTGAGGTCTGCATGGACTTCCACTTTTGAGTTGGGCGAAGGTGAACGAGGCGCTGGTTGTTTAGCCGCGGACGGAGATACCAGAGAACGTGAGGACGACGCGACCACGTACCGGAGCGCCGAAGACGCTGGCAGGTTGGAAGACACTGGTGAGAAGCTGGTCTACGATCTGGGTCTGGACTGCTGCGCTTTCGGGGCCGGAGACGAGGTTGTAATCGTAGACTTTGCCTTGTGAGTCCACGTACGCTTCGACGACGATGACCGCGTCGCGGTCGGTAACGATAGCGCGAGGAACCGACGAGTAGAGGTAGTGAGGCGCGGTCATGGCGCCCAAGGGCTCGTCATTCGCCATGACAGGCTCTGGTGCGGCGACGATTCCGAGCAGAAGCGCAATACCACCGACGAGAACGACCGCGCCGGCGAAACCGGCCGAGACCTGCACCAGCATTGGGCGAATCGCGTTCTCCCACTTGAGGGAGATGGTGTCGAGCCAGTTGGATTTGCGCTTCGCGTGTTCGTGAGAGATTGCGAGGCGGAGCTTAAGACCCAGGTCTGCAGGGGCTTTTGCCGGGCCGAGGGAAGAGAGCGATCGCTGCATGGCACGCCACGCAGCGAACTCCTGCGTGCATTCGTTGCAGTTCTCAAGGTGCTTTGCGATCTTCTGCATCTGCTGGCCGCTGACGTCGCCATCGAGATAGGCCGAGAACGAGGACCGGCACTTCAGACAGGCTTGAGGGGTCATTGTGTCACCGCCTCTTTGGATGTCTGGACAATGTGGGAGGACGCAGAATTGGCCGGAGTTGTTTGGGAAGTTGTTTGGGAGATTACGCCGTCTGCGCTCAGGATCGAGCGAAGTGCGGAACGTCCGCGGGTGAGCCGTGACTTTACTGTGCCGAGGTTCACGTTGAGGATCTCGGAGATCTCTTCATAGGCGAAGCCTTCAATCTCGCGCAGGATGACGACGGTGCGGAAGGCCTCGGGCAGTTGCCGGAGAGCAGCTTCGACGCGCTCGCGAACCTCAGCCTGGGCGGCGTGATCGAAGGGCGAATGTCCGCGGTCCGCAAGGGTGGCGGCGAGGCTAAGATGATTGTTTTCCGCGTCCGGATCGGATTCGAAGGAGGAGTCGATGGTGATCTCCTGCTTCTTGTGGCGCGACCACCACCGTCTCTGGTTGGAGGCCTCGTGGAGTGCGATGCGGTAGAGCCACGTACGCAGGCTGGCTTCGCCGTGGAAGCCGCGAATGCTGCGAAAGACCTTGATGAAGACTTCCTGGGTGATGTCGGCGGCGTCGGCGGGATCGTTGAGGCTGCGCGCGATCAGCGAATAGAGCGGCTGATGATACTGCGCGATGAGCAGACCGAACGCCTCTTCAGAGCCGGCCTTGAGGTCGGCGACGAGAGCTGCGTCTTCGGTGGTGATGCCTATCGCGCTGGCTAGATTGCCCACTATCGTGCCCGCCTGCATATCGGGTGTCCTTTACATTACGACGTGATGAATCGCGATGCAACTATCGAGCGTGCGACGCTCTAAAGGTGTTAGAAACTGCGCCGCCGGCGGCCGAGTGCTCGCTCACTCTATTAGCTTTAGACACCGGAACATAGGCGATAAGTTCCCACGCAACGTTGACTAATATCGCTGGGTCGGCCAGAATAGATAAAGTCCTTCCTAAGAGTGGGCCTGTGGCGCAGCTGGGAGCGCGCTTCCATGGCATGGAAGAGGTCATCGGTTCGATCCCGATCAGGTCCACCAAATAATTCTTTTAGTTCAGATGTTTACGGCGTTCCCCCAAGGATAGCGTCTTCAACGTTCTCTTTCATCTGCCAGGGAACCGGTTGCCGTTGAAGCATCCTTCGAAGGACGCTTGCGCAACTCCTCATGGATTGAATCGACCGTCTTCGTACGCTTGCATAGACAAACGTCTGGTAGAAGCCAGGCCACTATACTCAACATGTCATGCATTCACTCCTTCGCGGTGTTCTCCTTCTCGTAACGGCAGCATCCCAGGCGCAACTTTTGCAGCCCCACACCGCGGTGGTTCACACACCTGATGTGGACCTTGCCACCTTTACTTACGGCAAACCCTCCAACGCCACGCCAATCATCGCGGTCAATGGCGGCCCCGGCCTCTCGCACGTGTACATGATCCAGAATGACGTCTGGACGCGACGCATCGCGGAGCACAGGCAGGTGATCTTCTATGACCAGCGCGGCACGGGTGCTTCCCGGCGCCTGCGCCCAGGGGCCGCACAGACGATGGACGCCCAGGTGAGCGACCTGGAAGCTGTCCGCGCCTCGCTGCATGTCGATAAGGTGGACTTCATCGGCGATTCCTATGGGGGCCTGCTGGCCTCTGCTTATGCGGCCGCGCACCCGGAACACGTCCACACTCTTATCCTGTCGGACTCCGCCGCACCAGGCTTTTCCAAGCTCCATCCGCGGCTGGAAGAGGTTTTTCCCGATATCATCGCGCAGACAAAAGAACAGGTCGACAAGCTACATGGCCAGGCCAACTCGGATGCGGCGATCGCTGATCTTGATCTCCGCGCCCATTTCCGTATGATTTTCTACTCCCAGGAGCTTTGCGACCGATACCTCGCCAATGCTCCAGATCTTGGGTCTGCCTCGGACACTGGCGAAGCCGTATCGAGAGCTGTTGCCAACCTCGACCTTACTCCGCAGATGGCGCAGTTCCACTTCCCAACGCTTGTGATTCAAGGCCGCTTCGATATGAACGTAACCCCCGACATCTCCTGGGCAGTCGCTCATACGATCCCTGGAGCACAACTCGTCTGGTTTGAAAAAAGCGGTCATCTGCCCTACTACGAGGAGCCCGACAAATACGTTAGGGTGGTAGATCAATTCCTGCTCGACCACAACGCCACTCACGATTAGGCGCATCGTTATGCCATAAGAAGGCCGCGCCGTGCGCCTAGCGCGAACGTAAAGCCGTTGCCAGGACAGAGACGCCCCGTCGCAGCTCTGCCGGGCTACAGCCTGCGAAGCCGAGCATGAGTGCCGGAGGCTGTTCGTATTTCGTTGTGAACTTCGACAGCGGCTCTACTTCGAGCCCGAGCTTTTGCGCGTGGCGCGCGGCCTCGAGATCGGACTTCCATGTTTTGAGCCAACCGAGTGTGCGTATGCCTGCGCCTGCATGCACAACATCAACCACTCCATCGAGGTGCTTGTCTGCAGCAGTTTTGAGAACATCGATGCGTTCCGCATAGATCTGGCGCATGCGGCGGATGTGATGGCCGAAGTGGCCTTCGGTGATGAACTCCGCCAGGATAGCTTGATCGAGCGTAGGCGGATGGCGGTCGACGAAGGTGCGGGCAGAGACGAACGACTCCACGAGGCGCTCGGGCAAGATCATGAAGCCGAGACGGAGTGCGTTGAAGAGCATCTTCGTGAAGGTGCCGACGTAGATAACGCAACCGGAACTGTCGAGCGCTTGCAGAGCAGCAACGGGACGACCGGAGTAGCGGTACTCCGCGTCGTATTCGTCTTCGATGATCCATGCGTTCGCGCTGGCGGCCCAGCGAAGGAGTTCCAGGCGGCGATCCGCGGACATGGTGACTGCCCATCGGAAATTGATTCGCCGGCGTGACATAGGCGAGCTTTGCTTTGGGCGCAAGCTTGCGCCCTGCTTTCACGATAATGCCGTCCTCGTCGACGGGTACTGGGACGATACGCGCACCTGTAGTGCGGAGTGTTTGAAGAGCGCCGGAATAACCGGGGTCTTCCATCCAGACCTGATCGCCGGGAGCCAAGAA
Source organism: uncultured Acidobacteriaceae bacterium (assembly GCA_963708755.1). GTDB lineage: Bacteria > Acidobacteriota > Terriglobia > Terriglobales > Acidobacteriaceae > Edaphobacter. The sequence goes on from CAVPTN010000006.1 coordinate 42,470, forward strand.
GGAAACGGCCAATGAGGTCAAGGGCCTGCTGTGTGCCTGAGGTAACGATGATCTGTTCGGCTGAGCAGCGCACCCCGCGTGACGCACCAACATACTCCGCGATGGCGCGACGGAGGGGTTGGTAGCCTGCAGCGTTGCCATGACCGTAGAGCGAACGCGGAGCTCGGCGTAAGACACGCGAGGCAACACGCGCCCAAAGATCCACAGGGAAGAGATCGATTGCCGGCTCGTGGGCACGAAAAGCTTTGCCGATGGAGCGAGACGCAGGCATCACTTCCACACCCTTCAGAAATTCACTCGCGCGCTTCGAGAATGCGGCCTTCGACGCTGGAAGGCGAGAGTCGCAGGTTTGCGGGTTGTGGACAGGAATCGTTCAGGAACGCCCGAGGCGATGTAGGTTCCTGACCCGACTTCAGTGCGCGTGTATCCCTCGGCCTGTAGCTGGTCGAAGGCTACGACAACGGTTCCGCGCGAGAGGGAATACTGCATGCCAAGGCTGCGTGTAGAGGGCATGCGAGCGCCGGGCTTCAAACGTCCGTCGAGGATGGCGCCGCGCAATTCTGTGTAGAGCCACCGCCAGAGGTCCTGCTTGCCAGATGGCGGATTGAGTGAGAGATCCTGAAATGTTTCTTCTTTAGACATCGAGCTAATAGTGACCCTCGCGCCGAAGCCGACAAGTGGACCAGTCCGTATTTGCATTATGGACCTTTTCTATAATCCGCATAAAGCCTAGTGTTGTTGCAAGGAGATAAAAACATGCAAGCAAGACTGGAAGCACAGAAGGTATCACCGGCGGCATATCAGGCTCTGCTTGGGCTGGAGATGTTTATTCGCAAACAATCTAAGCTCGAGCCTGCTCTGGTTCAACTGGTAAAGATGCGCGCGTCACAGATCAACGGATGCGCTTACTGCATCGACATGCACTCAAAGGATGCACGTGCTGAGGGTGAGACGGAGCAGCGGCTCTATGCGCTCTCGGCATGGAGGGAGACGCCATTCTTTACTGACCGCGAGCGCGCTGCGCTGGCGCTGACAGAAGCAATCACTTTGATTCGTGAAGACCATGTTCCCGATTCGCTGTTATGAAAACGCCAAGAACAGCTTTTCCGAGGAAGAGCTCGTGAACCTGACGCTAGCGATCATCACCATCAACGGATGGAACCGGCTAGCGATTACATTCCAATTCGTTCCGGGCGAACACCAGCCAGAAAAAAAGTAACACCTGGGTCGAGTGGCGCGAAATGTTTCTTCTTCCAGCGCCATTGTTTTGTCACAATCCTCGAATTCGGCAAAAGTGGACCAGTACAGATTTGCATTATGGATCTTCTCTCTAATCCGCATAAAGCCTAGTTTTGATTTAGGAGTAAAACCGATGCAAACAAGCATGACAAGCTCAAAACGAATGCTGGCGTTGGCATTTATAGTCAGCACCCTGATCATCACCAGCCCCGTGATGGCGCAGGAGACTATCACGCCGATCATGTCGCATGCTCTGGCAGAAGTTTCTGGCGAGGAAGTTCTGATGTACACCGTAGATTTTCCGCCAGGCTTTCGAGCCCCGTTCATCGCCACGACGCGCAGGTCTCTGTCTACGTGCTGGAAGGATCCGTTGTGATGCAGGTGAAAGGCGGAAAGGAACTCACACTAGGGCCAGGCCAGAGCTTTTATGAAAGCCCCAACGATATTCATGTCGTTAGCCGTAATGCAAGTAGTTCGAAGCCAGCAAAATTCGTTGTGTTCCTGATTAAGAGAAAGGTGCACCGCTGGTGATACCAGTTCAGTAGACAAGGACGTAGAAGAGACCGGCCCACGCTGGTTCAGTCAAAGCTATCCGCCGCATGCGCCTGCCTGAAATGGCCGACTCCGCCCACCTACCCGGGTTGATGTGCAAACAACTTGCTAGAAGTAGCGTTCACCGATGAAACAAACAGGAGGATAAGATGTCTCTCAAAAAAGGCAGCGTGAGCTCGGTGGTTTTGCGGCTTGGACTGGGGCTGGGTTTTCTTTCGGCCGTGGCAGACAGATTCGGCCTGTGGGGAGGCTTTGGACAACCGAATGTTGAGTGGGGGAATTACTCACGGTTTTTGGAATACACGCACAGCCTCAACTGGTATTTGCCGGCAGCGATGACTCCGCTGCTGGGAGCTATTGCCACAGGCGGCGAAACTCTCTTCGGTCTTCTTGTACTTTTCGGATGGCATACACGCGTTGCCGCGCGGCTCAGTGGGCTTCTTCTCATAGTGTTTGCGACGTCTATGACGATTTCGTTAGGAGCCAAGTCAGTCTTGAATTTTGCCGTTCTTACAGGAATAGGAGGGGCTTTTCTTCTCGCAAATTGCGGAAGCTTCCCGTTCAGCGTGGATGAACTGCTGTCCCGTCGAATCTATTCAGACAACGTCAACGAAAGCACCACGAGTTCTGCAGTTCGCTCCACCACGTAATGATCCCTGGTAGGGGATCGCTAGTCAGGGCTAGATCCGGACCCACAGAGGCTGGCCGATTCAATAGCTCAGCTAACCGGAGACCGAAGATTGAGTGAGGTTGTCGAGGGGCGGAGTCGTTCCATGCTTGTCGACAAAAATGGCGTCTTCCTCGACATACCGTTCGAGGAAGGCGTCTCCTATCTTCCTATGGACGATTAGGAAGACAGGAGAAACGGGGCTTGATCAACTTCAGTTCTTTTCGTGCGATGTCGTTGGCTCAGAGGGCAGCTTTGCAAGAAGCGGAGCGATCTTTGCACCCCACGAAGGATGATCGTGGGATAAGGATCTTGCATACTCCAAGGATTCTCTATCCCCTCTTCCAATCAAGAGGCTGACGTAGCTTTCCAGGGTGATCTGACTCCACGGTGAAAGGGTTCTCCGCCCGCTGTCGGCGAAGTACCACTTGCCGAAGAGGGTCCATGGATCGCTGTCATTTGAACTCAGAAGTTGCGTGCGGAGAGCATGGATCTTCGGAAGATCCGGTAATCGGCTCTGGTTGTAGTTATTTTGAGTTGCAGCAAAATCGGTCAGGTCAAGCACCCAGGTGGGAGGCACTTCGTGTGGAGCCATATCCTGGATCTCAAGTGATGCCCCATCTACCGTAAGCAGAGAGAGCCCGCTTGGATTAAATGCAGCAAAATGTTCTTTCCCTTTGCCGCGAATCGGAAGGTGAAGCATGTCTCCCGTGCGCGCATCCCACACTCGTATCGCTCCATCTGCAGCAACTGTTGCGACCATACGGCCGTCCGGACTGAACGATGCTCTTTCGACCGGGCCAGGATGTTGAAGCGGAGGCGTGACTGGCTGACCAGTCTTTGCGTCCCACACTCGTGCGGTGTGGTCCAAAGATGAAGTGACTACACGCGAACCATCGGAGCTGAAATTTGCTGACTCTACAGCGAAGCCGTGATGCAAGACCACGCCCGTGGGTGCGCCGGTCTCTGCATCCCATATCTGCGCAGTTTCGTCACCGGACGCCGTAAGGATGTTCTTATCGTCGGGGCTAAACCGAGCGCTCAAGACGATATTTTTATGTCTTAGAGGTTTCAGGTGTGAGCCCGTGCGCGGGTCCACAAGTTCGGCTTTATTGTCTCCTGTTGCAACCAGTAACCTAGAACCGTCTCGGTTGAAGCTAACGCCGTATACCTCCTCGTGATAGAGAACAACTGGAGACAGGGGCTGTCCAGTGGCTGCATTCCAGGTACGCAGTTTGCCGTCGTCCGTACCAGCCGCGATCATCTTGCCATCATGGCTAAAGCTGACGCAGAGCACCGATCCGTGTACATCCAGGGATTGGGTAATCGGCTTTCCGCTGACAGCATCCCAAATCCTTACCTCACTCTCCGAGCTACCGGTTACGACGCGTTTGCCATCGGGACTGAAGGCGGCTGAGATGACTGCGTCGTCATGTTCGAGAGGAGGGGTGAGTTGCGAGCCTGTGCGCGCATCCCATAGCCGTGCGGTGTGGTCCTCTGAAGCCGTAAGGATCTTTGCTCCGTCGCTGCTGTAGGCTGCGTACGTGATCGTTCCTGTATGGCCGTGCAGTCTCAGCGGCGTATTCGCGCGTTGTTCTGTCAAAAGTTCGAAGACCAAGGCCGAAGACGGATTGTCCTGGGGTTGCAAACGAAGACTATCCCCCAGCAATCTCAAAGCCTCTGGCTTGCTTCCGTCGCTCGCCATTTCCAGGGACTGAAGATAGTCCACGTATGCACGGGTAGCTGTCGATCCTTCTTTACTGCTGGAAGACTGGGCTGGAA
>CAVPTN010000007.1:0-99965 GCA_963708755.1 uncultured Acidobacteriaceae bacterium
GCTGATGTCTGCTCCTACTCCGGGAGGCAACCAATGCTCAAATGGCAAGTAAATCAAATCCATAAAACTAATTCTGAATGCATTGGCTTACAAGCCATATAATCCGTCAATCTAACGACTGCCATGGAGCGCGACATGAATAGTAAACCGATTGCCATCATGGGAGTATTCGCTGTCGATCTTGCCTTTCGCGTAAAGCGTTTGCCTGTGTGGGGAGAGACTGTTCTGGGATCGGAGTTTCGTCTAGGCCCCGGAGGCAAAGGATCGAACCAATCGGTTGCCGCCGCACGTCTAGGCGCGAAGGTATATTTCATCAGTAAGGTGGGCGCGGATAACTTCTCCGAGATCGCCCGAAAGACCTACGAGGTTGAAGGCGTCGATACGCAGTTTCTCATCTCATCGAGCAACGACACGACCGGAGCCGCAGCCATCATCATCGATGAGTCTTCCGGCGAGAACGCCATCGTCATCACGCCAGGAGCCGCGAACGCTCTCACTCCGCAGGAGATCGATCTGGCTCGCGAACAGATCCGTGGTTCCGCAGTCTTCATGACGCAACTCGAACTGCCCGTCGCAATCGTTGTGCATGGTTTGAAGACAGCACGTGAGCTTGGTGTTCCAACCATTCTGAACCCCGCCCCAGCTTGCGTGCTCGACGACACCACGCTCGCTCTCTGCGACTATCTGACGCCAAACGAAAGCGAAGCCGCAGCGCTTACAGGCGGCTCCGTCGAGTCTCTGGAAGATGCAGAAAAGGCAGCCGAACAGTTGCTCGCGCGAGGAGTCCGCAACGTCATCATGACGCTAGGTGCACGCGGCGCCCTCATCAAGACGCCAACACTGACGAAATACGTTGCCGCGTTCAACGCAGGTCCAGTAATCGACACGACCGGAGCAGGCGATGCCTTCAACGGAGGTCTCGCCGTGGGGCTGGCCGAGGGGATGAGCATCGAGGAGGCGGCACGCTTCGGCTGCATCGTTGCTGGGATCTCGGTGACACGCAACGGTACAGCTCCTTCCATGCCGAAGAGATCCGAGTTGGAGAAGTACACGCAATCTTCAACCGCAAAAAAATCAAGCTAGTAGATGTAACGCCCTACTCATGTAGCTCACAAGATCGCAGTGCCGATCAGGATGAGACCGGCGGTGTAACCAATTAGCATCAGTGCCACCACCGATCGTGTCCCGGCAGAGGCTCCATGAAACTCTTTCCAGACAAACACTCCCCACAGGGCAGCCACCAGCGTCGCCCCCTGTCCCAGTGCATACGAGACCGCAGGCCCTGCAACACCCGATGCAATGACATTCAAGCCCAGGGCGATCATCCAGATCGCACCCCCAAGCAGGCCAAGCCAGTGCAGTTTGAACTTTGCATCTCGATACTCTCGGAAGGTCGATCCTTGGAAGCGCATAAATACGGTGTTGATTACGAAATTGCTCGTAAGCAAACCGAAGCCAAATAGAAGCAGCGCAGTATAAGGAGTGAGGAGGCCCATTTGAATCGGCTCGGTGTTGAAGTTCGGCGAGATAGACGACGCCAGTTGCGGATAGAAGAACCCCATCAAACAACCCGCCGCGCACGCAAATAGCAAGCCCCGGCTGGTATTGACCGTACGCTGCTTCTGCACCTGCCGTGTCGCGACAGCCGACATGATCATCGCAAAGATAATCAGCAAAACGCCCGCGCCCAACAGCGTAGGGTTGCCCTTAGGTGCGTGATAGTAGCTGGCTACGGTACCGATCACCAGAGCGAGTCCCACACCAACCGGGAACGCTAGCGAGATTCCCGCAGCGTCGATCGCAATCACCAACAAAATATTAGAGAGGTTGAACAACGCTCCGCTGGCAAGCGCTCTCAGCATCGCCTCCATTGAGGCTGTATGAAGATTCGCCATCGCGCTGCTACCAGCGGAGCCGAAGCTACCCAGCGTGAAACAAAACAGCAACCCCAAGAGAGCGACTCCGAACGCATAGTCCCAGTAATACAGGGCGAAAGGCCAACGTTCTTTTCCGGCCAACTTCTGCGTATTCGCCCAGGACCCCCAACCCATCATGGTCAAAGCACAAAATAAAAATGCTACTGCTGAATTATTTACGACGAACATTCCACCGTCCTTGCCAAAAGAAAACTTCTTCTGTCGGAACTCCACCCGGCAGATTCGATCAACCCAGTCTCTCGAATAGCAGGACTCAAGCCCTGCAATGTTTTTAATTGATTCAATTCGGCGCCATTCTATGCTTTTCCTAACGACAGCTGTCAAGGGTTTCTTTGTGGAAGGGGTAAATGAGTCAAGGGCTTAGTACGATAGGCACGGCGGTTTCGTGCCACGACACACTCGGGCAGACTTCGCTGCCATCTCGAGAGTGCGAATGATGGCGTGGAGCATTGCTTTTGCGATGGATGCTTTTCTCGTCGACAAGAGCGGCGGCTGGATCCGACGTGGGCGCCTTCCCAATACGGTGATCGCCACATTCCAAGCAATGAGAAAACCTAGCCCTCGTGCGACGCTTCGATGCAGCAACTGCGACACTATTAATCGGATTGAAGCGGTGATCCATAAAAACTGGCTAGCGATAATTCCGAGCGTAATTGTTGATTCTTTCGCAGCAAATCGCAAATGAGCTCTTGCATGCCTCTAAATTTAACTTGTAACTCGTCAGGCCATTCCAGAGGTGAACACTCGAATGGAAGATCATCAACCCCGACAGGTTGAGTGGCGGGCCCATTTGTTCCATCTTTTAGCGCATCCATATGACACCCCAATGGGATCTAAAGTAGTCACAGTTACTTTGTTGTTGTGTGCAGTCAAATCCAAGCAGGGCTCGCCACTAGAGAGCGCGTGATGCGGAGTCTCGCAGCCATGTTCACCAGCTCTGCGAACGAGTCAGCCTTCATCTTGCGCATGACACTACCGCGATGGGCTTTCACCGTGATTTCGCTGATGCCCAGTTCCCCACCGACCTGTTTATTTAGTAGTCCCGTTACGACCAATGACATCACTTCGCGTTCACGAGAGCTGAGCGAACCATAGACTGTTCGAAGTGCCTTTAGTTGGTTTTCGCGTCCGAGGACGGTTTCACTCCTCTTAATTGCATGCCGGATCACATTCACTAGAAGATCCTCATCGAATGGCTTTGTTAAAAACTCCATTGCTCCGCGCTTCATTGCCTTCACCGTCATCCGTATATCGCCATGACCAGTGAGAAAGATAATCGGCATATCAGTGCGTTCAGCGGCGATGCGCTCCTGGAGTTCGAGACCATCGAGATCCGGTAGGGTTACATCGAGGATGAGACAGGACGGAACAACACATCGCGGACGGGCCAGGAATTCGTGAGCAGATGCAAAAGTTTCCGACCGCCAACCCTGGGCATGGATCAGCGGTTCCAGTGATTCGCGGACAGAGATGTCGGAATCGACAACAAAGACGAGCGGGGTGGAATCGTGTGACATGAGTCGTACCTCCATCGGTCAAGCAGACTTGACCGAGTAGTTTGGTTGTCACCGAAGTTTTTTTCAGCGACGAGCATATTGTGACTCAGTCGCCGATCGAGCGAATCCCCACATCGAGCGCCAGTTGAACTGTATCGTGTGTTGGAATTCCTCTTTCGAGTCGGAAAAGCTCCCTCTACGGAGCGGGGACAAGATCACTTGGCAGCTTCTGCTGAGCCGTCGCCAATCATTTACTTCGTGAGGTCGATTCTCTTCCACCCAAAGAGTCGGGCATCAATAGATAACGCTCCTGGCCCTACGAGCGCTAGCGCTATGCCTATCACAGCCAACAAAATACCAGAATTTGGACTGTCATGCTCGACGACAACTCCCCATATGGAGAGCGGTATGACAAGAGATCCTGCAATTGGAGTCCATAGCCCGGTGACGAGGAGCGCGCCGGTTACAACCGCAAACAGGCCGAAGATCACTGCTTCAATCGTTTGGCCAGCGTGGCACCTTTCTACTCCATCAATAATGAGAGATCCTCCGGCAACAAACCGCATCAAAAGCAGCCCAACCCCAGCCCAGCCGCGAGCAAAACTTGAAAAAAGACGACGCACGAGTATCCCCTACCAAAGGCTACCCAATCGGCATACTTAGCAGAACCCTCAAAAGAGTGAGCGTCGGACTATTTCGAGTTTCTAGATCTCTATAATTCCACGCTTTAGGCCTATGGTGGCTGCGTGGGTGCGATCGTTTGCGTTCAGCTTGGAGAGGATATTTTTGACACGGCCCTTTACCGTTTCTTCGGTGATTGAGAGCAGATCGGCGATTTGCTTGTTTGCATTTCCGGCGGCGATCAAACGAAGCACGTCCACTTCGCCTGAGCTCAAGGTCTCATCTGTCGCGTGCTCGGCAAGTTCGAAGGAAGCTTCAGGTGACATGGTTTTCTTGCCTTCATGAACTGCACGAATCGTATCCAGCAGATTTTTGTGCAAGGTATTTTTCAACAGATAGGCTCGTGCTCCAGCCTTTAATGCGCGCAACACTTGCACATCACCACTGTAGGTAGTGAGTACGATGATCTTTGCATCGGGAAATTCACCACGAATAGCGATCATCGCATCCAGTCCATTCATGTCCGGCATTTGTAGATCCATAAGGGTTACGTCAGGGTGATGTGACCGGAATTGCTGGATTGCTTCGAGCCCGTTGCAGGCTTGCGCAACCAATTTCATATCTGGCTGATCGGCTAAAAGACTGATGATTCCCTGGCGGAAAATTGGATGGTCGTCGACTGTCAGAATTCCAATTGGATTTGGAATGGTATTCATCTCTTATCTCCGCCAAAGCCACGATAAGGCAGAACCGCGCTTATCGCGCGGCTTTGCGTAAGCGCTTGCAGCCGGAATTTTCAATTCGGCTTCGGTGCCGGTACTAAAGTTGGCTCCAGACCTCAAAAGTACCCCCGACGAGTTTGGCCCGTTCCCGCATACCACGCAAACCCCAATGTCCAGCGACGTGCTCCTGGCCGAGAACGACTGGATCGATACCCTTTCCGTCGTCCCGGATTCGGAGCCGCAAGCCGTCGTTCACCATATCGGATGTCTACCTCTATTCGCCGAGCATTTGCATGACGGACTGCATTGCGCAAGGACTCCACACCAATCCTATATACTTCGTCACGAATCATGGGATTGAGCGGCTGCGGTGTTCCCTCAACCTGAACACTCAGTTCGGGACTCGTTTCAGACGCGAGGCCTGTTCAGAAGTTCCTTGCCGAAGTTACTTATTGCCTCCCCAAGATCCATTGTGTTCAGCGAGCCTGAGCGCAGCTCATGCACTGCATCTCTGCCTTCGGTGATGGCGTCGGATGCCTGGTCAATTGCGCTATTCAATTCGTTGCTTGGCATCGTCCGGCCGTGCTGGCAGTAAGATTCGATACTGTCTGGAAGCGCAGTAACAAGGCCCTGGAAACTTTGTAGGAGCGTATCGTGCAGTTCGCGCGCGATTCGAGTCCGTTCATCCACACGCGCTTCAAGTGCAGCATTGAACTCCCGTTCGAGCTCTTTGAGGCGCAGAAGGTAGATCCCCCACAGCAGAAGCCAGAAATGCGATCATGCAGATGACTGCGAAACCAGAGAGTCTGATACCAGGCCGGTAAAATCTCAATGTGGAGCTGTGCGCCGGGTTGACTCCATGGACCGCGGCTGGTTGCTCCCTGGACTTCAAATGTATAAGTTGCTGCGGGAAGCGTAGTGTAGTTGGCGATACGTTCGTCGGTGCCTACTTCATGCCAGTTTTTGTCGAGCCCGTCCAGCTTATACCGATAGCGATTTGTCTCCGCGTTAAAAAAGCTCAGCGCTGAAAACCCAATGGAGAAAATATTCTGCTCGTGCGAGAGCGTTATTGAGTCAGTCTGCGTAATCGATTGCTTGAGCACCGACCCGGCACCGATTGCGCACCGGGGTTCCCGATAGCCTGAAGTCGGTCAAAACAGTTCTTGGCACAAATGAACTATTCACGATCTTATTGGGATAGAAGGCCGTTGCTCCGCTGAAACCGCCAAAAAACATCTCTCCGGAAGGGCTCTGATTGCATGTTCCCCAGCCGGTCAGATCTTGTCCGGGAAGTCCGTCGGCCGCAGAAAAATTATGGAATTGCTGCGATCGCAGATCGAAGCTGGAGAGACCCTTATTGGTGCCCATCCAAAGCACATCGTTTCTATCTTCCTGAATGCAGCTCACTACATCTCCCGCTAGACCGTCCTTCTCATAGTAATTTTTGAAGGTCCCCGTTTGGCGATCGAATCTTGAAAGGCCATCTTGCGTGCCCACCCACAAAGTACCCGTTGATCAAAAAGCACGGAGTTTACACGATTGTCGCTCAGTGAGTCCGGATCATCAGGATTGTGCTCGTAAATCTTGAACTGTCCCGTCCGCGGGTCGAAGCGGTGCAATCCCGACTGCGCGCCAAGCCACAAAAATCCTTCATTATCCTCCAAGATTTTCTGGTACTGAATCGTGTTCTGATTCTCGGGCGTGTACATGACAAAATGTCCTGTCGTCGGATCGAGACGACCTACACCGCCATACATGGCGGCCCACAAATTTCCCACGATGGTCATAAATCAATTGCATGATTGGGCTGGTGTAATACGCGGGCAATCCGCGGGGATACGGACTTACCTCGCCTGTGCTCCGATTGATTCCCTTGAAGACCCTTGTGAAAGGTTCCAGCAAAAAGAATCCCTTTCCCGTCCTCGAGTATAGAGAGGATTTCATTACCGACTCCGGACCCGGCCGGCACTATATTCGTCCCTTTCCGTCGGTCGATACGGTTAAGTCCACCCATGGAGCCAATCCAGAGTATTCCGTTGTGATCCTGATAGATCGAAGTGACGAGAGGGTTGACTAGACTCCCCCGTTGATATGTGAAGTTTTCAAAAGGCAGCTGTGTCTTCTGAGAAAATAGTTCGGCTCCGCAGCCTGAAAGCAGGTCCAGATATTTCCCTCATTGTCCTGATAGAGGAAAATCAGGTTGTCCGATTCCAGGCTTTCCTATCTATTGGATTGTTGTGATAGCGAATGATTCGATTGTGAGTTCGATCGAACTTAAGGAGTCCGCCCGTGGAACTCAACCAGATTGTGCCGTTGCGGGTTTCGATTATTTCGGAGATGACCGCTTTAGACGGAATCCCTTGCAAGGTGTAGTCGATTGAATGACACTTCACCACATCAGTTTGCGGATTCCAAATCGCCAGAGCGCACGATGAATCGCTTCCGGTCATCCAGAAAATGCCGAACTTATCTTCGTGAAATTGGCTAACCTCGGCATGGAATGGGGCGTGACGCACTACTTTTCCGCTCGTGCGGTCAAGCTGGTCTAGCCCGCCGGCGCTTGCTACCCACAATCGTCCTTCTCGGTCCTCCGCCGCCACATTGATGCGATTTGCAGCAATGCTATTTGGATCATCAGGATCATGAACAAATCGTGAGGTTTTGCCGCTGGCAGGGTCGAACCTGTATAACCCCTTGGCTGTCGCTAGCCACAGGATTCCCGCACTGTCCTCACGGATGTAGTCGATGGGAGTAGGGAGTTGATCGGAAACTTCTGCGTAGATACGGTAATGCTTGAAAGTCTCTGTCGCCGGGTCAAATCGGTCGAGAAACCGATCGCAGCCAACCCACAAAATTCCAGCATGATCGACAAAAAGACTACGTACATAGACACAGCTCAGGCTCTCAGGTCGACCAGGCTCATGTTTAAATACCTTCGATTTGTACCCGTCATACCGGTTAAGTCCGTATTGGGTACCAAACCATAGGAAGCCAACCTTGTCTTGCACTAACCAGTTGGCCCGAGTTTGCGACAAGTTTGTGCTGGCAGAAAGCCGCCGAAAGCGAATGTCGTTTCCATCGATCACATCGATCTTCGCGGGAAGTAAATCAATTTTGGCGCTGTGATCGACAGGTTGATGAAATTCTGGTTCCCCTTTCGCAGGAGGCACCATATGAGACACAAGAGATATGAATATAATCGCCTGACACAGGAGCTTGGACTGCATACGACATCCCAGAATATGGGAAAAACATTGCTTCGATCTTCTGAAGGCCACCCCTCACCTCGGCGATACAGAGTGAAGAATCCGGTTTCTATTAGGATATCCCCGCCCATCATATCCTTTGTGCAATACCAGTGAGTCCACGTGCTCAATAATTACCCTGATACTAAGGTATTAATTCATCTCCTTTTCTACGTCGTTCTCATTATCGTTCTGACCTAATGGCAACGGGTTCTTCCATCCACCTGTGAGCGATACTTCTAGGCATCTGAGCTGGTTTCTCCCTTACTTTACGCTCGGTATGTAGCTCACAGATCTGTCTTCTAGTGACGATCACCAGCCAATCCCGATAAGAAGCGTATTGGGTTTGGTGCAGCCTACATCGCCTGAGTACCCGCCAGCGTCGTCGTACGGGAAGGTGTACTGCTGCCCATTGATGGCGTTCTCATGGAGGAACTTGCCGTAGTAGCTGGCGGGATCAGTCCGATAGAACGCGCTCGGATTGCCCCACAGACCTTGATTCGCCAAGGTGCCGTCGGGATTGAAGGTTCCGGCAACTCCTCCGACATGGCGGTAGATTGCCGCTGAGAGGTTGGGATAGCTGCCCAGGCCATCTCCATTGGGAATTGCCAGCGGAATCGTAATCCCATTCACAGCCCATAGCTGCTGGATCCACTGGTTGTAATACGTTACGTATGGGCCGCCGGTATCGAATCCGCCGCCTCCCGGAGAGACGATCCGGTAGGGACCCTGGACCTGCGCAAGTGTCTGAAAGTTAGCGAGGAACTTCATTGAAATAACGCTGGAACGTACTCGCTCGGGCTTCTGCAAAGGTTGCAGCATTCTCTCCAATCGCAATATCGGTACCGTCCCCACAGGTCAGCCGGAAGGCATATTTGATGCCGAATGCATCGACTCTGGTTGAGTTCATATTGATGAAATAAGTCGTCGGATTGCTTCCTTGGTTGGGACCGATGGTGTACTCGAGGAAGTCCCAATATGCATTGGTGGCTTGCTGGCTCACTGCTCCGAGATAGAAATAGACTCGACCGGATGCACCGGAAGGCATCTGGAAGGTGGATTGGTCCGCAATCGATTTCGTCGTCGTAACGCTGGCAGTCCCGCTGCCAACAGTAGCGCTCCAGAACACTTGATCGTCGGGGTACTGGCCATTGGTCCGGTTCAGGAACTTCAATACGAGCACATCTCCGGAAGCGGTTGCCGGCATGTTGCTGGCATCCCAGAATGGCGTGGCGTTTCCGAGAGCCAGACTAGTTGCGCTCACGGGGCCACCTACGGTCGTTGTGCCGTTCGGGCTGCTTGCCTGAACAATGTAGTAATACGTCGTCGATGCCGTGACTACGACGTCATTGTAGAAGTTGGACTTTGTGCCACCAACCCGGTTTGCATTGGACGGCATGAAGTTCGGTGCGGTGCTCCGGTAAATGGTGTAGTTCACTGGTGCCGGCGCGGTGCTTGCAGGGAACGTGAGGTCGATCTCATTGGCGGAGGTTGCAGTGGCTGTCAACTGAGTTGGCGGTGCGAGTGTCGTAGCACTGACTTGAATAGAGAATTGTGATGAAACGCCATCCTCATCTACGGCCTGCACGATGTAGTAGTAGGTTGAAGATGCCGGAAGGCTGCTGTTGAAGAAGACGGGATTCGACAGGTTGACAGCGATCTCGTTGCTCGGAGAAGGAACAAATCCGCTCGTGGTGCTGCTGTAGATGTTGTAACTGATGTTGGTGCAATTTGCTGGCGGTGTAATGGCGGTCCAACTCAGTCCGATGGCGCTCGAAGATGCAGCAGTTGCCGCAAAGTCGGTAGGCGCAATAGAGGGTACTGCGATACATGAGTTCGCCGGGTTTGTTGTGGCACTTATCTGCGCCGAGGGTACTGACGCGCCATCTGCGTCTACCGCTTCTACGACGTAGTAATAGGTGGAGGAAGCAGCGAGACCGGTGTTCGAATAAGCCAAGTCGGTAAGGCCGCTCGCAATGAGATTGGATGAGGAAGGAGCAAAGCCGCTCGTTGTGCTGCCGTAGAGGTTGTATGTGACGGGGCAGTTCGGCGGCGGTGTGACTGTCTGCCAATTCAGATTAATGATGCTGGGTGAAGTCGCTTGCGCAGTGAGTCCGGTTGGCGCCGCCGCGGGAATGAGTGTGCAGTTGCTGGGTATTCCGCGTACCTCAACGCCGCTGGATTTAGGTTGGTTCGCGGGCCCTCGCGTGTACTTGATAACAATCTGCCCTTGCGGATTCGCCGTTGCGGTGAAGGGTTCGACCAGAGCGATGTTCTGACCACCGGCCACTTGAAAGATATCCAAATTGGGAAGAACTGTGGTTCCGTTGATCGCAACACTGAAGACGCGGCTCCCAGCAGCAGAAAAATGATTCTCCGCGAAGTGCAGCAAAACGGTATAGGAGGCACCGGCTTGCAGTCCGGGAATCGTGTAGCTAAATGCGCCATTCCTTTCCGTCTGGTACACCGCTTCCGGAGCGGCGTTGGTTAAGCCGGCGACCGAAACGGCTGCACCTGAGGCCGATGTTCCACCGGTGTCGTAAAACTCATCGGCAACAAAAGATGCATCGCCGCCGTTGGCGTTGCTTACTGCCGGACCGCCTGAGTGGATCGCAATGATTTCCGATAAAGCTGCCGCGCTAGTCGTGTCTTGAACCTGGGCAGTCGGCGTCGAATTCCCTGCCCCATCGACTGCCTCGATGACGTAAAAGTAAGTCGTCGACGCACTTAGGCCAGTATTCGTATAGACGGAGGATGTAATTCCACTGGCTACGAGGTTGGCCTGTGATGGCACAAAACCGTTCGTGGTGGTGGCGTAGACGTTATAGGTGACGGTGCAGTCAGTCGGAGATGTATTCGCTGTCCAGGCCAAGCTGATGGTGTTGACTGTCGCTGCAGTCACCGCCAATCCCGCAGGCTGTGCAGGAAGAGTAGTGCAAATCGGGGGGGGCGACGAAGAAGACAGGGTAATTCGCGCTCACTTGTGCTGATGGCACCGAACTGCCGGCAGCATCGACTGCTACCACCACGTAGTAGTAGGTCATGGCTGCCGCGAGATTGCCGTCAACAAAGGACGTGCCCGCCTGGCTAAACACAATTTGGTTGCTCTGCGCGGGCGTGAAGCCGGACATCGTGCTGCGGTAGACGTTGTACGTAACGGTGCAGGAAGAGCCAGCAGAACTGGCGCTCCAACTCACACTGATCTGACTGGATGAGTTCGCTGTCGCGACGGGGGAGCCGGGAACACTTGGGGCGGCGCTGCATCCCGTACTGCCGCCTGAGTTGACGGTCACGGTCGCAGGTGAACTCGTCTTGGAGCCAGCCGCATTTGTCACTACGACGGCAAAGCTGTTGCCGTTGTTTTGTATCGTCAGGGGCGGGGTTGTATAGGTTGTAGCAGTCGCCCCAGCGATGGGACCGCCACTGCCTTGCCACTGGTATGTCAGCGGCGCCGTACCTGTTGCCGTAACGCTGAAGGTCGCCGTCTGGCCAACGGTTACAGCGATCGAGGCGGGGGGCACCGTAATGGTTGGCGGCTGACTGCTTGAATCAGGTTCGGCAGTTGTGCCTTTCGAGCATCCGGTGATCAGAGTGGCCAGGAGGAGCGCCGTCAGCATCGAAAATTGTGTCAGTTTGCCGCCTCTTCGGAAGAGGCTCAAGCGCATCTCTTGCATGAGTGGTAGATCCGCTATGGAACAGTTAACCCGTACTCGTCTGAAATGGGCGGCAATTTGATTGATTTTGTGCTGGCCGTGCATCGTGCTCCTGTAGAAACGTCAAACAAAGGTATCCACCATCCGGGTAAGGAAGGTGTAAGACTTTGATCTCGTTCCTCCAATGTTCAACAAAATAAAGGGTTTTAGAATGAGTCTTAAGTTGTACAAGGAAAAGCGTCTACACCCCTATTCACCGGGAATAAAGGATGGCTATATGGGTACGGATGCAGAGCAGAACGAACTTCGCTGCTCTACTGCGCTGTGCTGCTTGCGGCAGTAAGGAGGAGGTGGTCCAATGCGGGCGGCTTGCGATGATGAGTGTGTTGCTCGTAATCATAGGCCCACCCAATCATGTCGCCGTCATGCCATTTACGTGTGCTGATCTCGATGCCGAACGGCAAGCCGTTCGGATAGAAGCCGGCGGGAATGCTAATGGCAGGCACGCCCAACATGTTCACCCAGTCCGTGTCGCTGTGCGGGCCTTCGGTCAACCGTCCGTCCTGCAACAGGGTCTCATCAACAGGCGGCATCTGGATGGCGGGATACACGAACCCGTCAAGGTGCAGACGGTCCATCTCACCGTCATACATTGCCTGGACACGGTTTCGAGGTTCCAACATAGTGTCCCGCGCCTGCGGGTCAGTCTCCAAGACCATCTGTTGCACGCCCGCCGTGCCTAATAATCCCGTCGCCGTTCCACCAACAATCACGGACGGCAAAGGCTGGCCGACGGCGCGCTGGTATTCAGTGGCCGAGTGGTATTCCGACGGTCCGAAGGCTGCAAGAAACCTGTCATGCCCTTCGCGCACGTACGGCAGCGTGCAGATGTGAGAGGCAGCGTCGGCGAAGGCATCGGGCAGAATGGCATCGTCGATCAGAACCGTCGCACCGGCGGCACGCAGTTCCTCTATGGCCTTCAGAAAGGCGGCGCGGGTCTCAGGCTTGAGTGGCGTGCGCGCATCCTGTTTTGCTTTCTCAAACTCTGCGGCTGTGGCATTTGGGCACACACCTTGAAAGACGGGTGTATCACCATCCAGAATGAACGCCGGAACGGCGAAGCGCTTCCCTTTCAAGGCACCGGCCTTCAGATACAGCGTGTACGGTCCTGGCTGTGCGTGCTCCGCGGACCCAACGGTTGACGGATCCAGCGCGTCCTCTCCGGTTATCGCCGTAAGTGCAATGGCCGCATCCGTAACATTCCGCGCGATGGGTCCCGTGTTATCTAACTGCCAGTCCAGCGGAGCGATGCCTGCCACGCTGACCAGACCGCGTGTTGGGAAGATGCCTACAAGATTGCTTGTGGCCACCGGCATGCGGATGGAGTTTCCAGTATCCGTTCCGTTTCCGAGCACCGCGAAGTTGGACGTCACGGCCGTAACGGTGCCTCCAGAGGATCCGCCAGGCGAGAATCGCACATCGTACGCATTGCCCGTGCGGCCAAAGGCCGTGGAACGGTTAGTGTCGCTCGCGGCAAAGTCAGGCATATTCGTAACCCCAAGGAAGATGGCTCCAGCCGCACGAAGCTTAGCGGCGACGGTAGAATCGCGAGGAGCCAGCAGCTCATGCCCGGGAATCATATAGCCCTTCCATCCGTCCGTCGTCACCAGCCCCTTGATGCTGGTGTTTGCCTTAGTCACGACGGGGACACCCCACAATAGCCCAGCATGGAATCCGGGCTGCTTTGCCTCCTCGTCCTCGCGTGCCGCCTCTTCAAGTGCCGTCTTCGCCGTGACGGTTTGCACGGCGCGGTAGATTCCGTCATACCGTGAGATTCGATCCAGGTGCCACTGAACCACCTGCACCACTGTGTAACGATGCTGTCGATACAGCGCGTGAAGACGGTCCACGGTAACGTCCAGAAGATCGCGATCCATCTGGCAAGAAGACGCGGAGCGCGATGCGCCCGAGGCTGGCTGCGTAGCCAGCGCTGACACAAGAAGCAGAAGAACCACCAGGAGACGCATACAGAGACCTTAGCATTGCCACCCTGCAGGAGAACCAGCTGGTTGATAGGGCTCGTTACGATTGCGCACACACTTCCAGGCAGATCCTAATGGCTAAGGTTATGCCAGTCGCTCAAATCAGGTTCTTTGATTATCTTCCGATGGATGACTTTGAGATAGATCGATTGCACTGGCAACGTTACGCCGCGCGACCTTGTTATGATGACCGTGCATCCGCACGAATTTCTTAGTAACCCCGTATTAATAGGGGATTTGCAGCGTCCGGAGGAATGATTGTGCGTTTGAGACGACCGCTTGAGATTGGCACCCTGCTTCTCGTCGCATCTATGCCACTCAACGGCCAAACCTCAACGCAGGTCAAGAAGAGTTCACCTGTTGCGACTAGTGCCAAAGCCAGCTCTTCACTGAAGCCAGATGGAGTAGCTGCCGGATTGAATGTGATCATTGCCTCTGGTCGCCTCGACGATCTTCGGTGGCCCGACTTCTCGGACTACCGACTGCACCTCATCAACTTTTACCGTCCCGTAGGATACAAGCCCGCGTGGACCCGCGACGGCGAGCCCACCGCGCAGGCTATCGAACTTATTCAGATATTCAAGGACGCCGATAGGGAGGGCCTCCGAGCCGAAGACTACGACGCCTCACGCTGGGCTAGTCGCCTGGCTTTGCTGAAGGATCCGCATGAAGCAGCGCGCTTCGATGCAGCTCTCAGCGTCTGCATCATGCGTTACGTCTCTGACGTGCATATTGGAAGGATCAATCCACAGAATCTTGGTTTTGAGTTCGACGTCTCTAACAAGAAACTCGATCTGCCGCACTTTGTCCGCGAACGATTGGTGAGTGGGTCCGATCTACGTTCGGAGTTGGCTAAGGTCGAACCACCTTTCCCAAGTTACCAGCGACTACGCGCCGCCTTGTTGCACTATATGGAGCTGGAGAAGACTGGTGACGGGGAGAAAGTGCTTGACGTCGGAGGAGTCTCCCCGGGCGGCCAGTACGCGGGAGTCGCAGGACTGACAAGCCGTTTGCGCTTGCTGGGAGATCTATCGGACAGCGTCACGGTCCCGCTTGATGCGAAAGTTTACGACGGCCCCCTGGTCGATGCAGTCAAGCATTTTCAAGGGCGGTTTGGTCTACGCCCAACCGGGATACTTGATTTCAAAACCGTCGTTGAGATGAATGTGCCGCTGAGCGATCGGGTTGAGCAGATGCGGTTGGGCCTGGAGAGGTTCCGTTGGTTGCCCTACCAGTTCAAGCAGCCCCCTATTGTGATCAATGTTCCGGAGTTCCGTCTTTACGCCTTCAACGAGAAAAACGAAGCGGGCCTCACGATGAGGGTGAACGTGGGCGAGGATTATAACCACCAGACACCCATGTTCGAAGGCAACATCAGGTACCTTGTCTTTCGACCATACTGGAATCCTACGCCGAACATTCTGCGTAAAGAGATCATCCCCGAACTGGAAAAGAATCCTTCTCTGGACGGTCTGGAGCTGGTCAGCATGGACGGAAAAGTAATCCGCTCCGGGACCGTCACTCCTGCGATGTTGCAGCAGGTGCGTGCAGGAAAGCTGACAGTAAGGCAGCCGCCTGGTCCCGAGAATGGAATGGGATTGGTCAAATTTATATTCCCAAACCATCATGACGTCTACATCCACGACACCCCTGCGAGCCTGGACATGTTCTCCGAGGCAACCGAAGGTGAAGAGGGAGAGTTAAAACGAGTGGCCAGCCATGGGTGCATCCACCTGCAGTATCCCGACAAGTTCGCAGCCTATCTTCTCCGCAATACTCCTGGTTGGGACTCGGAGCGGGTTGAGAAGGCCATGCACGATGGGCGGGATAACCTGCAGGTGAATCTTGCTCCCCCTGTTCCTGTGTTGATCTTCTACATGACCGTCGTCGTCGAAGAGAACGGCGATGTTCACTTCTTTCACGATATCTATGATCACGACAGGACGCTCAAGCAGGAACTGGCCCAGGGCTATCCGTACCCCAAATGAAGGTAGGGGTCGCGAATCGCAGATGATCTGCGATGTTAATTTCATTGGAATTAATCAGGGCTTGATCTCGATCGGCGTGCCGTCTGCCACCACTCGCCAGATCTCCTCGATCTCTGCGTTGGTTACCGCGATACAGCCCTCGGTCCAATCACCCAGTTCTTGGGTCGGCCCTTCATAATCATTTGGTAGCCCATGGATGAACAAGTCGCCACCAGTTGGGACGCCCAGTTTTCTCGCACGAACGACATCATCCGTGTTTGGGTAAGAGATGTGAATGGACTTGTGATAAAGGCTGTGGGAGTTATGCCGATCAAGCACATAGCTGCCTTCGGGGGTTTTGTGATCACCTTCCCTGACCTTAAACCCGACCGGATTAGCCCCCAGCGAGACGGTGTACGTCTTCAGAACTTCGTTGCCCTTCATAAGCAGAAGTTTCCTTTCGCTCTTCAACACAAGCACCTTGTCAGCCATAACGGGCACCGGCAAAACAGGATTATCTGCTGAAAGCGCATGCAAGGAAACGACTGCGAGTGTACAAAGGGCAAGGGAGGCCAGCTTCGTGATTTTTCCAAGCCACATTCGACCTGCGCTCCATTTATAAGTAAGAGATTGCGCAAGAGCCTCAGTCATCCCCGACTAGACAGTACGGGCTAATCCGCCTAAACGCATGACTCCTGCCAGTTGTTTATAAAAGGATACCTGAGACCAACCTATTGCACTTAGGTGGAATATGAGAACGAGCCTGCTTTGCAACGCTCTCGCAGCGAGGTAGACTTTGATTCCTCCTCCAAATAGGAACCGCGCCAAAGCTCAGCTAAAGACCGAACAGCGGCCTTACACTATGCTTCCTCTTCGCACAGACGATGTGCTCGTTTGAAGGTGCAGAGAAGATCAGTGGGCCGAAACAATTCATCCACAAACCAATATCCGTGAAACGGATCACATGCTATAGTGGTGCCCTCCCCGTACAACTTAATCAATCGGATGCGCATACCGCGTTCGGGAGGGATCTGCTGTTATGTTGAAATTTCTCAGGATAGCTACTGCCTTACTCGCTTTCATCGCTCTCACCCTTACAACTGCTTTCAGAGGCTCTCAATCGTTCGCCCAAACAACGAGTCCTCATCCAAACCAAAGATCCGGCAAAAAAAGCACTTCCGCATCTCCCAAGCTAACCGGAACCGACGGTTCCCAAACTGGAGTCGCAAAGTTCCAAGGCAACTACACTGCCATCACAGCTCCGTCAGGTCAGGCACTCGCCCTTGTTCGAGAGACAGGCTGCTCGCTGCTCTTCGTCACCGGCTCTTACTCCTACGGCTCGACGTTAACCTACAGCTAAACCGGTATGACGCCGAACTATGAGCGTGTCCTTCACAACGAGGCGGGCCTGACCACCAATGCGGACTCCGCCCCAGCAGGCTGCGTCGATCCTTCCAAAGGCATCGGCGCACGCCCCACGACCTACGTCGGCCTCACTACCTCTGGCGTCAATGTATACGCAGGCATCGGCTACAATTTCATGACCCAAACCGAAGCTCTTTACCTGCTCACCGGCACTATCTCGCTCAACCTCAGCACTCTTAGCTTCTCAAGGGCCGGACTCGTCGCCACCGCTGACTGTTAATGGCGACGGCAACCGCTGACCTCGTTGTAGTGAACGGCATAAACATCTCGGCACTGCTCAGGTCTACGTCATGCTGGGCAATGCCGATGGCACCTTCGGCACCGCCGATCCCCTACACCAGTCCCCGGCGCTAATTCACTCACCGCTGTCATCGACGACTTCAACAGCGACGGCAAACTCGACATCGTAGCCACGTCAGACACCGGCCAGATTTCGTCTGCTCACCGGCAACGGCGACGGGAGCTTTCAATCCGCACAGTCCTTTACCCCGCCCGCTCCTGTCTATCCAGGCTCCACTGCCACGCCACTCACCACTATCTACAATCTCATCAGCGCCGACCTGCGCAGCACGGGACATCGCGATCTCATCGCCTCCAATGGTCTCGTCCTGCTCAACGACGGTGCCGGCAACTTTACCTCCGCCTCCAATGCCGCATTTCCTCCCGCCACCTCGCTCACTCAGGGCGGTCCTTATCTCGCTACCGGCGACATCAACCGTGACGGCAAACTCGACCTAGTCGTAAGCTCCGGAACGGTATTACTCACCTACATCGGAAAAGGCGACGGTACCTTCACGCCTGGCGTAGGCTACGTCACTATCAATTCCCTTGGCTTCGTCACCGTCACCGATCTCGACGGCGACGGCAATCCCGACATCTACGTTGGGGAAGCAGATAACGGCGTCTTCCATGGCGACAACTCCGATATCAACATTGCTTATGCGCTCATGGGCAACGGCGACGGTACCTTCTCTGGTGCACCCACTATCCCAGGTAACTACACCGGAACTAATCTCGGCGACATCAACAATGATGGTCAGCAGGACCTCATCGTCCCCGTCGGCACCAACTACAGCGTGGAACTCGGCACACCTAAAGGCACATTCAACACCGTGTCCACGATTCCTCCGCCGCCTGCGACCATCCCCGCTCCCAATCCCGTCGGTGGTGCTCCCGTCACCGTCCTCACTGGAGCCGTGACGACCGGCAGTACCTACGCCGTCGCCGACCTCAATGGCGATGGCAAAGCCGACCTCGTCTATCTCGCCTACAACACGACCGAAATCAATCCTGTGAGCAACCAGCCCCAGCAATACCCAGGAATCTTTTACTTCGTCTCACTCAGCAACGGTGACGGAACCTTCCAAACTCCCGTTCCCTACGTTGTGCCGCAGATCGCTCCAGCCAGCAGCTTCGACAACAACCTCACCGCTGACAGCATCCACATCGGCGATTTCAACCACGACGGCAAAGCCGATCTCATCTTCAACTTCAATGACGTTACAGGCAGCGGAAATTATCTACAAGGCTTCGTCGTTCTGCCCGGCAATGGAGACGGTACTTTCGGCGCTCCGCTGATCACCTACACCTATAACAGCACCACCGCTCCCTCAAACGCCAGCGGCAGCATCCCGATCATCGCCAACATCGTAGATATAAACGGTGACGGCAACCCCGACCTCTTCGCATTCAGCGGCAGTTCGTCGTCACCAACGGCACCGGTGTTATCAACCGCAAATCTCCAACTCTATCTCGGGAAAGGTGACGGCACCTTTGCCACCACCCCACTACACCGGTCACATCCGCCAAACTCGCGTCCGTCAACCGTAGCTGACTTCAACAAAGACGGCAAACTCGATCTCGCCGTTCCTCGGCGAAGACGCCACCACCCAGGGGCAGCTCTTCATCGCGCTTGGCAACGGCGACGGAACTTTCGCCGCACCCACCACCCTTCTCCTCGATGGTGGCGACGTTGTCCCCGAGTCCGGCCTGGCAGCAGCGGACTTCGACGGCGACGGCAACATCGACCTTGCCTATCTCGACTCCGAGTCTTTCTCCGGCATCTTCTATGGCAAAGGCGACGGCACCTTCACCTCCGTCCCCATCGGCAATGGCCAGGTCGCGCCGAAAGATCTGGTCAACCTCTTCATCGGTAGCTCAGCCGGCACCATCGCCCTTGACATCAACAAAGACGGCCATCCTGACATCATCAATGGCAATGCAATCCTGCTCAGTCTCTACGGTAGCGCCGTCACACCTCCGCCACCAAC
Organism: uncultured Acidobacteriaceae bacterium; assembly: GCA_963708755.1. Classification (GTDB taxonomy): domain Bacteria; phylum Acidobacteriota; class Terriglobia; order Terriglobales; family Acidobacteriaceae; genus Edaphobacter. The sequence continues at coordinate 19,379 of CAVPTN010000007.1, forward strand.
TCTCTTCGGGACTACTACAGCACTCATCGCATCTGCCAATTCCATCGCTGTGGGCGGCAGCATCACCTTCACTGCAACTATCACCGGCGTTTCAGGCAGCACTGGAACACCAACCGGCACCGTCGCCTTCCTCGATGGTCCCACAACACTAAGCTACCGTAACCCTCACCTCCGGCACCGCTACGTACACCACTACAGCGCTCGCCGCCGGTAGCCACAGCATCACTGCCGTCTACTCCGGAGATAATGCCTTCAGCACATCTACCTCCAACAGTCTGCCCATCACCATCACCGCTCCGCCACCTGTTGCCGACTTCTCTATCTACCCTCTCTAGCGCCACCGGCACCGTCGCTCGCGGCTCCAACATCACCGACACCGTCACCATCACTCCCAGCCGGGGGCTTCAACCAGGCTGTCGCCCTGACATGCACCGGTGCTCCCGCCAACTCCACCTGCACACTCTCCCCAACATCGGTCACACCAAACGGCACCGCTTCCATTACCTCCACCCTTACTCTGACCGCCGACACTCCAACCGCCTTACTCAATCACACACGTCACGACTTTGAAGTAGCCGCCATACTTCCGTTGGGACTTCTTAGCAGCGCCGCCATATTTATCCTTGGACGCCGCCGCAAGATTGGCTCGCCCATGCAGTTCGTCGCTTTGGCCACCATCTCCATGCTCTTAGCCGTAACCGGCTGCGGTGGTAGCCATCCCCCCTCCACAACAACCAATACAACCACCAACACTCCAACTCCCGGCACCTATGTCTTTACTGTTACTGCCACAAGCGGAGCCATAACCCACTCAACCCCCTATACCGTCACAATCCAGTAATCACCGCGGACGGGAGGCGCACTGAATCCAGTCGTTTCCCGTCTATCCAATCCAAAACCGGTGGCGACGAGGCAAAGATTCGGTCGGGCCTACGCCTTCCAGATAGTGACAACGCTTCTGGAATAACGGCTACGATTGAGTCTTGCTTCAGGCGCAGCGCTCCATCTCACTAAAATCACTTTGGGGCGTCTTATTTCTGCCTGCCCGCGAGGTACCCATTGGTGTTGCCAGTCCGAACCGTTTGTAGACTTCGATTTATTTTGCCATTTCTTTGGGAACTCACGGTTTTCTGTCTTTGGTTTGCCACACTAACCTCATTGAATGCGCAAACTGGAAGCACAACTTCAAATGCTGGTTTTGGATCAACTGCCTCGACTGATGCCTCATCTGTTCCGAGCTCTGTTATTGGTCAGGTTGTCGACGCCAGTACCGGTGCTCCCGTGTCTCGTGCCTTGGTTCGCCTGAATGATCGGGCAGTTCTAACAGACCATGAAGGTAAATTTCGATTCGATCAGAATACTGAAAGTAGTGCCAATGTCCTGGTCAGTAAGCCGGGATACTACGCCGGCACCGAGTTTTCCGAGCCGGGCAACCTGTTTTTGGGGGCAGCTCAACTAGCAACTCCGCTCGTACTTCGACTGTATCCCGAAGCATTGTTGATCGGCACACTGACTGCCCCAAACGGTAGTTCCCTGCCGCATATCACGGTTAGCGCCCTGCGTAAGATCTATGACGATACGGGACATCGGTGGATTACAGCTGGACAGGCGCAGACGGATTCGCACGGCAACTTTCGAATCCCAGTGCCTCCTGGCGACTACCAGCTGAAGACGCGGTATGCCCCACAAGATCGGACTACCGGAGCGGCTGTTTTGCCTGCTACAGTTCCGGACGGAAGCTCGTCGAATACGTCGCAGATCATACGGATCCACGCCGGCGAGGAGCAACATTTTGAAGTTCGCCCTACTGTAAGCCCGACCCATGTAATAACAGCAACTACGCAGCCTCCCTCGGGTCGTGGATTCACCAGAATCACGGCACGATCTAGTAATGGCAGCACGTTGTCGGTTGCTCCAACAATGAGCGGATCCAGTGGAGAGATCAAGATCCAACTGCCTCAGGGAACCTATACGTTGACAGCACGTATGATGAGCGACCCTGAGGACCCTGAACAGGCTGAGACGACGGTGACGGTACCGGACCACGATATCTCTGGAGTTGTGCTGCAGTTCTTTCCAGTTTCGGCGATTCCTGTGCAGCTAATCGTTGACGGTCCATCAACATCTGATAGCGCGCCCAATCTGCAGCAGATGGGGCTAACACTTCAGAGTGAACAGGCTGATCCAGATCGAGGCGATTCGAGTGTACGACTGACGACACGGCGCGATCAAAGCTACGTCTTTATGGCGCCACCTGGCAGCTATCGGCTGTCTGCGCGTAACAGCGGAACGTGGTACACCAAATCCGTAACCTATGGCGACTCCGATCTGACTGCAGGAGGAACTTGTGGTTACCCCGGGAGCCGCGGGTACTCCGATTCACGTTGTAGTGAGTAATGAAATGGGTAGTCTGCAAGGTACTGTCAAGTTGAACGGCGATCCGAATACTTGTTGGATCTATTTTAATTCCTACGAATGCCGGCGTACAGACGGTGTATACAACGCGCAGTAATGCGTCCGGTAATTATAGTTTTGCTCATCTGCCGCCCGGCAGTTATCAGGCGATCGCTTTTGAGCGGCGTCACTCCGCCGACTACCGAGCACCAGAGAGTATTGCTCCATTTAGCACTCAGGTGCATTCCATCAGTATCAATGTTGGAGATAAACCAACTTTGAACCTGGATGCTGTGCCTGCTGCGGAGGTGCTTCCGTGAGGTATACCTCTTTCGGGAAGGTGGCTATTCTTTTATTGGTGTATGTGCGCGTAGGAGTTACACAGTCGACGATTTCAGCTCGGGCAAAACCCGAAGCCAAGCGTAGTACGGAAGGCATGCACTATGTGATCACTGGAGTGGTGATCAATAGTATGAGCGAAGCCCCTGTGCCGCACTGCCACCTTACGGCCATTCTTGGGTCCACGCGAGGGAGAGGGGCGAACCGTCAGTCCCCTGCTTCGAACAATAACTTCGACGCAGACGAACAGGGTCGCTTCACGATTACTCTGCCTTCGGCGGGAGCGTGGCAGTTAACGGCAGCTGCTCAAGGCTTCGTTACCCAGGCTTACGATCAGCACCAAGGGTTTTCATCGGCGGTTGTGCTGACCTCCCAATCACCCACTATCGATCTACGGTTCAAGTTGAGTCCGGAAGCAGTCATAACGGGCGTTGTCCTGGACGAGGCAGGTGAAGCTGTAAGGGGAGCACAGGTATCGCTCCACGAAATACCGCCGCCGAGCCCCGGCGGTCCGCAGCCGCTTGGTAGAACGCGAACTACGACGCAGACTGATGATCGTGGCAGGTACGAACTGGTCAATCTACCGCCTGATGGGTACCGTCTGACAGTGCAGGCGCATCCGTGGTATGCCATTGCCTCCCAACAGGGAGGCCAACCGACAGGTCCTGCCACCGCTTTGGAGCCGTCCCTGGATGTGGCCTATCCTCTAACGTGGTTTCCGGGCTCCAGCAATGCCGCTCTTGCGGAGACGATCGTACTTCATGCAGGCGACGTGCGTCAGGCGGACTTTCATCTCGTTCCGATACCGTCTATACATCTGCGTATCGCGTCTCCCTCGCGATCGCCTAATACTGCCGGGGATCGAATAGTTCAGGCATTTCCTATGGTGCAACAGATAGATTCAGGCGGGAGTGGGCCAACTTTGTTTACACATCAGGATGCACAGGGTCAGTTTGACGTTGGAGGATTGACCCCGGGTTTTTACCAAGTCAGGCTAGCAACGCCGAACCAAGAAGGTCATTCCACAGTAATTGAAGTGGCGGCTAACTCCTCGCAGATACTGGATCTAAGCGTTCCATCCCGTGACATGGCTCGAGTCACGATTCATTTCGATGGCGTTGCAGACACGAGTTCGGGTCCTGAGGAACAGCGCAATGGAGCTTTGCGGCTTAGCCTGATCGACACCGATACGCAGCGAGGAAGCTTTTCGTCTTTAGGTGATGATGGGGGCTTTGTTAATCTCGGACGTCGGGGACAGAGAGATCCGGTTACAGATCATACGATGGAGGTCCCTCCAGGCCGCTACGAAGTTGTTTTGCAGGGGCGGCCAAATATTTATCTCACTGGACTGAGCGCGAAGGGGGCTGACGCCTCCGGAAGATATGTAACCGTGCCCGCAGGCGAGTCGACGTTGATGGTTCATGTTGCAAGTGGCCGCGCCAGCCTGAGTGGGATTGCGATGCTTGGAAAAGAGCCAGCGGTTGGCGCCAGCGTTCTGCTCGTTCCAATCACGATTGAAGAGCCTGACTCCATCACGTTTTTACGCCAGGACCAGACAAATACAGATGGGAGCTTTGATATTGCAAACATAATTCCCGGTCAATACATTCTGCTGGGCATCGATCATGGATGGCAGATCAACTGGGGTGACCGGGCTACATTGCGACGGTATCTGACACAGGGGGTACCAGTAGAGTTAAAGCCGTCCGCAATCGTGAAGCAAAATGTCCAGGCACAAGCTCCGTAAAACTCTCCTGATGACGATTTGGGAATCTACCCCAACTCGAAAGGAGATACCCCACAAATACCCCGTCCGGCTCTGGCTTCCATAGTATGGAACTGACGGCAAGACGCACTAAACCCAACATTAGCGTAAGGCTTGAGCAAGCTATCGAATATTGTTGGACGTTCGAGAATGAATAGGTGGCGGAGAGACAGGGATTCGAACCCTGGATACCTTGCGGTATACACGCTTTCCAAGCGTGCGCCTTCAGCCACTCGGCCATCTCTCCGCGTTTACAACAGCTTAGGTGAAACATCTCCCGAAAAAACATCATGTCTGGGAGGCCACATAAGTAAGTTGCTTCACTGAGTTTACCCGAGAAAGACAATACTTGCACAACGTTAGTCCCGCCACCCTGAGTTGCTTATGTCAGCTCCCTAAAATAGCTGCCGTCGGTGGCTGACCGTTGGGAGGGCCAGTGTGGTGATGTCCCTGTAAAGTGAGCCCGCCTCTTGTGTAGTTTGACATCCCATTTTTTCGCATGAGGCGCGTAGGGTGGCCCTATCGATTCTGAGATTCTCAAAATTTACTGCTGGCTACTTTCCGGCTGAAATCGTTTCTTCACTGAGATATTTGCTAGTTGTGGCACCCAGTCGGCACGGGCTAGGCTCAGTACGTAATCAATAAGGTTCCGTAATCATTCGCCTCAGGATCGATAGGAGCGATGCAAGTAGCTGAGCCACGAAGAGATCTTTCCGGCAATCTATTTCCGGGCTGTTCCCTCAAGAAACAGCACTAAAGAGATGGCAGAGCCTCCCGTAAGGTGTGGTGGCGGGCCAAACAAGTTCTGTCTGCCCTTGGAGGGTACAAAGATGTATTTGCGATCAGGATTGAAGAGTTTTCCGACTAACACGGTCCTTCTTGCCGCGACGCTATCCGTCGCAACGGCCGTTGCCCAACAGCAGACAACTGGTACACCGGGTTCACCAGACGCGACTACTACGGTCGACAGCCGCTACCTCCCCGCGCCAACGCAAAAGTTCACCGGCGAGGTCGGCCTGAACGCCCTCCAGTCGAAGACGGCCTGGCCGTCGCGGATTGTCCCACCAAAGGGCGCGCCCAACATCTTACTGATCCTCACCGACGACGTCGGCTTCGGAGCACCGTCCACCTTCGGTGGCGTCATTCCGACGCCCGCGATGGACCGCATCGCGGCGAACGGCCTGCGGTACACCAACTTTCACTCGACCTCGCTGTGCTCACCCAGCCGGGCAGCCTTGATCACTGGACGCAACCATCACTCGGTCGGGTTCGGTGTCATCTCCGAGATCTCGACGGGCTTCCCTGGTTACAACAGCGTCATCGGCAAGGATAGCGCTACGATCGGTCGCGTTCTCCTCGAGAACGGCTACAAGACGGCGTGGGAGGGCAAGAATCACAACACGCCGGTGTATCAGACCAGCGCTGCGGGTCCGTTTGACCAGTGGCCCACCGGCATGGGGTTCTCGCACTTCTTCGGGTTCATGGGCGGCGATGCCGACCAGTGGGCGCCGGGATCGCTGTTTCGAGATACCACGCACGTCGAACCATTCCTCGGAAAGCCGAAGTGGAACCTCATCACCGCGATGGCGGATGACGCTATCCAATGGATGAACGATCTCAACGATGTTAATCCGGATATGCCATTCCTGTTGTACTACGCTCCGGGCGGCACACACTCGCCGCATCATCCGACGCAGGAGTGGATTGATAAGATCAGTGCCATGCATCTGTTCGATAAGGGCTGGAACGCGACTCGCGATCAGATCTTCGCCAATCAGAAGCGGCTCGGCGTGATCCCGAACGACTCCAAGATGACACCCTGGCCAGATACGATTAAGGAGTGGTCCAAGCTCACACCTGTCGAGCAGAAGCTATTCATCAAACAGGCCGACGTATACGCTGCCTATCTCGCCTATACCGACCACGAGATCGGTCGCGTCATCCAGGAGGTCGAGAATGAGGGCAAACTCGACAACACACTCATCATCTACATCAGCGGCGACAACGGTTCTTCGGCCGAGGGTTCGCCTACCGGCACGCCGAACGAGATCACTGCGTTCAATGGCGTCGAGCTGACAGCCGAACAGCAGATGCCGTTTTATCCTGTATGGGGTACTGATCTGACCTATCCCCACTATTCTATCGGTTGGGCGTGGGCTTTTGACACACCGTACAAGTGGACGAAGCAGATCCCGTCGTACTTCGGCGGTACGAGACAGGGCATGGCAATCTCCTGGCCGGCGAAGATCACGGATAAGGGCGGCATACGCTGGCAGTTTCACCACTTCATCGACATCATGCCTACGCTGCTGGAAGCGACCGGTATTCAGGCACCCGTTATGGTCGACGGCATTGCGCAAAAGCCGATCGAAGGCGTGAGCATGGCGTACACGTTTGACAAAGCCAACGCTAACGCGCCTTCGACTCACCACACCCAGTACTTCGAAATGCTGGGCGTACAGGGGCTGTACAACGACGGCTGGATGCTCAGCGGCGATCCGCTCCGCGCACCCTGGCAGTTGGATACCGCAGCAATCACCGATCCCGCCAGCGCCTTCAAGTTCGAACTCTTCGATCTGAGTAAGGACTGGACGCAATACACCGATGTGTCCGCGGAAAATCCAAAGAAGGTGCAGGAGATGAAGGATCTGATGTTTGGCGAATTTTCCAAGTATCAGGTGCTGCCGCTGGATGCCTCGGCGTCACCACGATTCGTCGCGCCCCGTCCGAGCCTCGCAGCAGGCCGCAATGTCTTCAACTATTCAGGCTCGGTCTTTAGTGTTCCGGGCGGCAACCAGCCCGGCCTGCTCAACACCTCCTACACCATCACGGCAGACATCAACGTGCCAGAGGGTGGGGCGGACGGTGTGATCGTTGGTGAGGGCGGACGCTTCTTCGGATGGGCGTTGTATCTACTGAAAGGCAAGCCGGTGTACACCTATAACCTGCTCGACCTCAAGCGGACTCGACTGGCGGGACCAGACGTCCTGGCACCCGGCAAGCATACGCTCGAGTACGACTTCAAGTACAACGGGCTCGGTATGGGTACGCTGGCATACAACAGTACAAGCGGCGTCGGCAAAGGTGGCACCGGAACTTTGAAGGTGGACGGCAAGGTAGTGTCAACCGAGACACTGGCGGCAACCCTTCCTATGGTCAAGCCGCTGGACGACGTCTTCACCATCGCCAGCTCCACCAACTCGTCGGTGAATGACACCGACTACAAGGTGCCATTCAACTTCACCGGTACCATCAACAAGGTCACCATCGCGGTCGATCCGCCGGTACTATCTCCAGCGGATATTAAGAAGCTGGAAAGTGCCACCAGCGCCGCATCGGACTAACAGCATCCGGGACTTCAAATGGGGGCGAAGGGACACGCGTCCGTCGCCCCTTTCGCTCGTATCGGCGATGTTAAGACTGTGAAACCAGTTCGGCGGAGTTAGAACATGACAACGAAGACCGTAGTAACGCTGGCTGCAGGGCTCGAAGTAGCGACCGGAGTTGCCTTAAGCCTTAGTCCAACGCTCGTCGTCAAAGTGCTCTTCGGGCCTGAGCTTTCCGATGGCGGAGTTGCCGTTGGGCATGTCGGTGGGTTTGCTCTGTTGTCCTTAGCCATCGCATGTTGGCCCCGTAAGGTCTCTTTCGCACCAACGACAAGAGCTCTCTTCCTCTTCAATCTGCTCACCGCTCTCTATCTCGGTTACCTCAAAGCCGCTGGAGGCTTTTCCAGTCACTTGCTGCTTCCCGCGTGCCTACTTCACACAATGATGACGATCCTTTTGGCGCGTCCAGCGTTTCAAGATGGCAGAGTGATCTTAATCTAGGATGGAATGGTATGTACCGGTAGGTAGACCATCACAGTAACAAGGCTGCCGAGTGCCTGTTGATGATTTTAGCTACGAAACCTGTCATAAATTGATAGACCTGGCGCGGTTTATTTGGACTTCGCAGTGCTCAGCTACGGTTAGTTCTTATCCGAGAAGAAGTCATGTAGCAATAGACTGTTCCTCAAATAAGGGGCGATGATTGTGAGTCGCTTGAGCGCTTTAATATGCAGAGCGTTGATTACGAACTTGCGAGGATTCGATAGACCCATTGCGAGTTGCCAACTGAAGGAGTTTGCGTGATGGCGACCAAGTTTTCATGTTGGTTGCTAAGACTGCAGGCGGGATCGGTATTTGTGGCATCCCCCGTAAGCTGAAATGCCTGGCACCTGCATCCTCCAAAATCTATTTCTCTTCGGTCGCAGTCGCTACACGGCTGAGTCATCCAATCATGGCCGCGAAAGCGGTTGAACGCAGGCGATTGTTCCCAAAGCCATTGCACACTGTGTGTACGGACCGAGTCGAACTCCAGACCGGGAATAATACCCGCAGCATGGCATGGAAGCGCTTGACCTGAAGGATCGATGAGTATCATCTGCCGTCCCCAGCCACCAACGCAAGTCTTTGGGTAGCGTGCATAGTAGTCCGGCAGCACGGCCTGCAGCTGAATACGTCCACTGAGTCTCGATTGCGCCTCTGTAATCAAACGCACAGACTTCTCTACTTGCGATGGTGTTGGCATGAGTCTGTCGCGGTTGGTCAAAGCCCATCCGTAGTACTGAACGTGAGCGACCTCAATCCTTTGCGGTTCGAGCGATTCGGCTAGAGCGAGAATTTCTTCAAGCCGATCGAGATTCTCTCGATGCACCACCACGTTGACAGTAAATGCCATGTCTCGCGCACGAATTAGTTCAGCGAGCTTCAGCTTGTGGGCGTGTGCACGGGCACCCGCGAATTCGTTCGCTTTTTGTTCATCTGCATCTTGAAGGCTTAGTTGGATGTGTTCGAGGCCGGCGTCTTCAAGCTCATGCAAACGATCGGCGGTAAGCCCTAGGCCAGACGTGATCATGTTGACGTAGAGATTCGCTTCCCTGCCTGACCTTATCAGGTCTACGATATCGTGGCGCGCCAACGGCTCGCCCCCTGTGAGATGAAGATGAAGTACCCCTAGCGCTGAAGCTTGCTGAAAAACTCGTACCCATTCTTCGGTGTGCAATTCTTTTTCGCTCGACTGCATCTGGAGCGGATTGGAGCAGTAGACGCAGTGCAACGGGCATCGATGGGTGACCTCTGCCACCAGCGAAAGCGGCCCTGGGATGGAGTTCGCTGTGTTCGCGGTTTCGTGGGGTGTCACTTCCAGTTCCATGGAGTCTAATCCTTGTAGAGAAGGACGCTACGCGCGTGAAGCTTTTCGATGAATTGCTTCACCTCGATAGCGATGCGGGAAGCTTCGCTGGAGGCATGTTTTTCCTGGAGATGAATCGCTATTGCATCAACGGAACGCTGCCCGTCGATGAGACCGATAATCTCACTGGCTGCACCTTTGAGACGTAATGCCCCTTCCGGCACCAGCAGCATCGCCTCGTCCGCCGAGAGGGTGCGTACGCGACACCCTATTGCCAGACGTGGCACTCTCAAGTCGGGGACTGCTTCGCTCATGATGCCTCTGGTCGAAATAGATTAGGTTGTGGGGGGAGCGATCCTGGCTCTACATAGCAATATTGCAAAGCGTCGAGTTGAGCCCAGAGAAGTGAGCATTTTCGCTCCAGAGAATGAACGACCAAAGCCTGCAGCTGGGGCGTGTCAGCGTGCTCGAAGGCGTAGTCGAAAGCAAACGCAGCATCTTCCGGTGCCTGAGTCAATCTACCTTGAAAATAGGCGAGACCGTGCTGCAGCCATGGATAATACTTGGCGAGAGCGTCCATTCGCAGTGCAATCAGTTGGCCTGCAAACAACTCTGTGAGCGACGAAGAGACTGCTTCCAGCAGACTGCCATTGCGAACCAGATCGAGGTAGGCATCGACTGCATAGCGAACACCAGGGAGAATGGCGTTGCCCCGGACGACGTAATGGCGGTCGAGACCAGTGGCCTCGGCTAATTGCAGCCACTTTTCAATGCCGCCTACACCGGTGTCGCCATCGTGATCGATGATGCGTTTTCGCCATGCACGGCGAAAGCTTACATCATTGGATTTTGACAAGATAATGGCGTCTTTGATGGGAATCGAGCTTTGATAGTAGTAGCGATTCAATACCCATGCCTGCATATGCCCGCGTGTCAGTTCGCCTGCGTGCATTCGTAGATGAAAAGGGTGGCGGTGATGATACATCGCTTCACCAACCTGCTGCAGCCGCTGGCGCAACTGTGTCTTGTCGAGCAAAACCGTTTCAGATTGCGCTAGATCGTTATCTCTAGTCCGTCCCATGCCACTTCCCAGCCTGCGTCGTCCACTTGCCGACGCTCAAAACTTTGCTCATTCAAGATAGGGTTTGTATTGTTGATATGTGTGTATATTCTTCGCGTGCCGTTCAGGTCGCGGAGAGCGGCGAGAGAACCGTCCATACCGCTGATGGGCAGATGTCCCATCGAGCGAGCCAACGGCGTTCCTGGTTGGATACGCTGAAGTTCGTCATCGCTCCAAAAGGTTCCGTCGACAAGAACAGCCGAACAGGTAGAAAGAAGATCCTTCAACGAAGGTGAGACGGATGAGAGTGCCGGCAGGTATGCAACGCGAGCACCGTTAGTTTCTTCAAAGATAACGCCGATCGTGGCGCTGGTCAGGTCCAGACCCACCCTCTCCTCTTCTCGGACGTACGCGGGGAGAGCACCCGGCAAGGCGATGGGCGTGCAGATTAGATCTTCTCCCGCATGAAAGCTGACCCCAGGCTCGATGGTGGTCCAACGACTTTGCCCTGGTAGACGATCCAGCATTTGAAAGAAGCTATTTTTCTGGAGGATGCTGATGACCGGGCGGGTGGCGTAGATGCGGACCGGAGTAAACTCTCGCATCAACAAGAGACCAAGAACGTGGTCGAGGTCGGCGCTCGTAAGAATAACCCCGGCAACGGGAGTGTCGCGCAGCTCACTTGTGGAGTTTGGATGAAGATCTGGGCTGTTGATCAGCTGGTCGCGAAGGTCTGGAGATGCATTGACGAGAAACCACGACTCATTTTCGGCGGAGATTGCCAATTGAGACTGGCTACGTGCCCGAATGTTTGGTTGGTGGTTTCGTACAGCAGAGCAGTTAGTGCAAGCGCAATTCCATTGCGGAAGGCCGCCACCTGCGGCGGCCCCCAGTACCTTAATCCTCACGCAATCCTGCTTAGAGCTCTACAGGGGCGTAGGAGTTGATCTCGCAGTTAAGGGAAATTTCTTCGAAGTCGGGCGTGGCCCAGGTCGACTGTGTCATGAAAAACCTCTCGATAAAGATCAAAAAATAACCTAGGTTGAGTGTAGGTCATCCCGTTCATTCGTGCAATGGACGAACCATTTTGTATCGATATCCATATAAAAAGAAGATTTCTTATCCATCAACGACGATGACGCACATTGAATAAACATGCGGAACTCTAAGGGTCAGGCGAATTGGCTCGTGCAATGTCACTGGTTTTGAACAGGGTGAAATGAACGGAACCATTCTGAATGAGTGCCAGTACGGTATTCTGCGGTTCTGCGATGACGAATGGGACGATAGCGAATTTGGCGAGTGAAGCAGCTGGATTGACTCCGGTAATGCGTCAATATTTTGCGGCCAAAGAGCAATATCCGGATTGTCTGATGTTCTGCAGGATCGGCGATTTCTATGAGCTTTTTTATGAAGACGCAATCCTCGTATCAAAAGAGTTGCAACTGACTCTGACGGCTCGCGATAAAGAAAAGAAACAGCCGATGTGCGGAGTTCCTTATCACGCTGCGGAGGCGTACCTGCAGCGATTGCTGCGTAAGGGATACAAGATCGCGCTATGCGAACAGATGGAGGACCCGAAGCAGACAAAGACGATCGTGCGACGGGAGGTAACCAGAGTCCTGACGCCCGGGACAGCGCTTGATCCCACGTTGGGCGCGGAGCAAAGTAATTATCTGGCGAGTGTAGCGGTGCTTGGAACAGGGTCAGCGATGGTGTGCGGGTTGGCACTGCTGGATCTCTCAACGGGGGAGTTCAAAGCGACCGAGTTCAGCGGACAGAGCAGTTGGGTAAGTCTCGTCGATGAGTTGGGACGCGTGCGCCCCGTGGAGTTGGTCTATGGAAATGGATTGTTGGGTGGAGTGAATCTCGCCGGCGAAGATGAGACGGCAGCCGGATTAGACGCGATCCGGACCAAGACTGCGGTCGAGGAGTGGGTGTTTACCGCAGAGTATGCGATACCGCTGGTGCGAAACCACTTCAAGGTGCACTCGCTGGATGGAATGGGATTGGGTGGTCATGAGGCGGCGGGAGTCGCGGCAGGGGCACTTCTGCACTACATGCGCGCGACCAAGCAAGGTGGATTGGAACACGTCGATGGGCTTCGATTTTACGAGCGGTCGACCTGTCTCGAACTTGACGCGGTGAGTGTGAGGAATCTCGAGCTGGTCGAACCGCTATTTTCGGGTGAATCGGTGCAAACGACGTTGTTCTATACGATGGACGCCTGTTGCACGCCGATGGGGAAGCGACTGCTGCGGGCGTCGCTGCTGAGGCCGGCGAGCGACTTGGCGGAGATCGAGGCGCGACTCGATGCGGTTGGTGAAGCTGCAAGGGATCTGCGACGACGTGAAGGGTTGCGACGTTCGATGGATGGGCTTCTCGATCTGGAGAGGCTATTGGGAAGGGTGGCGCTGGACTCAGCTGGGCCGAGAGAGGTCATGGCATTGGCGAATACCCTGGGCTGCGTCCCGGGAGTCGTGGCGGCAGTAAACCTGTTTGAGGCGGGGCGATGGCGGGAGTTGGCTGCGAGCGTCGATCCACTGGAAGACCTGCACGAGATGATTGTGAGAACGATCTCGGATGAGCCGCCGGTTTCGCTGGGTGACGGCGGGGCGATTCGCGAGGGTGTCGATGCAGAGTTAGATGAGCTTCGCGAGCTGAGCCGGAGTGGGAGGCAAGCGCTCGCGGCAATTGAAGAACGGGAGCGCGAAAGAACAGGAATTGGCTCACTAAAAGTGCGCTTCAACAGCGTCTTTGGCTACTACCTTGAAGTGACCAAGGCAAATGCGAAGGCGGTTCCGGCTGACTATGAACGCAAGCAGACGTTGGTGAATGCCGAACGGTTTACGACTCCGGAGCTGAAAGAGTATGAGACGAAGATTCTCACCGCACAAGAACGGAGCGGAGAGATCGAGCGCAGGATATTCGGCGAGTTGAGAAGACAGTTGCTGGATGCCGCAGGCCGAATGCGGGAGACTGCACGTAAGGTCGCTGAGATCGATCTGCTTGGTTGCTTCGCACACCTTGCGGCGCTGCGTGGGTGGGTCAAGCCGCAGGTAGAGAATTCGGGAGTACTTGAGTTTGCGCAAGCTCGTCATCCTGTCGTGGAGAGGCGGCTCGAAGAGTCGGGCGGCGGACGGTTCGTGCCTAACTCGGTTCACGTAAACGCTGACACAGGGCCTGCTGTGTTGCTGATCACGGGGCCGAACATGGGAGGTAAGAGCACTTACCTGCGAATGGCGGCACTTCTGGTAGTGATGGCGCAGATGGGCTGTTTTGTTCCTGCTGAAACGATGCGACTCGGCCTGGTGGACCGTATCTATACACGGATTGGAGCGAGCGACAATGTAGCGCGGGGTCGATCCACATTTATGGTGGAGATGACCGAGACAGCAGCAATCTTAAACACCGCAACGAATCGGTCGCTGGTACTGCTCGATGAGATGGGGCGGGGTACGGCCACCTATGATGGGCTGAGCCTGGCGTGGGCTACGGTAGAACACCTCCATGACCGGATTGGTGCGCGGACGTTGTTTGCAACGCACTATCATGAGCTGACGCTGTTGGCTGAGCGACTTACCCGGCTTACTAATCTGCGCGTAACAGTTAAGGAGACCTCTGGGGGAATTGTGTTTCTGCATACAGTTGAATCTGGACCGGCAAGCAAGAGCTACGGAATCGAGGTGGCGAAGTTAGCCGGATTGCCCGCAGGCGTTATCGCACGAGCGCGAGAGGTATTGAAGGTGCATGAGCGAGCGGAGACACAGCAGGTCAGAGAGGCTTCGCCAACTCAAACAGTACAGATGCAGATGACGATGTTTACGCCCTTGTCGCAGCGGATTGTGGATCGGCTGGCAGAGGCGGATGTCGACGGTTTGACCCCAAGGGAAGCGTTAAATTTGCTGGCCGAACTACAGAGGGAGTTGAAGGGCAGTGCGTAGCTGTTTTGACATCAGCTAACAAATTAGTCGAGAACTATCGGAGGTTGAGTTGGCGAAGACGATGGTGGTGGCGGGGGTGATGAGTGGAACCTCGGTGGATGGAGTCGATGTCGCGATTTGCAGGGTCTCCCCGGCGGTAGATGCGAGTTCAACGCCTCGTGTTAAGTTGTTGGGACATGTGGGATCGGCTTATCCCAAGGCAGTACGGGCTGCGGTGCTCCAGGCAATGGATGCAAATTCGATCTCGGTTGCCGAGCTGTCAAGGCTCAATTGGCGGCTAGGTGAGATTTATGCAGACGCTGTTGAAAAGGCGCAGATGAGCCTCGGATTGAAGGTAGCGCTGGTAGGGTGCCATGGGCAGACGGTGTACCACCAGGGAGCTGCGGAAAAATATCTAGGAAAACCTCTTCGAACCACATGGCAGATAGGTGAAGCTGCTGTGATCGCAGAGCGGTTGAGGGTGCCTGTTGTGAGCGATCTTCGGCCGGCAGATGTTGCTGCGGGTGGCCAGGGCGCTCCATTGGTACCGATGCTCGATTACTGCATGTTTCGTTCGGCAAATGTTAGCCGGGTCTTGCAGAATCTCGGCGGGATTGGAAATTTAACTGCAATTCCAGCCGATAGCGGCGTAGACGCCTTGATGGCGTTCGATACCGGTCCTGGAAATATGGTGATCGACGCGTGCATGAGGCGATTGTATGAGCGTGAGTTTGATCGAGGCGGGGCGGTAGCGCGCACAGGGCAGGTACTTCCAAGCGTAGTGGAGCAGGTACTCGCGGCAGAGTATTTCACTTCCCTGCCCCCGAAATCGTGCGGCAGAGAACAATTCGGAGACAGATTCGTCTCACAGTTCGTGGCGCTATGTCGAAAAACAGCTCGTAACGTACGAGATGAAGATGTGATTGCTACAGCTACGGCGTTGACTGTGGCTTCGATCGTGGATGCATACCGAAAATTTGTATGGGGACATGTAGGACAGACTGCTCCGTTGTCACGAGTTGAGTTCGTGGTGGCTGGAGGCGGAGCAAAGAACGCCACGTTGATCGAGATGCTACGGAATGATCTCGAACCGTTAGGCGTAAAGGTGCGGTTGATGGACGAGCTCGGGGTGCCTGCTCAGGCAAAAGAAGCAATGGCATTTGCTCTGTTGGCATGGCTGAGCTGGAGTGGTTTGCCTGGGAATGTGCCAACGGCAACCGGTGCACAACGCGCTGTAGTGCTAGGAAAGGTCAGCTACGGATGAGTTTTGCGATGGAGTGGATGAGCGTGATGTGCCATCGCGAATATCTCAGAAGCATGCTCAGGCTGGGGCGTCGAATCTCTGGCGGTTTGATACTCCTGCTTTGCCTGAATCTGAGTGGATGTAAGCAACGGAGCGATGATCCATCCACAGTCGTTATGATTCTCGAGAGCAGTCCAAACAATCTCGATCTTCGGCAAGGGACGGACGCACAGTCAGAGCGAGTCGGTGGGCTTATCTTCGACGCGCTCGTCAAGAAAGATGAGCACTACGAGTTGCAACCCTGGCTGGCTACGAGTTGGGAGCAGCCGGATGCGCTGACATGGGTGTTTCATCTGCGGGACGGGGTACGGTTCCATGATGGAAGGCCCCTTGAGGCTCCAGATGTGGCTTACACCATTGAGACCCTCATTGATGGCTCACTCGTGACCGCAAAAGGTGGGAACTTTGCAACAGTAGATCGAGTGGAGGCTAAAGATCGGCTAACGGTAGTAGTGCACATGAGACGACCCGATGCAGGTCTGCTATTCAATGTGAGCGATGGATTGTTTGGAGTCGTGCCTCGGGGCAGCGGGAGATACTTCGGGTTACATCCGATTGGGTCTGGTGCGTTCAAGTTTGTGAGCGCTGTACAGGATAAAGAAGTAATCCTGGAAAGAAATCACGACTACTGGTCGACAACACCTGAGGTGCCTGCAGGTGCACGAAGAGTTGAGCGGGTGCGATTCGAGGTTGTGCCTGATGCGATAACCAGCGCGTTGGAGTTGAAGAAAGGGTCCGCCGATCTTGCCAGCAATGTTGTGACTTTGGATATGGTGCACACGCTAGAGAGTGCGGCGAATCTGCAGGTGGAATCGGGAGCAGGGTCGCCGGTAGTTTATGTAACTTTTAATGTTACAGATATCCTTTTGAAGGATAAGAGAGTGCGTCAAGCAGTAGCTTGTGCGATCGACCGGCAGGCGATTGTAGATGCGATCTGGCGAGGGCAAGCGAGGTTGGCTGACACACTACTGCCGGTGGGGCACTGGGCTGCCGCGACGGACGCAGAGTTGGCTCAGTATCCCCACGATGTCGGCAGAGCGCAGAGACTGTTGGAGGAGGCTGGCTTTCCCGCTGGTAAGGATGGGGTAAGGCTGCGGCTAACCATGAAGACGAGTACGGACGAGACGACTCGACTGATGGCAGCGGTGCTGCAACAACAGTTGCGCGCGGCCGGGATTCGGCTAGAGATTCGTTCGGCGGAGTTCGGAACGTTCTACGCCGATGTAACCAAAGGAGCGTTTCAGATCTATGCGCTGCGGTGGATCGGGAGTAACGAAGATCCGGATATCTTTCGGTATGCCTACGGCTCGGGCAGCTTTCCGCCGAAGGGAGGAAATCGTGGCCGATATTCCAACTCCCGCGTGGATGCACTGCTCGCTGATGCTTCGAGCTCAACCGACCGGGCGGGGAGAAAGGCAAATTATGTCGAGGTGCAGAAGATTCTGGCGGAAGAGTTACCGGGGATCCCGCTTTGGTACCCGAATAACGAAGTAATTCACACTCGCCGCGTGCAGGGCGTTGTCGCGCGAGGAGCAGGCAGCTTTGATTTTTTGCGCGAGGCGTGGGTGGTGGCGCGGTAACGGCAATGTCAGCCCTCGTTCAGAATAAATCGCCGAATCCAAGAGTCTTTTCACTGCCTGATGAACTCTGAAGAAAGAAACAGGTACAAGCTGTGGCTCCAGGGCGTCCCTCAGAGAGCTATGGCTAACCTGTAGGCCGAACTCATCGATTCTCCGTTGATCGTTGACGTACGGACTGAAGTCTCGGTTGTTAAATACCATCGGCAGTTCGGTCTCCAAAACAGAACCATTCAACCTCTCAATGTGTCGGCGCTGTCAGCTTCGATGCCCTAATTGCTATGAGACAAAGGAGAAAGCAGAATGAAAGACAACCTACTTACCGACAACATCGTAGCCGCGGAGGCACCTTCTCCTGGAATATCCCCGCAAGTATCTCGTCGGTCTTTTGTAGGGGCAGCTGCTCTTGCAGGAGCTGGCTTGGCCACGATGAGCGCAACCGCACAGACGCGGGACGAACTCCTCGCCGGACGTCAGGGCGATTATGGGAGTGATCCAGGGCCAGCAAACCAACCTCTCATTCAAGAGAATCCGAACTCGCATACGCCGCCTTTTACAGACCATGGCAACATGGGGCCCATCTGGTATTCGTTTGATATAACATCTCGACGCTTACAAGGTGGAGGCTGGACAGATCAAGTCACACAACGTGAGTTCCCAACGAGCAAAGAGATCGCCGGCGTAAGCATGCGACTAACCTCTGGCTCAATCAGAGAGTTGCACTGGCATACGTCCGATGAATGGGCCATAGTGCTTACTGGTACTACACGTATTACGGTCTTGCAGCCGGACGGTCAGATGTATATCGATGATGTGGGCCCGGGGGATCTTTGGTATTTTCCAGCTGGTTTTCCTCATTCATTACAAGGAATCGGCCCTGAAGGAACAGAGTTCTTATTGGTTTTCAACAGTGGGGACTTCTCAGAGGCGGACACCTTCCTGATCTCGGAGACTCTCGTACACACGCCGCCCGAGGTAGTGAAAAAGAATATGGGGTGGTCGCGCGACAACTTCGACAAGCTTCCACAGACCGAACTTTATATCTTCGGGTCACAACTTCCGGGCTCGCTCGAAGCAGAGCGTCGCGCGCTGGGCGATAAGCTTGAGACGAAAAACAAATATACCTATAAGCTGAGCGAACAAAAGCCAAACACTGTAAGGTCGGGCGGCAGCGTCAAGATTGTTGACGTCGACACGTTTCTGGTTGCCGATAAACTTTGTGCGGCTCAGGTCACACTAAAGCCGGGTGGCATACGTGAGATGCATTGGCATCCTCACTCCAGCGAGTGGCAATACTACATCCAGGGAAAAGGACGGATGACCGTGGTTACGACCGGAGCAACGGCTCGGACGATGGACTTCTCGGCTAACGATGTCGGTTATGTTCCAATCATGGCTACTCACTACGTTGAGAATACTGGTACAGAAGACCTCATCTTCCTGGAGATGCTAAGGGCTCCCCACTTTATCGATGTCTCTGTGAATGCGTGGATTGCGGCACTTCCAGATAACCTTGCTGTAGCACACACGAAACTGCCGCTCTCGGTGATTCGTTCGGCTCCCCAAACGGCATTGCGGATTCTTCCCAAGTAATACGAGCAGAAAGCACGCTAGGGCTAGACGTAGTTTGCTTTTACGGTAGTCGTTCCAAGCGGTCGCTGATTTGATTTCGGATTTCGCGGCGGCTCTTCAGAAGGTGTGCTGCTGTTCCATCTGCGTGGACTGGTCATAAATTCTGAATTCAAATGAACAGGGATCTCTGCTTGTTGAAGTTGAGATCCCTGTTGATGATGTGGGCGTACTTTGAGTTAGCTGCGAACTCCATATCGTGCTGCTGACTGTTTGTTCGAGAGTAAAGGGGTGAGCGCGACGCGAGCGGCTTCAAACTTCTGCCAGTCCTCAACGTTGGGAAGCGCAGGGATGGTGACCAACTCTCCACGGTCAAATGCCACCAGCGATGCGTCGACCATCTCTTCTGAACTCATCACGATCTCGGAGGGAAGATTCTGATGGCCACCGATGCCGGCGCGATTCCAGAACTCCGACGCAGTCGCGCCAGGAAGCACAGCTTGTACCTGCACGCCCTTACCGCTAACCTCTTTATGCAACGACTGAGTCAGGTTCAACACAAAAGCCTTTGTCCCGCTGTAGACGCCGTTCAACAACTCCGGATGCAGTGCGACGACCGATGAAATATTGATGATCGCACCATGTTTGCGCTCGAGGAAGCCTGGCAGCGCCGCTGAGGTTAGCCGGAGCAGGGCGGTAACATTCAGGTCGACCATGTTCTCCATGTCCTCGATCTTCGAGTCAATCAGTGACGTGACACCGCCGAAGCCAGCATTATTGACCAACGTGGTAATGGACGCATCTGTCCGGAGGCGGTCTTCGACCTTGCGAAGGTCTGCTTTGTTGGTGAGATCCGCTGAGACCGCTTCAACCTTGCGGCCGGTCTTTGCTGAGAGTGTGGTCGCGAGTTCGCTCAGCAGGTTGCCGTTGCGAGCGACAAGGATCAGATCAAAACCGCGGCGCGCGAGGCGGTCTGCGTAGACGGCGCCGATACCTGTCGATGCGCCGGTAATGAGAGCTGTACCTTTAGAAGAAGGGCTTGAGGTCGACATAATGATTCTCCGTGAAGCTGATATGTGAACCGATCCGCTGGTTCGTTTATTTAGAGTAGACCGGTTGGTTCCAAGATTCAGAAATGTTCGTTTCAGATTATTTTCTTGTCAGAGGTTCGTTTCGAGTCCTCTATCCCAAGCTATTTCTTCAGGAGCACGTCAAAGGCGAAGTGCAGAAAGTTTTCAAGAGGGACGTTGCTCTTATCTGCCTTCATGCGCATCAAGGCTCCCTCATAGCTGTTCAGCACGAACTCTGCCAACGCCTCTGGATTGTTGGACCGATTCAGATCGCCAAGTTTTATTGCCTGGCGTAGAACATCTGCGATAGCGCTTTGCCAGACCGCAAACATGGAATGCAGTTGGCTTTG
The DNA here is from genome assembly GCA_963708755.1 of uncultured Acidobacteriaceae bacterium. Classification (GTDB taxonomy): domain Bacteria; phylum Acidobacteriota; class Terriglobia; order Terriglobales; family Acidobacteriaceae; genus Edaphobacter. Next base: position 39,901 of record CAVPTN010000007.1, read on the forward strand.
CAGTTTCGCACTATGGTCTGCGACCTCCAGACTCATGCTCCCGACGAGACATCCTCTTACCTCGGCATCCAGGCCGTTGTCGCGGATCAACTCCTCAAAGTACAGGCGCAGGCGCTTGAGTGGAGGCACAGACAGATCACCCAGCGCCCGTTGCGCACGGTCGATCTGCTGCTCCTCGTAGTGCTTGAGCACCTCAAACGCGAAGGTCTCTTTGCTTGGGAAGTAGTGATAGAAAGAGCCTTTCGGCACCCCTGCCAGATCCAACACTTCCTTGACACCCGTTGCCGTATAGCCGGACAGACGAAGCTGTTTGAGGCCAACCTCGATCAGGTGCTCACGGGTTTTAAGTTCGGAGCTCACAGTTTCCATAATAGACTGGTCGGTCTGTTATCGCAATCTTACCGATCAAGATGGTAAGCCACTCCAAAACGTGGCCATTTGAGTACTGTGCTGTTGTGTGGCCTTTTTGGTGGTGATGAATGGCAATTGCCGCGACAGTTACTCGACGGGAAGCTTTGCGTTGTAACCGTCACGGGCTATGACAGAGTACTTCTGTGGTTTGCCCTTTTCGTCCTGCATGCGGAGAGGGTGGCCTTCGTTGTCGACCAGGAGGACTTTGACCTTGCGGTAGGTTCCGTCGTTCTTGTTGTTGGTGGGGCGGTAGGTGAGGACGTACTCATTACGGATGGAGTCGTTGATCGTGCCGAAGATGTCGGGAAGTTCACCCTGGAAGATTGGGGCGAAGCTGAGGCCGCCAGTCATCGCCGCGAAAGTCCTGAGCTGGTTCTGGGCCTGCAGGTAGTCGAGCTGGCGCGGTCCGCCACCCCCGCTCAATTCGTTGAGCATGGCTCCGGTGCTGATGGTAAAAATGGTGACGTTTTGTGCAGCTTTGACCTTGGCGTAGATCTTGTCGAGGGTGAGCTTGGAGAAGGTGTCTCGGCCCGAACCGATAAGGATGATGTACTTGCGCCCTTCGATGCGGCTGGTGCGATCGAGGGTCTCGTAGAGGGCGTCGAAGAGATTGGTGTCGGAGAAGCCGGGGATCATCAGCGACTGAAGGGACTGGCCGATGAGGTCCTTATTGTTGGTGAAGTCGGTGAGAATGTGGGTGCGGAGGTCATAGGTGATGACGGCGACGTAGTCGTCTTTGCGCAGCGTCCGGAAGAAGGTGAAGGAGGCGTTGCGCATATCGTTGATCAGGTAGTAGCTGTTGGCGGCGAACTCAAGCAGCATAACGGCAGTAATGGGCGTCTGGGTGGTGCGGACGCTGGTGATGGTCTGGGGTACACCGTCTTCGAGGATGAGGAAGTTGTTGGCCTTGAGGCCAGGGACAAACTGGTGCGTTTTGTCGAGGATGACGTTGGCGTCGATGTTGACGATGGGGACGTCGATGCGGAGGGAGTACGTTTCGTTATTCGGGTTCTTAACCTTGGGGGCTTCGGGAGCCACTGGAGCCGGAGGCTCGTCGGCCTCCTTTTTCTTCTTGAGGACGATGTCGCCGCTGTCTGTCTGGGGACCGGGCTCGTCGGTTGGTGCCGCGGTGGGTTTTTGCGGCGGGTTCTGGCTGGAGGGGGCGTCTTGCGCGTGAGCGCACGGAGTAGCGGAGAGGCAGAGCGAAAGGGCTAGAAGAAGCAGACTGGCCTGATGGCGAGGAAGAATAGTCATCATCTGAAACTTTACTCCGAATGTTGGACGGCTCTTCTATCCGTTTTGTTTACGTCGCAGGTTGTACGATTTCTCAGATCGAAGCGCCGCCTGTTGGACTGCGAGGATAGCGCACGCAAACCACCATGGAACGACCTTTGAAGGTGGTGGAGGTGCCCCCTGACGGTCGTGAGCAGGACCCTCCGGTTCATCGTGCCTCATATATTCGCATACCGCATAACTGACGGGCCGTTCGATGGCCGTTTCTAGTAGTCTGTAGACGTGATTTCAGCGGTAAAGACTCGATGGTGGATGCTTGGTCTGGCATTGGGCGTGATGTTTACGAGTTCAATGCTGGTGGGTGGGGCTCGGGCACAAACGCCGAGCGTTGGGATGGTGGCTACAGCAGCGGGTGGATGGAGTCCGGTGCCGATGCCTGCGGCTGCTCCGGCTGTGACGAAGTTCTTCCCTCTGTCTGAGGTGAAGCGTGGAATGCGCGGGGTCGCTTACACGGTCTTTGAAGGGGTAAACCCCGAGCCGATGCAGGTGGAGATTCTTGGCGTATTGAAAGAGGCGCTGGGGCCCGGGCAGGACATGATTCTGGCGCGGCTCCATGGCGACAAACCGGAGTACACCGGTGTCGTCGCGGGTATGAGCGGCAGTCCGGTGTACATCGAAGGGCGATTGGTAGGTGCGCTGAGCTATCGCATCGGGCAGTTCAGTAAAGAGCCGATTGCAGGGATTACACCGATCGAGTCGATGCTGCAGGTTCGCGACGATGACGGCGCAGTGGGGATGAAGCTGGCGCGCGTTAGTAGTGAGATTGAAGGCCAGCCAGAGATGCGAGCCATGGAGACTCCTCTGGTCTTCGGTGGGTTCAGCGAGGAGACGGTGGAGCGGTTTGGAGATAGATTCCGGGCGATGGGGCTGACGCCCGTGGTTGGACTGGGTGGTGCGGATTCGGCGGCGGTGCAACCGGAGCCTCTTGTGCCCGGCAGCGCCGTGAGTGCGGTGCTGGTGCGAGGCGATCTGTCGATGGCTGGGACCTGCACGGTGACGTATCTTGACCCGAAGCGGCTGCTGGCATGCGGGCACCCGATTACGCAATATGGCCCGGTCGATATGCCGATGACAAAGGCGATGGTGCTGGCTACGCTGGCATCGCCATTGAATGCATTCAAGATCATCAATACGACGGAGACAGTAGGAGCGTTTACCGAAGATCGAGCGTCGGCGATTATGGGCCGGTTCGGAGTTGAAGCGCGGATGATTCCTGTCGTGGTGGAGGTTGTACCGCCACCGAACATGGATAAGGCAGCGCCGTCGCAGACAAAGACGTTTCACTTTGAGGTGCTGGATAATCGGCAACTGACGCCATCGGCGATGTTGGTGTCCGTGTATCAGAGCCTGCAGACGAACAATACCGCCGCGGAGGAGTTGAGCTACCGGATGACGGGAGAGCTTAACGTGAAGGGTCTCCCGCCGGTGCGGATGCAGGGGTTGATGGCGCAGAGTGAGTTCAATCCGGCGACGATCAATGCGGCGCTGCTGGTGAATGACCGATTCAGCAAGGTATATGGAAACGCATTGGAACAACCGGTGGTGACCGGGCTGCGGCTGAAGGTCGAGGCGATTCCTTCGCGCATGACGGCGGTGCTTGAGTCGGCGCGACTGAGCCGGATCGAGGCGCATGCAGGTGACGAAATTGAAGTCGAAGCGACGCTGCATCCGTACCAGGCCGAAGCACGATCGGTTCGTGTGAAGGTAAAGCTGCCTGCAGAGCTGAGTGCGGGACCGATGCGGGTGGTGGTGAGCGATGGTGGGACGGTGGATCGTCTGACGACACGAACGGGAGCGGACCGCTCGGTAGGGCTGGCCGATGCGGTGGCTGCGCTAAACCGCATGCATGCGAACGATCGTGTGTATGTGACGCTGCTCGATCATGCGGCGCAGGCGGTGCTGGATGGAGAGGCGTTGCCGGGAGTCCCGTTGTCTATGGCGAACGTGCTGGAGCCGCTGAAAGAGGCACAGAAGATGCAACTAACGGGTGAGAGCGTCGTGGAAGCAGGATCGGTCGATGCGGGATACGCGGTCAGCGGATACCAAGTGTTAAATCTCCTGGTGAAGTAGATCGGCGTGGCACATTTCAGTAAGTGTTGACGGGTCTTTCGTTACGGGGCCAAACTGATGGTGCGATTGGTCTGTCGATGTTTTACTTTTTGCTCGGCCGGGTGTTGTAGCATCAAAGAGTAGGCGCTGCGGATAACGTTATGCGCTAAAAGGGAAAGATTTCGAATGAGTGAATTACATGGTCTCGCTGTGCATGCGGCCGGCGCACATTTGCTGCCTTACAAATATGATCCGGGTGAGTTGAAGGCCCATGAGGTAGAGATCAAAATCTCGCACTGTGGTGTGTGCCACAGCGATGTTCACCTGATCGATAACGATTGGGGGATCAGCAAATATCCATTCATTCCGGGACATGAGATCGTAGGGACGGTCGTGGCAGTAGGCTCAGGCGTGACCGACCGCACGATGGGAGAACGCGTCGGTGTGGGTTGGCAGGCGGATAGCTGTGGTATCTGCGAATGGTGCCGGCAGGGGCAGGAACAGCTTTGCGCGAAGTCGCAGCCTACGTGTGTTGGGCGTAACGGCGGATTTGCTGATCGGGTCCGCGTGAATTCGCGGTTTGCAGTACCCGTACCTGCGGGGCTTGAGAGTGAAAATGCTGCTCCGCTGATGTGTGCGGGCATTACCGTGTACTCTCCTCTGCGGAACTATGGCGTGCGTCCTTCGTCGCGCGTTGGCGTGATCGGGATTGGTGGCCTTGGACACATTGGGATCCAGTTTGCGAAGGCATTCGGTGCAGAGGTGACGGCGTTTTCGACCTCGAAGGATAAAGAGGCTGAGGCTAAGTCGCTGGGTGCGCACAACTTTGTGAATACCCGCGATACAGGTGCTTTGAAGAAGGTAGCGGGATCGTTCGATCTGCTGCTTTCGACCGTAAGCGCTGATCAGGACTGGCAGGCGTATGTGAATTCGCTGCGGCCCAAGGGAATGCTGTGTCTTGTAGGCGCATCGCCTGCCCCGGTTCAGGTTCAGGGAGCTCACTCATTACGCACCAGAAGGCGGTCTCGGGGAGTAATACCGGAAGTCCGCACGATCTGGCCGAGATGCTGGATGTTGCGGCACGGCATGGGGTCAAGGCAATTACAGAGCGGTTTGCGATGGCAAAAGCAAACGATGCGGTGACCAAGGTGAAGAAGAATCAGATACGGTATCGCGCTGTTCTGGCCAATTAGAGTGTAAGTAGTGTTGATTCTTATGTCTTTCGGATTTAGGTGAAGTAGTGGATGAAGGCGAGGGCTTTGGCTCTCGCCTTTTCTGTTTGCACGTCGAATGAGGGTGATGGTGCTTTAGACTCAGGATCAGAATGATACGACGTGTGTTGATGACAGGATTGGTGGCGGTCGCTGGGCTGCTGCCCGGGTTGGTGAGTGCGCAGGGCACGAAGCTGTGGAGTGTCGAGCGCTACGACGAGATGGAAAAGGGTTCGACCGACGGCGTTGCTATTCGCAGCGATGGACGGCTCGAGGCGGGACCGGCCACTTCCCTGCTGTATGAAACCGGAAAGAGTTATGTCTGGTCGATTGCGAGCGATGGCGCCGGGATGAGCTATGTGGGGTTGGGTGGAACGGCTGCTGGGTCGGCTCTGGTGATGAAGGTGATGCCCGATGGGAAAGGCTCGCAGATCTTTGCGGGCAAGGAGCTTGCAGTGCAGGCGCTTCGCGTGGCGGCTGATGGAAGCGTGTTGGCAGCGACCTCGCCGGATGGAAAGGTGTATCGAATTCCACCCGGTGGTGGCGCTGCTACGGTGGTATTCGATCCGTCGACGACGGAGGAGAAGCCAAAGTATCTTTGGGATCTGCAGTTGGGTAAGACGGGGGAGATCTACATAGCGGCGGGAGCGCCGGCAGTGGCGTATCGCGTGCCTGCTGGTGGAGGCAAGGCGGAGGTCTTGTTCAAGACAGCGGACCAGCATATTCGCTGCTTGTTGCTGGGAGCAGAAGGAACGTTGTGGGCGGGTTCGGATGGGTCCGGCGTGATCTATCGATTCGCGACTGGAACAGCGGGGGCCAAGCCGTTTGCGGTGTACGCAGCGGGACGACGCGAGATCACAGCGTTGGCGATGGATGCGGCGGGGAATGTGTATGCAGCGGGTGTCGGGACCAAAGGGCATACGACGCTGCCGCCGTTGCCGGTGACGGGTGGCGTGGGAGTGACGATCACGTTTGTGCAGCCGGGGTCTTCGGCGGCGGCGGGATCGAATTCGCTGGTGCCGGATGGATCGGAGATCTACAAGATTGCGGTAGATGGAAGTCCGCAGAAGCTGCTGACGCTGAAGGATGACGTGGTGTATGCGTTAACGACGCGCAATGGGAGTCTGTTTGCGGCAACAGGAAACCGGGGGCGCGTGTATCGGGTTGACACGAAAGACGCCGGACGATTTACCGACGTCGCGCACTTGGAGGCCTCGCAGGGAATGGCGTTTGCTGCTGTGAAAGATGGGTTGCTGGTCGCGACCAGCAACAGCGGAAAGGTGTTTCGGCTAGGCGATGGTATTGCTCCAGCGGCCACTTACACAAGCGACGTATTCGATGCGCAGGGATTCGCGCAATGGGGGCGCGCGGAGGTGAGGGCAAGTGCGCCATCAGGTTTCGATCTATTCGTGCGAAGTGGAAACGTTGAGTCTCCCCTAATGGGATGGAGTGATTGGGCGAGGGTAGGGCCGGATGGGAGTCTAACCGTGCCGGCGGGGCGGTTTGTGCAGTGGAAGGCGGTGTTTCGCGAGGGCGGTTTGGTTGATTCGGTGGCACTGAATTATCTGCAGAAGAACGTTGCTCCAGTGGTGGATGAGGTTGTGGTGCAACCGGGGGCGCGAGTGGCCGCGAATACTCCGGCTGCGACGAATGCGACGGTGCAGGTGGGGTTCCCTCCTGCTACCGGAGCTTCGCCGGTTGCGGTCTTCACTCCGGATGCGAGTGCTACGCCGTTGACTGCACAGAAAGATAAGACTGCGGTGACAGTGCGATGGATGGCACATGACGACAACGGCGACGATCTGATGTTCGCAGTGTGGTATCGCGGGGTGGGCGAGGCAAACTGGCGACTGTTGAAGGACAAGATCTCAGAGAAGTTCTATAGCTTCGATTCGGCGCTGTTGCCCGATGGAAGATACGAGGCGAAGGTCATAGCGAGTGATGCTCCGGACCATACCGATGCTGAGGCGTTGACGGGCGAGCGGGCAAGTGAGGCATTCGTCGTCGATACGACTCCGCCCATGCCCGGAGCGCTGACGGCGACGTTGGTGACGGGGTCACCAGCGAAGATTCATGCGACCTTGGAAGCTCGGGATGCCACATCGCCAATTGCTCATGCAGAGTATTCGGTTGACGCGGGGCCGTGGCAGTACCTTGAGCCCGTAGGCAAGGTGTCGGACTCGCTTACAGAGAGGTACGACTTTACGGTAGAGATACCTGCCGCGACTGCTCCTGTCGCAGATGCGAAAGAACATGTGCTCGCAGTGCGGGTGTACGACCGATACGAGAATGTCGTGGCCGTCAAGGCGGTCGTGCGGTGAAGGCGTTGCGCGACTGGTTTCCAAAGTACAGGCAGGATGTGGTTCTCTTGGCGGTCGACCTGGTAGGTACGTTCGTCTTTGCCGTGGAAGGTGCGCTGGCAGGCATTCGAGCGGATCTGGATCTATTGGGCCTGCTTGTGCTGTCGTTCGTGACGGCACTCGGTGGGGGGACCGTGCGTGATCTGTTGATTGGCGCGGCGCCTCCGAATAGCATTCGGGACTGGCGATATGGAGCTACAGCATTTGCCGGTGGTGGCGCGGTGTTCTGCTTCTATCAAGCATTCGAGCATGTGCCGCTGCAGATGTTGATTACGCTCGATGCGGCTGGGTTGGCGTTGTTTGCGGTGGCTGGCGCAGGTAAAGCGTTGGAGTTCGGAATCAATCCGATGATTGCTGTACTGATGGGCGTGTTGACGGGAGTCGGCGGAGGGACGATTCGGGACGTGCTGCTGACGACCGTACCTGGGATTTTGAACACGGACATCTATGCTTCGGCGGCTCTTCTGGGCGCCGCAGTGATGGTGATCGGACTCGCGCTAAAGGTGCCACGAACGATCGCGATGACGGTAGGTGGGGTGTGTTGCTTTACGTTACGGATGGTCGCAGTGGCGCTGCATTGGAATCTGCCGAAGGTGTTGACGCACTGAAGCAGTGTCCTGCCGGACGCGCCCACTCGTGTATACCGGTCAGAGATGATGGAACTTTTGCGTTCCGAGCGTTGCTCCGCACGGGCGGAGTGCTGGATAGTAAGCTGAGACACGATGCGATTTGAATTTTTTATTGCGGCGCGGTATCTGCGGGCAAAGCGGCGACAGGCTGTGGTTGGGGTAATCACGGCTATCTCAGTGATTGGCGTCGCTGCGGGTGTAGCGTCGCTGATCATCGCACTGGCGATTACGAATGGAATGCGCAGGGATCTCCAGGAGCGGCTCGTGGGATCAACTTCGCACGTGGATCTGATGCGGGTGGCCGGGGACGGAATACGTGACTGGCGGCCGCTGCTATCACGCTTACGAGAGGTGCCGCATGTAGTGGCGGCAGCTCCCGGGCTTTACGGCCAGGTGTTGATCTCGAAGGGGGCGCGCAGTGGTGGCGCGCTGGTGAAGGGTGTAATTCCAGCGGACGAAAAGACAGTTGGCGATCTGCTGCAGAGTGTGAGACAAGGATCGGCTGCGGCGTTGGAACCAGTGAGCGGCGAGTCGGCTGGACAGCAGGTGAGCGGATCAGCCATGCAGGCGATTCCACCGATTGTGATCGGGCAGGATATGGCCGAGACTCTGGGAGCGAAGGTTGGAGATGGTGTGTTGGTGACGAGTCCACAAGGCGAACTAACGCCGTTGGGATTGGTGCCGAGGTATCAGCGATTTCAAGTCGCGGGAATCTTCAAGTCGGGGTTCTATCAGTACGACTCCAGCTACGCGTTTCTGCGGTTGGTGGATGCGCAGAGGCTCTTCAGTGAGCCGGATTTAATCTCAGTGATCAGCTTCAAAGTGGATGACCTGTATCACGCCGATCGCGTGGGGCGGGCGATTGAGGATGCGGCAGGCAAAGGATTTCAGACGACAAACTGGATGGAGCAGAATCGCGAGCTGTTTCGGGCGTTGAAGCTGGAGCAGGTCGTAACGTTTATCGTGCTCGCGTTGATCGTTTGCGTCGCCGCGCTGAATATTTTGATCGCGCTGACCATGATGGTGATGGAGAAGACGCGTGACATCGCGGTGTTGATGAGCTTCGGCGTGAGGAACGATCAGGTGCGCAGAATTTTTCTGCTCCAGGGTTTATTGATCAGCGTGATCGGAACCATGTTGGGATTGATTCTGGGGTATGGGTTGAGCTGGCTGGGCGGGCACTACCGTTTTATCAGGCTCGATGCAGCGGTCTATTCCATCGACTATCTGCCATTTGCACCGAGGGTAGTGGATGCGGTGATTGTTGCAGCCGTGAGCCTGGGTGTGAGTTTGATTGCTACGATCTATCCGAGTGGATCGGCAGCAAAGGTGCTGCCTGCGGAGGCGTTGCGGTATGAGTAAACCGAGATTGAAGTATGGGCAGTTGGCGCCGGAGGGTTTGGCGAAGATGACGGCGCTGGAACACTATCTGAATACAGGCGCGGCGCTCGAGGCTTCGCTGCTGGGGTTTGTAAGGCTGAAGGTTTCGTTGATGAATGGATGTGAGTATTGCATTCATCTGCATACAGAGGAGCTGAAGAAGCTGAACGAGACGGATGAGCGGATCGCTGGCGTCGCCGACTGGCGTGGGTTGGAGGCTTACACGAAGCGGGAGCGGGCTGCGCTTGCGTGGGCGGAGGCAGTGACGAATATTCAGGACGGCCATGCACCAGATCCAATTTATGACGAGGTGAGGGCGCACTTCAGCGAGGTAGAAACTGTGAATCTGACGCTCGTGGTTTCGACGATCAATGCGTGGAACCGGATTGCAATCTCGTTAGGGGCTTTTCCCGGCCATGCGGGTCAGGACTCGGGACAGAGTGAATCGAGTCGTAACAGCTCTGGAGATGCGAGTGGGGTGGGGGCTTGATTGATCCGATCGATGGCGATGTGCAGTTCGAGAATGAAGGCACACTGGAGCCGCTGCCGATTGTGAAAGAGCGGTCGGTCGTGATGCGGGCCGTGGGCTTAACCAAGACATATGCGGCAGTATCTACGGGGCGTGGTGCGGGTAGGCCTGCGTTGGAGCTGTTTCGCGGGTTGGATCTGAAGGTGCATGCGGGCGAAATGGTCGCTATTGTGGGCGAGAGCGGCGCGGGGAAGAGTTCCCTGCTGCATCTGCTGGCTGCGCTCGATACACCGACGGCTGGAGATGTCTGGTGCGGCGAGAGCAGGCTGAGTGGGTTTACACCGAAGCAGGCAGCAGAGTTTCGCAATCGCGACGTCGGATATGTCTGGCAGTTTCACTATCTATTGCCGGAGTTTTCAGCGTTGGAGAATGTCGCGATGCCACTGCTGGCTCGCGGTATGACACGCGGTGAGGCATTGGAGAAGGCACGATACTGGCTGAGCGAGGTGGGACTTGCTGATCGGGCAGATAATCGCTCTGGCGAATTGAGCGGTGGAGAGCAGCAAAGGGTGAGCCTGGCACGAGCCCTTGTGACAGAGCCGAGGCTACTGCTGGCGGATGAACCGACAGGTGATCTGGATGGCAAGACGGCCGAAGCGGTGTTCACGTTGATCCAGCGGCTACATGAGACGCACGGGCTGACGAGCGTGTTGGTCACACATAATCTGGAGTATGCGGAGAGGTGCGATCGGGTGTTGCGTCTGCGTGAGGGGCAGCTGGTCGATGCGCGAACTGCGAGTGGTGCGGTGGGCGGCAGTTGAACAGATAATTCCTGCGACGGAAGGCTGCATTAGGTTACTGACACGTTTGCTTTCTGATTTTTCTTATTTCAACAAACGCTTTATCTTGCGATAAGCAGTCGCCATTCATAAATAATGTGGTGGAACACACCTGTAGCTCGTACGGATTGACATAGTAAGGATCTGAGTCGAGCCGCCGATAGATACTGTCATGGGGCAGAGGTCGCTTGGGATCTCGATGATCGTGAAGAACGCTGAGGCGACCCTCGCGCGGTGCCTGGAGAGCGTTCTTCCTCTGGCCGATGAAATCGTGATCGGCGATACGGGATCGACCGACTCGACGGTGAGCATCGCACAGAGGTACGGTGCGCGCGTAATCGAGATTCCCTGGGAGAACGACTTTGCGCGAGCACGAAACACAGTACTCGCCGAGGGGCGTTGCGACTGGGTTCTGGTGATGGATAGCGATGAGATGCTCGACCCGGAGGGACTATCGCTCATTCCGCCTCTTCTTGAAGTGGAGGAGATCTTCGGTTATGCGGTATGCCATTGGAACTACGTTCGTGAGTTGACCAATCGCGCCGGCGCCGATGCGGCGCTGACGAACCCTGTGCGTGTGGACCAGGCGCGCGGGTATCCCGCTTACGTGACGTCGATCAATACTCGGCTATTTCGGCGGAGTTCCGAGATTTATTTTGAGCACCCTGTTCACGAGACCGTTGCAGAGCGGCTACAGGCGCAGGGGCGGAAGACCCCGTTAGCGCCGTTCGTGATCCATCACTTCGGTTATGTGGAGGACTCCAAACAGACTCGAAAGGATAAGAACGAACTTTACCATCAACTTGGTGAGGAGAAGCTTCGTGCCAATCCGGACGATGCTCATGCCTGCTTTGAGCTGGGCAAAAGTGAATTGGAGCACCGCCGCAACCCTGCTGCGGCTCTTGGACTCTTTAAACGAGCTAGCGAAATGAACCCACTTCGTGCAGAGTTCTGGATTTTTATCGGGGTAAGCCTGTTGCGTCTTGGGAGACCGCAGGAGGCGATCGTTCGGCTGCAGCGTGCGCGGGAGCTGGGGTCCTTGAGCGCCGTTCTGTATGAGGCGATGGGAGATGCCTTCTATCACCGCGGAGATTTCGGACCAGCTTGTATTGAGTATGAGCGATGCGGCGGAGTCTCCGCGTTGGTTGAGAGCAAACACGGCGCGGCTGAGGTGCGGATGGGGCTGACGGTGCAAGGGTTGAAACGCATGCGCAACGCCGTCGCGCGGGCACCTGAGTATGCCGAGTTATACGACATCCTGGCAGCGGGAGCGTGGATGGCTGGAGATCACGCGCTGGCGATCGAGGCAGCTCGGGCGCGCCTCTCGGTGGGAACGCCCTCTGCCGACAACTTTCTCTTTGCTGCAAAACTTTGCTCGTTGTCAGGCAGAGGCGGAGAGGCTCACGTTATTGTCACGATGGGGCTTGCGCGATTTCCCCAAGATGCCGGATTGCAATCTGTTCTTCTTGAGCCCGGCGCACATCACATCACACATCACCCAGCTTTGCGCTAAACCTGGTTCGCAAAAATTGATGCGATCAAGCATCTTAATTGATGGCCGAGGCCTTGGCGCTGACCATTGGATCCCGAATCCACCTTTGGTCCTCTAATAGAAAGGATCGTCAGACTAGGTACCAGCTATGGAGTATCGAATTGGGTTGCACCTAATTTGGTGCTAGTTTTGCACAGGTTGCGTCTAAAAAAGAGTGCTAAGTTATGCATAACTTTTGAGGGATTTCGAATATTTGGTGCAGACGACTACACTGATAGGAGTGGGATGGGTGCTTTGCAGGTTGAAGTAGCCTGATTTGTCTCCGGGAGCAAGCGGCACGGAGACGGTTGTTGGGACCAACGGCGCTATGCGGCCTTCGGGCTGGTGGTGGCCGGCTTGAGGGGATGAACATGTTCGAACGCTATACGGAGAAGGCACGACGGGTGATTTTCTTTGCTCGCTATGAGGCTAGTCAGTTTGGATCGCCTTACATCGAGACTGAGCATCTGCTGCTTGGTTTGCTGCGTGAGGACAAGGCGTTGACGAACCGGTTTTTGCGGTCGCACGCATCGGTGGAGTCGATACGCAAGCAAATTGAAGGGCATACAACGATTCGGGAAAAGGTGTCGACCTCGGTTGATCTGCCATTGTCGAATGAGTGCAAGCGGGTCCTCGCGTATGCCGCCGAAGAGGCTGAGCGGCTGTCGCATAAACATATTGGGACTGAACATCTGTTGCTGGGACTATTGCGCGAGGAGAAGTGCTTCGCCGCGGAGATTTTGCAGGAGCGTGGTTTGCGGCTTCCGGCGATCCGCGAGGAGCTGCAACGAACGACTCAGGAGAAGGCACCTGCCTCAGGCAGCGGTAAAGGGCAGCGCGGCGAGCAGAGCATGCTGGCGGAGTTTTCGCGTGATCTGACACAGTCGGCCATGGATCAGCAGCTTGATCCGCTCGTTGGCCGCGACGCAGAGGTGGATCGGGTGATCCAGATTCTGTGCCGCCGGACAAAAAACAATCCAGTGTTGATCGGTGAGCCGGGCGTCGGTAAGACGGCGATCGTTGAAGGGCTGGCACAGAAGATCGCCGATGGCGAGGTGCCGAGTTTCCTTGCTGACAAGCGGGTGCTGGCGCTCGATCTCTCGTTGATCGTTGCGGGTACGAAGTATCGAGGGCAGTTTGAAGAGCGGCTGAAGACAATCATGAAGGAGCTGATGGAGAACCAGAACTCCATCGTATTCATCGACGAATTGCACACGCTGGTTGGCGCGGGATCCGCAGAGGGCTCGCTCGATGCAGCGAACATTCTGAAGCCTGCGTTGAGCCGCGGCGAGATTCAATGCATCGGCGCAACGACCCCTGCGGAGTATCGCAAATCGATCGAGAAGGATCGCTCGCTTGAGCGCAGATTCCAGGCGGTGAAGGTGCCTCCGCCGAACGAGGAAGATGCGATCAAGATCATCATGGGGATCAAGGAAAAGTACGAGAAGTTTCACGCGGTCAGCTATACCGATGATGCGATTACATTCTCTGTGTCGCACTCGAGCCGCTACATTCCTGATCGATTCCTTCCCGACAAGGCAATCGACCTGATCGACGAGGCGGGTGCGAGGGTAAAGCTTCGGCAGACCTCGATGCCCGAGGAGTTGACCGAAGTACAGAAGCGGATCAAGTTCATCGTTCATCGCATGGAGAACGCGATTGCGAATCACGAGTTCGAGAAGGCTCGGTTTTACTCGGACGAGGAGCGCAAGGAGCGGGAGAACCTTCGGGCTCTGCGGGACAAGTATCACCTGGATGATTCTTCGGCGGGCATTGTGACGCGTGGAGACATCGAGGATGTCGTGAGCCGTTGGACAGGCGTTCCAATTACTTCTCTGAAGGAAGAGGAGACCCAGCGGCTGCTCCGCGTCGAAGAAGAGCTGCACAAGCGCGTGATCTCGCAGGATAAAGCGATCTCTGCGCTGGCGCGTGCGATTCGCCGGTCTCGAGCTGGTCTGAAGAATCCAGCAAGGCCGATCGGCAGTTTCCTGTTCCTTGGACCTACCGGTGTCGGTAAGACGGAGATGGCACGGACGCTGGCACAGTTCCTCTTTGGCAGCGAGAAGGCGCTAATCCGTTTCGATATGTCGGAGTTCATGGAGAAGCATTCGGTATCAAAGCTGATCGGTTCGCCTCCGGGCTATGTAGGCTACGAGGAGGGCGGCCAGCTGACGGAACGCGTGAAGCGAAATCCATACTGCGTGGTGTTGCTCGACGAGATTGAAAAGGCGCATCCCGATGTCTTCAATCTGCTTCTGCAGGTGTTTGAAGATGGGCAGTTGACGGACGGACTTGGCAACACCGTCGACTACAAAAACTGCATCATCATCATGACCTCGAACATTGGAGCGAAGCATCTGCAGAAGCGGCAGGGGCTGGGCTTCCAGAGCGATAAGGAAGATATGGTGATGGACAAGATGGAGGAGCTGGTTCGGGGCGAGGTCAAACGGACCTTCAATCCCGAGTTCCTCAACCGTCTGGACGAGATCATCATCTTCACGTCGCTGTCGGATGCCGACCTGATGCAGATTCTCGAGCTTCTGGTGCAGCAGTTGAACGTGAACCTTGTACACAAGGCGATCACGATCTCTGTTGCCGATGACGCCAAGAAGTGGATCATCGAAAAGACAGCGTCAGACCGCAGCTACGGTGCGCGCCCCCTGCGTCGTGCCCTTCAGCGATATGTTGAGGATCCCCTGTCGGAGGCGCTGATCGGCGGCGGTATCGTCGAACGGCCTGCGTTCCTCGAGGTCTACATGGAGAACAACAAGCTGTTCTACCGTCCGATCTCAGCCGATGGCGAAGAGAAGATGGCTGGGCTCGAATTGACCACCGTATAGTTTCAAAACAGAGTGCAATGACACGCCCCGGCTTATATGCTGGGGCGTATGGTTTAACGTGGAGGACTTCGTCGCTCATGGATCGTCGTGAATTTGCTGTTTTACTTCCCGCTCTGCTAGCCGGTAAAGCTTTACTGCCAGAGGTCGTCGAAGCGCAGGGCCCTGCCGTCGGTGGCTTGGAGGTAATCGAGTCAGGAGTCTTCCATCCCTCACCGTCGAAGCCTGGTGCTCAGGAGGGCCACTCCTCGCGGCGATATCTTTCGGGTCTTCTGCAGGCTGGAAATATACGATTGGAGATGCACGAGTCAACGATCCAGCCAGGCGCGCCGCATGAGCCGATCGGAACTCATCTGCACAGTGAGATCTGGCTGGTACGTGAGGGGACCGCTGAACTCACAACGAATGGTATTGCGAAGAAGATGGTGCCAGGTGACATCGGAATCTGTGTTGCCGGGGACAAGCACTACATCGCCAATATCGGCGACACGCCTGTCACTTATTTTGTGGTCACGGTTGGCCCTCCGGAATGAAGGACTGAAGACGACGCAGAACATCCCGGCGGGTTAGGGCCGGGATGCCTTCACTGCATAATCTTCAGCTAGACGAGGGATTGTGCGGTTTTGACTGCGCTCTGGACGACGTCTCCCGCTTTGTCGACTGCGGAATCAACCTGCCCCTTGGTGCGTTTGATTGCCTTCTGGGCTTCGTCGCTGAGGCGCTCTGCCTGAGCCTTCAGATAGTTCCCGGCATCTTCCAGGTAGTCACCGGCGTCTTCAGCTCTCTTGCGAAGCTGTTTGCGGGTTTTGGTGCCGGTTTGTGGAGCATAAAGGAGAGCGATTGCGGCTCCTGCGCTGACGCCAATGCCGAAGGCGAACCAGTAATTCTTTGCGCTCATTCGAAATACCTCGTAAAAGAATTTACTTCTTATTTCTCTACTTTGCTTCCCTGCTTGATTGGATTCGACGAAATCGAGATTGGTTGGTTATTTATTAGCTATCGGAACGCGTGTACGTGGTCTAAAGGGGAATCCTATCAGGTAATGGCTGCAGCAGTTCCGGCTTCGTCGTTCACCTCAAAGACCATCGCGGGTCAAGCTAAAGTGATTTTGAGGTGATGCGTGAAAGACATTCTGATGATGATCGTCTTCGTTGCAATGATCGTCGGAC
Source organism: uncultured Acidobacteriaceae bacterium (assembly GCA_963708755.1). Taxonomy (GTDB): domain Bacteria; phylum Acidobacteriota; class Terriglobia; order Terriglobales; family Acidobacteriaceae; genus Edaphobacter. The sequence goes on from CAVPTN010000007.1 coordinate 56,079, forward strand.
CAGCGTTCGCGGCGTTGAACGTGTTTGCAGAGAAAAATCGCCTCTAGACAGCCATCTTTACACAGCAAGACCGGCCAGTTCCCTTGCCCGCAGAAAGACCTTCGTGAACATCGTGCTGTTCAATCGGCCTGTGTTGGTGTTGCGTAATGACGGATGATAGGTGGCGAGCAGATGCAAACCGTTGGGGAGAAGATACTGTGCCCCATGCGAGAACTTATATTCCGACTTGCGAGCAATGACGCCCGTATGAAGCAGGTGTGCAAGATATCCGTCAAAGGCGATCTTTCCAAGACAAACGACAACACGGACACGCGGCAGCGCCTGAATCTCATCAGCAAGGTGGGTCGAGCAGTTACGAATCTCCTGGGGCTGCGGCTTGTCGCCGGGTGGAGCACAGCGAACGACGGAGGCGATCCAGGCATGGCGAAGCTTGAGGCCATCATTGCGAGTGATGGCGCGGGGTTTGCTAGCGAGCCCAAGCTCATGCAGGACCGGATACATGAAGTCGCCCGAGCCGTCGCCGGTAAAGGGGCGGCCAGTACGGTTGGCTCCATGAGCGCCAGGGGCGAGACCGAGGATCAATATGCGTGCGCGGGGATCGCCAAAGCCGGGAACGGGACGGGACCAATAGGTCTGGTCCATGTAGGCGCGGCGCTTCGTTTCGCCGATGCCACGGCAGTAATCGCGAAGACGGGGACAGCGTTCACAGGTGATGATGGAATCACGAATCTGATTGAAGAGTGGAGACGTATTCTGTGTGTTAAGAGATGTCACTGCATCTGATGATAGTAGGAACGAGTAGAAACCGTGTAATGCGGATTGCCCGCGCGGCTTAGTAGAATGTGATTCGTAGCGAGAGATCAGGAATAGGCGGCGAGTTGGAAGATCCAAGGCTGAGCAGGATGTACTGGGCGCTTCTGAAGCAGTGGTTTGCCAAGCGGCGCAGGAGCATTTGGCACGCAGCCGTCATGCGTTCCGGAATGCTGACAATCATCGTTTTGGGGATCTTGTTGGCAGGACTGGCCTTTGGCTGGCATGAGCACCGTCTGGGGCACTTTGGAAAACTCAAGAAGGAATTAGCTCAAAAACCTAAAGTTGATGTTGTGGTTCGTCCCGGTGGACAGGACGTAATCAAGCTTGAACGATCACCGCTGGTTGGCGGTAGTGGGCCGGAGTTCCTTTCAGCGACACTACTGCCCGGACGCGGGATGAATATGCTGCAGCTTACGGCCTACCTTCCACAGAAGGGAGAGGTCAACCTGCTTGCATCTCCAACGCTGGAGGGCGCCGCTCAACGGCTGACCGGAACTGGTGAGGATGCAACCGGTGCCCAGAGTCTGGCGATGGGAGCAGCGATTGAGGCGCCCTGGGCGGGTCGTATATCCGGTACAGCAACCGCAGATGGGCAAAACCTCACTACGGCATGGCGCGGGGTGCACCTTACCTTGCCGACCGGGGTAAAGGATAGCTACGGTCTTGATGGCTCGATGGCGGCCGGCGGCTTGCTCCTGAAACAACCGTCCTACTCCGTCACCACAAACGTGATGCCCGATGGTGGCCAGTCTCAGGCTACGTTTCGTCCGGGCAACTTCGATGGTCAATGGCCGTCGCAGACGGAGTTCACAACGACGATAGGACTAAGCGGGCGGGCGATCGAGATGAAGATCACGGCACGCAACACCGGTAATGTCCCTGAACCGGTTGGGATAGGCTGGCACCCACGGTTTGCGATCCTGAGTGGCCATCGCGGGCAGATGGTCTTAAAGCTGCCGCACAGCCTACGGGCTGAGGTGAAGGACCGACGCACCGGCGAGCTGAGCGGGAAGCTCCTACCCGTCACAGGTACCGAATATGACTTTACCGACCAGAACGGCGCTCGGCTGGGCGGCTTGCACCTGGATGACACCTTTGTTCACTTGAAACAGGCATTGATGGAAGATGGGGCGGTTGCGGAGTTGCGAGACCCCGAGAGCGATTACGGTCTCCGGATCACCGCGCTGAGCCCGACAATCAAGGCGATGCGGGTGTATGCGCCGCCGGATGGGTCGTTTATCTCGATTGAGCCGCAATTTAACTACGACGACCCGTTCGGCAAAGAGTGGAACCATGTGGAAGATACAGGCATCGTCGTGCTGCAGCCGGGCGAATCGACCCAATGGAAGATCCGGCTGGAGATATTTTCGTTGAGCCCGGGAGCGACGGGGCACCTCTAAATCGACCGTTCTCGATTATCCGAATGCCCATATCAGTGATCGCGGGCGCTTCGTCTCCGTATGGGAGACGGCCGATGGTTTGACCCTCCCTATCCAAGCTCGTACAGTAGATAAGAGGCGTGGATCGCGCTCGCCGGCGTACCGGCGACGACGCGGAATACACAAGCGCTATTTGGAAGGCATGGACTTGACCCCAACTGAGATGACAGAGACAAATGACACTGCGGAGCTGCAGACAGAAGTAGCAAATACCCAAGAGCATGAGCATCATGACCATGACCACACGCACAACCACGATCATGAGCATACGCATCAGCATGCCCCCGCGCTGAACCCTGAGCTGACCCGAGAGATTGAAGTCGAGGCTGGTGCGGATGAGGTATCCAAGAGCTTCAAGACAGTCGTGAAGCGTTACCAGAAGCTCGCACGAATTCCCGGCTTCCGCGCAGGAAAGGTGCCAGAGTCCCTGGTCCGATCGAAGTTCGCGAAAGAAGTTCGCCAGGAAGTTCTGGAGAGCCTGGTGTCGGCACGCTTTCGCCAGGCGATCGATGAGCAGAAGCTGCGCCCGGTGTCGGAGCCACAGCTGCTCGATCTTCAGCTCTTCGATGGTCAACCGTTGAAGTTCAAAGCCTCCTTTGAGGTCGCACCTGAGATCAACGTTGCGGGATACGACAGCGTCTCCGTAACGAAGCCAGATGCTGCATTGACCGACGAGGAGTATGACGCAGAGCTTGCTCGCGTGCTCGATAGCCACGCCACGGTTGAGCCGGTCGAAGAAGACCGTCCGCTGGTTGATGGCGATTGGGCCGAGATTCAGTTCCGCGGCGAAGTGAAAGATCTGGCGCAGACGGTGACTGAGGATGGAGTGCAGAGCGCTTCGCCCAGCGAACCCATCACAGGCGAAGATGTGTTGATCGAGATCGGCGGGAAGAATACTCTCGCTGCCTTCAACGAAGCGCTGCGTGGAGCGAAGGCGGGGCAGGAGCTGAAGTTTGAGGTGGACTATCCTGCTGACTTCGGCGAGCGTCGCCTGGCGGGCCAGACCGTGAGCTATGACGTGACCGTGAAGGGCATCAAGCACAAGAGCTTCCCGGAGCGCGATGCGGAGTTCGCCAAGCAGCTCGGCAACTACGAGAGCTGGGAAGAGTTCGAAACCAAGCTGCGCGAGCATGCGTCGGACCGCAAGAAGGCTGCGCTCGAGAGTGCCGCGAAGGACAAGATGCTCGGCGAGTTCATCGAGAAGTTCCAGTTCCCTGTTCCTGAGGCGTTCGTCCAGCAGCAGATTGAAGCGCGTCTGGACCGCGGGCTTCGCGCATTGGCCCAACAGGGCATGAAGGTCGAGGACATGCGTAAGCTGGACTTCCAGCAGTTGCGTGCCTCACAGCGCGACCTGGCAGTGAACGAGGTAAAGGTTTCGATGATCCTCGATCGCATCGCAGAAGTTGAGGGCATTCAGTTGAGCGAGGAAGACGTCGAGCGCGAGCTGCTGATGCTCTCGATTCAATCGCGTGAGCCTCTGGAGACGTTGCGGGACAGGCTGTCGAACGATGGCGGGCTGGACCGGATTCGCGAGCAGATGCGGCGCGAGAAGACTGGAAGCGTGCTCTACGAGAAGCTGGCTTCGTAGAGTGAAGTTGTCGGATTGCTAACGGACAAAAGAAAGAGAGTGTTATGGGACTAGTACCGATGGTGATCGAGCAGACGAGCCGGGGCGAACGCGCCTACGACATCTACAGCCGTCTGCTGCGGGACAACATCATTTTTCTGGGCACACCGATCGATGACAACATCGCCAATGTGATCATTGCGCAGATGCTGTTTTTGAGCGGTGAGGATCCGGAGAAGGACATTCAGCTTTACATCAACTCGCCAGGTGGTTCGATCACAGCAGGCTTGGCGATCTACGACACGATGCAGTACATCAAGAACGACGTGGTGACGTTCTGCATCGGACAGGCTGCCAGCATGGGAGCGTTTCTGTTGATGGCAGGTAAGAAGGGCAAGCGTTTTGCCCTGCCGAACTCGCGAATCCTGATCCATCAGCCGTCGATGGGCGGATTGAGCGGACAGGCGACCGATATCGACATTCACGCACGCGAGATTCTGCGCATTCGCGAGATTACGAACAAGCTGATGAGCGCCAGCACGGGTCAGACGCTGGAACGGATCGAGCGGGATGTGGAGCGCGACTTCATCATGACAGCCGCGCAGTCGAAGGAATACGGCATTATCGACGACATCATCGACCGGCCTCGTACGTAGTCGATCCATGATTTGCACCGAGGAGCCCGGGCCTTCTGGTTCGGGCTTCTTACGTTATGCCGTTGCTTTCTTGGTTCGCTATTTGCACGTATATGACCAATTCGAGGTACGTCGGTGTCGCCTTGCCTCATGTTTTAGGACGTGAACGGGTGTAAACTTGTTGGAAGACCTTTGCAAGCGCGGGGACAGTCAGGAGAAGTCGCATTTATGAAAACGTCACGGGGCTCAGACGAATCTCTTCGTTGTTCCTTCTGCCATAAATCGCAGGATGCTGTTGCCAAGCTCATCTCATCGCCGTCCGATTACCCACGGGCCTATATCTGCGATGAGTGCGTGGCAGTGTGCAATTCAATTCTGGAAGACGACCGCACCGAGACGCAGCCGGGTATTGCTCCAGCCCACCTGCCTAAGCCGCAGGAAGTAAAGGCCTTTTTGGATGAGTACGTCATCGGCCAGGACCAGACGAAGAAGAAGCTCGCTGTAGCGGTCTACAACCACTACAAGCGTATCCAGATGAACAAGACCCGCGGCAACGACGTGGAGCTTGCGAAGTCAAACATCCTGTTGGTAGGGCCCACTGGATCGGGCAAAACGCTTCTGGCGCAGACGATGGCGAAGATGCTTGACGTGCCGTTTGCCATCGTGGACGCGACCACCCTCACCGAAGCCGGCTACGTCGGCGAGGATGTCGAGAACATCATCCTGAAGCTTCTGCAGGCCGCTGACGGCGACGTACAGCGTGCGCAGAGCGGAATCATCTACATCGACGAGATCGACAAGATTGGCCGCAAGGACGAAAACCCCTCCATCACCCGCGATGTGTCGGGCGAGGGTGTGCAGCAAGCGCTGTTGAAGCTGCTCGAAGGCACCGTCGCCAACGTTCCGCCACAGGGTGGCAGGAAGCATCCGCACCAGGAGTTCACCGCCGTTGATACGACGAACATCCTTTTCATCTGCGGCGGCGCATTTGTCGGCCTAGAAAAGGTGATTGGACGACGAATCGGCAAGAAGGCACTTGGATTCAAGGCGATCGCCGATCCGGATGCGAAGGACGGCGAGGTAACACCGATTCGCGCACAACGCGACGCGGAGCTGCTGCGCCAGGCCGAGCCTCAGGACCTGCTGAAGTACGGACTAATCCCTGAGTTCGTTGGCCGTCTGCCCGTACTCGGCATCCTTGACGAGTTGGATGAAGCCGCTCTGATCGAGATCCTGACCAAGCCGCGCAACGCAATCCTGAAGCAGTACACCAAGCTATTCGACTACGAGGGTGTGAAGGTAACCTTCACCGATGAGGCTGCTCGTGAGATCGCTCGCGAGGCGCTCCAACGCAAGGTCGGCGCGCGCGGTCTTCGTATGATCCTTGAAGAACTGATGCTGGATCTGATGTACTACGTCCCCGGCAACAAGAAGGTCAAAGAACTCTCGATCACGGCTGAGATGGTCAAGAAGCACAGCCTGACCCTACCGATGCTGCTCGAAAAAGCCGGTTAAGCGATAAGCAACTCAAACTACGGAGCACCCAATCGGTGCTCCGTAGTTTTTTGCCCTTGGTAGACGACCACAACGAAACCTGCAACCCAATGCAGATTTAAAACTTTGTTTTGACGCAGTTGCCACGTGTTGCTACCCTCATCACCACGAATGGCTACTCCTCCCAACTCGCTTGCAACCACCTGCTGCATCATCGGTGGCGGCCCTGCCGGTATCATGCTTGGCTTTCTACTGGCTCGAGCCGGCGTAAAGGTCACGGTCCTCGAAAAACACAAAGACTTCTTCCGGGACTTCCGCGGAGACACCATCCACCCCTCCACGCTCGAACTTCTCTACGAACTCGGCCTCCTCGAAAAGTTTCTAACCATTCCCCATTCCCAGGTCGCAGCTCTCTCTGCGACCATCGGCGGCGAACGCTTCTCCATAGCCAACTTCTCCCACGTCCCCACTCACTGCAAATTCATCGCCCTCATGCCGCAGTGGGATTTCCTCAACTTCCTCGCCAGCGAAGCCACCCAGTTCCCTGACTTCACCCTCCGCATGGGTTGGGAGGCCACCGGCCTCATCCAGCAAAACGGCGTCACCACCGGCGTCCGCGCCAACACTCCCAACGGTCCCGTCGAAATCCCCGCCACACTGACAGTAGGCTGTGACGGACGCCACGCCATCTCACGCGACGCCGGCCACCTTCCGCTTGAGGACCAGGGCGTCCCCGTCGACGTCCTCTGGCTGAAGCTAGCCCGCCAGCCCTCCGACCCCGAAAACGCCCTGGGCTACATCAACTACGGCCGTCTCATCATCCTCATCAACCGCAGCGACTACTTCCAGGTCGGCTACATCATCGCCAAAGATACCTTCCCCTCCATCCAGCAGGCTGGCCTTCCAGCTTTTCAACAAAGCATCGAACGCGTCGTTCCCTTCCTAGCCGGGCGCACCACCGAGATCGACTCATGGGACAAGGTGAAGCTCCTTACCATTCAAGTGAACCGCCTCCAGCAGTGGTCCTCTCCTGGCCTTCTCTGCATCGGCGACGCGGCTCACGCCATGTCTCCCGTGGGAGGCATCGGCATCAACATCGCCATTCAGGACGCAGTCGCCACCGCCAACATCCTCACCGAAGCGCTGCTCTCAAACACACTCAGCCAGCACAATCTGGCGCAGGTCCAGCACTATCGCGAAAACGCAGTCCGCAACACCCAGCGCGTGCAGGTATTCGCCCACCGCATCCTCGATCGTGTCCTTCGCAAAACTGGCCCCATCAAGCCACCGCTGTCTCTTCGCATCCTGACCAGCATCCCGGGCTTCCAGAACATCCCTGCACGCTTCGTCGGAATCGGACTCCAGCCGCAGCACATCAAAAACCTCTAGCCTCTACTCAAACCCGCGATTCCAGCTGGAAATCACACGCGTCTCCCGCTCCCACCCCATCACGCTGACGCTTCCGGTCCCCAGCGCCAGCATGCTTCCACCGGTCGCAGGCAATCCAATCCATCGCGCCGCAAGAATCCGCAGAATATGCGCATGGGCAAACAGCGCGACTTTACCCCCAGCAGGCGCAGCCGCCAGCGCACGAGCGATCACTCCATCCGCACGCTCGCCCACATGCTCCACGGTCTCACCGCCAACAATCTCGTTCTTCCACACCGACCACCCCGGTATCTCCGCCTGAATCTCCTTGGTCGTCTTCCCTTCATACACCCCGTAGTCCCACTCCTTCAGACCGTTCTCCACCACGGCCTGATCGCCAAACCCGGCAATTGCGCAGGTCTCCCGAGCCCGTTTCATCGGGCTCTCAAACACCGCATCGAACTTCGTACCCTTCAAGTAGTCGCGCAACTCCTCCGCCCGCTTTCGCCCATGTTCGGTCAGCGGAATATCCGTCCGGCTCGTATGCGCTCCACTTAAACTCCACTCCGTCTCTCCATGCCGCACCAGCCACAACTCAGTTCCAACGCTCATCGCAACCTCCCAAACAATGTTGTCACAACAAAAGATGTCGTCTTGAGCGCAGCGAAGGATCCCTGTATTTGCTTTTGCATCGCCTTATCTCCGCCCAATCAACCCTGTCAATAAACTATCCTATAGAGATGGACTTCCAGCTTTCGACCACCTACAAGCCCCAGGGCGACCAGCCCCGCGCCATCTCCGAGCTCGTCTCCGGCATTAACGCCGGAGAAAAAGATCAAGTCCTCCTCGGCGTCACCGGCTCCGGCAAAACCTTCACCATGGCGAAGGTTATCGAAGAGCTGCAACGGCCCGCACTCATCCTCGCGCATAACAAGACCCTCGCCGCCCAGCTCTATCACGAGTTCAAAACCTTCTTCCCCAACAACGCCGTCGAGTACTTCGTCTCCTACTACGACTATTACCAACCCGAAGCCTACATCCCCGCCGGCGATCTCTTCATCGAAAAGGAGTCAACCATCAATGAAGAGTTGGATAAACTTCGCCTCGCCGCCACCCGCAGCCTGTTCGAACGCCGCGACGCCATCATCGTCTCCTCCGTCTCGTGCATCTACGGCCTCGGCTCACCCGAAGCCTACTACGGCATGTTGATGATGCTCGAAAAAGGCCAGCGCATTAAACGCGAAGACATCACGCGCCGCCTCGTCGAAATACTCTACGACCGCAACGACGTTGACTTCCGTCGCGGCACCTTCCGTGTCCGTGGCGACATCATCGAGATCTACCCCACCTATGACGAAAACGCCTATCGTATAGAGCTCTTCGGCGACGAAATCGATTCACTCTCCCAGATCGATCCGCTCTTCGGCACCGTCAAACAAAAATATTCACGCCTGCCCATCTATCCGAAGTCGCACTACGTCGTCCAGCCCGAGCGCAAAACCTCGGCCGTCAACTCAATCCTCGAAGAGATGGAGTGGTGGGAAAAGGAACTGGAAAACCAGGGCCGCCTCGTCGAATCGCAACGCATCCACCAACGCACCCGTTTCGATCTGGAGATGATCAAATCCGTCGGCTTCTGCCACGGCATCGAAAACTACTCCCGCCACTTCTCCGCGCGGCTCCCGGGCGAACCTCCACCCACGCTCCTCGACTATTTCCCGCAAGACTACCTGCTCTTCATCGATGAGTCCCACGTCACCGTGCCCCAGCTCCACGGCATGTGGCACGGCGACCGCAGCCGCAAACAAAACCTTGTCGACTACGGCTTTCGTCTGCCATCAGCCATGGACAATCGCCCCCTTCGCTTCGAGGAGTTTGAGTCACGCACCGGCCAGATCATCTACGTCTCCGCCACCCCAGGCCCCTACGAGCTCACCAAATCCGCAGGCGTAGTCGTCGAGCAAATCATCCGTCCAACCGGCCTCATCGATCCCGTCGTCGAAATCCGCCCCATCAAAGGCCAGATCGACGACCTGCTCGCAGAGATCCGCGACCGCACCGCAAAAAATCAACGCGTCCTCGTCACCACGCTCACCAAGCGCATGTCAGAAGACCTCGCCAGCTACTACACCGAAGTCGGCGTCCGCTGCCGCTACATGCACTCCGAGATCGAGACCCTCGAACGTATCAAGCTCCTCCGCGACCTCCGCAAAGGCGAGTACGACGTCCTCATCGGCATCAACCTCCTCCGCGAAGGCCTCGACCTCCCCGAAGTCTCTCTCGTCGCGATCCTCGACGCCGACAAAGAAGGCTTCCTCCGTTCTCAAGGCTCTCTCATTCAAACCATCGGCCGCGCTGCCCGCCACATCGAAGGCCGCGCCATCCTCTACGCCGATAAGATGACCGACTCCATGCAGCGCGCCATCAACGAGACCGACCGTCGCCGCGAAAAACAGGTCGCCTATAACGAAGAAAACGGGATTACTCCCGCCAGTATCATTCGTCCAATCGAGATGGGCCTGGCCGGAATCCTCAAAGCCGACTACGCCGACCTAACTGACGAAGCCGAAGGCATGCCCGACTTCGGCACCCAGCAAGAGTTGGACACCTACATCGGCAAACTCGAGTCCGACATGCGCGAAGCCGCGAAAAAATTCGAATTCGAAAAAGCAGCCAAGCTCCGCGACACCGTCAAAGAACTCCGCACCAAGGAATTTCTCTTCAGCTAAACAAATATTCGTGGACTCATCTGTCGTCGCGTTATGAGTCCACGAATATGACGTCAAAAAGCCACCTGCACCACAACTTTTACCCTAAAAATGACGTCAACTCGAATGCAAAGAGATGGACTCCTCTTAGCAGAAAAGACATACACCGTTCAGTAAAACGAGATCCGTTCTTCTCGAATCCACAGAAAGAGACCATGAACAAACTCAGCTCCAGCATCTTTCACACTGTCCTTCTGACCGCCCTCTCAGCATCCGCCTTCGCACAAGCCCCCATCGTCCGCCAGCCACCACCGCCTCCACCGACCGACCAGCAACAAGCGCAGCCAGCGTATCCCCAGGCCGTCCAGCCAACTGATCAGCAACCCACACAGATGGACAACTCTCAGCAAGGTGAGCCCCAATATCAGCAGCAGGCGCCTCCGCCCGACAGCAGCAAGGCCCGCCGCCACCGCCGCTGATGGCACCTCAGCAACTCGATCAGCTCGTTCAGCGCATCGCTCTCTATCCCGATCCGCTACTCGCACAGGTTCTCACCGCCTCCACCTTCTGGGACCAGATCCCCGACGCAGCCACCTGGGCCCAGCAGCACGCGAGCATCACAGGCGATGCCCTCGCCCAGGCCATCCAGTCCGACAACCTTCCATGGGACCCCAGCGTTCTCGCGCTACTTCCCTTTCCTTCAGTCCTCGACATGATGGCCCGTGACCCGCAGTTCACCGGCACGCTCGGCAACGCCGTGCTCAGCCAGCGCAATGACGTCATGGACGCCGTCCAGCGTCAGCGCCGCATTGCTCACGGCTACGGCTACCTCGCCCCCAGCTCCTACGACAACGTGGTCGACGACGGCGGCTATATCGCAATCCAGCCCGTCAATCCCGCCTACTACTATGTCCCCGTCTACAGCCCGGCCGTGGTCTTCTACGCTCCACGCCCCGGTTTTTACGTCGGCGGAGCACTCCGCTTCGGCCCCGTCGTCACCATCGGCCCAGCCCTCGGCGTCTACGGCTGGTACGGCGCAGGCTTCGGCTGGGGAAACCACGCAATCCTCATCGACCATCGCCCCTGGACCCGCACCTACTACAACCGTGGAGTCTACGTTCACCCGTACACGCATCCCTACGCCCATCCTGCCGGCCCTCGCGTAGAGGCCCACGCACAACACGTGGAGCACGCTGAGCACGGCGGCGGATACCACAAATAACGCTTCATTCAACGGTCGCACCAGGCTCGTCCTGCCGCTCAGGTGCGACCGTTCTTCACAAAACCGCAACGACACTCTTCCTCCTCAACAGGTAAACTCTAGTCCGGATCACAAAGTCCATGAGGAAGAAAACATGATCATCGTCAACGACGAGTACGTCACCCTCGACACCCCCAACGGCCCCATGCGCACCCACATCGTCCGCCCCGCCGCGCCCGGCCGCTATCCCGGCATCATCTTCTACTCCGAGATCTTCCAGGTCACCGCGCCCATCCGCCGCACCGCCGCCATGCTCGCCGGCCACGGCTACATCGTCGCCATGCCCGAGATCTACCACGAGTTCGAAGCCCGCCGGCACCGTCTTCGCCTACGACCAGGCCGGCTCCGACCGCGGCAACGCCCTCAAGACCACCAAGGAGCTCGCCAGCTACGACGCCGACGCCCGCGCCGTCACTCGACCACCTCGAATCCCGCCCCGACTGCACCGGCCACCTCGGCGCCATGGGCATCTGCATCGGCGGCCACCTCGCCTTCCGCGCCGCCATGAACCCCGACGTCCTCGCCACCGCCTGCTTCTACGCCACCGACATCCACAAAGGCTGCCTCGGCAAAGGCATGACGACGACTCCCTCGAACGCGCCAAAGACATCAAGGGCGAACTCCTCATGATCTGGGGCCGCCAGGACCCGCACATCCCCACCGAAGGCCGCATGAAGGTCCTCACCCGCCTCAACGAACTCGGCGCGCGACTCAGCTGGCACGAGGTCAACGGCGCCCACGCCTTCATGCGCGACGAAGGCATCCGCTACGACCCCGAACTCGCCCTCAGCCTCTACGGCCTCGTCTTCGACTTCTTCCACCGCAAGCTAGGCGAAGGCGATCAGCCCACCCAGCCCACCGCCTCCACCGAAACTCGTCATTAGCCTAGCGTCCGAATCTCTGCCGATAGGAGCTAGGAGAGGCTCCGGTGTGGTCGTTGGAATACCGTCGAAGTCCAAAACAAGTGAACAATAAAAGTAAGGGCTGACCACCCTTAGCGGGCAAACGCGCTGCCGGTCAGTAAGATACACGTGAAATCTGCCTCTACCTGAAGGTACTTGGCGTAGATCTTTGAATTTAAGACATTTACAGGCAGGCGATCGGACACTACCGCCAGCTCACCGCGAGATGCCACCGCATGCTGCGATCCGCAGTCTTCTCGAGCACGTGTGCGTACTCAAGCAGCTCCGAGAGGACTTGCTCGCCCTCGGTTCCCAGCTGTTGAGGATCGTTCTCCAGTGCCCGTAGCAGCGCTCGCACGGTCGTCAGACCCTCGCTGGGTGAGTACCACTGCGGCGGCGGCAACCGGCGTAGCAGGTCCTGGTTCCCCGCCCCCTCTTCAATCAAGAGCGACATCGAATTCTCGTCTGCCGAAAAAAACTCGATCAGTGGGCGGACACCTAACCGAAGCGCCAACCGCTCCAGCGCATCCTCATGTCTCGCCAGCGAGCGCCCGTTCACAAAGATATCGAACCCGGGATCCTCGCCCTCGACCACAATGTACATGGAAGCAGCCATTAACCGCAGTGTACCCCGGCGGTCAAGCGCCGCAAAGTATCAACGAAGCGACAGCATCGTCTCCTCTTCGCCAGTATTCAAAAAGAGAAGCACCCCCGCACCTGTAGCCAGCAAAATCGTGCCACAGACGAGCCGCACCGTCACCTCAGGCCGGACGAGAATATAGCTCTCCAAAATAGTCAGCAGCGGAATCACCAGAAACCGCGCAGCAAACCGCACCGGCGGCATCTCCTGCAGCAGCCAGACGATCAGGACCACCTCCATCACATCCACCAAAGACCCGAGTGAGATAACCGAAGCCAATTCGCTCACTCTCCAGACGGCGTCCCGACTGGCAACACTACAGACCAGCAAAAACGCTGCATTCGCAAGACACACTACCGCCACCGCCTGGGTCAGTGCGACTCCCTGCAGCAGCCGATTCAACCACACGCTCGATAGCCCCACTAAAATCACCGCTGCACAAACCAAACCAAGCATCAATCGACCCAGAAGCGTCCCTGAGAAGCCCAGCGGCAACAGCAACAAAAGACCACCGAGCCCTGCCAGCGCCGGAACCAGAAACCGCCTGATACCACGCTCGTCATCTCCAGCAGCGATCGTCATCACGACAACCACAGGAACCATAGCAAACAACGCCGATCGGCTGATCGCCGACACGCTCCCTTGCGTCCACGCCAAAACCGCGACGGGAACCCCGAAGAACCCCACACTCACCAGCCCCAAATCCAGCCCGTAGCCCCAGGACCATTCTTTGCGCCCACCCAGCAACAGAGCAACCAACCCAATCACTGCATAACGAATGCCTTGTTGTTCAAGAACCGGCAACTCCGCCCCATGTGGAATCACCCACGAAGTCGCCGACAAGATACAAAGCAACACAAATGCGATCCAACTCGAACGACTCATGATCTCCACTCGCGACAGAGACAGAAAGACCGCGCCAATGCGCGGTCTCCCTGGTTATGCGTAATGTAAAACCTACCGATTGCCGCCACCACCCGAAGGTGCACCGGAACCCGAACCACCCGGCCTGCGACCACCACGACGGCGTCTTCCGCCACCACCCGGCCGCCTCTGGCCGCCAGGAGCATTTCCTCCCGGACCGCCGCCTGCAGGAACAGGAACAGCACCATCGGCACGATTAAAGTTCGGCTCGTCGGTAGACTCCTCACCATCATCGTCGAAGTCGTCGCCGTCTTCGTCCGTTGCGAGATTGTCTCCAACCGGCGCCTGCTCCGTCCGAGAATGCGACGCGCCTGCTTCGACGTTCGCCCCATCGGTTCCAATCTGACCCGGCTCGGGCAGACCAAGCTTCGCGCGTTGTTCACGCAAAACAGCCTTCCGCGAGAGCTTGATGCGATTTCCTTCGATAGCCAGCACCTTAACCAGGATCTGATCGCCTTCACGGAGCTCATCCTTGACCTCCTTCACGCGATGTTCCGCGATCTCGGAGACATGCAACAAGCCATCGGTTCCAGGGAAGATCTCAACAAACGCGCCGAACTCAGCCAGACGAACTACCTTGCCCAGATACGTCTTTCCGATCTCAGGCACCGCAGTCAGATCGCTGATCATCTGGATCGCTCGGGCAAGACCATCAGCATCGCTCGAAGCGACGTTGACCCGTCCGGTATCGTCCACATCGATCTTGACGCCGGTCGCATCAATGATGCCGCGAATAACCTTGCCGCCAGGTCCGATCAGATCGCGGATCTTGTCCGTAGGAATCTGAATCGTGTGAATACGCGGCGCAAACTGCGACTTCTCCTGGCTCGCACCCGCGATCACGCCGTCCATCGTATCCAGCAGGAAGAGCCTGCCTTGCCGCGCCTGCTCAAGCGCCTCACGCATAATCTGCGGCGTGATGCCCATGATCTTAATGTCCATCTGCAGCGCGGTAATTCCCTTGCGCGTACCGGCAACCTTGAAGTCCATATCGCCGTAGTGATCTTCCGCACCGGCGATGTCGGTAAGAACGGCGTAGTTATCGCCTTCCTTCACCAGGCCCATCGCAACACCCGCAACCGATCCCTTGATCGCGATACCAGCCTGCATCAGCGCAAGTGAAGCGCCGCACACCGTCGCCATTGAAGACGACCCATTCGACTCCAGAATGTCCGACACCACACGCAACGTGTAGGGCGACTCATCCTCAGCCGGCAGCACAGCCTCGATCGCCCGGAACGCGAGCGCGCCATGCCAATCTCGCGCCGTCCAACGCCCGTCATACGTCCAACCTCACCAACGGAGAACGGAGGGAAGTTATAGTGCAGCATGAAGCGCCGCTTCTGCTCTCCTTCGTAGCTCTCGAGACGCTGCGCATCGTCGGTAGTGCCAAGCGTCGCGCTCACAAGCGCCTGCGTCTCGCCGCGCGTAAACAGCGCCGACCCGTGGACCCGGGGCAGAACGCCAACCTCGATCGTCAGATCGCGAATCTTATCGAACGCACGATGATCCGGACGAATTCGATCCATCCAGAACCTGATCGCGGAAGATCTTCTCGCGCAGAAGCTCGTAGTACTTGCTCAGCTTCTTCGCCGCCGCAGCATCTCCCTCTGGCAGGTCCTTCTTCAGCTCGTCCTTGATCTCCTTCACCAGCGCATAGCTCTCGAACTTCGGATGCTTCTGCGTGTCGAGCGCATCCTTCAACTTCGCGCCGATCTTCGCGGTCAGCTCATTCAGATAGTCGTGGTCGACCTCGACTGCGTTGACCTCTCGCTTCGTCTTGCCCGCACGGCTCGCCAGATCCTCGATCGCCGCACAGATCTTCTTGATCTGCTCATGTGCAAATTCGATCGCATCGACGACGCGGCCTTCAGCCATCTCCTTCGCGCCGGACTCGATCATCACGATGCCGTCCTTCGTGCCGACGACCATGATGTTCAGCTGGCTCTTCGCCCGCTCGGCGTACGTCGGATTCACGACGAACTGATCGTCAATCAATGCCGATGCGCACCGCACCAACCGGGCCGTGAAAAGGAATATCGCTCAGAGCCAAAGCGCAGCTGGCGCCGTTGATACCGAGCACGTCGGGGTCATTTTCTTTGTCTGCGGAGTAGACAAACGCAACCACCTGGGTCTCATTCCGAAACGCCTCAGGAAAGAGCGGACGGATCGGGCGATCGATCTGACGGCTCGTCAGAATCTCCTTCTCGCTCGGACGTCCCTCGCGCTTGATGAACCCGCCCGGGATACGGCCACCGGCATAAGTAAACTCGCGGTACTCCACGGTCAGCGGGAAGAAGTCGATGCCTTCCTTCGGATCGGGCGAAGCAACCGCCGTTGCCAGAACTACGTTATCGCCGCTTGATGTCAGCGCTGCGCCGGAGGCTTGTTTCGCCATGCGTCCGGTCTCGAACTTTAATCTGCTTGCCGCCGGCAAGCTCAACTGTCACATCTTGTTTCATGTTGCCTCTCTTCTCTCGTCTTCGTTTGATTAAGCCTGAGATCGCGTCATCCGTTGATCGGGCGCGAAAAAGCGCAGCTTTGCGAAGCGGTTATCGAACCGCCAGCAAGCTGCGCTGTAATAAGTCGTTGGAAGGCTCGCATCCGCACACGATCATAGCCACAGGAACGAAGCCGCGCTCTCCCATCGTCAGCAACTCCAGCGCCAAGGTCTTACCTGACCTTGCACGAGGTTAGCAGCCGAATGAGAACGGGCCGTGTATGCTCCCATAGTTTGTACGGTGTCTCCGGAGATGATGCGGTTACTTGCGGATTCCGAGTTTGCCGATGACCTCGCGATAACGGTCTGCGTCACACTTCTTCAGATAGTCCAGCAAACGGCGACGCTTGCTGACAAGCATCAGAAGCCCACGGCGTGATCCATGATCCTTCTTGTGTGCTTTGAAGTGTTCCGTCAATTCGCCGATGCGCTCGCTCAAAATAGCGATCTGAACCTCTGGACTCCCGGTGTCTGAGTCGTGCGTGCGGAACTTTGCAATAATGTCTGTCTTTTTAGCGGATGCTAACACAGCTGTTTCTACTCCTAATTCTTCTAGTTCACTCTTAGTGTCTGCATAAGGATAGCACCGCTGGCGCAACCCGGCAATCGTGGGAGGCCAGCGGCGCTAAATGATTTTGAGCGACTTAAGCGATATGCGTCTTCAAGAACTCGAGCGAACGCTCCCGCGCCAGTTTTGCCGAGGCTGCATGGTAGCTGTTCGGATCCACATCCCGGTTAAACGCATGCCCTGCACCCTCATAGACGAAGATCTCTACCTCAGGATGAGCCGCGCGAACTGCCTCTATCTGATCCTGTCCGATATGGGTATCGTTCGCCCCAAAATGCAGCATCACCGGGCAGCTCGGCTGTTCCGTTGCCACTGAACCGATACCGCCGGCATAGTAGCCAACGCAGCACGCAGGCTGCATCTTGTACTCTTCGCCACGCGTCGCAACCAGCCAGCTCGTCAATCCACCGTAGCAGTAGCCGATCACACCGATTCCCTTGCCCGCCGCCTTTGCCCACTCATAGGCTGCAGCAACATCCATCAGCGTCGTCTCGGGCTTCAGCATGCCATAAAACTTATAAGCCTTCTGCATGTCATCAGGCTGGTAGGTCAGCTGTACGCCAGGCTCGAAGCGGTCAAATATCGCCGGTGCGATTACCAGAAATCCATCTTTCGCGTATCCATCGGCAACGCTGCGTATGTGCGCATTGACGCCAAATATCTCTTGAACAAGAATCAACGTTCCAATCGCCTGTCCTGCGGGCTGTGCGACGTAAGCGCCCAGCTCATGCCCATCCTGTGCCTTCAACTTGATCCATTCACTCATGAAGTCAATCATATCCAACGGGCCGTAAAGATTGTGATCAGTGCTTGTCAAATAAACGTAAAACTAAAACACCCAACATCAATCTCGTGTTCGATGTGTGTGTGATCGACAAACTCACAAAACCGCTCTATCGCTGCTTGGAGTCGGAATAGCTTTTGATCTCTCGTGTCCAGCGAAGAAATCGGAGAAACTGCTTCTTCTCCTTCCAGAACACATTCCAAAAGTCGCGTGCGCGAATTGTCTCCGCCCGCTGGCCGGAGTAAGTTTCGAGTCGCCACCGCAGATAGGCGCTTCGCCAGGGTCTTAACCTGTTGCCTCGCGTCGCATTCCACAAAAATCTAAATTCTTCGCCGATTCCAGTCGCCACCTCTAAAAGTATATTCACTCATACCAACTGAAGTTGCTTTGTAATCGACACCGTCTGTGCGTTGAAGACCTTGCCCGAATCTTGTCAAGCCCCCTGGGCCTGCAACCCCTTATAAAACAATACTATCCGTCTGGCGTATTAGTTCTTGCTAAACCGCTATACTGAATACAGACATCAGAAAACCCGGCCACTGTGCCGGGTTTTCTCATTGGAAGATAAGGCTTCGTACGTAAACCGTTTAGATGGAAATATTTACCTGTAACCCATCTGGAATCATATTTTTGCAGGCATCTAAAAACGTAAGTAGCTGAAAGAAAGGCTTTTAGACATACCCACCCGGGGGGTACCCCCTTGCTCAAGATCACACAGTAATGCAGATGCGGTTCGGAGTTCCGACGGGATAGCCACCTCAACGGGCAACTGGAAGCAGATCGACTTATCTCATCATCTGAAAGAGATCTTCCTGGTTGCTCAAAGTGCTGATGACGCTCAGCAACGCCTGGTGTTGAGTTTCGGCCGAAGATAGCTGGGCAGCCACTGTCTCCGGATTCGCAGAGACCAGACCGCTTTGTGCAATTTGAAGCTGGGATTCAGTGGTCTGGGCGAACGTATTCGAAGAGTTCATCTGCGCCAGTGAACTGTCGAAGATACTTCGCTGGGTGGACAACTGATCGAGAGCGGTCTTGAGTGTGGCGGTGTCTGTCGTAATGGTCGCAGTCGAGGCATTACCCGAAATATCAGTGACCAACTGGCTGAGAGCCCCCATTACGCCGGAACTTCCGCTACCGAAGACAGAAGATCCAGGTAGATTGAGTTGGAGTTTTTGCCCACTGGGTGACTCAATGAACTGCACATTCGTGTCGCCAGCATAGGTCACTGTTGCTGGAGTCGTGGAAGTATCGAGTGTGAAGGGCTGAACCGATCCCTGACTGCCGCCGAATAAGAACTGTCCCTGATAACTCGTGTTGGCAAGTGATATCACCTGATTCAGGATGCCACTGAGAGATTGCGCAACGCTCGCATTGTCCGACGAGTTCTGTGTGCCGTTACTGCCCTCGACCGCGAGACCGAGCGCCTGAGTTATCTGAGTCACGACATCGCCCAGAGTAGAGTCAGCAACCTGCATCATCGATGCTTCTCCGGAGGACGTCTGAACAAACGTATCGTACTTCTCGATCTGGCCAGCCAGTAACGTACTCTGTGCCGCCGCAACCGGATTGTCTTGAAGCTTGGAGATGCTCATTCCGCTCGACAACTCGGCTGAGAGCGTATTCAGCAGATTGCCCGACTGGTTCAGCGCGCCGGATAGATTGGTGACGTAGTTCGGATCGACTCTCAATGCCTTCTCCTCGTTCGTGTTTGCGTAGCTTCGTCGATTGCAGCCCGTTAGCTCACGGTCGTCTCTTCGCCAAGATTGATCGCACTTGCCATCAGGGTGTTCACAATGTTGAAGACCTCTGACGCCGCTTGATACGAGCGCTGAAACTGTGTGAGGTTAGCCGCCTCTTCATCCGTAGAGACAGCTGACAACGAATCACGCTGCGTCGTAAGTTGTGCGAGTGTAGCCTGCTGCCCTGTGTTCTCCGTTGTGACTGCGGAAGCATCGCTGCCAACTTGTCCCAGGAACGAAGCCAGAAAACCCGTCGCCGTTTGGCTTCCAACAGTGTTTGCCGTTGCAAGATTGGCAAGAGCCGTCGCATTATCGTTGCCGGAAGAGCCCTCTCCGGACGTAGCTGCCGCTACTGCCGCCGCGCTTGTTGCGGAGACAGTAATCTGCGCTGCAGCGCCAGCCTGCGTCGATGGAAGACTAAAGATGGCTTGGCCGGGATTGCCGCTGCTATCAACGCCTTGTTCGTTCTGCTGGTTCACAGCAGTAGCAAGCGAGAATGCCAGATTGTCCAACGCATTCGAATATGTGGACAAATTCTGGTCCCTGGCCTGCAGGGCGCCACCGAGGTCTCCACCGGTCAGATTCGCAGTCACGTCCTGAGGTGGATCTCCCGCCAAAACGTCGGTATTTCCCCCGACCTGAGTCGTGCTCACTGCAAACGATTGGCTACCACTTACCAAAACAGCGCCGCCACTGGTCGTCAAAGAGATGCCATTCTGCGATGTTGATATTTGATCCAACCCGACTAACTGAGACAGTTGGGCAATATCCTGTTGTCTCTGGTCTTCGAGTGTGCCGGCATCTCCATTGGTATTCGTCGTGCTGGCGATCTGCGCATTGAGTGACGCGATCGAAGTCGTGAGGGCATTTATCTGAGAGGTGTCACTCGAGACCTGTTGATTGAGACTCGACGATATCTGTGAAATCTGATTTGACGCATCATTGAATGCGCCAGCTAACGCGTTCGCCGCGGAGAGCACAGCTTGCCGCGTTGACGTATCGGAAGGATTGCCTTCCAGCGCAGACAACGAACTAAAAAAGCTGTTAATTGCGCTGCCAATCGGCGAAGAGGCCACATCGGACGAGTTTACCTGTCGACGACGTTAGTCCGAAGATGTTCTCCACTTGTTGAAGTGCGGATCCAAGTGCGCCGCTCTGAGCAACCGCCTGGGTCTGTTGCTGAACACGCTGTTCTAGAACGCGGTCTCTCTGCGACGCTTCAGTCGCTGTGACGCCTGTGCTTTGGGTGCCACCGCTTAGGGAAACAGAGTCCTCGGTTTCGAAGTTTACGACTTCACGCGTGTATCCCGGAGTATTCTGATTCGCCACATTGTTTGCAGTAACATTCAGCGCAAATTGGTCGGTCATTAAGGCCTGTTTCGCTATGTCTAATACCGATGTCAGTGTGCCCATTGGTCTCTCGTATTTCTCCCATGCAGGTGTTTGAGTGAATCCAGGTTCGACTCGCAGTTCCGAAGTATGAGGTCAAGTAGATGCTTCTTGGCCAGCATTGTGTTAATGCCGCCTTTACCCCAGGCGATGCTGTACCGCGCCAAGGCTGAGATTTTCTCTTCCGCAGTTTTGAGCCTGTTCAGGTCGAGTACTGTGATCGCCTGGACAGTCTCATCGAGTATCTCGGCCAGTGCTTGATCGCTCGTCACAATCATTTCACTAACCCTTCAATGATCTTGTCCGCCACGTCCGACGAGGATACGCTGTAGCTTCCGGCAGCAATTGCCTGCTGCAACGATGCAACTTTTGCATATCGAATGTCTGAACCTTCGAGTGCCTGGGCGACGACCGCTCCAGACGAGCTCAGGTCTGCCTGATCGAGGTTGTCTGCCTTTTCGCTCGACGCCGCGTCTGCAACGGCAACGCCCTTGGATCTGTCTACCTGTTCCACCGACTTCACGTTGGATGGCGCGCTAGAACTGACCGCCTGCTGCAGGCTATCGATTCCACTTGCAAAACTCATGGTGAACCTCCGTCTACTTGACTATATCGGCACACGATTAGCAAACTTTAGTACCCAGTAGTCGTCTTTTCGGACTTCTGATGGCGCTCTGATGTGATCTGCGAGACGACCTTTCGAGCGATCCCGAATCCGCCTCCTTTCGAGATGGCTTTTGCCAATGTCTCGGATCCAAAGCTGCTTAGCGTGTCAAAGGTTGCGTCCTCGTCCTTTACGTCGCCGCCCCAACTGTCTTGACCATGTTGCATTGGCTTTAGCATCTCCTGCATCATCGTCGCCTCGAACTGCTGTGCGGCGTCTACCAATTTCGCCTGTTTCTTTGCATCAAGCTCAGGTATAGGCGCACTTGAAAGGTCTGAATCGATCTTCATAACACCTCGATCTCTGCTTCCAGAGCGCCTGCCGATTTCATCGCCTGCAGGATTGAGATGACATCTCTTGCTGATGCCCCTATCGTCTGGAGACTTCTAACCAAGTCGTCGACAGTTGCTCCCTGTTTCAGTTCGATGCGATTCACCGGTTTGTCTTGTGCATCAATTCTCGTCTGTTGAACAACCTGAGTGGTACCACCGGAGGAGAAGGCGTTCGGCTGAGATACCTGGAACTCGCTTACAACGTTGACCGCCAGTCCACCGTGAAGAATGGATACAGGCTGTAAGACAACCGTGCCTCCGATAACGACCGTTCCAGTGCGCTCATTCACAATCACCTTGGCCCGAGGATAGATGGGGACCTCGACAGACTCCACCTGGGCGAGAAGCGCAGGAATGTCTTCACCATTTGTAACTGACAGATCGATCTGCCTGCTATCAACGACGTGTGCTGCATTTCGACCTAGTTCAAGATTGATTGCTTTTTCCATTGCCTCGGCGCTACGAAAGTCCGCATCGTTCAGCAGAAGTGAAAACTCTTTTCGTCCCGTAAGCTCGAGAGGAACACCGCGCTCCACCATTGCACCCAAGGGAACCCTTGCGGTATTGGGATGGTTAAACTGTTTGACGTTGCCATTCACGCTAACTGAATAGCCGCCGACAACGAGCGGACCTTGCGCCTGCGCGTAGATCTTTCCATCTGCTCCGTAGAGAGGTGTCATCAGAAGCAATCCACCTTCGAGGCTTCTCGCGTCCCCTGCGGAAGATACTGTAATATCCAGCTTGGTTCCGGGTCTAGCGAATGGCGGCAACGTGGCTGCCACAAATACTGCAGCAAGATTTTGTATACGGATCGATGCGGCCGGAACGCTGACTCCCATTCGCAGTAGCGTAGACGTCAACGTTTGAACAGGGAACGTTGTCTGTTGGCTATCTCCAGTGCCCTGCAATCCCACAACAATGCCATAGCCTACCAGTTGGTTGTCACGAATGCCCTCGATGGACGAGATGTCTTAATCCGTGCTTCTCTCGACGGCGAGGAGGGCGGGTCCGATGCTAGCGCCGTTACGGACAACGAGAAAAGCAACATCAACAAGTGAATAATGCCGACCGTGACGATATTTGTCATCCAGTATGTTTGCGCTTTATTACTAACGATCTGAGGCCGCATAGTTCACCTAGAAAACCAAAAGATTTTGCAAGAACCTGATCACAGGGTTCTGGCGGTGGGTGTAGTCATTGATAATGCCCTTGCCTCGAACTTCAAGTTCAAGACTGGAGATGGCCGTTGAAAGTACCTGATTTTGCTGAGAGATGTCTTCAGGACGCACTAGCCCCCGCAGCAGGATCGTTTGCGTCTGCTGACTGAACTCGACCTGGCGCGCCGCCTCGACAACAAGCATTCCGTTCGGCAGTACCTCAACCACTTGACCACCAAATGTGGTGTTCAAGCTCGAGTCGGTGGCACTTGTTCCTTGGGCGTTTAATGCTGACGATGAGTTTTGCGTAATGATATTTTGCAGTGCATTTCCAGCTTTTAGCGTGCCGAACAGACCCGAAATTCCAGAGTTTGCAGAGGTAGCCCGTGAATTTTTTACGCTCCCATCTGTCGAGGAAGTCAGATTTTCTGCGACCACGACCTGAATGAGATCATGGGGTCGCATAGCACGGACGTCTGTTGTCATGCGGGTAAGCCGACCACTGTCTGCCCATATAGATCCTGGAGCAGCCTGTACGGTCGAATTCTCCGCACGAACTCGATCCAGATAGGAAGCCAAAGACGTGGCCGCAAGGTTGGGTTTCGGTTCCATTGCCTTTTTGATGGATGCAATTTGTGCTCGCAATGAGGCCGCAGCCAAAAGCAGAAGAAGTACAACGACTGTTCCGGCTATAAACCGTCCTGGACCACCTTGTTGGGGCGATCGCGGAGAGAGCGGTATCGCCACGATATGCAGGCTAGCGTCTGGCTGGCCACCATTGCCGAGATAAGAATTAACCAATAGTTGACTCATTATGGTTGCATCTCCACATCCGATCTTCCACGAACGATACCCGCAAACTCGGCTCTAGTTGATTGGTCGTCCGTGCTCCGACGAAGCAAACGTACGCGGATCAACCTCCCTAAGCAGCCGTTCTCTTCCGCCACCCCAGCCATTTCAATTCTTAGAACAGTTTCCTGTTTCCACAATCGAACAGTGTCACCAACGTGAACTAACGGAACTGCGTGAGCGTTATCCGGGACAGTCTGCAGTTCTCTTACTTCGAGCTGTTGTGTAGGTTTTGTCAGTTCAGTTTGGAGAGAAAAAACGGGCCGTTCGGGGTGATCACAGCTGGCAATCATTGCCCATTTTTGCCCTGATATTGGGTCCGTCTGGATATGTGTCACCCAATATCCACCCTCTGTCAGCGGCGATAGGGACGAACCCGGCTTCATGGATTCGATCGCAGCAGTTGGCGTACTGTAGCAAGCGGCCCGCGCCGAGTTGAGACACGCCAAACTAAGGATCGAAAAAAAGAAGAAACTATATGCAACCACAGAACAGTGACGATAGCTCATAACACTCCTAACGAATCAGA
The DNA here is from genome assembly GCA_963708755.1 of uncultured Acidobacteriaceae bacterium. GTDB lineage: Bacteria > Acidobacteriota > Terriglobia > Terriglobales > Acidobacteriaceae > Edaphobacter. The sequence goes on from CAVPTN010000007.1 coordinate 80,341, forward strand.
CCGTTGATCTGGGAATACATGTCATCTGCTACATGGATAACTTTGGAGTTGCTCTCGTAGGCACGCTGGGCCAGAATCATCTGCACGAATTCTGTGACCACGTCAACGTTCGAGTTCTCGAGGCTACCTTGCTGAAGCGTGCCCATCCCGCTATTTCCGCCCGGCGAGTCCGTGATGGGATTGCCTGACGCGGTTGTCTGTTGTAGAAGATTGCCGCCAATGGAACTCAGCCCACCAGGATTTGGAAAGTTTGCCAATTGCATCGTGCCCAGCTGAGCTGCGTTCGTTTGTCCGGGGAGCGTCGCTGTTACGACCCCGTACTGAGAGATCACAACATTGCTCGCGTTGGCAGGAACTGTGATAGCAGGTAGAACCGTGTCTCCATCTGAAGTCGTAATTGTGCCTTGATTGTTGATCTGAAAGTTGCCTGCCCTCGTGTACCCGATGGTTCCATTCGGTAGCGACACCTGAAAGAATCCTGCACCCTGGATATCGAGGTCATATGTATTGCCGGTCTTGTTGGGATCACCCTGCGTCATAATTACTTCGCTGGCTGACGTTTTGGTTCCGAGGCCTACCTGTAGACCAGCCGAGATGGTTTGCTGACTGTCGGCCGAGCCTGGAGTGACCAGGTTCTGATAGATCATGTCTTCAAACTGCACCTGCCGTTGACGAAATCCTGCCGTCGCTGAGTTGGCGAGATTGTTTGCAATAGTATCTAGATTTGTTTGCTGGGCACTCATGCCGCTTGCCGCGGTATATAAAGCACGAATCATTTCAAGCTCCTTTTCCTAAGTTGTGACAACACGTTTCGAACGCAGCTCTTCTCAGACGCGAGGTAGATCCTCCGACGCGGTCTTGTCAAAGTCGTTGTTGAAGACACTGAGTGCTTTTTGCATCATCTCTGCCTGACGCTGCACCAGGACCAACTGCATCGTCCCGTGAACAGCATCCTCGTTGGCTCCTTCGACCGAGCCTTGCTCCACCGAGGCGTTTGATGGAATCGGCTTCGCACCATTTGCGGAAAAGCGATTCGTCCCCTCTGCGGTGAGTGCAGACTGATCTGCAAAGTCAAAGACACCGACCTTCCCCACGAGTGCGTTGCCATCTGCCGTCGCGACAGAAACGCTACCATCGGACGAGACGTAGATAGTACCGGTTGGGATATTGATTGGCTTCATGTTTCCGTCAAGAACAGGCTCTCCTTGGCTTGTCTGAAGGACTCCCTTTGATGATCGGGAGAAGGAACCATCTCTTGTGTAACGAACGCCGTTAGCCGTTTGAATGGCGAAGAATCCCTGGCCTTCGAGGGCGAGGTCGAGAGGATTACCAGTAGCTTTCAACTCTCCTTGGCCAAGATCGAGCCTGTTACCGCCCAGAACGCCGAAGCCATTTACTGATGAGCCTACCTGGGAGGCGGTCTCTGGGTCTTGATCAACTCCTCCGGCGAGAACACCGCTGAAGTAATCACGCTGTGCGCGAAATCCAGCCGTTCCTGCATTGGCAAGATTGTTGGCGGCTGTATCGAGCGCTTGGGTGCGCGAGAGGAGTCCGGTGTATGCTGCGTAGGTTCCGCTGTCCATGCCACGTGCTGAAGCAGTTCAGTGGCCGAAGTTGGAGAGCCGACCGTTAGAAGGCACTAAGAGTGAGTCGTTCAAGATTGGCTCAGAGCTGCCGATAGAGCAATCAGACCAAAGCAGTCCTTGGGAGGGTCGGTTGCGAGCTCTAATTATTGATGATTCGGCTGTGATGAGGAAGGTGATCGAACGGGCGCTGGGACAGGCTGGCCTTGACCTGAGCGAGGTGTTGCAAGCCTCGAATGGGGAGGAGGCGCTGCAGACTCTTCGAGACAATCCAGGTGGTCCCAATGCTCTGGCGTTGATTCTGAGTGATATCAATATGCCTGTGATGGATGGACTGCAGTTTCTCGAGGCGAGAAAGCAGGAGAATCTTGCGCCAGGCGTTCCGGTTGTGATGATTACTACGGAAGGCAATGAAACGTTTGTGATGCGGGCCATTGCGGCAGGCGCGCAAGGTTACATCTGCAAGCCGTTCACCGCGGAGCAGGTGAAGGCGCGCGTGCTTCCGCTGCTACGAACAGCTTAGGTGATCTGTCGCAGATCGGTTGTTGTCGATTTTGACTAACGCTAAACATAAATCAGGAGCAGGAAGAGGACGATTGTGGCAAATGTGCACGATGAGGCAGTGAATCGGCTCGACTCGGCAGTCTCAGAGGTCTTCGAGACGATGCTGGCGCGAAGCTGCGACCCTTTGGATGGCGAGGTCGACACGGTGGATGGGCGGATCGTGGCGAGGATTCAATTTACAGGCGCAGTCGACGGCGAGTGCCTACTCTACGCAAGCCAGGCAACAGCATCGGTGACGGCCGAGGCTTTGCTTGGAACTCCATCTGAGCCGCATGACCCGATGGTGGCTGACGCGATCGGAGAGCTTTGTAACATGATCGCCGGGGGCTGGAAGAGCAAGCTTGCATCACCGGACTCGAACTGTTCGATCTCCACTCCAGCGGTGACCCGCGACGGACTCGAGGGCTATCAAGCCAGGTTCGCAACCAAGTTCAGCCGGAATTACTCGTTTCAGGGAAACGTCTTTGGGGTCGTACTCGCTTTCTAGGGGGGTACCCCCCCATACTTGCGAGTAAATTGTTTAGAATGTGCAGTTTGACTCAAGCTGCTATCTGCAAATTATTCATTCCAAACGGGTTATTTACAAATTATTCCAAATAAAGGAGTTGCAGCCCATTGGTGTGTGGCAACAAAAAGTCCAACCACTGCGGGCTTCCTAAGTCTGATGCACTATATCTAGTATAGCGAATGGGAGCTATCTGATACGCCACGTGGATGTGCATGTATAACAACAACTTCCGACCGGTTGAGGCTTGACAGGTTTTTTTCGCAGCTCTGGAGGCTGATGAGCGCAGACCCAATGCCGCAATGTGAGGTCACGACACCAAACGTTGAAGATCGCACGGTAGGTTTACGCTGAGCAGCCACCGTCAGACTTTAACAATTGACCATTGATCCACGAGCCTTCGGGAGGCATCAGGAAAATCAGCCGCACGGTTACACTGGGCACATAACGATTTCTGGAGTTGCCCGTGCGAAAGATCTACCTGATGCTGATGTTGTTGTTCCTCAGCGGCGTGGCCGTGGCCGGTGCCGGCGCGCCCGTCTACGATTTCAAATTGAGCACCATCGATGGTGACCCCACCACTCTCGGTGTCTACAAGGGCAAGGTGCTGCTGGTGGTCAACGTCGCCAGCGCCTGCGGCTTCACGCCGCAGTACACCGCGCTCGAGGCCGTCTACGAGAAGTACAAGGACAAGGGCCTGGTGATCGTCGGCGTGCCGGCGAACAACTTCGGCAACCAGGAGTCCGGGACCAATGCAGAGATCAAAGAGTTCTGCAGCGCCAAGTTCCACGTGAAGTTTCCGATGATGGCGAAGGTCTCGGTAAAGGGCGACGATAAGACGCCGCTCTATCAGTACCTCACTGCGGCGCCCAACGTTGGCGGCGAGATTAAGTGGAACTTCACCAAATTCCTCATCGCCCGCAACGGACAGCCGATCGCTCGCTTTGAGCCGGATGTGACGCCGGATTCGCCACAGGTGATCTCGGCGATCGAGTCTGCGCTGAAGCCATAGTCGTTGCGATGCTTGAAAGGCCGCCTCGCCCGGATCTTCAAGATCAGCGGGCAGCACCGCGATACGAACGCCGGAGACGGCAAGTTCTTCTTTGAATGAATGTAGATCATCAGGCTGAGCGCCAGAGCATTCTTTGATGTATGCAGGCCAGTGGTGTCGGGGCGAGGTTCCCGCCGAGTACTGATAGAGTTCGAGCAATTCCTGCTCCTATGACAATAGGTCGTCTACTCCCGATATAAGCGCTGCCAGCTGTCCATCGCACTAGCCTAGATGAAAAACAGAGGCCTTCTTACTACTCGAGACGCCTTATAGAGGTATCCGCGGTCACCTGGGCATCGTTAGAAAACGAATACTGTCGAGACAATGCCAAAGTACGATATTGTTGCGGAGTGGACCATCGTAAGCCTCGAGCTTTACACTCAGGCTGCCCTGCGGATGCGTTCGTCCAGCAAAGACCAAGTGCCTTTGAGGTACCGCTGTCAACCATTGATCATCTGCGTCGCTATGTTTTTACCTAAATCAAAATCGAGGAGAACTGTTCATGACGGAGCAAGGGGATAAGACGGATCCGAAGCTTGAAGCGCCGCGATTTGAAGATGGAGAGACTAAGCTCATTGCAGGATTGCGCGGTCACTACACAACGCAGACGATGAAAGACATTCCGGATCTATGGAAGCGTTTTGCGCCGTATATTGGCAATGTCCCTGGGCAGGTTGGCGGTGTGGCTTACGGTGTGTGTTTTCCGTTGTCTGAAGGATTTGATTATCTGGCGGGGGTTGAGGTGTCCAGTGCAACGGAACTTCCTGAGGCTTTTAGCTCAGTGACGATGCCCGTTCAACGATACGCAGTCTTCACGCACCAAGGCCACATCTCGAAGCTTCAAGAGACTTGCGATGCGATCGAGCGCGAATGGCTTCCGAAATCCCAGTACGCATTCGTTCATGGCCTTCCAGGTACGCCGGGTTTTTTTGAGCGTTATGGCGAGAGCTTCGACCCTCGAGTAGGTGAGGGGGATGTTGAGGTATGGGTCCCTATCAAGTAGCAGCAATTGACGCATCTCTGGGCTGCCGATACACTTCCACCATCTTCGCGCCAATCCAGGAGAACCGACATGCCGGTCACGGGTCCGTTCGAAAACCGCCGATTCCTTGTCGTCACCGGAAACGTCGCCATCCCAGGAATCTCGAACGTCTCCAGTCTCCAGTGGACCGCCGACGTGGTCACCATCACCGAAGGCGGCTCTCACATAAGCATCAGTGAGCCAGGCAAGATCAACTACCTGCCGCTCACCATCGAACGCGAGGTCACCTTCGACCCGTTCTTTGATAACTGGGCGCAGCTCGTAGCTCGCCACGGTTCGCAGGAGGAGTCGATCTTCAAGAACCTCATCGTTGCGAGTCTCGACCCTGCCGAACAGCTCGTCGTCGCCTACAACGTCTATCGCTGCTTTCCCATCACTTACGAGGCATTTTCCACGCTCGATATCGATGGCCATGTGATGCTTCAGGAACGCCTCGTCCTCGTCTATCAAAGCTTCGATCGCGACCTCAACATCGTGGCTCCAGCCTGATCCAACCAAAGCCAGATGCTCACCCCTCGCTCAGATAAATAGAAACAATCCCGATTCTTCGCGATTAGACGAAGATCGGGATTTTTTGTGATGCTTTATTTCAGATGAGGCTTACTTGACTACTGACTGGAAGAGCGGCGAGGTCAGCAGGCTGGCGAACTGGCTGTCCGAGGAGGAGTAGTCCACGGTCAGGGTGCCTGCGTTGGAGTCGATGGTGGTCTGATCGAGCGCGGACTTTTCGAGCGGTGAGCCGGCGGTCTTGCTGCATGATCGAGACGCCCTTCATCAGGGTGGCTGCGGTCGCGGCGGTGAGGGTGTCGGACATGACGACGGCCATGTCGAACTTGACGCCGTTCTGGAAGTCCATGGTGTAGCGGCTGCTCTTCATGCGGTTCTTGACGGTGTCGTAGTCGGCCAGTTGAGAGGCCTCGCCGAGGACGCCCTTCATCATGGTCTGCGTGCCCTTGGCATCGAGCAGGCTCCAGACGGCCTTGGAGTCGACGGCGGCCATCTCGTTGACCATGTCGCTGTTGGAGAGGAAGTTGGGGATGATGCCGTCACGTGCGTCCAGCGCTGCTTTCACGGCGTCCTTGTCGCCGAAGACCATGGTGGTCTGGTTGAGGAAGACGACGCTCATGCCGGTGGAGCCCATGGGATAGATGCTGTTGTTGCGAACCATGACGGGCTTGATCTTGTTCTTGGCGAAGTTGGCCATGATCTCGCGGGTGTGGAACTGGCCCTGCGCGATGCCGACGATGCGAGTTCCCTGGCCGGCCTGCGTCGCGGAAGGCGGCAAAGGCAAGAGCGTCGGCGTCCTGGTCGACCTTGAGGCCGGAGCTCTTGAGCGCGGTCTCGAGACGCTTGAGTTCGGGCGGCAGGACGCGATCCTTGAGGTCCATGGCGGCGGTGGAGTTCTGCATGGCGCGGTAGTCGACGACGATGAGCTGCTGAACGTCCTTCGGGATGGCGGCCTTGGCGTCGCTGGAAAGCTGCGCGGCGTGGCGAAGGTCGGGGCCATCAAGGTCGCGAAGACGACGGCCGCGGTGATGAGATTTTGCTTGATCGATGTCATGGTTACCTTTGCTCCGTTAGCTACGGACAGTGTAGCGTCAGTAGGTCTATTGTTTCGTGAATACGCCCAAGTATCAAGACTGGATGGGGCCGATTTGTTAGCAAGCTTGCTACTTTCGTGTTAGTTGGCGCGGTTTGGAGGCGGGGTTGCTGATGCCGTTGTTCGCCTGACTGTCTGATTATGGCCACTGCGATGGGGGCGTCGAGCTTGCGCTCGAACACTTTGTGCGTCTGGATCGAAGCCGGGGATCTGGCGGACCCAATCGGAGTCTGGCTCGTAGGCGGCCTGAGGAATCAGGCCGATGAGTTCGCGTCTTCGATGAGGACGCCGTGGCGCTGGGCCAGATGCTGACGGTGTGTGGACCTGGCGCATGGGGGTGACGTTGAAGTCGGTGATGTTCATGCTGACCTGGGCGCGGCCGTTGGACGATGACGCCGATGGCCTTGACGCCATGAAGGCCGCCGTGGAGGCGCGGATGTCGCGGGCGATGGCGCGTGCGGCGGCGATGTCTGGCTGCTGAAGGTAGATGGTTGTAGGCGATCAGGAAGCTGCGGGCGCCGACGGCGCTGGCGCCGGCGGTGGGGTGAAGCTCGGGGCCGCCGACGTCGGGGCGGCGGGCGGCATCGCGGCGGGCTGCGTCGCGGAGGCCTTCGAACTGGCCGCGGCGGACATCTTCGAGGAGGACGCGGTCGGGACGGGCGGCGGCGGCTCCGTAGAAGTAGACGGGGACGCCGTAGCGGCGCCAGATCTGGAGGCCGGCCTGGCGGGCGAGGATGGCGCACTCGGCGAGGGAGCTCCGCTGACGGGGACGAAAGGGATGACGTCGGCGGCGCCGATGCGAGGATGAACGCCGTTCTGGCGGGTGAGGTCGATGAGCTCGGCGGCCTTGCCGGCGGCGCGGACGGCAGCTTCGACGATGCCAGTCGGGTGAGCCGGCGATGGTGACGACGGAGCGGTTGTGAGCCGTGTCGAGCGACCAGTCGAGCAGGCGCACGCCTTCTACCTGCATGGCGGCGACGATCTGCTTGACCTTGGCGGCGTCGGTGCCTTCGGAGAAGTTTGGGACGCACTCGATGATGGCTTCTGGATTCATATAGGGCTGGAGTTAGGGATTAGCGACGACCTGGTTTGTCCTGTTCTGCGCTTGCTTGGATTTGATGATGAACACCCTATTCCCTGCTTAGTGGTTATTTCCACCAGGTGTAGCCGAGGGAGAACTGGACGCTTGCGTTGACGCCAGGGTTGCGGTCTCCGAGCGAGGCGCTGGAGATGTGGACGGCGTTGGCGCCGAAGTCGATGGAGCGGCGGGGGCGGAGGAAGTAGTGGACACCGACGCCGCCCTGCGGGGTGAAGTTCCAGACGCTGGCGTCGGCGTTGGGGCCGTCGTTTTGCACGTTGTAGGGTGGGCCACCGAAGGCCGGGTATTTGTGGTTCGTCCAGAGCATGCCGCCGGCGGCCTGGCCCCAGAAGGAGAATCGCTTGGTGCCGACTAAGTTCCAGCGCAGGATGATGGGGGTAATGGAGACGCCGGTGAAGGTGCCGCCGACGGTGCAGAAGGGCGAGCACACGTGGTAGCGGTGCCAGGTGAGGTGATGCAGTTGGCGCGCTGGAACGTGGGCGTGTAGGACTGCCAGAAGGGGAAGACTTCGACGGCGTACTCGAAGTTGCCGCGGAGGGGGCCGTGGCCGACGTTGCCGGTGAGTACTTTGCCGGCGTGGACGCCGGCCATGAGGAACTTGAAGTCGTCGCGATTTTCGGTGACGCCGAAGCCGCTCTGTAGGATGGCTCCTATTTCCAGCGGCTGATGACCGGTGGTATCGCGGATGGCGTGGTGCTGTTAGGAGCGGATTGTCCGGAGGCGTTGCGGGCAATGAACAACAGGAGGGCAAGGGCCCAGATGGTGATTGCTCCGATACGTGGCATGGTTTTGGTCACTGATGGCTCCGGTTATGTGGAGGATACGTGCAGAAGAAGGCCGCCGATGAACGGCGGCCGATGGACTGAGCTACCGTTCTGAATCAGTGACTGGCATTGGCTACCGCAGCTTCGTCCAAGTCGAAGTTGGAGTAGACATTTTGGGTGTCGTCCAGGTCTTCGAGGGCTTCGAGGAGGCGAATCATGGCGTTGGCTTGAGTGCCTTCGAGCTTGGTGTAGGTTGAAGCGATTATGGTGACTTCGGCGTGTTCGGGGGTGATCTTCGCGGCTTTGAGGGCTTCGGTGACGGCTTCGAAGTCTTTCGGATCGCAGAGAACTTCCCAGTTTTCGCCTTCGTCGGAGAGGTCTTCGGCGCCGGCATCGAGGACGATTTCGGTGAGTTTGTCTTCGCTGGCTGCGTCCTTGGCGATGGCGATGACGCCCTTCTTGGTGAACATCCAGGCGACTGCACCTTCGGCGCCCAGGTTGCCTCCGTTTTTGGAGAAGGCGTGACGAATCTCGCTGACGGCGCGGTTTTTGTTGTCGGTGAGGACGTCGACGATGATGGCGACGCCGCCGGGGCCGTAGCCCTCGTAGGTGATCTCTTCGTAGCTGACGCCTTCGAGTTCGCCGGTGCCGCGCTGGATGGCGCGCTTGATGTTGTCGGCGGGCATGTTCTCCGCTTTGGCTGCGGCGATGGCTCCGCGCAGGCGGGGGTTGCCGTCGGGATCGCCGCCACCGCCGGTCTTGGCGGCGATGGTGATTTCCTTGATGAGGCGGGTGAAGATCTTGCCGCGTTTGGCGTCAAGCGCGCCCTTTTTATGCTTGATTGTCGCCCATTTTGAATGGCCGGACATGGACTACCTCGGTGGTGATTTAGCGTGTGCCTGCGGTGCTTTGCGGGCTTACTCGACCTTGCGATCTTACCATGTTGGAAGGGGTGCAGGCTTGGGTGGTCGGGCTGGAGCTGGTTCGTGAGGCGGATTTGGATACTTATGGTGCGGATTTAATTTTGGGTGGAGAAACGTGGTTTTTACAGGGGGTTTTTGCGATTTCGTGGTGAAACTGGATGGTACATTGTGGTCATTTTGTGGTGAGTTGCATGGTGAACGTGGTTTGTTAGCAGCCACTATTTCGATGCGGAAAAGTACGCCACGTTTTTGAGATTTATTTTCGACGTTCGTGGGGCATGTTGTCTGTGCATGCTTTCAGTTCACCTGACTCTGCCTCGTACGATGGTAAGAAGACCTCGGTATGGTGTAACTGTTTGGTGTGGAGGGGAGTCTTATGGGCACTGGCTCGGCGTAGACTCCGCGAGGTGCGAATGAGAGGTACGGTGGGACGAAGCACGATGGGGTGGAGCTGCCTCGTGATCTGCGTGGGACTAATCCTCTCGGGGACGTCCTGGATGGCGTTAGCTCAGGGTGACGCTTCGGCCGGTCATCATCGAGGATGGCGCGGCGAGACGATCGTTGCTTCGAAGAGCATTGCTGTTGGAGGAGCTACGATTCAGGTTGACTTTGCTGCTGGGAGTCTCGATCTTTCGCAAGCGGATGTCGTGGCCTGGGTTGAGGAGTCGGCTCGCTCGGTTGCGAAGTTCTACGGCAGGTTTCCGGTTGCGCGGGCTCGGGTGGTGATTGATCCGATTGCGGGCGACTCCAGCTCGATTCACGGTACGACGTGGGGGGATATGGGTGGGTTTCCTGCGGTGACTCGTATTCGGTTGGGACAGCATGTGAGCAAAGACGATCTGAAGGATGACTGGGTGATGACGCATGAGTTGGTGCATACGGCGTTGCCGGATCTTCCGGATGATCAGCACTGGATGGAGGAGGGACTAGCGACTTACGTTGAACCGATTGCGCGTGCAGAGACGGGCAGGTTGAGCGAGGCGCGGGTGTGGGCGGAGTTTCTGCACGAGATGCACAATGGTGAGCCGGAGCGGGGCGATCGAGGTATGAATGAGACGCAGACGTGGGGGCGGACGTACTGGGGTGGTGCGATGTTTTGCTTGATGGCGGATGTTTCGATTCGTCGCGAGACGCATGACCGGAAGGGGCTGCGGGATGCTCTGCGTGCAGTTGTGGATAGCGGCGGTGGGATCGATAAGGATTGGCCTTTATCGCGGGTGCTCGAGATTGGAGATCGGGCTACCGGGACTACGGTGCTGACGGATATGTATGCGAAGTGGAGTGAGAGTCCGGTGCCCGTGGATCTACCGGCGTTATGGAAGGAGTTGGGTGTGAGTGCTGGGCCGAATCATGGGGTGGTGTTGGATGGGAGTGCTCCGCTGGCTGCGGTACGAGGGTCGATTACTGCGTCGAGGTGACGTTTCCGATAATCCCGTTTCGCGGGAGTAGAATGTGCGGATATGGCAACGTGGCCGCGCTCGAGATCGGTTCAAGTCCTGATCTCGTTATCTGTTTCGGCTATTGCAGCCATTGTCGTTTTCCCACGGCAGAGAAGTATCTCGTTTGGTACTACAGCCGCGATGCTGGTGCTCTTCATGACGGGCAGACTGGCCTCTCCGTGATCGCGGGGGCTTTCGCAACGAGTTTGGTGGTATTCGCGGGAATACTTCTCTTGTCACTGATAGTTCAGCAGCTCAAGACGGCGGTTTCTCGAAGAGATCCTAATCTAAACTGAACGCCTGACGACAATGCCCCAGACAGCCGACTGCAAAGTCGACCTATCGGCGTCACGCCGCTTTCGATCGTCCGAACGGTCGAAGTTGCCGACAATTCCGTTTTCCATGAATCATGGCTCCTAAACACCAGTAGGCACAACTGGCATGGGCCCTGTTTAGACTTGTGCGATGAGGCGAAAAGGTTATCTGTTCATTGAGGCGGTTCTAAGACTGTCAGCGGCAGCCGGAGGTCTCTGGCTATTGATTCTTCCGGCCGCAACCGCAGCTTGGGCAACGTCCCATATTGTTTGGTGGTGGATTTGGACCGTGATGGATGCTTCGGCTACGGTCTCTCTGCTTGTGGGGGCAGCAGCGGTAGGTTCGTCTCGTCGGGGCATCACCGTTTCTACGTTCTGCGGCGCGTGCATCGTAGCGGTTTTCGGACTGATTTCAATGCTGTCCCAAGGGGACCATTCTAGTGCCTCATTGCTGTTCGCTTTGGCTCTTTTCGCTCTCACAGTTTCGATGCCACTCTTTGTAGCCGTTCTCTGTGTCTATGACTTCCGTCGAGCCTTGCGTCAGCGGCGCTAGCTCCTCGAAAGTCGGGTTTTCGGCAAGTAGGGGTTAGTTTCCGAACACCCCGTTTTCGAGAGTTGCGCCCGTTCAAGCGCTCGCTTCTGAAGTCTATGGATAATGCCAAAACCCATCGCAGCCGTGGCTATGCATAGCACAACGAAGGTCAAAGCAAACCGGAAAACTATTTTTCGTCGAAGCGAGCTACTAGGAAGAAGCTGCCGATGAACCCTCCAAGCGGGAAGCCACCAAAACCGGTTGAAGCGCCGTCCGGGACAGACTTCCTGCTTTCGGAGACAAGCAGCCACACTGACTTTACCGTTGCGCCGTAGCATAAGAGTGCTAGGCAGAAGAGGACGTAGGTGGTCACGGTGATCGCCACATCTCGGATGGTAGCCTCAACAGACCTTCCTGCAAAGTCGCATTATCGGCAACTAAGAATCTCTGGAGTTGACAGCTTGGCTTAGGGGAGCTGGTAGTGGTGTCTTTATTTTGCGAGTGGAGGACTTGCGCGAGGAGCGCGCCTGCCTGGGCGACGATAAAGCGGTCAGGTTCGAGGAAAACTGTGTGGTTGCTGTCCTGCGTGGCTCAGTTTGTTTTATTCCTTGTCCCAGACGCTGATGAAGGTGGTGTTTGTCTTGACGGACTTGCTGGTGATCGTCAACGTCTTGCCATCGTCTGAAATTTTGAATTCAGAGTTGCTCTCGGGCGTGCCCTTGATCTGATCCTGCATTTGAATGATGTGATCGCTGATTCGCTTGCCCGATGACGAGTCACCTTTCGTCCCGTCGGGGGCTATATCGAAGTATTGCTTTCCATCGAACTGCATTTGGGTGCGATGTTTGTCGGATGAGGTGAGGCTGAGGCCGTCTTTTCCGTAGGGCTCAATGGTGAGCTTTAGCGGGGGGCCAGAGACCTTCTCTTCTATAGAGACTGACTTCCATTGGCCGAAGAGGCTTTTGCCGGGGCTGGTTCTGGCATAGGTTGTCGTTGTTTTTTCGTAGCCGCCGTCTGTCGCCGTAAAGACATCGACGAGCTGCAAGGTCTTATCGTCAGACGAGACTGTGTAGGTCCTCTTCATCGTTCTAGAGTCAACTCTGTCCATCTGCCACGTGTGGTCGTCGAGCTTCCTGAAGGAGACCGTCGCTCCCGAGGGAGACTTGATGGAGACGCCGTCCGCCTTGATCTCGGTGGTTTCGCCGGAGCTTCCGGTGAGGGCATAACGATCTCCACCGAGATCCTTGATGGCGTAGGTGATTGTCGGCTTTGGGCTGCGCTCGGCGTTGTAGACCCATGTTCCTACGAATGGGTCGCTGGCATTGGCCAAGCCGGAGATCGCGAAGAGAACAGCGAGTGAGAGGCTGAAGAGTCTCATTGAATTGTCCCTGGGAAGATGGACGGAAGAATAGCACGCCGTGGCGAGACTAATCCAAGCTGCAACGTATCGTCTAGAGGAGTTCGGGGGCGAGGAGGTCGCGCATGGTTTCGCGGCGGCGGATGAGTTTTGTGGTGGCGTTGTCGATGAGGACTTCGGCGGGGCGGGGGCGGGTGTTGTAGTTGGAGGTTTGCGACATGCCGTAGGCTCCGGCGTCGAGGAGGAGGACGAGGTCGTTGGGTTTTACGGGTGGGAGGGCGCGGTCGCGGGCGAAGAAGTCGCCTGACTCGCAGACGGGGCCTACTATGTCGACTTTGTTCTCTTCTTGCTCTTCTTCGGTATGCGGTGGCGCTTCCCTGCTGGTTGTTTGACGGGGAGGATCTCGTGGTGGGCGTGGTAGAGCGCGGGGCGGATGAGGTCGTTCATGCCGGCGTCGGTGATGACGAAGGTTTTGGTGCCGTTCTTTTTGACGTAGAGGACGCGGGTGAGGAGCGCGCCGGCCTGGGCGACGATGAAGCGGCCGGGTTCGAGGAGGAGATGCGCGGTCTCTGCGGCGAGGCCTTTGGTGAGGGCGGCGGCGTATTTTTCTACTTGCTTTGCGGGGTCGAAGTGCGCTGAACCGGAGAGGCGGGTCGCCGTAGTCGATGCCGAGGCCGCCGCCGGCGTCGATGTAGCGGATGTTGTGGCCGTCTTTGCGGAGGTCGGCGATGAGGCTGGTGACGCGGGTGAGGGCGGCGGCGAAGGGATCGACTTTGCGGATCTGCGAGCCGATGTGGACGGAGACGCCGGCGGGGTCGAGCCACTTCGATTTTTTTGCTTTGCGGTAGATGGCGCGGGCGGCGTTGATGTCGATGCCGAACTTGTGCTCGCTGAGGCCGGTGGAGATGTAGGGGTGGGTTTCGGCGAAGACGTCGGGGTTGACGCGGAGGGCGAAGCGGGCGACTTTGTTGCGGGCTTCGGCGCGGGCGGCGAGGAGATGGAGTTCGGCTTCGGACTCGACGTTGAAGAGGAGGATGTCGGCGTCGAGGGCAGCGTCGATCTCCCATAGCTGTTTGCCTACGCCGGAGAAGACGACTTTTTTGAGGGCGGGCTTGTGGGCTTTGCGGACGCGCTCGAGTTCGCCGCCGGAGACGATGTCGAAGCCTGCTCCCTGCTTGGCAAGAGGCGGAGGATGGCGAGGGAGGAGTTGGCTTTGACGGCGTAGCAGATGGTGTGGGGGCGGTTGGCGAAGGCCTGGTCGAAGAGCTGGAAGCGGTGGGAGATCTGTTCGGCGGAGTAGACGTAGAGCGGGGTGCCGTGCTCGGCGGCGAGGGCGGTGAGGTCGGCTCCGTCGCAGTGGAGGGTGCGGTTGCGGTAGGCGAAGGGGCGGGGATTGGGTTGGGGCTTGGTGGCTTTCTTCGGCAGTGCTCTGGAGCATGTTGTTAACAGCTTAGCTTGAGGGGCGAATTTGAGGTTGCATGGGAGGGCGGAGAGCTGTTTGGGTTAGGACAACGATAAGGCGGCGAGATGGCATGGCAGTGTACAGGCGAAATGCGGGGTCTCTCCACTGCGCTACTCACGATGAGGCTGTGAGTAGCTTCGGTCGAGATGACGCTTCTTTGGCGTGGGTGAAGAGACAGGCAACGACTACCCACGAAAGACAGGGATCCTTCGCTGCGCTCAGGATGACGACTGTTCGTGGCGATGGATGTTCGTGGCGATGGATGTTCGTGACAACGGATGTTCGTGACAACGGCCAAAGATCAGAGACGTTAGGACTGCTATCAGGAGGCGCTGTATGTGCTCTTGGCTGGAAGGGCGTATGGAGCCTCGGGGATGATGACCCAGGCGATGAGGTAGACGAGAACTCCGGTGCCGCCGGAGAAGAAGCTGACCAGCGCGGTGACGACGCGGACGAGGTTGAGGTCCCAGCCGTAGTGTTGCGCGAAGCCAGCACAGACTCCAGCGATCATGCGGTTGTCGCGTGAGCGGGTGAGGCGCGGAGCCACGGGTTGATAGCCAGGAGGTGGCGGCGGTGGAGCAGAGGCGTTGATGGGAGCTCCACAGGAGGGACAGAAGCGGGAGGAAAGGTCGACTTTATTGCCGCATTGTGTGCAGAACATAAGTGTCTCCAAGACATACTATTTTGCCATAGTGCGGCAGGGCTGCGGGTCTCGCCGTGACGGGCCAAGTGCCGACATCCCAGTCAGCTATACTCTCGAACGGGTGATTTGGTTCCATGAACCGGCGCGATCGTCTGGGCCAGGCTGTAGCAACAATTGAGGCCAAACGCATGACACGAATGATTTTCAAGGTTGTATCTCTCGCGGGAGTGGGCTTTTTTTCTCTTGCGGTGGCTGGGTTTGGGCAGACTTCGGCTGCGCCGGCGGGGATGAAGGAGAAGACGAATCTCCGTAATGTGCGGTACTGCGAGGTACTTGTCGCGACACGACATGGGATGTCCGCGACTGCCGCGGTGTACAACACGCTGGGGTTGAATGACTGTCCGGAGGCGACGTGGGCTGCGTTGAATGCCGACAGGTTGAAGGATGAGCTGCATGCGGCGCGGGTGATATTGAATGGACCGCGATATTTCACGATGGATCGGAATGCGCTGGCCGATCCGGGTGCGGTGAAGACGTTTGATGGGCTGGACGCGCGGCTGGTGGCGCAGCTTGAACTTAAGTCGAGACAGAAGCGAGAGCCGTATACCGAAAACATCGTCGAGCGGCGAAACCAGTACGTCTACGAACAGGGTAAGAGTGTGTATGAACTGGTTTCGCCGGACGGACACGTGTACATCATGCAGAGCTACTCGCAGGAGATTGATAAGAACTTGAACGAGGACGGGCTGCTTACGCTGGCTGGTCGGCTGAAGTTGCCGAAGGGCTGGCAGTATCGGACGCGCAAGCTGGATCAGGATCTGGTGGTGCGAAATTCAGGTGATACGGCGCATGTTGTGCAGGACGATCTTCAGAACTCCTACCAGATGATGCAGTAGCGGTTTGGCTAATGGCTGAGTTGCTGGGTGAAGAAGTTGGCCATGTAGATGTAGGCCTCTTTGGTCTCGGGGAGGCTGATGTCGTTCCAGAAAGCGTGGGGGAGAGCTTCGAAGACGATGAGCTGGGCGTTGTCGCCGTTTTGGAGGAAGGCGCGGTGGAGGATGGTGGTGCCGCTGAGGAGGAGGTCGCGGGTGCTGGTGATGAAGAGAGTTGGGGGCATGCCGTGGAGATCGGCGTAGAGGGGCGAGAGGACGGGGTCTTTGGGATTGGTCGAGCCGAAGTACTCGGTGTCGAGAGCATTGTTTTCGGGGAGTGGGAGTGAGCCGGTGAGGCCGCGGAGGCTGTACATGGCTTGGGAGTCGGTGCTTTGGCTGAAGTCGCCGAGGCCGGAGAAGATGCCGAGGGCGGCGGGGAGTGGGAGGTTGAGCTGCTTGAGGCGGACGGCTACTTCGGCGGTGAGGATGGCGCCGGCGGAGGTGCCGTAGAGGGCGATGTGGGTGGGCTTGTAGGTCTTGAGGAGGTCGCGGTAGACGGCGATGGTGTCGTCGATGGCGGCGGGAAATTTGTGCTCGGGCGCGAGGCGGTAGAGGACGGAGACGACGCGGGTGTGGGTGAGGTTGGCGATGGGGATGGACTCGGTGAAGGAGCCGGAGTCGGAGTTGAAGCCGCCGCCGTGGACGTTGATGAGGACGCGGTCAGGGTGCTGGGCGTCGAGTGGGAGGATGTTGCGGACGGGGACGCCGGCGATGGTGATGGATTCGATCTTGACTGGGTAGGCTTTGAGGGAGGCTTCGCCGGCGCGGGTCTGCCAGGCGTCGGTGCCGGTGCGGCGCTCGGCGAGGGACTGGTTTTCGGCTCCGGCGGGGCGGCGGAGGGAGGTTTGGGCCTCGGGACTGATGGTGGTGGGGACGGGGACGACGCGGGTGACGTGCGCGGTGCCGTTGGCGTCGAGGGTGCTGGAGTTGGTTTGGGGTGGTTGCTGGGCTTGGAGGGTGGTGGTGAGGGCGGCAACGGCTAATAGGTGGCGTAGTTGCATAGGGGATAAGGCTAGCAGTGTTTTGTTGGGAGGGTAAGTGTGGCGGTTGTCGTCCTTGATTGCTGTGGCCTTTTGAGAGCCTACGTGACAGCAGATTCCTCCGCTTCGCTGCGGAATGACAACAAAAAGGACAGGCAACCGCAACTACAACTACAACAGCAAAGCAAAGACAGGGATCCTTCGCTGCGCTCAGGATGACGACTGTTGATGGTCGCAAGGATGACGGCAGGAACGGGGCGCCAGGAACGGGTGACGACAGCAAGGATGACGGCAGGAAGGTGACGGCAGGAACGGTGACGGCAGAGAAGAATGGGAGCAGGAAGGATAGATGACGCAGGAAAGACGGTGGACAGTTGGGTTTCTATTTGCCGGTGTAGGGGGTTTTGATGTAGCGGCGGGCGGCGTCGTTTTGGGATTGGTCGCCGCCTCCGGCCGAGGCTAGTTCGTATTGCTTGATGGCAGCAGGACGGTTGTGGAGGAGATCGAACATCTCGCCAGCGTTGAGTTGGGCACGGCGGCGGATCCAGTCGCTGCAGGTAGGTTGGGCGGCGGCGAGGACGTAGTTTTGTGCGGCTTCGGCGATCTGGTTTTGGCCGCGCTGAGTGTCGGCCAGGCCGAAGTAGGCCATGTGAAGGCGAGGCTCGACGAAGTAGCCGGGGGTTTTTGCGTCGGCGATGAGGGTGTTGTAGACGGCGATGGCACCGGGGCCGTTGCCGGAGTCCTTGGTGAGGTTGGCGACCTCGAGGCGGAAGAGGTAGTCGTGAGGGTATTGGTCGGCGAGGCCTTTTTGGACTACCAGAGCTTCGGGGTAGCGGGCGTCGTGGCGGAGGAAGAGTGAGAGCGCGGTGCGCGACTCGACGGGAGTGACGATGCCGTGTGCGGCGGATTCGCGAAGGAGTTCGAGGCCCTTCTCCTTGTTGCCGTTGACACCGGCGATGCCGACCATCATGCGGACGATGCGAGGGAGACTGGCAACGGCGAACTGCTGTATGCCCATTGCCATCTTGGCGTCGGCGTAGTTGGGATCGATCTTGAGAGTGGCTTCGCTGTCGTTGCGGGAGGCGTAGCCCTGACGGGCCGCGGCGACGTAGCTGTGGTCTACCAACGTGATGAAGGCGGCGTGCATGCCGCGAGAGTAGCCACGGGCGAAGTAGGCGTTGGCGTCGTTGGGGTTGGCTTTGATCTGCTGGTCGGCGAGGGCTACTGCCTGATTGGTGAGGGATTCGATGCGGTCGCGAACGGGTTGCGGGACGGGGACGTTGCGCTTGGAGGTGAGGAAGGAGTCGTGGGCGTAGTAGGTGGTGTCGAGGAGGTCCTGACGATAGAGCTCGCGGAAGACGATGGTGAGGAGCACGTTGCCGATGGCGATAACGCTTTGCGGGTTGGCGCGCTGGACGGCCTCGAAGCGTGAGAGGGCACCTTCGTAGTCGAGGGCGTAGAAGTGCTCGAAGGCGTCGCGGACCTGAGGGGTGAGGTTGATGGGGTCGGTGTGGGCGGCCGGATTGAAAGACTGGCCGTGGGCCGGGGATGCCAGCAGGAGAGCGAGAAAGAGGCTCAGAGTTTGGACGCTGCGTTTTATTTTTCTTCTCCCGAATCTCGATCCGTTGATGGATACAGAATACTTATCGTCTTGCGGTGTTACTTAGTTGTAGATGATACGTGGTTGGACGATTCGTTTTATTGGACGTGCGACTCGGTAGACTATACCCTTTGGCATCGAGAGCTATTTGATGCGTTGTAACGCTCTCACGGGGCTGAGACAGACTTTATGACACGTTTTGAGTTGCTTCAGTTGTTGGTCGGGCAGGCACGAACAAATGGGTTCGAGTTCCGCAGATGGTATGTGGGGAAGCTTGGGTTGCCGTGGCAGAGTGCTCGCCACGCGGTGGAGATGCTGGCTGTGGAGCGGAGGTACTATGCTTTGCTTTTCTCGCATGAGTTTGCATCGAGGTTCTGGAAGGCGGGTGAGACGATGACCTTCCAGGTGCCGACGCAGAGTTTTACGCGAAGGATGAAGGATGGCTCGATCGGTACGGTGAACCGTAAGGGTTATACGCGACGCAGCGCTCGTGAGGATGCGTGGTTGTATCACCTGAAGGAGATGGCCGCCGCAGAAGAGCCGCTTCGCTATATGCGGCGGTATCTGCGCGTGGAAGACGAGCTGGAAGAAGAGGCCGCAGTTTTGGTAAGTGAGGCGGAGGAGTAACTCGCCGAGCTTCGGTCGCTTGTGACGCTAGACCTGGTGGGCTTTGCGGATGGCGAGGATCTGCTTCAGGTGGTGCTCGCCGTGGATGAGCTGAAATTTGCGCCACTGATCGACTCGGAGCGGACCGAGGACCATGTGGCTGGCACATCTGCAGGTAGAGCCGAAGAGTTGTTCGGCTTCGGCGCATAAAAGATCGAGCTGTGCGAGGTGGTCGGCTGCTGCCTGGGTGAGATCTTCACCGCTGATCGGATGAGGTGTTGGGGCGACAGGTGTGACCAGCGGCGGAGCTTTGCGGCCGCGAGGAAAATATCCGAGATGGATGAGGGTGTATTGGCCGAGATGTTGCGGGATGCTGGGTTTGGCTTTGGTAGGGGCGCCTTTGGTGAGGCGTGCGTTGAGAGCCATCTCTGTGCCGGAGTAGGTGAGGAGAAGATGCTCCATGATCTGCTGAATGTTCCACTTGTCGGGGCGCGAGGGAGGGTGAAGCTGTGTCTGGGCGGCGTCGAGCCCGTTCAGGGAGTATGCAATCTCTCGCTGGAGTCGTTGGAGGGTAGGGTTCATAAGGCAGGATCACGTTACACCGGTTGCGAGGGGTGCGGCTAGTGTTC
>CAVPTN010000008.1:0-210349 GCA_963708755.1 uncultured Acidobacteriaceae bacterium
TAAAGAAAACTACAGGCTTTGACCTGTCGGTCCTATGGGTTCGGCAACCCTGCGAACACGAGAACCTCAAGTGGACGTCGACACCAGCCTTCGTTTGTTCACAAAAGAACATTCCAGGGCAACACTTCTTTCCTTAAGGGTGCTCCATGAGTGGCAGAGCAATCTCCGATTACGCTCTCATTTCCGATTGCCGCTCCGCGGCACTTGTCAGCATCGATGGGTCTATCGATTGGCTTTGCTTCCCTGATTTCGACTCGGAATCTGTTTTCGGGCGACTGCTGGACAGCGTGGCCGGACATTGGCTTATCTCAGTGCGTGACGCGACCGAGGTCAAGCGGAGATATCTCAAGGAAAGCATGGTGCTCGAGACGACGTTCGTGACGAGCCGAGGAGTCGGAGTCCTCACAGATGCGCTGGCGTTCGGTGATGGAGAAAGAGAACATGATCTCGGACGGAGCTCTCCCCATTGCCTGCTGCGGTCCGTCGTCTGCCACTCCGGGCACATTGAAGTTGACTTTGAGTACTGTCCACGCCCCGAGTACGGAATCATTTATCCTCTCCTGCAAAAGATCGACGGGGGCGTCAGAAGCCAGGGCGGCGCATCTTCATTCGTCCTCTCATCTGCTATCGAATTGCCTATCAAGGGAAGCCAGGTCACCACGACGTTCGCCTTGGACGCGGGCGAGCGCCAATGCTTTGCTATGCAGTACGGCTCACTTGCGAAGGCTGCCGACGTCTGGCCTCAAGGATCGATCTCTCATCGGCTGGACGACACAGTAGAAGCGTGGTGCAGTTGGTCGCGGATTCACCAGAACTATCAGGGACCTTGGCGTGACCAGGTCAGCCATAGCGGCAGAGTACTTCAGGCGCTTACATATTTTCCAACAGGCGCAATCGTCGCGGCACCGACTACTTCACTGCCTGAATCGCCAGGCGGGGACCGAAACTGGGACTATCGCTTTACATGGGTTCGCGACGCGAGCTTCACACTCGATGCGCTATGGGTCGCGGCCTGTCCCGACGAGGTACATCGGTTCTTCGACTTCATCGCACAGGCGGCATCGACACAGCTTCAAAACGGTGCTGATATCCAAATCATGTTTGGCATTCGAGGGGAGCATGATCTTTCAGAACGCACGTTACCCCATCTGCGCGGGTGGCGAGACAGCGTTCCAGTAAGGGTCGGAAACGGAGCATGGACCCAACGGCAGTTGGATGT
This sequence comes from uncultured Acidobacteriaceae bacterium, assembly GCA_963708755.1. Lineage (GTDB taxonomy): Bacteria > Acidobacteriota > Terriglobia > Terriglobales > Acidobacteriaceae > Edaphobacter. The sequence continues at coordinate 1,220 of CAVPTN010000008.1, forward strand.
CTATGGCGAATTGCTCGGGGCAGTCTTCACGCTAAAAGACCATCTCACCGATCTGGATTCGGTCACGCGAGAGTTTCTTGTTCTGCTGTAGACGTCGCCGCTGCAGAGTTGGACTCAAACAGGACCAGGGCATCTGGGAGATTCGAGGTGAACCCCGCCATTTCCTCTACTCCAAGCTCATGTGTTGGGTGGCACTCGATCGAGGCATCCTCTCGCGGAGTTGCTTGGCGCACATCAAAAGGTTCAGGAATGGACGAAAGTACGCCAGGCAATATCGGACGCCATTCTCAATCGTGGGTGGAGTTCCGAAAAACAAGCATTCGCTCAATCTTTCGAGTCGGATGATCTTGACGCGTCAGCCCTCATGATTCCTATAGTCGGGTTTCTTCCCGGAGATGATCCACGCGTGCTATCTACGATTGATGCGGTCGCGGAGAGGCTCACCGATCAACATGGGCTCGTGTTTAGGTACAGGAGCAACGACGGATTGGCTGGGCAGGAAGGGTCATTTCTGTTGTGCACATTTTGGCTGGCCCAGGCTCAGGCTTTGGCCGGTCGGATCGAGCAAGCCAAAGATACGTTTTCGAAGGCAACAGCTTTCGCCAATGATGTGGGTCTGCTCGCCGAAGAAGTCCTGCCCGAGACCCGCGAACTGCTCGGGAACTTCCCACAGGCGTTCAGCCACATAGGACTCGTCAATGCGGCATGGGCGATCTCGCAGGCAGAGATTCGCGCTGCGGATCCCGATCCGGCGAAGTAGAAGTACACAACTGACAACAACGGAGAACATCGGCCCACAATGACATTTGAAGAGAATACTTCGCCTGCTGATTTTGCCGAGCAGGTCCGAATCAATCAGCAGAAGCTCAATTCCGAATTGAAGGCGCACTACGATTTCATCGTCTGTGGGGCAGGCTCATCTGGCTCGGTAGTCGCACGGCGTCTCGCTGAAAACCCAGACGTTCAAGTTCTATTGCTCGAAGCAGGTGGCCAAGACGATGTGCCTAGCGTCACCGAATCGGCTCGCTGGCATGAGAATCTCGGCAGCGATCGCGTCTGGGACTTTGTGGCTAAAGCAAATCCGCACCTCAATAGTCGGTCCATTTCGCTTGAGATGGGAAAGGTGTTTGGCGGAGGTTCGAGCGTCAACTTGATGGCGTGGGTGCGAGGACACAAGAACGATTGGGATTACTTTGCGTCAGAAGCCGGCGATCCAGCGTGGAATTACGACTCTGTCTTGAATCTGTACAAGAGGATTGAAGACTGGCGTGGCGATCCTGAGCCGGGGTACCGGGGTCAAGGGGGACCTGTCTTTCTCCGACCTGCTCATCAAGGCGCCGTGTCGCGTGCTTTTACTGAAGCTGCACGTTCGCTACAAATCCCAACTTTCCCAACCCTGAACGGCCGAATGATGGAAGGCATAGGTGGTTGTTCAACGCCAGAACGGATAAACCGCGACGGAAAGCGTCAGTCGATATTTCGAGCTTATACCTATCCCTACATGGATCGGCCAAACCTCACGGTGGTCACGGAATGCTGCTCATAACCCGGCTGATCATTGAAGGTAAAACTGCGACAGGCGTTGAGTTTTTCCATAACAATCAGCGCAACCGCATCGGCGCGGGTCTTGAAGTTGTGTTGTCTCTCGGGAGCAATTAATACGCCTCGAGTTTTGATGCACTCGGGAGTTGGCGATGAAGATCAACTTAGGAAATATGGCATACCGCCGGTCCAACATCTGCCCGGCGTTGGGCAGAATTTTCAGGATCATCTCCTGATCTGCGGCTGCATATGGGAATACGACCAGCCTGTGGAGATGGAGAGTCTCGAGGCTCAGTCCTTTTTCTTTTGGAAGAGTGAATCGCATCTGGACACGCCAGATCTCCAGGTGGTCATGCTTGAGGGCGCTCTGGACGAACGCGGCGACGTCGAGGTTCGATCCCCCGCCGAATTCGTGGACGGTCTTTCCGGGTGTCGTCAGGCCCAAGAGTCGAGGTCAGCTCCGGCTGACGGGATCTTCTCCGACTGACCAGGTCGAGATTGAGGCGAATACTCTGTCCGATCCGAGTGATCTGAAAGCGATGATCGCGTGTGTGGAACTGTGCCGCGAAATTGCGAGTACCCCGGCGCTTCGTCCATTCGTGAAGAGAGAGATCATACCCGGCGGGCTAAAGGGTCCAGGATTAGAGGACTTTGTGAGAGACTCTACGGTCTCCTATTGGCATCAAAGCTGCACCGCCAAAATGGGAAGAGATGTTATGTCTGTGGTGGACAGCCGCCTCAGGGTCTATGGAATCGACAACCTCCGGATCGCGGACGCCTCGATCATGCCGCGCGTGACAACCGGGAACACGATGGCTCCTTGCGTTGTCATCGGTGAGCGTGCGAGCGACTTGTTACGCAGTGACCATAAAACAACTGTATGACTCACTGTCGCTTCTGGACGAAGAGCAGTTGCACATGTGTCGTTACTTTGAAGAGCGGAGTCGGTGTAGAGGTCGAAGCGGACTCCGCCCTTTGGCGCCGCGGCGTCCTAGCATTTCGGTGCCTCACCGCGCACAACTCAACAACCCCAGCTTGCTTCCGTGGCTCAGTCGCGTCTCATGGTTCCGTGACTATCCCTGTAACGCCCGGTCGTTCAAGCCGGTCGAAAAATGGCCTTGCCGGGAACGTGTAGGACGACTGTCGTGCCGGTCCGTGAACTAAAGATTGTCATCTTTGCCCCAATGCGTGTTGCGCGCTCCCTCATGCCAGTCAAGCCATAGTGACCGGACTTCCCGGGGTGCAAGATGTCCGGGAGCAATACCTCGACCGTCATCTTGAACCCGAAGGAACACGTTACGGCTGTAAACAACCTCTATGTTCAAACGCTTTCCGCCAGAGTGAGTACATGCATTGACGATCGCCTCGCGCCCAATGCGATAGACCTCGTCCCTGGCGATCGGATGCATCGCCTTACTCTTCCCTTTGACCGTGCAGAGTTAACTCCATGCCGCTGCTGGGACAACAGTCTTCAAAGTCCTGGCGCAATGCCCACGCGAGGTGATTGCTTTCTGTAGTTGAAATGCGTAGTGCATCAAGCGCCGCTCGCCCCTCTATAACGGCACGCTCCAGCCAATCGGATAGACGTTGGAGGGCGATCCTGGCCCCTGGTTCTTGCACGTTGTCTTTTACGCTGTCCGCGAATAACTTGCTGCCTTGGATCGTTTGCAGTAGCGTGTCGTGCAAATCGCGGGCCAATCGCGTCCTCTCTTCAAGTCGCTCATCGAAGCGCATCCTCATCGACGCAGCATACTGACGCAACCGAAGCAGGTAGAGCGAGTAGCCGACGGCAAGCACCAAGAGGCCACAAACCAACCGGAACCAGCCGGCATCGTACCAATCCAAAACGGCCCCTAAGAGGTACGCCATGAAAAACCCAAAGGACCAGATCGCCGCCGAACCCCAAAGCAGCATACGGCTAACCTTACTCACCCTGCCACATGTTGTCGGATCATCCTCTATGCAGATCTGCCCAATTTGAAGCCGAGGTGCGACCCAATAGGTCATCACAAAGCTCAGACTGATGAGCCCGCCCGGCAAGGCTGAATGTCCAGAACTTATTCCTAGACATGGTCACCAACCATGGTGCAGCCGACAGCAGAGAGGCCACCGTCGCTCCCATTCCAAGCAACACCAGCAATGAAGGCAAAGCGCAGCAGATCAACGTACTAAAAGAGCCGAACAACGAGAGATAATTCATCAGCGAAGCTCGGCGAACGGTTTGTGCAGGTACCAATGAGGCCAGAGAAGTTGGTCAATTGGTCCCCACAATCGTCTTATACTTCACGGTGTCCGACACCTTACCTCTTCCGGATTGAGGCAGCACACCTTCGACCAACACCGGCTTTCCCAGCAATCCAGATAGATCTATCCCCGAACCAAGCGGCGCCAAGCGTAGCGATCCTTTGTCCCAATCACCTCCAGAAATGGAGCTTTCGCGGAACCGGAGAGGACGCCTCGCACCAGCAACTCCGAATCCTTGTGGAGAAAGCCGTTCTTTTCGACGGCATCATAGAACTGCCGGATGTCAGCGTTATTCCCGGGGTTCAGATTCATCGTGACCAATCCTGTATTCAGATCCACAGTTACCTGATTGACACCCTGAATGCCTCTCATCGAGGCTCGAATCGCGAAAGCGCACGGAGGACAATCCATTCCAAACACACTCATGTTGATCCGCTTGTACTCGCCGTGAGCACTAAGCGTGCAGATTCCGAACAGCCCCGCAATAAAAGCCCTTTTCATCATCGACCTTCTAACGAGAGTTGCTGCGCGACGAGTATTTGAGATAACTGAGGTTAATCGCAAAGCGAATGTGTTCACGCCCGTAGATGCTCTCTGATACGTCGCGATAGAGCGGTCCTTGCACTCCACCCTCAACCGCGACATTCTTGAAGATCGCAAGGATCGAGGGCCCCAGCCACAGCGTGGTTGAGCTACTGTCCGGTACGAGCAGCCCTCCTTGGCGCACTCCGCCTGTATGTTCCCCCGTCAGTTCGACGAAGCCACGGTAGTCCCATTGGTCCACTCCACGTCGAAACTTGGAAGGACGATAGCCATACGTCGCACTCCATGAGATCGTGTCAGGTCGCCGATCGTGTGAGGCCTCTGCGAAATCGCGTGTAGCCGCCTCCGATCCACATGTACTGCCTTCGCGAAGCTACTCCGGCGGCCAGCGTTCCCATGTACTCCCGGTGCACGGTGCAACTCGCCCAGCAGACCGGTAGCGGACTGAGGTCCCGGAGCCACCACGCCAAGCGAGGCCGTCGACTCTACCCGCCTGCCAACGCTGGTAATCGAATCCAGAAAACGCCATGACGTAGCCGCCGACCACTCGGAGCCACTCACGATGCGGCTCTCCTGCAGATTGCCACTGCCAAACATCGCCGGCAACGACGCAGACAGCTGTCACATGTGGCTTAATACCGTAGCCAAAACCTGACCCAGTCGAGAACTGGGTTCCGGCGGATCCACTACGACCAACAATCCCTGTATCGAAACTAAACTCCCGCTCAGCATTGAGAGGAGTTGAATAGCTGAATAAGGGGCCATGGTCAGCCCCATGCGCAGGGGCAATCAGGGCCATAATGCATGTAAAGAGGATTGCAAACCTGACGATACCTTTTGGATCAAACCAGGTTAGGTCAGACGAGTGTTTGAAGTTGGTGATCTGACTGAACAAGCATTAGTGATGAACATGTCAGTCAGAGGTGAGCCTTTCTACACGCGTCCCGTCTACAACGCTTTTCGAGCTCAGGAGACCTGGCTGGAATTCTGCAAGCGCCAATGCATTTAGAGGTCGTACCATCAGATTCTCCGTCGGTTGATGCACTATTCGCACTCCACTTGGGCTGCGACAACCCAAGAGAAGAATTGAAACAAGATTCACTCTAACCAGAGTTTTGTGATCTCGCCCCGTAGAAAACTCTAGGGAAGTCCGTTCCGGTTGAGTCGACTCTTCGGCATCGCCTGCGGGTCCATTCCAGTTGACGCACCTTCGCGGAAGCGTTGCCTAATCTGCCGAGAAATCAGTTGGCGCGCTGCTTGGTCACGATGGTTTTGCCGCCACCTCACGAACCTGGGCATGGACGCTAAACTTGGATCATGATGGAAGGGATAGCGTTTTGCGCCAAGCAGATCAACCATGGCCAGTCAGAGATTTGGCTGGAAGAGAATGGCAAAGAACGAACGCCGCGGCGCACCCTCGCTTCAAACGAGGTGGTCAACATAACGCGCCGTCTCTGCACCCCCGACGTATTTCAGACGTTTTACGTCGACTATCACAAAGCCTTAGATCACGTCGCGACTCTGATTGTGCCGAACATAGAGGAACTCGCCGGCGAGTTTCGGCTGAAGTTGTAGGCTAAGGTTCCGTTCGGGCAAAGACTTCGCGAGCCGATATGGACCTGTTCTTGCGCAACATCGACGCGAGGTTACAGCGTAGGTGTTTTGATCGATGCGTTTACTTCGCGCTCTTGCTGATGCTTCAGGCAGTAGCGAGCCCAGGGAACCTCCTTGAGCCGCCTTTCGCTGATACGCCTCTTATCGACAACACACTTGCCGTACGTACCGGCCTCGATGCGCTTCAGTGCGTCCTGCACCTGTCTCTAACGTGGTCCAGTCCATGCCCGCAAGGCTGAATTCTTCCGCGCGCTCGGCATCCGTGGCGCTCTCGTCTCCCCAACTGTGAACCTCTTCGTCACTTGCTGCGCGCGCGTCTGTAACCTCCCGTCCCATCCGTCGCAGCAACTCCTTTTCTTTGACGAGCAGTATCTCTTTGTACTCTTCGGTGTTCACCATTTGACCTCCGATTTTTCATGCGTGGGAGACATTCGGCCTCTGTCCAGTGAGTCAGACAGGAGCACAAAGCCGGATGGCCGACATAGACCATCAACTCTGATTCTCAGCCGAAATTGCCCTTCGGCCATAAGATCCGATTAGAAAGAACGAAGCTCCGAAAGAAATGATGTCCTTGAAGAGAAACAAGCCGGTGTCGTTCATGTAATGGATGCCATTAACCACGACAGTGTCATCCGGAGTCGTGATCAACATCGTGCTTGTGGTGAAGAACATGACGAGTAGGATCATCCCGCCCAGAATGCCTGCTTTAGGTTTAAAGTAGCCAATGATCAGCAGGAATGCCGCTGTCCACTCCGTGGCCCCGATCATATCGGACCCGATATAGGGTCCAAAGAGCTTGAACTGCCAGCTGATCAGTGGGCTATGAGTGACGAGCGGAAGGATAGTCATTGCCCCGGGTGCGGTCATTTTGAATTTGCCTGCCCACAGCAACATCGCGATCATTCCAATGCTGGTAACGAGGAAAGCAATATCCCGCTCTACGACAAGAGCCGCGATCTTTGTGAGAAAACTCTTCGCCTGTAGCCCGTGCCACCGTCCGGCACCCCAGCAGATGTACTTTCAATCACCATGTCGAACCTCGTGAGTGCAGAGCCTCTCGCCAATCCAGAAATCTTCTTTCAGTCCTTCGACAGGGTAGACCGGATCGTCCGGCCCACTCCATTGCGCAGACTTGACACTCTATCAGATTGTTTGGTCCGGAAAGGTAAGGGCCCGGATTCACTGTAAACAAGGTCACGAATGAAGTAGCTATAGAAAAATACAGGTAGCTGCCCGTTGATCCGTTGGGCATTCCGACAAACAGGCATTGCTACGCTCGGATGTCCGTGTCGTCATTGCGCCGCCTATTGGTGATCGTCACATTCTTGGCCTCAGGATATGCGATGCGAATTCACAAGATCAGAATCTGTCCCAAAAGAGCGGAGCCGGCGGACAAATCCATACCGGCTCCGCACTGACCGTAGCGATAGGTCAACTCGAACTCTAAAGAATCCGAAATTCGATCAGCTCGATTGCAACGCACGGGCGTCTGAATTCGACGAGTTGCTTCGGTTCGGAAGTACCTTCCGTCCAGCAATGACAGCTTCGAGTGCATCCCGTTTCGCCTTCATCCGGATGTGACTGTAGTGGCGAAGCATCTGTCGATCAACATGGCCGGCAATCTCCATGATCGTCTCGTCCCCGGCACCGCTCTCAGCCAGTTCAGTAATCAACGTGTGCCGGTTGTCGTGCCACCGCCCTTTCACCTTCGCGTTCTTGCGCATGGTCTTCCATGCGGTTTTGAACGAGGTTATATGTCGTGTCGGATCTGAAGGCATGGGCTTGCCCCATGGAAACAGATACCAATCCTCCTCGACGCCACCAAACCTTTCCTTGTACCAGACCTGATGTGCGATCAATGCCTCGTAGAGTTCGCAATCATTGGAACGATGCGTCCCTCGCCTGCTTCGCTTTTGGCCCTTCCCACCTGGACGGTCCTTGCCCTGAGTTTGACCTGACCCCAGGTCAGGGTCTTGATCTCCGTATCCCTCAAACCGCCATTGCGGGCGAGCATGAACGCGGGATACATGTGAGGGCTTCTGTATTCTTTGCCCTGTCCAGAAGAGGATCCGCTCTCTCCGCTGTCATAGGCTTTACCAATCCTCTTCCTTACTGCCAGTTTGAGTACCCTCTTCTTCCTCAGGTGGGAACGGATCACTTCACCTGGATCCCCCAGCATCTTGAGCAGGAAACGAACCTCTTCATTGATCGACTTTGGAGCGGCCTCCTCTCGCAAGCGATCTTCCTGATACCCCATGACTGCAGCTTCGTTGATGTCCACAACCAGCTTGTTCCCAAGCAGGCGTGAGACGTGACCAAGCGCATACTGGGCAAAGGTCGCCGATCGATATCGCAGCCTGTACCCAACCAGGTAGTCCGCGATGATGTCTCCAAGACACCGAATGCGGTTTTGACGGACCTCCTTGACGTTGTTGTAGCCGGCCTCGAGCTCCCGCCGGCGTTCCCGTTCTCGCGTTTTTGGCGACGGTCTTTGACGTCGACCTCGATGATTCTCGGATCAGTTGCTCAGCGAAGTAGAACTTGTACCACCACACTCCGCCCCTCTTGAAAAGTGACATACCCTGGCTCCTGATCTACGTGAGGCGCACCGTGCTCGGGGCGCGAAATGGAGATTGAGGTAGGAAGGAACGGACCGGTTCCGGGTGTCGAATGACACCGCGTCTGGCGGTCTTGACCATCAGGATGGAGGCTGGGAGTCGCTATCTCGAAGAGCGGCAACTTGAGCTGGATTGCTATGGGTATAGCACCCGTTTTGAAGCGTCGTGGGCACAAAAATGGGCACAATCAGCCCGTTTGCAAGCACTTTTTACTTCGCTTCACTTTGCTAAGTTATTGATTTTATTGGCTCCTGAGGTAGGACTCGAACCTACAACCCTTCGGTTAACAGCCGAATGCTCTGCCATTGAGCTACTCAGGAACGTTGCGGAACGCGAGAAGCACACGCGTCTTAATAGTTATAACAAATACAGATAAGTGGGTCAAAGGACGATGGTAATTGGGTTGTTCAATAACCTAAATCTGGACAAGCAATCTGCTGAAATGCTCGACGGCGCGAGTAAGTGGGCAACTTTGAAGTGCAGTTGCAGCCTCTTTCTAAACTTTCTACGGGTACAGAAGGACGGCGATGTTGTAAGCCGTAAAGGGGGTGTTTCGCGGCAGGCGCAGGCACCGACTACGGCCTGGTGATATTTGCCAGAGGTCAGCTTGACTTTGAGTTGGCTGGGGATTTCGTTGAGGCTCCCGGCGGTGTAGCGCATGATGAACCATGGCTGGCGGGAACCTACGTAACCGGTGGACATTGTGCAGGTTTCGCGCGCGTCTTTCGTCGTCTCTGCTATGTGTATACCTGAACGCGCGATGATGTCGGCGACGGTGCGCTCCTGCTGGTTGAGAGTGATGGTTTCGACAGTGCGTGCGAAGTCTTCTACTGCGAAGAGTTGATTATCGCGTGTGACGATGGCGATGCCGATGGAATCGACGTTGGGATCCATCAGATTGGCGCGGTGGCCGGGGGAGTGCATCCAAAGATTGTGGATGATGACGGAGGTGGGGGCCTCTCCTACATTTTCCGTGATGAGGCTGAAGTGCGCGCCAGCATTGGCTCCGCGTGCTGCCAGCTCGGGCTCACCGTCGAATTGGTGAGATATTTCTTCGTGGTCGGCCATCTCGCGGGCGTGGACTGCGGAGGCTTCGGCAAGGACGGGATCGAAGTGAAGTGGCGGAAGTCCTTGATTGGCGCGGTCTTCGTTCGCGGCGGCCAAAAGATACTGCTCGGCTACGGTGAGGTTTCTTCCGGTGTCGAAGCTCTGCGAGAGCAGGGCTGGGGTCGATAGAAACAGTAGAGTAGCGAGTGCCACAACGGGCGATTTCAACAATTGAATCAATGACTTGACGCGCGGGGTGTGGGAGGCCGGCATGAAGGTGATTCTAGGTTCGGGGTGTCGGGGAAGGTAATACAACTTTCGGGTGAACATTAGGTTTCTCTTATTAACCTATCGACCGTGACGGTGAAAACTTAAGAGGGCGATGCCCGAAGATTAGATTTCTGTCAGAAAAAATTTGGCGTGGAAAAACCTCGTTTTTGCTGGGGGTTTTGGCTTTTTGTGGTGTTTTTTGATGGTGAAATCGTGGTGAGTTTGTGGTGGTTTGCATGGTAAACGTGGTGCCTTGCAGCACACTTTTTGAGCGTTGAAAAATACGCCACGTTTTACAAGTTTATTTTTCGGATCACCCGAAGCGAATGGATCATTTTGGGACAGTGTGTCTGGCTGTCGGCCGACTATGTCTTGAGGTCGGGCAGGCTGCTGCGGTGACGGAGCATGAGGGCCAGGAGTTTGCGGGCGTCCCAGTATCGGGGAATGTAGCGTTTGGGTTCGGCGAGGGAGCGCAGGAGCCAGCCGAGGTAGTACTTGTCGGCCCACACAGGGATGTGGACCTGATCGCCGCTGAGGAAGGCAATGGCAGCGCCGATGCAGTGGATGGCGGGGCGATAGGAGAGGTTGCGCTTGAGGTAGAGGCCGAGCCGCTCCTGAGTTCCTCCGCCGATGGTGACGATGACGTGTTGGGGGCGCAGGCGATTGAGGAGGTCGATCAGTGCGGGGTCGACGATGGGGGCGTTGCCGTACATGGGCGCCATGTAGATGTGGTCTTCGGGGATGGTGATTCCCTGTTCTGCAAGCCAATCCAGATTGCGTTTGGCACTGGTGGGGCTGGCCATGATCCAGAACGTGTTGCCGGGTTGACGGATGTCACTTTCGAGGAGGAGTTCGCGCAGATATTCGAGGCCGGAGAGACGTTTGATCTGGGTGGATTGCAGTCGGTTCCAGATGAGAACCATGAAGGCGGAGTCTGTGATGGCGAGATCCGCGTTGAGGAGGGACTCGCGGTAGTCGCGATTCCGGTCGAGATCTTTGAGCGCTGGCGCAGCAGGGACAACGAGAAGGCCACCGTTGGTTCGCATGATATCGATGGCTTCCTTTGCGGAGCCGTCGAAGAAGTCGATGCCGAGGATGCGGTGGAGAGTGGGGGGAGTTATCGGCATGAAGAGGTCTATTCGTCTCTTATCTTAGTCGACACGCGAAGGCTGAATAGTCGGCAATTCTTTCGATGTCACCTTATTACTACCTGCAGCGATCTATGAGGAGTAAGGCAGAGCAACTTCGTTGCCGTCTCAAAAGAGGCGCGTTCGAGTGGCTTTTTTCACGTCCACACCATTCGAGCACTCAACGAAGAGCAGGTGCTGCGACTCTCCAGGGAAGTCCTATGATCCCTTCATCGCTAATCTCAAATTAACGCACCAGTCTTACGGCCTTCGATTGAGGTTTACCCGTCTTGCTGAAGGAGTTTCTTTGTACTCGAGGTCCGTATGAGGCCAACTCATCCGCACGAAGCAAAAATTTCTTGAGCATCGGAGAGGTATTCGACTTGTTATATCCCATCACAAGATCGATGGTCGGAATGTCACCGTGCAAAGGCCGGGCGACTACGGAAGGGAGCAGCGAATTTTGCACGTAGATTGGCACTAAACTGAAGCCGCCCGTGGACGCCACCAGCGACATTCCTGCCGATAGAGTTTCAGCGTTGTAGGTCTGTTTCAGTTTGATACCTATCTTCGCGGTGTATTCCTCGATGACCTTTCTTAGTACAGGTGCGGCGCCTGCTGTGCTGATAAAGTCCTCGCGACAGATGTCCTCCGGCCGTACTGTCTTATGCCGGGCCAGGCGGTGGCGAGAAGGCAGAATCGCGATCAGAGGCTCCTTGACGAGAAATCTAAAATCCAGACCGGCAGTCCGCGTCTCGCGCCTCATCAAGGCCACATCGATTTCGCCCTGCATCAATGCATTGGCAAGTTCAGGTGAGGATTTCGTCATGATCGTAACGTCGAGATCAGACGCCTCCTCGCGCACGATTCGGAGTGCCTCTGACAACCAGATAACTTCCTGTCCGGGCAAGAAACCCAGCCCAAAACCCAGCTTGTGAGGTCGCTCGGTATTTCGTGCAGCTTCGCTGCCTACTTCTATCTGCATCAAGGCCAGCCGTGCGTGATCGAGGAACACCCGTCCGGCTGCAGTGAGTTCAATGCCTCGCGCTTTTCGCTCCAACAGCTTTACCCCTAGTTCCAACTCGAGATCGCGGATTTGTCGGCTCAGCGATGGCTGTGAAGTATGGAGCCGCCGCTCAGCGGCATGCAAAAGACTCCCTTCTTCGGCGACCGCAATGAAATACCGGAGATGACGAAGCTCCATCCGAACCTCCTCTTATGCTTTGTAAGCATACCTCAACCAATCAAAGTATTTGTGCAAGCACATCATACGGAGGAACCTATAGCCAACGGATAACGCTCGTGTTGTCCGAAATCCAAATTGCAGGAGAGTCAACATGTCATCACACCGTAAACCAACCATTGTTTTCTGCCATGGCATTTTTGCTGATGGGTCGTGTTTTAGCAAGGTGATCCCCGCATTGCAGGCGGACGGTCACGAAGTAATCGCAGTTCAATATGGCTTGGCCTCATTCGAAGAGGACGTGGCTGCAGTGAAGCGAACGCTCAACCGCGTTGGCAGTCCCGTCATCCTCGTCGGACATTCCTACGGCGGCGCTACCATTACGGCCTCAGGCACCGATGCTCGCGTGGCCGGACTCGTCTACATCGCTGCAGTTGCCCCGGATGTCGGTGAGACCGTACAGGAACAGCTCGATAAATATCCTTCGGATATCTTCACGCGCGTAGAGCTGGCGGACGGCCGTGCATGGATGCTTCCGAACGCAACTGAGTTTTTTGCGGGAGACCTTTCCGACGAGGAACAGAAGCTCGTCTGGGCCACCCACTATCCATGCGCCGCAGATCTGTTCCAGCAACAGAAGATCACCAGTACTTCGTGGAAGTCGAAGCCGAGCTGGTACATTCTGGCGACGAAAGACCATACTGTACATCCCGACCTCCAGCGGTGGGTGTCGAAGCGTATGGGCGCAACTGTGGTCGAGGTAGAGAGCAGCCACGTCCCCATGCTCTCCAAACCGGATGTAGTCATCGAGGTGATCCGCAAGGCCGCAAAAGCAATTCAAGAAAATATGACAATCTAGTGCGTTGTGTAATCTGTCATCCTGCACAGACCGTCGTCAGGCGGTCTGTCACTTTTTATAAAAAGCCCTGTGACATCGGCGACAAAACTTCAGTCGCGAAAGAATGCGAGGCCATCCGTCTGCATTCTGCTCATAGACAGGATCATTATCTGCCCGTCGTTCTTCACCATAACCTTGACCACCTCCGACTCCGGCGTCAATTCGGTCTTCACATGGGACGGACTTTTCGTCGCGCATTAAACATATGTCTCGCAGAGAGTGTCTGCGAGACATATGGAGTGTTGCCTGATGCGGCGACTGATCAGCGCGTGGCGGCTGCCAGGGGTTTGGCGGCCAGCATCTCTTCTTCAATCCATGCGTAGGTTTTTGCGAGGCCTTCGCGAAGCTTGATCGAGGGTGCCCAGTCGAGCTTCTGCTGGATGAGCGTGTTGTCGCTGTTGCGGCCGTTGACGCCCTTGGGCGCGTCGAGGTTGTAGTTGCGCTTGAGCTTGACGCCGGCGATCTCTTCGGCGATGTCGACGAGCTGGTTGATGGTGACGAGCTCGTCGGAGCCGAGGTTGAGCGGCTCGTGGATGTCGCTCTCTGCGATCATCTGCGTGCCCTTGGTGCAGTCGTCGATGTACATGAAGGAGCGGGTCTGTTTGCCGTCGCCCCAGATCTCGATCTCGTGCTTGCCGGAGTGCTTGGCCTCGATGACCTTGCGGCAGACGGCTGCGGGAGCCTTTTCGCGGCCGCCCGTCCAGGTGCCGAGGGGGCCGTAGACGTTGTGGTAGCGGGCGACGCGGGATTGCAGACCGTAGTCCTCTTCGAAGTGGCGGCACATGCGCTCGGTGAAGAGCTTCTCCCAGCCGTAGCCGTCTTCGGGAAGCGCGGGGTAGGCGTCTTCTTCTTTCAGTGCGACGACGTCGGGGTTGGTCTGCTTTTCGGCGTTGTAGACGCAGGCGGAGGAGGAGTAGAAGAAGCGCTCGACGCCCTTGTCGCGTGCGGCCATGAGCATGTGGGTGTTGGTGAGGACGCTCAGCATGCAGAGGGCTTTGTTGTTTTCGATGAAGCCCATGCCGCCCATGTCGGCGGCGAGCTGGAAGATGACGTTGGCGCCAGCGGCCGTCTTGAGGCAGCTGTCTTTGTCCTTCAGGTCAAGCTGGAGGCTTTCGACGTCTTTGGAGACTTGATACCACTCGTCGATGGGTTTGACGTCGACGGCGCGTATGACCTCGACGCCATTGCTAAGCAGACTCTGTACGAGATGGCCGCCGATGAATCCGCCGGCACCACAGACGACTGCTTTTTGTCCTTTGAGCTTCATTCGAGGGAGGGCTCCTTTGTGTCTCTGACTATGTAATTTATTGCACTGATTGGAGTTATCCAGCTCAGCGAATGGCGAGTTTAGCCTGCCTGTTTTAAGTATAGCTGGCAGGGGGTTTCGCGGAAATGCACCCTTTGGGACATGGAGTCAGCGATTGCCATATGACTGCAGGATGCACTTCGGCAAGCCACCAGATCATAGCTTCAAAGAGAAGCGGCTGTCAGCAGGCGGTTCTAGCGGCGATTTCGATTATGTGGAGAGACTTCCTGAATAAGCCAGAAAAGAAAGGCTGTGGACAGCCCGAAGAGCAGCCATCCATCGAGCGCTTCAATCGGACCCATCAGTCGCCAGTGATCCCCGAGATATAGATTCCGATGTCCGTAGGTTGTCAACGCGCCGAGCGAATAGAGCATCGCGTCCTTGAAGTCGGGGAGAGCGCCGTTGATACAGTAGGCGACGGCCCAAATGCCTGCTTCGATCCCGTGCAAGGCGGTTGCCAGGAGAGTAACCGCACCTATCACCAGTGCGGCTTCAGCCGTTGCCCGGCGAGGTTCCCTCATATCGGCGTGAAACTGGATGGCTTTCTGAATATGAACCCAAGGCCCATGACATGGAAGATTACCGTCACAACGATCAGTGGGCAGCCCCACACCCAGTCGACGCTCCAGGGAGCATGTTCTCCTATGGCGTAGCTAAGAATGGCTGACGCGATATTCATCAAACCTGCCTTCTGGCTTCCTACGAGCGCAAGGATACCTTGGCATCGAAGAGCACGAAACTCCTAGAACTACTAGGGGACGGCTCAATACTGCAGGAATGGGCTGAGTCGATGGTTGCGGCAATCGTCTATAAGTGCATGACTGTTCTTGCAACTCCGTTAGTTACATATATCGCAACAGCTCGGCTGCCTGGCCGGGATTACCGGCTGCTCACCGTCTCGTGGAGATTTGCCTGTTGCTGCTCGGATGTGTCGGGGTCTGGCTTGTGGAGCAGGTCGATGACGGACTGGTAGAGGTGGTTGCGGGTTTCGAAGCGGTCGCCGGCGCGGATAACGTAGCGGACGACGATGTCGATGCCGGAGGCGGCAGGACGCATGTCAACCGACGGTGTGGCCTTGAATTGGTTGAGGCCATTCTGGCCGGTGGTCTGCCACTCTTGTTTGGCGAGGTTGGCGTCTTTTTCTGTCTGGTCGAGGACTACTTTGTGGATGGCTTCGATGATTCTGTAGCTGTCGGCATTGGCGGGGATGTTGACGCTGATCTCGTCCCACATCCACTGACCGGCGGTGGAGAAGTTGAAGTATTGGCCGGTGACGGCGAAGTTGTTGATGAAGGTGACGCGACGGCCGGTGGGATGGCCCTTTGCGGTCCAGTTGCCGGTTTCGAGCAACGAGGTGCGGAAGAGACCGATCTCGACGA
This sequence comes from uncultured Acidobacteriaceae bacterium, assembly GCA_963708755.1. Classification (GTDB taxonomy): domain Bacteria; phylum Acidobacteriota; class Terriglobia; order Terriglobales; family Acidobacteriaceae; genus Edaphobacter. Next base: position 16,991 of record CAVPTN010000008.1, read on the forward strand.
CCTCGCCGCCGACGCCGTTGATCTCGACCCAGTCGCCAACGCGGATGCCGTTTTTGCCCATGAGAATAAACCAGCCGAAGAAGGCAAGGATGAAGTCCTGGAAGACAACTGTGAGGCCCGCGGTGGCTAGACCAAGGATGGTTGGAACCTGGCTGGGCGCGCCAAAGACGACGAGAAGGATCAGAAGCAGCGTGACAAATTGAATGGCGAGGATCGCGATGGTTCGGAGGGTATGGAGACGACGGCGATCCATGGTGGAGCGCGCGAGGAGCATGCGCGCGGCGGTCGCGAGAAGAACGCCGAGGAGAATCAGGAAGCAGATGGTCGAGAGCGATTGCAGCGCGAGGTGAGTGACGATGCTGTGTTGGAGCTGGACCTGTGCGAGCCATTTTGCGTAGACGGCGGAGAGTTGTTGCTGGGTCTGAAGCTGGTCTTCGACGATGCTGTGCATCTGCGAGAGGGAGTGAGCCTGAGCCATACGTGCGACGCGGCTCTGGGCGGTGTCGGCGGAGGCGTTGGACCCGACCGAGGCTGTTGCCGCGGCGGCTCTCCTTTCGAAGTCGGCGTGCTTTGCGGCGAGGGTTGCGATGTCGGAGTCGGTTTGTGCTTTGGCCTGGCTGATAAGGGCCATCCGGCTACGCTGATCGAGCCAGGAGGAGGCGCGGCCGTAGAAGGTTCCGTAGCGGCGAGCGGAAAGGACGGCGATCTGGCCGCCGCTGTTGTCCTGCGAGGCCTCGTACTTCTTCATGGCTGCCTGGCGGGCGTTGAGCTCCTGCTGGATCTGGCCACGCTTATCGCCGCTGGCGCGGGAGAACTGCTCGGTAGCGTCGGCGAGTTCGTCGCTGTCGAGCTGAAGCTGGGCCTTGGCGACATCGAGATCGTCGGAGGCAGCGATGGTGCCGTTCGGTTGCTTCAGAGATGCGGTGAGGGCATCCACCTTGGCTTGATCTTCTTTGACGAGAGCCTGGAGTTGGGCAACTTTTTGCTGGAGAACGAGAGAGTCGCCGGTGAGGGTGCGGGTCTGTAAGGCGGCCTGCCTGAGAGCGAAGGCGAAGGACTGGTCTATCTCGTGGTCGGCGAGACGTTCGGCCTCATGCGCGAAGGATTGCTCTTCGGCGGAGACGGCGAGGGGTGCGAGAGACTCGATGGTCTGCCAGGGGCTCTGGTCGACGAGGCTATTGGCTCCGGAGAGGTTGCCTCTGGAGTGCAGGAAGGGCATGTGCGTCATGGCACCGCGGGTCCACCAGGTCGCCACAAGGCAGAGGAGGAAGATGGTGGCGGGGAGGGCAACGGCGAGGCGGCGAAGATCCTTCATCCTTCAACCCTATATGCTTGGCCACTTAGCTTCAAAGCCCCGTTAGGGTCATGACGGGAGTGGAATCGGGAGCCTCAGAGGTATCTGTTGCAGATGCAGGTCTTATTCGAGATGGGTCTTCAAGTCCCAGCGTAGATGTAGGATTCAGGTGTGAGTTCTGTTGCAAACACTGAGGTTGCCCCTGGACGGTCCGTTGCGGGAGCGGTGAGAAGACAGCCGCTGGCGGCGGTGGGGATCTTGCTGCTGGTCGTCTTTGCGCTGTGTGCGGTGTTTGCACCGTGGCTGGCTCCGCAGGATCCGGCGCAGTTGGATTTGACGGGCAGGCTGATGGGGCCTTCGACGGCACATTGGTTTGGGACCGATGAGTTGGGGCGGGACATTCTTTCGCGGACGCTGTTTGGAGCGAGGATCTCGCTGATTGTGGCCGTGAGTGTGGTGGGCTTATCGCTGGCTGTGGGGCTGGTTGCTGGTGGGCTCGCAGGATTTTATGGTGGCTGGACCGACACGGTGGTGAATATTTACGTGATGAATGCGTTTCTGGCGCTGCCGGGGATTTTGCTGGCGATTGCGTTTGTCGCGTTCATGGGACCGGGTTTGGGGAATGTGATTCTGGCGCTGGCGATCTCGGGCTGGGTGGGGTATGCGCGGCTGGTGCGGGCGCAGGTGATGGCGGTGAAGGAGCGAGAGTTTGTGGAGGCGGCGCGTGCGCTTGGTGCGAGCGATTTGCGCGTGATGATGCGGCATGTGCTGCCGAATATTCTGCAGCCGCTGATTGTGCAGGCTGCAATCGGCATGGCAGGAGCGGTGTTGGCCGAGGCTACGTTGAGCTTTCTCGGGCTGGGCGTTCCGCCGCCTACGGCCAGCTGGGGATCGATGCTGAATGATGCGCGGTCACATCTTTTTGATTCGCCGCATCTGGTGTTCTTTCCGGCTGTGGCGGTGATGCTTTGCGTGCTGTCGTTCAACTTTATCGGGGATGCGCTGCGGGATTATCTTGATCCGCGGACGAGGCTTGGAGCGGGGCTGTGAGCCTGACTCTAAGCGGGTCGAGGGGTTATCGGATATGCTTGGCTTTGGAACTGAGAGGCAACTTCAATGCGCAAGAGTATCGTTTCACCTTCGGCTGCGGCGGTAACTCCAATCAGCGATCTATGGCGTGATTTGGAGCGGATTGCGCGGGTGGAGATCAGCTCCGAGGATGAGCAGTTTCCGATTGAGCACGCGCTGGGCAAGCATGCAACGACAGGATGGAGAGCTGCGGGAACGGGACCTCAGTTGATTCGGTTGCACTTCGATGAGCCGCAAACGATCAAGCGGCTGCAACTACATTTTGTCGACAGGCACTTCGGAGCGATCGCAGGAGTTTGCGGTGTATGCAGGCGCGGGTGCGGAACTGAAGGAAGTGATGCGGCAGCAGTGGACGTTTAGTCCGCAGGGTTCGACGGAGGAGATCGAAGACTATCCGTTGAACCTGAGTGGGATTACGACGCTGGAGTTGCGGATCGATCCGGATAGAAGCCACGATCCAAAGTTGAGCAAGGCGTATGCTTCGCTGCAGAGTTTGAAGCTGGCTTAGACGAGCTATGTTGATTGGGGTGATCTCGGATACGCATGGTTTGCTGCGGCCTGAGGCTTTGGCAGCGCTGCGTGGTGTGGAGCATATTCTGCATGCGGGCGATGTGGGGGATGTGAGGATTCTCGACGCGTTGCGTGAGATCGCTCCGGTGACGGCGATTCGCGGGAATGTCGATGTGTATGGCGCTTGTGCGGAGTTGCCTGCTACTGATGTGGTGGAGTTAGGCGGGCAACTGTTTTATCTGGTGCACTCGGTGCATGATCTGGATATCAATCCTAAGGCGGCGGGTGTGGCGATGGTGGTGAGCGGGCACTCGCATAAGGCGAAGGTTGATGTGAAAGATGGAGTGGTTTATTTCAATCCGGGGAGTGCGGGGCCGCGCAGATTTTCGCTGCCGGTAACGGTAGGGTTTGTGACGGTGGAGGATGGTGTAGAGGCTAGCGTGCTGGAACTTTCAGCGAGCTGAATTCGTTTGACCGAATTGTCAAGAGAAGGAGACCAGTCGCGATAACGACTGCTATAAAAGCAAACGCGCTTCCTTCCGGCCCCACCGCGCCACCAGTGATCACATCTGATCCGGTAGGCAGAAAAGTGAAGAGATGACCCTGGTCGATGTATCCACTACCCGCTGCGCCAAAGAGAGGAGCGCTTGAGAAGTTCCACCCTGCGTGATATCCAATTGCCCACCAGAGGGAGCCGCTCCGAATCACGGAGTAGGCTAAGAGCAGACCGGCTGCGGCCAAGCGAATCATCCAAATGTAACTCGCTCCGGGATTGGCTCCGTGAACGAGAGAGAACGCGAGAGCGGAGACGAGCATTGCGGTTCGGACTCCGACGAGTCTGGCTGTAAGAACCAGAATGAGGCCGCGAAACAAGAGTTCTTCCCCTGCTGCACCGATGATCTCTCCCACCAACCACGCTACTCCATAGGCGAAGTGAACAGGGACTGATCCGGTAGCAGAGTGTAGTTGAGCGGCACCGACCGCCACAATCGTGAGAACCGTTGCTGCCATTACAACGAGCCCGATGGCGAGGCCCTTGAGAAAGTTGATGGACTGTCGTTTGTTGCAAAGGAGTACTGCTGCAATGCCGGGCCGATCAATGACCGCGACCAGAGCGGTGACGGCGATCCACCAGATCAGTCTGATCAAGACAAGTAAGTTATAGGACGCGCAGACGAGAGTATTCGGCGTTACAGCGGGCAAGATACCAAGCCAGGTTCGTGCCGAGTGGTAGAAGGTCGTCAACATCGAATCTTGCAGGAAGTAGGCCGCCACAACGACTCCCAAGGCCACTATGGTTCGAATACGACTGGCGAAGAACTTCTCTTCAGATCTGTTTACGAAGTCGGCGATAGCTTCTCCTCGTTGGTTGTGTCGTTCCCGCGATGAGGGTTTCGAGGTGGAGCGTAAGCGGGCGGCGGTGGCTTCTAGTTGGTGTCGAAGTGGACGGAGTCGAGAATCTTCTGCATGCGGTGGCGGACGGCGTCGAGTTCGTGGGGGGTTATGTCTTGTACTCCGCTGACGTCGCCTCCGCAGAAGGTGTTGATGACGGCGTCGAAGCGGTAGCAGGCGTTGTTGCGCGGTGTGGTGTAGATCTCGTCGCGGGATTCGGTGCAGATGCCGCCGTGTTCGTCGTAGCCGTGAGTGAAGGGGAGGCCGCCGATCTCGGCTGTCGATGCGGAGCGTGGGGCTTGAGCAGTGGCCTGAGCGCTGCACTCGGCTGGCGTGAGGTGAGGCGTGACGCTGAAGTAGAAGAGCGCGCCGCTGAAGGTGGAGTTGGGGTGGGGGTTGAAGTCGATGCTGGCTACGGCGCGTAGCTGGGTGGTGCGGGCGATGGTGCGGGCATCGAGGTTGAAGGTACTGACCTCGGCATCTTTGCGGGTGACGTCCCAGGCGGCGGGGATGGTGAAGGAGACGCCGTATCGAGTGTCATGGAAGGGATGAGCCGGGGGCATGGTGGGCTCGATTACCGGGGGTTTTGAGCGGAGCAAGGGAGGGACCGGCTCAGTTTTGACCTGTGCGGAGGCGACAGCGGTGGCGGCGATGGTCAGCAGGGCAATCGTTGTGCAAAACGACACGGGGTAGGGTCTCATGCGTCCTTCTTGGTTACCGTGATTCGCCGCGCATGCGCGGATTGGCTACAGTGTAGGCGATGTCGGTGAGGAGATTCACTCCCACATAAGTTAGCCCTACAGCCAAGATACAGCCTTGAACTAAAGCATAGTCACGGTTAGAGATGGCGGACAAGGTGAGACGGCCGATGCCGGGCCAGCTGAAGATAGTTTCGGTGACGATGGCTCCGGCGAGCAGGCTGCCGAACTGCAGGCCGACGACGGTGAGGACCGGGATGAGGGCGTTCCGAAGGGCATGGCGGTAGACTACAGCGTTTTCGGTGAGGCCTTTGGCTCGGGCGGTGCGGATGTAGTCCTGGTTTAGCTCCTCGAGCATCGCGGTGCGGACCATGCGAGTGAGGATGGCGGCGAGACTGAGGCCCAGCGTAACGGCTGGGAGGATGAGGTGAAGGAGAAAGCTGGTGGGGTCGCCGTTCCCTGCTCCGGAGACCGGTAGCCAGCCCAACTGGATGGAAAAGAAGAGGATCAGGATGGGTCCAAGGGCGAAGTTGGGGAAGGATAGGCCGACGAGGGAGACGACACCCAGCGTGCGGTCCTGCCAGCGATTGCGATGGAGAGCCGACCAGATACCTGCGGGGATGGATGTCACGATACCGATGAGGAGGGCCGCAAGAGTGAGCGCAAGCGTGTAGGGGTAGCGTTGGAGGACGAGGTGGGTGACCGAGTCGTGGAGGCGTAGCGATTGGCCAAGATCGGCGTGGAGGATTCCGTGCCAGTAGTGGCTGTACTGCTGGCTGAGCGGCGCGTCGAGGCCGTAGGAGTGGCGGAGAGCGGAGATGTCGGAGGCGGTGGCGCCTTCGCCGAGCATCTGGACGATGGGATCGCCGGGTACGAGATGGATGAGGAGAAAAACGACGGAGACGACAACCCAGAGGACGGGGAGGGTGATGAGAATGCGCCGTAAGGGGCGCCAGAGTCCAGACGTGGCCGGACGCGAGCTTGTTTGCGCTGGCGCTTCGTGTGGCGACGCTTCGGGCGAGATGCCGGGGCTCTTCACTTCGCTCAGAGTGACACCCTTTTTCCGGCTGGCTGCGAAGTTTTCATTGGATCGCTTCCCTGCTGTCGACTTCGTCGGCAGGTTCGGTTTGCGGGGCGGCAATATCTTCAACGATGACGCGGCTGATGCGATGACCGGACATCTCGGCTACCTCGTAGCGGCGGCCTTCGTGCTCGATGCTCTCGCCGATGGTGGGGATGTGGCCCAGATTGGCGAGGAGAAATCCAGCGAGGGTTTCGACGCCGGCTTCGCGGGGGAAGGTCCAGTGGAGCTGGTTGCCGAGGTCGCGGAGGGTGGTGCTGCCGTCAAGCGACATGGCTCCGGTGGTGCTGAGGAGGGGCGATTTGCTGACATCGAACTCGTCTTCGAGCTCGCCGACGATCTGCTCAAGGACGTCTTCAGCCGTGACGAGGCCGACGGTGCTGCCGAACTCGTCGACGACGATGGCGATGTGGCGGCGACGTTCCTGGAACTCCTGAAGGAGCTCGATGGCGAGCTTGGTCTCGGGGACGACGGTGAGCTCGCGCATGACCTGACGGAGAGTGAGGCCGGACTCGCCTTTACCGCCGAGGGACAGCGCAACGGTGCGGAAGTGCATGAGGCGCGAGATGTCTTTGGAGTAGACGATGCCGATGATGTGGTCTTTACCCGATTCAGGGCCGGCGGCGGGGTCGTAGACGGGGACGCGGGAGTGTTGCTCGTCGATGATGCGGGCGGATGCCAGTTGGAGAGGCATATCCGCGGGGAGAGAAAAGATATTGCCGCGGGGAGTCATGATCTCGCGGACCGTTACATGGTTAAGCTCAATGGCGCGGTGGATGATCTCTTCCTGAAAGATCGGTAGAAGACCCATGCGGCGGGTGGCTGTGGCGATGAGTTTCAGTTCTTCGGGAGAGTGGACGGCGCCTTCGCCGCGCAGAGGGGCGCGGAAGAGTTTTAGGACGATGGCCGCAGAGGTGTTCATCAGACGCACGATGGGGCGGGTGATGCGGATGAAGACGTCCATCGGGCCCGCGACGGCCAGGGCGATGCGTTCGGCTCGTTGAAGGGCGAGGGACTTCGGGACGAGTTCGCCGAGAAGAACTTCGAAGTACGTGATCAGCGAGAAGGAGATGATGACTGCGAGGGTGTGGGCGTAGAGCAGCGAGTGAGGCGGGAGGCGGTGCAACCAGTTCGAGCCAAGGGTGAGGATGATATCAACGACGGCTGGCTCGCCGATCCAACCGAGGGCGAGGCCAGCGACAGTGACACCGAGTTGGACGGCTGGAAGAAACTCGTCGATGGAGTGTTTTAGCTTGAGGGCGGTACGGGCGCCGGGACGACCGAGAGCGATGAGCTGCTGGATGCGGGTCTCGCGGACGCTGACCAGGGCAAACTCGGCAGCCACGAAGAAGCTGCTGGCCAGAATGAAAAAGGCCACCATGATCACGCGGAAGAGCATCCATTCAAGCATTAAGGCTTGAGTTTATCAGGGCTGATCTCAGGGAGTTTTGAGGGCTGATTGCGGCGTCCGCTGTCTGGTAAGCAGACGAAACGGCCCGGTGAGATGAACTCTGTCCGGGCCGCTCGATGTATCCCTGAATCCGTATAACTGGCGCTTACGCCAAAACTTTATTCACAGACTTGTCGATGGTGTCCTTGGGGACAAACCCGACGATCTGCTCCGCAACCTTGCCATCCTTGAAGATGAGCAGGGCGGGAATGCCGCGGATGCCATAACGCATCGGAGTAGCCGTATTGGAGTCCACGTCCATCTTCATGACCTTGAGCTTGCCATGATAGTGGTTGGCCACTTCATCGACGACCGGGGCAAGAGCGCGACAAGGACCACACCATGCGGCCCAAAAATCTACCAGAACGGGCTCTGCCGACTGGAGAACATCCTTCTCAAAATTTGCATCGTTTACTTCGGTGACGTACTGTCCTGCCATTTAGCTTCCTCCAGATTGCTCTGCACTTGTTACACCCATCCGGTGCAGCGCAGTCTTCTCCATAATAGATGCAATTTTGAACCAGGAGTTTCAGACCAAGGTTGTAGCCTTAAAGGCAAACGCCCGGACCTCTGATGAAGAGGTCAACGGGCGGCGTAGCAGCCCTCCCCAGAACTGCCCACACGGCTAAAGTACGAGGGTTTTTGCAATTCGTAAAGAAATCTTAGGTAATGTATATACACGTTACTGATTGTAACTTCCGTGCTAAGCCCTTTTGAGTGTTGCAGGTGGCGACTTTTAGGCTCGAATTGCGCCCGAAGCGATGCGAGTCTGGATGATTTCAAGTGATTGATCTTCTGCGGCTTGACGGATGATAGCCGGGAGGGCGCTGGAGCCGTTTCGACGCCGGTGATGAGCAGAACGGAGGGACCTGCTCCGCTGAGAGCTACACCGAGGATCGCGGGATTTTCGGTGAGCGTCAGAAGCTGGGGGAGAAGCGGGCAGGCTTCCATGCGGTAGGGCTGGTGAAGGCGGTCCTGCATCGCTGCGCGGAGGAGATCGCCACGGCCCTGAGCGAAGGCAGCTACCAGAAGTGCCGTGGATTGAATGTTTGCGACCGTATCTTCCCTGGAGTAGGTTGCGGGAAGCAGGGCTCGTGCTTTAGGGGTGTCGAGGCTTGTGGAGGGTAGCGCCAGCGTGAGGCCCCAAGGTAAGTTTTGACCGCAAGTCGCTGTTACGACTGCATCTTGCTTGACTGCCGATACAGTCATTCCACCCAAAAAGCACGCCGCGACGTTGTCAGGATGGCCTTCGCGGGTACAGGCTTCTTCGAGGATCTGTTGGTCGGTCCAATTCAAGCCGCCGAAGTGGTTCGCCAGAAGGACTCCTGCCAGGAGCGCAGATGCACTGGACCCGCAGCCCATCCCAAGGGGTATCTCGTTGTGCAGCCTGAGATGCAGCCTTTGGGCGAAGACGCCTGCGTTTGCGAGAACGTCGATGTAGGTGGTGAGGATGAGATTGTTTTCGATGCGAGCACATAGATCGGCGTTTCGGCCGGTGGCTTCGATATAGAAGCTCTCCGCTTCGCTGGCGTCGATGGTGAGATAGAGAGCCATGGCCAGACCCAGCGCGTCGAAGCCGGGGCCGAGGTTGGCTGAGGTCGCGGGGAGGCGAAGATGGAGCGGTTTCGCAGGACTGGAGATCGGTACGGTCATGCTGGCTGCGGCTGGTTCATGTGCGATTCAAGGGTGCGGAGAACCAGGCTTGGGTCGGCTTCAAGAACGATAGGGGGCTTGCGAAGAGCGGCGTGCTGAGATTGCTCCGACGGCGTAAGCTGAGCGTTTTCCGCTTCGGTAAAGAGTTTCTCGCGGTGATAGTCGATGGTGTAGGCGGAGTCTTTGAGGGTGTGGCCGGTGAGGATGAGGACGACGCGCTCCTCGGGAGTGATCTTTCCTAGAGCGACCAGCTTTTTTAAACCGGCAAGAGTGACCGCCGAGGCAGGTTCGCAGCCGATTCCCTCTGCGCCGATCTCAGCCTTGGCCAGGGCAATCTCCTGCTCGGAGGCCTGCTCGCACCAGCCGCCAAGTTCGTCGATGGCTGCGGCGGCTTTGCGCCAGGAGGCTGGGTTTCCGATGCGGATGGCGGTGGCGCGGGTGTCGGCCGTGACGGGCTTCATCTCCCTGTTTGAGTCGATGAACCAGCGGTAGAGGGGGTTGGCTCCCTCGGCCTGAATGATGCTGATCTTGGGTCTGCGGGGGATCAGCCCGAGCTGGAACATCTCGGAGAAGCCTTTGGCGAGGGCGGCGGAGTTGGCGAGGTTGCCGCCCGGGACCACGATGTGTTCGGGGACCTGCCAGTCCATCTGCTCGACCATCTCGAAGGCCGGGGTCTTCTGGCCTTCGAGGCGGTAGGGATTGACGGAGTTCAGGAGATAGATGGGAAACTTCTGGACCAGTTCGCCGAGAATCTTTACGCAGCCGTCGAAGTCGGTCTTGAGCTGGATGGTGAGGGCGCCGTAGTCCATCGACTGCGAGAGCTTACCCCAGGCAATCTTGCCTTCCGGGATGAAGACGATGCTGCGGAGGCCAGCGCGGGCGGCGTAAGCAGCCATGGCGGCGGAGGTGTTGCCAGTGGAGGCGCAGGCGACCCACTCGAACCCGCGCTGTGCGGCGACGGAGAGGGCGGCGGTCATGCCGGTGTCCTTGAAGGAGCCGGTGGGGTTCATGCCCTGATGCTTGGCGAGCAGCCAGTCGATGCCTGCTGCTTTGGCGCAGCGGGGAAGATCGTACAGCGGAGTGTTGCCTTCGCGGAGTGTGACGACTTTTTCGAGGTCGTCGACGATGGGGAGCAGATCGCGGAAGCGCCATACGCCCGATTGATCGACTGCCATCGTAGAAGACCGGCGCTCCTGCCAGAGCCAGCGAAGAGCGCTGGGGTTGGGAAGGCGGCTCTCGGGGCTGGTGGCTCCGTCAGACCATGAGTAGAGGACCTCGTAGAGGCCATTGCACAGCGGGCAGCGGAAGTTGCTGCTGACTGCGTCATTTCCGATAACGGTTGCGCATTCGGTGCATCTAAGGTGATGTGTTGCTACTTTCATGGTCTCTACTAGCCTATCGTAAAGGGCGGAGTGCGTGCGCCTTCTTTGTGTGTCTTGTGATGTGTTGTTTGGTGATGGGCGGAGGCGACGCGTGGGGACAGACGCAGTTGCGGGTTGCGGCTGCTGCTGATCTTCAGCCTGTGATGCCTGTGCTGGCTCAGGAGTATGAAAAAGCGACCGGAGTGAAGCTGGTGGTGAGCTTCGGGTCTTCGTCGACGCTGGCTACGCAGATCTTGAATGGTGCTCCGATGGACATCTTTCTCGGTGCTGATTTTACTTATCCGGAGAAGGTTGTTGCGGCGGGTTTGGCTGACGGCTCGGCTCCGACGCCGTATGCGAACGGCACGCTGGTGTTGTGGGCGCGGAAGGATTCGCAGCTGCTGCCGCTAAGCCTGGAGCGGTTGACCGATCCACGGGTGAAGACAGTTGCGATTGCGAATGAGCTGCATGCTCCGTATGGCCGGGCTGCGGCAGAGGCGTTGCGCAGGATGCATATCTATGACGAGGTAGCGCCGCACTTTGTCGTTGGGGAGAACATCGCGCAGACGGCTCAGTTTGTCGAGTCGGGCAATGCGCAGCTGGGGCTGATCTCGTTGACGGCGGCGAGTTCGCAACACTTCAAGGATATTGGGACGTATGTGCTGGTGCCGACGTCGCAGTATTCGGGGATTCACCAGTGCGCCGTGATCATGAAGAACTCTGACCGGAAGGCGGACGCTCATGCTTTTTTGAAATGGCTGCTGTCACCTGCGGTGCAGGGGAGCCTCAGCACACTCGGATTGGCTGCTGTGAAGTAACAGATTGCCGCAAGTGATGTTGCGAGTGGCCGAGTGTCATAGACTGGCGCTGTATGGATTTTGAGGCGCTCTGGTTGACGTTGCGGCTGGCTGTGGGAACAACGGCGATTCTGCTGGTGGTGGCCGTGCCGCTGGCGTGGTGGGTGGCTTCAGGACACGGGCGCTGGGCGTGCTCTGGTGCAGGCGGTGGTGGCGCTACCACTTGTACTGCCGCCAACGGTGATTGGGTTTTATCTTCTGATCGCGCTTGGGCCGATGACTGCGCCAGGACGTCTGCTGGTGCGCACGCTGGGACATCCGCTGGCATTCAGCTTTGGCGGACTGCTTGTTGGGTCGATACTGTACAGCATTCCCTTTGCGGTGCAGCCGCTGGTGGCTGGATTTCAAGCAGTGGATCGAGGATTTATCGAGGCTGCAGCAGGACTGGGAGCGTCACCTGCGAAGGTGTTCGTGTCGGTGGTGTTGCCAATGGCACGCGCTTCCCTGCTCACGAGTGCGATTCTTGCGTTTACGCATACTGTCGGTGAGTTCGGCGTGGTGCTGATGCTGGGTGGAAATATTCCGGGTGCGACGCGGACGCTTTCGATCTCGCTCTACGACCTGGTGCAGGATGGAAACTACGCGGCGGCGAATCGGACTGCATTAGTGCTGGTCGTGTTTGCGATTGTCGCTCTGATGGTGATCTATCTTTTGCCAAGTGCGCGGAAGACAGATGGAAGGCAGGCCGACATTGTCCGCTAGACTTCCGAAATCCGATAGGCCGACGGAGCATTTGCTGACTGTACAGATCGAGCACAGAGTGGGAGCGATCTCGCTCAAGTTGAACTTTGCGTTGACGCAGCCGTGGACCGTGCTGTTCGGACCTTCAGGAAGCGGCAAGACAACGGTGTTGAGGACGATCGCAGGATTTGTGAAGCCAGAGTCGGCGCGTGTCGTCTATGGACCGACGGAGAAGGTGCTGGTGAGCACCGCTGACAGTGTTTTTATGCCGGCGCACTTGCGGCCGGTGCGCAGCGCAGCCCAGGTGGCGAGGCTGTTTCCCAACATGAGTGTACGCGAGAATGTTCTTTATGGAATGGCTTGGCGCTCACACCCTGCTGATGAGGAGCAAGTGTTGAACGAGGTCCTTGCCTTGATGCGGCTGACGACCTTGGCGGAACGTGCCGTGACCAAACTCAGCGGCGGTGAGCGGCAGAGAGTTTCGGTGGCGCGAGCGCTGGCAGCGGCTGTGGCCTTCGATGGTCCGGACAAAGCTTTGCTCCTGCTGGACGAGCCATTCGCGGGATTGGACGAAGTGTTGCGAGATGATCTTGCGCTCGAACTGCGAAGCTGGCTGGCACGCTGGAAAGTTCCAGTGCTGTCGGTGTCGCACGACGTGGGCGAATGCTATCTGTTGGGCGCGGATGTTATCAGGATGGCCGACGGACAGGTCATCGAACAGGGGCCTGTTGAGGTTGTGCTCGCAGAGGAGCGGCGCAGGCTGATGGAGCGGCTCAGGGCTGGATCAACTGCCTAGGTGAACTGGCTCCTGCTCCAACTGGATGTGAAAACGCATGTTCACTTCTTGCTGGATAGTGTTGCGCAGATTCTGTATGTCCGCGGCATTGGCATTACCCCTGTTGATGAGAGCCAGCGTGTGCCGAGAGGAGATACCGGCGTTGCCGAGTTGAAAACCTTTCGTGAAGCCTGCCTTTTCGAGTAGCCACGCGGCGGGAAGCTTGATGAGGGATTCACCGGCGGGCCAGTGAGGAATCTTGTCGGCTGGGATTTCGAGGGTGGTCGCTATTTTGGTTAGTAGCGATTCGGGAACGACAGGATTCTTGAAAAAGGAGCCTGCACTGCGGCAGTCTGCTTCGCCTTCGACGATCAACATTCCCTTGCTGTGACGGATCTCGCGGACGGCGTGGTAGATCTCGATTGGTGTGGGTGACTGGCCGGCAAAGTGCCGTGTGAGATCGGCATAGGTGAGACGCGGGCTTGCGGTGCGGTCGAAGCGAAAGGTGACCTGGGTGACGACGTAGCGTCCTCGATGCGTGGTGTTGAAGATGCTGCTGCGATAGGCGAAGTGGCATTGCTCGTGGCTGAGGGTAACGTAGCGAAGAGCTTCGAGGTCGAGGGCGCGGACTTGCGTTATGGTGTCGGCAACCTCCTGACCGTACGCCCCGACGTTCTGGACAGGCGTGCCGCCGACGCTGCCGGGAATGCCGGCGAGGCACTCGACACCGCTGATGCCCTGCTCACAGACGGAGAGGACGAAGGCGTTCCAGTCGGTGCCGGCAGCCGCCGTGACATCGAGGATATTGCCTTCGGTGATTGTCTGGGTTGGCGAAGCGATGGCCATGTGGAGGACCAGGCCGTGGAAGCCAGTGTCGCTGACGAGGAGGTTGCTGCCGCCGCCGAGGACGAAGAGAGGCAGGTTGTGCTCGCCAGCGAAGCTCACGGCTTCGATCAGCTCGGATTCGGCGGTTATTTCGCTGAAAAAACGAGCCGGACCACCGATGCGCAGGGTGGTATAGGGCGCGAGTGGGACATGCTCCTGAATGCGAATGGCGGTAGATGGCACGGGTTTGAGAGTACAACACTGTGGGGCGGGGTTGGTGGGCGCCATTGGCGTAGCGGGGGGCAAGACCGTACAATCGGTATAAGCGCGGCTTTTACCCGCGAGAAAATGGGTTAAAGGGAGAGTGTTATGTATCCAGAGATTATGGTGATTCCGATGCGCGAGGAGTTGACGCGCGCTGGCTTGACGGAAGCCCGCAGCGCGGCCGAGGTGGATGCAGCCATTGCGCAGCCGGGAACGACGATGGTGGTCGTGAACTCCATCTGCGGTTGCGCGGCTGGCAAGATGCGTCCGGGGGTTCGTCTGGCGATGCAGCACACTGCCAAGCCCGACCACGCAGTGACCGTATTCGCAGGACAGGATCGCGAAGCGACCGAGAAGGCTCGCGGCTACTTCGGTGGCCATCCGCCGACCTCGCCAGCCATCGCGATTCTGCGCGACGGCCAGCTGGTGTACCTGATGCAGCGCTCGGCGATCGAGACCTCGACTGCTCCGGCGATCGCGCAGGAGCTGCCGCGCGCATTCGACACCTACTGCGCCCCGACGACCGCCTAGTTCGCTAGTTACACAAAATAAAGAGCCGGAGACCCACTGCTGTATATCGGTCTCCGGCTTTTTTGCGTCTTTGAGGCTCAACAAGAAGCCGAATTTGCCGATGTAGGGAGAAGCCATGTCGATCTCCCGAACTCATGCTTCGTATTTCACCGATCCTCCGCCTGGACCCGTCGAAGTACAACCCTCTCGTCCCAACGAGTTCGAGATAGTTGGCAATAGTGCGGCGATGCAGCGTCTGAGGCTGCAGGTGCAGCGGATCGGACCTCACTTTCGCACCGTATTGGTGAGTGGAGAGGTGGGAGCAGGAAAAGAGCTTGTCGCTCATGCACTGCATGAGATGAGCCAGGGCTGCAGTGGGCCATTCGTGACGTGCCATGCAGCAGCGCTTGAAGATTCCCTCGCCAATTTGACAGGACGTGAAGTAAAGAGCGCAGCTTCTGGCGATACCTTTGATCGCCTCGTGAAGATGTCCCAGCGTGGAACACTTTTTCTCGACGGAATCAGTGAGATGCCGTTGGATTCGCAGCTTCGTCTATTGCGGATTTTAAGACGGCATGAGCTGGCACAGAGCCACCTGGAGCCCCAGAGACCGGATATGCGGATGATCGCCACAACAAGCGAGAACCTGCGAATTCTGGCGTCTGCCGGCCGCTTTCGTCAGGATCTCTACCAGCGACTTGCCACGGTCGAGATCGTTGTACCGCCACTGCGGGCTCGCATGGACGATCTTCCGGAGTTGTCGAAGCGCTTTCTGGAGCGGTTTGCGCTGCTCTATAGCAGGACGGCTCCCCGAATTTCGGATGAAGCGATGGAGCGCATGCTGGGGTATCGCTGGCGCGGCAACGTGCGGGAGTTGGAGAGTGTGTTGCGGAACAGCCTGCTTCAGGTTGAAGGTAGCGTGCTTGAGCCGCATCATCTGCCGCCGCTCGCCGATGCAAACGTGTCCGACTCGACCACCGCAGGCGCGGGGGAGAGCGCGCGGCTTCAGGATGTTGTCGATCAACATGTGTTGAGGGTGTTGAAGGACTGTCGCGGAAACAAACTGCGAGCCGCAGAGGTGCTTGGAATCAGCCGATCGACGCTCTACCGGATGTTGGATGCAGTGGCTCCGACCACCCTGCAATAGCCCCGCGCCAGCGCCTGCGTGAAGCTGCGTCAGTGAATCATCGGGCCGCCGCGATAGACTGAAAGGATGGAAATAACAAGGTTCTTGCTAGGTCGAGCGGGCGGTTTGGTCTTGGTTTGCTGTCTGGGTGTCGCGCCGGGTGTGGCGCAGAAATATCCCAAGCTGACTGCCGTCGAGCCGGTGGGCCCCTCCGTAGAGGCGCGAAGCAAAGCGCTGTCTGCTTTGTTGGCGGAGATATGGGAGGATCACCTGAGGCTTTCGCCGGAGTTTGCCTCGTCGATCGGCGACAAACGTTATAACGATCAACTGACAGACTATTCGGCCAAAGCAGTCAATGCCTCGCTGGCAAAGGGGTTGGAGTACATCCAGCGGTTAGGCGAGATCGATACGACCGGTTTGACCGATCAGGAGAAGCTGTCGTCCGAGCTGATGCTCCGCTCGCTCATCGACGATCAGCAAGGCGCGAAGTTCAAAGAGTGGGAGATGCCGGTGAACCAGTTCAATGGCTTTCACACCGATCTTCCGCAGCTTCCGACCAGATTGCAGTTCGATTCAGTCAAAGACTACGACGATTACATTAAGCGGATGAAGAAGGTCCCGACTGCCTTCTCGCAGATCATGACCAACATGCAGCTGGGCGCGGACGAAGGTCGCGTGCCGCCTCAGTACTTGATGGAGAAGGTGCTGGTGCAGACCCAGACTCTGGCAGATCAAAAGCCGGAGGAGAGCCCGTTTGCACTTCCGTTGAAGAAGTTTCCCAAGACCGTGAGCGCTGAGGAACAGAAGCGCATCTCGACAGAGTTGCTTGCGGCCATCTCGACCGATGTACTGCCTTCATACAAGCGGTTTGCGGGATTTTTGAAGGCTGAATATATTCCGAAGTCGCGCAAGGAGCCTGGCGTATGGGCCATTCCGGATGGCGATGCCTACTATGCGTTTCGAATTCGGCAGAGCACAACGCTGAACAAATCGGCAGCGGAGATTCATCAGATCGGGCTTGACGAGGTGAAGCGCGATGAGGCCGAGATGCTGGCGATCGTGAAGAGTCTGGGCTTCGCCGACATCAAGAGCTTCAGCGCTGCGCTCAAGACCAATCCGAAGGAACACCCCACATCCGCAGATGCGTTGATCGATACCTACAAAGCGTACCTTGCGGGCATGAAGCCGAAGCTGCCTGAGCTGTTCGGGCGACTTCCGAAGGCTCCGCTCGAAGTAGTGCAAATGCCGGCGTACATCGAAAAGGATCAAGCCGCGGCGTTCTACGATGCCGGCACGCCCGATGGGAGCAGGCCGGGACGAGTGGATGTGAACACCTATAACTTTGCGGAACGATCGCTGGCTCCAGTCGAGGCGGTGTCGTATCACGAAGGAATTCCTGGGCACCATCTGCAGATCTCAATCGCGCAGGAGTTGACAGGGCTACCGGAGTTCCGCAAATTTACGTACTACACGGCCTATACCGAGGGCTGGGGGCTCTACAGCGAGCGACTTGGCAAAGACATCGGCTTCTACAAGGATCCCTATAGCGACTACGGTCGGCTGGAGGCGGACATCTGGCGCGCAATACGATTGGTCGTCGATACTGGCGTTCACTCGCAGCATTGGACGCGGCAGCAGATGGTGGACTTCTTTCATGAGCACTCCGCCATCGATGAGACCAACATTCAGGCAGAGGTCGACCGCTACATTGCGTGGCCAGGACAAGCGCTTGGATACAAGATGGGGCAGTTGAAGATTCTGGAGCTGAGAGACCGAGCCAAGACAGCGCTCGGACCGAAGTTCGATATCAGAGCATTTCATGATCAGGTGCTGGACTCTGGTGCGCTGCCGATGGACGTGCTGGACCGACGGATCGACGCCTGGATTGCGGCACAGAAGAAGTAGGGTCTGATAGCCTTTGGGAATGAGTGAGAGCTATGAGGTTTTGGTTCCGCCTCCGGTGATGCCGGAGTTGCGGGTCGCGGTGCTGGGAGCAGGCAAGATGGGCGGCATTTTGCTGCAGGCCTTTCTGAAGAACAATCTGCTCGCTCCGGAGCAGATCTTTGCCACCGTGCATCATCCTGAACGCGCCCAGGCTCTTTCGGCGCAGTTTGGGGTCGAGGTCACGACCGATAACCTAGCTGCCGCGCAACAGGCCGATGTGATTTTGTTGGGCGTAAAGCCGATTCAGGTTCCGGCATTGATCGAGGTGATCAAGCCCGCGTTGACGCCCAAGAAGCTGGTGCTATCGTTCGCTGCTTCAGTGAAGACGCGGAGTATTGAAGATGGCGCTGGCTGTGAGCTGGCGGTGATTCGAGCAATGCCGAATACTCCGGCGATGCTCGCTGCCGGAATCACTGCTCTCTGTAGCGGTCGATTCGTCTCGGCTGAACAGATGGCTATTGCCCAACGGATCTTTCAGACGGTGGGCAGGACGGTTGTCGTCGATGAGAAGCATATGGACGCGGTGACTGGCTTGTCGGGATCGGGGCCTGCGTTCCTTTACATCATCATCGAGGCGCTCGCTGAAGCTGGCGTGAACGTTGGGCTTCCGCGGGACATCGCGACGTTGCTGGCGGCACAGACAACGCTCGGTTCGGCTCGAATGGTCCTCGAGACGGGATACCATCCGGCGCTCTTGAAGGACGCGGTGACGACGCCGGCAGGGTGTACCGTCGATGGAATTCTCGAGCTCGAAGAAGGTGGCCTGCGGGTGACTTTGATCAAAGCGGTGAAGAGGGCGACCCAACGTGCCAAGGAGTTGGCGAACGGATAGAAGTCCGGACCCGCTCGTCGTGACGCGTAGCCATCGGGAAACAGCGCTACGGAGCTTGCGTAGAATAAGGGTATGGCTGCGACTGGTGCGGTAACGGTGCCGACGAAATCAACGATGAGCCCTGAAGTGTCTCGCGCGCTCGTACGCTTTGCGTGGGTTGTCGTGGGATACAACGTGCTCGTCATTCTGTGGGGTGCGCTGGTGCGAGCGACAGGCTCAGGCGCTGGTTGCGGAAACCATTGGCCGCTCTGCAATGGCCAGGTGATTCCGCTCTCCCCGCGCGTCGACACAATCATCGAGTTCACGCATAGATGCATGACGGGTGGTTCGACGTTTCTTGTGATTGGCTTACTGGTATGGACGTTTCGCGGCACAGTGAAAGGACAGGCAGCGCGAATTCTGGCAGTTGTGTCGATGGCGCTCTTGCTGAATGAAGCGTTCCTGGGTGCCCTGTTGGTGAAGCTAGGGTACGTGACCGGCAACCAATCCGTGGGGCGTGTGGTCGTGCTTTCGATCCATCTGAGTAACACGCTCCTGTTGTTGGCTGCACTGACGCTGACGGCGGTACTGCTCGGGACAGGACAGACCAAGCGTGTGCTAGCCGCTCGCGGCCCAAAGAAGCTCTGGGCGTTACTGGGAGTCGCGGCCACGCTGGTAGTTGGAGTCAGCGGTTCGTTGGCGGCTCTCGGGGATACGCTCTTTCCTGCCACCTCTCTTCGAGCTGCATTTACTCAAGACTTTGCGGCAGGCTCGCCGTGGCTCTTGCGCTTGAGAGGTGTCCACCCGGTAAGCGCAGCCGTGGCAGCTCTATTCGTCTTTTGGCTGGTAGGTCAGGCCAAGCGCGCTGATGCGGGACGACTTGCCGGACTCGTACTTGGCCTTCTTGCTTTTCAATTTGTATTGGGGCTGGCAGATGTTCTGCTGCTGGCACCGGTGTGGATGCAGATCTTGCACTTGTTCGGCGCTGATTTGTACTGGATTGCCCTCGTGACGCTGGCAGCTGCAGTGATTTGGCCAAGCTACCATGCCGGGGATACACGCCAAACTGGCTGAAGTCACAACAAACTGCTTCCACCGCGCCAACAGCATTGGCACACCAGCTCAGGATCTACGTTTAAATCAGATAACTCCTCAAGGCTCGGATTGAGCTTGAGGAGTTATCGAAATACCAGTTGGAACGACGTTACTGGGGTGTGGGCTTGCCGGCTATCTTGTCGCCGAGCTTCTCAGTTCCATGGACCGTGTCCTTAGCGGCGGTTTTCGTACCATGACCGATATCTTTACCGACTGTCTTGGTACCATCCGCGGTCTTGTCAGCCGCGGTTTTCGTCCCGTGACCGATGTCTTTGCCGACAGTTTTGGTGCCATCTGCGGTCTTATCGGCAGCCGTTTTGGTGCCGTTGGCGGTCTTATGCGCTACGGTTTTGGTTCCGTCAGCGGTCTTGTCGGCAGCCTTTTTGGTGTCGGTCGCAACGTCCTGCGCACCAGCGAAGGCGGTTGACATGGAAATAGTAAGCGCCGATGCCAGAATAACGGCCTCTAACTTGCGGAATTGCATAGAATCTCCTTTGAGCCTACGTAAGCTCTTTGAGATAGTTTAGCGGCTGAAGAGAAGTGATGCAAAACATAGAGAAATGGCTCGGATGCAGGGCGCGAAGTTGGTAAAGCAGTCAAGCACTTGAGGTTCAGTTCCGAAAGATAGAAGATTGCCCTGTGTTGTCACTAAATCATTGTTGTATAGTTGCAACGTTCGACAGTTCTAGGTCTCACCATCTTGGAAAGGGTTGTCCCCGTGTGGTGAACCAAAAAGATTCTGCAGCAATCGTACAAAGTCTTAATGGAGTGGTGAACGTTCCATCGGCTATTCCTTCAAGCGAGATAACGTTTACCCGGAGATCTGACCAATGCAGGCAACTGCGGCACTTTTGTTACTGAACCGACAGCTGACGAGACTGGCGCCCGTCGACATTCTCATCCTGGTGCTCTACTTCGCTTTGGTTGTCTTTATCGGCTTCTACGCAAAGGGCAAGGCAAACACCAGCGAAGATTTCTTCCTGGCTGGCCGCGAGATGACAGCGTGGATCGCCGGACTGAGTTTTGTGTCCGCCAACCTGGGTTCACTCGAGCTGATGGGATGGGCGGGCGCAGCCTACCAGTACGGCATTCTGGCGGCGCACTGGTACTGGATCGGGGCAATCCCGGCGATGCTGTTTCTCGGCATCGTAATGATGCCGTTTTACTACATCTCGAAGACTCACTCGGTACCCGGATACCTGCAGCTCCGCTTCGGCGAAGGCGCAAGAGCAGTGTCGGCCGTATCGTTCGCAGTCATGACCATCCTGATGAGCGGCGTCAACATGTACGCGATGGCGCTGGTGATGAAGACAGTGCTGGGATGGAACATCAGCTTCAGCATCTGGGTTGGCGCAGCGACGGTTGCCTTATACGTGATGCTAGGTGGCTTACGGTCGGCGATCATCAATGAAGTGTTGCAGTTTGTGCTGATCTGGGCTGGCGCGGCGATGATTCCGATCCTTGGCTTGATCGAAGCTGGCGGATGGACAAAGCTGAAGGCACAGATCGCCGTGAACGTCGGGACCACCGACTACGGGCATATGTGGAGCACGCTGGGTAGCTTCAAAGACAATCCAATGGGAGTGCACTGGACAGGTATCGTCTTTGGCCTTGGCTTCGTGATCAGCTTTGGATATTGGACCACCGACTTTCTTGTAGTCCAGCGGGTATTGAGCGCAAATAATCTGCGTTCGGCGAAGTTGGCTCCAGTGATCGGTGCGGCGTTCAAAATGGCCGTGCCTTTTATTGTCATTTTGCCAGGGCTGCTGGCCCTCGCGGTGCTGAAAAACGCTGATGGCAGCATCATGCACCTGGTTCCCGAAAGCGTGGCTGCGACAACAGGACAGCATAGTTACAACGAAGTGCTGCCGTTGATGCTGATCCGTTACTGCGGCCCTGGACTGCTTGGGCTTGGAATCACGGCTTTGATCGCAGGATTCATGAGCGGCATGGCAGGAAACGTCAGTGCCTTCTCCACCGTATGGACCTATGACCTGTACGGCGCGTTCATCAACAAAAAGGCCAGCGACAAGCACTATGTCGCAATGGGACGCTGGTCGACGGTAATCGGCATGTTGGTGTCGATCGGCACCGCTTACCTGGTGATGAACGCTGCCAGCATCATGGACTACGTGCAGGCGCTGTTCAGCTTCTTCATCGCTCCGCTGTTCGGCACGGTGATCCTTGGCATGCTGTGGAAGCGAGCAACGCATATGGGAGGTTTTCTCGGCTTGCTGGCGGGTACCGTCTCGTCGATTGGAATGTTCATCTGGGTACAAGGGGATGCTGGAGCACTTCGCTACATCGCCATGAGCGCGAATGCGAAACCGATGGCCGAGAATCTCTATCGCGCGTTGTGGAGCTGGATCATCTGCGTCGTCGTCACAGTGGTTGTGAGTCTGGTGACCAAACCTGTGCCCACCGCGCAACTCGCCGGGCTTGTCTACGGCGTGACACCAATCCCTCACGACGGTTCAACGACGATCTGGCAGAAGCCAATCTTCTGGGCCATCGTCGTCATCGTCGTCTTCTTTATTTTGAACCTGATCTTTTGGTAGAGGTGGCAGAGTTATGGATGAAAAAGAGCGCGAGATTGAATCGACAGAGCTGTCGATCTGGTTCTTCTGCGGCATCTTGATGCTGGCCTATGGCCTGGTGCTTGTGTTCACAGGAGTTGCAGAGTTCAACCATCCACCTGCGAACGAAGTGCTATTGCCATGGCTTGAACCGCTGCACCCCACGCTATGGTGGGGAGTGGCCCTCACCGTGTTCGGTGCTTTTTATTCAATCCGGTTTCGTCCTGGCAGGGCATAAAAATTGTTGAAGTGCCGCGACGAACGAGAGCTATAACCGCGGCGATGTGTGAATGGACTACTAAGACCAAGACCCCCACGGGGCTGAGACGGACAGAGGAACATTATGGCAAAGCAAATGACAATGGGCGTGATTGTAGGCAACCGTGGATTTTTTCCGAGTCACCTCGCCACCAGCGGACGACTGGAGATGATCGCAGCACTCGAGACCGCGGGAATTAAGCCGATTGTCCTTAAACCAGAAGAGACCGCACACGGAGCAGTCGAGACCTATGAGGATGCGAAGAAATGCGCGGATCTATTCAAAAAACACGCGGCAGAGATCGACGGCATCATCATTACGCTGCCGAACTTCGGCGAAGAGCGTGGTCTCGCGGATGCGTTGCGACTAGCTAACCTTCAAGTACCAGTGTTGATTCAAGCGACTCCAGACCACGCCGGCAAGATGACGATTGCGTTTCGTCGCGACAGCTTTTGCGGCAAAATGTCGATCTGCAACAACCTGAAACAGTACGGCATTCCTTACTCTCTGACGCGGCTGCACACCGAAGCTCCGGACTCAAATGAGTTCAAGGCTGATCTTGAATGGTTCTCTGGCGTCTGCCGCATCGTGCGCGGTCTGAAGAACGTGCGCTTCGGCGCAATCGGAGCGCGGCCCACGGCATTCAACACCGTTCGCTACTCAGAGAAATTGCTGGAACGCTCTGGCATCACCGTCGAAACGCTCGACCTCAGCGAAGTGATGGGTCGCATCGGGCGCATGAACGATAACGATGATGCTGCGCAGACGAAGCTCGCCGCAATCAGGAAGTACATCCCAGTCGGCGAGACGCCTGACGCTGCACTATTGAAGATGGCGAAGCTGGGCGCGGTGATCGACCAGTGGATGGCCGCCAGCGAACTTACCGTAAGCGCGGTGCAGTGCTGGACCTCGATCGAAGAGTTCCTCGGCATCGTTCCCTGCACCGTGATGAGCATGATGAGCGAGAACCTGATTCCTTCCGCCTGCGAGGTGGACGTATTGGGCACTCTGAGCATGTATGCGCTGACGCTGGCCAGCGAAACACCCAGTGCACTACTGGACTGGAATAACAACTACGGCGACAATCCGGACAAGGCCGTGTGCTTCCACTGTTCGAATCTGCCCAAGCACTTCTTCAACGAGGGCGTAAAGATGGACTTTCAGCAGATCATCGCTGGAACCGTAGGCAAAGAGAACACGCATGGCACTCTCGACGGAACGGTGAAGGCCGGAGCAATGAGCTTCGCCCGCTTCTCAACCGATGACTTCGCCGGACAGATCACCGGTTACGTAGGCGAGGGCGCCTTCACAAACGATCCACTCCACACCTTTGGCGGAGCCGGCGTCGTTGAAATCCCGAAGATGCAGGAACTGTTGCGATATATCTGCGAAAACGGGTTTGAACACCACGTCGCTGCCAACTTCTCAACCACCGCAGCCCCTGTTTACGAAGCAGCCAGCAAGTATCTCGGCTGGAAGATGCACTGGCATCGATAACGTGTATTTGCGCCTAGTCCGGCTTGCGGAGCTGTTGATTTTTGATCAGTAGCTCCGCAACCAGGCGGTGTAAGCGCAGGTTTTCCATCTCAAGCTCAACAAGACGTTCGCTGTAGTCGGCGTTGGACTGGCCATAGCGTATTGATGGTGAGGGATCTCTATAACCCCTGCGAGGCTCTGCCTCTTCTGCACTTTTGCTGGGGCTTGTGTCGAGGTCATTCATATCTGAGTCTCCGCAGACGAGGTGAAGGGAGCGCGACCACAACGCATTCCTTGGCGGAACTTGTCGCGCTCGTCCGGGGTCATGTTCTCCCAACGATCCTTCATGCGTTGCCTCCAGCGGCTACGCCCCCCACCATGGCGATGGAAGCCGCCGAAGAGAATCTTGCTCAGAAGAAGCAGTCCAATTCCCTGCCAGAAGGTGATGGTGTGCCATCCAAAGATTGGTGGAATGAGCACATTCCATAGGCTTTTGACGATGAAGCCAAACACAATGACCGCAATGACAACGAAGATCGCGATTCTAATTCCCTTAAGTATCGGATGGCGCCCCATATTTAACTCCTTATTTCTTTCCAAAATTTTCGTAGATCGATTGCAGACTTTCGCGTAAATGCATTACAGCGTAGCGTTTGCGCGAGAGCAGCGTGTTGACGCTCAATCCTGTTTCCGCAGAGATCTCTTTAAAGCTCCGACCCATCACCTCATGGGCAACGAACACCTCGCGTTGAGCCTCCGGTAACTCCTCCAGTGCTTCATCCAGCGCGTCGAGAAGAAGACTGCGAGCGTAGGCAGCTTCCGGACCCGCGTCCGCCGAGGGAAGAAGGTCTTCGAGTGTGTCGCCGTCATCCTCTGCCGACACCGGATTGCTAAGCGAACTTGGCTTACTCCTGCGAAATAGGTCAATCATGCGATTACGCGCCACACGAAAGAGCCACGCGGTTACATGTTCTACCGGCTTCATCAGGCGATACGCCTCGAGAAGTTCGTAGAAAACATCCTGAAGTATGTCCTCGGCTTCGCCCGTATCGGCTACATGCTTTCGGATAAAACTGCGCAGTCTGGGTCGATCTCTCTCCAGTGCCTGCGAGATGAGCAGATCCTGCTCGGTAATCGTCCAGTTGCTCGGAATTTCACTCATCTACAGGTGTAGACGGATGGCCAAAGCAAATATTTTACGAACGGCGATATTTATTGAAATAGCGCATCGGCGCCCTGTAAGTCGTGACAAAGACGGTTCCTCCTGATATTCGCCGGTTCTTCATACTAGGGATTAACGGGAGTGCGGTAATCTTTTAGACCTCTATGACTACAAAGAAACAAACTCCCGGAAGCCCTGCAAGCTCGAAAAAAACTGCGCCTAAGACTGTTGAGAGCCTGTTCTTCAGCCGAGACGAGTCGTGGATGCGTTTCAACCAGCGTGTGCTCGAAGAAGCTCAGGATCAGTCGAATCCGTTGCTGGAACGAGTCAAATTTTTGGCAATCACTGCAAGTAATTTGGACGAATTCGTCGAGATTCGTGTAGCAGGGTTCCTGCAACGAATCGAAGATGGTTACAATCTGGCGCAACCACCCGACGAAGGCGGCCTGACTCCTCAGGAGCGACTGGATGGACTGATGGAGCGAATTCATCAGTTTGTGGACGCGCAGTACCGTTGTCTCAACGAACAACTCATGCCCGCATTAGAGGCAGCGAAGATCCGCATCCTGCGCTGGAGCCAGCTGAGCGAAACCGCTCGGAAGCATGCTCTGACTTTCTACGAAAACGAAGTCGATCCTCTGTTGACCCCGGTTACGATCGATCCCTCACATCCCTTCCCACGTGTGCTGAACAAAGCCCTCTGCATTGGTTTAATGCTGCGACACAAGCGTCGCGGCGTCAAAGCAGCAACGTCTTTGGGCGTGGTCACGGTACCTCGTGCGTTGCCGCGGCTCGTTTCGCTGCCAGGTACTGGTGACAACTGCGACTTCATCTTGTTACATGAGCTTGTTGAATCGCAGGTCGAACGAATGTTTCGCGGGTATGAAGTGTTGTCTCGGTCTGCCTTTCGAGTCACTCGCAACAGCAACCTCTATATGCAGGAAGAAGAGTCGCGCTCGGTGCTGGAGAGTGTTCGCGCAGAGTTACATAATCGGCGCAAAGGTGACGCAGTTCGTCTGGAGATTGAAAGTTCGGCGACCGAAGAGATGGTTGAGCGGTTGAGGATCAACTTCGAGCTCGATCCCGAGCAGGTCTTCAAGACGAATGGCCCGGTCAACCTCTCGCGCCTGATGAATCTGTACTCGCAGGTAAAGCAGCCACCTCTAAAGTATCCTGCGTTCGTTGCAAAAGAGTTCAAGCTGAGCCCGAAGTGCATCGACATATTCGACGAGCTACAGAAGCGAGATGTAATGCTTCATCATCCCTTCGACTCATATAAAACCGTCGAGGACTTTATTGGCGCTGGGGCGGCAGACCCGCATGTCATCTCGATGAAGCAGACGCTCTACCGCACCAGCAACGATTCGTCGATCTTCACAGCCCTGACCGAAGCCGGGCAAAGCAAGGAAGTTACCGTCGTCGTGGAACTGATGGCCCGCTTCGATGAGGACTCTAATATCCGATGGGCGCGTGAGTTAGAAGACGCTGGCGTAGGCGTCTTTCACGGCATTTTCGGACTGAAGACGCACTGTAAGTTATCGCTGTTGGTTCGGCGTGACCCAGATGGCGTCGTGAGACGATATGCCCACCTCGGAACCGGAAACTATAACCCGGTCACCGCACGTTTTTATACCGACATCAGCCTGCTGACCGCGAAACCAGACATTACCGGCGAGGTACAGAAGGTCTTTAACTATCTGACGGCTGAAACGGAGTCAGAGTCATACAAACCATTGATGGTCGCGCCGCTGACATTAGCAGATGGGTTAGTCGACCTGATCGATCGCGAAGCCGCCCACGCAAAGGCGGGACGTCCAGCATCAATCATTGCCAAGATGAACGGCCTCTTGGATCGGAGAACAGTCGAGGCTCTGTACGCGGCATCGAAGGCAGGAGTTGAGATCGATCTGATCATCAGAGGAATGTGTTCCTTGCGACCTGGAGTAAAGGGGCTCAGCGAGCGGATTCGAGTGCGTAGCATCGTCGGACGTTTCCTCGAACACAGCCGAATCTTCTGCTTCGCCAATGGCGACAAGGAGGAGATCTACTGCGGCAGTGCGGACTGGATGCCCCGTAATCTTATCGAACGATGTGAGGTGGTATTCCCTGTGACGCAGCCCGACCTGCACAAGCGTCTGCGCGAAGAGATCCTTAATGCTTATCTGACCGATAACACCAAGGCGCGGCTACTCCAGCCTGACGGAGAGTATGTACGTGCACCAAAGACTGGAACCGCGTTCAGCGCTCAAAGCTACTTGATGCAGGTTGCGGAAGGCAGCGTTGAGAAATCCCCTGAATCGCCGAAGCAAAAATAATTTGCTCACCACGTTCTCTCATGAATGAGACAGACCACTACTGAACAGTGAAGTTAATTACTACGGTCTGGATCGTCGAGCCACCAGTTGCGCTTACCGTGACGGCATAGGTCCCCGGACGAAGGAGGCTTGAGTTCGGGTCGACTCCACTCCGGCCACAGCCGCTGAGGACTCCCAGAGAGGATAGAAGCAGACAAACGGTCAGTACCTCCCATCGACGCTTCCGATCAGGAATGAAGAACAGAAACATCCCTGCCAACGCCACTCCGATGCCTCGGGACAGATTCGGTAGCGCCCTGGAGGTAGCAGCATTCTGGCCAGCAACAGCCGTTGATGAAATCGTGAGAGCTGTCATGATGGGACCCGGACCAGCGGGTGCAATTGCGGCAGGAGCGAAGACGCAGACCGCGCCCGAGGGCAGCCCGCCAGTGCAGGCAAATGTAACAGTCGAGTCAAAGCCATCCGTAGGATTCACCGTCAGAGTGATGGCATTGGAGTTCTTGCCCTGCGATGTGCTGGTAGATGTCGTTGACGGCGACAGGGTAAAGCTTCCAGCTGAATCGAGAATGTTGAGGGTAGTTGCAACCGACGTAGTTGCCATGTGCGTGCTATCGCCCGAGTAACTGACCTGTACCGCGTGAGCACCGGACTGGAGCGTGCCAGTGAGAAGAGGAAGGCTAATGGCAGCTCCGGTCACCGTCATCGGCCGTCCATAGAGATTGCCGTCAAGTATCAACTGCGCCGTGCCGCCGGGAGTCGGAGAAGCCGGCGCGATCGTCGCCACAACGGTGACGCTGGTTCCTTGAACCGCGCTTGCATCGGAGAGTCCGACGGTCACGGTGCTAGGTGAATTCGCTGTGCTGATAGTAAAAGGAACAGGCGCAGAGACCGACGCCTGGTAGTTTGCATCCCCGGAGTAAATCGCCGTGATGTTATGCGTACCAAGTCCGACCGCGAGAGATTTGTTCGATGCACTGACGTTACCGAAGGAGAGCGGAAGTTGGCTGCTTATCGCTTGGCCATCGCTGATAAAAGTGACAGTGCCAGTGGGTTGGGCGCTTCCCGATGAAACAGTCGCCATAAAGGTGAAAGGATCTCCTGGCGCTACGGAAGCGCTCGATAGAGTGAGCAAAGTAGTGCTGGTGGCAAGCGTTGAACCAGCAACGTAAACGCCCGCCGTCGAAGAGACGGAGGGTTGATAGTTGGCATCGCCCGAATAACTCGCTGTGATTGAGTTGTTTCCGATTGGAAGTTGGTTCGCAGGAAAATTCAAGTTAGCCACGCTAGTGTCTGTTGAAGTCGCGGGAAAGACATTTTGCGTAACAGTTGAAGTTCCTAGGATTGTACTTCCAGAGGTAAAAGTCACCACACCGCTCGGCGCGGCAGCGCCAAAACCATCTAATCCGCTGGCGGCAAAGCCACGCGCATTGATTTGAGCTGTGAGTGTGACGGTCGCCCCAGCCGAAACATACCCAGACGTAGTCTGAAGAACGCTGTTGGTTTGAGCTCTGACGATCGTGAGGGAAAATGAAGAGGACCGGCTTGCATTGAAGCTGGCATCGCCCGAATAGCTTGCAGAGATAATGTGCGTTCCAGGCGCAAGCGAACGCGTTTGATCTTCGGTGTTCGATTTTGAGTTGAGGCGAAAGACGCCGCCATCAAGCGGAGCGCCAGAGTCCGTGAGGGCGACGTTGCCGGTAGCAACTCCCTGCCCTGAATTACCTGCCACAGCGACTCCAAAGACAAAGACGCCGCCATACGGATACGTCACACCCGATACCAGCGGCGTACTGGTTCCGGAGCTTGGATTGAAGAGTAGAGGAGCGAGCGTGGTCGTGCTGGCTTCGGGACTTACAGTGAGAGTGACGGGATTCGAATCGCTGGACGCATAGGTGCCGTCACCAGCGTAATGCGCCTGGACCGAGTACGAGCCTCCGGGAAAGTTGCTGAGGGATGCGGTATAGCCGCCGCCGTGCAGCATACCAGTTTGTATGGAGCCATTGGCCGCTAACGCGTTGATGGAGACGTTCCCTGTTGGCGTACCGGTGGTAGAGATAACGTTGACAGTAGCACCCACAGAACTCCCATGCGAGATCGTGGAGGGAGACAGTGCAAGGGTTGTAGCACTAGCCGTGAAGTTGGCGTTCGACCAGTTATCGACGAGATTGGCAGCGTTGACGCTCCCCAAACCTGTCGTCAGATCGTAGCCAGAGGTGCTGTTGAAGCCTGTGAGAGTGCCATAACGATCGTTTGAGTTGGTCACGACGCAATTCGGAGTTCCCTTAAAACAGGGCATCGCATTCGTATCGGTAGTGATGTCGTTGAAGACGCACCCTGCGGCCGGTGTTCCGGTGATAGCGCTGCAAGACGTTCCTGCCTTGGCCTGCTGGCTGGCCAGACGATAAAGAACATAGTTGGCGTTACCCTGACGGCTCCCCGTCTTCTGGTTGACGAGAGACAGAATGCCAGCAAACGCGGGTGAAGCAACTGAGGTTCCGCCGTAGCCTGCAAAATCGTACGTCGGACCTCCAAGGCTGCAAGGCTGGCCGTCGGGATTCGTACTCTGTTGGCACACTACATAGAACGCCCCAAAGAAACCCGAGCTGGCAAACAACGAGACGTCGGGAGTATCGCGAACGCCGTCAGACGGAACGCCAACGCCAGCTTGCCATGATGGCTTCGGGTACCCGCCTCTGCAACTCGCAGAAGATGTCCCATTGGACTGAATGCAGGAGCTAGGACCACCACCACCGCCAACAACGCTGAGAAGACCATCTACGACAGCAGTGGCGCTGTTACAAACTTGCTCAGGTGTCTCGCCGGGAAAGACACGTGAGGTGCTGAATACGCTGTTGGTGCAACTCTCATTCCAGGGAGACTCAGGAATATACCCTTTCGCCGAAGCTTGCGTTGAAGAGTTATTCGTGGCGTTCCAAAAAGCAGCCCCACCCTGTGGCATATAGAAGTCAGTACCGCCAACGGAGATGTTGTAAGGTGTGCTTCCGAGACCATTGACTGCGGTTCCGCCACTGGCGCCTATAACGCCAGCATTGTCGCACCCCCCCGATCCCGAGTCTCCGCTTGCCAGCAGAACAGTGATCCCTTCTGCCGCAGCCTGCTGCCAGAGTGTCTTATAAAAATTATTGCCCGAGGTCCCAAGAAATTGCTCGCACTCACCGTAGCTGTAGCTCATCACAGGCGCAAGGTTGTTGTTGACGATGTAAATTGCCGACAGATCCGTGCCCTGCATCACCTCGGTTCCCTGCGAGACGACGTAGTCGATGGTCGCACGCTTTGCAACTGCAGCAGACCACTGCGTATCGATGTCGGCCTCACCTTCGTCTCCTGTCACCCCCGGGTTCGGGCCGTTGTAGATGATGTTGAGGTACTCAGTTCCCGTAGGAGTGGCTGTGTTTCCGAGAGGCAAGCCGAACAGCTTGCGGAAGTTTAACGAAATCGGCTGGATTAATGTCGGTTTGGCCGACAATGGCGATAGTCTGGCCGGTGCCGTCGATCGGTGTGCTGGCGTTCCAGAGTGGAAGAACGTTGTAGATCGTAGCGAAGTCGTATGGAGTTACCCCATAAGCCGCGATGCCACCGTTATTGATCGTGAAGGCCGGCCGGGCTGCCCCGGTAACTGCTCTGGCAGAGGAGTCGTAAGGTTAGTCGCCGCATCGTGACGAAAGTTACCTATCCTGTGACTAGTGGCCCGGCGTGGAAAGTTGTTGAGCGATGCAATACCAGCGACCACCGGAGTGAGCGCGGCTGGAATTTGGGGATCCGAGTCGTTTGCAAAGTGCTGCGCCCCGTGAACCGCATAGCGGTGCATGCCAACACGAAAAGCGCTTCGTACCATCCCCGCAGTTCCGCTGAATTCAAGAAGAGTGCGCCCTGCATTGACCTGTAGATTCGAGAAGCCATGACCAGACAGCCACGCCGTGACTGCGGAGAGGTCGCGATCTGACGGACCAAAGGCAGCACCAAAGCTCTCCGGCGTGAGCCACTGGTGATACGTCGACGAACTTCGATCCTGTTGCTGATCGATTAGCTGTTGCAGTGCGATCTCCTGATCAGCACTGCGCTGGAGAACCAGAACCATCCGCCGAAGTGGTGTGGCATCCGCAAGAGCACCCTGGTCAAACTCAGCACGCGCCAGAGGATGAGTATTGCCGGAAAGAATCGTGCGATGGTTGTCGTCAACAGCTTGGAGAATCCGCGACCGTGGAGCGGGTAGCGGAGACTGCGCAGACGCTGGAGTGAGAGCAGCGAGGAAAAAGACAACAGGAGACAGGCGCAGCAGCAGAACTCTTGAGAGACCAGGCATTCGTTATTTCCAAATGTTGAGAAGATCGTGAACTCCTCAACAAAACAAGTGAAGCAATAAAGTAGGCCTGATTCTTTCCTGATCCCGAAGCCGCGTCAAGAAGAGTTGTCGACGAGAGATGGCGAATTCGGGGGATCGTTCCATTAAAGGAAAAGCCGCGCCGTGAGCGGCGCGGCTAAAGGTAACCACTCATCTGATTACGGAACGGTATAAGCCGCCTGGATGCTGTGAACCAATCCGGTGCTGGTCGTCGCGGTAATCGTGAACGTATAAGTACCGGGAGCTGCATTTGTGACTGGAGTGGTGCCGCCACCACCGCCGCCGCCACCGCCAGTCCCCCCTCCGCCTGTATTCGAAGTGCTCGAACCACCGCAGCCGAACGTACTCACAGTAGCCACAGAGAGTACCACTGCAAGAAGTGCTGTCCATCGACGACGACGCGGAAGCGTTAGCAGAAACAAACCAGCGAGCGTCATTCCAGAGCCAGCAGCATACCAAGGCACTTTATCCGACGGAGTAATTCGTGGCTTGATAACGTTTCGCAGTTGTCGGCTGAGAGGCCTGCACAACGAAGGACGTAGTCACTCCTGAAGCAGTCGTAATGCTCACCGGCGAAACCGAGAAGCTCGTAGTTGCCGCCATCCCGTCTTGGTTCGTGGCAGTCAAGTTGACCGTTCCCGTGAACCCGTTGAACGGTGTAATAACGAACGTGATCCCCGAAGCCGTGGCGCCGGGCTGAACCGTCGCCACACCACTGCACGGTGTAGTAGTCGAACTATTGGTAATAGAAAAATCTGCCTTACTACCTGAGACAACGTCGACCGATGCGACCGCGCCGTTAGGGTAAAGCGGGAAGCTATTCCGTTCTCAACAACAACTGCGCTGAGGCTAGGCGGTGCAAGAAGCGTTCCCTTCGACCCTGCGTAATTTCCATCACCAGAATAGACCGCGCTGACAGTGTGTCCTCCAGAGGAAAGCGAAGACGTAACCAGGGAGTAGTTGCTGACTGTCCCGCTTACTAACTGTTGCGGCGTACCCACAGCTACGTTATCGACAAAGAACTGAACCGACCCCGTGGGCGTCGTCCCCGCGATCGTGCCCGTCACTGCAGCGTTGAGCGCGAGGGTGCCGGCCGATACCGCACACAACTGATTGCTCGTCGTTAGCGACGTGGTTGTAATACCAGCGCCAATCGTGCTCCCTGTTCCAGTCGGTATCACAGAACTCCAACCGCTGATGAGCTTATTGACATCAATGCTGCCGATACCTGACGCCTGGTCATATCCAGTACCTGCGTTGTAGCCAATTGAACCGCCACTAGGGCAGTTCAACGTTCCCTGCGTGCATGGAACAGAGTTGCCGCCTGCATTAATGTCATGGAAGACGCTGGAATATGTTGGGCCGTTCAGAAAGCCGTATAGCGTTGGCCCAATGTTGCCAAGCCCTGTGGTGTTGCCAAGCTTCTGTTCGACAAGAGCGAGAATGCCCGCGAAAGTGGGCGCTACGAATGATGTGCCACCGAATACGTTCGGCACGCCGGCGGCGGAGAGGAAGCCATTTGTGCATGTGGGTTCGGCTGGACTGCTGCCGTCGCCAGAACTGCAGACAAGATAGCCATCATGCTCAGCCGCCGCGTTCAGTGAAAAGTCCGGAAGGTCGCGAGCCGAGTCGTTGGGGACGCCGGTACCTACCTGCCAAGCAGGCTTGGCGAAGAATGCGCTGGCGCCGCCACCACCCCCACCGCCGCCGTTCCCGTTACTATCACCGAGGCCAGCTGAGGGAGTCGTTTCATTCCAAGGCTGTTCAGGAATGTAGGAAAGGGCGGATCCTCCAGTGGACGCATTGCTATTGCTCCAATAGGTGGACGGTGCATTCAGGTCGCCGCTGAACATTGTTCCACCAGAGGCAGTAACGTACGGCGAACTGGCGGGGAAGTCTACATTGAGACCCTCTGTGGCAAGCCCGGTTACATCGCAGTCAGTAGAGCCAGAGTCGCCAGAAGAGGCCATGATGGTCTGGCCCTGAGCGTTCGCCTGCGCCAGCACCAGATTCGTGCTGGCGAGCATTGCGGTACCCCATCCGCTCTCACACTCGCCGTAGCTGATCGTAAGAATCGGAGCTACTTTATGATCAACCGCATAGTCCAGCGAGGTGAAGACGTCCTGACTGTACACAAAGAGGATGGTCGCTCCCGGAGCGGCGGCACCTGACCATTCCAGGTCCAGATGAGACTCATCAATATCGCCTGTTGAAACTCCCGGGGCGGTTCCCACTAGCACCTGCTGAAGTTGGTTGGTAGCTAGCGCTGGAAGTCCAGCGGCTACGCGGAACTGGGTGATGTTGGGGTCAGGATTCGCAATCAGATTAGTCTGCCCCATCACAGCAATCGTTACCCCGGTTCCACCAGCCGGAGTGAGGAGGTAGGCAAAGGATTGAAGTCATAGATCGTGTAAAAGTCAGCCGGAGAGATGAAATGACTCGACGGGGTAGTGCTGTTCAGCGTGTAAAGCGGCTTCGACGGATCGATGGCTGCGGCATTGCGCGCACGGGAGCGCGGTTTGAGCTTAAAGTCGTTAAGCCCGTTCACGGCGGTGACAACACTGGCGATTGCCGTTGGCAGTTCCGGATCAGTAGTATTCGAGAAGTGCTGCTCTCCGTTGTAGGAAAGACTGTGGATCGTGGTACCAAACGCAGTCTGCGCCTGCGCCACCGTTCCAGTGAAGCGGATGAAGGTCGAGCTGCGCGCGACGCTCGTAATGGTGAATCCTTGACCGGTAAGCCACGCCGAAACCTTCGCGAGATCGGCGCTACTGAGCCCAAAGCGTGCGCCAAACTGCTCCGGAGTCAGCCACTGGTGATAACTTGGCGAACTCGGGTTCAGTTGTGCAGCAAGAAGCTGAGTAAGATCCGCCTGCTGGGCTGCGGTCATGCTGAAGTGCAACGACAGCGAATCAAGCTTCTTGTCAGCCGGCGCCAGACCCAGGTCCGCCGAGCGCTTAGCCCGCGCAATCACCATACCTGGCAGAGCAGCTCGGCTTCCGCTGTTGATCGAGCCAGCGATTCGGTCATGCACGGCTGCATGGGCAATGTTGCTAAACGATGCGGCAAGCAGCACGCCGGAAAGAATAAGAGAAACGAGAAAACGGCTGCGCATGGATATTTTCTACCTTCTTACCAGTCTACAAAGTGGCCTGCTGGTCGACGCATTAGGGGTAAACTTGTTTCGTTGAACCAGAGCATAGAGACCAAGGTACATGCTTAGACAGACGTTCTGAAGAAATGTTGCGCCTACATTCAAAGAGATTAATTCGCGGATCCATTCCGGGAAACCATAGCCCGCAATTAAGGCTAACTATTATGTTTCCTCTCTTGACCGCACCCGCTGCAAGATTGAAGATCGGTACAGAACATGTCGCAGACAGCAAAAGACCAACCAATCCTATTGGTCGGTCTTTTTGTTGCCCACGTCAGTCGAAAATAATGCACGTTACAAGCTGTACTTGCCCGCCTTAATCACGTGCCGTGCCACCAGACGCCGCAGACTGATGGTATCTGCCAGATCGTGCTTGGAGAGGCGGCGAAGGATCGTAAGCTGAGTCCGCAACATATCGCCTTCAGCAACTGCGGCAATGACCTTGCGAGCAGATAGCTCAATCGTAGACATCGCCTTGTCGGCATAGATACGCGCCATGGCCACCGGTATCGCGGAGGTCTCGCTTCCCTGCGCGGCCGCGATCTTCTCCGCGCGCAGAATCGCGCTTTCCATCGCAAACACCTCGATAATCATGTCGGCGATCGCCCCCATCACCTCTTGCTCATCCGCGATCTGCGCCATGTACTTCTGTGTAGCTGCTCCAGCGACGAACAACGTCAGCTTCTTTGCATTGGTCAGAAGGTTAAACTCGTCAGCCAGCGGACCTTCGCGTTCCACCTTCTCGCTTGGCCCCGACATCACCTCATCCATCAACTTCTTAATCGCGGGCATCAGCGCCAGCTTGCCGCTCATCGCCGACTTCATCAGCCAGCCAGTGATGATCAGGCGATTGATCTCATTCGTTCCCTCAAATATCCGGTTGATACGAGCATCCCTGATAAGCGCGCTCAGCAGGATATTCCTCAACATAGCCATAACCGGCGAAGATCTGCAACGTCTCGTCCACAACCATGTCGAGCATCTCGCTCGCCCACACCTTCACGATCGAGCACTCAACCGCATAGTCCTCAATACGCTTCTGAATCTCCTTCGTATCGTTCTTATCGACGCCGGCAAGCGCACGATCGATGAGTCCAACCGTGCGATAGCAGACCGCCCCGCCAACAAAGATGCCAGTCGCACAGTTCGCAATCTTCTCCTGGATCAACCCAAACTCCGAGATCGACTTCCCAAACGCCTTACGATCGATCGCATAGCGAATCCCGTTATTCAACGCCATGCGTCCACCGCCAATCGCCGCATTGCCCAACTTGTAACGACCCACATTCAAAATATTGAACGCAATATGATGTCCCTTACCCACCTCACCCAGAAGGTTGCCGGCTGGAATCACGCAGTCCGTCAGGATCAACGGACAAGTCGAACTGCCGCGAATACCAAGCTTGTGCTCTTCTTTCCCTTGCGTGAAACCGGGTGTCCCGCGCTCGATCAAAAACGCCGTCAGCTTCTCCTTGCCTGCATCCGGCCCATCCGGAATCGCACACTTCGCGAACACAGTAAACAGATCCGCAAATCCCGCATTCGAGATCCACATCTTCTCGCCGTTCAGCGTGTAAGTCTTTCCATCGGCCGAGAGCACAGCTTTCGTCTTCGCATTCACCGCATCCGATCCGCTGGTCGACTCCGACAACGCATAGGCCGACACAATCTCTCCCGACGCAATCTTCGGCAGATACTTCTTCTTCTGCTCCGCGTTGCCGTACCACACCAGTGGCAGCGTACCGATACCGGTGTGCGCAGAGAACGCAACCGAGAAGCTGGCCTGCTTCGAGATGTTTTCGGCAACAATAGCCGACGAAGCCTTGTCCATCTCCAGTCCGCCGTACTCCTCAGGAATATCGATTGCGGTAAGCCCAAGCTCCGCCGCCTCCTTCAGCAAACGCTTCGTTACCGAAAAGTCTTTTGCCTCAATCGCGTCAGACGCCGGCATAATCTCGTTGATGGCAAAGTTCGCGGTCGTCTCCGCAATCTGCTTCTGCTCGTCGGTGAAGTCCTCCGGAAAGAAACAGTCCACAGGTGTCGGATCACTGATAAGGAAGCTGCCACCCGCAATGCGGGAAGCGGTGGTTGGTTCAGATGTGGTCATCGTTGCCATGGTCTTACCCCTTCTCTCAACTCTGAACTCCAAGAATGTCTAACTCACTTCAGCGATCATCTGTTCTGGTTCGGACAAGTTCCATCGAACAACACACTGCTGGCCCTTCCAGCGAAACGTCTCCAGTTCAACTTCAGCAAGAGTTACAGGAGGTTGTTCGATGACGATCCACTGTTCATGCTCTGTGCCGCTCGAAACATACTTTGCAAGTATCGAAACTTCATAGAGCAACACTCCACCTCTTGCGCTGTTCACTTGCTCTATCTCTTTGGAACGGACTTCTACAATGGTGGCTGTCGCACACTTCCAGTTTTGAATCACAGCCTCATGATGGCGGTGTTTGAAGATAAACAGTCCCGAAACAACGACCGCAATCACTGCGATATATCCAATCACCACTCGAATCCGATGCCAGTCCCCGCGACTGCTTGGCCTCAAACTTGCCAAGGCGGCTCGGATCCGACATGGAGCTTCTGCTCATTACGAAGTCACAGCCTCATAAATTCCAGCAGCACCCATTCCACCACCAACACACATCGTCACAATCCCATACTTAGCATTCCGCCGCGGCATCTCCCGCAAAAGCGTTGCGGTCAATTTAGCTCCGGTACAACCAAGCGGATGACCAAGCGCAATCGCTCCACCATTTACATTCACCTTCGCCGCATCGATCCCGAGTACCTTCAGCACCGCCAGCGACTGCGCAGCAAAGGCCTCATTCAACTCAAACAGATCAATATCCTCAAGCGAAAGCCCAGCCATCTTCAACACCTTTGGAATAGCATGAATCGGCCCAATCCCCATCTCTTCGGGATCGCACCCAGCGTAAGCAAAAGCAATGAACTTACCCATCGCCTTGATACCCAACTGCGCCGCTCGTTCAGCCGACATCACAACCGCCGCCGCCGCTCCATCCGAAGTCTGGCTCGAATTACCCGCCGTCACTGTTCCCTTCGCATGAAATACCGCCTTCAGCTTGGCCAGCGCTTCAAGAGAAGTATCGGCACGCGGCCCCTCATCCTGTTTGAAGATTGACTCGACCGACTTAGCCTTGCCTTTTCCATTCGGAGCAGAGTTTGTAACCGTTACCGCGACAATCTCATCTTCAAACTTATTGGCAGCAATTGCGGCAAGAGCCTTCTGATGGCTCTCATACGAAAACTGGTCCATCTGCTCTCGAGTGATCCCATAGTGAGTCGCAACGCGCTCAGCCGTAAGCCCCATCGACATATACGAGCCCGGATAGTTCTCC
The DNA here is from genome assembly GCA_963708755.1 of uncultured Acidobacteriaceae bacterium. Taxonomy (GTDB): domain Bacteria; phylum Acidobacteriota; class Terriglobia; order Terriglobales; family Acidobacteriaceae; genus Edaphobacter. Next base: position 55,080 of record CAVPTN010000008.1, read on the forward strand.
ACCAGCCACGGATTCACCGATATCTTGTTGCCTCCAAACGGAACATACGACATGCTCTCCGTGCCGCCCGCCACAATCACATCCGCAGATCCCCCACGAATCCGATCCGCTGCCAACGCAATCGACTGCAAGCCCCGAAGCGCAGTACCGATTGATCGTCATCCCTGCCGTCGTGACCGGCAAACCAGCACGGAAGCTGGCAATCTTGGCCACATTCATTCCCTGCTCTGCCTCAGGCATCGCGCAGCCCAGAATTACATCTTCGATCTCCGACTTATCGAGCTGCGGCACGCGCTCCAAAGCCCCACTGATGGCGAACGCAGCGAGATCGTCCGGTCGAGTAGAGCGAAGCGTGCCACGCGGGGCCTTACCAACTGCGGTACGAACGGCGGATGCAATGATCACTTCTTTCATCTGGGGCTAACTCCTAACCTCTGCCTCCGGCACTCACCGGAAAAAGCTGCTGATACAACGTGTATTCAAACTGAACCGCAATGCTACGGCTGCTAATTTCTCAAAGGCTTTCCAGTCTTCAGCGTGAACGCAATCCGCTCCTGAGTCTTCTTCTCACCGCACAGCGACAAAAACGCCTCGCGTTCAAGATCAAGCAGATATTGCTCCGTCACGAGGAGTCCCTGGCGTAACCTTGCCTCCACACAAAGCGTACGCCACCCAGTTCGCAATCTTCGCATCATGATCGGAGATGTACTGCCCCTCCCTCATCGTCCACACCGCTAACTTCAACGTGGCCAGTGCATTCTCCCCAGGCGCTGCGATATCGGTACGAACAGCAGGTGCGCTATAGCCGGCATCTGCAATCGCCCGGGCCTTCGTCTTCGCATCCGTCAACAGCCGTTCGCGATTCATCGTAATGCTGTCGGAAGGCCTGAAGAATCCCATCGTCCGAGCCTCTGCTGCACTGGTCGAAACCTTCGCCATCGCAATCGTCTCAAAGTTCTTCTTCAGCGCTTCAAAGATCTCGACACCCTCTCCGCGCGCATCGGGACGAATACTCGACCCAGCTTCGATGCTCCGAATCGTCATCTCCTTGCAGCCACCGCCCCCAGGAATCAGCCCAACACCAGCTTCGACCAAGCCCATATACAACTCAGCATGAGGCTGCCGCGCCGCGGCGTGTAACGAGATCTCCACGCCTCCCCCAAGACACATTCCATACGGAGCAACCACCACCGGACGGGGGCAGAACTTGATCGCCTGCGTCATATTCTGGAACGCCCGCACCGCCATCTCAACCTCGTCCCACTCCTCTTCCTGCACGCCGAGCAGCAACTGCATCAAGTTCGCGCCAACTGAGAAGTTAGCCGAATCACCAGTAATCACGAACGCCTCAAAGTTCCCAACAATCTCACTCGAAGGCTTCAGCGTCTGCGTAATCAGATTGACGATGTCGTCGCCAAGCGCATTCATCTTCGAGTGAAGCTCAATCGCCGCAACCCCATTGCCCAAGATCGATCACCGACGCGCCCGGGTTCTTCTTCACCACACCATTCGCCTTCTTGATCACAGCCAGCGAAGTAACACCATCTGCCGTAACAACAGGCTTATATGAACTGCTCACAGGATCAAAAAAGAGTCGGCCCGACGGAACCGAAGTGTCGTCCTTATACCAGCTCACATTCGATTCGCCATGCTTCTCCGCATAGGCAAGCAGCTTCTCCACATTCGCAGAAATAGGCGACCCACCCGCACGCATCTTCTCCGTAGTGTCGCGAACACCGGCAGCATCAAACATCTCGAACGGTCCAAGCTCCCAATTAAAGCCAGTCTTCATCGCCTGATCGATCTCAACGATGTTGTCCGCAATCTCAGGCACACGATTCGCGCTATAGGTAAATAGCTCGGTCAACAGCGGCCAATAAAAGGCCGCCGCTTTATCCTTGGTGACATCGCCATGCAGAAGCTGCGCGATGCGAGCCGCACTGGACTCCACATTCTTTGCCATCTCAATCGCAGGAAACTTCGGCCGCGTGCTGGGCTTATAGTCCAGGGTCTGCCAATCGAGAACATGCCGCAGATCGCGGCCTTCAGCGTCTTTTCCTTCTTTCTTATAAAAGCCCTGTTTAGCCTTATCCCCTAGCCATTTGTTCTCCAGCATCTTGCCGATGAACGGCGCAAGCGTCACCTCTGCGCGTTCATCCTTGATGCGCTCCGCCTGTTTGGAAAAGTTCGTAGCTACATGCGCGAGCACGTCCACGCCAACCATATCGCCCAGGCGAAACGTCCCTGTCTTCGGCCATCCCAACGCCGAACCCGTCAGCGTATCGACCTCTTCGATCGACAGCCCCTGCGCCTGCATCAAACGAATCGCATTACCCATCGAAAACGTACCGATACGATTCGCAATAAAGTTCGGCGTATCGTGCGAATGCACAATGGCCTTACCCAGCCGCAGATCGCAGAAGTGCTCCACCGCTGCAACATCCGCCGGATCCGTATCTGGCGTAGGAATAATCTCAAGCAGCCGCATGTAGCGTGGGGGATTGAAAAAATGCGTGCCGAACCAATGGCGTCGCAGTTCCATCGGCATCCCTTCGACAATCTCATGGATCGGGAGCCCGCTCGTATTGCTGGTAAGAATCGAATCCGCATGCCGGTGCTTCTGCACCTTATCGAGCAAGGCCCGTTTGATCTCAAGGTTCTCTGCTACAACTTCGATGATCCAATCGCAATCAGCGATCAGCGCAAGATCGTCATCGAAGTTCCCAATCGTAATCAGCCTTGCGCTCTCAGGAGAGTAGAAAGCCGCAGGCTTCGACTTCTTCAGGCCATCCATCGCAGCCAGAACGAACTTATTGCGCTCCTGCTTCGCCGCCCCAGCCTCCGTCCCCGGAGGAACGATGTCCAGCAGAACGACAGGCAGACCCGCATTCGTCATATGAGCGGCGATGCGCGAACCCATCGTCCCTGCTCCAAGAACTGCTACTTTTCTGATCTGTTTATGCTTGGTCGAAGTCACGGCAGTGGTGCTGGGGGGCATGAAGGAAGGCTCCAACGGGCGATATACCCGAACGATGCGAAGCATACTGAATGACCATTCATTTCGTCAAGTAAAGCTTCTGCAAATCCCCTAAGGCACTCATTTATGGACAATTAAAGCCCAGGCGATCGCTTTCTTTCGCGTTAAAGGTGACGACGCCTGGGTTCAAGTAATTGAGGGAATGGATGCAGAAGACGGTTCGGGTAATTTGTCGCAGTGGCCCGCCGAGAAGTGCCGCTCGTACCGAAAGGCCACGCGCAGCTTTCCAGTCGTCACCCTAACCGAGGTCGCACAAACGCTCGGTCAGAAAGAGCATTAGTGCTTTGATTCAGCGAGCCGATGCATCTCGGATCCCGCCAGCAGAAAGCCGCCCACTCCATACACATAACTAGCCGACGGTTTGAACTTGCCCGGTTGCCCATCGATAGGCTGAATGGAACCCAGTCGCCCATTGGCGTAGATATGCGCAAGTATTCCCTTCCACGATCGTTCCACCACCGGCAGATACGTCTTGCGGTCAAGAATCTTTTCATTGATCCCGTAAGCAATCGCGTAAGTAAAAAAGGCAGAGCCCGAAACCTCCGGCAGATCATACGAATCCGGATCAAGCAGACCCGAACGCCATAGCCCATCCGTCCCCTGGATCGCCGCCAACTTCTCCGCCATCTCCTTGAACTGCGCAACATACTTCGGACGCGACGGATAATCTGCCGGCATGATCCGAAGCACATTGACGAGCGCGCCCATCACCCAACCATTCCCTCGCGACCAGAAGATAGGCTTTCCATTCGCCTGCTTCTGCGTAAAGTACCGGCTATCGCGAAAGTAAAGATGTTCCTTTTGGTCATAGAGGCTTCCAGAGGTGAGCCACCACTCATGGTCCATGTAGTCGAGATACTTGCGATCATTTGTGATCTGATACATACGCGACAACACCGGCGGCGACATAAACAACGCATCGCACCACCACCACAGCAGTTTGTCCGGATCGTCCTGCCGAACAATCAACCGATCCATAATCTCTTTGGTATCGGCCATCCGCACCGGCTTCGGGTCGTTAAGATAAAGATCGAGATAAGCCTGCCCCAACGCTTGATCATCCGCATGCGGAAACCGCGCATTAAGCAACGTCCAGTCCGAACGCTCCGCCAAACGCTGCACAGCTTCGCGGTACTTTGGATCACCCGTAGTCTTCGAAGCCGCAAGCAAACCGTCATAGAGCGCAGCAAACGTCCATTGCTTATTGAAGTGCGCCTCCGCGTATCCAACCTGCCAGTCCGCGACCTTCTTCATCGCCTTATCGATGGCCTTCGGCTTCAACTGAGCGGAGAGGTCGGTTGCAAGCGGGCCCGGATCATCCGGCGCATCACCAGCAGCGGCGCCATCTACTGGCACAACCTTGGCAGCCGGAGCAGCAATCGGTGCCGTCTGTGCGAAACAGCAGGAACAAGCCGCGCCAAACAAAACACTCAAACCGACACGACGAAGCAATACAAAATTCAATGAAGACATAGCAGTTTCCTTTAAAAAAGTTAGACCAGGCTTCCATTCATAACCAGAGCGACCGCACTACGCAGTCTCGCGGTATTACCTTCAAAAGAAGGCCGCAATCTCGGCTCTTTCGAGAGCGCATTCTGCTTCAGCTCTGCCTCAACGATCGGTCCGAACAGATACCACGCAGCAGTAATATCGCCCACAACGACGATCTCGCTAGGCGCCAGCGCAGAAGCAATCATTCGCAGCCCACGGCCCAAAAACGAAGACATCTTCTCAAGCGCCTTCACCGCATTCGTATCGTTCGCTTGCGCCATCTTTACCAACGCAGCGAAGCTCGCTGGCGGAGCATTCCCACTCATCTCCTCGTAGTAACGCAGACCCGCACGATTCGACGCCACGGTCTCCCAACAACCACGCCCCCCACACCCACAGCGTGGTCCATTGATCTCCATCTGCACATGGCCAAACTCTCCTGCCATGCCATTCGCACCACGCAGCAACTGGCCGTTCGCGAAGATGCCAGTTCCAATTCCCTCTGACACGTTCACCACCACCAGATCGTGCAAGCCATCGCTATCCCCGAACCACACCTCGGAGAGCGCACACGCATTAGCCACATTGTCCATCTCGACGCGCAGCCCGGTAGCCTTTTGAATGCGAGATTTGATGCTAGAGATGGGCCATTTAAGATTCGGCGCAAAGATCGGCTCTTCGCGAATCGGATCAGCGCGCCCAGGCAAACTGATCCCGATGCCGTCAAATGACTTGTCACCATTCGCAGCAATCAGCTTCTTGATCGCAGCAATGATCGGCTGAATCGCCTTCTTAGGATCATCCGGCAACTCCACGACATTCTGTGCAACAATCTTGCCGCCAAGATCCGTCACCGCAACTGTCGTCTGCGACGGATGAATATCCAGCGCAATCACAGCCCGCTGAAGATTCAGTTCGAGAAACGTCGGTCGACGCCCACGCGGCGGTCTTCCGGTCGAGCCCTCAAGAACCCACCTCTCCTTGATCAGTTCTTCGACGATCAGCGAAACCGTGCTGCGCTGCAAACCAGAGACGCGAGCAAGATCCGCGCGCGACAGCGGTTGACGAGTCCGTATCAAATTGAAGACTAAATTCCGGTTGATCTGACGTGGCGTCTTGTTCGACGCGCTTTGTCTGCGGGTAAACGTAAACCGGGAAGACTGAGAGGTAGGCATAATTTACTTTCCGTCCATCGAGATCAATGCAGCAATTACGAAATGAACCATTGCAATTCAGCGAAAAACAAAGCAACACGGCATGCCGTCGCATCGTCTCCTGGCACACGCTTGCTTGACATCTTTGACGACGAGTCTTTATACCACTGGAGGTTAGGCATTTTGTAGATACTTTGAATTATTGTTCATATTTCGTAAAAATGACCGGCAAATAAGCGATTCAGACTAGATCCCACAAGCCGGCAGGAGAGCTGTGACCAAGACATATTCGCGGAGAAGTTTCCTCAAGACCAGCGCCATCGCAACGGCTGCTTCCCTGCTCCCAAGCCTTCCCCTGCGCGCATCCGTCGCAACCATGGGCGGCAGCGCAGATCCACACGCACATCGTCTCGCGAACGGATGGGAGTTCTTGCAAGGTTCTTTAGGCAGTCCATGGGAGGCATGGCACAGCGAAGAGGTTGCCGTCTGGCAGCAGGTCGCAATGCCCCACTGCTTCAACGCCTACGACGGCTGCGACCCCGATGTCCCGTACTACCGCGGCAATGGCTGGTATCGAACGCATGTGCCAATCGCCAACCCGTTTAAAAAAGGCCGCACTTTATTGCACTTCGAAGGCGCGGGCCAGACCACAACCGTCTACGTCGGGGAGCAACTCGCAGGCAAACATACCGGAGGCTACGACGAGTTCGTCTTCGATATCACGGACCTCCTTCCAACCACTGACAGCACAACAACAGCAAAGAACAAAGGAGTCCCGATCTCGGTCCTGTGCGACAACGCGCGCGACCAGGACCGCATGCCCTCCGACCTTAGCGACTTCAGCCTCTACGGCGGCCTCTACCGGCACGTCAACATGGTCTTCGTCCCCGAAGTTTCATTCGAAACCATCCACATCCACACCGAACTGGCGTCGTCCGCAGGACAAATAGTCTCCGTCCTCGGCTCGCTGCATAACCCCACCGCCTCCACCGAGCAACTGCAAATATCTATTGAAGTCCTGGACGCAAAAGGCGCTCCAATCCACGCTTCAAAGCACACCGTTGCGCCCTGGGAAGACGCAACCGAGCTAACCAGCTTCACCATCCAGAAGCCACATCTCTGGAGCCCGTCAGATCCTCACCTCTACGAGTGCCGCATCACGCTTCATGGAGCCACAAACACCAGCTCAGACACGGAGTACATCGCTCACGAGACCTTCGGCATCCGCCACGCCGAGTTCGTCGAACATGGCCCCTTCAAGCTCAATGGCGAACGCCTCCTCCTGCGCGGCACCCATCGCCACGAAGACCACGCCGGCTATGCAGCCGCGATGCCCGACAACCTCATCGGTCAGGAGATGCAGCTCATCAAGGACATGGGCGTGAACTTCATCCGCCTCGCACACTACCAGCAGTCGCGCCGCGTCCTCGAACTCTGCGACGAACTCGGCATCCTCGTCTGGGAAGAGATCCCCTGGTGCCGCGGAGGCGTCGGCGGCGACACGTTCCAAGAGATGGGCCGCCGCATGCTCCGCAACATGATCGACGCAGCACTACAACCACCCCTGCATCATCCTCTGGGGCCTCGGCAACGAAGACGACTGGCCCGCCGAATATCCCGAGGTCAATCAGCAAGCCATCCGCACCTACCTGCAGGAGCTGAACGACCCTCGCCCACCAGCTCGACCCATCACGCTTCACCACCATCCGCCGCTGCGACTTCGCGCGCGACATCCCCGACGTCTACTCGCCCTCCATCTGGGCAGGCTGGTATCGCGGCATCTACCCCGAGTATCAAAAGACCCTCGAAGCCGAGCGCGACCGCGTCAACCATCTCTTCCACGCCGAGTGGGGCGCCGACAGCCACGCCGGCCGTCACTCCGAAGATCCCGACAAGGCACTCGCCAAAGTTGCCACCGGCAAGGGCACCGATGAGCGCGGCCTCGACTACCTCCTCACCGGCGGACAGGCCCGCGTCTCCAAGGACGGCGACTGGTCCGAAACCTACGCCTGCAATCTCTTCGACTGGCACCTGAAGACCCAGGAAACTCTGCCCTGGCTCACCGGCTCCGCCCAGTGGATCTTCAAGGACTTCACCACCCCGCTGCGCCTCGAAAACCCCGTCCCGCGCATGAACCAGAAGGGCGTGATCGAACGCGACATGACCCCGAAGGAAGCCTACTTCGTCTTCCAGTCCTACTGGACCGAAAGCCCAATGGCCCACATCTACGGCCACACCTGGCCCATCCGCTGGGGCGCCGCCGGCGAAGCAGAAGATGGTCAAGGTCTACTCCAACTGCGACACCGCCGAACTCTTCCTCAACGGCAAGATCCGCCGGAGTAAAACACCGCGATAGCCAGAACTTCCCTGCCGCCGGCCTTCGCTGGATGACTCCATTCACTCCCGGCAAAAACACCCTCCGCGTCACCGCGACCAAATCCGGCAAAACCATCACCGACGAGATCACCTTCGTCTACCAAACCGAGAAGTGGGGCACGCCCACGGAGATCAAGCTCACCGAAAAATCCCGCGGCATACTCGACGGTAAAGAGACAGTCACCGTAGAGGCAAAGCTCTACGACGCAAAAGGCATCCTCTGCCTCGACGCACGCAACCGCATACGCTTCACCATCGCCGGCCTCGGCACTCTCATCGACAACCGCGGCACCACCAAAGCCTCCCGCGTCGTCGAACTCTGCAACGGCCGCTCCGAGATCACCGTCATCCGCAACAACGGCAGCTCCGTAGTAGGCGTCACCACCCCAAACATCAAACCCGCCTTCTGCAACATCGCCTGATGCTTCAGCATAACCATATCGTCAGAACAGCTAACCCCTCGAAGTCGTCATCCTGACCCTGAGCGTAGCCGAATGGGGAAGGATCTCTGTATTTGTCTTTCTTTCCTGCGTCACACACTGCCACTAAAATCCACCATGCTAGCCTGATAACAGTGGCGACTTACATAGAGCAATCGCTTGCCAAGTTAAAAGAATTCGAAGGCTGCGTACCGTGGATGTATCGCGACACGGTAGGCAAAGTAACCGTCGGCGTCGGCCTGATGCTCCCTGACGTCAAAGCCGCGCAAGCTCTTCCCTTCACCCTCGTCACAGGTCCGGATACACGCCCCGCCACACCCGAAGAGATCGCCGCCGAATACACCCGCGTCGACACCCTACCCCTCGGCCGAGCATCCGCCTTCTACAAATCGCCCACCGCCACTCGAACTCACCCAGCAAACCATCGACGCAAAACTCACCGCCGTTCTCGAAGGCTTCGAAGCCGATCTCCGAACCCAGCTCCCCCACTACGACACCCTCCCCGACAGCGTAAAGATGGCGCTCCTCGACATGATCTACAACCTCGGCCCCGCAGGCCTCTTCAAAGGCTTTCCTCATCTCATCGCTGCGGTCGACGCCGGAGCGTGGGCTCAGGCCGCCGAACGCTGCATCCGCCGAGGCCCCAGTGCAGCCCGTAATGCATGGACACGAGAGCAGTTCCTCGACGCCGTCGTCACCACCATCAAGGCAGAAACCGAGACCTGGCTGAAGCGAATATGGGTTCAGATACGTCAAACCCTGAACGTCCTATTTGGTCGGCGCACATAGCCCTGGCCCATAGCTTCGATAGAATTGAATCTCCGACTCAAAAAGTCTGCGGAGGGCTTTGGTGCAAGTAAAACGTAGAATTGCAGCGATTGCGGTATGTGCGATCGCTCTAAGCTGGTCTGTAAGAGCACAGGACCTCGCAAGCTTTGAAAAGCGCACCACCGTCAAGGTTCTCCCCAACGGCCTCACCCTCATCGTCTGCGAGCGCCCCGAAGCCCCGGTCTTCAGCTTCTACACGCTGGTCGACGCCGGCTCCGCCAGACGATCCCGACGGCGCCAGCGGCCTCGCCCACATGTTCGAGCACATGGCCTTCAAGGGCACCGACCGAGATCGGCACCACCAACTACCCCGCCGAAAAAGCTCGCCCTCGCCAAGGTCGAAACCGCCTACGCCGCCTACGACGCCGAGTACCGCAAGCGCGTCGGCCAGGACCCCGCCAAGCTCGCCAGCTCCTCAAAGCACTTTCAGGACGCCGCAGGCCGAAGCGCAGAAGTACGTCATCCCCAACCAGTTCTCCGCAGATCGCCGAAGCAGAACGGCGCCGTCGGCCTCAACGCCTCCACCGACGGAAGACTCCACCCAGTACTTCTGGAGCATGCCCTCCAACCGCCTCGAACTCTGGGCCTACCTCGAAAGCCAGCCGCATCGGCCATCCCGTCGAGCGCGAGTTCTACAAGGAGCGCGACGTCGTCCAGGAAGAGCGCCGCATGCGCATCGACTCCAACCCCATCGGCCGCATGGTCGAGCAGTTCCTCGCCAGCCGCCTACGTCGCCCACCCCTACGGCCGCCCCGGCGTCGGCTGGGAGAGCGAGATCAGCCAGGTCACCGCCACCGAGGCCGCCGCCTTCCACAAAAAGTACTACGTGCCCGCCAACATCGTCATCGCCGTCGTCGGCGACGTCAAAGCCTCCGACGACCATGCCCATCCTCGAGAAGCTACTTCGGCCCCATCCCCGCCGGCCCCAAGCCCGAGCCGATGACCACCGTCGAGCCCCCGCAGGTCGCCGAAAAGACCGTCATCATCCGCGAAGCCACCCAGCCCTTCTACATCGAGGGCTACCACCGCCCCGACTACCGCGACCCCGACGACGCCGTCTACGACGCCATCACCGACATCTTCTCCAACGGCCGCACCGCCCGCCTCTACCGCTCCCTCGTCCGCGACCAGCAGCATCGCCGCCGAAGCGCGAAGGCTTCAGCGGCTTCCCCGGCGACAAGTACCCCGGCCTCTTCGCCTTCTACGCCGTTCCCCTCCCCGGCCACACCACCCGACGAGATGCGCACCGCCATCCACAAGGAGCTCGACCGCCTCGAAGACCGAAGACGTCACCGACGCCGAACTCGAGCGCTTCAAGACCCGCGCCCGCGCCGACCTGCTCCGCGGCCTCGCCGACAACGAAGGCCTCGCCCACCAGCTCGCCGAGTACCAGACCCGCTTCGGCGACTGGCGCGAGCTCTTCCGCGAGCTCCAGAAGATCGACGCCGTCACCAAAGCCGACATCCGCCGCGTCGCCAACAAGATCTTCGTCGACAGCAACCGCACCAGCGCCCGCATCGAATTCGTCCCGCCCCAACAAAAAACTCCATCCGCTGCCACAAGCCCACGGAACTCCAGGAACCGCCATGCTGACCGCACCCTCCGCGCCAACTGAACTAACCGTACAAAACGCCGGAGGCACGAAATGAAGCATCTCTCGGAAATAGCAAAAAGCTTCCGCTCACAGCAAAATATCGCCACCACAACCGAAATCGCGGGGCCTCATCCCACGTCATTGCAGTCTCTTTCCTTACCGCAGCAAAAAATCGTCATCTCGTTACCCTCGCAAAAGACTGTCATCTCGACCGAAGTCGCGCGGCCTCATCGCGCGACGCAGTGGAGAGACCCCCGTATTTCGCCTTTGCCATTGTCAGTTCTAAATCCACAAAGACCCGCGCTCTCCCGTCAACTTTGCGGCAACTTCACAACTATCGCCCTCGCAACCCTCGCTTCTTCATTCTTTCTGACGGATCTCACAGCCCACGCACAAAGCACAGCCACCGCGCCACCCGCAGCCGAAGCTCAGCCGTGGAAGCAGATCCCCATCCCGCCCCTCCACGCCTTCAAGCCTGCACAGCCACGCCGCATCGAACTCCCCAACGGCCTCGTCATCTTCCTGCAGGAAGACCACGAGCTCCCCTTCATCAACGGCTCCATCCTCATCCGCGGTGGCAGTCGCGACGAACCCGCCGCCAAGATCGGCCTCGTCTCGCTCTACGGCGAAACCTGGCGCACCAGCGGCACCGCCACCATCGACGGCGACAAGCTCGACGACGAGCTCGAAGCAAAGGCCGCATCCCTCGAAACCAGCGGCGGCGGCGCATCCACCTCGATGACCTGGTCCAGCCTCAAGGGGGACTTCGACACCGTCTTCGCCGCAGCCGTCGACCTCCTCCTCCACCCCACCTTCAAGGAAGACAAGCTCCAGCTCGCCAAGCAGCAACTCAACACCGGCATCTCCCGCCGCAACGACGACGCCGCCGGAATCGCCCGCCGCGAAGCCATCAAGCTCGCCTACGGCGCACACAACCCCTACGCCCGCGAGCTCGAATACGCCACCGTCGACGCCGTCAAACTCGACGACCTCAAGGCCTGGCACGATCGCACCGTCGTCGCCAACAACATCATCATCGCCGTCTCCGGCGACTTCGACAGCGCAGCCATGGAAGCCAAACTCCGCGCCGCCTTCGAGCCGCTTCCTCGCGGCCAACGCCTCCAGACCGCCAAGGTCACCTTCACCGACCCCAAACCCGGCGTCTACTTCGTCGAAAAGGAGGACGTCAACCAGTCCAACGTCCTCATCGTCGGCCTCGGCACCGAGCGCAGCAATCCCGACTACTACGCCCTCAGCGTCATGAATGAGATCTTCTCCGGCGGCTTCGGCTCACGCGTCGTCCAGAACGTCCGCACCAAACTCGGCCTCGCCTACAGCGTCGGAGGCAGCTACGGCGCCTCCTACGATCACCCCGGCGTCTTCTTCGTCGAGGCCGCAACCAAGAGCGCCACCACCGTTGCCGCAGCCAAGGCCCTGCTCGCCGAGATCGACCGCCTCAAGACCGATCCCCCAACTCCCGCCGAGCTCAGCAAAGCAAAGATCAGGTCCTCAACTCCTTCATCTTCCACTACGACTCACCCGACAAGACCCTCGGCGAACAGGTCACGCTCGCCTTCTACGGCTATCCGGCCGACTCCCTCGAAAAATACAAGACCGGCATCGAAAAGGTCACCGCCGCCGACGTCTCCCGCGTAGCCAACAAGTACATCGACACCTCCAAGCTCGCCATCGTCGTCGTCGGCAACGAGTCTCAGATCACGCCGAAGATCGACACCCTCGGCAAGGTCACCAACCTCGACATCGCCATCCCCCCACCACCGGGAGGCAAAACCGCAGAGTAGTCTCTCGCCACCGCAGCAACAAGAACCGAGGAGAGACGAGCCGCAGCTCAGCCCTTCGAAGTCTTCATCAGCTGGCGATAAAGTTCGATCGTCTGGTCAGCAATCGCAGACCACGAGAACGTCTCCTCCACGCGTTTGCGGCCAGCCTCACCAAACCGTTTCGCCTTCTCCGGATTCTCCAGAAGATCCGAAACCTTCGCCGCAAGATCGCGCGCGAACTTGTCCGGTTCGCGAAGGAAACTTCGTAACCGGATCCTGGTCAAACGGCACCAGATGCCCCGTCACCCCATCCACCACAACCTCAAGAATGCCACCCGTAGCACTCGCAACCACCGGCGCGCGACAAGCCATCGCCTCAAGGTTGATGATGCCGAACGGCTCATACACCGACGGACAACAAAAGACGGCGGCATTACTGTAAAGCTGAATCACCTCAGGCTTCGTCACCATCTTCTCGATCCACACCACCTTCGGATTGAAAGCCTTCGCCTCCTCAACCTTCTCCCGCATCTCTGCCGCAATCTCAGGCGTATCCGGAGCACCCGCACACAGCACCACCTGCGTATTCTTCGGCAGATACCGAATCGCTTCAACTAAATGCGTAACACCCTTCTGCCTCGTAATCCGCCCGACAAACAACACATACGGCACATTCGGATCGACGCCATACTGAGTCAGCGCCGTAGTCTCCGCGGTCTTCTGGTACTCCTTCAAGTCAATCCCGTTGTAGATAACATGAATCCGCTCGGGCTTCACCTCAGGGTAAGCGAGCAAAATATCTTCCTTCGTCCCCTTCGAAACAGCAATAATCGCGTCCGCATCCAGCACCGCAGTCCGCTCCATCCAGGAGCTCATCGCATAGCCGCTACCCAGCTGCTCCGCCTTCCACGCCCGCAGCGGCTCCAGGCTATGCGTCGTCAGCACAAACGGAATGCCAAACAGCTTCTTCGCAAGAAATCCCGCCATCGACACATACCACGTATGCGTATGCACAATGTCGATCCCCGCCAGCGGCTTCATCTGCGCAAGATTCAAACTCAACGCCTCGAGCGCCGCCTGAAACTTCTCCTGCTTCCCCTCCGCAAGAAGAGACCACGGCTCCGCGCCCCGAACATGAAGATTGCCCTCGTCCGAAAGCTGCTTCCCCCAGCAATGCACCTCGACGTCGATCTTCTTCGCCAGCTCACGGCTCAGGTACTCAACGTGAACTCCCGCTCCGCCGTACACATTCGGCGGATACTCGCGTGTCATCAGGCCAACTCGCAATTTGGTCCTCCTGAAAATCTTTCCATAAACCTTGGATGCAGAAACCGAAGTTATCATACGCACACCGCAGCCTGTCGACGAGGAGCCCCACACAACGCGACCGCCCGCCAGGTATTTAAGCTGCCCAGACAAAATCAGCCAGCGACAGAACGGACACGACTATATTGTTCTGAAGCGACTTGCAGCACATAAGCATCACTCGCAAAAGAAGCTTCTTCAGCAACACAGGGGATGACCATTGCCATACTCGAAGACATACTCCAGCTTCCAGACCCTTTCAGCCACGCTCTGCACCATCGCTCTCCTTGCAGGAGCCGCAATCTGTGCAGCCCAGGAAGCAACGCCGGCGATGCCCCCATCATCGACAACGCCACCTCAATTCAAAAACATCCTCTACGGCGCCGCCTACTATCCGGAGTACGAGCCCACCGACCACCTGAACGAAGACATCGCCCTTATGAAGGCCGCTGGCCTCACCGTCGTGCGCATGGGCGAATCAACATGGAGTCTTTGGGAGCCGCAAGACGGAGCATTTGAAACCGCATGGATGGACCACGCCGTGGACGCCCTGAGCAAAGCCGGGATCAAGATAATCATGGGAACCCCCACTTACTCCGTACCAGCATGGATGGCAAAGAAGCATCCAGAAATGCTGGTCGTCACGCTGGACGGGAAACAAGCCACCTACGGCATGCGCCAGAACATGGACACCGATAACGCCGACTATCGCTTCTACGCAGAGCGCATCATTCGCAAAATGGTCGAGCACTACAAAGACAATCCAGCCGTAATCGGTTGGCAGGTAGACAACGAAACTGCCTCCTACGGAGCCGCAAACCCCGACGTCTTCCAAGGATTCGTCCGTCATCTGCAAAAGAAATTCGGCACGACTGACGCACTCAACAAGGCATGGCTGCTCAACTACTGGGGACAGGACGTAAACGACTGGAACGACATGCCCACACGCGCCAGCGCAACCAGCACCGCGTACAAACTCGAGTGGACCCGATGGGAGCAGATGCGTGTCACCGACTTCCTCACCTGGCAGGCTGCACTCGTCCGCAAATACCGCCGTCCAGACCAGTTCGTCACGCAGGACTTCTCCGACCATCTCCACCGCGACGTCAACGAGGGAGAGGTCGCCAAGGCGCTCGACGTCGTCTCCGTCAATCCGTATTTCCGCGCGCAGGATCGCATGGATGGCGAGAAGCAGACACTCGACGGAGACTACTACCGATCACTCAAACAGCAGAACTACCTGGTAACAGAGACCAACGCGCAGACCACCGACTGGAGCTCCTCCTTTCAATTTCCTCCCTACGACGGCCAACTCCGCCTGAACGTCTACACGCATCTGTCGAGCGGCGCAAACATGGTCGAATACTGGCACTGGCACTCCATTCACTCCGGCCAGGAGACCTACTGGAAGGGCATCCTCAGCCACGACATGGAGCCCAACCGAGCCTACGCAGAGTTCACCCGCACCGCCCACGAACTCGATCGCATCGGCCCGCATCTCGTGAACCTGAAGATAAAAAACGACGTAGCAATTCTCTACAGCGTCGACTCCGCAAATGCATTGGACTTCATGCCCTTCGCCAGCCCCTCGCCCCAGTGGTCTTTCTCGCCCGCAGTGGCCGACTACACAGCGCTCCTCGACCAGCTCCACCACGCGCTCTACCTGGACAACGTCGGAACCGACTTCATCCTTCCCGATAGCACAGACTTCGCCCGCTACAAATTAATCGTGGTCCCCGCACTCTACATCGCAGACGACGCACTTCTCGAGCGCCTGTCGAACTACGTAAAGCAAGGCGGCCACGTCCTGATGACCTTCAAGAGCGGATTCGCAAACGAAAACTCAATGGTTCGAGACGTACGCGCACCCGGCCCCCTGCGCGCAGCCGCAGGCTTCAGCTATCAGGAGTTCTCCAACCTCGAAACACCCCTGAAATTAAAAGGCGATCCCTACGGAGCCGGCGAAGACAACAAAGTTTCCTACTGGGCCGAGTTCCTCATACCCGACCACGCGAAGGTTCTCGCAACCTACGATCACCCATTCTTCGGCCAATGGCCCGCAATCACTCAAAACAGCTACGGCAAAGGAACCCTCACCTACGAGGGCACCTGGCTCTCCGACACACTGCAAAGAAAAGTCGTAACCGACGCACTCAAAGAGAGCGGCGTCGAAATGCGCGCCTCCCAGTTGCCGCCATCGATCCGAGTCAAGAGCGGAACCAACGCCCAGGGCAAGCAGATCCACTACCTCCTGAACTACTCCAGCGATTCACAAACATTCACATCCCCCTTCGGCGCCGGAACCGACTTACTGACCGGAAAAGCCATGCCCCCACAAACATCCATAACCCTAAAACCCTGGGACCTAGTCATCCTCGAAGAAAACTAAAACAACCAACCCCAGCACCGGGAGAAGAGACCAACAGCGCGCACATGAGACCATATTCATCTATGGTCTCTAACGAATTCGCCATCGCCATCATGGCCGCCGGCAAAGGCACCCGCCTCAAGAGCAAGCGCCCCAAAGTCCTCCACGAGATCGGCGGCCAGCGCCCTCCTCCTCCACGTCATCGCCGCCGCCGAAACCGTCGTCCCCGCCGACCACATCTACTGCATCATCGGCCACGAAGCCGAGCGCGTCCGAGCCGCCGTCGCCGCCACCGGCGTCCACTTCGTCCTGCAGGCCGAGCAGCGCGGCACCGGCCACGCCATGCAGATGCTCAAAGCCGACTTCGAGCTCTCCGGCACAGCCCCTCCCGCAACATCTCCTCGTCCTCTCCGGCGACGTCCCCCTCATCCGCCCCGAAACCCTCGCCGCCCTCCGCGACATTCCACCTCGCGCGAGCACGCCGCCATGACCATCCTCACCGCCGTCCCCGCCGACCCCACCGGCTACGGCCGCGTCCTCCGCGACTCAGCCCGAGACTCGCCCGAAGTCACCGCCATCGTCGAGCAGAAATCCCTCGCGCCCCGACCAGCTCAACGCACCCGAGATCAACTCCGGCATCTACTGCTTCGAGACCGCAGCCCTCTTCGCCAAGCTCGACGCCCTCTCCACCAACAACGCCCACGGCGAGTTCTACCTCACCGACGTCGCCGCCCTGCTCGTCGCCGAAGGCAAGCGCGTCGTCGCCATCAAAGCCGACAGCGTCGACGAAGTCCTCGGCGCCAACACCATCGCCGAGATGATGCACCTCGACGCCGCCATGCGCCTCGCCACCGCCCGCCGCCTCATGGCCCAGGGCGTCACCATCTTCCGCCCCGAAACCTGCGTCATCGACGCCCAGGTCGACGTCGGCCCCGACACCATCATCGAGCCCTACGTCCAGCTCCTCGGCACACACCCGCATCGGCTCCGACTGCCGCATCCGCTCCTACTCCGTCATCCAGAACTCCACCCTCGGCGACAACGTCCTCGTCCGCAACGGCTGCATCCTCGACGACGCCGACGTCGCCGACGGCGCCATCCTCGGCCCCTACGCCCACCTCCGCCCCGAGAGCCGACATCGGCGAAGGCGCCCACGTCGGCAACTTCGTCGAAACCAAGAAAGTCACGCTCGGCAGAGGCTCCAAGGCCAACCACCTCACCTACCTCGGCGACGCCGTCATCGGCGACGGCGTCAACATCGGCGCCGGCGCCATCACCTGCAACTACGACGGCGTCAACAAGCACCTCACCACCATCGGCGACGGCGCCTTCGTCGGCTCCGACTCCACCCTCGTCGCCCCCATCACCATCGGCGACGGCGCCTACATCGCCGCCGGCTCCTGCATCACCGAAGACGTCCCCGACGGACGCGCTCGCCTTGGGCCGCAGCCGTCAGACCACCAAGCCCGGCTGGGTAGCCGCCCGCAAAGCCGCCGCAGAAGCAAAGAAGGGCTGCTGAAACAAGCAGCCCTTCGAAAGTTATCGGAACGCAAACCCGAGAGCCGCCCCCTGAACGAATCCTCAAAGCCGCTATCGTGAACACGACCGTTCAAAGGTCGTCATCCTAAACGCACCCCCTCGAAGGTCGTCATCCTGAACGCAGTGAAGGATCCCTGTATTCGTACTTCGTTTAGAGATCCACAAAAATAGTTAAAAAACCGTGGCGTATTTTTCAGCCCAGAAAAACTACGCTCCAAATCACCACGTTCACCACACATTCCACCACGAATTCACCACCAATTCACCATCAAAAAATCACCACATTTGGCAAAACACCCCGGAAAATAGCAAAAAATAAACTCTCAATCCATCCCGAAAAAAACCGGGGAAATATCCACCAATAAGCTCCTCATCCCATCGCCTTCCCTGCCGATAAAGATACTGAATCCGCTCGCATCCAATCCTGGAGAGAGACGGCAGCGCCACAGCGCGAAAGTACCCGCCCATGCCGCAGGAAAGAATTCTCGTAGTCGACGACGAAGAGCCCGTCCGAGCAGTCGCTGCCGCCCTTCTCGAACGCAGCGGCTACGCAGTCACAACAACCGAGAGCGCCGAAGAGGCCCTCACGCGCCTCCAGCAAGACCCCGACTACGACCTCGTCCTCTCCGACATCATGATGCCCGGCACAGACGGCCTCACCCTGCTCGACAACATCTGCGCCGACTACCCCGGCATGCCCGTCGTCATGTTCTCCGCAGTCAACGACACCCACGTCGTCACCAACGCCTTCCGCCGCGGATCAATCGACTATCTCCTCAAACCATTCGAGCGCTCCGAACTGGACAGCGTCGTCATGCGCGCCATCGAACACGGCCGCCTGCGTAAACAGAACACAATCTATCGCCAAAATCTGGAGGCCATCGTCTCAGCCAGGACAGGACGGCTCCGTTCCACCATGCAGGACCTCGAACGCAGCTACGACATCACCCTCGAGGCCATGGGAGACGCACTCGACCTACGCGATCAGGAGACCGAAGGACACTCAAAGCGGGTGACCGCCTACGCCATCATGCTCGCCCAGGCGATGGGCCTCGAATCCGAAGAGTTGCGAATCATCGCACGCGGTGCCTTCCTCCACGACATCGGAAAGATCGCAACGCCCGACAACATCCTCCTCAAGCCCGGCAGGCTCACCCCCGATGAGATGGACATCATGAAGCAGCACTGCGAACGCGGCTACCAGATGGTCCGCAAGATCCCCTTCCTGCGCGAAGCCGCCGAGATCGTCTACGCTCACCAGGAACAGTACGACGGCAACGGCTATCCACGCGGACTGCGAGGAGAAGAGATTCCCCTCGGCGCGCGAATCTTCGCCATCGCCGATACCCTCGATGCCATGACCTCGGACCGCCCCTATCGAAAAGGAACAAGCTTCGCTGCGGCTAAAGAAGAGATCGTTCGATGTGCCGGATCGCAGTTCGACCCCCAGATCGTCGAGCTCTTTCTCGCCATCCCACACGAGACCTGGCTCGAGTTACGTGCCTCAACCGAGAGATCCCTCCCGGTAGCCTGTCCTCCGGTTGCGTCGCACAGATAAGGCGGCTACGATCGCAGACGCGAGGTATTCGTCATGAAAAAGACATTGAGCTCAGCGGAGATTGAAGAGGTACTACAAGCCGATCCGCAGTGGAAGCTGAGGGACGGGAAACTGGTCCGAGAGTGGACCTTCAAGGATTTTGTCGAGGCCATGGCTTTTGTAAACCGGGTAGCCGATCTCGCCGAGGCCGCTGGACACCATCCGGACATCGACGTGCGATACAACCAGGTCACCTTGGGCCTTGTATCTCACGATGCTGGCGGCATCACCCAACGCGATGCCTCCATGGCCAACCAGATCAGCAAAGAGTTCACCACTCGCTAAACTTCAAATCTGCCCTAACGACACCAAATAACTAAATTTCATAGGTGATATTTTGTGACGCTACTTTTTTAATGAGAAAGCGACGCTCAAAAACATGTTCCCCGTAAATCGCTGAAAAATATAGGGTATCCGTGATATCTGGCATCCGCTGAATGAACGAAAACACTCCCTTGGCCACCTAATTTCTATGATTGAACATATTTTTCTTTTATTCCCTCCATATTGTGGTATCTTTTATTCAACGTGAGCGTGACTCCCCGCCCGTGAAGTTTTTCAGCCAGCACCTCAAACAGGCTGATACAAGTTGCGTCACTGGCCTCCCGGCACGATCAAATCACCGTTCGTGCCGCCTTTTTTTGCCCAAAATAAGGATCGCCACCCCATCGACCCTCGTCGCGAGCCCGGAACTCTCACGCCTCCCAAAGCAGTTCAGAACTTTTTACCCGGAGTTACAGGGTTCACAGGGTTCACAGGGAGAGATGAGCGATGAATCCTCTGTCAAGCCCCAAACATCGTCAAATGACTTATAAACAACAACTTAGCCTTGGCGTATAAGTTACCGCCCAGCGACTATACTTTAAGTAGCATTTAGAAATTCCAACTCCATATGAGTAAGTGAGTGCTTTACACTTCCTGTGGCTATGTAAATCATTTTGAATCAAATATTTGCCTGTAACACCCGTGATATGAATATTTTACAGACAGTAAAAATCATAAAACTATGAAAATAAATGACTTGCCTATACCAACCCCCCAGGGGGTGGGGGGCTTGAAACTAAGCGGCAGACGCCACGACACCAGGGTGGAGGCAGGCAGGTTCCAACAGCATAAAAGGATAGGTCGTGACAAATCGCAACACGACGAATTCGTGGAGGGGTAGTCTAAAATACTGACATGAAGCAACTACTCGGGTGCATTGCGTTGGGACTCGCAACAATGGCAGCGTCAGCTCAGTGGACGAACCCGTCCGACGATATACCTGCCTACAACGCGACAGCACCGGCGAAGCCTCTTCCCCCGGTATTGAGCGGCAACCAGCTCACTGGCATCTACTTCTCGCACCCCTATCAGGTGACCGCGTACAAGATGGCCGCCGCAATCCCCGCTGTCCTGCATCAGCAGCCTTGTTACTGCCACTGCGACCGTGAGTTGCGGCACAACAGTCTGCACAGCTGCTTTGAAGGGACACACGGAGCAGCCTGTTCGACCTGCATGAAAGAGGCAGTCTATGCCTATCAGCAGACGAAAAAGGGACAGACCCCAGCCCAGATCCGTGCAGGCATCGAGCACGGCGAGTGGCAGGCTGTCGACCTGGAGAAGGCAGCACTTTAGCTAGTTGCCGGCGTAAGCTGCTACAGCTTTCCCTTTAGCCGAAAAGTATTGATCGACTGGGTCATGCGGAAGAGACTTTAGACCAGCAACAACGCACTCCGCGTTGAGTTCCGCACCTGCGCGGCTCGTATGCGTATGTGGATCCCCAAAGAGTGGCTCAACCTTCTCTTCCCCGAGCAAGTCATAACGGCGAGCGATAATCTCGTTCAGATCGATGAACCCGACGTGCTGTTGGAGCGCCACCTGGCGAGCCCAGCCGCCAAATGTATCGGCGTTACGGACAGTCTTTCCGTCCTTCCAGGTCTTGCGCGGAATCGGAGAGCATAGGATCGGGATCGCTCCCTTAGCCACCGTGTCGGCGACATACTTTGCCATGTACCAGCCGTAGGTATGCACAGTCTCATGCATCTTCAGAATCGGATTCTCGATCTCACGAGACTCATCGCCCACACCCGGCAGCGTTCCCCGCGCTCGAAACGTATCATCGAGCGGGCCGGTATCGTTATGGCCGAACTGAAACAGAACGATGTCGCCCGCCTTCATCAGGGCAAGCGTATCTGCCCAATGACCTTCCGTGATGTAGGTACGGCTACTGCGCCCCCCGATCGCACGATTAACCACATTGATCTTGGAAGTATCGAAGAAATCCACCAAAGGCTCTCCCCATCCCCATTGACCGTTGGCTCCATCCCCGTGACCGTTCCGTACAGTGGAGTCGCCAACAAGAAACAGCGTAGGAAGCCTTGAATCCACTGGCTTGGGAAGTCCCAACCTCTCATGAAGACCAGGATCGGTCGGAGAAACGGTAGGGACAGCCTGCTGAGCCTGAACTACCGATGTCGCAGACAGAAGGAGGAGGAACAGAGAGATAGAAAGATTTCTAACCAGTTTCACCATAGAAACTATTTACTCTGGGACACCGAAAATCGTCAAGCTCACTCTCATCCGCGTATGCTTCTTCTATGAGTTGGGTCTTCTGGGCGGTTCTTTCCGCTGTCTTCGCCGCTGCAACTGCGCTATTGGCTAAAGTAGGCGTGTCCGGGATCGATTCGAACCTGGCGACAGCCATACGGACGACAGTCATTCTAATATTCACCTGGGCTATCGCCATCGGCTTCGAGAAGCATCATGCAATGGCACAAATCGAACGACGAAGCTGGGTGTTTCTGGTGCTGTCTGGCATCTGTACCGGCTTATCGTGGTTGTGCTATTTCCGAGCACTACAGATTGGACCGGCCTCGAGCGTTGCGCCGGTCGACAAGCTGAGTGTCGTGCTCGTAATTCTGGGCGCATGGCTGTTTCTCGGTGAGCATCTCACGCCGCTAAAGATTGGCGGCGCATCGCTGATCACTGTCGGCGCCGTTATCCTCGCCTTCGCCTGAAGTTGCGTATGCGTAAGAGTTATAATCGAGATAGTTCTTTGTAGCGCCCAATGCAATGTTGGTGCCAGCTCCAGATGGGGGCGTCACGGCTTCGACGGGATTGCTTGTGGCAGAGAGGCATGCCGGGGTGTGGACACCCGTAATCGCTCACAAAACTATAAGTGCCGAACCTCAGTTCGCTCTTGCTGCTTAATAATTAAGTAGCCGATCGCTCAAGCTTCGCCTACGGGCCTGTACCGATCGTCGCACAGTAGGCTGGTCTTCCCTGCTCCGTCTGAGCGGGTCGGACGAGATCAATCAGACTGGTCGTCGTCGCATCTTCGTCCGTTCTAAGCGCCGATGACGAGACAAAGATGAACGTGAAAAAGCATGAATGCTCTCTGTTGGAAGTTTTTTCGGACGTGGGTTCGACTCCCACCGCCTCCACCATAACTAATTCTCAACTACACACACAGTGAAATAAAGAACCTTGTCGATGTCCACCGATGCTAGTACCGATCGGTGTATCACTTGCTTCTGGCAGAATGCTTGGCAGAATTTCGCTTAATCGCTCTGGTTATCCGCTCCGTATCTGCCAACTGGATATTGTGCGCAATAACAATTGCTTGAATCAATCCTGGGAAGCGTTTGTCGATCTCTGCACAACGAGAAGTATTGTGCATCTCGACACCTTGTCGTTCACCACGAATCAAACCTGCCTCGCGAAGGATCTTGAAGTGCTGCGAAAGTGTTGATTTCGGTATCGGCTTCTCGCTGATATTCGAAAACGCTACACAGTTGTGCGAACAATTCTGTCCCACAATGTCGACAAATATCGCCACACGCACTGGATCAGACAACGCATGAAGGATCGCTTCAACCGTCACGTCTTGGGCCGAGGGGTGGAATAAAGGCCTCACGTGCATAACGATAGCCCTTTTCGATAAATCGTTCAATAGTACATAAATTCAGAACTTATGAATCCTTGATTAGCAAATTCCATCTACTCAGCAGCGGCCAGAACATGACCGTTATTGGTAGTTTCCGGGATCCAAAGTTCGATGAGAGCAATCTCGAGAGGAACCAGTTATGAGTAAGCTAAAAGGTAAAGTAGCAGTCGTCACAGGCGCATCCAAAGGTATTGGAGCCGCCATCGCCAAGTCGCTCGCTGCGGAAGGTGCGTCCGTCCTCGTCAACTATGCATCCAGCAAATCTGGTGCAGACAAAGTTGTCTCCGCAATCATCGCGGCCGGTGGTAAAGCGGTAGCCGTAGGTGGGGACGTGTCCAAAGCCGCCGAAGCGCAGGGTATCATCGATGCAGCCATCAAGAACTACGGACGCCTCGACATCCTCGTCAACAACTCGGGAGTCTATGAGTTCTCTCCCATCGAAGCCGTAACCGAAGAGCAGTTTCACAAGATATTCAACATCAACGTACTCGGAGTTCTCCTTACCACACAAGCTGCCGTTAAGCATCTTGGAGAAGGTGCCAGCATCATCAATATCGGCTCAGGCGTCAGTAGCATCACCCCTCCCAACAGCGCCGTCTACACAGCCACCAAGGGAGCACTCGATGCCATCACGGGCGTGCTCGCAAAAGAACTCGGCCCGAGGAAGATCAGGGTTAACTCCGTCAACCCGGGCATCGTTGACACCGAAGGCACACAGTCTGCCGGCTTCATCGGGTCCGATTTTGAGAAGGCTCTCGTCACGCAAACTCCCCTCGGGCGTGCAGGTCGGGTCGACGACATCGCCTCTGTCGTTACCTTCTTTGCATCCGACGACGCAAAGTGGATTACCGGCGAGCGGGTCATTGCGGGTGGTGGACTCCGCTAACCCAACGACTCACTAAAGCCCAAACAAGGTCATAGATCATCCTATGCCTTGTTTGGGCTCTCACATTGCACTCGGACAAACTAGAACGCCAGAAAGGAAGGATTGACATGGGAAAGCTCGAAGGAAAAGTAGCAGTCATCACAGCAGCAACTTCAGGTATGGCTCTCGCCACGGCAAAGCTCTTCGTGAAGGAAGGCGCTTATGTTTTCATCACCGGCCGTCGTCAGGACAAACTCGATGAGGCGGTCAAAGCAATCGGTAAAAACGTGACCGGCGTCCAGGGCGACGCAGCAAATCTTACCGACCTCGATCGCTTATACGAGACGGTCAAGAAGGAAAAAGGAAAGATTGACGTGCTCTTCGCTAGCGCAGGTCAGGGCGAACTGGCAAAGATCGGCGAAGTCACCGAAGAACACTTCGATAAGACCTTCGATCTGAACGTGCGTGGCACACTCTTCACAGTACAAAAGGCACTACCACTGTTTGCAGACGGGGGGTCTATCTTCATGAATGGTTCCATCGCCAGCATCAAGGGTTTCCCAGCCTTTGGCGTTTACAGCGCCAGCAAAGCTGCAGTTCGATCTTTCGCTCGCACGTGGCTCAACGATCTAAAAGACCGCAAAATCCGGGTCAACGTTCTCAGTCCAGGAACGATCGATACTCCCATCCTAGACCCACTCGGACCAGATGCGAAGGAGTACTTCAAGACTCTGATTCCGCGTGGGGAGATAGGCCGTCCCGAAGAGATTGCAACCGTAGCGCTTTTCCTCGCGTCCGATGATTCAAGTTTTGTTAATGGCATCGAACTGTTCGTAGACGGTGGGACAGCGCAGATTTAACAAATTGATTGAGCTGAGACTGTCTAAGGAAACTCATCACGACCACTAACGAAGTGGCGTGATGAGTTTGCTTTGTAGGAGCAAGTAATCACACTGTTCAACCTATCGCCATTTCGGCATAGTTCACCGCGTGATACTTTCCTTCTGTGCCCAGATGCTCCCAATTTCCTGAAGAATCTTTTCTCTATTGAAGATTTGAGTCTCTAATCCAAAGCTTTGCCTGATTTGGGTAGTCGCATTCCTGGCGCTCGAAACCGAATTCACACATTCTAACTAGCTGGTATCTTTCGCTGAATAATTAATATATTCAGACGGTTTGTTCGGTGTCGCCCAGACTTCTGTCCACGTCGTAGCTGAGATTTCCTGCCGGACAGGAGAACGTCAGAATATTTTCAGTCGTAAGCACTTGTGCGGCTGTCAGTGTGTATAAAATTGCACGCCTATCAGGCTAATCGTCTATGTGCAACTTTTTCTCGTTGTCGGCCAGAAATGGATGCGAGAATCTCTGACTACTGCTCAACAATGCGCCAGTCACCTGACATCGGCGAGCACATAATGAGACTTGTCCAAATACATTCTTGCTGCGCTTTTGGGTCACCGATAATATCGAAGAGCAGCGAACGCGCTCGTCACGGAGGAGTTATGGGGACTACGAAAAACAAATCTGTCCCGTTGCGCATTGTTGCGGTCATTTTTCCTATTTTTCTGTTTGTTGCGGTCTTTAATCAAGCTAGCCTCGCGCAACCCGATCCTGCTCCGTCCATACAATCGGTCCAGCTTACGCTGAAGGAGGCAGTGCAATTGGCTCTGAAGCAGAATCCTCAGGTTGTGGCCTATCGTTTGCTTTCTCTGGAAAGCGATCGCCAACGCCAGATCGCGCGTTCGGCTCTACTCCCGCAAGCAAGCCTGACAAGCACCGGAGCACTCAGTCAGTACAACCTGGCCTCAGTCGAGCACACAACCACGCGCGTCACTGCCGGCCCTTATCAATTCATCCAGGCTGGCCCGGCCTTTTCGCAATCTCTCCTCAGTCTTCCATTATTTCGTAACTATCAGATCTCCCGTGAAGGCGTCCGTGAGGCGGGTGCGCAAGAGACTGTAACGCGCGAAGACGTCGCTGCGTCAGTAGTAACCCAATACATTCTGGTCCTTCGTGCGTTCGCTACTTACGACGCTGCGAAGGTCCGCGTTGCTCTCGCCGAACGCCTTTACGAGCAAGCTTCGAGTCTGCAGAAAACTGGAATCGGACTGAACATCGACACCGTTCGTGCCCAGGTCGAGTTACAGAATGAACGGCAGAATCTGATCGACGCGGAAACCTCAACGCACACCACGAATTACATTCTTGCCGAACTGCTCAATCTTCCACGCGACAAGGAACCGGTAGTCACCGACAAATTGAAGTTCTTCGATTTGCCTGATTTTGAAAAGACAGCGGCCATCAACACCGCATTGGCAAGCCGTCCGGAGATGCAGGCGCAGACTTCGCAGGAGCGCATCGCGAATCTGGAACGTAAGTCGGCCTCGGAAGAACGCGTCCCGCAGATCGGGTTTTCTGGATTTTGGCTCTACCAGGGCTCGCAGTTCGACAATGGCGTTCCCGCGTACAGATATCAGATCGATTTAATCGTTCCGCTCTTCACCAGCGGGCGGATCCATGCCGAAATTGCCATCGCAGATCTGGAACAAAAGCGCATTGAGGAGAATCGTCAACTCTTGGAGGCGCGTATCGTTCGTGAGGTAAAGTCAGCGATCGACGAGCTCGACGCGGCACGCAAAAACGTTGACGTCGCAAATCTGGGCCTTCAACTCGCGAACGACGAGGTCGCGCAAGCTGATCGTCGCTTTGCAGCTGGAGTTACAACAAACGTTGAAGTTGTCACCGCGCAGGATGCGTTGGCGCGCGCTAACTCCAATCAGATCGATGCGTTATACCGTTTTAACCAGTCCAGAGTGAATCTTGCTCGGGCGATGGGCGAGGTGCAAAACACATATGCCAAATAACGGAATCGCTGAAAGAAAATCTCGCCAATGAGCTCGATACCCACACCACCCACTCCATCGCCAGAATCAATGTCGGCACCGGCGATCGATACCACGCCTTCCTTGCCAGCTGCGGCGGGTAAAGCAATTCGCGAACTTCCTCGCCCCGCCAAGTTTGGCATCTTCGCAATGCTACTCATCCTGCTTGTCACCTGGTATATCTGGTTAGGACGTGTCTCTACTGACGATGCTGAAGTAGACGCCCACATCACAGCCGTCGCATCCCAGGTGTCTGGCTACGTCGTTGCGTTGCCTATCGACGATAATGTGAGCGCCATGGTAGGAGATGTGCTGGTACAGATCGATCCGCGCGAATACAAAGCAGAATTCGATCAGGCAAAAGCTGCTCTGGATCTTGCCGAAGCGCAAGCGAAATCAGCCGAGCTTCAAATTGGACTGACCCGTGGCACCACAACACACAGCACTGGCGGAGCCGTGGCTCAACATGAATCTGATGCTGCCGACTACGCGATGTCGGAGGCCCAACTGGAACGGACCGCAACCGCAAACCTACTTCAGGCAAAGGCTGAAGTCGCTGCCAAACGCGCAACCAACGAACGTGCTCAGTCCGATCTTGAACGCTACAAGCCGCTTTTGCAAACAAACGACGTCTCTAAATTTCAATTCGATGCCGTCGATGCGACCGCGCGTGTTGCACAAAATGATCTTGCAGCCGCCGAGCAGCAACTCGCCGCCGCACAGCAGAATGTGGAGATCGCGCGAGCCACGATGAACTCGTCAAAAGCAAGGGTAGCGCGCTCGCAGTCTCTGCTGCTGGAATCGAAGGCCCAGGAGCAACAAGTTCCGATCACGGAAGCGACGTACAAATCAGCTCAAGCGGCAGTCGAGCGCGCCAAAGCCGTGCGAGACCAGGCAGAGCTCAATCTGGGTTACACGACAATTAGAGCGCCTATCTCTGGCCAGGTGACCCAGTTGACGGTACACCTAGGGCAATACGTGCTGCCCGGAAACTTGCTGTTCACGCTGGTGCCACTCGATCAGGTGTACATAACCGCAAATTTC
Source organism: uncultured Acidobacteriaceae bacterium (assembly GCA_963708755.1). Lineage (GTDB taxonomy): Bacteria > Acidobacteriota > Terriglobia > Terriglobales > Acidobacteriaceae > Edaphobacter. Next base: position 83,309 of record CAVPTN010000008.1, read on the forward strand.
AAAGAAACACAGATGAAAAACGTGCATCCCGGTCAGCGTGCGAAAGTCCACGTCGACACCTACGACCGCGATTTCGACGGCATCGTGGATTCAATCGCCGGCGCAGCCGGCTCCCGGCAGGCGCTCTTGCCTCCGCAGAACGCCACGGGCAACTTTATCAAAGTGGTGCAGAGGCTCCCGGTTAAAATTCTGGTAAAGCAAAGCCACGACTTACGTTTCGTCCTGCGCCCGGGAATGAACGTCGAAGCCACCATCTACACTCGCTGAAACGACGGGAGGGTCATGAGCTATATTGCTGGTGGCAGTCTTAGCGGTCTCGAATCATGGGAAGAGGAATATAGCCGGCGTATCAGCCAGTCGCTCACCCAACTCTCGCAAAAAAGCAGGGTAATCATTCTGCTCAGTGTCGGCCTTGTTACTGCAATCGAAATTTCGAATCGGCTCTCAATTAACGTTCTCCTTCCGGACCTGCAGGGCAACGTCGCGGGCAGCTCGGACGACGTCAGTTGGGTAATTATCCTCTATAATCTCGGCTTTTTGTGCTCGCTTGCTATCAGTTTTTGGATGACGCGCGTTCTCGGCGCACGACGCCACCTGCTCTTCAGCATTGCGATGTACGCCACAGGAGCAATCGGCTGTTTTTGCAGTGCACATAGTCTCAGGCTTTTGCTCGTCTCACGAGTCGTCATGGGCTTTGGCGGCGGAGCATTTTTGGTTCGCACCGTAATCCTTATCCGTCTGATGTTCCCCGGCAAGGCTAGCGTCTTCGCGATATCTTTGCTTTACATGGAACTCTCTCTTTTCGAAATCATCTACCCGATTGCCATGGGATGGATCTCTGATACTTTGCGCTGGAACTACGCCTTCCTTTTGGATTTTCCCTTTCTTACTATCGGCGCATATATGGTCTGGAAATATGTGCCTTGGGGACATCTCTACTTACGCAGCGAGAAGTCCTACGTCGATGTTTGGGGTGCAGGTCTGCTGATCGCATCTCTTGGGTCGATGCAAATCGCGCTCAGCAGGGGTGAACGCGACCAATGGTTTCAGTCGCCTTTCATCGTGTGTTTCCTGCTCATAGCAGTCGTTTGCTTCGCGGGGTTTCTCTGGTGGGACTGGAGGCCTGAAAATCCCGCGCCCGTTCTACACCTACGCACTGTCTGGCGGCAAGCCCCGTTACGGGCCTCCATCTTGATCGTGGCTATCGTCGGCGCGATGCTCGGCGCGGGCCTGTTCGTCTTGCCTCAGTATCTGCGCAACGTACAAGATTACAGCGCCACACAGACTGGAGGATTTATTTCAGCGTATACGACAGGATTAGGAGTTGGCCTCCTCATGACAGTGCGTTACATTCTCCCGCGGCTTGGCGGATCGAGAGTGGTTGCTATCGGCGCATTGATGATGTGCGCTGCCTGCATCAACTTTATTTACATTTGGACGCCTACCACTCCGACATGGCTCCTCGCCCTTTCGACATTCCTGCAAGGGCTGTCAATAGCACCACTGTTATCAGGCGCTTCCAACATTGCCACGAGCAAAGCCGCTTTCTCAGATTTGAACGACGTCTCCACAAGTTATTTTTTTATACGACAGTTAGGAAACACGTTTGGCGTCACCGCCGCAACCGTCATGTTCGACCATCGCCAGACGTTGCACTCGGCGCGTCTAGTTGACGTGGCCAACCGCCTAGACCCAACGCTTCAGTCGACCCTATCGCAATACTCGAGTCTCATCGCGCGCGATGGCGGAGCGTATAGCAATCCAACTTTGGGTGCGGTTCAAATCTTTCAATCAAACGTGATAACTCAGAGCCGCCTGCTTTCCTACATCGATATTTATTTCGGTCTTGCCGTTCTGAGCGTAGTCATCCTCTGCGTGATAGTTGCCACGCGCCCAAAGAGTACATCCTCGCCCGTACACCCTCACTTTCACCTGTGGTGAGGGACGCAGTAGGGAATGCCACCGACATCAACGTTTGAATATCCGATGCACCGCTTGGCGTGTAATCCGTCCACTTCCCTATAAGCACGCCCGGCTCCTTCGAATCGCCTGTGGATCCGGTGTGGTGCCTGTCCGATGAAGTTGGGCGTCACGTAATCGATTGCGTCGCCCGCATCTGCATTCGCCAGAGTGACGCTCTCGCCGGCATATGTGTTCAGCCATCCTTCATAGCCGAGAGCCAAGATCCATGTTTGTCCGACAATACGACGTCGTAGGTTAGGCGGACGCCGAAGCAATACAGATTCGATGCCATTTTCCGAACGCGGTTGAGTAGTCGATCCGAATACTTTTATCTTCATGCTTGTTTTCTATCAGGAGCGCTGGTAAATCCTCCATTCCAGCCACCGTTGTAAATGTGAACGCGATCCTGCATGGTGCGCGTCGCTGCAAGCGCGGTCACTGTAGATGATTGTGATTTGCTTTCGGGGTCCACGGCTCTTGCGCTGGCCGTATCGATTGCATTGGTAACTTTACCCCGGGGGCGATGCTACTGGCGGACTCGCTTAGCGCGTTGCTCAACATAATTGGAAGAAAGATACGAAGTTGGGGGTGGGTTACTTTGCGCACACGAAGCCGCTAAATGAATGGCGACAGACTGAAAAGTAAAGGCTTCTTCGACGCGGGGACGGCCATCTAAGATCGTTGAGCACCCACGTCAGTAAGGCTAAACCCGGGCGCCATGGTTCCGAGGTCGTACCTGAATGTGCGCTGAATGAACTTTGGCTGTATACATAGCTATGACCTTCCTGTGCCACGCCGTATTGTTTTCTTTCAGCCGCAAGTTCGGCCGGTATTCAAAAGCCGAATGGGCGAGTTGTGCTTTTGGGACGCTTCAAGCTTCCATTGCCTTGCTAGCGCTATTGTCGCTACTGTGTCCATCCCGAGTCTTGGCTGCGAATCCTGACCTCGATACCGTGCTGACGGGCTCGCGCCAGCGGATTGAGGCGTTGGACTACCGTGTGACCGGGCGACTCACCCGGGTGGAGGCCAACGGCACGCGTACGAACTACAAGATGGTCGCCAAGGCTCACTGGTTTCCCGATGGTCTGCGCGTGCTGAGCGAGATCTCTGGGCCTGGCTCAGCGAAGACGACCCTTCTTCTGCATATGACGGTGACGGGGAAGGTGACCATCGAGGCTGTACTTCCTGGCCAGACGGCCGCCAGCGTGTTGCCGTTCGAACGCTGGAACGATCCGCTGGTGGGAACGGAGTTCTCCTATGAAGACATGGTAGAGAGCCAATTCTTCTGGAAGGGGCAGGATCTGCTGCCATCGGAGAAATACGGCGCACGGGATTGCTTTGTGCTGAAGAGCATGCCCGGACAGGAGCGGTCTTACTACGAGTCGGTGACATCGTGGATCGACCGGGGGATCATGTTTCCTGTGCATGTGACGAAGACGTTTCGGGGGACGGGTCAGCACAAGGATTTTGTCTACTATGGCCTGCGGCAGGTTGGGGGCATCTGGTCGGCGTCGCAGGTGGAGGCAAAGATGCAGGGTAAGCCCGGCTCCTCGATGCTTGTGATCGAAGGGGGCACGGGGAAGGCTCATCTTACAAGCAAGGACTTTGATCTCAGCCCGTCGAGCGCTCAAGAAAAGAAAGCCAAATAAGTCGAAATCGCTTATTTGAGCTGTGGCGAGGCCTTGTACTGCCACTGAAGCCACTGTGGAGTTCGTCTTCATGGGACGAGTTCCTTTACAGACGTTGCCGGGGAGGCGCCACGTAGGCCAAAGGGCCACCAATTCCAGTCGCCCGCAAGTTGCAAGAGCGCCGGTCCGACGATCATGCGCACCACAGTCGCATCGATGAACACGGCGACGGCGAGGGTAAAGCCGAGCATCTGTACAACAAGGAAACTTCCTACGGTGAATGCGGTGAAGACCGCGATCATAATTGCCGCGGCGCTTGTGATGAGTCCGGCTGTGCGTGCGAGACCCTCGATTACGGCTGCTCTCTCGGATAAGCCGCGACGTCGTTCTTCGAGAACCCGGGCGACGAGGAAGACCTCATAGTCCATGCTCAATCCGAAGACGATGGCGAAGGAGAGAATGGGCACGATAGGAAATACGACGCCGGTCGGTCCGCTGAGCCCAAACAGTCTGCTACCATGGCCTTCTTGAAAGACGAGAACTAACGCACCGAATGAGGCGCCTACTGAGAGCAGATTGAGCAGAATCGCTTTTACAGCGGCAAAGAGAGAACGTAGTCCGATCAGGAGGGCGAGCAAGCTCCCCAATATGACGCCAAGGATCACCTTCGGCAGGCGTTCCTTCACGACGGAGTCATAGTCGGTATCGAGCGCGGGGATGCCGCCAACACGCAGCACAGCGCCAGGTACACCGGTTATCGCCGCAACATCGGAGGCGCGTACCTCTCGCACCCATCGTATTAGTTCATTGGGTGAAAGATTGGCGATTGGGAGTAACTCAAGCAAGGTAGCTTGCCCATCGCTGCGGAGAAAACTCTTGCGGATTGGCTCGGGTACGTCGGTGACCGCATCGGCTGTGTCTGCCATTCCTGCGAGGGTAGGAAGGGATAAGACCTCTTCCGCTCTGCCATCGCTCTGAAAGTGCTTGGTCAAGCGACTGACGGCAAGCCAGCCAGCCGGCGAGAGCGGCGGAGACTGCGGCGGCAACTCCAGGATAAGTCGGAGGGATTGCACGATCCCTGACCGTCCCATGCCTTGAAGGGCGTGCAATGCCTGAACCGACTCGGCGGCGGCGGGCAGCGAGTCATGGTCAGGAACGCCAGGGGAGATTCTTCGCGCCTGAGATGCAAGTAGCAGCAACGGGACCCCTGCGATAAGCAGAGCCGCCCAGGGTCTGCGAGTTACGATGCGGCCCCACCACACCCAACGCTTATCCGCTGCGCACAGGTCCTCCCGCGTCTTGACTCGTTTGCCTGGAAGACGTACTTTCGCGGCGTCGAGGCGATGTCCGAGCAGACCAAGCACCCAAGGCAGGATGAATATGCAGAGCATGACACTCAAAACTGTTACAAGGAGGCCAGCTATCCCGATGGAGCGCAGTTCGCTGATGGGCACGGTCAGCAGGGCTGAAAACCCGATTGCGACCGTCGTGGCGGAGATCATCAGCGTCTTCCCCGCTTGTTCGGCTGCAATATCGGCAGCGCAACCGGGATCGCATCCGTCAGCGAGTGCTTCGCGAAAGCGGCTCACCATCAGAAGGGCATAGTCGATGCCTAAGCCAAGGCCGAGCATCGTCGCCAAGTTCTGTACCAGAATCGATAGATGCAGATAATGAGCGAGCAGGGCAGCCGCGCCCATCGCCATCGAGATCGACAGGAGTCCTACTCCCAGTGGCAGTAGCGCAGCCACAAGACTACCGAAGGCCAGCAACAGGAGCAGGAGAGTCACCGGCATCGCACGTGCTTCGGCGTGGTTGACGTCATCTGCGCTGACCTTGCGAAGATCGAAGTTCAATGGCGTTTCACCTGTGATCTCGAGGTTGATCTTGGGGTATTTTGACCTGAGCTGATCCTCCATCCAGTCTGCTCTTGCCCTCAGGTTGGGCACCAGAGCCTCGACGGGCCCATCTTTCGAGTCCAACCCGACGATGATCAAAGCTCCGCCATTGTTTCCGGTGAACAAGGGGTCTGGCCAGTCGAGACTCGAGACTGCACCCGACACTCCCGGCTCAGTACGCAACGAGCTGGTTAAGAAGCCCAGAGCATCCGCGCCTTCTGCTGAATCCGGATCGGAAATACCGTTGATCACGAGAATCACGCGGTGGGCGTACGGAGACTGGAACCGCTGTGCCAGTTCGACGTCGACTTTTTCAGATTCTCCGCCCTTAATGTGAACGGCCGTCTCAAGGCGACGTTCGACCTTGTAGGAAAAGGGCAGTAGCGCAAGCGCCATGACAAACCCCGCAACCGCAAACCAGCATCGGCGGCGAGAGGCACCACGACCAATCTTCAAGTTTAACGATCTTTCCTGATCGTCACTTTTGTTTACACGATAGTCGGTCATTCGAGGTCTGCTCTCACGTTTCTGCCGTTCCTGTTCGGTTTTCAAGATAATGAACCGTTCCAACAGATTCAGGTTTCATTGAATTGAACTTGTACTGACGATCTAAGGTTACCGTCCTGCGAGATTATATATATTGCGTTTGATCAAGCCCTGTGAATCCTAATAAGCCCCGGACTGAGTCCGTCGGACCACGGTGCCCACATCCGCATCAGGTAAACAGGGCAACTCGGCAGCCCGCGACCTGTATAAGCGGTGCGCATAGGCGACTCCCGTGAATGCGAGCCCCACAGGCCCATCCCGAGCGAACGCGCGATCATAGCACTACATCTTCCACGACCAGGTCCAGCACTTATGCCTGGAGATCAATCGGCATCTCGAACTATGACGCTTTTCAGGTTGTTTATCGCCAGCGGTTCGGGTTGGATTGCAGTCCGATTTCAACTATACGAAGTAGTCGATGCGACCTCACAGGCAGAAAGACTAGGATCTTTGGATGGCATCAATTATGCACAGATCATCAATGCATATATCCGGACCAGCTCTACAGTCCTTCAGATTACGTTACGATTTGCCGCAATCTTACGGCTTTCGACTTTGAGCTGCCTGGCGAATCTGGATCGGGGAATATCCTCAGACCGATAGCTATTTCGAAGAGGATGCTGGCCTGGGACGACGTTCCCTGTGAACGAGCGAATGTGAGTGAAGGTTGGCGCAGAGATGTTCAACGTGAGCAATAGCGTGCGGTTCGATGCGCACTCTGATCTCCGCGATTACTGATAACACAAACGGCTTTGGGACTTCTACCGCTACGTGTACTGATCCCGTCTGGCTCAATTTTATGCACATTTTGAATTCTAAATTTTAGAGACTCTAAGGATTTCCATTCATTGAATTACGGCTTTACTTACATACTTGGCGATGGAAGCTTCATAAGCTTACGATCGCCAAAGTCGTGTCGATGGATTTTTTGTGAACCCGGTAATGATAGAAGTAAGTAGCATCTTGTATTAAACGAAAGCGCTTGAAAGTACGCTGTGGATGGTCTACTAACATCAATACACATTCAAAAGGTTGAAACGCAATGCGCCCTAAAGCGATCCTGTATTTCCCTATTCGGCCAATTCATCTACTGCTCGTGGCCTTTCTCTTCGTCGGGTCGTCCTTTGCCCAGACCGATCTCAACGGCTACTGGGATCTGCAGGTGCCAAGCCCCGACGGAAACGTCCATCACACTTACTTTCAGCTGAGCGTTAGCGGAGAGACACTCACCGGCAAAGTGTTCGGACGTTTCCCCGGCGGCAATCCGTTGAACGGCACTTACACGGCAGGCCACCTGCACTTCGTCACCTCTCCACCGCCCGCCGTCGCCGGGTCGCCGATCGCCACTGGCTCCACCGCCGCTTCCACCACTTACGACGGAACCTACACCAACGGCAAGATCAAGCTCGAATGGCACCGATGGGAGGGACAGCTCGTCACCGGCACCGCAATCCGCTCGACCAAAGAGGCAGCCACGCCACCAGCCCCGCTTCCGCTACCGCCGCCCCACGATCTTCCCGACAATGGCCTCGTCAGAACTCCGCCCATGGGCTGGAACAGTTGGAACAAGTTCGCCGGCAGAATCACCGATGCCGACATTCGCTCCATGGCCGACGCGATGGTCTCGAGCGGCATGAAAGATGCCGGCTACATCTACATCAACATCGACGATACCTGGCAGGCCGGCCGCGACGCACAGGGAAACATTCTGGCCAACAAGAAGTTTCCCGATATGAAGGCCCTCGCCGACTACGTCCACTCCAAGGGCCTCAAGATCGGCATCTACTCCTCGCCCGGCCCGCTCACCTGCGCCGGATACACCGGCAGCTTCGGCCACGAGGAGCAGGACGCCAGAACCTTCGCCGCATGGGGCTTCGACTACCTCAAGTACGACCTTTGCAGCGCCCGCGCCGTCTACGAGATCACTCAACCCAACCAGCAGGGCCTCTTCCAGAAGATGGGAACTGCGCTCGAACAGGCCGGCCGGCCCATGGTCTACAGCCTATGCCAATACGGTTTGACCGACGTCTGGACCTGGGGCACTAACGTCGGCGGCAATCTATGGCGCACCACCGGCGACATCCGCGACACGTGGGATTCGATGGAAAAAATCGGCTTCAGCCAGATCCCCATCTCCTCCTATACCCGCCCGGGCCACTGGAACGATCCGGACATGCTCGAGATCGGCAACGGCGGCATGAACGGCGACGAGTACCGCACGCACATGAGCCTCTGGTCGATGCTCGCCGCCCCTCTCATCGCAGGCAACGACCTGCGCTCGATGTCGGACGAGACCAAATCCATCCTGATGAACAAGGAAGTTATCGCGATCGACCAGGACCCCGCCGCGAAACCCGTCCAATCGCTCTCCGTCAACGGTCAGGTGGAGACCCTGACCCGCATCCTGGCAGACGGATCGCTCGTCATCGGCGTCTTCAACCGCGCCGACACAGCGACACCCGCAGCCTTGAAGTGGAGCAGCCTACCCGCCGGTTACTCCGGAAAGAAGCTCGCCGTACGTGACCTGTGGAAGCATGAATCCGTGGCCATAAATGGAGACCAATACAACGAGAGCGTTCCCGCCCATGGCGTACGTCTTCTCAGAATCGATGCGGCCCACTAAAGCCAACAGAGAGATCCTGGCTACCCGATGCCGATGTCGTCATGAATGTGGTGAGTACAGGTTCACCCAGACCTTATCATTCCTGTTGCTTCCCTACCCGGGCTCATAGTCCTCAAACTCTTTGCTTAGCTAGATCGACATGAGGGGCTGGACGTCCAAGACATCCGAAAATTGATCAAATGTATACGGACGCTGGAAATGTAAAAGACTCTACGAAGGAGAGGCTGACGAACTAGAGCGGATTGAGTTCAACACTATCTTATTTGGAGCTTCCTCTTGGGGGACGCGCATCCAGACATCTCCAAGGTCGATACCGCTCCATCTCAATCCTGACCTGCCTGCGTGGAACTTTCGCGATGACGTGCTGCAACGAGTTTTAATGTCGGGCCAAGCGAACATCCCGCTCGTTTCGACGGCAGGGAGCTCCGTAGCTGGCTGCAGCTAGCTACAAAGGGAGTTTGACACCGAAGAGAGCTGGCTACGACCTATTATGCCGAAGTCGGTGCTTCAAAGTCGTAAGTCTCCTGCTATGCATCAGCCGTATTCTTTGCATCTACCAAGGACCATTCCAAGAGTAAGCGGTTAATCATTCATTGAATCCCTAGCTTGAATCGTCATTTGCGATCCAGCGTCAAGGAATAGATATCATCAGTTCCTTCATCACGGAGCATCATCGGGCGCGTCGATTGGATCGAGCCCCATGCACAGCGTATAGGTGCCGGTGTACCGTGCACCTTTCAGATCGGCGACTTCCTCCCGTCTCCCGTCCGAAGCGCGAATGCGTAGGACTGACGGATCGGCCGTCCACCGGACGTAATATATCCACCGTCCGTCGTGTGACCATTCGGGAAAAGCAACTGCCCTCGTATCCAGCTTCGTCCATCTTCCGCTCGATGGGGCGAAGAGTCTCAAGCTCACGGTGTCGAGTGTCATGGCGGAGATGAAACGGCCATCAGGCGACCAGCGGGGTACCATGAGACCTTCAGAGTCCGGAAGGACTGTGGTCTTGCCCGTTGCGAGATCGAATACGCGTAGGTCAGACTGGGCGCTTGCGCCGACATTGGGCGACGTGGAAAAAGCGATCTTCTGTCCGTCAGGCGACCAGCTTGGATCCGTCTCCGCCTTCGGATCCTGCGGCAAAATGTGATGCGGCTTTCCGCTTCCGTCGGAGGCAATGACGGAGATGGCGTCGACGCCGTCCGCAGTTCGGTCCACAAAGGCAATCTGAGATCCGTCGGGGGACCAGCGCACCGATTTCGGGTGCATGGGAGGCTCAGTCAGCTGAATGGGATGAGTGCCGTCCAGATTCGCGCGCCAGAGAATCCCTTCAGGATAAGAGACATATGCGACAGATTTGCCATCGTTCGAAAAGACAACGAACTCCACCGAGATCGATCGTCCCGCTGACGTGGTTGTCGATCCGGCGGGCAGCGTCTATTTCGCAGTTGAAACTGCTGAGCAGGTCTTGAGGATAGATGCCACCACGCAAATACTCACCAGCGTAGCGGGCAATGGAAGAGAGGGTTACAGCGGAGACAATGGCCCGGCCACCGAGGCGAGCCTGAACCGTCCGGAAGGTCTCGCGCTCGATTTGCAGGGCAATCTATATATAGAAGATCAAGACAATAACCTAATCCGTAAGGTAGATAATGCGGGCATCATTACGACCGTTGCGGGTAATCCAACGACTATCGGTCAAGGTCAGCGGTGATGGTGGACCGGCTACTCAGGCGAACTTGGCTCTATGCTGTTAGGGTATCTATGCGTCCTACGATTCCATCACCGTAGATGCTGCGGGTAACCTGTTCATCGGGGATTCCGGGCACCACGTCGTACGCGAAGTAACGACGGACGGCATCATTCACACCGTTGCAGGTAACAACGCACTCGGCGCCGGCTACGTAGGCGACGGCGGAGCTGCAACCAGCGCGCAATTGAATTGGCCGATGGGCGTTGCAGTGGACCCTGCCGGCGATCTGTATATTGCAGATTTTTCCAACAACCGCATTCGAAAAGTGGACGCGGCCACTCAACCATCACCACCGTCGCTGGCAATGGCGCGTCAAGTTCTCCTGATGGTGGACCAGCAACGCAGGTCTCATGGAACGGCCCTCAGAAGGTTGCGTTAGATGGCAAGGGCAATCTTCACGTCGCCGACACGAAGAACAATTTGGTTCGCAAGACAGATGTCAGCAACCCTACGTTGACCTTCGCCACGCCAACTCCCGTCAACTCGATCAGACACGACAGACGGCCCGCTGCAAGCGATCGTTTCAAACATTGGCAATGCGGCACTGGCTTTGCCTCCGCCTGCGACCGGGTCAAATGCGAGTGTCTCCGCGGGCTTCTCGTTCTTCATCGGCAACAGCGGGCCGTGCCCCTTTGAGGGTCTCATCTTCATCAGCCGGAACGTTGGCGCAAGGAAGTAGCTGCGGTCTCTCGGTGAAATTCGAACCAGTCAGAGTATGTACATATATCATCGGGCTCGATCGTGCTACGGACAACAGTCTGAATGTGGCCAGCCCTTATGCCACACAGACGATCTCATTAGTCGGCACTGCAATCGCCGCCGTCAACACGGGATCACTCACCATCGCACCCACGACGCAGATATTTGCATCGACCCCCGTGGGCGGCACGAGCTCTACACTTACTTCCACGATAACCAACACCACCAACCAGACTATCTATCTCAGCAGCGACTCGTTGACGGACGCAGTTGACTTCACTCAGACGACCAACTGCAGCGGCATCCTCTCAGCCAACGGAAGCACCTGCACCGTCACCTTTACCTTCACACCGCAGACCTCGGGTGTACTCACTTCCACCTACTCCGATCCATGACCTCAATCATCCTGAATCACCCCTGACCGTAACACTCTCCGGCAACGGCACAGCTGTACCCTCCGTCCCGCAGGCGATGCTGTCACCCGCAACTGAAGACTTCGGCAGTGTGACGACAGGCATGGCAAGCTCTGCGCAGACCTTCACGCTCTCAAATACAGGCACGGCGCCTCTAAGCATCACATCCATCTCGCTCAGCGGGGCGAACCCGGGACAGCTTCTTGATCGTCAACGACAGCTGTGCCACCGGCGCCGTAGCCGACGCAAGACCGGTGCATAGCCTGGCTGCCGCACGTGGCCGAGCTAACCCACACGACTTCCCCGGACTGCCGCTAGCAAGCACCTGCCAGATCCTAGTTGTCTTTTCGCCCACCACCGTAGGCCAGTACGCGGCGACCCTCACCATCGTCGATCAGGCAGGCACCCAGATCTCAACATTAACGGGAACCCGCGTCGCATCCACTCCACCAGCGGCTCCGGAGGCCGCCCTCACCGCCGCCTCAGCAAACTTCAATAGCGTCGCGACCGGCAGCAGCAGTGCAGCCCAAACCTTCACTCTCGCCAACGCGGGCAACGCGCCTCTCTCAATCACCTCCGTTGCCCTCACCGGTGCGAACGCCTCTTCATTCCAGCTCGGAGCCGATACTTGCAGCACGACGCTGGCCGCGGGAGACTCCTGCACCATCGCGGTTACATTTGATCCAGCTTCTACTGGCAGTTTCACCGCCAGCCTCTCGGTCACCGACGCGGTGGGCACGCAGACATCCGCTCTCACCGGCACAGGCGTCGTATTCTCCACGCATGCTGACTTACCATTGCAGCGACTCCTGCAGTTCAGTTCAGCTATCGCGGAGCAACCGTGAGCTACGCGGTGCAGCTCACTTCGGCTGACCCGAACAATCCCTTCACTAGCACCGTCGCTCTAACAGCGGTTGGCCTGCCCGAAGGAACCTCCGTCAGCTTCTCTCCAGGAAGTGTAGTTCCAGGAACCACGCAGGCGGCGGCCAGCACTATGACCGTCACCATACCGGCGGTCTCCGGCCGAAGCTCTCCACCGATCTCACCGTTCCCCCTCAACTCTGTCCCCGTGGCCGTGTCCTTCGCCTCTCTGGGATTTATGTGGTTCTCCCGCAGAAGGTGGAAGCAGCGACCTCTGCTCATGGTCCTGCTCGCCTTCGCAGCTCTCGCGGGCGCCACCGCACTGACGGGATGCAGCGGCACCAAAACCGGCTTTGCTGTGCCCACCTCAACCTCCATCATCACCGTGGCCGGAACCAGTGGCAGTACCACCCACTCCCCACCGCCGTCACGCTGACCATTCAGTAGCAAGGGAGACGACATGATTCGAAGCAATCTCAGACTCAGAGCTCTTATCGTATCGGCCATCGCCCTTGCGTTCTGCTCATCGCGCCCGTCGGCCGCACAACAGGATCACCCGCTTTCGATCGGCGCCAACTACACCTACCTACACACCAATGTGGTGCCGGGTTGCGACTGTTTCAGCATGAATGGCGGCGGAGCGCAGGTCGAGTATGGTCTTCGCCCCCATCTTTCCCTCCTCGGAGACTTCACAGCTACCCATGAGGGAAGAATTACGCCAGACCACTATGACATAACGCAGTTCACTTTCGCGGGAGGTATCCGCTACCGTTCGGCAATCAGCTCCCATCGCATCCAGCCCTTCGGCGATCTTCTCTTCGGCGCCGCTCACACCACCACACAAATACGCATCCAGACTCCTATCATTGACGCTTGGCTGCGCCACGCAGGCCTAGTGGCATACTCATGATGACCTACCACCCGGCGGCCAAAAGAGGGTGGGTTGGACTCCTAACGTCCCTTACCGAACCGGTTTTTTTGGGAACCGCGTCAAATAGATCGACATTTTAAAGCTGGACGATCTTCTTGCCAAATCGCAATGCACTCCATCGAAAACGGGATCAGTACTGATAAGTCTATCGGCAGTGATCCTACAGCGTTCTGACTCAAGTCCCGGAAACAGATTTTGAGAAACTTCGATTTTTAAGTTGCCGAAAGCTAAATTCACGGGAGCAATTGCTAGCTTGTCCCTTATAGTTTCAGACATGTGAGTTGATTGTCGTTGTTTTCGCGCACGTAGATTGCTCGTATGATTTCATGCCTGGAGGAACTTTGTGTTGAAAGCGTTTGCTACTGGTGCCTGCTTTAGTTTCGTGTCGTTGGGTCTGTTCGTGCCCAGCCCTGTCTCGGCTCAGACGGCGGTGCGGCCCCAACCGGATCGGCAGCAGTGGTATCTCGATGCCGGCAAGATGACCTACGTGGTCGGCGTCAATGAACAGGGCATCCTGCAATCGCTTTACTGGGGACCGAAGCTGAGCGAGCACGGTCTCGTGCCGGTGGCGAAGAGCCTGCCTGAACGCGCTTCCCAGTATCCTCCGGCAGCCACAACGCCACAGGAGTATCCGGCATACGGCGCAGGGATATTTCCGGAGACAGCGCTCAAGGTTAATTCGCCGAACGGGGATCGTACGCTGATTCTCAAATACGAGTCGGCAAAGGTGACGGGTTCGGAGCTCGAGATCGTCCTGAAAGATACGAATGAGCCGTCTGCGCGTACACCTGTACTACAAGACCTTTCCCCAGGGTGTGCTGGCGCGCTGGTCACGCATCGAAAACACAGGCAAAGGCAGCTTCGGCATTGAGAATGCCGCGTCGGCTGCGTGGAATCTTCCTGCCGGGACAGGTTATACGCATCGCTGGCTGACGGGTATGTGGGGCGGCGAGTTCCAGTTGAACGAGGAGCCACTGAAGACCGGAAAGAGCGTGCAGGAGAGCCGTACCGGACACACGTCGCATGAGGCGAACCCGTGGTTTTCGATCGGCAAAGAGGGCGAGACGACCGAAGAGGGCGGTCCGGTGTGGTTTGGGGAGCTTGGCTGGAGCGGCAACTGGCAGATCGTCACCGAATATACTTCGCTGCGCCAACCGCGGGTGACCGGGGGGTACAACCCGTTCGACTTTCATTGGACGCTTGCAGCCGGGGCATCGCTCGAGACTCCGAAGTTCTACGCGGGTTATACGGATGGCGGCGATGGCGAGGCGTCTCGCATCCTAAGCCAGCTTCAGTTGCAGGAAATCCTGCCTAAACGCGGTGAAGCACGCGAGCCCAAGCCGCGCCCGATCATCTACAACTCATGGGAGGCGACGGAGATGAACTTTACCGGCGATACGCAGATCACGCTCGCCGAACGCGCTGCGAAGGTGGGTGTGGAGAGGTTCGTCATCGATGATGGCTGGTTCGGCAAGCGTGACGACGACCACGCCGGACTCGGCGACTGGACGATCACGCCGAAGAAGTTTCCGCAGGGGTTGAAGCCGGTCATCGATCGCGTGCATGCGCTTGGCATGGACTTCGGAATCTGGGTCGAGCCGGAGATGGTGAATCCAGACAGCGATCTGTATCGTCAGCATCCGGAATGGGCGATGCAGTTCCCCAATCGCGAACATTCAGAAGAGCGCAACCAACTTATGTTGAACCTGGCCCGGCCGGATGTGAGGGAGTGGATGTTCAACTGGCTCGACAAGCTGGTAAGCGAGAACGATATTGCTTTTCTGAAGTGGGACTATAACCGCATCTGGTCGGAGCCCGGCTGGAATATGGCGCCAGGTTCTTCGCCGGAGCACCCCAATACGGATGCGGAAAAGGCAATCTATATCGAATCTATGCGCAACCTGTATGACGTGCTCGACCGACTTCGCGCGAAGCATCCGAAGCTTGAGATCGAATCCTGCTCAAGCGGCGGCGGGCGTGTGGACCTCGGCATTCTTGAGCGCACGGACGAGGTTTGGCCGAGTGATAATACGGACGCGCTCGACCGGCAGGACATTCAGTATGGCTACACGCAGGCGTACACGCCACAGACCATGGTGGCGTGGGTGACGGATGTGCCAAGCATGGATCACCGCATGGTTCCGCTGCAGTATCGCTTTGTTGTGGCGATGCAGGGCGCGCTGGGCATTGGGGCAAACCTGACGAAGTTTTCCGATGCCGACTATGGCGCTCTCCGCGAAGATCACAGAGTTTTACAAGACCATTCGGACTACGGTGCAACAGGGCAGGCTGTATCGGCTTGCATCGCCGCTGACAGGCGATGCCATCGCAGATGGAGTATGTCGCGCAGGACGGCTCACAGGCCGTGTTGCTGGCGTTTCAGCATAGCCAGCGATTGCTGCTGCCCTACCCCACTGTTCACCTGCGTGGGCTTGACCCCGACGCGATGTACCGTGTTCGTGCGTTGGACCCGGAGAAGTATGCGGGCGAGGCGGTTCTATCGGGCTCCGTGTTGATGGGCGCGGGTGTGGACCTGAAGCTCGTGGGCGATTATGACAGCACAGCTTTAGTTCTGGAGCGGCTCCCGTGATTTGATCCACTCCATCGAATGCAGTTTCCGGAAAACAGCGTTTTCCTCAAGCTCAACGAAGTTGCCGATAAGCCGGGCGGTCTCAACGGGTCGATGCAACACTATCTGATTTGGAGGTGGTGTTGATGAGACAGGGGAGGCGGTATGGGCTTTCTGCGGAGCAGAAGGCCGACATATGGCAGCGTTGGAAGGTGGGTGAGTCGTTGCATGAGATTGGGCGCGCCTTGGGCAAGGATCATGGCTCGATTCAGTTTCTGTTATCGCAGCGCGGTGGGATCGCTCCGCCCGACCGTCGCCGTTCTCAGCAAACACTCACGTTGATTGAACGGGAGGAGATCTCACGAGGGATAGCTTCCGGCTCGTCGATTCGTGAGATAGCCAGAGAACTCGAGCGAGCAGCATCGACTGTAAGCCGAGAGGTCTCACGCCACGGCGGACGTCTAGTGTATCGAGCCAGCGAGGCGGACCAGCAGGCCTGGAAGTTGGCCCAGCGGGCCAAGTCCTGCCTGCTTGCCAGGCAGAGAAGCTGCGGAGGATGGTGGCCAGTAAACTGATCCTGAACTGGTCGCCGCAACAGATTTCCGTGTGGCTGAAGCGACGCTATCCCAGCAACGAGAGGATCGGCCGAAGGATCTCCGGATCAAGCCGGGCATAACGGGCGAGCTTCTCCGCATCGACTTTGATCGCTCTTGCCGTCACTGGAGACATCGCCCGTAGCTCGCGGACGGTGGCCACGAGCATCTCGTCCCCAGCTCTTAAAGCTGTTCGCTTATCCAGATCGAGTGAGTCCCCGCTTCCATCGCAACCCGCGCTGGAGCTATGTCGGTAAACCACTTCTCGATGGCCTTCGCTGTAGTCCAAAGCAGCCTCGATCGACCACTCCATCTTCGATGAGGGGCAGTAATGGCTCCAGACATCTCCACGGCGATACCGGCTCCATCAGAGGCCGAATACATTACCGCAGAGCACATTGGCAATTTAGCCTAAACGAAAAGGTAACTCTGATACCCACCAATTCACTGGAATCGCCACCGTTCGATTCGGGTGGTGTGTGTTCACCCTTGTGACGTATATACTTTGCCGGAAAGCTAAAGGAATTTTCTATGTTTCGTGGCGAGATCACTGAAAGCCTTATGGAGAAATTCCCCATAAAGCCTGAATCGCACTCCACGGCCATACTTCGCCTCTGTGTGCTTATGCTGGTCATTGCGGCGAGTGCTTCCTACGTTACCGCGCAGTCGAGCAATGAGACAGCACAGCTGAATATCGATGTCACTCGGTTAGTTTCTCCGATTAGCCCGACTTTGTACGGCTTGATGACGGAGGAGATCAACCACTCTTACGATGGTGGCCTGTATGCCGAAATGATCCAGAACCGTGCCTTTCACTCCGATTGGGAGGGTACCCCACCGTGGGACCTGGTCCGGCGCGGGAACGCAGTTGCCAGCAGATCTCTCGACCCATCAACCGGACCGAGTAAGACTCTGTCGTACAGCTTAAGGCTGAACGTTGCATCTGCATCCAATGGTAACGAGGCGGGGTTAACCAACCCGGGCTTTTGGGGCTTTGGACTTCGCCCTGACACCACCTACTCAGGCTCGTTCTATGCACGCATCGAAGGTTCGGATATCGGTCCGATCACGGTTCGAGTAATCAGCAACACGACTGGAGCCTCGCAGGCTCAAGCGCAGGTGACAGTCAGGCCCGGGCCTTGGGCTCGATATGAATATAAACTCACCACCGGAGCGATTCCACCTTCAATAGCGAACCATCTGGAGTTTACAGTCAGCCATCCTGGCACTGTGTGGCTCCAGTTGGTTTCGCTCATGCCGCCCACCTTCAACAATCGACCCAATGGCAACCGTCCTGATCTGATGAAGCGCATGGCCGCCATGCACCCGAAATTCCTGCGTCTTCCAGGTGGGAACTATCTTGAGGGGATGACGGTCGAAGATCGCTTTGACTGGAAGAAAACCATTGGTCCGCTTCTAGACAGGCCCGGCCATCAAGGACCTTGGTTTTACTGGTCTACCGACGGGCTTGGCCTGCTTGAATTTTTGGAGTGGTGCGAAGACCTGAATGTCGAGCCAGTGCTTGCCGTCTACGCCGGTTACTCGCTCGGAGGCAGCCATGTCGCTACCGGCAAAGATCTTGAGCCATATGTGCAGTCGGCACTCGACGAAGTCGAATATGTAACCGGCGATGTCAGTACACGATGGGGCGCGGAGCGAGCACGCGACGGACATCCGGCGCCGTTCCCATTACATTACATCGAAATCGGAAACGAAGACTACCTCGACAAGTCGGACAGCTACCCTGCCCGCTACGCGCAGTTCGCTGAAGCACTGCATAAGCGCTACCCGGAGTACAAACTTATCGCTACGGACGGCAATAGTGAATACGGGACCAAAGTACATCCCGACATCTCCGATGAACATTACTACAAATCACCCGCAGACATGATGGATCTAGCACATCACTACGACAAGGCTTCGCGAAGTGGGCCGAAGATCTTTGTGGGCGAGTGGGCTACACGATCCGGATCGCCCACACCAAACTTCGGGGACGCGCTCGGCGATGCAGCTTGGATGACCTCAATGGAGCGCAATAGTGATCTCATCATCATGGCAAGTTACGCTCCCTTGCTCGTAAACGTAAGTCCCGGTGCGATGCAGTGGCCTACAGATCTGATCGGCTTCAATGCTGGTACAACCTATGCCTCCCCGAGCTATTGGGCTCAGGCCCTTTTTGCCGCGCACCTTGGCGAAGGTACCGCAGATAGTTCGATCTCAGGTGCGAACCAGCGTTTCTTTTACTCAGCTACGGTGAGCTCAAGCGAAAAGGTACTCCACCTAAAACTAGTGAACGCGTCGAGTATCGACCAGCCACTGTCGTTAAGATTGAATGGAATCAGTGGCGCGCGGACGGCCACAGTCATATCGCTGCATGGTGCGACATTTGAAGCGACGAACACGATCAATGATTCAGAGGCGATACACCCCATAGAGTCAACGGTCTCCATTTCTGACAGTCGTTGGACTCACACAGTGCCGCCGCTCTCAATTGAAGTGATTGACGTGCCTTTTTAGCCTCGGATCGCCTTAGCAGACCGATGCACTTCATGAGCCTCGATCGCTGAGGCATGTTCCTCTAGCAGGGTATTTCTGGCACCGCTCACAAAACTAAAAATGGGTCCGCCCGAACTGTGCACCTCAATGTCGATGCGGTCATCACATTTGAATCGTGCGCCTCCATAAACAGAAGTCGAACGGCCCAGTTCTGCCAAAACAAGGGGCACTTTTGATACGCTTTCATGGTTTCACCCATGCCTTGAAGACGCCACAATCGAAAAGTACACCGGCATTCAAACCGCCATACGTTCTGTTCCTGGCTATTTGATGGCCGCGCATCTACTAAGGAAATTCAAGAATCCGCAGGGCACAAGTCGACCGTCATGTCAGCGCGATACGGCCACTTGTCCCCCGAAACACACGCTTTCAGTGGTCGAGCGTATAACAGGAGCCGTATCTTGAACTAACAGCCACTAAGACAGCCACCCCTTTAAAAAAGATCGTCAACGGAGACAGCTAAATTTGATCCTAAAATTTTGATTTTATGGTGCCCGGAGGGGGACTTGAACCCCCACGACCTGATAAGGGTCTGCGGATTTTAAAGTCCGCTGTGTCTGCCGATTTCACCATCCGGGCTTTGCGAGCAGATATGACCCGCTTTCATCATCTTAACGCATTTCCTGCCAGCCCTTTGTACAGATAGTCAGCTTTGGACAAAGTTGCTCTCTCTCTTGAAAGCGAGTTCAAGAACTCGCTTCCTACATGTCGAATCAATGACTTGTTTCATGAAGAGCCTTTTGTTCTATTTTTTGTCGTAAAGGATCTTCAGGAGAACCTTGATAGTGTCTCTCTCAATCGATATCCGTTGCTTGATTGTCGGGAGCCCCTCTGCTATAAAAAATAACAGCACGTCAAAAACCAATCTTAGGTTTACTAGTAACCAATTAGTGTGATTGTGTCCCCCGAGTGCGAGTGTCAATCTGAGTCGTGAAGGGGCGACGCGTTCCACTCTTCCTGTGACGTTGCCTTGTTAAAACTGAGAACCGATGCAAAACGTTCGTTTTTGTACGAACGTCGGGGATGAAAGTACTACTTGAGCAGCTCTATGAAGTTGCCAGGTAGGACGACCCATTTCCTTGCATCGAACGCCACTTTAGTTGGCGATGTGATTTGTACGTGAAAATGTAGCATTTTTTTCTTTTCCTTTTTTTGCTCTGCCTCTTAACCATGCATTTGCAAGTTTCAAGAGGTGTCGTTGAAATACACTGCTATTACCTCCCCAGGCCACGTTGTTTTATCGCCTTCTAACGCCCTTATTGCCACCTCTCGGCGGCTAAATAGGTTCCGCGTAGGGCCCCACACAAAACCTCGTCAACACAATGGCGTACAGACGATTTTGTGGTTTGTATTGACCTGCGGTCTGCTAATTGCACTCTCCGGTTGCGGCTCAGGCTTTCATGGACCAGCCCTTGGCAGTCTCCAAATTACGCCCAATACCGTTGACTTCGGAGCGGTACCTGTTGGACAAGCAGCCAATACCGGCCTGGCCATCGTGAATGAAAGTAGTGCGTCCGTTGTCATCTCGAGCCTGAGCTTTGCTGGAGCAACCTTTTCAGCCGACAGTGCCGACACACTTCCGATCAATATCCCTGCTGGTGGCAGTCATACACTTCAGGTTCAGTTCAAACCGACCGCAGCTGGACTGGCGACCGGACGACTCACTGTCAGCAGTAACTTAACCACAGACGGCACGGCAGTCGTATCCCTCGCAGGTATGGGTATGGCGCCATCGAGTCCGCAATTGACGGTGAGTGCGACCAACCTGAATTTTGGCAGCGTGCCATTAAGTTCTCCGACAGATCAGTCAATAACACTGACTTCCACAGGTACTTCGCCGGTAACTGTCAATTCAGCGTCGATCAGCGGAACCGAATTTACCATTATCGGGGACAGCTTTCCCGTCACACTCAACCCCAACCAGAGCGCAACCGTTCAGGTTCAATTCCAACCGACAATCGCTGGAGCTGCGGTTGGGCAACTCACTATCGGCAGTAACTCGGCCACGAGCGCCAGCTCCGTGGTAACCCTTAGCGGCACAGGTGCGGCAATCAGTCCTTCGGATCTCAACCCGCAGCTGTCGGTCAGCGCCGCCAACCTCAGCTTCGGGAGCGTTACCGTCGACTCGGCAACCACCCAGGCGATCACCCTCACCTCCACAGGCACCTCCCCGGTCACGGTCAACTCCGCCTCCATCACCGGAACAGGCTTCTCCATCGTTGGAGGAAGCTTCCCCATCACCCTCAACCCCAGCCAGGCCGCCACCGTAACGGTTCAGTTCAAGCCCACCGCCGCTGGATCAGATACTGGCCAGATCACCATCACAAGCAACTCCTCGACCGCAAGCTCCGCGGTCGTCGCTCTCAGCGGGACAGGAACTGCAGCTCTCAACCCGCAGCTATCGGTCAGCGCCGCCAACCTCAGCTTCGGAAGCGTTACCGTCGACTCGGCAACCACCCAGGCGATCACCCTCACCTCCACAGGCACCTCCCCGGTCACGGTCAACTCCGCCTCCATCACCGGAACAGGCTTCTCCATCGTTGGAGGAAGCTTCCCCATCACCCTCAACCCCAGCCAGGCCGCCACCGTAACGGTTCAGTTCAAGCCCACCGCCGCTGGATCAGATACTGGCCAGATCACCATCACAAGCAACTCCTCGACCGCAAGCTCCGCAGTCGTCGCTCTCAGCGGGACAGGAACTGCAGCTCTCAACCCGCAGCTGTCGGTCAGCACCGCCAACCTCAGCTTCGGAAGCGTTACCGTCGACTCGGCAACCACCCAGGCGATCACCCTCACCTCCACAGGCACCTCCCCGGTCACGGTCAACTCCGCCTCCATCACCGGAACAGGCTTCTCCATCGTTGGAGGAAGCTTCCCCGTCACCCTCAACCCCAGCCAGGCCGCCACCGTAACGGTTCAGTTCAAGCCCACCGCCGCTGGATCAGATACTGGCCAGATCACCATCACAAGCAACTCCTCGACCGCAAGCTCCGCAGTCGTCGCTCTCAGCGGGACAGGAACTGCAGCTCTCAACCCGCAGCTGTCGGTCAGCACTGCCAACCTCAGCTTCGGGAGCGTTACCGTCGACTCGGCAACCACCCAGGCGATCACCCTCACCTCCACAGGCACCTCCCCGGTCACGGTCAACTCCGCCTCCATCACCGGAACAGGCTTCTCCATCGTTGGAGGAAGCTTCCCCGTCACACTCAACCCCAGCCAGGCCGCCACCGTAACGGTTCAGTTCAAGCCCACCGCCGCCGGATCAGATACTGGCCAGGTCACCATCACAAGCAACTCCTCGACCGCAAGCTCCGCAGTCGTCGCTCTCAGCGGGACAGGAACTGCAGCTCTCAACCCGCAGCTGTCGGTCAGCGCCGCCAACCTCAGCTTCGGGAGCGTTACCGTCGACTCGGCAACCACCCAGGCGATCACCCTCACCTCCACAGGCACCTCCCCGGTCACGGTCAACTCCGCCTCCATCACCGGAACAGGCTTCTCCATCGTTGGAGGAAGCTTCCCCATCACCCTCAACCCCAGCCAGGCCGCCACCGTAACGGTTCAGTTCAAGCCCACCGCCGCTGGATCAGATACTGGCCAGGTCACCATCACAAGCAACTCCTCGACCGCAAGCTCCGCAGTCGTCGCTCTCAGCGGGACAGGAACTGCAGCTCTCAACCCGCAGCTGTCGGTCAGCGCCGCCAACCTCAGCTTCGGAAGCGTTACCGTCGACTCGGCAACCACCCAGGCGATCACCCTCACCTCCACAGGCACCTCCCCGGTCACGGTCAACTCCGCCTCCATCACCGGAACAGGCTTCTCCATCGTGGGAGGAAGCTTCCCCGTCACACTCAACCCCAGCCAGGCCGCCACCGTAACGGTTCAGTTCAAGCCCACCGCCGCTGGATCAGATACTGGCCAGGTCACCATCACAAGCAACTCCTCGACCGCAAGCTCCGCAGTCGTCGCTCTCAGCGGGACAGGAACTGCAGCTCTCAACCCGCAGCTGTCGGTCAGCGCCGCCAACCTCAGCTTCGGGAGCGTTACCGTCGACTCGGCAACCACCCAGGCGATCACCCTCACCTCCACAGGCACCTCCCCGGTCACGGTCAACTCCGCCTCCATCACCGGAACAGGCTTCTCCATCGTGGGAGGAAGCTTCCCCATCACCCTCAACCCCAGCCAGGCCGCCACCGTAACGGTTCAGTTCAAGCCCACCGCAGCCGGATCAGATACTGGCCAGATCACCATCACAAGCAACTCCTCGACCGCAAGCTCCGCAGTCGTCGCTCTCAGCGGGACAGGAACTGCAGCTCTCAACCCGCAGCTGTCGGTCAGCGCTGCCAACCTCAGCTTCGGGAGCGTTACCGTCGACTCGGCAACCACCCAGGCGATCACCCTCACCTCCACAGGCACCTCCCCGGTCACGGTCAACTCCGCCTCCATCACCGGAACAGGCTTCTCCATCGTGGGAGGAAGCTTCCCCGTCACCCTCAACCCCAGCCAGGCCGCCACCGTAACGGTTCAGTTCAAGCCCACCGCCGCTGGATCAGATACTGGCCAGGTCACCATCACAAGCAACTCCTCGACCGCAAGCTCCGCAGTCGTCGCTCTCAGCGGGACAGGAACTGCAGCTCTCAACCCGCAGCTGTCGGTCAGCGCCGCCAACCTTAGCTTCGGGAGCGTTACCGTCGACTCGGCAACCACCCAGGCGATCACCCTCACCTCCACAGGCACCTCCCCGGTCACGGTCAACTCCGCCTCCATCACCGGAACAAGCTTCTCCATCGTGGGAGGAAGCTTCCCCGTCACACTCAACCCCAGCCAGGCCGCCACCGTAACGGTTCAGTTCAAGCCCACCGCCGCTGGATCAGATACTGGCCAGGTCACCATCACAAGCAACTCCTCGACCGCAAGCTCCGCAGTCGTCGCTCTCAGCGGGACAGGAACTGCAGCTCTCAACCCGCAGCTGTCGGTCAGCGCCGCCAACCTTAGCTTCGGAAGCGTTACCGTCGACTCGGCAACCACCCAGGCGATCACCCTCACCTCCACAGGCACCTCCCCGGTCACGGTCAACTCCGCCTCCATCACCGGAACAGGCTTCTCCATCGTGGGAGGAAGCTTCCCCGTCACCCTCAACCCCAGCCAATCAGTAACTATACAAATACAGTTTCTTCCGACCGTCGCCGGAGCGGCGACCGGACAAGTCACCATCACAAGCAACTCC
The DNA here is from genome assembly GCA_963708755.1 of uncultured Acidobacteriaceae bacterium. Classification (GTDB taxonomy): domain Bacteria; phylum Acidobacteriota; class Terriglobia; order Terriglobales; family Acidobacteriaceae; genus Edaphobacter. The sequence goes on from CAVPTN010000008.1 coordinate 107,559, forward strand.
TCCACCGGCAGTTCCGCCGTGGTGGCTCTCAGCGGTACCGCCACCGCCTCGAATCCGCAGTTAACGGTTAGCACGACGAGTCTCAATTTTGGCAGTGCTGATGTAAATTCTCCAACAACTCAGTCCGTAACCCTCAATTCGACAGGGACTTCCCCGGTGACCGTCAACACAGCCTCCGTTAGCGGAATCGGCTTCGCCATCGTGGGAGGCAACTTCCCTGTCACCCTGAACCCCAGCCAGACCGCCACCATAACGGTTCAGTTCAAGCCAACTGCAGCCGGCTCAAATACCGGACAGATCATCATCAGTAGTAACTCAACCAGCGGAAGTTCGACGATCATTGCACTGAATGGAACTGGCACTGCCGTGTCTTACTCTGTCAATCTTAGCTGGGATGCTCCCACAACTTCGACCGATCCAGTGGTCGGCTATAACATCTATCGGGCTGTAGGTACCGGGGCATTCCAACTTATAAATTCGTCCCCAGATGCTCAGACTACCTATGTAGATAACGCAGTTGTGAGCGGTACAACCTACAACTACCTCGCGAAGAGTGTAGATTCGACAGGTGTCGAGAGCACGGCTTCCAACGAAATAACCGTAACAATTCCATAGCCCTGCGAGGGTGAAGAACGGGATTTCGACGCATCCCACTCACCCCTCCTTTCCTTTGTTTTTTATATACCTCGAACATAGCGGGGTATCGGGGGCAGGCGTATGGGACTGATCTTGCAGGCTATGGCCAGACTTCGTCCTTGCAATGTGTAATTTATTTGGCAGTGTATGCAATACCCTGCATTCCAGCTGATGATTGCGAAGTGCGTCCCTATCACAAAGTTGGTAATTGCCGCATAATCAACAGCAAAATCAATACACAGAAGTCTTGCTATGCGGCCGCGCTATGGCCCTTGTCGTGCAGAGTAGCTTGCAGATCGAACTGTTCTAAGTCTGCCCTGCAAGCAAAACGCAGACGTAACTCACAGGGCGAAGCTTTGTCTGGCCGGATATTGTAAACACGGCGCGGTAAAAAGGAGAGCAACTATTATGCTAACCTCGCAAAGTCCCGACGCAGAAACCCAAGATACAACGGCTTGGTGGGTGCTATACACCCGCCATCAGCATGAAAAGACAGTGGCTGAGATGCTGTCAGCAAAAGGCTTTGAGGTTTTTTTGCCTCTCTATGAGTCTATGCGACGCTGGAAAGACAGAAGCAAAATGCTTACCCTTCCTCTATTCCCGTGCTATGTGTTCGTCCGCGGAGGCATCCAACGTCGTTTGCAGGTCGTCACCACTCCAGGAGTGCACATGATTCTGTTTCACGGCGAAAACGTGGCGGTCATTCCGGAGGCTGAAGTCAACGCGATTCGAAAAGCAGTCGAAGGACCTTTTCGAGTTGAACCTCATCCGTTCCTTAAGTGCGGTGAACGTGTTCGCGTTACGCGTGGTTCCCTTGAAGGCGTCGAGGGTGTTCTAGTTCGCAAGAAGAACCTGTATCGTCTGATTCTCTCCGTGAACATGATGGCCCAATCCGTCGCAGTAGAGATTGACGCCACTGATGTAGAGCCTCTGCCGATGCGAGGCTTCGTCGATTTGCTCTCAGGCAAGCAGATTTTGGAAGCAGGGAGATTTGGCGAAGCCCTACCACATGCTGGCATGCAAATAGATACAACTCAACACGCGCTGATCCGATATTGATGAGTTAGCTTAAAACGATCAACTGTAAACCCAGTCGTTACCGCCACCAAGCTAAGACAAAAATCAGAATGAATCATTGCTAGGAGTCGTTTTGAAAAGTCGGGTCGACAATCTAACGAGATTGGGACTCCCCTTAATTTTTCTCTCCGGTACTCTATTGGGTCAAGATCCGCTCCCTCCCGGTCAGACAAGGCATGGAATCCCCACGGCAACCGTAACATCTTCGCCAACCCAGTCTTCTGCCCAGCCTGCTAAGGCATTGGATGACGGTAGCTTTGTCATTGGCGATGACGACGGTCTGGCGATTAGCGTCTGGAAAGAACCCGATCTCTCTCGAACAATTCAAGTTCGATCGGATGGAAAGATTTCATTACCACTTATAGGAGAGATTCAAGCTACCGGACGAACCCCCTTGCAACTCGAACAAGATATTTCGACCAAGCTTCAAAACTACATCGCCAAACCGGAAGTCACCGTAATAGTAACGCAGATTAATAGCAAGAAATTCAACATCTTGGGTCAAGTAGCCAGGCCTGGATCATACTCACTGTCAGTTGCGCCAACTGTCATGGACGCGATTGCAACTGCCGGCGGACTTCGGGATTTTGCAAAACAAAAAAGCATCTACATTCTTCGCCAAAGACCCGGCGGCGCCGAGTCTCGCATAACCTTCAATTACAAAGACTTTATTAAAGGCAAAGACTTAAATCAGAATATCAAGCTTGAGCCACACGACACAGTCGTCGTACCTTGAGAGCGCTTATGCTCCTATATGTCTGTCTAGGCCTTGTACTATTCGTAGTTTCACCGATCTATGCTCAATTGGAATCAACCCCATTCGAGTTGCCCACAAAACCATTAGAAGAGGCACCGATGCTAACGCCGCCGCCGGTGAGCAATAAAGCTTATCCGACTATGGTCGGATCTCAGCTACGTTCAAACTATATAGCGGCAGGATTAGTCTTCAATACCGCCTACAATGACAACGTACTTCAAGGTGGAAGTGAAACTCCTGTCGGCGATATCATCTACTCTTTCTTGCCGACGATCACATTCGACCAAACTACACCTAGGCAGCATTTGGGGTTGCTAGTTAGCCCAGGTTTTACAATTTACCAACATACCAGCTCGCTCAATGCAGCGGATTTGAATGCAGCTCTGAACTACCAATACCGTCTGACACAACATGCAACCGTCAGCTTTAGCGACACCTTTCAAAAAAGTTCAAACGTGTTCAATCAATCCTATTCATTTTCGGGAGCCACGATATCTGGGTCGTCGCAGTCATTGCCACCAGGAGTTATTGCCCCTTACGCAAATCAGCTTAGTAATACAGCAAACGGTGGAATAAGCTACCAGTTTGGCTACAACAGTATGCTTGGAGCTAGCGGAGTCGTTACTGAGAGCAACTATCCCAATCCAATCCAAGCCACTGGCCTTTACAATTCGAATTCTGACGGGGGATCTGTATTTTATAGTCAGCGCTTGTCTAACGTACAGTACGTCGGTGTGACGTACCAGTATCTGAGGAGCCAGGGTAATCCAGTAGACTCACAAACCAGTCCAACGAGTGCACAGGCTGAAGTCCGAACACATACTTTTTTACCTTTCTATACCATCTATTTAAATCCCACATTCTCTTTATCCTTTTCCGGTGGACCGCAATACTACAGCGCTATCCAGTCTCCCTCCCCGTCGGTGCATGCTTGGTACCCTTCTGCAATGGCTAGCATTGGATGGCAAACGAGCCACACCAATCTTGTGGCCAGTTATTCACGAACCGTCACAGCGGCTATTGGCCTACCCGGCGCATTCAATTCAAATAATGCAGATGCATCGGCGCGCTGGCAGGCAACCCGCACGTGGAACTTGGGCGGCGCCGCAACCTATTCGATCAACAAAACCGTTACACCGTTGTTTCCCGAATCGAATCCGGGAGGTCACTCCATCTCTGGGTCTGTCACGGTGCAATATTCACTGAGTGAGCACTTGAAGTCGGAACTTGGATATACCCGCCTCCATCAAAGTTACAGCGGCATAAGTGCAATATCTACCGTTCCTGATACCAATCGTGAGTTCATCTCCATCTCTTATCAGTTCACTCGACCAGTAGGAAGATAACCATGACAGAAATATCTGACGAACAGAGCTCAGAAGGCTTAGACATCAAGAGGTACTTGCAGATAGTGCGTCGCCGTCATATGCATTTCTTGATTCCACTATTTCTTGGGTGGCTAATAGTATTGGGATCCACATGGGTCTTACCAGTTCGCTATAAGTCGAGCACGCTTATCCTAGTTGAACAACCGACAATGCCCAAAAACTATGTCGAGCCAAATGTCAGCGACGATCTGCAGACTCGCTTACAAAGCATCACACAACAGATTCTTAGCCGCACGCGCCTTCTTTTAATTATCGACAAATTGCACCTTTATGACGAAAAACGTCGCCTACTCACGCCAGACGAAAAAGTCGAGCGCATGCGCAAAGACATTGACATCGTCCTTGTGCGTGACTCTCACGGTGAACAAATTACAGCATTTAAAATCAACTATTCAGCGCGTAATCCCAACGTTGCTCAACAAGTGACGGGTGAGTTGAGCAACTTGTTTATCAGCGAAAATCTAAAAGTCCGCCAACAACAATCCGAAGATACGACTAAATTCATTGGCAGTCAGCTGGAGACTGCGCGCGAAAGTCTTTCAGAGCAAGAAGCCAAGGTGCGAGAGTTCAAAGGACAACATGAGGGTGAACTGCCTTCTCAGGAAGCGAGTAACCTCCAAATCCTGAGCGGGTTACAAGCGCAGCTGCAGAATGAACAGGACACTCTCAACACTGCGAAACAACAGCGAATCTATCTTCAGACGTTAATAGATCAGTATCATGCTCTCCATGCAACATCCCGGATTTCTGACGGTTCTTCCACGAGCTTGACGCAGATTGACCAAGAGCTAGACAAACTACGGTCAAAACTGGCTGATCTTAGCTCTCGATACACCGATCGCTATCCAGAGGTCGAGAGCCTAAAGGATGAAATAGCTAAGACCGAGAAGAGGAGAGATACTCTCAAAGCAAAAGGAAGTGATACACCGCAGTACGATCAGACAGATTCTCCTCAAAACGCCACGCAACTTCAACTGAAAGGGCAGCTGCAAGCTAATCAAGCGGAAATCGCGAATCGCGAGAAAGCAATTGAGGAGCTTAAAGGGAGGGTCAACGGCTATCAGGATCGACTAAATACGGCCCCTGTGCGCGAACAGCAGTTGGCAGATCTTAACCGCGGATATGATCAATCCAAGGCGAATTACGACCAGCTATTGAAGAAGCAAAACGATTCAGAGATGGCAACCAGCATGGAACACATGCAGCAGGGCGAGCGTTTCAGCGTGCTTGATCCGCCCGACTTGCCGCTAAAACCAGATTTTCCTAACCGCCTTAAGTTTTGCGGTATCGGCTTGGGCTTTGGTCTTGTGTTGGGTCTCGCCGTAGTCGCTGCACTAGAGTTTTTGGATGATCGCTTGCATAGCGAAAAAGAAATTAAGACTCTGCTACCAATGGGAATTATCTCTGAGATCCCGGAGGTCGTGAGCCCGTCGGATGAGCAAGAGAATAAGAAGAAAATGGTTTTGGGATGGGCTATGGCCGCACTGGTCTTAGTCACAATCTTGGCAGGTTCTGCGTTCAGCTATCTACACGATTAGGTCAAATTTACCAATGTATAAAGCCTTCTTCCATCTCACGCGTAACCCGTTTGACCTTACGCCTGATCCCACTTGTTTTGTTCCCACTAAACGACATAATGAGGCGCTCGCTGCGCTCTACTATGGAATTCGCCGGCACAAGGGATTTGTCGTATTAACAGGGGAAGTCGGCACCGGGAAAACTTTACTGCTCCGGTGTTTACTCCGACTATTGAAAGAGAGTAAAGACGTCGCCTACGCATATCTATTTAATGGGCGACTTTCTCCTACTGAATTTTTGCAGTATATTCTCTCCGACTTCGGAGTCGACACAGCAGGAAAAAATAAGAGCGACCTTTTGTTCGATTTAGGAAAATTTTTAGTCGCACGTGGATCTAGGAAGATGACTACAGTTCTTATAGTAGATGAGGCTCATCATTTATCCGCAGACATACTCGAGGAAGTCCGTCTCTTATCGAATCTCGAAACAGAAGACGACAAATTGCTGCAAATCGTGCTAGTCGGGCAACCCGAACTTGACGAAAAGCTAGATTCGGTCAACCTTCGCCAGCTCAAACAAAGAATCGCTGTTCGCACCCACCTCGGTTCTCTAGATGCCGAGGAGGCGAAACGTTATATCCAACAGCGGTTGCAGATTGCTGGCGGGGACGCAAACCAAAACCCATTGTTTTCTGACCAAACAATCGCGGCAGTCTTTCGCCACTCGCGCGGCTTACCGCGCCTGATCAACACCATATGCGACAACGCGTTGGTTACCGCATATGCAAGGCAATTACCAAACGTCACTCCAGATGTAATTGGAGATGTAGCCAAAGAATTTCGGCTTGATGTGGCCCCGTCTCTCGCGTCTGAGAAGAAGATGGTTCACGAGGAAGAAGACATCAGACAAGCCATAAATCTGCTCACAGATCTATTTGCTTCCCAGGGAAGGCGACCATTGACGAACGATCCAGATTTGAGGGAACCTGTGTCCATCGAAACGAGCAAACATGAGCCATATATTTGATGCGTTAGAAAGATCCGAAGCGGAGCGCTCCGGAACTGATCTGTCGGGGCTTATTGGAGCGACTGAACTGCTGCAACGCGCAGAAGCGCTAGCTGCGTTGAAATGGGAAAATTCCGTTATACCTGAACGCCTAGATGCCGCAAAGAGCGAGACACTCCATACGACCTTCTCGCAAGACACGCCCCAACAAGTTGCGGCAATACACCAAGTTCCTGCAATAACAAAGCCCTCGCCACCCGGTGAAGTTCTAGATCCTTTTCTTCAGTTCACACCTCTTCACGTATCACTTGCTCCTCAAAGTAGATTAGTATGTCTCACGGATAGCGGAAGTCCGGCAGCAGAAGCTTTTCGACTTTTGGGAGTGCGGTTAAGACATCTCAGACGAGATAGATCGCTCAAGAAGGTGCTGATTACAAGCACAATTCCTCAAGAAGGCAAGAGTATGGTTGCTGGTAACTTGGCGTGCACTCTTGCGCTCAGAGCACAGCAACGAATATTGCTGCTAGAGGGAGACCTGCGTCGGCCATCTTTATCGCAGAGGTTTGGGATTGGAAGAAACCCGGGTATTTGTGAATATCTGCAAGGTGAGCGAAGCCTGGAAGCCAGTATTTACCATCTTAGCAATCCGAATTTATGGATCTTGCCCGCAGGAAACGCCCCTAGCAATGCTTTAGAACTACTCCAATCAGGAAGACTATCTACGCTGATGGATCAACTAAGCGTCTGGTTTGACTGGATAGTAATCGACTCCCCCCCTGTTCTACCTCTAGCCGACACAAGCGTTTGGATGAGATTGTGCGATGGAATTCTTCTAGTTACGCGTCAAGGAACAACAGAGAAGAGGAAATTGCAAAGAGGGCTGGAAGCACTGGAGCCCAAGAAGCTGATCGGCGCGTTGGTGAATGGCTCCGAGAATGCCTCTGACAGCGACTACTACTATAGCTCCACAACTATTTCCCAAAGCAACGACGCCTCTGTTCATCGATAGCCCTCTCCCCGCTCAAAAATCCGCTAAAACCTCAGAAAGACGGAGCATGTTTAGCCATTCATGACCGCCTTGCTCGACGGGCAAAAGAAATGCAGTAACTGTATTGGAGGAGTTGTTATGTCTCTGCTACGCATGGATAAGATTTCAAAATCTGCCGACCCTTTACTCGAGTGGCCCTCCGCTGAAGCGCGTGAGGTCTTGAGTGAAGAGACCTTTAAGCGGATGATCGCAGTCGAGCGCAAACGAACTGAACGCTCTAAGGAGCCTTTTCTCCTTATGCTGGTAGAAGCCGGTAGCCATCAGAGTTCTGAAAGAAATGGAAAGGTGCTTGAAAACATTTTATCTGTCCTGTTGTCGTCCATCCGAGAGACTGATGTAATCGGCTGGTATAAAGATCGAACTACCGGTGGCGTTATGTTCACAGGACTTACCGGCAACGATAAAAACTCCATCCTGAGCGTAATCCTCGGCAAAGTGAGCGCCACGCTAAGAGCCCAACTGACATCAGACCACCTCAGTCAAGTCAGCATCTCCTTCCACTTTTTCCCTGATAACTGGGACCATGACAAATCAGGGCGCCCCAGCAATCCATCTTTGTATCCAGACCTGTCAAGCCCTGACAGAGCGAGGCATTCCCTTCTTTACGTTAAACAAGGCATGGACATCGTTGGCAGTGCAATGATGCTTACGATTTGCAGTCCTTTACTTTTAGTTATTGCATTGGCTATCAAGGCTTCATCAAAGGGTCCAGTTCTTTTTAAAACAACAACGAATCGGGCAGTACGGCCAGTGCTTCACATTTCTGAAATTCAGATCGATGCACATCGACAACGACAATAGCGTTCATAAGGAATACGTTACCAAATTGATTTCAGGCTGCGCAGAGCATAAACCCTCGAATGGCAATGGCAAAGGTATATACAAGCTTACGAACGACAAACGAGTCACGAAAATAGGAAGGCTCTTACGCAGAACTAGTTTGGATGAACTTCCACAGTTGGTGAATGTCCTGAAAGGGGATATGTCTCTCGTGGGCCCTCGTCCAGCTATTCCATATGAGTTAGCAGCGTATCAGACGTGGCATCGTCGCAGAGTACTGGAGGTCAAACCCGGGATTACTGGCTTGTGGCAGGTCAGCGGCCGAAGCAGCGTCAAGTTCGACGAAATGGTCCGATTGGATCTCCGATATGCCACGTCATGGTCTCCGTGGCTTGATTTCAAGATCCTTATGCGAACCCCGCGTGCAGTAATAGGCGGCGCAGGCGCATGCTAACTTCGGCAACTCGTTCGGCTCGTGAAGCTATTGGCCAGCAGCGCCGAATCATACCGAAGACAGGCATCAGTCGACTAGAGCCATCGCAATTGGATTAAATCGACCCAGGCGCAGGATCTAACAGATATGTAATTTACTCGTTCGCATATGCAAGGGTCTGCAATCCAACACTGACTGGAGGGTTCTACAAGTGCCATTCGACTCAATATTTCCCAGTAAATCATTGACGAATTACGTCACGTAGCCAGCTTCCACTATGGCCACCGTCGTGCATGCTAATACCCCAGCAGACATAGAAAAGCTACTCGATTGAACTACTGAGCAAAAACGAGGGCTTGTAGCCCACAGGGCGAAGCTTTGTTCAGCCGCTAAACAGAATACCGGCCTCCAATAAATCTATTCGACTACCACTAGCTTTTCTATATAGCCTAGGCGTCTCATCCCTGGGCACATATTTCTCGTTATCTGCGGCTTGGGAGAGCGCTCAAAATCATGAACTTTGGCGTTATTGGCTATGGCTATTGGGGACCCAATATTGTCAGGAATCTGACCAGCCTAGAAGACTCTGAGGTGCTGGCGATCGCAGAAATGAGCCCAAATGCGAGGAAGCGCGCCCAGAAAGCCTACCCAGGGATCGATGTAACGCCCGACACGTTGCATGTAATTTCATCGCCCAAGATAGACGCCATCGCAATCGTGACCCCGGTGTGGACACACTACGAATTAGCGAAAGCGGCACTAGAGAATGGCAAGCACGTGTTCGTTGAAAAACCTTTTACGAGCAACGCCGCACAGGCAGAAGAATTGATCAACCTCGCTCAAAAAAAGAACCTCAAGATTATGGTGGATCATACTTTTCTGTTCACCGGTGCAGTAAAAAAAATCGGGCAACTTCTCGATGAAGGGACTTTGGGAAAGCTTTATTACTACGATGCCACCCGAGTCAATCTTGGATTATTCCAGCATGACATCAACGTGCTCTGGGATCTAGCACCTCATGACCTTTCCATCATGGACTACCTTATCAAATCTAGTCCGGAAGCAATTGTTGCAACAGGTCAGAAACATCTAAATGGCTTCGAAGATGTCGCATATATGACACTCTATTTCCCAGAGAAGGTCATAGCACATATCAATGTCAACTGGCTCTCACCGGTAAAAGTCAGAACCACTCTCATTGGAGGAGAGAAACGGATGCTGGTATGGAACGACCTCGAGGCTGACGAAAAAATAAAGGTCTATGACAGAGGAGTAGATATCACTAGCCGCGAGGGTGTATACGACCTGCTGGTGAATTATCGTTCCGGCGATATGTGGGCTCCACAACTGGAGCAAGTCGAGGCTCTACGACAGGAACTTTCCTATTTTGTCGACTGCATATCAAGTGGTCAGAACCCGTCTAATGATGGATGTGCTGGGCTCCGGGTGGTCAAGATGTTGGAGGCAGCCAGTGAATCGCTAAATAAAAGGGGAGCTCTGGTCTATTTATGAGCACCTATAACTGCATCTCGGAAGACGTTAGGCTGGGAGCCAATGTAAGCCTATCCAAATTTATCAATTTATACGGATGCGAGATCGGCGACGACACGAAGATCGGGGCTTTCGTGGAAATCCAGAAAAATGCCCGGGTCGGTCGTCGCTGCAAAATATCTAGCCACACGTTCATCTGCGAAGGTGTTGTTATTGAGGACAACGTCTTCATCGGGCACGGGGTGACTTTCACCAATGACACTTATCCTCGCGCAGTCACACCGAATGGAACTCTGCAAACCGAAGCCGATTGGAGAGTTGAACGCACGGTGATCATGAAGGGCGCATCTATTGGATCTGGCGTTACGATTCTTTCCAACACGAGCATCGGTGAAAACGCGATTGTCGGTGCCGGCAGTGTCGTCACCAAAGATGTCCCACCCAATGCCATCGTCGCTGGCAATCCTGCCAAAATTCTTCGTTACACCGAACAGAAGACAGAAGGTTAAAATGTCCATTCACCCCAACACTAATAACAATATCCCCTTTCTCGATCTTGTCACCCCCCACGTGGAGTTGGAACAGGAGCTCACTGGTGTATTTCTTCGCGCTTTGCGCTCCGCCACGTTCATCGGCGGTTCCATGGTTGATAATTTTGAAAGTGCGTTCGCCTCTTTCTGTGAAACCAACTACTCGATCGCCGTCAGCAATGGTACGGATGCTTTACGATTTGCCATCATGACTTGTGGAGTTCAGCCAGGAGATGTTGTTCTCACTGTACCCCATACGTTCATCGCTACCGCTGAGGCCATCTCGCAAGCCGGAGCTTTGCCCGAGTTCATAGATGTCGATAAATGCACGTACAACATGTCAGTAGAAATGCTGCAGCAGTATCTGGAGGAGCGCTGCACCAGAACCCGATCAGGAAAACTTCTAAGCCTTCGGAGCGGTCGCCCAGTTACGGCGATAGTGCCGGTGCATCTCTACGGACAAATGGCAGATATGGATTCAATCCTGAGGCTCGCGGCAAAATACGATCTGACCGTAATTGAGGATGCGTGCCAAGCTCACGGCGCGGCTTATTTCTCAAAGAATCATAATCGGTGGATGAAAGCTGGTTCGATGGGTCGAGCTGCTGCATTCAGTTTTTATCCAGGCAAGAACCTTGGAGCGTGCGGAGAAGCTGGTGCAGTAACCACGAATGATATCGGAGTCGCCGAGAGAATCAGAATGTTGCGTGACCACGGCCAAGCTACAAAGTACTATCACGAGATCGAGGGATGTAATGGCCGCATAGATGCCATTCAGGCGGGCCTCCTGCACGCAAAGTTGAATCATCTAGCAAAATGGAATGCAGATCGGCAAAATCATGCTGCGGAATATAACCGCCTGCTTGCTAACAACAACGCAGTGACCCTGCCTCATGAGCCTTCCTGGTCTCGCAGCGTTTATCACCTCTACGTCATCCGCACAAGAGATCGTAACGGGATGATGGAACATCTAAAAAACGCTGGTATTGGTACAGGAATTCACTATCCAGTGCCTCTACATATGCAAAAAGCCTACGCATCACGGAACTACTGCGTAAATGATTTTCCAGTGGCAACAAGCGTTGCTAGCGAAATTATCTCGCTGCCAATGTTTCCACAACTTACGACTGCCCAACAGACTAGAGTCGCCGAGGAGATTCGTAACTTTACCTCCAAAGCTCTCCTTGAGCGATCAGAATATGAGGAAAACCTCGTAGGATCGGTGGAAAGGGTTGCGTAAGAGCTGCTTCTTTTCAATATCCGTTGAACGAATCATCTTATTGGTATCCGGCTCGGCTTAGGTAAGAAATGGACTAGGGTGTGAAAAAAAAAAGCTTCGACACCGCAGTATGTATCGTCGTTGAGAATCTACCCGTACCTCTTGACAGACGCGTCTGGAAGGAAGCATGTGCCTTGCGCGATGCTGGATATCGTGTCTCCATCATTTGTCCAAAAGGCAAGGGCTTTACGGCAGCGTACGAGGCGATTGAAGGAATAGAAATCTATCGTCATCCTACATGGGAAGCTTCGGGAGCTCTGGGGTATTTCCTGGAGTATGGTATCGCCCTGGTGGCTGAGCTATTCTTGACGTTGAAAGTCTTCGCACGGACTAAATTTTGCATTTTGCAAGCATGCAACCCACCAGACACGATCTTCCTTATAGCGTTAATGCTGAAGCCTCTAGGCGTCCGGTTTATTTTCGACCAACACGATCTGGTGCCAGAGCTCTTCGAAGCTAAATTCGGCAAACGTAGCGGACTGTTTTATCGGCTTGCCTTACTATTTGAGTCGTGTTCTTTTCGTGCGGCCAATACCTGTATAGCGACGAATGAGTCTTTCAAGGACATCGCTATCGCCAGAGGCGGAAGACATCCAGAAGATGTGTTTGTTGTGCGAAACTGTCCAGACCTCAAAACATTTCGCCCAAGTCCACGTCAAGTCAGCAACCAATTTGGTAGTCCACTGTTGGTTGCTTATGTAGGATTCATGGGAAATCAGGACGGTTTAGATCTTCTATTTGATTCGATCGAACACATTGTAAAAATTGATAAGCGAAGAGATACACATTTTCTTCTAGTCGGTGGAGGCACGGCACTACCTGAATTGCAAAAACTAGTTGTCGAAAAACAATTAGAAGCTTTCGTTACTCTAACTGGCCAAGTATCTCACAATGAAGTAGCCGCTTATCTCTCGCAGGCAGACCTTGGCGTAGCGCCAGATCCCAAGAATCCCATGAATGATAATTCGACAATGATTAAAATATTCGAATATATGGCATTTGGTCTTCCGGTTGTCTTATTCGATTTGAAAGAGGGACGACGTGCCGCTGGCCAAGCGGCGCTCTACGCAACGCCGAATGATACGCGCGATTTTTCTAATCAAATAACGAGATTGCTCAATTCGAAGGAACTCCGTGACAAACTTGGCAGTTGCGGCAAAAAACGAATAGAAGATAAATTGAACTGGGAAAACGAAAAAAAGTCGTTGCTTCAGGCATATAAAACGGCACTTCAGTATGGTTACGCATTAGAAGTACCAGAAAGCCGATGACACCAACAAAGAATTTACATATCCCATCAACAGACAAGATGCTGTGGATTTTTTGTGGGCTGACCACAAAAAGAACAATCCCGAGCATATATAGTGATTCCGTAGTTAAATTACTGCAAACTGCATATTGCATATTTCTGTTTGGTTTATTCTTATCCTTACCTTGTTTATCTGCAGATTTTTATCTAATTCGCTTGTCAGATAAACCTTCTAGCGAGCAACAAGAGTTAGAAGTTGCTACCCGATTCTATGGACTCGATTTAAAAGTTATAACCGAAACTGCTACTAATATCCCAGCCCTAGCCGAAGCAATTAGAAGCCATAGAACTTTGGCGGTGGCAATCGAGGCCGATGCGCTCGGCAATATCAATCGGAGAGCGTTTTTCTCAGCTCTGCGTGAGCACGAATACCGAGTACCCTTGTTGATTCTTGGTGTGACACCATACACTGATCAAGCCTTACTGAGTGAATGGTCAGGCCTTGCTGCGGTAGGGGTTGAAAGGCTTGCCCGCTCACCTGAGCTCCGCCTTGTAATAGGAACCGAATCCAGCATTAGTCAGCAACTATCTGGCTTCGAACTTCCAACTTCAAGTGACCAATTATTTTATTTTCATCTAAGTCTAAATAGCCGGGCTGAGGAGATAGTATCCGTCAAGAATAACAACCAAGTCTTACCTACATTCATTAGCAATGAACTGGGCGGCCAAAAAGTCTTCCTCCTTTGTAAAAGAATCTCTTCTGGCAACTTGCAAACAGATTCGACCGCCGACACCACCGAAGACGCATTCGAGAAAATAGCGTCTGTGATGATATTCACGAAGTATTGTGCCGGCGAGAGGGGATGGCACGCTCTCCACCACTACGCAAACCTCACGATCGACGATCCATGGCTACGGGAGCCCTACGGAAATCTAAGCTACAAGAGACTTCTGGGGGAGATGGAAAAGCACAATTTCCACACGACAATTGCATTCATACCTTGGAACTTTGATCGGAACGAATCCGCCCCGGTGTCACTGTTTCGAAATCATGCCGATCGTTTTTCAATTTGCATACACGGAGATAATCACGATCATAAAGAGTTTACCGACTACAGAAACAAACCACTAGACATTCAAGTCAAGGCTCTTCGACAGTCTATAGCTAGAATGGATCGATTCCAAGCTTTATCCGGCCTTCCATATGACAGAGTTATGGTATTTCCCCACAGCATTGCACCAGAAAAAACACTTGAAGCATTAAAAGCTAATGATTATCTCGCCACAATAAACTCACAAAATGTTCCAATGGACTCTGATAAACCACTGGACCTTCTATTTGCTTTGCGTCCAATCACGCTCTTGTTTGGAAATTTTCCAAGTATTCTTCGGTATCCTGCCCTAAAGCCACCTCCGGCCTATCGGATCGCAATCGATGACTTCCTTGACAACCCTCAGTTCTATTACGTGCATCAAGATTTCTTCTCGAGTGGAATCGACGCTTTTGATGAAATTGCCGATGAAGTAAACAAGCTTCAGCCTGACACAAAATGGAAAAGCGTTGGCGAAATCGCCAAGCACCTGTATTTGTTACGGCTAAGGGAAGACTCAAACTACGATGTGCTTGCGTTTTCGAGCAACGTTCTACTCCACAACCTCTCTGAGCGAAATTTGGATTTTTATGTCAAAAAGCAAGAATCGGGTTCGACGGCAGTCAAGTCGGTTAGCGTCGATGGAGTTTCTGCGCCTTTTCAACTCGACAAAGGCTATTTAGAGGTCGACGTGCCCGTTCCAGCTGGCCAGACCCGTAACATCGTGGTTCGTTACAACAGTGATCAAAATTTTTCTTCAATTAGTATCGCGAGAAACTCTGCCTACTCTTATGCCCTCCGTGAAATATCGGATTTTAGAGATATAACGCTATCACAGGTTGGTGTGGGACGGGCGTTTACTGCTCTTTACTACAGTAGCGGAGCAACGGCGAAACTTTTCGTTGTAGGCGGTTGTATTCTCATAATCTTCTGTATTGCTGGTGGTTTGATGCTGATTGGAAAGAGAAAGCGAATTAGTCAGTCAACTCTCAGCCAGGACACCAAGCCGAATAGCACTCTAAGGTGACACTGGATTTACCAATCGCTAACAAATCTGCCGACAAAGAATATGCTTGCCACAATCAATTTTGCGAACAAGCCTGTTGCTTTTCCCGCTTCAGCACTCTAGTTTCAATCGGATTCCGCTCTCGATCGATAGTCTGCATAAACGTTTGTCAACAGATAAAACGAAGAACGGTTAGAAGTGAAATTAGCTATTAGCAACTCCAGAGCACTGACTGATCCTCCTATGACTATCAACTCAATGAGCTACGTTGTTATTACGCCTGTAAGGGATGAAGAAGAGCACCTTAAATCGACGATCGAGTGTATGGCTAGACAAACAGCTGTACCAAAACAGTGGGTAATAGTAAATGATGGTTCAAAAGACCGTACTGGCGAGATCGCGGACGATTATTCAAAACGGTATCCTTGGATTAAAGTTGTCCATCGTCAGGACAGAGGATTTCGAAAGGCTGGCGGCGGAGTGGTGGACGCTTTTAACGACGGATATCGAGAGCTAACTTATAACGACTGGGATTTTGTCGTCAAATTTGATGGAGATCTCACCTTCGATGACAATTACTTTGAAGAATGCTTCAAAGAGTTTGAAAAAAACAACAAATTGGGTGTCGGTGGCGGGATAATCTGTTATGTCGTTGACGGGAAAAAAAGTTTTGAGAAAACTACTTCCTTTCATGTCCGAGGTGCTACCAAGATATATCGAAGAGCTTGTTGGGAGTCAATCGGCGGGCTCTTATCTATACCCGGCTGGGACACAATGGATGAGGTAAAAGCTAACAGTTGTGGCTGGAAAACCGAAAGTTTTTTTCATCTGCATCTCGTTCACCAACGGGATACAGGTTCAGCTGACGGTATGTGGCCGACACTTGTTAAATATGGCCGCGCCAACTACATTTGCGGTTATCACCCCCTATTCATGCTTGGCAAATGCTTCAAGCGACTGGCCCAAAAGCCCTATTTGATCGGTTCTACTGGGCTCATGTATGGCTTTATTTCTGGATATCTAATGAAAGTCCCGCAGGTCGCTGACCGTCAGGTCATCGATTACCTTCGCCGCGAACAAGTTAAGCGAATGCTTGGTGGCGAAACAATGTGGAAATAGGAAGCAAACTCTTTCGATAGGTCGCGATGACGGTCACCACGCAAAATTCAACGAGCCAATCCTAACTCTAGCTTCTAGTCTTTAACAACACGATAAGGTTCAATTCCATGATTTCGAAAACCGAACAAGTAAAAACTTTATTTGAAACTCCGCAGAAGTACCTTGACCCAAGACAGTATGACATCCGCATTCGTGTCGAGACCGTGGAACAGTTCACCGAAGGAGTAGGGTTCGAGAATATATTGGATATCGGCTGCGGTGACGGATCGATCTCTGTTCCACTGCTGTCTCGGTCAAAAAAACTTACCCTATTGGATCTTTCCAGAAACATGCTCAATCTCGCATCAAAACGAATTCCGCCTGACCGCATAAACGACGTCAAGATGATTGATGGAGACTTCATGGCTGCAACTCTCGAGGCTGAATCATTTGACCTCATTTTTTGTATCGGCGTCCTCGCACATGTCGACTCTCCGGCTGCAGTTATAGAGAAAGTGTCGAAACTCGCGAAACCCGGCGCTTGGATAATTCTCGAGTTTACTGATAGCTTTCACTTCTGGGGTGTACCAATCGTTTTATATCAGAATTTATTAAAACTATTAAAGCCTGCACCATACAAATTGAATCGTCTTAGACAAATTGAGGTCTTGAAACTGTGTCGGCATAGTGAACTCGGAATATTGGGATTATATCGTTATGGCTTACCTCCCCTTGGTTCTCATAAGTTCCTCAATCAAGAAGGAATGTACGGCTTGACACGGCGTCTATTCGGCTCCTCACAACACAACCGGAACCAGTGGATGGGAAATCAGTTTATTTATCGCTTACAGAAGAGTCGATGAACCCATCGACTGTCGACAGTCGAATGCCGCTGGAGTTGATCAATGTACGAGACTGAAGTAAATAATCGAACTGATTCAAGCAGTGAGATCCCAGTCGATGTCATAAAAGAATTTGGAAAGCTAGCGGGGATAGTGCAGACACGAACGACGCTCGCCTGGAGTGAACATTGTACGGAATGTGTTTGGCCCGTTTGCTATTCAACCTGCGATCTCTATAGCCCACGCGAAGACGGAAGATGCAGACGGTTTATTGACGGAATGGTTCGGGTGAACTGTTCTGAAGCAATAAATTCGTATTTGTTGAAGATCAAATTTAAGCGATGGGGTAAGCTTTGGTCACCTGGGAATGTGCGTCTGCACTCAGCCGATCAAGCCGAGAAGATAGAAAGAAGGGACTATCAAATTGGAACTGTGTTGTATCAATTGCCTATGCCCGCCGGCTTAAAAAAAGCAGTAACAAAAAAAAGATATAGTCTCAAGAAAAAGCTTGCGAGCCGTTCTACAGATGGTGGTGGCAGCTTGCCGACGTCATTCTTACTCGAATGTTACAACCCTCAGTCTTACAATATCCGGGTCTCACTGACGATGAGGCCTGTGAGTGAAGGTAATTTACCATTCCAAGAGCTTATAGAACTTGCACCTGGATTCAATCGTGTTCGCGTTCCTATAAACAATATTGTCAAAGTTCTTAATCCGCGGTTGCCATTCAATGTAGAACTCATTCCTAACAATGTTTTGGAAGGGACAACGCTTTACTTCGGACTCATGGAATTCATCCAAGAGGCTGAGCAACAATCAACGGAAAAGATAAAGCCCGTAAAATGCATAATTTGGGACTTGGATAATACGCTATGGGATGGCGTTTTGGTCGAAGATGGTTTGGGCAATCTAAAACTGAAGACTGATGCGGCTAATGCCATTAAGCACCTAGACGCAAGAGGGATTTTACAGTCCGTTGCCAGCAAAAATAACCACGAAGAAGCGATGGACGCGATCAAGCATTTTGAATTGGATGAATATTTTATTTTTCCTCAAATTTCATGGAGACCGAAGAGTGAAAGTATTGACGCGATTGCTCGGCAACTGAATGTTGGAAGAGATGCACTTATTTTCGTAGATGATTCACAATTCGAGTTGGAACAAGTAAAAGCTATGTACCCTGAAGTTCGTGTTGTGAACGCAATTGACATTTATTCCCTACTCGAAATGAAAGAATGTCAACTTCCTGTCACAGCCGAGAGCAAAAATCGACGGAATATGTACAAAATTGAAGCAGAACGCAGGAGTATAGAAGGGGGCTTCGAAAATGACTATATGGCCTTCTTGCGTCACTGCGAAATACGTTTGTCAATTCAGACCATGACTCAGGAAAATATTGAGCGTGTACATGAATTGACACAACGTACCAATCAAATGAACTTTTCGGGGCAGCGTTATGACCGTGCTGTTCTGGAAGATATTCTGTCGAAGCCATACTGTTAATACCTACGTCCTCAGTTGTGAAGACCGGTTTGGTTCTTATGGGATTATAGGCTTTAGTATCGTCGATAGCCGCGAGCCGAGGATGACGGATTTAATGTTTAGTTGCCGAATTCAGTCAAAACGTGTCGAGCATGCATTCCTCAACTCACATTATCGGAAACTATATTCGCGAGTTGAACAGGGACTTCTTCGCTAATTACCGCAAAACTCTCAGAAATGCACCATCTGGAAAAGTTTTTTCTGAGCTTAACATGGAAGAGATTGAGGTGTCGTCCGGCATCACGTCATTGGTTTTTCGTAAGAATAGAGAATTACTTGATGACGGGGTTATTACGGTCGTTGCTACGAAAGTTCCATTTTCGGCCAGCTAAGCCATGAGCTTAAAAACTCCAATAGCTATAGCACGACGGAAGCTTTTGACTTTTTTGTCTAAGCGCCCCGCAGTCTTAGGAACATCCGGTCCAATTGTATCGTTTACGTTCGACGACTTCCCCCGGACAGCTTTGACAGTCGGTGGGCACATACTGGAGACGCTTGGATCTCGTGGTACTTACTATACTTCGATAGGTTTGATGAATAGTACAAACCATCTAGGGGAACAATTCAGACGGGATGACCTAGATACTCTTCTGTGCCGCGGTCATGAACTGGCAAGCCATACGTTTAGCCACTTATCGTGCCGTTCAGTCCCGTGCTCAAAATTCAGAGCTGAAGTAGATACGGGTAGGCGAGCTCTAGAAGAAATAACTGGGCAGAGTGATTTCGGTAACTTTGCTTTTCCATTTGGAGATATAACGTTGAATGCCAAAACGAAGATTGGTATGGATGTGGCCAGCGCTCGTGGAATTTGGGGTGGATTCAACGACACGAAGGTAGACTTGAATTTACTTAAGGCGAACAGTTTGTATGGGGGACTTGATAAAAGCTCTAAGGTGAGAGAATTGATTTTGGAAAACGAGCGTAGACAGAGCTGGTTGATTTTTTATTCGCATGACGTTCGCGATACACCATCTCTATTTGGTTGCACCCCTGCACTGTTGGAGTTTGCTGTGTCATTTGCTCTGAGCAGAAGTACTCGTGTCGCTACTGTAGCGGAGGTTGTGACCGAGTTGGTTGCACCGCCCGTAGCGGGCGAACTCACGTCAGATTGAGCGGATGCTCTTCTTGAAGGTGATGTTCTCTGCACACACTCTTCAAACTCAACGCTTGATCCCTCTGGTTCAAGTCTCCTGTAGATCCACTACCTGTATATCGTTAGCTAGATATTCGCCAAGTCACAAAATCCAAAACTGAAGGACTCGAATCGTGAATCTATCAATCGTGATTCTTTGCTGGAACGATCGAAAGGTCATCAGTGATTGCTTACGCTCAATCTACTCCGGAATTCATTCAATGGAGTTTGAGGTCATCGTCTCCGATAATGGATCAACCGATGGATCCCCAGAGTTTATCCGCGAGACGTTTCCTAAGGTTCGCGTCATAGAGAATGGCGCAAATTTCAGATTTTCAAAGGGCAACAATGTTGGTATCGAGGTAAGTACAGGTGACTATATATTGATCCTGAATCCGGACACTATTATTCACGAAGGTTCTTTTGATAGATGGATTGAGTTCGCCGATCGCCATCCCGAAGCGGGTGGGTTTGGCTGCAGAGTTCTCAATCCTGATGGTTCCTATCAGAGTTCAGCGCGACCGTTTCCAACGATCTTGCGTGGGTGGCTTGGAGCTCTTCACCTTGGAGTTCTCGGTCATATCTCGGACGCTTTGATCTCTGATGAGTACGTCCGTTGGAAGGGCAATACGGAACGGCTGATTGATTGGCACTCTGGATGTTGCTTGATGGTGCGTGCTAACTTACTGAAAAGCATAGGCGGCTTTGACGAGCAATTTCAGTACTATTATGAAGACGTCGATCTTTGCCATCGAATATGGGATGCCGGCTGCACGATTCTCTTTGCGCCTCAAGTTACTATCACGCACCTCGGTGGACAGTCGACAAGTCAACGATTTCCAATCCCATTCGAATTGGATAAACATCGCAACCGGTATCGTTATTTTTATAAATATTTCGGCAAAAGAGGAGTTCGCCATTGCCGCCAATATTCGCTGGCGCGAATCCGGATTCGTCAAGTCGGATATCGACTCGTCTCATTGGTAGAGCAGTCGGACCAACTCAGAAAGCGGTTGGAGCTATATAGAGCTTCAGTTGAATGGAATATGCGTGTCGATCCGGTTCAGCTTGTGGAAAACGGTACGGAACCCGGGCTGAGTAATGTTGCTTGATCGGTGGGGGGTGTCTCTGATATAAACAAAACAGGTTTTGGGAAACAGTGCCTACCCAGTTGTGTAACCTATTTGTGTGATTGCGTCCCTCAGCCGCAAATGCCAGTCTGAAGTTGTGATGGGCATAAGACTTTGGCTCTTTCTGAGGTGTCGCCTTTGACAAACCGCAGTCGGCACTAAGAAATATCTATTTTTGTACGAACGTTGAAAATGCGCCCTGGCAACTCAAGCAGTTGCTCGGTAAGATAAAAATATATCCCAATGCATGGGAACGACTTCCTGTGATTAGCTGGACGCATTCGTACGAAATCCTTAACACTTCCTCTCTTTTTCGTTTTGCTCTGCCTCTTTATCAACGTCCTTTTACACGTCTCAAGAGGTGTTCGTGTTTTCAAAATTCTCTATCTTTGCCTCCCCAGGCCCGATTGTCTCAACGGCTTCTTCCATTCCTCAAGTGAGCATTCAGCCGCAATTCGTTAAATCTCTTCTACTCCTGATCTTTGCCTGTCTGGCAATTCCTCAGGCTTTTGCAGCATGCCATACTGTTTCCCCCAGCGGTTCAGGTTCGAAGACGGGAGCCGATTGGAATAATGCTTACGCAGGCCTACCCTCAACCCTGGTGAGAGGCGACATTTATTATCTCGCCGACGGGAACTATGGACATCATCTGTCTCTCAGTCAGGCAGATTCCGGAACTTCTACTATCGAACTCCGTAAGGCGCAAAGCTACGACAACTGCACAAGTACCGGCTGGAACACCGCAACAATGGGATCAAGCCAGGCTGTCTGGACTTGGGGCAGTCAAGGATCTATGGTCAGCATTACGAGTGACTACTGGACAGATTAACGGGAACGGCCAGAACGCTGGCACCAACGAAGTCGGCTGCGGCGGTGTACAAGCTAATCCGCCATCATCCCTTACAGGCGCCGCTCCCAATGCTGCTGCCTGCGGCATCAAAATTGATGCATCTACCTGTACCTCAACTGCAAATAATGGTTGTGACGGCGGAAATGGTGAAATGCACGGTGCAGGTAAAAACATCACCTGGGAGTCAGTTGAGTGGAAGGGCCAAGGGCTGAACGCGAACGGCAACAATAACTCCGAGACTTACTTCTGGTTTGCTAACTCAACCACTAACATGGTCGTCACCCACAGCTATCTTCACAATGCGAGTACTACCTATATAACAAATGCAAACGGGGGGTGGAATAACGCAACCATCTCTTATAACTACTTCTGGGGCCTGTTCGACGGCGCTTTAAACCATGGCGAGGCGCTTCAAGACACCGGCTCGGACTCGGGAACTGCAATCCACCACAATATTTTTAGAGATCAGACAACAAACGGAGATCTCGTATTTGTAGACCCCGTAACTGGAACTCACAGCAATTTCAGTTTTTACAACAATGTCGATTTTTGCTCGTCCGGCAATAGCTGCCGGCATAATGACGGGTTTATTGCCTGTATCAACAACAGCCAAACTTGTACTGGCTTCATGGTTGTTAACAATACGATTGGCCCAGGCGTTACCAATAATTGTGGGATCGTTTCGACAAATACCGGAGGCTACACCGTCCGAAATAACCTCTGGTACAACTGTGCATACGCTTCGGTGAGCGGAGCAGGTTTTACCCAGGATCATAACTCGTTCTTGAATACTTCCGGTTCAAGTGGGTCCACAAATGTAAACATATCCAGCGGTGCTCCCAACCCGTTTGTCAATTGGGCGGAAGGTAACTTCAAGCTCGCTTCTGACAATGCAGACTGGAATAACGCTGTAAATCTCGGGGCTCCGTATGACACGACCGACCTCTACGGAAGCGCATTCGCAAATGATCGCGGAGCTACGCAAATGGGTGATCCTGTTTCTCCAGCCCCTCCCACTAATTTGAGCTATACGACTTCATCTCACTAATCAACAACTGCTCAAAGAATCTGGCTTTTGAAGAATGAATTCGTAGCGATAAGATCGGAGTTTGTGACCTTATCGCTACGAGCTTCTGTTTTTGCACTGAATACGTAGCCCATCTGAGGGTCGGCAATCTCATTCGCGATGCCCACCATTTTTAGCAATCTCAGATCTCGCCTTCTCTGGTAACTCACAAGACCGGGAACCGACTTGGCAACGCTACTGGAGGCCCGTATGATCTTCGTAAACGCTGCCCTTCATAGTTCTTGCTAAAAGAGATGTCTAGTTTCGATCGGAAACTGAAGCTGGACTTCCCTGCTGTGGACAAATCATATGGAACCCGATCACTACCGATTCGGTGGTGGCTCCTCTGCCACCGTGCTTCATCCTCTAGTGGCGGTAGCAATGGTGCTGGCGATCTTCTTGATCTTATGGGCGCCCCTTAAGAATGTACTAGCACCGTTATTGTTTGCTATCTTCCTCATACCCAAAGGCCAAGTTCTAGTTTTAGCGGGCATCCACTTAAACGTTTATAGAATTATCTTGCTGGCTGGGTTGGTTCGATGGGTGATCTCGAAACGCAAAGCGCCACTAGCAGGAGGTTTCAACTCCATTGATCGCTTGTTTGCGGCGGGAGCACTCTCTTTCTTTATCATTTTTTCGCTGCAATACATGGCAACTCAGGCTCTCATTAAGTCTCTTGGCGATCTTCTGGATTCGCTCGCCGGCTATTTTGTTTTACGTTTTCTGATAAGAGATCGAGAGACTGTTCGAGAGACGATTAGAGCGATGGCGATCGTTGCCTTCGTTGCTGGAATCTGCATGATCAATGAGCAGCGGACCGGCGTGAATGTCTTCGGCCTCCTCGGCGGCACCCTAAGTATCTCGGAGACACGTAATGGGGCGATTCGGTCGATGGGACCGTTCTTGCATTCCATTCCGGCCGGAGCATTTGGCGCAACACTTATTCCCCTGTTGATTTGGTTATGGTCTGACAAAAAATTTCGAAAAACAGCGATCTTCGGTTTTTTAGGGGCGACTGTCATGGCAATAACTTGCCATTCCTCTACCGTACTAGGATGTTATGTCGCGGGCATCTTCGGCCTGTGCATGTGGCCACTTCGCAAGCAGATGCGCGTAATTAGATACGGCCTTTTGCTCTTGGTAATAGTCCTTCATCTGGTCATGAAGGGCCCCGTTTGGTCGCTCTTAGAGCACATAGATTTGACGGGCTCGTCGGAGAACTTCCATCGCTACCAGCTCGTTGACACTTTCATTCGGCATTTTGACGAGTGGTGGCTTTTAGGAACTCAGAACAACGGTTCTTGGGGCTGGGAGATGGCCGACACTTCAAATGAGTATGTAACCTATGGCATTGGCGGCGGCCTACTAACTTTTGTTCTGTTCATCACTCTCATCTCGAAATGTCTCGGAAGAATTGGAACCAAACGAAAAGTTGTGTCAGGAAACCGGAATGAAGAGTGGTTCTTCTGGTGCCTTGGCTCTGCAATGTTCTCTCACTTAGTAGTTTTTATCGGAATCGACTACTTCGATCAAATGCTTCTTGCCTGGTTTGCGTTGTTGGTCATGATCTCCACGAGTGTCTCTACAGCTACACCGAACGGCAAAGCAAAACCAGTTCGCCGCCTCAAGAACCTAAAGCGCTGGTATTCCAACCACGAGTTCGACGAAGAACTTCAAGAACCTAGACTGTTGAACGTTCTGTAATTTTTACAGGCGAGTCATTCAAGTAAAGCGCCTTCATTATCTGCCTTGCTGCAATCCATGACATGTGTGGCGGAAAAGATGTAATCAGTGCCGCCACTCACGCTTTCCCAAGTAACGGCACCCAAGATATCCGCTCGCTAAATACAAATTTTGTGAGCAGATCGTTCTGGAAACGGACAAAATGATGACAAATACCATGACGAAAGACATATCCCGTGTTGATGAAAAAGTTGCCCCCAACAGCGGCTGTCCGTGCTGCGGTGAATCTGATTCCAAACGCTGGATTCAAGTTCCGGAAAGATTGCAGCCCGGAGCCAGCGACTACGACCTTTTGCGTTGCCCCTCATGCTCGCATACGTGGCTTGAAAATCGGCCAATGCGAGAGGAAATGGGCCGATACTATGGACCTGAATATCATCGGGCTGTCGGATATGCTGGGGAATCTTCGAGCAAGCGGTGGAAGAAGCAGCTGCAGGTTATATCGAAATACAAAACTGCAGGGAATATCCTCGATATTGGATGTAGCTCAGGAGCGTTCCTCGGATACCTGAAAGGCGGTCCGTGGAAGCTCTATGGGATAGAGCCAAGTTTGCCCACCGCAGAAAGAGCCCGAGCACTTACTGGCGCGGAAGTGTTTGCAGGTGACGTTGAAGACGCGGTCTTTCCACCTAACAGCTTCGATGTAATCACATGTTCAGATGTGCTGGAGCATCTCTATGAACCGCGTGACGTGTTCCGCAATGTCGCCGAATGGTTGAGACCGGGCGGCATCTTCTACATATTTGTACCGAACATCAAGTCTTGGGAGGCACGCGCCTTCAGCTCCTATTGGTATGGATTAGATCTACCTCGGCACCTTCATCATTACTCCGCAGAATCGTTGACTAGTCTCGCTACGTCGGTTGGTCTTCGCGAAGTGCGAATGGTGACCCCCCCAGGGCGCTATATAGAACAGAGTACTTGGATCTTGCTCGACGACTTGGCTCGCAAGGCAGGTGTGAAATGGACGCCATCAGGACTGAACCCTAAACCCGGAATAGCCTGGAAGTTGTTACGAAAAGCTCAGAGGCTTACAATCGGGTCGCTATACAGCAGCACGGCTTCGTATTGCGGAGCGGGTCCAAGCCTACAGGCAGTCTTTCAAAAAGACTAATCCTTAGACCATCGCCTCTTTCGGCCTCAAGACTTTGTTAGTCCCCCAGCGCGTTCTCCTAACAATCGAAATTCAACCACATCACCCGATAATTTGCAGAGGATCATGATGGGTTTTATGAGCATTTGCAACCGAATCAAGGTTGCGGCCAGTGGCGCCTTATTGGGTGATAGTCTCCGAGCCAAAGCAACGCGTGGTGGAGCGTGGCTGGGAAGCGGGAGCTTTGCGGAGCAGGTGAGCCGGTTTGCGCGGAACATGCTGCTGACTAGGCTGCTTGCCCCAGGTGCCTTTGGAGCCATGGCGATTGTATTGTCTTCGTCCTCTCTCGTCGCCTCTTTCTCCGACGTAGGACTGTGGCCGGCAGTTATTCGAAACCCACGTGGAGGTGACGACTCATACCTGAATGCTGCGTGGTGGATGGGACTAGGACGGGCGATTGGCATCTATTCCCTGATCTTTACGGCAGCCCCTTGGATTGCGCGGTTCTATGGAATCCCAGACCTCTCCATGTTGCTTCGAGTGGCTTTATTGAGCATCCTCCTCGACGGCCTGATCAGTCCGCGTTCGAAACTCGCACAAAAGGATATGAAGTTTGGGCGCTGGGCATTTATCAGCAATGGAGGCGGAATCTGCGGTGTCATCCTAACGATAGTTCTTAGCTTCGTTCTTCGCGACGTAAGAGCTCTCGCAATTGGTTACTGCAGTGAAAATGCTTTTAGATGCGTCTTTTCTTATATTCTTTTTCCAGGATTGCCGTCTCTAAGATTAGACACCAACGCTATCCGAGATCTCCTTAAATTTTCAAGAGGAATGGTAGGCCTATCCTTTTTGAACCTTATCTTTGCTCGTGCAGACATCTTCGTACTAGGAAAGTTATATCCTCCCGCAGCACTGGGCATTTATACGATGGCTGTTTACTTGGTCCAGACGCCATCGAGCTTTTTGATAAACATACTTGGGACGACTCTCTTGCCGGCGTTCTCGCATGTTCGAGAAGACAGGGAGCGCGGAAACCGTATCCTATCGGAGGTATCGTCCTGGCTTATATTGCTCGGGCTACCAGCCGTAGTGATGATCTGGCAGTGTGGGCCATCTCTGCTAACAATCACTTACGGGGCTCGTTACGCTGCCGCCTCCGGAGCTCTTGCCGTTGCAGCTGGTGTAACACTCCTGAACACGCTCAATTCCCTGGTGACTAGTCTGTTCTACGCTGCTGGACGCCCCGCGCTACACCGTCGCGCTGTCGCAGCCTCTGCAGCTATTATGATCATAGCGATCTATCCAGCCTGTAAGTATTTTGGCTTGGTGGGCGGCCAGGCAGCCGCTCTAATCGCAATCATCGTTAGCTACCTTCTTCAACTCGATCGCGCACGCGAGATCACAGGCTTGGCAATTATTAAGTACGGCAAGGTAATTTTTCCGGCAGCGATGGTGTCTGTTGGCAGCCTCGTTGTTATACTCGCCGTGCGCTCACTCGGACTTGCCATAAAACCGGCAGAAGATGTAGCAATTTGTGTTGCTGTCTGCGCAATTGCGTATGCGTTTTGTGTTCCGATGCTTATGCGGTTAGAGAAACCGCATGACATTAAGGCATCGGTCTAATCCGTCTCAACACCAATCAACAATGCACGTTCAACTTTAGATTTGCAGATATAAGATTAGCTATGGCCTTCTTCAGAAGAAAACCGGGCACTCACCATGAGGATCCGCTGTCGTTTTTTGCCAGGGCCGCGACAAGTATATATAGCAAATGGATAAGTGCTACGTACCCTTTTTTGTCGCTTGGAACAAACCTATCCGTCCATTATCCATGCGTAATAAGCCGGCAAACAGCCAATAACATTAAAATAGGCAATTCAGTAATTATCCGTAAGGATAGTTGGCTCAACATCATCCCCGAGCAAGCCAGCGCACTAACTTTGAATATTGAAGACAACTGCTCTTTGGGCCTTCGCACGACTATATCGGCTAAGAACTCAATCCATTTGCAGCGCGGGGTCATAATCGCCGCTTCCGTGCTTATTCAAGATCACAATCACGCCTACGAAGATGTTGGCATTCCTATCAGAGAACAAGGCGTGACCGCAGGCGGCCGCATCCAAATTGGGGAAGGTTGCTGGATCGGACAAGGCGCAGCCATCGTATGCGGTAAGGGTGAACTAGTTATCGGTCGCAACAGTGTAGTTGGGGCGAACTCGGTAGTGACGAAGAGTTACCCCCCTTTCTCTGTGATTGCAGGTAACCCCGCCAGACTGATAAAGCAATACGACTCGATCACAAAGACCTGGATCAAGGTATCGGACGACGCTAAGGAATCTGAGCGATCAACCGAACACGGCGCAGGAACAAAGCACAACGATCATCTGCCGCAAGTCTTTTCTGCAACACATTCCTCATAAGTACTAATCTCCCGAGACCGTTCGCGCATCTTGCCAAACCGATCAAAGGAAACACTAAAGTGCAAACACAACGTTCAATCCCAGCAATTACGGAAGAAGCTCGATACTTTGAGGTTCCCGACGCTCATCTTTACACGGTATTGCACAAACCCGCCAATCCAGTGGCACGTGCTCTTCTTGTGGGACCATTTGCTTCAGAACGAGTATCTTCATACTACCCGTGGGTCCGGTGGGCTCGTTATCTTGCGGAGAGACAGGTTGAGGTTCTCCGGTACGATTATCGCGGCATCGGAGAAAGCACCGGCGTCTTCGAGGAGATGAGCTTCGATAAGTGGAGCGAAGACCTCCAACTTCTAGTCAATTGGTTCACCAGTCGCACTCCTAAGCTGCCGCTTCTGTTGCATGGACTCGAACTCGGCGCGATCCTTGCCGGCAGAAATTTTCACGAAGGGTCCGGCGACGCGCTCTTGATGTGGTCACCGCCTGCTACTGCAAATGAGGCCCTGCGATCGACGCTCCTCCAGTGGGCGGGATTCAAACAGATGCTGGACTCGCCCGAAAATCGAACGCCAGCTAGTGAATATATTAAACAACTGCAACAGGGGGCCCTGATGGACGTTCAAGGATATCAATGGCCAGGTAAGCTCTGGAGCGATTCTGCTAACTTCGAACTGCCGTTTGCGCTCGGCGACGAGTCCCGAGCTAAATCAATCTATAAAAGACCAGTAAAAAATACCAAATTGGGCAAAGATGCCTCCCCGTTAGTCAAACCATTTAGAGGCTATGTTGAGGTTAAAGACTTTAGTGAACTGTATTCGGAAAATTTTGATTGGATTAGCGGAGCCTTGGCACTCGCAACTGGAGAGATGAATGAAGCTATCAATCGAGAACCGTGAGCTATTTGCGTTGGATACCAATGACGGGATTGTCATTGGCACCTACCATAAAACCTACGACGAAAAATCCGTTGCAACATCCCGTGACGAGAAGCGTCTCGGAGTCTTATTTCTTAACTCGTTAACTCCGACGAGGTCTGCGACTGGTGATTCGGCTGTTTATTGGGCCGACGCTTTAGCAGAATCTGGATATCCTTCCCTGCGTATCGATCTGGCTGGTCTGGGTGACTCAACCGGTAATCCCCCAGCTGACTTGCTCGGCTTTATTAACACTGGTGGCTATGCCTCTCTCGTCTCTACCAAAATACCCCAGCTCATGGAGCGGTTTTGTCTATCGGGTGTCGTCATCGTTGGTCTTTGTGCAGGTGCTGTATCTGCGCTTTATACCGCCGCAGCCTGCAAAGACTGCAAGGGCGTCATATTGATGGATCCATACTTCCATCTGCCGTTAACGAATAAGACGGGTTTATGGGCGAAAGCCATTCGCCGCCTCTCTCGAACCTCTACCGGCATATGGGTGTCCAACACGTATGACCGAGTTAGGGCGTTCCGAGCACAACTTCCTGGAACTCCTCCACCCTCGAACGCAAACTTTCCTCTACTAAATTGCTGGAAGAGTGTTGCCTCTGAAGGAACTCCAATACTCATTCTGAAAGCACAGCACACGAAGATGAAAATTGGGGACTTCGACTACCTCAGCTACATCTTCGAATTGGCGACCCAACAGAATAAGGTTGTGGTAGAAGTAATTGACGACACTGGCCATAGCTTCGCCAATCGGGTTGGCCGTCTAGCCGTTCGTCAGACTATAGAAGGGTGGCTGAATACTTATTTCCCACCTAAGAGACGAAGGGAAGTTGAATGGGATGTCATCACCTCGCAACTCAGTGATGAAGTAACAAACAATCCCCTCGTGGGAACTCGCGCACTGGACTAACACCATTTTGAAAGTGAGAAAAAAAGCGAATTATGGATATCCGTTCCGAAATCATTACTCAATTCAAACAAGTTGCAGATGAACAAGGAATGCAATTAGCATCTCTTACCGATCATCTGACTTTGCTGGATGCCGGCCTCGATTCGCTTTGCTTTGCCATGATCGTAGCAAAACTGGAGGTAAAGCTCGGCGTGGATCCCTTCAGCGCTTCCGAAGACGCTGTCTTCCCAGTTACCTTTGGCGAGTTCGTTCATTTCTACGAAAACGCCGCCAAATAACAAAAGCTCCGTTCGCAGCTATATAGGCTTCCGCTAGCTGTCTCCTGGCACGGCGAAGCCCGTTGAACAGCCAGTAGGAGCAGTATTTGTCGCTTTTCTGCCTTAGCTGGGTTTCGCCAGTTCGCGTATCGCCCAAATAACCTACCCATATTGCTGACCTGGCTCATCTTCTCACCATTTTCGATGGCAAAAAAAACGTCAGAAAAAGTGTGGAATTTATTTGTTAACAGTGTGCAAGACCATGCAAGCCCGTAAATATATAGCACACTTGCAAGCTATCGTTTAACAGCAATTTCCTCAGAAATCAGCGATGAACCCCTCCTGCCTAAGCGATGTACTTTGGCCATCATCGTGCTAACTACAGTGCATATAGAGTCTCAATGCG
The DNA here is from genome assembly GCA_963708755.1 of uncultured Acidobacteriaceae bacterium. Taxonomy (GTDB): domain Bacteria; phylum Acidobacteriota; class Terriglobia; order Terriglobales; family Acidobacteriaceae; genus Edaphobacter. The sequence continues at coordinate 138,259 of CAVPTN010000008.1, forward strand.
TTCAAGGCCCGCGCCGCAGCGAAAGATAAGAATAGTGGCCCACAGGGCGGAGCTACGTCTCTATTTCAAGATCACGCTTATGAAAACTAGTTCGAACGGCGTATATGCTGCCTCGAGTGTTCACGGTTTTCAAAAGATATTATCCATATTCCATCCCACCAAATCGCTCTTCATCGCTTACAGCGGGTAAAGCTCAACCTTCACAGGGCCCACACTTCGGTGTCGAGTCCTTAACCATGAGGAAAGGTAAACTATGAACACGACGTTAGTCATGCCGCAGCAATCGCAAAACCCCACAACCGACGCCGCAATCAAAAGCACTGTCAACAGCATGATCGACGAGCTCATCACGTCATTGCCTGACCCGAAAAAACTATCAGCTGAAGAGCGGCGCGGAATCATCGCCCGATATACCGGAGTGCTCGAAGGCAATTTCATCTACTGGATGACCGCGACTTTGCTCGCTGTCCAATCAGAGGAAGCACGCCCAATTCTGCTGGACAACCTCAACGAAGAAATTCGCGATGCTCACCCCGCCATGCTGCGTAGATTTGCGATAGCCGCCCACGCTTTCCCAACTGATACCGACTCACTGGCGGTAACTAGAGATCTGTCAAACGTTCGTGTATTTTTAGGTCGGCTCTCCAGCGTTCAATCGCTCGCCACCATGGCTTTCTTTGAGGGATTCATTCAGCGGTTCATGGGCTACTTCGCGGATCTTGCCACTGCCCAAGGTTCTCTGGATATGGAGTACACCGATGTACATGGCGTCTGTGACATTGCTCACACGGACGGACTCTTTCAGGCACTTTCGATTGAGATGGCTCTCAATCCGCTCGAGCCCAAGACAGATGTTCTTGAAGGCGCTTACCTCCTTCGCAGGTTACTTGAAACGATCATCTTCAATCGCGCAGAGCCTGTCGCGGCCTAACCACAAGGCAACGCGGTACAGCAATATTCGTACCATCAGTGTTGGATCTCAATCTGGTGGCTCATTTTTGAAGAGCTCAGCCACACGCCTCCAACGCGACAACCTCAAATGCTGCAGGATTTACTCACTCATGTGGCCCGAAACAGGGCCACCGCTTCTCTTTCCAGCCACTAACGTAAGCTCGTGAAATTTATGACGATGCGACAAACGAAATGGAAATCACTACGGAGTGCGCTTAGCACAGCGGGGAATCTTTCGGGCCGCGCTGTATTTGGCGCAGAGGCAAGTATCGCTCTAACCGATCTCATTGCAGGGTCAGCCTTGTACGGTCGGGGCGATGAACTCTCAGGACGATGTGTGCTTGTGACCACGACGAGCCAGTTCACAACTGCCTCGGCCCTCATGGAACTCGACGGCATCGCGAGGCGAATCGTTCTTTGTACACCTGATTTGCCAGTGGAACATCTGCCCTACATTATTGAATCGGCTAATGTTGACGCGGTTGTATCTGATCGCACCATACTTGGGCTAGACGTCCGCCGCCCACTCTGCTTCTGTCCCACCAGCCGAAAGCTAGTGGCGGGAAATTACGATCGGAAAACAGAACACCAAACCGAATGGATTCTTCTGACCTCAGGCACGACCGGCCTGCCGAAGTTGGTGGTACACAACTTAGCAAGCCTCGCCGGTGCAATCAAAGAGAGCAACTCTCGAGCAGGGCAAGTAGTTTGGAGCACCTTCTACGACATTCGCCGCTATGGTGGTCTTCAGATATTCCTCCGCGCCGCACTTACCGGAACCTCGCTGGTACTCTCAGATGCGAAAGAGTCGACTGCCGATTTTCTCGCTCGCGCCGCATCTCACGGAGTCACCCACATCTCCGGAACCCCTTCCCAGTGGCGTCGTGCGCTGATGAGCCCCTCAGCTCGTCTTATCCAACCGGAATATGTTCGTCTGTCAGGAGAGATTGCGGACCAAGCGATACTCAATAACCTCAAAGCTTTTTACCCTCAAGCTAGAATCGCTCATGCTTTCGCGTCGACTGAGGCAGGAGTAGCCTTTGAGGTGAACGATGGTATCGCAGGCTTCCCGGAAAGTGCGATAGAACAGACTCCTGACGTCGAAATGAGAGTTGACACGGGGACGCTACAAATACGTTCCACTCGCACAGCAAGCCGCTACCTAGGTGACCATCCCCCTATCCTTAAAAACACGGAGGGCTTCGTCGATACGGGTGACTTAGTCGAGTTGCGAGATGACCGTTACTACTTCGTCGGTCGACGGGATGGAGTCATCAACGTAGGTGGTCTCAAAGTACATCCGGAAGAGATCGAGGCCGTTATCAATCGGCATCCCGAGGTTCAGATGTCGATGGTTCGTACGAAAAAGAATCCAATTACAGGTTCTCTGGTTGTTGCGGACGTAGTTCTTCGCGAAACGCAAGGAACTGAACGCGATGTACGCGCTCTTCAGGGCGACATTTTGCTACTCTGTCGTGAAGCTCTCTCTGCCTACAAAGTCCCATCAGCAATCAACTTCATTCCTGCTCTGACGGTCGCTGAGTCAGGCAAGCTCGTGCGTCGCAATGCGTAATGTAATCGTGACAGGTGGAAGCCGGGGGCTTGGGCTCGGTATCGCGCGAAAACTAGCAAGCACGGGATATCGTGCGATAGCTGTCGCACGCAAGCAGAACGACGAGCTCACAGTAGCAATGAAGGAAGCTGAGACTACGGCCCCAGGGTCTTTTCACTTCTTTCCCTTCGATCTCTCTAATATCGAAGACATTCCCGACTTAGTTAAAACACTACGAAAAAACTTTGGTCCCATCTATGGATTAGTCAACAATGCGGGGGTGAGCTTCGAAGGAGTTCTCGCGACCATGCCCGTATCCCAGATTGAACAGCTTGTGCGTGTAAATACGCTATCGCCTATTGTGCTCACCAAACAGGTGGTTCGTTCAATGATGGCAGATGGCGGCGGTCGCATTATTAGCATGTCTTCTGTCACGGCATTCACTGGCTATAGTGGTCTCTCGGCCTACGGAGCAACGAAAGCATCGATTATTGGTTTTTCCCGATCGCTAGCACGTGAAGTTGGTCGCATAGGAATAACCGTCAATTCGGTCGCACCAGGCTTCATTGAAACCGACATGACACAAGCTCTAACAGAAGAGCAACGCCAGCAAATCCAACGCCGTAGCGCATTGAAGCGACTGGCAGATGTTGACGATGTGGCAAATGCGGTCGAGTTTCTCCTCAGCGACAAAGCGAAGAACATTACAGGGACGGTACTCACCGTCGATGCGGGTAATACAGCATGATTGACCTTCAAACGATGGCTCCGATCGATGGCACCGCCTCTCCTTCAAAAGCTTGGCTGCGCGCACTCGAACTGACTGCGCCCATTCCACGAAACCGCGAGCGTGTCTTTTCGACACTAATTGAAGAACTCGCCATGCGTTCTGGCGATGAGCCGGCTCTGCTATCTGATCGTGAGTGCCTGACATATCGAGGCTTGGTTGAACGTTCCAATCAATATGCTCGATGGGCGCTCGACCACGGTGTCGCCAAAGGCGAAGTCGTCTGCCTTTTGATGACGAACCGTCCCGAATACTTCGCTATATGGCTTGGCATTACTAGTGTTGGTGGCGTGGTGGCGCTGCTCAACACCAACCTTGTTGGTCCATCGCTAGCTCATTGCATCAACATCGTGTCACCCAAACATCTGATCGTCTCTGATGAGTTCGTGGATTCGTTTACCACTGCACTGCCGAGTCTCGCGACATCACCCGAAATCTGGACCCACGGAAGTAGACACACGTCATATCAATCGATTGATATTGAGATTGAGCGCTATCCAGATAACACGTTGAGCAAAGATGAACGCCGATCACTAACCATCGACGATCGGGCACTCTACATCTTTACCTCAGGGACGACTGGGCTGCCTAAGGCCAGCCAACATTAGCCATGCTCGCATTCTCCAGTGGAGTCTTTGGTTTGCTGGAATGATGGGTGCAGAGCCAACAGATCGAATGTACAACTGTCTCCCGATGTACCACAGCATTGGTGGGGTATTAGTCCCGGGTGCCGCTCTAGTCGGCGGTGGAGCTGTCGTCATCCGAGAGAAATTTTCAGTCAGTCAGTTCTGGAGCGATGTCATCCGTTGGGATTGCACAGTATTCCAATACATCGGTGAACTCTGCCGTTACCTGCTACACGCCCCGCCGTCTCTAGATGAGAAGAATCACCGAATCCGGATGGCATGTGGCAATGGACTGGCTTCCGAAGTGTGGGACGGCTTCAAGGACCGGTTCAAGATTCCCCAAATCTTCGAATTCTATGCAGCCACTGAAGGTGGCGTCTCTTTATTCAATGTCCAGGGAAAACGTGGTGCCATCGGACATATCCCTGCGTACCTATCGCATCGATTCGCACCGGCATTGGTGATGTTCGACATCGAGAAAAATCAGCCCATCCGAAATGATCAGGGATTTTGTATTCGATGCGCTCAAAATCAAGTTGGCGAAGCTATCGGTAAGGTTGTCGATGACCCGTCGAACGTAGGTAGCAGATTCGAGGGGTACACAAACAAGCAGGCTTCTGACGATAAGATCCTTCGCAATGTCTTTGAGCCAGGCGATACTTGGGTTCGCACCGGCGATCTGATGCGGAAAGACGAGAAAGGATTTTTCTACTTCGTCGACCGTATAGGCGATACGTTTCGATGGAAGGGTGAGAATGTCGCAACCTCTGAGGTTTCAGAGGCAATCTGTGCATTTCCAGGCGTCAAACACGTCAATGTCTACGGAGTGGCGATTCCAGGAACCGAAGGCAGAGGCGGAATGGCCGCACTTGTCACTGAACATCAGATGGACCTGCACGCCTTTCGGAAGCACCTCGTGAGCCGCCTTCCCGCGTATGCGCGGCCTCTGTTCCTGCGAATTCAAGATGATGTCGAAGTGACCGGAACCTTCAAATATTCGAAAACAGACCTAATGCGCCAGGGATTTAATCCTGTGGCTACAAGCGATGCCATTTATTTTGACAATCCTGAATTTGAAGCATTTCTTCCCCTCGACAAATCACTCTACGATCGCATTCAATTCGGGCAGATTCGCTTATAGCTTTAGTTGATTACCAGCGCTTCTGAAAATACAAGGCACCGTGCTATGCACTATCAGAAACAGCCAAGATTTCACTAAGGGAAGAAGGATTGAAATGTTCCTGGATGAGTTCCGGACCGATTTCGAGAGGATTGAATCGGAAATCGCGATGGGCCCTATAGTCCCAACTGTGACGCCGGAAGAGATTCGAAGTTATCTCACGTCTCGTTATGACTTCAAAAAAACGATGGCTCTGGAAGAGGTCATCGCTGATGTAGAAAAGATGCTACTCACCTGGCAAGTCCAGGTGACGCATCCCCGTTACTTCGGCCTCTTCAACCCCAGCGTGACACTCGCCTCTGTCGTTGCGGAAGCATTGGTGGCGATGTACAACCCCCAGCTGGCCAATTGGCGCACCTCACCGGCGGGAAACGAAATCGAAAGACATACACTTAGTTGGCTCACCGTAAAATTTGACCTTCCGATAAATTCAAGCGCAACCTTCACGAGTGGCGGGTCTGAGGCTAATCTTTCTGCGGTCGTTGTCGCTTTGACACGTGCTTTCCCGGCTTATGGCGAACATGGACTTAGAAGTCTCACCGCCCTACCCACGATTTATGTAACGGCGGAGGCGCATCACTCCTTCAACAAGATCGCACACATGACGGGACTTGGAAGAAGAGCGCTTCGCACAGTAGCAACAGATTCATCCCTCAAGCTCGACATCGCTGACCTCAAGAGACGTGTAGCTGAAGATCGAAAAAACGGATTCAGTCCATTCATAGTGGTTGGCGCCGCAGGGACGACGGCAGCTGGAGCGATCGATCCGTTAGTCGAGATAGGACGTTTTTGCCGCGAAGAAAATCTATGGTTCCACGTTGACGCTGCGTGGGGCGGTGCTGCAATTATCTCTGAAAAGCTCAGACACCATCTCACCGGCATCAACACCGCAGACTCGATTACCTGTGATGCACATAAGTGGTTTTCTGTGCCGATGGGAGCGGGAATGTTCTTCTGCCGCCATCCTGAAGCTGTCGCAGAAGCCTTCCGGGCTGAAGTCTCCTACATGCCCAAAAAGACGGATGGATCTGTTGATGATCCATACACAACATCGGCACAATGGTCGCGCCGTTTTATCGGATTGAAGCTCTTCCTTGCCCTCGCCCAACACGGCGAATCGGGGTACGCCGAGATGATCGAGCATCAGACCCAAATGGGACAGTTGCTACGCGAATCTCTCAATTCCACCGGATGGCGAATCATCAATGCAACACCGTTCCCGCTCGTATGCTTTACTCGAGACGGTCTCGACACTACTCAATTTCTGGCAGCTTTGCGTGAGCAACAGATCGTCTGGATGTCGGAAGCAAATCTCAGCGGAACTGCTGTCTTACGAGCATGTATCACTAGTTTCAAAACCACGGAAGCCGACATCCGCTGGGTTGTAGGCGAGATGAACCGCCTCATCCATGAAGGTGTTGGTCAATACACTTCGACGCAGGAAGCGCTCATACCTGCGCAGGCCAGAAACGGGTAAAAATGAAACGGGACACGATTGCTATTCACGGTGGCTACGAAGTTGATCCAACTACCAAAGCTGTAGCTGTCCCGATCTATCAAACCGTCTCCTATGCATTCGATAGCGCTGATCATGCAGCGGCATTATTCAACCTCGAAGCCGAAGGTTATCGCTACACCCGCATTGGAAACCCAACTACTGCAGTATTGGAACGGAGAGTTGCAGCCCTCGAGGGAGGGCTCGATGCTCTCTGCGTCAGCAGCGGACAAGCAGCGGTCAACTATGCTGTTCTCAATGTCACTCAGCTGGGAAGCAACATCGTCTCTGTTCCACAGCTCTATGGAACCACGCACACTCTATTCGCTCACATTCTGCCGAGTCAGGGTGTCACGGTGCGATTCGCAGAAACAGACCACCCTCAAGCGTTAGAGAAGCTGATCGACGATAAAACATCTGCAATATTTTGTGAAAGTGTCGGCAACCCCGCCGGAAACATCTGCGATATCGAAGCACTCGCTAACGTTGCACACAAACACGGAATACCACTGATCGTCGATAACACGGTCGCTTCACCTATTCTACTGAGGCCTATTGAACACGGAGCCGATATAGTTCTGCACTCACTCACAAAGTTCCTGGGTGGACATGGCACTACACTCGGCGGAGCCATTATCGATAGTGGAAATTTTTCGTGGAAAGAACACGCTTCGCGATTCCCGATGTTCAACCAGCCGGACGTCTCATACCATGGCATGGTCTACACAGAACACTTCGGGAAGGGCGCGTATTTAGGAAGGTGCCGCAGCTTCTATCAACGTACGACGGGAGCTGTTCTAGCGCCCCTAAGCTCTTTTCTACTGCTGCAAGGCATCGAGACGGTGGCATTACGGATTGAGCGTCATGTACAAAACGGTAGAAAAGTAGCCGAATTCCTAAAAAATGACGCAAGGGTTAAGTGGGTGAACTACGCTGGATTCCCAGAGAGTCCATACCATGCAATGGCCCAAAAATATATGAATGGGCAAGCCTGCTCACTGATGACAGTTGGAATCAGTGGAGGCTACGGAGCAGCGATTAAATTTCACGACGCGTTGAAGCTTGTTACTCGGCTTGTCAATTTAGGCGACGCAAAATCATTAGCCTGCCACCCAGCTTCGACGACCCATCGCCAAATGTCAGACGAAGCAAAACGCCACGCGGGAGTTCTGCCAGAGATGATTCGCCTCAGCGTTGGAATTGAACACATTGACGACATCATCGCAGATTTAGATCAAGCACTCAGCGCATCAACCCGCTGACCCATTCCTCAAATAGCCGTGTCAATGTTTCGGGAGAGAATCGAATGCCCGTTTGTTTGGATCCCAGTTTTTCTGGCGAAAACAGAACTGTACGGACGAACTTGCTTCGCGGCAAGCCGTCTCAAGCTCTCCATGAGCGGTCGGATAAATCCGTCACAATTGGATTGATCAACAACATGCCCGATGGGGCACTCGAAGCAACAGAACGTCAGTTTATCTCTCTGCTTGAGTCAGCATCAGGAGATATGCAGATCAAGCTGTCGTTTCATGCGCTATCTAACATTCCGCGGAACGAACCGTGCGCACTCCATATTAAGAACTTCTATTCGGATGCCGCTAATCTTTTAGACAAGAAACTCGACGGGCTCATAGTGACTGGCAGAGAGCCTCTGACTCCGAACCTCAAAGATGAGACTTATTGGCAAGACTTTGTAAAGGTTCTTGAATGGGCCAAAGACAATACTTACTCGACCATCTGGTCCTGCCTCGCCGCGCACGCTGCACTGTTACATATGGATGGGATTGGCCGGATCAAAAACAAACACAAATATTGCGGTGTATTTGAATGTGCCAAACAGTCGGATCACCCACTAATGAAAGATTCACCAGCGTCCTTCAGGCTTCCGCATTCCCGATGGAATGGCATCTCTGAAGACGCATTGCTCGGTCATGGCTATAGAGTTCTAACGCAATCACCGCACATTGGCGTTGATACATTCGTAAAAGAAAATAACAGCCTCTTCGTTTTTTTCCAAGGCCATCCGGAGTATGAAGCCAACACTTTGCTACTTGAATACCGCAGAGATATTGGACGGTATCTCCGCGGTGAGACAAACGTATATCCACTGATGCCGCAAGGCTATTTCGATGACAGCACTGTGATCGCATTAGCAGCACTACAGGCTGAGATTAAGTCACAGCCTCGCGAGGATTTTCTCGCGAAAAGCTCAACTATCCTAGGAAATTCCAGCCTCGAAGATACATGGCATTCAACGGCTGCGAGCATCTACCGAAATTGGCTGGGGTACATATACGACCAGAAGCAACAACGGCTAAATGAAAGCGACGGTTTCATTCCATCCCGTGGGATAAACAATTTAGCCCCAATCATGGTCGCAACAGGGACTGCCTCAACCAGCAATCAGAGGCGCAAGACTCGCTTGGCAGTTTGACCTTCGTCTATCAGGACAACTGCTTTCATTAGGCGCCGGACGTAGTGCTGCAAATTGTGCTTTTAGAAGTTCAACCCACTTTTCATCGGGAGCAAATCCATGCCGTTGGAGTTAGATAGTTCACATCTCGGTGGAGACGTCGTAGTTATCGCACCAAAAGTTTTAGGCGATGACCGCGGCTTCTTCATGGAGACATATCGCCAAGACAACTTTAGAGACATGGGATTGCCTACCGAATGGGTTCAAGACAATCACTCTCGCTCCTCAAAAGGAGTTCTCCGCGGTCTCCATTTTCAGTGGGATCCACCGATGAGTAAATTGATGAGGGTAACTCGTGGCGCCGCCTTTCTCGTCGCGGTAGACATCCGCAAGGGATCGCCCACCTTGGGGAAATGGTTTGGTCTCGAGGTTACAGCGGACAACAAGAAGCAGGTATACGCGCCGTACGGATTTGCACGCGGCTTCTGTGCGCTTACTGACGAGTGCGAAGTGCAATACAAGTGCACAGGGATCTACAACTCTGGGGCAGAGTCCGGGATCTCCTACAACGATCCGGAGATCGGCATCGAGTGGCCTCTCACTGATGTCACCGTATCTGCCAAAGATGCCAAGGCTCAATCTTTAAAAGAGTGGCTTGCATCGCCACTGTCTGAAAACATCATCTACCAATCCAAATCAGCGTTTGCTGGGGGAGTGAAATAAATGCGTATTCTTATTGCTGGTGGCGCTGGTTATGTCGGTTCTGCTCTAATTCCACATCTTCTGGACCGAGGCTACACGATCGACGTCGTTGATCTTTTCTGGTTCGGCAATAATCTGCCGAGCTACGTCGGCGTCCTCGAGAAAAATATCTTTGATTTGCAAGTGTCCGATCTCGCTGGCTACGATCAGGTCATCTTTCTGGCCGGTCTATCAAACGATCCAATGGCTGATTTTTCGCCTGCCAAAAACTTCATCTTCAATGCGTCTGCACCGGCATATCTGGCCTACATCGCCAAGAAGGCTAAGGTGAAGCGGTATATCTATGCAAGTTCCTGTTCGGTTTATGGATACACAGAAAACGAGCTCTTCGATGAAGATTGCCCCGTCAATTCAGCGAACCCATACGGCATCTCCAAGCTCCAGGGTGAGCGCGCCGTTATGCAGATGGTCGATTCGGACTTCTCCGTCATCGCTCTGCGCAAAGGAACAGTCTCCGGATACAGCCCACGCATGCGCTACGATCTACTCGTCAATACGATGTTCAAATGCGCTATGAAAGAAGGGATGATTCACGTCAACGATCCGGCGATATGGCGGCCTTTCCTCGCAATCGAAGACGCTGTGATGGCTTACACACGCGCTATCGAAGCAAATGAGTCCCTCAATGGGATCTTCAATATCGCATCCGGCAACCATACCGTGGGTGAAGTAGCCGACCTCGTGAAGTTTGCAGTTGAAGAGGAGTTTGGGCAGAAGATCGCTCTCGACATCAAACACGTCAGGGATGCCCGAAACTATAAAGTCTCTATCGAGCGCTCAAACACAGTATTGAGCTTTCATCCACATCACACTGTCAAGTCCATCGTACGCAGCTTGATCAACAATATGGACAAGTGCAGCGATTGGGACAACTGCAAGTACTACAACATTCACGTCTTCAAGGAACTTGAGAAGCATAACCCAGTCGACAATTACGCATTAACCCAAACTACTGGAGGCGCTCGGTGAAGGTTGCAGTACTCGGCTCCAATGGACAACTCGGCAGCGATGTATGCGCGGCCTTCCTCCAAAATGGCGACCAAGTCATCGGTCTCACCCATTCGGACCTCGAGGTAACTTCAGCTTCCGCTGTCGATGCGACACTTTCGGCCTCCATGCCGGAGTTCATCGTCAATACAGCCGCTATGCATCATGTGGAGAAGTGCGAGGCCGATCCGATCGCCGCCTTCCAAGGCAATGCAATAGGTGCAAAGCTCATCGCCCAGTGGGCGCAACAAGCAGGTGCGACAGTAGCGTACGTAAGCACGGACTACGTCTTTGACGGCAAAAAAAGTGCTCCGTACATAGAATCTGACGCTGCCGTTCCACTCAACACCTACGGAATTACGAAGCTCGCAGGAGAAAACTACACTGCCGCCATTGCTCCAAAATATTTCGTGCTTCGCGTTTCAGCCATCTACGGCCACCAGCCATGCCGCGCCAAGGGCGGCCTTAACTTCGTCGAGATGATGTTGAAGTTGTCTCGTGAACGTGAAGAGCTGCGTGTGGTCGACGACGAGTTCGTCACGCCAACCCCCACAGTGCAGATCGCAAAGCAACTGGTCGCACTTAGCCGATCGACAAACTACGGCCTTTACCACGGAACTGCAGAAGGAAGCTGCTCCTGGTATGAGTTTGCTGATGAGATCTTCCGCGCCACGAGCACAAAAATTCGCCTGGAAAAAGCACGGCCTGGAGAATTTCCGGCGAAAGTCCCGCGCCCGAAATACTCCGTCCTGGAAAATCACGCTTTGAAAGCAGCTCAGTTGAACGTATTCACAGATTGGCGCGATGGCTTGGAAGGATATCTCCGTGCCCGCGCCTAGTTGCTATAACATCGCCAAAGTTATGGTGAGAGGTTTGTTTGCAGCATGAACGACAAACACTGTGATGTCGCCGTTATTGGTGCTGGAATCGTCGGGCTCGCCGTAGGTTTGCAGCTCGTCCGCAAAAATCCTGACCTGAAGGTTATCGTTCTCGACAAGGAGAACGAAGTAGCGTCTCACCAGACAGGACACAACAGTGGAGTCATCCACTCCGGCTTGTACTACAAACCAAGTTCGCTAAAGGCCCGCCTGTGTGTGGAAGGCAGCGCGGCCATGATCCAGTTCTGCGAAGAGCACGCAATCCCCTATGACATCTGCGGCAAGATCATCGTCGCAACCGAAGAGCGCGAAATACCTAATCTCAATGAACTGCTGCGCCGCGGCCGCGCGAATGGTGTATCCGGCCTCCGAGAACTGAACGCCGAGCAGATCCACGAGATTGAGCCGCACGCAGCGGGATTACGCGGCATCCACGTGCCGACGACCGCCATCACTGACTTCAAAATCGTCTCCGGTAAGTACGCCGAGCTCATAAAAAAAGACGGAGGTGAAGTACTTACCGGCTCCGGCGTCACGCGCATCGTGCGTGACGCCGACGGCATTGTTCTGGAGACTTCTTCCTGCGCAATTCACGCCCGTTTCGCCGTCAACTGCGCCGGACTGCAGAGCGACCTCATCGCAAAAATGGCTGGCGCCAGCCTCGGACTTCGCATCGTACCGTTCCGCGGTGAATACTTTGAGCTCGTACCCGCCAAACAAAATCTCATCAAAGGCCTCGTATATCCCGTTGCCGACCCCCGCTTCCCCTTCTTAGGCGTCCACTTCACCAAGCGTATTCATGGCGGCGTCGAAGCCGGTCCAAACGCGGTGCTTTCGTTAAACGAGAGGGCTACACCCGAACATCGTTTGACCTCTCCGACGCGCTCTCGACGGCATCATTCGCTGGCTTCTGGAAGATGGCCTCTCGCCACTGGAAGAGCGGCATGGGAGAAGTCTACCGCTCCTGGAACAAGCAGGCGTTTACACGAGCGCTTCAAAAATTGTTACCAAGTCTGACCGACCAGGACATTCAGCCAGCAGGATCCGGAGTCCGCGCTCAAGCTTTGGACAGTCGCGGAAATCTATTGGACGATTTTCATTTTGTTTATCAGGATAGAATTCTTCACGTTTGCAACGTTCCCTCTCCGGCCGCGACAGCTTCACTACTGATCGGCAGAGAGATCGTCACGATGCTAGAGGGCAACGCAGACTTCAAGAAGATACAAATCGCTGTGAAGCAAGAAATTTCATCAGCCTGCATCAACTGAAGGACAACAATCTAACACGCGTCATAGCAGCGTTGCCGCACCACAAAGCTGCCTCTTAGGAGGCAGCTTTTTCTTTGCTCAAAACCTTAGTTCGCGAGACGATATCGAATCGTCTGGTCCTCAAGAAAATACTCAGCCGAGCAATCCGCCGACCCACAAATCATGGACTCCAACCCTGCGCATTGCTGCTTCGTGATCAAACCCAGCGACCCGCACGACGGACAAGCCAGCACAGCCCAGTAAGGATTATCAGCCTTACCCAGTTCGCCCGCCTGCTCCAACAGAAACAACGTACCCGGCTGCATCTGCTCCGGGATCCACACTTCGATAAGGTTTAACTCCGCTACCATGCTCGCCTCTTCTTCCAACGGTTGTCTTAGTTCGTTGACTCACGTTCTAGCGCCATCACTCACTTCAGGCTGCGGAAGAGACCTCCCATGAGGCCGATTTTCTGGCCACGAATTGCACTGCTTCTGGTGCAAAGAATAACGGATTTCCTGCCCCTGTCAATCCCCCATTTTGCACAAGAGACCCTAGTCGGATTCATTCACTGGCCAGCGTACAAAGCACGATATATCTCTCGATTCCGCAGAATCGCCTGAACATACTCCCTCGTCTCGGTGTACGGAATCGACTCCACAAACTCGGCAATGTCTTTATAGTTTCCGATTGCCATCCACTGCCGTACCGGGACATCGCCTGCGTTATAAGCGGCCAGCGCATACTCAGGCTGACCGTCAAACCTCTCCAGCACCAGTCGCAAATTCTGCGTACCCAACTGCAGATTCACACTTGGGTTCAGCAACTGGTTCGCATTAAAGCCCTTCATCCCCTGCTTCTTCGCCATCGACTTCCCCACCGACGGCAGCAACTGCATCAGCCCATACGCATTCGCGTGGCTCACCACACCCGCGTTAAACTCCGACTCCTGCCGAATCAACGACGCCACCAGATAAGGATCCAGTCCATTCTTTTGTGCGTCCGCAGCGAGGTCACTCCAGTACGCCTGCGGAAACAGCAGCTTCCAGTAAACCGTGGGAACCTGGTCCAGCGGCAGCGAGAAAAATGAGATCCCGCTGTGTTTCATGGATTGAATTGCTCGCGTCGTCTCGCCATAGGACGAATAAATCTCAGCCTGCGCCAAGGCTCCCCACTCACTCGATGTCGAGCTCGCCTGAATCTCAGGCCCGATGTATTCGTTCAGCGAAGCATTCGCCAGCAGCCTCGCTTTAATCAGATGCGGCTCATTCTCCGGTAGCTCCCCGGTCAACTCGGGAACCACCGGCACGTGCACCGAACTCAGCGCTGCCGCCGGAGTCGTTGCAGTTCCCTGCCCCTTCAGCACATTGAGTCGTTGTCTCGCCAGCAACGCGTAGTAAAAATTAATATACGAGCCGTTCAGCGCGCGATAATAGTTCACCGCCTGACCAAAGTTCTTCTCTTCATCCTCATAGATCCGGCCCCGCCAATAGAGCGCACTCGGCACCTCAATACCTGCGGGATACCCTTGTATCTGCTCATCCATCAAACGCGCAGCTTCGGAGTAGTTGTGCAACCGATAGTTCATCCACGCCGCACGCCAGTGTGCCGATGCCGCATACGTGCTCGAAGGAAACATCTTCACCAGCAGTGAGTAGTGATACGTAGCCTGCTGCGGATCATGCTTCAGCAGGTACATATTCCCGCCCGAGTAAAGCGCCTCCTCCAGCCACCTGCTCGAAGGAAACTCCGCTACCATCTTCGCAATCAAGGCATCGTGCGCGGCTTGATCGTTTTCCGTTCGCGAAAGCTCAGCCAGCATATAAAGCTTCAACGCAGCACTGTCGTCTTTCGTGTCAGGTAGCTTCTCCACCTCTCGACGACTGATCCGCTTCAACCTCATATCGCAAGCCGCAGCGTAGATCAGCAGAGCATCATGATCGGCAGCACTCAGGCCCGAACCATCTTTTTCAATCGAGTGATACTCCTCGCCCGCCTCCCCGTATCTCTTCGCATTGAACAGCTGGTCGGCATGAGTCTTTCGTTCAGCAACCGTCGGCGGCATTCCCATCGCCTGCATCTGCGTGCGTGCCTGCGCCGCCTCCACACTCAAAGGAAAACTGACATACAAGCTCCTGTAGGTTGCCGCCGCGTGCGTTGTGTCGCCTGACATCTGATAGGCGCGCCCCAACGCATAGCGAAAATCGACATGCGAGGCCTGAGCCGAATCCGCGAGCGGTACCAACACTCGCAGCGCTCCCTGAGGATCGTTCTGCTGCAGATGAGCATTCGCCAACAACACCGGCGCGTTTGCGTCGAAGATGCTCTCCGGATGCCGATCGGCAAAGCGATCGAGCAGAGCATACGCATCCGATCCACGTCCCGCCTGAATTGCAGCCTGAGCTCCAAGGTAGTCCGCATAGTCGTCCAGCGCAGTTCCGCTCACGTTCGCCTGATGGAAGCTGCCTATCGCATCGACATACCGATGATCGAGCATATAAGCATGCCCCAGCGCCAGATGCGCGGCTGCCGCTCCTTCCCCCGGATGTGTCCTCGCGTAGCTCTCCACACCGCTGTACGCCGCAGCAGACCGGGTAAGCGCCAACTGCTGCGCCATAGGACGAAGCTGCTCTGACGCCTTGAACGCGCTCGTCAGCCGAATCGTCTGTGCAGTCGGTTTTCTCGAAGTCGTATGCGCTTTACTCTTACCCTTAGCCGTCTTCCCAGACGAAGGAGTCTTCCCAGACGAAGTGGTCTTCCCAGACGAAGTGCTTTTGGAAGACTTGCCATTCGTAGTCTTGCCAGGCGTCGCTGTCTTCGCTTTGGGTGCAGGCTTCTTCGTCGTTGTCGTCGCAGGCGGAGGCGGTGTCTGCGTCTGCCGGGTCGCACCTCCCGCAACAAATGGCGAGGTCAGCGTCACCAAAAACGCAGCCATCGTCGCTGACCGGACCTTATCTCCGATGGTTGCCATCATTTCCTTGTCTTTCCAACCCACATCTCCACTCTAAGCTGCGAGGCTTCTCCTACGACGCCGCAATCGAGTACGAACCACCGCAGATACGCCGCTGGAACGTTCACGCTACGCCTCCAACCACCCCGTGAGTGGTCTCCTGTCCCAAAATCGGCCACTCCAAGTCATTTCCCATCCTGTGTCCAAACATTTTCCCTTACTGAGGCCAAAATCACAGCTACTCACATGTATGTGCAAGAAAATGCATCTTCTTTCCTTTGGTTACCCGATTGCAATAACCCCTTGCAAGACTTACAGATCTACCCGAGGAAACCAAATGCGTCTACCTTTGATCGCCCTTGTATCAATTCTTGCTGCCGGTTCCGCTCCGCTCTTCGCCGACAATATTCCCTACGCGAACCCTGGCCAGTTCGCGCCCGACCAGAACTTCACCGCAACCGCAACCGGCAGCGTTACCGCCTACTTCTACTCGTCAGACGCTGGCGATGAAGACAAGATCATTCTCTGGGACAAGACAACCGGTGCGATGACAGCTCCCTCCCTCGATAACCACAGCTCCGCAGTTGGTTCCTCGGTCTCGCTCTCTGTCAATGCTGGTGACAGCCTCGTCTTCATCATCGACAACATATCGACCGGTCAATACTTCAGCTCTGTGGGTTATTTCGGCATCGCCTCTCCGGCGAACTATAACGATGATGGTTACAATCACGCCTACTCCGCGCCGTACTCTGGCGGCATCAGCGGTATTCCCTCCGGTACCTACGTCGGCATGGAAGACCTTCCAGTCACTGGCCTGAAGCCCCTCAGCGGCTCCGACCTCGACTACAACGACGACAACTTCATCTTCACCAACGTCACCGCCAGCCCGACCCCCGAACCCAGCAGCTTCGTTCTGTTTGGTACCGGTCTTATCGGCGCCGCCGGTGCACTACGTCGCAAATTTGTCCGCTAACATACTTAGCAATCAACATTCGGTAGCGTCGGAGATCATGGGAAACGTCCAGCCATGCTCTCCGACAAGCGAACTCTTCATCCGCAAAAACTGTCCCACCGTCGCAACAAACTCCCTCGAACTTTGCTCTCTGACCCAGCGACATTTACTATGTTGTAGATACTGATTTTGCCGCGCTCTACTAGCCGGACGATTTCAGCGTGTTTTCGCACCGTTTTGCTCATGCCCGCCATCCAATCTCCAGTCACGGAAGAGGTACACCCCGACGTAGCGCTTGTAGCGCGCGCGAAAGAAGGGGACACCGCAGCATTTGAGCAACTGGTTCGTCAGTACGAGCGCCAGATCTTCCGGGTCGCGCAGCATATTACTCAAAACCGTGAAGACGCCGAAGACATCACGCAGGACGCATTCCTCAAAGCTTACGAGAAGCTGGAGCAGTTCCAGGGAAACTCAAAGTTCTCGACCTGGCTCGTCCGCATCGCAGTCAATGAGAGTCTCATGCGCCTTCGCAAGCGTAAGACCAGCAAAACCGTCTCCATGGACGAAGACGTCCAAACCGAAGAAGGATCTATCCCTCGTGACTTTGCCGAGTGGCGGCCAAACCCCGAGCAGCAATACAACCAGGCCGAACTCGCCGACATCCTCCGCAAGACGATCCAGGGGCTTCCTCCTGGCTTTCGCACTGTCTTCACTCTTCGCGACGTTGAAAACCTCTCCACAGAAGAGACTGCGGAGGCACTCGGCTTGAGCGTCCCCGCCGTAAAATCCAGATTGTTGCGAGCGCGCCTTCAACTACGCGAGCGTCTCAGCCGTTACTTCCGGCAGAAGCAGGAGGGCCAGACAGCATGAACTGCACGGACCTATTGAGCCATCTTTCCGACTACTTCGACGATCAGCTCACCACCGAGCTCCGCGCGGAGATCAGCGAACACACCTCTGGATGCCAGCACTGCCGTGTCGTACTCAACACCACCCACCAGACCATTGAGGTCTACAAGGGCAACGAGATCTACGAGGTCTCCACCGAGCTTCGCGAACGCCTCCACTCCGCCATCATGGCCAAGTGCTTCGCAAAAAAATAAACGCTCCAATGCGTTTGAAGATACGTTAGAACTCCCAAAAACTCTAACAGCCTCTACCGTCGCCCGCTTATTCGTTGTCATTCCGCAGCGCAGCGGAGGAATCTTCTTCTGCCCTTGTAGTTGCCTGTTCTTAAATCCCCGCAACCGCACCTGAATCCAAATCAAACCTCAGATCCGCCCCGCCAACCGCAGCGCCCCAATCTCCTCATCCGTGAACACCCTTGACCGGATCAGAAACCTTACCCCTTCCCCATTCTCCAGCGAAAACATCCCCCCACGCCCTGGAACCACATCCAGGATCAGCTGCGTGTGCTTCCAATACTCAAACTGGCTGCTGCTCATATAAAAAGGAGTTCCCTCCAGCGTAGCCAGAAGCACATCGCTGTCGCCCACCAGAAACTCCCCACGCGGATAACACATGGGGGAACTGCCGTCGCAGCAGCCTCCCGACTGATGAAACATCAGCTCCCCATGTTTGCCCGACAACTTCCCCATCAACTCCACGGCGGCAGGCGTCGTGATGACCTGTTTCGGTAAATCATTCAAACCCGCCTCCAGACAATCATTTCCAACCAACGGGAAGGCCAACAGCTCGCCCCGCCAAAGACCGGTACAAAGTCACGAAGTGACCGCCCTCCGCGCAGGAGGCCCGTCCGGCAGGACACACCTCACTCTAGCCTCTAGAAGAATCCCATCGCATTCGGGCTATAGCTCACCAGTTGATTCTTCGTCTGTTGATAGTGCTCCAACATCATCTTGTGATTCTCGCGCCCAACGCCCGACTGCTTATATCCTCCAAATGCCGCATGAGCCGGATACAGGTGATAGCAGTTCGTCCACACCCTTCCCGCCTCAATCGCCCGTCCAAAGTGATACGCCCGATTCATATCCCGCGTCCAAACGCCAGCGCCCAGCCCATACAGCGTGTCATTCGCAAGCGCCAGCGCCTCATCCTCATCATGGAAGGTCGTCACCGAAACCACCGGCCCAAAGATCTCCTCCTGGAAGATACGCATCTTGTTATTGCCCTTGAAGACGGTAGGTTCAATATAGAAACCCTCCGCCAGATCGCCCGTCTGCGCTGCACGTTTACCACCGGCAAGAACCTCCGCACCCTCCTGCTTGCCGATGTCGAAGTAAGAAAGAATCTTCTCCATCTGCTCACTCGAAGCCTGCGCCCCGATCATCGTCGTCTTATCCAGCGGATTCCCTTGCTTGATCGCACCAACGCGCTTCAGGGCACGCTCCATGAACTGGTCGTAGAGCGTGTCCTGAATCAGTGCGCGTGAAGGGCAAGTACACACCTCGCCCTGGTTCAATGCGAACATCGTAAAGCCTTCCAAGGCCTTGTCGAAAAAAGCGTCATCGGCGCTGGCAACATCCTTGAAGAAGATATTCGGCGACTTACCACCCAGCTCCAGCGTCACCGGAATAATATTCTGCGAGGCATACTGCATAATCAGCCTGCCCGTAGTCGTCTCACCTGTAAACGCAATCTTGTTGATGCGCTTGCTCGAAGCCAGCGGCTTGCCCGCCTCCAGCCCAAATCCATTCACGATATTCACCACGCCCGGCGGCAAAATATCCTGAATCAACTCCATCAGCACCAGGATCGACATCGGCGTCTGCTCTGCTGGCTTCAACACCACGCAGTTCCCTGCCGCCAACGCCGGCGCCAACTTCCACGTCGCCATCAAAATCGGAAAGTTCCACGGAATAATCAGCCCGATCACACCCAGCGGCTCATGGTAGTGATACGCAACCGTGTCCTTATCGATCTCCGAGATCGACCCCTCCTGCGCCCGAATCACCCCAGCAAAATAACGGAAGTGGTCGACAGCCAGAGGCATATCCGCCGCCATCGTCTCGCGAATCGGCTTGCCGTTATCCCACGTCTCCACCGTCGCCAGCATCTCCAGATTGTCTTCGATACGCTGCGCAATCTTCTCCAACAACCGCCCGCGCTCGGTCGTCGAAGTCTTCCCCCAGGCCTTCTTCGCCGCATGCGCTGCATCCAGCGCGCGATCCACATCCGCCGCATTCGACCGCGCAATCTCGCACAGCACCTGCCCCGTCACCGGCGTCACATTCTCAAAGTACTGTCCCGAAAGCGGCGCAACCCACTCCCCACCAATGTAGTTGTCATACCGTTTCTTGATCGATACAGGAAAACCAAAAGTCCCCGGCTGAACCGCTGTCATCGTAGCCATAGAATCCACTCCCTCGAGATCGTTACCTACACCGCGCCCGAAATTGTAGTCCACCACACCGCCACATGTCACAGAGCTATGCAGAGAGGCCGACTGGTCCTTTCTTTTCACTGAAAATGTGAATATAGGCATACTGCAGCAGCATGATGGTCTTGCCGTCTGCAATATCACCTCTTTCGATCGCTCTCATCGCATCCTCGATCGAAACTTCCAGCACCTCGATATCTTCGCCTTCATTGAAGTTGCCGCCACCCGTCGCCACCTTGCTCCCGCCGTCGTACTCTGCGAGGAAAAAGTAAAGTTTTTCCGTCACCGACCCCGGACTCATAAAGGCCTCAAAGATCTTACGAACCGTTCGCCACACGATACCCGGTCTCTTCTTCTACCTCCGCCTTGATTCGGTCCTCAGGACTGGCTTGATCCAAGAGCCCCGCCGCCGTCTCAATCAGCAAGCCAGGATGCCCGTTCACAAAAGCCGGAAAACGAAACTGCCGCGTAAGGACGACCGCACGGTGCTCAACGTTATACAGCAGAATCGTAGCGCCATTGCCACGATCGTACGTCTCTCTACTCTGCTGCTGCCAGCTTCCGTCACGCCGCTGCAGTTCGAAGGTAGTCTTCTTCAACACGTACCAATCATCGGAGAGCGTTTCAACTTTCTTAATCCGCACACGCTCGTTCATGGAAGGGGTTTGGAAGAGATCGATCATGCCAAAACCATATCGTGCAATTTCGTGCAAAGTCAAGTAATATCGTGAAAGCGAGAAGACATCAAATGTTAACCAGTCACCGTAAACAGCAGCTCCTCTCGATCCTCAAGCGACAGGGCCAGCTCATCGCGAAAGAAGTAAGCCAGGCGATGGGCGTCTCCGAAGACACCATACGTCGTGACCTGCGAGAGTTGGCGCAGGAAGGACTCCTCCAGCGCGTTCATGGCGGAGCTCTGCCCTCTTCTCCCGCCGTCGCAGATTTTGCCGGGCGCGAACGAATCACTCCTGAAGGCAAAGTGGCGATCGGTCGTGCGGCGGCAAAGATGATCCAACCCGGACAAGTCGTGATCCTCGATGGAGGCACAACCGCAAGGCAGCTTGCGCGGCACATTCCGTTGGACCTCAAATCGACCGTCATCACTCACAGTCCCACCATCGCTCTGGAACTCATCAACCACCTCAATATCGAGGTGATCCTCATCGGAGGCCGCCTCTTCAGACACTCCGTCGTCGCCATCGGTGCATCCGCAATGGAAGCAATCGCTCACGTCCATGCTGACGTCTTCTTCATGGGAGTAACAGGCGTACACCCCAGGGCTGGCCTCACAACAGGCGACTATGAGGAGGCTGCGATCAAGCGAGCCTTGAGCCATGCCGCCGCAGAGACCATCGTCCTCGCCTCTTCTGAAAAGCTCAACGCGGCCTCTCCCTACGCAGTTGTGCCTCTCTCAGAGATCAGCGGCATCATCACGGAACGGTCAGCGGGAAAGTCGCTCTTGCGACCCTATGAGAAGCTCGGAATCACTGTCACACGGGCCTGACAAAGAATGCGCCCAACAGGAATTGACTCGTGGCGACTACTGCGGTGCCACTGAACTTGGCCACTCTTAGGTAGGAAAAATCCTGTCAAGCCCCCAAATCATGAAAACCCGCGCCAATCCTGCACTTTCGCGTGGCGTATGAGTTATGCTCCAGCCGCTATACTTAATACAGATCGAAAAAACCCCAGCCTAGGCCGGGGTTTTTTACTTGCAGCTGGGAGGGTAACCCGTTTAGAAACTTATATTTACCACTAAGTTCCTTCGAATGTATATTTTGCAGTCTGTGGAAAACGTAAATCGTTACAAATAAGCCACTTATCTATACCACCCCCTGGGGGGGCCACCTCAGCCTAAGGAGCCGTAAGCCGAGAACGCTCTGACTACCGCTTGACGATCCGGAAATCCGATGGCTCATCCGCGTTGGGCGTATCCCATCCGCAGCACGGGACGATGTTATCCCCAGCCTCTTTTGGCCCCCATGTATGGGGCTCGTAGACGTAGACCGGCGTGTTCTCCTTCAAGACAGGATCGACGATCCGCCAGGCCTCTTCAACGTAATCCTGCCGTGCAAAGAGAGTGGCATCGCCAGCCATCGCGTCCGTCAGGACACGCTCATATGCCTCCATCTCTTCGGGCGAAGGATGACGGCTCGCCACAAGCTCTACAGCCTCGCGACTGCTGCCTCCATGCTCGGCGGTAACTGAAACAGACATCGCAACCGTCATCTCGGGACTAATGCGGAAGCGCATATAGTTCTGCGGTATGTCTGGCTCGGTAATGTTAGTAGTCGGTGGCTTGCGGAACGTAGCCAGCACCTCCATGCACGTCACCGGGAGATTCTTTCCAGCGCGGATGTAGAAAGGAACTCCTTGCCACCGCCAGGAATTGATCGCCAATTCAAGCGCCGCAAAGGTCTCCACCTTCGAGTCGGGAGCAACACCCTTCTCGTCCAGATATCCCTTAAATTGCCCCCGCACAAGGTGCTTCGCCGTCAAAGGAGGAATTGCTTTCAGCACCTTCACCTTTTCATCTCGCATGGATTCGGCATCGCCTCGTGCCGGACACTCCATCGCAAGATTGCACAACACTTGAAAGATATGGTTCTGAATCACATCGCGAATGCAGCCGGTCTGGTCATAGAACCCCCCACGTCCTTGCACCCCAAAGTCCTCCGCCATCGTGAACTGAACACTTTCAATGTAGTCACGATTCCAGAGCGGCTCAAGAAACGTATTCGAGAACCGAAACGACACCATGTTATGAACCGGCCCCTTCGCCAGATAGTGATCGATCCGAAAGATCGAAGACTCTGGAAAAGCCGACAGCAAGATCCGATTCAGCTCCTGAGCCGAAGCCAGGTCATGACCGAACGGCTTCTCCACGATCATGCGAGCACCCTTAGCCGAACCGGACTTCACCAGCTGCTCTACGACCGTCTCAAACAGTGAAGGAGGAATCGCGAGATAGTGAGCAGGATGCTCAGCCGTGCCCAACGCCTGACGCACCGCAACGAACGTCGACGGATCGACATAGTCGCCATCAACGTAACGCAGCAGCGACTGCAGCTTCCCCCACGCCACATCGTCAAGACCACCATGCTGTTCGAGACTATCCTTGGCACGTGCCTTGAACTGATCGAGATTCCAACCAGCCTTCGCCACACCAATCACCGGAACATTCAGCGTCCCGCGTTTGATCATCGCCTGAAGTGCAGGAAAGATCTTCTTATAGGCAAGATCGCCGGTCGCACCAAAGAAAACAAGAGCATCGGACTGAATTTGACTCACGAGTTCGCTCCTTCTAATCAGAGTTTATTTAGTCGCTGGCTTCTCAAGATGTCCGCCAAACTCATAACGCATCGCAGACAGCAGCTTGTTCGAGAAGTCAGCCTCGCCGCGCGAACTGAACCGCTCGTAAAGTGCCGTCGTCAACACTGGAGTCGGAACACCCTCATCGATTGCAGCCTTGATCGTCCAGCGACCTTCACCCGAATCTGAAACTCTGCCGCCAAACTTCGTCAGCCCAGGATCTTCGATCAACGCCGACGCGGTCAAATCCAGCAACCACGAAGCGATCACGCTACCACGACGCCAAACCTCAGCAACATCCGGAAGATTGAAGTCATACATGTAGTGTTCCGGATCACGAAGCGGCGTAGTCTCAGCATCGATCTCGGCCGTATGCTTCCCAATGTCGGCCGCCTTCAGCACACCCAAACCCTCGGCATAAGCCGCCATCATTCCATACTCAATTCCGTTATGCACCATCTTGACGAAGTGCCCGCCACCGCTCTCTCCACAGTGCAGATAGCCCTCCTCCGCAGTCCCGCCAACGTTCTCGCGGCCTGGCGTCTTCGCGACGTCACCAACTCCAGGAGCGATCGTCTTGAAGATTGGATCCAGATGTTCCACAACGGACTTAGGGCCGCCAATCATCATGCAATACCCACGCTCCAAGCCCCATACGCCACCGCTCGTGCCCACATCCACATAGCGAACTCCCTTCGGCGCAAGCTCCTTCGATCGCCGAATATCATCGATGTAGTACGAGTTCCCGCCGTCAATCAATATATCGTCCGCTTCCAGATGAGGAACCAGCTTAGCGATCGTCTGATCCACGACTCCAGCAGGAATCATCAACCAGATCGCACGCGGCTTGGAGAGCTTGCTCACGAAGTCCTCAAGCGAAGACGATCCCGTGATTCCTTTCTCTTTGCCCATCTCTTCAACAACCTTCGGTGACATGTCGAATACAACGCATTCATGGCCGTTCTTCGCCAACCGCCGAACCATGTTGGCTCCCATTCTCCCCAGGCCTACCATTCCAAGTTGCATCGATCGCCTCGCTTTCAAATAGTTTGCTTGTTCGTTGGACATCGAAGGTGGCGAAAACTTCGCTCACACAATAGCGGCGCGGTTATTTGTTCTTTCTATATCTCCGAATCAAATTGGTCGTCGACGTGTCGTGTGTCAGAGCAGGCTCTGTGGTGCTCTCCAACTCACCGATAATCTTCTGCGCCAGCACCTTGCCTAATTCAACGCCCCACTGATCGAACGAATCGATACTCCAGATAGTTCCTTGCGTGAACACAGCGTGCTCGTAAAGTGCAATCAGTTTGCCCAGAACTTCAGGAGTCAAATGATCCGCGAGAATCGTATTCGACGGACGATTTCCTTCAAACACGCGATGTGGGACAAGCCAGTCCGGCGTTCCCTCGGCCTTAACTTGCTCCGCAGTCTTCCCGAAAGCCAGCGCTTCAGCCTGCGCGAAGACATTGGCCATCAGCATGTCATGATGCCGGCCCAGCGGATTTAGGGTCTTGTAAAACCCAATAAAATCGCACGGAATCAGCCGCGTGCCTTGGTGAATGAGTTGATAGAAGGAGTGCTGCCCATTTGTCCCCGGTTCGCCCCAGTAAATTGGGCCTGTCTCTGTAGCAACATGGGTGCCATCAAGCGTAACGTGCTTACCGTTGCTCTCCATCGTTAGCTGCTGGAGATACGCGGGAAACCGCTTTAGGTACTGCTCATATGGCAGAACAGCAACTGTCTGCGCATCGAAAAAGTCGGTATACCAAACCGTCAAAAGACCCAACAAAACCGGCAAATTGCTCGCGAACGGCGCAGTGCGAAAGTGCTCATCCATCTGGTGAAAGCCGTCCAGCATTGCACGAAAGTTGTCCGGACCGATCGCCAGCATCGTCGATAGTCCGATCGCTGAATCCATCGAGTAGCGGCCGCCTACCCAGTCCCAGAACTCGAACATATTCGCCGTATCGATGCCAAACTTTTCTACTTCCTTGGCATTGGTTGAGATTGCGACAAAGTGCTTTGCTACTGCTTTCTCGTCCCCTCCCAGCCCAGCCAGCGACCAGTCTCTTGCCGAGTGAGCATTGGTCATCGTCTCAAGCGTTGTGAAGGTCTTTGAAGCAACCAGAAAAAGCGTCTCGTCCGCGTTGAGGTCCTGCACCGCCTCAGCAAAGTCCGTCCCATCAACGTTTGAGACAAAGCGAAAAGTGAGGTCGCGCTGACTGTAATGTTTCAGCGCTTCATAGGCCATCACCGGCCCCAGATCCGAGCCGCCAATACCAATATTGATGACATTGCGAATTCGTTTCCCCGTGTGTCCTTTCCAAGCCCCACTGCGAACTCGGTCCGCGAATCCAGCCATCTTGTCCAACACAACATGAACCGCCGGTACTACATCTTCACCATCGACAAAGATCTTCTCGTCTTTCGGCGCACGCAAAGCAACATGCAATACAGCGCGATTCTCCGTAATATTGATCTTCTCGCCACTGAACATCGCATCGATCCGAGCTTTCAGACCCGACTCCTCCGCCAACTGGAGCAAAAGCTTCAGCGTTTGGTCTGTAATTCGATTCTTTGAATAATCGAGGAAAATTCCTGCGGCCTCGAGCGTGTAACGCTCACCACGCGCTGGATCATCTGCAAATAACTGCTTGATTTGGGTATCGTGAATCTGCTCGTGGTGAGCTTCAAGTGCCTTCCATGCCGGACGCCCACTCAGGGGCGTCAATTTCGTCGTCATCTGCATGCTCCTTGGTTCTCTTTAAATCTCCGTAACCAAACTACCATCCATTCGACCACGTCCAATCAAGGTCACAACAGCAGCCTGGCCAACAAGTTATCCCTATGATGATTTTGAGGGCCCAATCGATCTGCGGAAAGAGCAATCGATATGAATTTACATCCTTTTGACGACGATCACGTTATCAACGTAGTCGCTGATTGCAAGCGGATAGCGAGAGCAAAAGTGTACTCCAGCGAATCAGCCGAAGATTATTTGAAGACAAACATCTAAAATTTATTTAGCTAAGGCCAGATCCTACAAAACCAAGATACGAATGCTATATGCCAAGTTCGGCTTGTATAGCAGCAGCGATGCTCCCGGCATGAAGCCGCATAAGCGGTTCTGATTCGGCTTCGATCATAACGCGCGCCAGTGCTTCGGTTCCACTGTATCGAATGACGACTCGGCCGGAATCTGCAAGTTCGGCCTCCGCAGCACGGATCGCTGCAGCAACGGCAGGAATCGCTTCCAACGGCTTCTTCTCACGCACTTTGACGTTGACGATCACCTGTGGAAAGACCTTAAGATCTTCGACCAGTTCAGCTAAAGACTTCCCACTACGATGGACGATATCCAACAAAAGCAATGCGGTCAGCAAACCGTCACCGGTCGTACTTCGCCCCGAAAAGATGATGTGACCCGACTGCTCCCCACCGAGTGCTGCGCCAGTGTTGATCATCTGCTCCAACACATACTTATCGCCAACTGCGGCTCGCAGCATCTCAATGCCGCTCCGCTTAAGCGCCGCTTCGAGCCCCATGTTGGACATAGTCGTCGCAACAACGGTCGAATTGGTGAGAAGCCCACGTGCCTGCAAGTCCCGAGCCGCTAGCAGCAACACAGCGTCACCATTGACGACACAGCCATGCTCATCCGCAAACAGTGCACGGTCTGCATCGCCATCGAACGTGATCCCAATAGAGCCATGGCAATTCTTTACCTGCAATGCGACAACTTCTGGATGCAACGCCCCACACGCCTCATTGATATTGCGACCGTCTGGACTGGCATGGGTAATAACAACTTCGCCGCCGAGACTGGAAAACAATTGTGGAGCGACTGACGAGGCAGCTCCATTCGCGCAGTCAATAACAATACGTTTTCCATCGAGCGAAAGGCCTGGGACGGCGTCGAGCAGGAAGCGAACGTATTCAGCACGATCGGCCTCGTTGACGTCTGGTGCGACGGTCTGCGGTGGTGTCGCCTTCGCACCCTCGAGTTTACGGAAGATCTCCTCCTCAATGTCCATCTCAACG
The DNA here is from genome assembly GCA_963708755.1 of uncultured Acidobacteriaceae bacterium. Lineage (GTDB taxonomy): Bacteria > Acidobacteriota > Terriglobia > Terriglobales > Acidobacteriaceae > Edaphobacter. The sequence continues at coordinate 165,732 of CAVPTN010000008.1, forward strand.
GCATCGGGAAGTTTGTAACCATCCGGCCCAAAGAGCTTGATGCCGTTGTCCTGCCACGGATTGTGCGAAGCCGAAATGACTATACCGGCAGCAAAACCGTGAGTTTTAGTAAGGAATGCAATGGCCGGAGTCGTAATCACCCCAGCGCTTTCAACCGCCGCTCCTCCCTCGACAAGCCCAGCCGTCAGTGTGGCGGCAATCCACTCACTGGACTCGCGCGTGTCCATACCCAGCAGAACGCGTGGAGAGGGAGTCTTGATCGAAAGCGTATGGGCCAAAGCAAGCCCGATAGCGTAGATAGTCAGTGCATCCAAAGGCGACTGTCCGGCGACGGCACGAATACCATCGGTTCCAAAGAGCTTCTTCATGAATTGCGCGTCTCCGTTACGTCGATTTTCTCTACATGTGAGGCAGTCACTTCTGCTTCGAGGGTTCCATTGGCGAACCGGGCGCGAATCGTGTGACCCACAGCGGTATCTGCCGCAGAACGTAGTAACGTGCCGTCGGCAGAATAAACAAGGGCATAACCTCGCGAGAGCACAGCGAACGGCGATAAGGCGCCAAGCCTTGCAGATGCGTGATTTAAACGGGCTCGCCGGCCCACGATGATCTGATTTGTAGTGCCCTGCAATCGTTGAGCGACACTTTGCAGCCGACGATGGGTCATGGCGATACGAACCGCGATGTCCTGCCGGTGAAGGCGCTCCGAGACAAACGCAACTTGCTGAGTGGGAACACGCAGTCGACGTCTTGCAGCCGCGTCGAGGCGAAGCCGCAGCTCGTCGAGTCTCTGGTCGCGGCGATTGACGCCGTCACGCAAACGAATGAGTACAGACTCCGACGAAAGCTGCGCATACCGGTGCCGAGCCTGCATCAAATGGAATTTTCCAGCGCGCTGCACCCTGGCAGCCAATGTGGCAACCCGCTCTTCAATCCGATGTTGAGCACCAGTCACCAACTCTGCCGCGGCCGACGGAGTAGGGGCCCGAAGATCAGCAACAAAATCCGCAATCGTGAAGTCAGTCTCATGCCCAACCGCCGAGACGATGGGAAGCTCAGATGCAGCAATAACGCGGGCGAGCGCTTCATCATTGAATCCGGCGAGATCTTCCATCGACCCGCCCCCTCTTGCGAGAACGATCACGTCAACCAATGAAGCATTGGCGTTGAACCAACGAATTCCCGCCGCAACTGTCATTGGAGTAGCTACGCCTTGCATCGCCGCTGGATAGATCAGCAGACTGAGCCGAGCATGGCGGCGACGAATCACGGTAACGATATCCTGGATCACAGCGCCAGTCGGAGACGTGATAATGCCAATGCACTTTGGGAACGCTGGGAGCTGGCGTTTGCGCGAGACGTCAAAAAGCCCCTCAGCAAGTAAGCGGACCTTAAGTTGTTCGAAGGCGAGTTGCAGTGCGCCAGCACCGCGAGGCTCCATGGTCTCAGCAATAAGTTGTAACTGGCCACGACTCTCATAGACCGAGATCCGCCCCCGAACCAAAACAGCCAGACCATCGTTCGGGCGAAACCTCAATAGCGCAGCTTGACGCCGAAAGAGGACGACCGGTAACTGAGCATCGCCATCTTTCAATGTGAAGTAGATATGGCCGGATGGAGCGGGCCGGCAATTAGAGATCTCGCCCTCGACCCAAAGATTAATGTAGGCCGTCTCCACATGCTGCCGAACATCCGTAACGAGTGCGCGGACGCTCCAGATCCGTCGCTCAGTCGAAGCGGCCACAACCACAGCTTGCTGGTCGAAAGAATCTTGGCTCGCTGGTCGGGACAATTCGCTGGGGACGAACGAAACATCCTGTGACTGAAACTTCAGGCGAATCATCCTCTACCAAAGGACGAAAAAGCTCGGACTGGAAGATCGAGTTAGACGCCGGAGGAGAAGCTGCCAAGCGCTTTCCCACGCGAGGTTTTCCCCGCCGTGCACGCAGGCTCGCCAAGGTCTGCGAGTTGTCTTCCTTCTCAGACATCCTGCATGAGTCTAGCATCGCGACGGAGCATGCCCGACTCAGTGACGCATTCGCCCGACGACCCACAACAACAGGCTCAGCACCACACTGACAAGAATTGAGGTTGCTAGCGGAAATGAGACGGACCATCCACGGCCGCGCCAATTCAGATCGCCCGGAAGACGCCCAACAGGAAGATTAAAACGATTGAGCCCCACGAGAACAATGCCAACCAAAGCCAGCAAAATACCGACGAAAATAAGCGTCCGGCCAAGGTCATGCATGCTAAGGCATCTCTCTAGGCAGTAGCCAACAGCGCAGCAGCCTCACGGAGAAGATCCAACGGCTGACACGGCTTAGTGAGGATCCCCACAGGTCGCGACATCTTTCGGGACTGCTCACGGACACTCTGCAGGTTGGAGTAAAAACCAGTGAGTACCAGGATGCGGCATCCCGGCAACTCCCGCGTCACGTCATCTACAAGAGAAAGCCCATCTCGACCCGGCATGCTGACGTCACAAAGAAGCAGGTTTGGTGAAAATTCGCGCGAGCACTCGAGCCCCTGGTCTGCTGAATAAGCCGCTTTCGCCGAAAACCCGCTCTTTTCGAAGATCAACTTCAGCGTGTCTGCGACCAATCGGTCATCATCGACTACCAGAACTCGCTTCATGTATTCCCTCGCTGTAGATCAGTCAGGTATGGCGGCGAACTCTTCTTCGGTAAAGTTCAGCCTAGCCCTCAAAAGCATCTCTGTCGAATAAAAATCTTGTGTCTTTCTAGCATGTCATTTTTTTAGACTCAGCTCTTTCGATAAAGTCGCAGAGGTCTACCGAAGGAAATTAGGTGCATCCTGATTCGCGTCTTCGTCCATCAAGCCAACTGGGGCTCTGGTAAGGTTTACGAAAGAACGCTGACTCTGGTTTTGAACGAGGACCCTACTTGCACGTCGCCGCTTTCATTGTCGCATTGTTTTTTTGCCTTGGGGTGGCGCTCGACGCCTTTCAGACGATCATTCTACCGCGTCGTCCAACAGGGCGGTTTCAGATTACTCGCCTCTTCTTCATAGCGACTTGGGCCCCATGGGTTTTGATGGCCGAGCGCGCGAGCAACAAGAAGATGCGCGAGCAGATCTATAGCGTCTACGGACCACTTTCGCTTCTTCTTCTTCTGTTGCTCTGGGCGCTTCTTCTAATCTTTGGCTTTGGAATGTTTTATTTCTCAATGAGTTCTCCCTTTGGCGATGCCATGATGGCACACAGCGCCAGCGCCTGGAGCCAACTCGGCACCGACCTGTACGTCAGCGGTACGACCTTGTTTACTCTCGGACTGGGTGACGTTGTGCCGCATAGTCTCCTGGCACGGGCGCTCATCATCTTCGAATCCGGCGTCGGACTCGGTTTCGTCGCTCTTGTAATCGGTTACCTCCCTGTGTTGTATCAGGCGTTCTCCCATCGAGAAGTCAGCGTGGCACTACTGGATGCCCGGGCCGGATCTCCACCCAACGCTGGCGAACTGCTTCGGCGTCATGCCTTTGAAGGAGGCCAGGAAGCCCTCTCCGATCTGCTGGCAGAGTGGGAACGCTGGTCCGCAGAAATTCTGGAGTCGCACATCTCCTACCCGATTCTTTGCTACTACCGCTCGCAACACGACAACCAAAGTTGGCTATCGGCTCTCGTGTCGATACTGGACACATGCGCCCTACTGATCTCGGTCGTCGAGGGTACACCGTCACGGCAAGCCCAGTTGACCTTCGTGATGGCGCGCCACGCTCTCATTGATCTTGGCCACGTCTTTCACGTCGAAGAACACGAGGCCTGGCAACGTCGATCCCAACTCGACCGACTTCCGTCCAAAGATTTTTACCGGTTATGCGAAGCCCTGGGAGACAATCACTTACTACTCTGCGGAGATCCTGCTGCGGCGAAGAGGTTGAACACGATTCGGGCCCTCTACGAACCCCACGCGTTTGTGCTCTCCGAATACCTCAGGATGCCTCTGCCGGTCTGGGTTGCACCCGCCAAGGAAAATGATCAATGGAGCGTTCTAACCAGACTACGAACTGACGCGGAAGCAGCATTAAAAGGTCGAAGCAATCCCTCCGACTCGTACCACGATGAGTAGTTCGTCCCGATAAACTTCGAACAAACGCAACTTCGGGATGCCAAGGTTTAAAACTTGGCATCCCGAGATTGAACAAAATCAATTAATTTCTCACGTCGAAGTTACTGCCCCGCAGGACCCGCTGGTGCAGGGTTCAGCTTTTGTGCAGCCAAAACGCCAGCAGCCCCCTTGGCGTCCTTGTCCTTGAGCTGAGCGTAGATCTTCTTGGCCAGGTCCGGCTTCCCTTCCGTCTCGTAGAGCTCAGCCAGTTGCAGTTGCGCAAGACCGGAAGGCACGGTGCTGGTCGGCTTTGCCGTGAGCTGGTTATAAAGATCGATCGCCTGAGCATCGCGGCCCGTCTGCCGATAAAGCTGGGCCAGCGACAAGTTTGCCAACGCAGCAAGATCACCGTTCCACCCACTGGCTACACTTTTCAAGGTGCTCTCAGCGGCGCCGTTGTTGCCTTGCTCCATATAGGTGAGGCCACCGAAATAACGTGCTACTCTGCCATCCGGAGTCATCCCGTACTTGTCGGCAACACCCATAAACAAATCGTTGGCAGCCTTGGCGCGCTCCGTAACCGACGCGTACGTCTTCACACCCGGAGGCACAGGCTGTCCAGGAGCCGCAAGCGGCGTCTGGTAAGCCTGCATAGCCGCACCGAAGGCGACCGACGCCTGGTTTGCCCGGCTGTTATAGAGCAGTACACTGCCAACTACGACCAGGATCGCTACAAGCACAATCGCGCTGGTGACGATTACGGAATGGCGGTTTTCGCTGGCCCACTCGAGGCCATGGTTGGTGGTATCGACGAACTGATCATGCTTGAGAGCTTGTTTGGTCTGCTGGTCCACTAGTGTCGTTTTTCCTTTGATCTCGCTGAGGGCTCGCCCTTCGAGAAACTGATTGCGCTGAAGTCACAACGCGGAACTTTAAGTCTATCAGGGCCGGGGACTCCCTTGCATCTCTGCGTGGGTTGACAGCCTCCGTGTAGAGGCGAAGACTTGTACGCGAAGGAATTTAGCGCCACTTTTATGAAGACAGTAACCACCGAAGCCGCAATCGCAACCCCACCGACGATCAACAAACACCTTATCCGCTGGGTCGAAAAGATGGCAGACCTCACCCAGCCCGACCGGATTCACTGGATTGACGGCTCTCAAGCCGAGTACGACTTCCTCTGCGATCAACTGGTGAAAGCCGGAACGTTCACCAAACTCAACGAAAAGCTGTGGCCTGGATGTTTTCTAGCCCGATCAGCTCCAAACGACGTTGCGCGTGTCGAAGATCGTACCTTTATCTGCTCCCTCTCCAAGGACACAGCCGGGCCTACAAACAACTGGGAAGACCCCTACGTCATGCGCAAGAAGCTCAAGCAGCTCTTTCGCGGAAGCATGCGCGGGCGCACCATGTATGTCTTGCCCTATTCGATGGGCCCCATTGGATCGCCAATGTCGCAGATCGGCGTTCAGCTTACCGACTCGGCCTACGCCGTCGTCAACATGCGCATCATGGCTCGAATCGGCGCACCCGTTTTCGCCGAGATCGACAAAGACGAAAAACGCGTCGTTCCCTGCATGCATACAGTCGGCGTGCCGCTGGCGCCTGGCGAGAAAGACGTTCCGTGGCCCTGCAACGACGAGAAGTACATCGTCCACTTCCCCGAAACCCGCGAGATATGGAGCTACGGCTCTGGCTATGGTGGCAATGCCCTCCTCGGCAAGAAGTGCTTTGCACTGCGAATCGCCTCCAACATCGCCCGTGACGAAGGCTGGATGGCCGAGCACATGTTGATTCTCGGCGTTGAGTCGCCGCAGCGCGCCGACGGCATAACGGAGAAGACCTACGTTGCCGCAGCTTTTCCTTCCGCATGCGGCAAGACGAACTTCGCCATGATGATCCCCCCTGCAGGATTCGACGGGTGGAAGGTCTGGACCGTCGGCGACGACATCGCCTGGATCAAGCCTGACGCCAACGGACAGCTACGCGCCATCAACCCGGAGGCAGGGTTCTTCGGAGTCGCTCCAGGAACGAGTGCGAAGACAAATCCCAATGCCATGGCAACACTGGCGAAGAACACGATCTTCACCAACGTGGCGCTCACGCCCGATGGCGGCGTCTGGTGGGAGGGCATGACCGACACCCCACCTGCTGAACTCATCGACTGGCGCGGCAACCGGTGGACCCCAGCCATCGCCAAAGAGACCGGCCAACCCGCTGCACATCCGAATGGCCGCTTTACCGCGCCCGCGCGGCAGTGTCCCACAATCGATCCCGACTGGGAAAATCCCAACGGCGTCCCCATCTCCGCCTTCATCTTCGGTGGGCGGCGACCTACTACGATGCCGCTGGTCTATCAGGCCTTCAACTGGTCTGCAGGGGTCTACATAGGCGCTACGATGGGCTCAGAGACGACTGCTGCGTCTGCCGGAGCCATCGGCAAGGTGCGGCGCGATCCAATGGCGATGCTGCCCTTCTGCGGCTACCACATGGGCGACTACTTCCGTCACTGGCTCAAGATGCAGCGCAACCTCTCCGCCACCCCCCGCGTCTTCCACGTCAACTGGTTCCGCAAAGCGCCCGACGGCAGCTTCCTCTGGCCCGGCTACAGCGAAAACATGCGTGTCCTCAAGTGGATCGTCGACCGTGTCCGTGGCCGCGCTCTCGGCAAAGAAACCCCCATCGGCTGGACCCCACACTTCGACGACATCAACTGGAAGGGCCTCGACTTCCCCCGCGAAACCTTCGACACCCTCCAGACCGTCGACCGCGCCAATGGAAGCAAGAGGTCATGGGCCACGAAGAGCTCTTCCTCGCCCTCCACGACCATCTCCCCCCCGAGATGATCTACGAGCGCGAACTCCTGATCTGCCGCCTCTAGCAATCACAGAGGCGGCAAGTCTTCTTCATCCGTAGAGACAGCGCGCCCTCCCCGAGTTCACCTGGATCCATAAGCAGTGAAAACGTAATCTTTCGTCTTCACTGCCGTATGGCACGCGAACCCGCACTTGGCGTCGTTCCCCTGCGGCGGCTTGTCACCTAAGTTGCCGAGCCTGAACTTGCCGGACGCGGCGTCATACTCGAACACGCCATAACCCCATCCGCCGCTGTCTGCGAACCTCTTGCTGTCTTTCACCATGAAGTCAACGTCATGCTGCGCGCCCGGCACCGTCGGAGCACCGGGTTCACCGGTATCCACCTTCGCAATCCAATGGACCTTCGCCATCTTGGCGCCATCCGGAAAGGGTTTGCCATTACCGGGAATGCCCGCTTTATAAGCGTCGATCATTACAGGATTCCCGAGGATCGCAGCGACCGCACCTCCGTTATGGCTGATGGAGATCACAGGCCAGCCTTCATATCCTCTGAACTCAGAGAACGCGAGGCCATTCGGTACTTTGAGGGCGTACTTGTCCTGAGCAGAAGTGGAGCTTGTGCCTGCGACGGGACAGTTGTGGAGGCAGACGCACCCCCGGCAGTGGGAAGGCTGTGGATGTACCGTGCGAGCTTCCATGTGTCGGTATCGGAGATGCTCGACTTCCACGCAGGCATGCCTGTCAGGCGTACTCCGTTCTGAATGATCCAGAACAATTCCGCGTCGCTCCAGTGCTGCACGTGACCCGAGGTCAGGTCCATGGCAGGCGGCGTCATGTTGCGCCCCAGATCACTGTCTCCGCGCGCATTCGCACCGTGGCATTGGGCGCAAGACCCAAGAAATATCTCCTGCCCCTGGCTTACGACCTCACCGGTCTCAGCCAGCGGATTCTTCATCTTCCCTGCCTCAAGCGGAATGGTGACATCTTTCGCCGCATTAGCGAGGCTGGTCTCCCCTTGGGATGGAGCTTTGTCCGCTGTGCAACCTTGAAGCAACGCGCCCAGCATTGCACCGAGGACGCCAAGCATCAACCTGTGTTTAACACCACGCGGCGATCGTCTCCGCTCCGCCCGCCAATCCACGGCAGACCCACATAATCCCTCGAAAGTTCAGGCATCGTGTGTTCTCCTCCACAAAGAAAGTTGTCGTCTGAGCCCAATCTCACATGCGTCTGTAACGACCCATCGTCCCAGACGTCAGGAAGTAAAACAATTGGACGAAGGTATCGGTCGATACCTTCCATCAAGAGCCGGGGGGGCTCATTATCAAACCTGGTGCCCAATTCAAATGACGAATGGCATTATCGCTCTCGATTCATGAGAAGCGTCGATGGAGGGAGTTCACTTGGCACAAGTGGATGAACCTATTGGTAACAGCAATTCAGGTTGGCGGAAGCGATCAATCACTGATTGCCGGAGTGGCATCCAATGTCGCTAACCTGGGTCTAACGTTCGGATGCTTGCAGACACTTGTCATCAAAAACCTGTCAAGCCCCCACCAGCACAAAACCCGCGCCAATCCAGCACTTTCGCGTGGCGCATGAGTTTCTCTCAATCCTGTAAACTTAAACAATAGAAGGAGCTCCGGCCAGACCGGAGCTTCAGGCGCTTAACAAACCACTAACTCGTTTGAATGGAAATATTTAGCCGCAACCCTTTTATTATCAGATTTTTACATCGTCCCATTTTTATCAAGTCGCTCATTATAAACACGTTAGACAAGACACCCCCGGGGGGGCCCACCGTGATGATACGAAACCGGAGTTGAGCAAAGAATGTCGAATCAGCACGCAGCACCGTCCAATCCCAACCCGCAGCCTCCCGTTCCTGAACCAACGCACGCGGAGCGTTCGCGAACGTTGATGCACCTGTCGAGCGTCGCTACTCTTTCGACCGTCTCCCGTAAGCAGCCGGGTTTTCCCTTTGGCTCGCTGATGCCCTATGCGCTGGATGCATCGGGCAGGCCGCTCTTCCTGATCAGCACGATGGCGATGCACACCCAGAACCTGAAGGCCGATCCACGCGCCAGCCTCTTCGTCACCCAACCCGCCGCCGATGGCGACGTTCTCGGCGCGGCCCGGGTCACCCTGGTGGGCAATGTCACACAACTCACTGACGAAGAGAAGGCCGAAGTTCGCGAAATCTACCTGAAGGCGCACCCCAACAGCCACTACTGGGTCGACTTCAACGACTTCGCGTTCTTTCGACTGGAACCGATGGATGTCTACTACGTAGGCGGCTTCGGAGTGATGGGCTGGGTAACGGCTTCCGACTACGCTGTGGCGGCTCCTGACCCCCTTGCAGCGGCTGCGCAGGGCATCCTGGACCACATGAACACCGACCATGCCGACTCGCTCGTCCTACTCGCCCGCACCCATGCAAAACTCGAGGCCGAATCGGCCACGATGACCTCGGTGGACCGCCTTGGATTTCATGTCCGGGTCCTGACCTCGGGAGGGGTCAAAGGGGCTCGAATTCCCTTCCTCCGAGAGGTCTCTACACCCACGGAGACCCGCACCGTTCTTGTAGAAATGGTGAAACAGGCAAGGCTCGGATGAGCCGACAAATACCTTGACTCAATTCTGCTTTGACGTTACCTTAAACAAATGGCAAGACTCCCTTCGGGTTGAGTCAGTCACAGCGAAGTCCACCCACTTCGTTGCAATAACAGGCAAACCCACGCAACAGCCCCCACCGCGCTGCGTGGGTTTCCCTTTTTAAGCCGGCTTCGAGTCGAGTCCATCGCTTGACACCGTAGACTACGGTTGCAGGCTGATGCGCTCTCGGCGGATCGGCCGGTAGACTAGACGATGCCTCTAGAGACTCCAGACTTCACGCCGGAGACTACCATGCAGCCTGTGACATCTCGAGCGGGTTCGCGCCGCTGAAGATTCCGCTGTTTCGGGACCGATGGATCGCGTCGACGGTCTCATCGTCGGCACGTGGATGCAGGATACGGCGGGCACGTGGCTGATGACGTCGCTGACGGCGTCGCCGCTGCTGATCGCGCTGATGCAGACGGCGGCGAGTCTGCCGGTGCTGCTGCTTGGGCTGCTGGCGGGGGCGACGGCGGATATCTTCGACCGGCGGCAGGCTGCTGATCTTCTGGCAGGCGTGGATGCTGGCGAGCGGTGGCGGTGCTGGCGGTGCTGACGTTTCTCGGGCACATCTCGCCGTGGGCGCTGCTGGCGTTTACGTTTCTGCTGAATATCGGTTCGGCGATGAACAATCCGGCGTGGCAGGCGATCGTGCCGGAGCTGGTGCCGACGGAGCTGATCCCGGATACGGTGTCGCTGAACGCGGCGAGCAACAACCTGGCGCGCGCGGTCGGTCCGGCGCTGGGCGGCCTGATGGTGGCGGCGTTCAAGCGGAGTCGATACCGGCGCGGGGTCGGTCTTCCTTCTGAATGCGCTCTCGTTTGCGGGCGTGATCTGGGTGCTGGTGAACTGGAAGCGCATGCCGCTGTTCAAGAGCGCGCTGCCGTCGGAGCGGATTGCGGGGTCGATCCGGTCGGGGCTGCGGTATGTGCGGTACTCGCCGACGCTGCAGTCGTCGCTGCTGCGGGCGTTTACCTTTACGTTTTTCGTCTCGGCGGTGTGGTCGCTGCTGGCGGTGGTGGCGAAGCGGGACCTGCAACAGGGCGCGCTGGGATACGGCATTCTGAATGGCTCGCTGGGCTTGGGCGCGGTGATCGCGGCGACGACTGCTGCAACGGTTCGGCAGCAGGTTTGGAGCGAGCCAGATTATTGCGCGTCGCGACGCGTTTACAACGGCGCTGACGCTGCTGGTGCTGGCCCTGGTGCGGTCAGCCCGTCGGTGATCATTGCTGTGCTGGTGGTCTGCGGGCTTTGCGTGGACGAGCACGATGTCGACGCTGAATATTTCGGTGCAGCTGGCGGTGCCGGCGTGGGTGCAGGCGCGGGCGCTGGGGACGTACCTGATGACGTTTCAGGGCGGGATGGCGCTGGGATCGATCTGTGGGGGTTCGTGGCGGAGCACACCTCGACGCCGGTTGCGCTTGCGACGGCGGCGGTGCGGCTTATTGGTGACGCTGCCGTTTGTGCGACGCTTTCAAATTCTGCAGGGTCCGCTGCCGGACCATACGCCATACCAGTGGAAACATCCTGCGCCGCAGCTTGCGTTTGAGACTGACGCGAACGGCTGGGCCGGTGCGGATCTCGGTTGAGTACCGCGTTCCAGCGGAGAACTACGCGGAGTTCACCATCGCGATTCATCAGCTTCGCGGCGTGCGGCTGCGGGACGGGGCGATCCGGTGGGGCATCTATCGCGATGCACTCAATCCTGAGCACTTGAATGAGACATTTCTGATGGAGTCCTGGCTGGATTATCTGCGTTCGCGTGAGCGTATTACTGCAGCCGATGAGTTGATACGTGCTCGGGTTCGTGCGCTACACCAGAACGACGTGCCGCCGAAGACGAGTTATCAGATTTACGCTAAAGAGATTGCAAATCCCGTGCCTTCGCATCCTTTGACACCAACCGAGCCACCAGAGTAGCAATCGGTTAGAGGTTGGGTGGTTGGTTAAACCGAATTGGCGCAGCCTTGTGTGAAGGCTGCGCCCGTGTCTCTTGAAGAGAGACGAAACTACTCGGGAGAGCCGAGCGCTAGGTCGATAAGGGTCTTCTCTTCGATCTCATGGGCCTTTGCAGATCCGGTTGCGGGAGTTGCGCTGGCGCTGCGCTTGACGCTGAGGACGGCACGATCACCAGCGAGACGACGCAACAAAGGCATGACGTAGGTGAAGGCGCCCATGTTGGCTGGCTCCTCCTGGACCCAGATGATCTCCTGAGCTTCGGGGTGTTGGTTGAGCGCTGCCTGCAGCTCGGCCTCGGGCCATGGGTATAGCTGCTCCACGAAGATGATGCCGACGCTGAAGTCTTTGCGCTTTTCGCGCTCGACACGCAGGTTGTGGCCGATTTTTCCGCTGCAGACGAGCAGGCGGCGTAGGGCTCTTCACGTCGTTATCGGGAAGGACGTTCTGGAAGTGCTCAATGGCGAAGTCCGCGAGTGTGGACGACGCGTCGGGATGACGGAGCATGCTCTTCGGCGTGAAGAGGACGAGTGGTTTGCGCCACGGCCGCAGCGCCTGACGGCGCAAGAGATGGAAGTACTGCGCGGCGTTTGAAGGTTGGCAGATCTGGATGTTGTCGTTGGCGGCGAGTTGGAGGTAACGCTCGATGCGTGCGCTCGAATGCTCGGGACCCTGGCCTTCGTATCCGTGCGGGAGCAGCATGACGAGGCCGGAGAGCAGACCCCACTTGGCTTCGCTTGCCGCGATGAACTGATCCATGATGATCTGTGCGCCGTTGGCGAAGTCACCGAACTGAGCTTCCCATAGAACGAGGGCTTCGGGAAAGTCGCGCGAGAAGCCATACTCGAAGCCTAGGACTGCAGCTTCGGAGAGAAGAGAGTTGTAGACTTCGAACTTTCCTTGCTTGTCGCTGAGGTGAGCGAGTGGGGAGTAACGGACCTCGGTCTCGGTATCGACCATTACGGCGTGGCGTTGGTTGAAGGTGCCGCGCTGCGAGTCCTGTCCGGTGAGGCGGACAGGTGTGCCGGCTTCAAGGAGAGAGGCGAAGGCCACGAGTTCGGCCATTCCGTAGTCGAAGAGACGCGTACCTGCACCCATCTCCTGGCGCTGCTCGAAGAGCTTTTTCACTTTTGGATGGATCTGGAAGTTCGCGGGATAGGCGGTCAGCGATTTAACGAGCTCATTGATGCGCTGTGCGGGGAGGCCGGTTGGGACGTCGTCCGCCGGATCTAGTTCGCCGCCTTTGTAATTGTCCCAGTAGGAGGGGAGCTGCGCGAGATGAGGCTTGTGATCGGCTTTGGAGGCAAGCTTTTGATCTTCGAGGAGCTCTTGCTGGATCTTCTGCACTTCGGAGGTTGGGTCAACGCCGATGCGCTTCGCGTAGAGATGGTAGAGCGCTGGGCGATCCTTGATGATTGCATAACGGCGAGGCTGGGTGACGGTGGGATCGTCGACTTCGCTGTGTCCGTGTTTGCGGTAGCCGACGAGATCGACGACGATGTCGGAGTGGAAGTGGTTGCGATACTCTGCGGCGATGGCAGCAACTCGAACGACGGCGTCGGGATCTTCAGAGTTGACGTGGAAGATCGGGATGGGAAGACGCTTGGCGATGTCGGTTGAAAAGCGTGAGGAGTTCGACTCTTCGGGAGTCGCCGTGAATCCGAGGAGATTGTTGACGATGACGTGGATTGTGCCGCCGACGTTGTAGCCGGGTAGCGTTGCCATGTTCAAGGTCTCGGCGAGGATGCCCTGGCCGGCGAAGGCAGCGTCGCCGTGCATTATTATCGGGAGAACCTTGTCGCTTCCGCCCTTGCCTATACGCTCCTGTTTAGCGCGGGTGCGTCCGAGCACGACAGGATCGACAGCTTCGAGGTGGCTTGGATTAGAGGCGAGGTGGAGTGAGATCACTTCACCATTGGGCGAGCGATATTCCCCGGTTGCGTCCGACGTGATACTTCACGTCGCCGCCACCCATGGTGCTGCGTGGATCGACGTCTTCGAACTTGGTGAAGATCTCAGACGGCAGACGACCGATGGTGTTGGTCATCACGTTCAGGCGTCCGCGGTGGCTCATTGCAAGCATGGCCGTGGTTACGCCATACCCTGCACTGACTGCGAGGATGCGATCCAGGAACGGAATGAGCACCGTGAGTCCTTCGAGGGAGAATCGCTTGGTGCCGAGGTAGCGTGACTGAATGACCTGTTCGAAGAGGTCGGCATGAATGAGTTGTGTCAGGATCTGCGACTGATCAGGCTTTGGCGCAGTTCGTTCGATGCGCTCCTGAAGCCACTGGCGCTGCTCCGGGCTCGCGATGTGCATGAACTCCGCAGCGATAGTGTCGCAGTAGTAGCTGCGAGCCTCTTTCGCGATGTCGCCTTCTGGAGCAGATGTTGGGAAGGGCTCGGGGGGGAGATATTGTCCGAGAGGGTCGAGCGAGGCTTGCAGATAACCCCAGCGTCTAAAGATGTCGAAGATTGTTTCGCGTTCCTGTTGTTCTACTGTTACAACTGGTGGTGTCAGAGTCTCTGCCTTCGTGGCCATTGCTTCTGCTTCCTCGCTTCCGATCTATTCGCGAAAGCCATTTCGCGTGCATTAACTATGCTAGTCCTTTCGGCGAGCGGGTGCATCTTGTCGAGCATATTTACAGGGCTTGTGACTATAAAGTTGCACCCTGCAGCCAGGGTTGAAACTCCTCTTCGCCGAAGCCGTGGATTTCGCTCCGAGTAGGTTTTCCGGAGGCGACGCGGAGGATCTCGTTGAATATTCTTGTCCCGGCGTGCTGAACGGTCTCTTCTCCTTCGATAATCGTCCCGCAGTTGAGGTCCATATCGTCCGACATCCGGTTGAAAAGGGTGGTGTTAGAGGCAATTTTGAGGGAGGGGGTGGGCTTGCAGCCGAATACCGAGCCTCTGCCGGTGGTGAAGCAGATCATGTTGGCACCGCTGGCAACCTGACCGGTGGCCGAGACGGGGTCAAAGCCTGGCGAGTCCATGAAGACCAGGCCCTTTTCAGTTGCCGGTTCGGCGTAGAGATAGACCTCGTTGAGGTTGGTAGTGCCACCTTTGGAGATGGCTCCAAGGGACTTTTCGAGAATGGTTGTCAGGCCACCCGTTTTGTTGCCGGGCTGGGGATTGTTGTCGATGGAGCCTCGGTGGCGAGCTGTGTACTCCTCCCACCAGTGAATACGGTCGATGAGGCGATGGGCGACCTCGGGGCGGGAGGAGCGACGGGTAAGCAGGTGCTCGGCACCGTAGATCTCGGGGGTCTCAGAGAGGATAGCGGTACCGCCGTTGCGGACGAGGATGTCAACGGCTGCGCCGAGGGCCGGGTTGGCACTGATGCCGGAGTAGGCGTCGGAGCCGCCGCATTGGAGGCCAACGACAAGGTGTGAGGCGGAGACTTTTATCCGAATGGAGCGGTTTGCCTGCTCCAGCATCTCAAAGACGCTGGTGATGCCGGCCTGAATGGCGTTGGCTGTACCCCCAGCCTCCTGAATGGTGCTAGTTCGGAGGTTGCCTGTAGTACCGGCAAGGGTGATCAGAGGCTCGATCTGGTTGGTCTCGCACCCGAGTCCAAGGAGAAGGACGGCGGCGAAGTTGGGGTGGGTCGCATAGCCGGCGAAGACGCGACGAAGCAGGTCGGCTGGTTCGTCGTGCTCGGCCATTCCGCAGCCTGTACCGTGGGTGATGGCGACGACTCCGTCAATATTGCGGTAGACGGCGAGAATCTCCGGTGTGAAGTGTGCCGCGATGCGGCGGGCCACGGTTGCTGAACAATTAACTGTGGTGAGGATGCCGACGTAATTGCGAGTGGCGACACGACCGTCGGCGCGGACGATTCCGTTGAAGGTTGCAGTATCGGCGGGTGCGATCAACTGGGTTGAGCGAGCTTCGACACCGATGGCGTAGTCGCGTTCGAAGTTGCCGGTGGCAAGATTGTGGGTGTGGACGTGTTCACCGACGGCGATTGGTTGGGTCGCGAAGCCAATGATCTGGTTGAATTTGCGAATTGGTTGACCAGCTTCGATGGCGTGGACGGCGAATTTGTGGCCTGCGGGGATGTCGGCGATCGTCGTAAGATGAAGGCCTGAGAGGCGCTGGTTCGCCGCGACTGGCTTGAGGGCGACGGCGACGTCGTCTGAGATGCCGAGCATGAGTGTCTGGGGAATCAAAACTATTCTGGCTATCTCCGCGAACCAACTACTGAGGTGGAGCCGTTTAGTGGTACGACCACACTCTACTCTCTCGTTGCAGTCAATGGGCAAAGATTGTGTGGCGATCTCTCCAATTTTTCGACGAATTGTTTGTCTGTGTGATCCGGCAACTATAGTTGAGATTATGGTGTCTTTCGGTCGCATGGCTTTGGCTTCGGTGATCGCGGTGGGCTTGATCGGCGTGGGCTCTAAGAATGGATTTGCAGCTAGTGTGGCGTCTTGGCCGGATGTACAAGAGCCGATTCAGGCAACTACACCTCAAACCGGCGCCGACGACTCGTCCGTCACGGCACTGGCGATTAACCGCAATGCAGAAGAGAGACCACTGCCGGATATCCCTACGCTGATGCATGAGGTGGAGACGAACCAGAGGGCGTCTGAGAAGATTGAGAAGGACTACATGTATCGTCGGTGCAGACGAACAGCAGTCGGACGGGCATGGCGGCGTGAAGAAGACCGAGACTGAAGGAGTACGACGTCTTCTGGGTAGAAGGAGTGCCGGTGAGTCGGATGACCAAGAAAAATGGGAAGGAGCTGACCGACGAGGAGCTGAAGAAAGAAAATGAAGAGATCGATAAAGACGTCAGCGAAGGCAAAAGAGAGGCGCGCGAAGGCCGATGCAAAGGGTAAAGAGTCAAGCCCGCGCGGCGATGACGAGATAACGGTCTCGCGGCTGCTCGAATTGGGTAGTTTTACCAATGCAAGGCGGGTTCAGATGAATGGTCGTGACACGATTGCCGTCGATTTTGCCGGTGATCCGAAGGCGAAGACTCGAATCGAGGCGAGGACGTATTCGAGACCTAATGGGGACGGCATGGGTAGACGAGCGGGATAAGGTGTTGGTAAAGGTGCAGGGGCACTTTCTCAATAATTTCAAGATCGGCGGTGGAATTGTTGCAAATATTCAAAAGGGGACGAGCTTTGGGATGGAGCGACGAAAGGTGAATGATGAGGTATGGTTGCCAGCGATGATCCAGGGGCAAGGATCCGCACGGGCACTTTTGTTTTCGGTTTAATGGGAGTTTACAGGCGGTGGAGTCGGACTACCGGAAGTTCAAAGCGACTTCGACCATATTGCCGGGAATGAGTACTGTTCAGGAAAATCCGGCTCCACAGTAGTTCTGGCACGATAAGTCTTGGTCACTGTCACGTCGCTTCGTTTTGGACGTTTAGGTGATTAAGCGCGCAAAGGGACAGCCGGGGCCGTCCCTCCCGCAAAACTTGGTGTCGCTGCAGTCTTAGTGTTAAAGACTAGAGAGGCTGAACGTCAGACGCCTGCCAACCCTTGGGTCCCTTGACCACGTTGAACTGCACAGCCTGGCCTTCTTGAAGGCTCTTGAAACCGTTCGAATTGATCGCCGAGTAGTGTACGAATACATCCTCGCCGTTCTGACGGCTGATGAAGCCAAACCCCTTGGCATCGTTAAACCACTTCACTGTTCCCTGTTCCATGTTCGTAATTTCCTTATTGCTGATTGAATTTGCCGCTAGATCCAAATCGGGGTTCGTACAGTACAAGCTTTGCAGAAAACCAATCTGTTTCAAACGATGAGCAAAGTTAGCACAGTTGGCAAATTTTGAAAGAAAATAATTTCCTAAATAGTTGACGTTGCACTAGTTTATGGTGCAAACTAATAGGGGCAACTTGTCGCTCGACAAGGTATACGCGATGTTAGAATCACGCTCCAGGCAGGTGGGCGCGGACGATCTCTTCGGCGCGGGACAGAACCTGATCGAGGCGACATGGCGGTGGAGTCGAGGATGACGGCGTCGGGGGCGGGTTGCAGGGGGGACTCGGCGCGGTTGCGGTCGCGGTAGTCGCGCTCCTTCATTTCCTTGAGGATGGCGGCTTCCAGATGCTGGTCGGCTGGTTGGGGCGACCTGGCGGAAGCGGCGGTTGCCGCGGACTTCGGGGGCGGCGTCGAGGAAGATCTTTACTTCGGCGTCGGGGAAGACGGCGGTGCCGATGTCGCGGCCTTCCATGACGACGCCGCCGGCGTGCGCCGAGGGCTCGCTGCTGGTGGACCATCCAGGCGCGGAGGTGGGGATGGACGGAGACCTGGGAGGCGGCGGAGGTGACGTCGGTCTCGCGGATGCGGCGGGAGACGTCGACGCCGTCGAGCAGGACGCGGTTGCCTTCGAGCTGTGGTTCCAGGGAGATGCGGGTGTGGGTCGGCGAGGTCCAGGAGCGCTGGCTTCTTCGTCGAAGGCGAAGTCGTTTTCGATGGCTTTGAGGGCGAGGGCGCGGTACATGGCTCCGGTCTCGAGGTTGAGGAAGCCGAAGCGGCGGGCGAGATGGGCGGCGAGGGTGCTTTTGCCGGCGCCGGCGGGGCCATCGATGGCGATGACGGGGCGTGGCGCGTTTTGGCGTTCAGGCTGTGACGGTGCGGAGTCTTCGTGCGGCTGCGTCATCCGGCCTATTCGCCTTCCTGAGGTTTGAACTTGCGAGTCGGTGTGCGTTTGCCGAAGGGCTTCTTATTCCCCTTGAACTTGTCGAAGGTACTGGCCGGTTTGCCGGTGCCGCCTGCGGCGGATTTGCTATAGGGCTTCTTGCCGGCGAAGCTGCCGCCGGTGGATTTTCCTGCGTAGCTGCCACCTGATTTAGTGTAGGGCTTTTTGGTCCCGAAGCTGCCGCTGGGTTTGCCGGTGCGCTGGTCTTGGGGCGTAGTCGCCGGAGCCTTCTGGCCGGGCCGGGCGATCTGAGAACGACGGTCGTGGACTGCGCGGGGCGTCGAACTTGCGAAAGGGAGGGCCACTCGCTCGGCCGGTGCGGCCTTCGGTGTTGTCTGCACGGTCGCGGGAGAAGCTGGGTTTGCCGCCAAAGCGCGATGGACCTGCTCCTTCTTCACGAGGGGTAAATGATTTGCGGGGGGCGAAGCCGTTGGTACGGTCGCCACCGTCGGAGCTGCGCTGCGGGCGGCCGGAGAAGCTGCCGGGTTTGCGAGGGCCACCAAACGATGGATTACCGCCGAAGCTCGGTTTATCGCCGAAGGTGCGGCGGGGTGGACGGCTATCGGCTGAGTCTCCGTCGGTGCGGGGGGTGAAATCGCGGCGGGGGGGGCGGGAGTCACCGTAGTCGCGACGCGGCGGCCGTGTGTCGTTGCTGTCGCGGCCAAAGCTGGGCTTGCCGGCGAAGCCCTCGCGCTTGCGGCCGAAGGTGCCGGGCTTGGAGAAGGTCTTGCGGGGACGGTCGCTGTCGCCGGTTGGGGTGTCGCCGAAGGGGCGTGGCGTGTACTCGCGGCGGGGTGGGCGGCTGTCAGTGGTGCCTTCGCTGCGGCGGAAGGTAGGGCGGTCGCCTCCATAGGAGGGCCGATCGGATTTGAAGGAGGGGCGGTCGCTGCCGAAACGGGGTTTGTTGCCGAAGGTTGGACGGCTGCCGAAGGATGGCTTCGATCCGAACGCCGGTTTGGAGCCGAAGGAGGGCCGCTTCCCTTCCCGGTCGTAGGCTGGCTTGCGGTCGTAGGTGCGAGGAGCCTGCGGAACTGCAGTAGCGTCGCCGTCTTCCGATACTTCGGAGGAGGACTTTGCTGCGGCGAGGCGGTCGGCCTTCTCCTCTTCCCAGGGTTTGGTGAAGCTGGGGCGGTCGGGGCGGTTGGATTCGCGGGTGAATGGGCGGCGTTCGCGTGGAGACGGGGCGGATTCGGAGTTGCGACCTGGTTTGGTTACAAATCCAGTTCCGACCTTACGGGGTTTGGGGATGAACTTTTTGATGCGTGGGAGGAGTCCGTCGGTTTCGAGGGAGTCGCCTTCGGTAGTGACGACGATGGAGTCGACGTCGTCCGGAGCGGGTGTGGCGACGGCGAGGAATGCGGGGAGTTCGCCGGTGACGTGGAGGACGGTGCGACCTTCGACGGCGATGGTTTCGAGTTGGCGCGCCGAGATAAGTGCGTGGACGACGTCGCGGATGCGCGAGCGTGCGGCGACGGGAGAGAGGAAGGTTTCGATGTCTTCCTCAGAGGCTACGATGGCCTGGCCGAGATAGAGCGAGATGAGGGCCGACAGTGCGGTGGGCTGGCCGGCGTTGGCTCCGGCTTTGATTTGTTTGGTGAAGCGGGTGGAGGTGAGCTCCCATAGTGTGGCGGCGCCGTCGGGCTGCGGGATGGGGATGACACGAAGGTGCTGCCAAAGCTCGGTGAGTGAGCGGAGAACAGCGGACTCGGTGACCTCTTTGCCGAGCTGCGTGGTGAGGTCGTAGGAGGACATGCCGGTGGCGTGGTCCTTGGCGCGCTCGGCGAGGAGGGTGTAGGTGTTGAGGGCGAGTGGGGAAACCTTGGTGGCTCCGCTGGTGGCGGGTGGCTGCTTCCAGGCCTTGTCGCCGCGGAGGGTGAAGATATAGGGGAAGGCAAGCGGGGAGACGATGAAATCGGGTGTCTCGCTGCCCGTGCCGGTGGGCGAGCCTAGCAGGTTGAGGGGAATGGCGCCGCCGTCGATGATGAGGCGAGCGAGGAGGCTGCGGGACTGGTCGGTGTCGGCTAGAGAGGGCGCGGCGTTGGGAATGCCGAGGACCGCTTCGACGAAGGATGGCGCGGGGGCCGGAAGCTGTGCGGCGCGAGGCGTGAAGAAAACAAGGCCTGAGGTGTTGAGCCAATCGCGGAGCATGTTGATGGTGAGGATGGGATCGGCGTTGTGATGCCAATGGGCGAGACGGGCGGCGGCGAGCTGGTCAGCCGTGGGGGTGCTTAGGTTACTCAAGGTGTTGCCTTCCTGCTGGGCGGAGCGATGCTCGCGCTACAACATATCCTCAGCCTGGGCTAAAAGGATGACACTAAAGAATTGGATTCGAGCGAGTGCGTCTAGATGCGCTGAAATGCTTTTTGTATGTCTTTATAAGAATAACGCAAAGCGATGGGTCTGCCGTGGGGGCAGGCGGTGGGATGCTCGGTTTTTCCGAGAGCGTCGAGGAGCCACTCGATTTTCGAGGGTTCGAGGGGTTGATTGATCTTTATGGCGGCGTGGCAGGCGATGCTTGCGGCGATGCGGCGGCGGCGGGCTTCGGCGTTTTCTGTCTGGCGGTTGCGGTCGGGGATGGCGAGGACCTCCTCGAGCATCTGCTCGAGTTCGCGGCCTTCCAGGCCTACTGGTGCAGCCTTGACGGCGAGGGTGCGGGGGCCAAAGGGCTCGGCTTCGAAGCCGTTGCGGTCGAGTTCGTCGGCGATCTCGGAGAAGGTGATCATCTGTGCCGGGAGGAGATCGATCAGCAGGGGCATGAGGAGGCGCTGACGTTGGATCTGCTCGGTGTCACGCTCGCGGAGGACTTTTTCGAAGAGGATGCGCTCATGGGCGACGTGCTGGTCGATGATCCAGAGGCCTTCTTCATTGGTAGCGAGGATGAATGAGTCGCGGAACTGACCGATTGGCTTGAGGGTGGAAAGGGCGGTGAGGGTGTCGGCTTGTTGCGGGGCAGCTTCGTAGGTGGAGTCGGTCTGGGCTGAGTCGTAGCCTACGGGAATAGAGTGGCCCGAGAAAGCGAAGCGACCCGGAGACGGTGGGACCATGGGTGCGGCGAGGTTGAAGGTGGGAGATTTTACTCGTTCAGAGCTGAACGCTGCTGCGTCGTTGGGGTTGTAGGGCTCAGAGTAGGGGAAGTTTGTACCTGCTCCAGGAAAATACGGGGGGCCACCCCTTTCGACACGCTCAGGGTCAGAATGACGACCTTCGAAAAGAGCGCTGGTTCCGAACGAGTTTGGGTTTGAGTTTGGTTCGAAGAACGGTTGTGGGATGGCATCAGTGCCATCGGGAGGGCCGGGGAGTGGACTGACGTCGATGAGGAGGGAGCTTGATACGCCGTGAGGACCATTTTGCAGGGCGGTTGCGAAGCTGGCCGCGGGACGGGCCTGAATGAGCGTAGTGCGGATGGTGTCGCGGATGAAGTCGTGAACGAAACTTGGTTGACGGAAGCGGACTTCGGTCTTGGCGGGATGAACGTTGACGTCAACCTCTTGCGGCGGCATCTCGAGGTAGAGGAGGACGACTGGAAACGAGGTAGGTGGGAGGATGTTGCGATACGCCTCAGAGATGGAGTGGAGGATCAGCTTGTCGCGGATGAGGCGCTGGTTGACGAAGATGTAAATGGAGTTGCGATTGAGTTTTTGCAGCTCGGGCTTGGAGATAAATCCGGTCAGGCGGAGATAGCCTGGATCGGGCGGGGTGTAGTCGGCGTCGCGCTTCCATGGTGGAGGTTCAGGGAGACCGGCGCGCGTGAAGTCCAGTTCGGCAGTGGTAGGGAGCATGTAGTTGCTGGTGTCTTTGCCGAAGATCTGGAAGAGACGGTCAGCGGCGTTAGCAACTGCGGGCGCGACGAGAAGAGCTTGCGTAGCCGAGTGGAGTTCGAAGTGTTTGGAGGGGTGGACGAGAGCGTAGTGGGTGACGAGAGCGGCGATGTGGGATAGCTCGGTCTGCTCGGACTTGAGGAACTTGCGACGGGCAGGGGTGTTGAAGAAGAGGTCGTTGATGGTGATGGTGGTGCCGACGGGCAGACCTGCGTCTTCGACGCGGAGGATGTTGCCGCCGGCTATCTCTACCAGGGTGCCGGAGGGTTCTTCAGCGACGCGGGTTTCGAGGAGAAGGCGCGCGACGCTGGCGATGGAGGGCAGAGCTTCGCCGCGGAAGCCGAGAGTGGCGATGGAGAGGAGCTCTTCGGCGGTACGGAGCTTGGAGGTGGCGTGGCGCTCAAAGGCGAGGAGGGCGTCGTCTTGGACCATGCCGTGGCCGTTGTCGGAGATGCGGATGAGTTTGCGGCCACCGGCTTCGACTTCGATGCGGATGCGGGTGGCTGCGGCGTCGAGCGAGTTTTCAAGGAGCTCTTTGACGACCGAGGCGGGGCGTTCGACGACTTCGCCAGCGGCGATCTGGTTCGCCACGAGGTCGGAAAGGATACGGATGCGGCCCATGAATCGATTGTACGGTGACTGGAACAGCGAGGCGATGGCTCGCGGGTGATGGTTCATTTTGCTGTAACCAACTTGGCGGTTTGGTGGAGTTGGCTGGGCAAAACGGTGCATAGAGGAGGACGTCTTTCCCAAGGGGCAAGTCGAGATCGGGCTTGATTTAGAGGGTTTCGGCGGAGGCGGCGTTGGGCCTTGAAGTGCAACGGTGAGAGCGCAACAAAACCTTCGTATTAACAGGAGATTTATGACTCGGCTCTCGCTTGCACTGTGCAGTCTCGTTCTGGCTGTTCTGCCATCCACTGCTGCTCTGGCTGATTCGGTCAACTTCGACTTCAAATTCAGCAATGCGCACTACTCTGGCTCCGGTGTGCTGACTGCAGATTCGACGAGCACGGTCGGCGTCTATGAGATTGTTGGCGTGACCGGCGATATTGTCATCGGCAAAACGACGGACGCGATCTCGGGCTTGCTGTCCCTTGGTTCGTTCCCGACTGATGGCCCTAACGATAACCTGATTTACTTTCCTGAACTGCCGGCTCCGTTTGGCGCCTTTGACGCATCCGGTGTCTCCTTCGCGCTGGCGAACGGTGCGGGCAAGGTGAATCTGTTCCTGGGAGATGGCGAAGACCTGAAGCTGACTGGCGGCAAACAAGACGAACAAGCTGGGGCGATCACGGTCACTGAAGCGTCGCCGGTGCCGGAGCCTGGGTCGTTGGCGCTGCTGGGAACGGGTGTGTTGGGACTGGCTGGAATGGTTCGCCGCAGACTCGCCGCTTAGGTATGCGACGGGGCAGAGGCCGTGATTGGCAGACGCGGTCTCTGCATCCGTTGATCGATCAACAGATACGCGGATCCGGCTATCTGAGCAAAATGAGTTCCACCGACTCATGCAAAGAACTGCACAAAACGTGCTGAGCGTTGGCGATGCAAAGGCCAAGGGTGCCTGATTTTCGGCGTTTTGATGGAACGACGGTTTGGCACCCTAAATGCTTCTACTTATTCCACTTGCTCGCCTGAGTAACAGGAGCTTATGAAGTACAGAATATTGGGACCCTGCATTTTGACCTTGGCTTCTCTTGTATCCACCTCTGCCCGCGCCGATACGTTCAGCTTTAGCTTTTCAGGAATTTTCTTTTCCGGCTCCGGCACGTTTACCGCGACAGAGGTGGGACATACAGATTTTTATGACATTACCGGCGTTTCAGGCAGCGTGAAGTCAGGAGGATCAACCTCCGCCATCACGTCAGCTCTGGCAGTAGACAGATTTAGGAACAACGATAACGAATTGATCTTTCCCTTGGTTTATCCCGGTCTGGGTTTTGGAACGAAGCTTTTCGACTCCAACGGCGTTTCTTTCTCGCTGGCCAATGGAAACGATGTCAATCTGAACGATATTTGGGACGTCGAGGGATCCCGGAAGGGGTTCGATATCCCACAAATTGACTCGGTCAGCGTAACCGAGAACTCTCCGGTTCCTGAACCAAGCAGCCTAGCACTGTTTGGCATAGGAATCATGGGAGTCGCTGGAGCAATACGACGGCGTCTTGCAGTCTAATTTGAGTTACTAACTTGGTTACAGAAATGGTCGCTTCTCGGGAGGAAGCGGCCATTTTTGTGTCTGTTGCGCAGTTCTACTTTTTCGCTTTTTTCTTCTTCGATTTTGGCTTGTGAGTTTCGGTGTCGCGATCGCCGACCATGTGGAGACGCATGAAGTTGGTGGCGCCGGACTTGGTGCGGGTGCCGGCGACGATACCGACGATTTGGCGCTGGTGAACGTGTCCCTCGGTCTCGAGGATCTGTTCGGCCATGCTGACAAGCTTGTCAGTATCGCGGAAGCGCGCGCAGAGGATGGGGTAGGTGCCCCAGAGAAGCATGCTGCGGTTGATGACCTTTTCGAAGGGTGAGAGCGCGAAGATGGGTGGTTCGGGGTGGTACTTGGACAGGAGCCGAGCCGTCATGCCGGACTCGGTAAAGATGGCGATGGCGGCCACGTCCAGATCATCGGCAGCGTGCGACATACACTCGCAGATGGTTTCGGCAATGGAGAGGCGGACGCTTGGATGATGGCCGAGGGCGCGGGGCGGATCGATGCGGATCTGATGTTCAGTCTCCGTGATGATCTTGGCCATCATGGCGACGGCTTCTACGGGATATTTTCCGGCTGCGGACTCGGCTGAGAGCATGACGGAGTCGGTGCCGTCGTAGATGGCGTTGGCAACGTCCGAGGCCTCGGCGCGGGTGGGGCGCGGGTTGTCGATCATCGATTCGAGCATCTGTGTCGCTGTGATGACGGGCTTGCGGTACTCGGCGGCGCGACGAATGATGTGCTTCTGGATGGCAGGGACTTTTTCGGGCGGGACTTCGACGCCTAGATCGCCACGGGCGACCATGATGGCGTCGGTGACTTCGAGGATGCTGTCGAGATGCTCGATAGCCTGAGGCTTTTCGAGCTTGGCGATGACCCAGGCGTCCGACTTGAGAGCGGCGAGGCGGTTCTTGACGTGGCGTACGTCGTCGGCTGTGCGAACGAAAGAGACGGCTACGGTATCGACGCCCTGACCGATGGCGAAGATGAGGTCTTCTTCATCTTTTTCTGTGAGCGACGGGACGTTGACGGCGATGCCGGGGAGGTTGATGCCCTTGTTTTCTCCGAGCATGCCGCCGTTGACGATCTCGCAGGTGACATCGACGCCCTTGACGGATTCGACGCGGAGTTCGATGAGGCCATCAGAGAGCAGAATGCGAGAGCCG
The DNA here is from genome assembly GCA_963708755.1 of uncultured Acidobacteriaceae bacterium. Taxonomy (GTDB): domain Bacteria; phylum Acidobacteriota; class Terriglobia; order Terriglobales; family Acidobacteriaceae; genus Edaphobacter. The sequence goes on from CAVPTN010000008.1 coordinate 191,078, forward strand.
GGCTCGAGGTTTTCAGCGAGGGTCTTGAAGGTGGTGCCGACGAGGGTGGCGTTGCCCTCAATCTCTCGTGGGGTGATAGTGAGGCGCTTCCCGGCTATGAGCTGAACGGGTTTGTGTCCCTTGAGCTTACCGGTGCGGATCTTGGGGCCCTGCAGGTCGGCGAGGATGCAGATGGGCTTGCGCTCCTCCTTCGAGATGGTGCGGACCATGCGGATGAGATCTGCTTTTTGCTCGTGGCTGCCGTGGGAGAAATTGAGCCGAGCGACATCAAGACCAGCGCGAACGAGCTGGCGGAATATCTCTGGGCTACTTGAAGCTGGGCCGAGGGTAGCGACGATTTTGGCGCGGCGACCGCGCTCCAGTGCGGCAAAGGGGGCAACATTTGGACATAGGATTCGAGGAGATCTTCATGGATCGGTTTGGGGGAACTTTCTCACCATCCGGAATTTGGATGGTATGACCAGTGAGTTGAGTTTAACCTGCCGTGGCAATTCTAACCGGGCGGGAGAGGGTTTGGGGGTGATGGAGTGGAATGAATTCGGGGATGGTGGAAAAAGCGGCTGTGAAACTCGGCGTTGAACTCGGCTCCGAAGAGGACGCAGAGCGAGATGATGTAGAGCCAGAAGAGGAGCGCGATCGCGGCGCCTAACGAGCCGTAGACCTGAGAGTAGTTGGCGAAACGGGTGACATACCAGCCGAAGATGACGGTGGCAGGAAACCACATGGCGGTGGAGACAAAGGCCCCAGGGAGCGTCCGTTTCCAGGACTGCTGCATGGGAGTTCCCATGTGATAGATGAGAGCTGTGATGCCGATGCTGCCGGTTAGAGCGACACTCCAGCGAATCAGCAGCGCGAGGAGATAAACCGGGGTTCGAGCGGAAGGCGTGATACGCATGGCGATCCACTCGGTGATGAAGTGGCCGAAGACGACAAGAATACTGGCTAGGGCAAAGGGGATCAGCGAGAGTGGGACGAGGAGAAAGGCTCGGCGGCGGCGTTGCCAGAAGGTCCAACAATTGACGGGGAGGTCGTTGGCGCGACGGAGGCCTTCCATGATGGTGGCCAGGACGCTGGAGGCGCCAGTGAGGCTGACGATGAAGGCGAGCCCGAGAGCGTGGGTGGATCGGGCGGCTTGAGGCGAGGCAACAAAGTAGCTTTGAAGCAAAGGGCTGACATCCGGAGGCAGGATGCGGTTGAAAAACATGGAGAGCTGAAAACGGAAGGGGGTCGTGTCGGGCACCATACTGGCGATAGCCGCCGCAACGATGAGCGCTGGGAAGAGAGAGACGATCGCGGAGTAGGCGGTGGATTGGGCGAGGTTGAGGCAGTCATGGCGCATGGCACGTAGCAATGTGCCATGGAAGACCATGGGGAAGCGAAATAGCCTCCTCATGGGCGCAGGCCAACGGACGGATGCGGCAGGGCTATGCCTTCCATCGGGTGAGGAAGGCTGTGATGGCCTCCTTGCTGGTGTGCTCGAACTCCTTCTCGTGCTCGGCGTAGAGGAGGTTGCCATGAGCATCTATGACGGCAAGGGAGGGAATGCCGTGAGCGATGGGAACGTGGTACTTCTTTGCGACCTCGACGTTGTGGTCGACATGCCCCGTGTCGATGTGAACGACGATAAAGTATTTGGCAAGCAGTTCGGCGTTGGGAGACTGCTGGTAGTAGTAGTCGAGGACCTGGCAGTCACCACACCAGTTGGCACCGAAGTCGAGGAGGATGCGCTTGTGCTCGCGACGGGCCTTGACCATAGCAGCGGCGATGTCGGCGCTGGCGTCTGCAGTTTCAGAGTAGAGATCCCTATTGACGTGAAAGGTGGCCTGCGCGACTGCGTAGGGAGCTTTCGTTAGAACCTGCGATAGCAGACCCAGAGCTACGGCAAGGAGAAGCGAGTTGCGGAAGCGCTCGATCATAAGTTAAAACCTTTTGAGTTCATTCAGAACCCGAGATGCATGCACGACTTTCATTCAGATCACGATTGCATTCAGAACAGGATTAGTAGAGATGATGCACGAAGATCGTGGCATGACGCAAAACTATGTTGGACAAGGATAGACAAGGGCAATAGCTATTGTCCGGAGTAGTAGCCATCGCGGGTCTGGACAAGCAGGCCCTTTTGGTGGAGGGCAAGGTCGATCTGGTGGAAACCATTAGCGGCCGCGTCCTGGCTGGGCGTGTAACCAAGGCGGTACTGAGCGCGGAGCTCTTCGGCGATCTGGTTGTAGATCTGAGCGACGTTCTGATTTTTCTTGACTTCAAAGAAGCGCCCGCCGGTCTCCTGAGCCATGCGTTCGAGGACCTTCTTGCCATCGACGTGGCTGGTTGCGGGATAGTTGCTGCCGCCATTGCCTCCACCGGGATACCCACCGCCCGGGTATCCCCCAGGGTAGCGCCCCGGATAGCCTCCCCCGGGGTAGCCACCACCCGGATAGCCACCATGGCTGCGCTGTTGGTTGTTCTGCGGATGTGCCTCTTCGCCCTTGAAGTAGATCGCGTAGATGATGGTGTCGGCGCGTTGAGCGGCTTCGATGGATCGGACGAGTGTTTCCTTGCTGTTTCTGTCGACTCCGTCGGAGAGGATGATGACGGCTTTGCGACCGGTCTGTTTGTGCATCAGCTCGTCGGAGGCAAGGAAGAGCGCGTCATAGAGCGCGGTTCCGCCGACGCGTCGACTGCTGGCGGTGTCGTCGGAGTCTTTGCTAGGGGTGTCAATCTCCTTAAGGGCTTTTTGAAGAAGCGGACGAGAGGAGGTCAGGTCTTGCAGCAGCTCGGTCTCGCGAGCAAACTGAGCGATGAAGGCCCGGTCTTTGGCCGTGGTGAGCATCTGGTCGAGGAAGGTGCTACTGGCGGTGCGCTCTTCGTCGATGACATCACGCTGAGAGAGGCTGGTATCGACCAAGAGGCCAAGGATTAGGGGGAGGTTGGTGTCCTTGTCGAAGTAACGGATGGTCTGGGGTTTGCCGTCCACCTGGAGGATGAAGTCGTCTTTGGTGAGGTTCTGAATGAGGGCCCCCTTTTTGTCGCGGACGACGACGGGGAGATTGACGAGCCGGGCATCGACTGCGATTTTTGAGGCGGTCGAGATGGGGGAAGGATCGGGCGGAGAAGTCTTTTGCTGGGCGAACAGGCAGGGCACGAGGACTAAACCGGCCAAGAAAATTGCCCGGTACGAGCAAAAGACGTTCATATACGTTTAGACGGCTTTTCGCGGGTGGGGTTTCAATTGCGTCGCTGATTTGATCTGACGTTTTTGCTGACGCGAATCCACTGGCGCTTGCTACTATCAAATCATTCACTCCTACTTGCTTCCTGCCCAGTTTATCGGGTTCAACATGACGTACCTGAAGATGAAGAGGTGTTCGTTTACGGCGGGGCCGGTGTCGTGGAGAGGGACAGACCTTCCCGTAACACATTGGATCCTCTAGATTTTGTTCGCGCTCCGCTAGAGGCATATCCGAGTATCAATGACATTGTGGCGCAGTATGATGACAGCGTCGGGAAGTGCTGGAACGAGATTGCAATGGCCGTAGACAAGATCGGTGGCGTGATGTCGCTCGATGCAGGACAGGCCGGATGCGTGCCTCCAACGGAACGCGTCGTCATGCAAGACGAACCTGTGCGGTGGGTCCATCTGATCGCAACGTTCTTCACGTTGCTGCTCTTTTCTTGGCTGGGAATCATACTTTCGAGACAGTCAGACGGGGTCGCAACGATCTGGTTCACGAACGGACTCCTTTTTGCCCTTTTGATCAAAAGGCCAAGAAATACCTGGATATATTATTTTGTCGCGGGCTTTCTGGCGGACACACTGGCTGATGTGGCCTACGGGGATCCGTTACGGCTGGCAGTAGGAGTATCGGTCGCTAACTCCGTCGAGGTTATCCTCTCGAGCCTTCTGTTGACGCGCTGGTTTGGCAATCCGTTTCAACTGACTAAGCGGGTGCCGCTGCTAGGTTTTCTAGGCGTAGCAGTAGTTGGGGCGACGGCGGTGACAAGTGCCATGGGCGCTTCGTGGACGATGCTGTTCGTTGACGCGGGGCCCTGGTGGATGCTGTTTCGCACCTGGTACCTCGGCGATGTGCTTGGGAATGGCAATCATTGCGCCGCTGGTATTCATTTTGCAGCGGCCAGGTTTTTTTAACATGCTGGAACGCCAGCGGCTGCCCCGAACGCTGCTTCTGCTGATGGTCCCTGCGATCGCTACCGCGCTGGTGTTCAGCCATAGCAAAGACCCGTTGATCTTTTTTATCTTCCCTGCGCTTCTGCTGGTCGTGTTTCGGCTGGGCTTTCCTGGGACCGTACTTGCGGTGTTTGTGATTGCGCTGATCTCGATCTGGTTCACTGTTACTGGGCACGGCCCGTTGATGCTAATCACGGGGACGAATCTGTTGCACAAAATTGTGATCGAACAGATATTTCTTGCGGTGGCGCTGTTTACGTTCTTTCCGGTTGCAGCTCTGCTCGAAGAGCGTAAGTCGCTGGAGATTTCGTTGCAGAAGAGCGAACTACGGTACCGAGAGCTGGCCAATGCGGATGCACTGACGGGGCTGGCGAACAGGCGAGCATTTGACGAACGGCTAGAGGAAGAGTGGCATCGCGCGGTACAGCACTCGCAGCCACTGGCTCTGCTGTTGATCGACGTGGACTTGTTCAAGTCGTACAACGATATCTATGGACATGTCGGCGGGGACGAATGCCTGCGATGTATCGCGAAGGTGATTGCGAACACGCTGCAAGATAAGGCGGATATTGCCGCACGATTTGGAGGAGAAGAGTTTGCGGTCATTTTGCCGAATACGTCATTGGACAAAGCGCTGCGGGTTGCGGAGAGCGTTCGGCAAGCGGTCGCAGCCATGAAGGTGCCGCACTCTGGAAATCAACTTGGAATCCAGACCATCAGTGTCGGTGTAGCAGCTGGTGTTCCAGACAGAAGTGCGCCTTTGATTTCGCTGCTGACTGCCTCCGATCATGCTCTATATCGGGCTAAGTATTTGGGTCGAAATCGAGTCGAGTCGACGGTGGCTGCGATGCCCCGAACCGAGATGTCGACTGCGGATTGAATCGTCTGACTATGTGGATGTTATCCCTACTTTTTGCGGCTGAACTTGACTCGGTCGCGTGTATGCTGGCGAGACGATGAAACAACTGCTTTGGCTGGCAGCTGGATTTGTTGGCACGTGCCTGAGTGTGGGGTGTGCCTCGATCCCTGCGACTGCTGCAACAGCTCCACCCGCCACCGAGACAAAGCCCCCTGCAGGATTTGAGAAGACCGTTGTTCTCTGGCCGAAGGGAGCACCGGGCGCGCTGGGAACTAGTGATGGAGATGTACCAAAGTTGTTTGTTTACCCGGCGACGGGGACTGGGTCGCATCCAGCGGTGATTGTGATGCCAGGAGGCGGATATCTGCATCTGGCGATCGAAAAGGAAGGTGGGGAAGAGGCCCGGTGGTTGAACGCGCATGGGGTGACCGCATTTGTGCTGGAGTATCGGTTGGGTCCCCGATATCACTTCCCTTCTCCGATGCTGGATGGGGCTCGAGCGGTGCGATATGTCCGCAGTCATGCCGACGAATTTGGAGTTGAGAAGGACAAGATCGGGTTGTGGGGATTCTCGGCGGGAGGCCACCTGGCGGGTTATCTGGCTGCGGTGAACGATAAAGGTAAATCCGAGGCCGTTGATCCGGTCGACCGGGTGAGCGACCGGCCCGATTTCGCGATTGTGTCCTATGGGCGATTCACTATGGACACGACAATTCCACGTAAGACAAACATGGAAGGGCTGCTGGGAAACCATCCGACCGCAGCGATGATCGATGCAGTCTCCGTAGTGAAGCTGGTGACGAAGAACACTGCACCATGTTTTATCTTTGCAACGACGGCGGATCAGACTGTGAATTCGCTCAATGCTACAGAGTTTTACGACGCGTTGAAACGGGCAGGCGTGCCCGCGGAGCTACATATCTTCGAGCGCGGACAACATGGTGTAGGAATGGCGCAGGGAATGAAAAGCTCACCAGAACTTGCTATCTACCCAACTCTGCTGGCGAACTGGATGGAGATGCATGGCTGGATGGCACAGGATTAGGATGGGACGGTTGTACGTTTCAAAGGCGATGGAGTTAAAGGTCACGAGCTCTTAATTCTCCCATTGCCGGAATAATAACTTGTGAGAATGGTTTTATAGAAGTACACGTACCAAGCTTCTATGACGATTTAAACTGACTTCTCGACTTCGCTGCCAGGTAGTTAGAGAATGATGTCGACATCGCGTGACGCGACCTGAGGTATTTCTTGAAGGCTTCTACGTTCGACTCCCAGCGATCCTGGGTTTGGAAGACGATTTTATCCGCAGTGCCGATATGTCTGGCATTAGGACAGCTTTGGCGGTTCAATCACGGCGCCCATCCGGGAGCGTCTATTGCCGTTTTATTGGGGTTCGCCTGCATGGTGCTCGCGGCATATGCGCTATGGCATGAGCATGATCGGGCAGCAAAACTGAAAGGAGCGCAGGAGGCACACTCACAGTTTCTTGCAGCAACGGAGACCAGCCTGGATGCATTTTGCATCCTTGAGTGTCTACGAAATGATGCGCGAGAGATCGTGGACTTCCGCATCCTCTATGTAAATGCGAATGCGGAACGGCTGGTTGGACGATCCCGCGCCGATCTTGTGGGGCAGATGCTTTGCGCAGCAACACCAATGCACCCCACGAGACCGATGTTCGCGAGGTTCTGCAAGGTCGTCGAGTCCGGAGAGCCGCTCAATGAGGAGTTTCCCGTCGGTCATCCGTCGATCAAGGCCACATGGTTGCAGAGCCAGGTGGTTAAGCTGGGCGACGGCCTTGCTCTTACCTTCAGCGACATCAGCGAAGCGAAAGCCACGCAGGAACGATACGCACATTTAGCGGAATTTACTGATTCCGTATTTCAAAGCGCCCCCTTCAGCATCGTCGCGACCGATACCAATGGAATGATTACAGCGATGAACGTAGCTGCCGAGAAGTTGACGGGTTATAGCCGCGAAGAGTTGGTGGGGAAAGCCTCGCTGACCAGATTGCACGATGAGAGGGAGTTGCTGGGCAAGGCAGTCAGCATTGACCCGGCTGCGACGCTCGATAAATACGGGTTTAAAGTTCTGACGGCGGGTGCGACCGTAGGAGGAATGGATGAGCAGGAGTGGACACTGATCCGGCGAGACGGAGGGCGAACTCCAATCAACCTCGCCGTGAGGGCAGTGACCTCGGATGCCGGTGAGGTAAGCGGGTTTGTCAGTATCGCATTCGATATCAGCGAACGCAGACAGATGTTGGATTATGTTACCCATCTGGCGACGCACGATCAGCTGACGGGGTTAGCAGGACGAGCTCTGCTACAGGACAAGACGGTGCAGGCCGTGGAGTTGGCGCGACGATACGGAACCAAGGTAGCGGTATTCGTGATTGACCTGGACCACTTCAAGCGCATGAACGATTCTCTGGGGCATGCAGGTGGAGATCAGCTTCTGATAGAGGCTGCTAAAAGGTTAAGCCGTTCCGTACGCAGCACGGATGTCGTTGCGCGTGTAGGTGGTGATGAGTTTGTCGTTGTGATGCCGGACATCACCTCCGTGGCTGATGTTGAGCAGTGCGCGGCTAACCTTGTGGCAAGGTTGGCACCGGAGATTTCGATCGAAGACCACTTGGTGCGTGTGACGGCAAGTGTTGGAGTGTGCATCTTTCCAGACTTTGCCAGTGATGCCAAGCACCTGTTAAAAAGAGCAGACTCAGCGATGTATGCCGCGAAGGAGAACGGCCGCAACCAGCATCAAATCTTCAGCGAAAGCATGCTGAAAGAGACTGCTGAGCGCTTGACGATGGAGCATGCGCTGCGTCACGCGTTGGCAAATGGAGAGCTGAGCATGCACTACCAGCCACAGATCTCTTTGACGACCGGAGCTGTTACCGGAATGGAGGCGTTGCTGCGTTGGACTCATCCCAAGCTCGGAAGTATATCGCCGACGCAGTTTGTTCCGTTGGCAGAAGAGACCGGGTTGATTGTACCGATCGGTGAATGGGCGTTTATGGCAGCGTGCTGTGAGGGCAAGGCGTTACAGGATGAGTTGGGAGCCAACCTGACGGTGTCGGTGAATCTGTCGCCGCGACAGTTTCAGCAAAAAAACCTAGTGCATGTTGTCGAGAACTCCCTTGCGAAGAGTGGCCTGCCTCCAGAACAGCTGCAAATCGAGATTACAGAGAACATGTTGATGGTCAGCTCCGAAAATATTTTGGATAAATTGCAGAAGATTCGAGAGCTTGGAGTGCGTATCTCGATCGACGATTTTGGCACTGGATTCTGTAGCTTTTCTTATTTACTGGAGTATCAGGTCGACCGCCTGAAGATCGATCAGAGTTTCGTTAAGAAGGCGGAGACTGACGCGAACGCAGCCGCTGTGGTGCGAACCATTATTGCAATGTCTCACGGATTAAATATTAAAGTCGTGGCGGAGGGCGTTGAGACCGATGAGCAGCTGCGATTTCTCATGCGTAGAAAGTGCGATGAGGCGCAGGGAAACTATATCGCGGTACCAGTGGCGCGGGCTGAGTTCTGTGATCTCGTGCGAAAGTACAACAAGAATGTCCTTGTACGTTTGGCCGAGCCGGTTAGCGGATGGGGAAGTAAATAAGCCCGGTACTGATTGCTAAGCAAGCGGAAATGATCAGATAGAAGTGGCGCAGACGATGCGCCACTTCTATCTGCAGAACATGATGAGGTTTTGGTAGACGTCTAGGTGGTTGTTCGACTGCGTTTGATCAGGTGGTAGATGCCGAGCAGAATGAGAGCTCCAACGAGCGACATGATAAAGCCTGCTGACTGATCTGGTTCATAGTGGCCGATAGCGCGGCCAAGGAATGTTCCGAGAAAAGAGCCTGCGATGCCGATGAGCATGGTGATAAAGATGCCGCCGGGCTCTTTGCCTGGGATGATGAGCTTCGCAAGTGCACCGACGATGAGACCAATAAGAGCCGTCCACAGCAGATGAAGCATACCTGTTCCTCCGTGTTGGTTTTCCGGGATTGCCGGATATGTCTCGATTGATGGGAGAAGAATACTACTACTTTGAGGTTTTGAAAGACTTTGCTCTTGTTCGCCGTCAAATCTCGCCGACTGGATGATGCGCGGTGGAGACATATTTCATCCAATTGATATGAACGATGAGGCAATTGATTCAGGTGTCAGAATAGGCCACGTGCATCTCAAAGTCTCGGATCTGGACCGGTCGCTTGGTTTTTACTGCGGCGTGCTCGGGTTTGAATTGATGCAACGATTTGGAGATTCAGTGGCCTTTATCTCCGCAGGCGGCTACCACCACCATATCGGGCTGAATACATGGGAGAGCAAAGACGGAACTACCCCGCCGCCAGGGCATACGGGCCTATACCACTTGGCGATTCTCTACCCGACGCGGTTCTCGCTAGGAGACGCTTTGCGACGGCTGCAAGCTGCGGGAGTGCCGATTGATGGGGCCGCTGATCATGGTGTGAGCGAGGCTCTTTATCTACGAGACCCGGACGGGAACGGTGTTGAGCTCTACTGGGACCGTCCGCGGGCTAAGTGGCCAACAGATGGTGACGGCCGCCTTGCGATGTACACCCGTGCCTTGGATCTGAGAGCGCTTCAGAATGCCGAAAGCGAAGATTCCTCAGGCGCTACGCACGATTAGGTCGTTCTTCCATAAAGCTAGAACAACGTCCATCTGACTGTTGTGGTCGATAGCTTCGCCGTCGGTTACTTCGGCCCAGAGCGTGGTCACGGTCTTATGGGTGCCTGCATTGAGCAGGCCAACGGCGCGAAGAGCATAGGCTTTGTTCTTGTTGGAAGGGGCGTATTGGCCTGCTGGAATTCCTTTTACCAGACCGGCTTCACAGAGGCTGAGAAATGCAAATCTGGGACCGCCCTTTCGCTGAGCGGAGGGGCTTGTCGGATAAAGTTTCGCCGTCGCCTGCTCCCAACGAGCTGCAGGCGAAATGGCTTTGCCGTAAGTGTCCATGCGAGCCGCGATAAGAGCGGCTTCGCCGTATTTGTTCGCCATGATGTCTCCAGAAATATTGTTTCAGATTCGAGCGAACGATGTCGCAGAAAGGTTATTTCAATGTAAGGGCAGCCTTGTCGGGCTTAATGGGATCATCCCATAGCCTGAGACCACCGTCGATGGCATTGCTGTTGGCTCCGAGGATGACATGGGGGGGAAGGTCTGTCATCAGCTTAGCGTTGCCTCCGCCAAGAAGCACCGAGTCGCAAACCATAGCGGCTTGAAGACGGCTGATGATATCGAGCACAGACTTTTGCCAACGCTTTTTGCCGCGTGACTCAAGGCCGGCAAGACCGATGTATTCCTCGTAGGTGCGGCCTTTTTTGTAGGGGAGATGAGCTAGCTCGAGAGGGATGACTACTCCGTCGAAGATCATGGCAGAGCCAAGACCTGTGCCTGTGCCGAGGAAGAGCATGCGGCCGCCCTTATACCCCCCTAGAGCCTGCATGGCGGCGTCATTGATGAAACGGATGGGCTTCCCGAAGGCTTTTTTATAGGGAAAGTCGATCCATCCGGGGGCGAGGTTGTGGGGTTCAGCCAATGGGTGGTCGTGCGCGACTGGACCGGGGTAGCCAATGGAGATGCAGTCGTAGGACCAGCGTTCGGTAGCGGCCAGGACATCCTTTGCCATCTGCTCGGCAGTCATCTTTGGGCCAGAGGGAATTTTGATTGGGACGCGCATATCGGTGGACGCGACCTTGACGTTGGTACCGCCGATGTCAATGACGAGAACTTTCATATTGCTTTGGATGTTAGCAGCGTTGGAGATAGCGCTGATTGCTCGTTTGAAAAACCAGTGTTGCGATCGGGTTGGCAAAATTTTACTTCTTCAGTGCATTGGCGTTTATAGCCCTTACTTCCCTCGCAAAATACTGAAAATACGATGCAATTTATTTTCTATATAATTCTGTTGACAATCATATATTGACAAGGATATTGTGGTGTTGGGCACACTTGCCCTAGAGATAAATACTATGCGTCGAATCATTGTGGCCACCCTCCTCCTGTCCCCCATGTTGCTTCACGCTCAGGCGAGTTCGCCTGCCCAACCGCAGGCTTCGACCCTGCAAGCCAAGTTTGTTCAGCCAGCAACATTGGGCTCTGAAGCGGATCACACCACCGCTGGCACCACGACGACCCCGATTCGCATTTCAACGGGCGTGAATGCTCCGAAGCTGGTGTACACAGTCGACGTTCAGTCGGACTATGACTTTACCGCCGCCGCTCGATTTGAGCGCACCGCCGTGGTTTCGTTGATGGTTGATCAGAGCGGCAAGCCGTCTGATTTGAAGATCGTTCAGTCTGTCAATCCGATCATGGATAAGAACGTTCTCGCAGCAGTGAGCCAGTATCGCTTTACTCCGGGCACGTTGGATAACCAGCCGACTGCAATTCCGGTCAACCTCGAAGTTGTTATTCGCGGCGCAATTCAGTAGTTCCCTGCTTGTGCGGTGGCCCTCCCTGTAGCGAAATCGGTGGTGCGATCGTTGTTGTTGGAAGCAGTAAAAAGGCAGACTCTTTCGAGTCTGCCTTTCTTGTTTTTGCTGGATTTTTTGATGATTCAGCGATCACTGCTGGGTGGTGGGAGTGTTGCTATTTGGGGTTGTGCCGCTTGGGTTTGGCCGGAAGATCATAAATAGCGTGATCGAGGCGATGATGATGCCAGCGATGATAAAGAACATCAGCGGGCTAGAGAAAGCTGGCCTCTTTTCCGGTGGTGGTGTGGGCGATTCCATGATTGGTCTGATGCAAAATCCGGCATTCGTCGCAGTGTTTATTTCTGGCGTGGTAAAAGTGTGTTTTTGCAGGGGGTTTTTGAGAAAAGTAGTGAGAAATTGTGGCTTTTTGATGGTGAAAACGTGGTGAATTGCGTGGTAAAGGTGGTGAATAAACTACATCAAAATCGAACGCGAAAAATACGCCACGTTTTTCGGATTTATTTTCGAAGCCGTTCCGTTTTGGGATGAGGACAAGAATTGATGGAGTGAGTTCGCTTCATGGTGACGAGGGGAGATGCTTTTCCAGTGCCAGTACGGCGTAGGCGGTTGCGGCATCGCTCATGAACAGTGCCGCGTCATCTGTCTTCGGATCGCGTTGTTCGTTGAGTGAAGGAGCCTGCCACCTGCCGTCGTTCTCCTGATGCTGCTTGAGCCACTCCAACCCACGCTTGAGCGCCGCGTCTTGCTCGTCGACTCCTGATTTCTGGAGCGTCAAGACAGCGAGGCTCGTCCCCAGGCCATCGCTCGCAGTTGGCTCTGGTGTATCGTCCTCGCGTTTCCAGGGGTTGATCGAGACGAGGCTCCAGCCGCCGTCGGTCTGTTGCAGGCTATTCAACGTGTTGAGCAGCTTTTCGCGATCTGCAGGAGTCAATAAGTCGGGCACTTTGGTTGATGCCCATAGAACGTAGAGCTGGCTCATCAGAGGTTGAGCTGCATAGTTGCGTTTCAGGTATTGACGCAGCAGTTCCATGTTCTCGCGAATAGCAGGCTCGCTTGCATACTGATCCGGCTCATTCGCCACTGCCATCATCAGCCAGGTTGCGCCCTGGTAGGCGGACTCGACCGATTCCCACGGAGCGAGTTTGAAGTCCTGCCACTTCCATGCGCCAGCTTTTTCGCCAGACTTTTCCTGGAGAGCCCATGCGTTGTTGAACGCGGTTCTTGTGATGGGACGCAGATGATTCTGTCGTGCGTCGTAGCTGGCGAGAACTACCGCGTTCAAAACCGCTTCGGTTGCGTGGGACTCTGCTGTCTTGCCTGGGCCAGCGACAGCATCGGAGTAGAACGGAACCATCTCCGACCAATGGCTGACGCGCTTTTCTACGCCGTCGATCATGTTCTTCTCGGGTGCGGGCATTGTCGTCTCGTTCAACCGTTGTTGCAGCACAGGACGTGCGAAGGCGTACGTCATCGATGTATGGCAGGAGATGCAGACTGTTCCGTGATCTCTCTTTGCAGCCGGCCAACTTTGCCACCACACCTCACGACTATCGAGGTAGGCTGCGGCCTTCTGGTCCCAGGATGCAGAGGCGAGGACGGGAGCAGGTGTGTAATGCCGATAGGTGTGCCTGGACTTCCAGAAAAAGACACTGCCGATACCTACGGCCAGCAACAAACACGCCCACAGTACCCTACTCCGCATCGGTGTCTCCCTGTGCCATTGGACGCGCCACCCTGAGATAGTGCCATGGTATTTCAATTTCAGTTGCCATGGATGGTCCGTAAAGAACTGGCCATAATGAGCGTCATTTCTTAGTTCCACAACTGAACAGAGTGGGCGATTCTGTGCCGTGATATGATTTCCGCCTCCCAAGGGCCCCGCTCAAAAGTATTTTGTTCCTGTTGTGCTCTGGAAAGTGATGCCCGTCGGGCTACCCCTTCCTGGAAACACCGACGCTACGTAGTTCACCTTTACCGTGTCCTTCAGCCTTGAAAGGAATTCATTATGCAATCGGCATGCAAGTCAATTCGCAGAGGTCATTACGCTGGGCGAATCCTTCTTGTCTTCGCCCTGCTGTGCGTCGCCGCATTGCAGCCTGCCTTAGGTCAAGGTTTCCAGGAGCAGTCCGACTGGCATCACCGTCCACAGCACCCCAAGGGCTTCACCATCAAAGACCTCGGCACTCTCCCCGGTGGCGACTCGAGCCAGGCTACCGGCATCAACGACCGCGGCCAGGTGGTCGGCTATTCTTCCACCGCGAGCGGGAGTACCCACGCGTTTTTGTTTGAACACGGGGTGATGACCGACCTCGGCACCCTCCCCGGCGGCAACTCGAGCCAGGCTACCGGCATTAACGACCGCGGCCAGGTGGTCGGCTATTCTTCCACCGCGAGCGGGAGTCCCCACGCGTTTTTGTTTGAACACGGGGTGATGACCGATCTCGGCACCCTCCCCGGTGGCACCTTCAGCTTCGCTTTCGGCATCAACAACCGCGGCCAGGTGGTCGGCTATTCTGATGGCCCGGTCGGGGCTTTTTTCGCTTTTTTGTTAAAGACAGGGTGATGACCGACCTTGGCACCCTCAATGGCGACATCAGCAGCGCTACCGGCATCAACAACCGCGGCCAGGTGGTCGGGACCGGCCAAGCGAACGGCGTGAACAAGCCTGGTCACGCTCTTTTGTTTGAAGACGGGGTGATAACCGACCTTGGCACCCTCGGTGGCGACTCCAGCAACGCTAACGGCATCAACAACCGCGGCCAGGTGGTCGGCTATTCTTTACCCGGGAGTGGGGCTGATCACGCTTTTTTGTTTGAAGACGGGGTGATGACCGACCTCGGCACCCTCCCCGGTGGCAACTTCAGCGATGCTACCGCTATCAACAACCGCGGCCAGGTGGTCGGCTATGCGAACATCGCGAGCACGGTTGACCACGCTTTTTTCTTTGAAGACGGGGTGATGACCGATCTCGACACCCTCGGTGGCGACTTCAGCTACGCTACCGGTATCAATGACCGCGGCGAGGTGGTCGGCTATTCTTACACCGCGAGCGGGGCTCAACGCGCTGTCCTGTGGATACCTGACCACGGGCAATGTGACCACGATTAAGAGAAGGCGAGAGTTCGGTACTGAGTTTGGCCGCAATGGAGTGGCGGTCGCTGACTTACTGGAAGAAGCAGCCGATGCGGATTCGTGCAGCGTCTACGCCGCCAGTGGTTGCGGACGCTACTTCGCGGCGATGACTTCGACTTCCAATAAGAACTCGGGGCGGACGAGCTGGGGTACGACCAACAGCATGAAAGCTGGCCTGACTTCTCCGAGGAAGCTCTTGCGCGATTTGGCGTAGGCGGGGATGTCTTCGGCTCGCGTCAGATAGGTCGTGACTTTTACGAGGTCGGCGACGGTCATCCCGGACTGCTCCAGTATGCGGAGGATGTGCTTCCAGGCGAGTTCGGATTGACCGACGATGTCGGTGGGCAGTTCGCCACTCGTTGCGAGGCCGGGGGTGCCGGAGGTCATAAGCCACCGCAGGTTCGGAGCGGCTTCGATGGCGTCGCTGTATGCGCCGATCTGAGAGGCGACACCAATGTCGTGAATTTTGTGAGCCATTGGGGCGAGTCCTCGCTTCGAGTCGCTGCTGGTTATGGATGTTCCGCGGCAGCTTTCAAGTTGGCGAGGCCTTTGTCGAAGTCGGGGCCGATCACCTTGTCCATGGTGGTGAAGACGCTCATCAGTTTGCCGGGAAAGAATTTTATCGGGCCGTTCATGATCCAGTTGACGCGGGTGGTGGAGCCTTGCGGTTCGAGCACGAAGTCGGCGGTATTGTGGCCTTCGAAGGGTTTGAGGAAGTCGATTTTGATGGTGGTTTTGCTGGGTTCGATGGAGAGGATCTCCATGCGGCCTTTGCCCACTTTGCTGTTTCCGTCCCACTCGTAGACGGAGCCGACGCCGCTGGGTGGGCCGGAGTAGGTGGTCTTCATGGCTGGATCAAGCTTCGCCCAGGGCGACCAGGTTTCCCATTGATGAAAGTCGTTGATGATTGCGGCGATCTTTTCGGGTGGGGCGGCGATGGTGGTGGAGCGTTCGACTCGGAAGCTGCTCGGTTTGGTGAATGCGAGGAGAAGGATTGCGGCGATTGCCAGAACAACGATGAGGCCTATCGTTTTGAGCATAGTGGCTCCTGCGAGTTAGCGGCCAGTATAGGCCACCTGTTGTCGCGCGTGTAAAGAAGAAGGATTACATTTTTAACGACTATCCCTCTCGGATGAGCGGGTAGGGCAATTTGCCAGCTCGTTTTTTTGATCCGCAAGTGTCAGCCGTAGCATCGAAGGGTTGTTCAATGATCTGTTCGCGCGAAGACATAAGTGGCAAGCAGATCGGCGCATAACAGACAGCCAGCGTTGTCCAATATTGTGATTGAGAGTTCATAGGAGGATTTATGGCAAGCAATGATGAAGGTGGCGCAAGTTCCCAAGGCCGGCGGAGATTTCGAGATCGTGGAGCGCGAGATTCCTAACCCAGGTGCGGGACATGTGCGGATCAAGGTGCTGGCCTGTGGTGTTTGCCACAGCGACGTTCTAACGAAAGAAGGCTATTGGCCCGGAATTCAGTATCCGCGGGCTCCCGGGCATGAGGTTGCTGGCGTCGTCGATGAGCTGGGCGCGGGTGTTTCAGGGTGGAAGAAGGGGCAGCGCGTCGGCGTGGGCTGGCATGGTGGGCATGACAACACGTGTCTTTCGTGTCGCCGCGGCGATTTTAGCAACTGCCAGAATATGCAGATTCCGGGCATCAGCTACGACGGCGGATACCAGCAATACATGCTGGCTCCGGTAGAGGCGACTGGTGGCGATGCCGGAGACTCTAAACGATGTTGAAGCGGCACCGTTGCTTTGCGCTGGAATTACAACCTTCAATGCGCTGCGGCACAGCGGCGCGCTTCCCAGCGACCTCGTTGCGGTGCAGGGTATCGGCGGTCTGGGCCACCTTGGAATTCAATTCGCGAGCAAGTTTGGTTATAACGTCGCGGCAATCGGGCGCGGGCCGGAGAACGCGGCGCTCGCGAAGAAGCTCGGAGCAAATGTGTACATCGACAGCAAAGCGACGAATGCTGCCGAGGAGTTGCAGAAGCTTGGCGGGGCAAGGGTGATTCTGGCGACAGCTCCGAGTTCGAAGGCGATGTCCGAGTTGATCAATGGCCTGGGACCGAATGGCAAGCTGGTGGTGATTGGCGCATCCTTCGACCCCATCGAGGTCACACCGATACAACTCATCACTGGAAGCTCGAACGATTCAAGGCTGGGCCTCGGGAATACCGACGGACTCCGAGGATACGCTGCGCTTCGCCGAACTGACTGGCGTGCGTCCCATGATTGAAACGTATCCGCTCGAAAGAGCGGCCGAGGCTTATGCGCGGATGATGAGCGGCCACGCCGAGTTCCGCGTGGTTCTGACTATGTGACCGATACGTGCCCGTCGTCTTCGTCGCTGCCGTATCTCGCTTTCTCATACTGCCGGGTTGTGGCCCCCCAGGGGTACCCCTCTGTAAGCTTCGTGTTTGTATATAGATAGCAAAACAGGCCTCGCTAAATATCAGCGAATAAAAGGGTTATCGGTAAAAATTTGTTTCTAAAGGACTTAAATTGTTAAACGCAAAAGCCCCTGCTATTGGCCGGGGCTTTTTTCGAGTCTAGTTCTATTTTAGCGGATGGAGAGGAACTCATACGCCACGCGAATCTGCTGGATTGGCGCGGGTTTCGTTCGATCGGGGGCTTGACAAGGTTTTTTGCCGGGAAAAGCGAGGTGCGAAGAACCTTGAAGACGGTTCGCGCATGGCGCCCGCGTCGTCAAGCTCGGAACATGGGCCACCTTGCGCGATGGGATGGCGAAGTGGATCATCTCATGGAGGAGTTTTTTATGATTGAACCGACGGGCGATGGCGTGCGCGGATCTCGGGCGAACACAGGTAACGGACTGCAGGCGAAGAGTGTTCTAACGAAGATTGCGGCGTTCGTTGCAGATCGAAATATCCCTTTCCTTATTTGCAGCATTGGAATGATCGTGATGCTGCTGTGGGCAGGCAAGTTCAAGATGACAGCACCCGGCGCGGAGGGCATCATGCCGCTGCTCAGTAACAGCCCACTGACCAGCTTGCAGTTGAAGGCCCTTGGACCATATCGTCTGGGGGATATGATCGGGCTCACTGAATGGGCAGCAGCAATCCTACTGATCATTGGCTACTTCAAACCTAAGGCAGGCATTGTGGGCGGGATCATTCTCGTCGGCATGTTCTTCACCACGAGCAGCATGTTGATCACGACTCCGGATGACACTGTCGTGGTGAACGGCATCCACTACATGAATAATCTCGGCCTGTTTCTCTTCAAGGACATTATCTCTTTCGGAGTTGCGTTCTATCTGATCAGCTACTACGGCCGAAAAGCGATCCTGGATGAGAATCAGAGATGATGGGCTGCGGGAAATTGATGAGCTTGGAGTTCTGAACTGATTACACTCCCACCCTTCGCAAAGTGCGCGAAGGATGGGGCACCCGATCATTTGTGATTGGTTGAATTAATAAAACTAAGGGTGGGCCACCCGCCGTCCGGTCGTTGCAGAGGTGGGGATCAATTAGCGCGATGTAGCGAGCTTTCGGGGGCGTCCGCCGAGGGAGCCGTTGGCGCGGGCGGCTGCTGCTTTGGGTTTGCTTCTGGAGGAGCCACCGGCTGCTCCGAGGCGGGAGGCCATCCACTTGCGTGAGCCGAGGAAGCCTTCGAGGATTGCCGGGAGGTAGAGATCGGCGTCGAGCTTTGGGGAAGTGTAGACCGAAGCCGGATGGGGTGATTTCTATCTGGCTCAGTTGTGCTGGAGTGCCGTCTTCGAGACCCTGTGCGTCCTTCGGGGAGAAGAAGATGCCGACGCCGGAGGAGAGCGTGACGATGATGTTTCCCGATTTGCGATCGAAGCGGGCAGAGGTCGCGGCGGGGGTACTGGCCTTGAGGGTCTTTGCTCGGGCGTTCGCCTGTTTGAATTCCTGACTAGTGATGGTCATGTATCTCCTTCCATGCGGCGCATAACTCCACGACATGCTGGTTCAGGACCAGTGCGATGCGGTTGAGCTCGCGAATGGAGAAGCCGTCGTTTTCGCGGAGACTAACCGGACCGGTAGGACAGTTCAGATAGAAGATCAGCTTCAGGCCCTGGACCAATGATGTGGACATGTGCTGGCCGGTGGTCGTTCGGGTAGATAACTATCGCGAAGGTTGCCAATTCTCAGGACGGTCGGCACAGGAGGAGAATAGCATATTCCTAAGCGGTTGGGTTAATTTGGTTATCTCATAAATCAAAATGAAAGTGTCTTTGCTAAGGACAAAAAGGCGGTTCGCGCTTTGCGCGAATGCCCACATCTCAAAATCGAGATATGGGGCACCCTTCCTCTGCATCCATTCAACTTTTATTGAGAAATCGTTCGCAGACTCTTTGCTACCTTCCGTGAACTGTGTAGTTTTTATCTTGTCTTCAATCGACCACTACTCGTCTTTTGAGTTGCTTCATGTGTTGAGCTCTAAGTTCCGGTTCCCCGAGGTTATATCGAACGTGAGATTTCTTGCCGTTCTGCTGCGCCCCTTCTGCTCCTGCGTCACTGTTTTGGTTTCAAACGCTGCGTTGAATCCAGCTGCCGTTTCGAACACATCGCTTCACACAACTGCCTGGACGTGCCGACCGTTCCTAAGAATGGCTATTTTGGGGGCAGCTGCCTCCAATGT